>NZ_JAAOCA010000059.1 GCF_014694385.1 Pseudomonas typographi | reverse complement strand
GGCATGGGGTGGGCATTGCTGGGGGGTGCGCAACAACCAGCCGAGCGCTGCAAACACCAACAGTGCCAACGGCACGGAGCCTGCGAAGAAACAGTCTTCGAAGGGGGTTTTCATACCCTGCATCGGCGCGGGCTTGTGCATGCCGGCCAGGCCCTGGTCATTGTGCTGCATCATCGCCATGGGCGCCTTGGCCGGCTGCGCAGCCATCATCTGGCCGTGGCCGAAACTACAGGCCAAGCCATTGAGCAGCACCAGCGTGAATAACAGCCAGGCCACACGAGCACGAATACGACGGGCAGTGAACATGGCGCGCAATCTAGCAGGTCGGGCCCCGGCTGAACATCGCCGCCCGGTACGCCGGGGCTAACGGAACCTGGGCGTACCCAGCCAAGCAGCCTAACGGTGACGGCGAACAGCACAAGAATGCCTTGCCGTTTGCTGCCTTTGCATTAGCTTCGGGCCGGGTTCAACCATGTACCGTTACCCGGTTGCGGCCGCTTTTTTTCGACACGTACAGCGCCTGGTCGGCCCATTCGATCAGCTCTTTGTAATCCACCGCGGGCCGGCTCAAGTCGGCTACGCCCAGGCTGATGGTGAAGTTCACGGCGTTGCCGCCATGCGACACGGCCATGCCCTCTACCGCATGGCGCAGGCGCTCGGCCAGGACCAGCCCGCCGGCCTTGTCGGTGTCGGGTAACAGCAGGGCGAACTCTTCGCCCCCGTAGCGGCCGCAGATGTCGGCATCGCGCACATGCTCACGCACTACGTTGGCCACGCTCTGGATGACTTTGTCGCCGGTGGGGTGGCCATAGGTGTCGTTGACCTTCTTGAAGTGGTCGATATCGAACATGATCAACGAAGACATGTTGCCGTAGCGTGCATGCCGGGCATATTCGAGCTTGAGGGCTTCTTCCCAGTGCCCGCGGTTGTACAGGCCGGTCAGGCGGTCGGTGCTCGATAGTTTTTGCAGCTCCTCGTTGGCCAACAACAGTTGCCGGCGGTTAACGGCCACGTCGGTGACGTCATAGATCACCAGGCAGAGGTGCTCTACTTGGTTATTGGTGGAGCGCAGCGGGAACAGCGTGGTGTTCTGGTACATGAACGCCTCCTGCCCGGTGATCGGCTGGTAGTTATCGAAACGCACCAGGTACGGCCGCTGCTCCCAGATGGTGAACGACGGTGTGCCCAAGGTAACCACGTTCTCTACGCGGCTGCTGAACCAACGGCGGTCCACCTCCGGGAACAGTTCGAAGAACGAGCGGGCACGTGCATCGGCCGGCGCCACGCCAGAGCGGTTCTCCATGAAGGTGTTCCACACCTGCACCTGGTAGTCGAGGTCGAAGACCATTACCCCCACATCAATGCTCTGGGTGATTGCCAACAACCAGTGCAGCTCGGTCAATTCGATGGGTTTGTTCATGGATCAGGTCATCAGATAGTCGAGCTTGCTGGTCAATCGCTGCACCGAGCGCTCGGTGAACAACAGCAGCAAATCGAAGTGGATGTCGTGGTTTTCCAGGCTGTAGCTGATTTCGACCGCAAGGGTTTTTTTCCAGCGTAATTGGTTGCCGCGTATCAGTTCGTCGATGCGGGCATGTTCGCCGAGGATTTGCGGGTGGCTTTGGGAAAACACCACGTCGATCTGCTCGGCGATGCCGCTCAGGCAAGCACCGATGAGGATCGAAGACAGGTCCAGCAACATCTCCATATTCGAGTGCTCGCTGTACTCACGGTTCATCAGCCGCGCCATGTCGGCCAGGCTGCTGTCGTGAAAAATCAGCAAGGCTTCGCCGGCGATGCCCGCGCTGATATAGCCCTGGCAAATGGCTGTTAATTGATCGCCCACCTGCGCGTCGGCCAGGGCCATGTGCAGCTCGCCCACTTCCAATACATTCACGTTCGGCACGGGCAGTTGCACGAATACGCCCAACACCTTGGCCAACAAGGCGGCTGCCCGCCCCATGGCGACGTTGACCGTTTCACGAAACGCATCATGAAAGCCGATTTTCTGGTCGGCCCCGGGGAATGGCGAAAACGGCCCTGGGCTCGGCACCAGAAGGCCGCAGCCGGCCAGCACGCGGCGTAATTCAGCAGGCTCGGCGGGCTTTTTCACGAACGCGACCGCCCCGAGCGACAGCACGCGCCGTACCGCCTCGTCTTGTACGTCGCCGGAAACCACGATCACCTGGGCCTGCAAGCCCTCCGCCCGGATGGCCGCCAGCACGTGATAACCGTCCACTTCAGGCATCGTCAGGTCCAACAACACCACCTGCCCCAAGCCCTGGCGGATCGCAGCCAACCCCTGGCGGCCGTTGCTGGCCTGGGTGATGGACACCGACCACTCCTGTGGAAGTGCCCGCAGTAGTTGCTTACGTGCCATGGTGGAATCATCACAGATCAATAGCGAAACAGCGGCCATGGCAGGGGGGTCTCTTACCGGGTGAACACGCTGGGCGGGGCATATGGGCACTGTAAACAACGTTAGTAGCAAGTGGCCATCCCTCTGGCGCCCGTAGGCATGAGCCAGCCAATTTGTTGCAAAAAACGACACAAAAAGGTTTTATCATGGGGTTGTGCTGCCCTCCAAGGCGACCTTGTGAGGGCAAGGATGTGGTTGTATGATGTCTGGCAACGCTTCCAACATGTGGTTGAACCCTCGGTAGGGTAGATCACTCCATCTCTGGCGCTCACCAGGGCGCTTGGTCATTGAATACCCCCCGTTAACACGACAAGGAGACAACAATGCCTGATGTTCTCGGTCAAAACTTCGTCGCCGGCAGCCGCAGTGGCAAGGGCGAGCCCAAGCTCAAAAGCCTCGATGCCAGCACGGGCGAGGCGCTGCCGTATAGCTTCTACCAAGCAACCAAGGAAGAAGTCGATGCCGCTGCCCGCGCCGCTGAAGCTGCCTTTCCTGAGTTTCGCCAACTGAGCACTGCACGGCGTGCCGAGTTCCTTGACGCCATCGCCGATGAACTCGACGCCCTGGGCGATGACTTCGTCGCCATCGTTTGCCGCGAAACCGCACTGCCGGCCGCGCGCATCCAAGGGGAGCGTGGCCGTACCAGCGGGCAAATGCGCCTGTTCGCCACCATTCTGCGCCGGGGTGACTTCCTGGGGGCGCGCATCGACCTGGCGCTGCCTGATCGCAAGCCACTGCCCCGTGTAGACTTGCGCCAATACCGCATCGGCGTGGGCCCGGTAGGCGTGTTCGGTGCCAGCAACTTCCCGCTGGCATTCTCTACCGCCGGTGGCGATACCGCTTCGGCCTTCGCGGCCGGTTGCCCGGTGGTGGTCAAGGCGCACAGTGGCCACATGGCCACCGCCGACCTGGTCGGCGGCGCCATCGAGCGTGCGGCCACCCGCACGGGCATGCCTAAAGGCGTGTTCAATATGATCTTCGGCAGTGGTGTAGGTGAAGACCTCGTCAAGCACCCAGCCATCAAGGCCGTCGGCTTCACCGGCTCGCTCGGTGGCGGTACGGCCCTGTGCAAACTGGCGGCCGAACGCCCAGAGCCGATCCCGGTATTTGCAGAGATGTCCAGCATCAACCCGGTGATCCTGCTGCCAGAGGCGCTCAAAGTGCGTGGCGAAGCAGTGGCCAAAGAACTGGCAGGCTCCGTATGCATGGGCGCTGGGCAGTTCTGCACCAACCCTGGCTTGGTCATCGGCGTGCGCTCAGCCGCGCTGGACGCCTTCGTCGAACAATTCAAGGCCGCCATTGCAGCCCAGGGGCCGCAAACCATGCTCAATGCCGGTGGCTTGCGCAGCTACACCAAGGGTGTGCAGCATTTGAACGACCACAACGGCGTGGCGCACCTCGCCGGCCAGGCGCAGGAAGGCAACCAAGCCCATGCGCAGTTGTTCAAAGCGGACGTGAGCCTGCTTCTCAACGGCGACCCGTTGCTGCAAGAGGAAGTGTTCGGCCCCACCACCGTGCTGATCGAAGTCGAAGACGACGCCCAGCTCAAGCAAGCGCTGTTGGCGCTGCGTGGCCAATTGACCGCCACCTTGATCGGCGAACAGGCCGACCTCAAAGCCTACAATTGGCTGGCGCCCGTGCTTGAGCACAAGGTCGGCCGCATCCTGGTCAACGGCTACCCCACCGGCGTTGAAGTGAGCGATGCGATGGTCCATGGTGGGCCGTTCCCCGCCACTTCCGATGCCCGTGGCACCTCGGTAGGCACCCTGGCGATCGACCGTTACCTGCGGCCGATCTGCTTCCAGAACTACCCGGACGCGCTGCTGCCCGAAGCGCTGCAAAACGCCAACCCACTCGGCTTGCGCCGGCTGGTCAATGGCGAATGGAGCAGCGACGCCATCGCCTGATCGGCCAGTCTTCCCATCTGCCGCTTGGCAAAGGCGCGGTTCATACCGCGCCTTTTTTTCGCGCCGTTTTTGTGAAGCAAGTCCCGATTCCACTACTCATATAGATGAATTCCGCCGCCTTACCTTCAGCAGTGCGTTTAACGGCCGATAACTAACAGCAATGGTGCTTGTAGCGGCTTCCTGCGCCGCTCGGATCGGACGTTAACAGCGAAGGCTTAGGAGCAATCGATGGCTGGGTGGTTTGGCAATATCAGTGTCCGGGCAAAACTCGCCCTGGGTTTTGGCGTGGTACTGGCCATGACGGTATCGCTGGCGGTGGCCGCCTGGGCCAGCCTTGGCGCCATGATCGAACGCACCGACCGCGTCAGCGACGTGTCCGAACTGCAGAACCAGCTCAATGAACTGCGCATCAGCCGCCTGGAGTACATGCTCAGTGCTGACGACGCCGTCGGTGCGGCCACCCTTACGTTGTTTGACCGTTATCGCCAGCACCTCGGTAGCATGCGCAGTAAGTTCAACACCGAGCAAAACACGCAGTTGCTGCGCCAGCAGGATGATCTCGGGCAGCGCTATGGCGACGAGCTCAAACAATTGCTGGCGGCTTATCACGATGCCAGCAACGCGCGGGACCAGATGACTGCCACCGCGCAAGTGGTGAACAAGCAGGTAGCCCAAACCCAGGCGCAAACGCAGGCCATGGGCACTGAAGACCCGCAGCGCCAGGCCCGCGAGCAGGTGGCTGCGTTTACCAAAGAACAACTGCAACTGGTTCGCTACGAGGTCCGCGGCTACACCAACAACGTGACCGCCAAAACCGAACAAACCGCCTTCGCCCAAATGGACAAGACCCAAGCCCAGGTGCAGGCGATGATCGACCAGGCACCTAGCGAACAGGCCGACCTTAGCGCCTTTGCCAGCGCACTGCAGGGCTACCGCCAATCGGTGGAGCGCTTTCGCGACATCAACACCCAGATGGCGCAACTGCGCAAGCGCCTGGGGGATTACGGCAATGCGATGGTGCAATCCAATAGCGAGTTGGTTAAACGCCAAGTGGCCCTGAGCGCGGCCGACAGCGCCCGCTCACAAATGATACTGGCAGGGGCCACGCTGCTGGCGCTGGTGCTCGGCGTGCTTGCCGCGCTATGGATAACCCGCCTGATTACCCGGCCGTTGCAGCAAACCCTGGAGGTTGTCGCACGCATTGCCGAGGGCGACCTCACCCAAGAACTTCAAACTGAGCGCCGCGACGAGATCGGCGCGTTGCAACGGGCAGTCGGCAGCATGAACCAGACCTTGCGCCAGTTGATCGGAGGAATACACGACAGCGTCACCCAAATCACCAATGCCGCCGAGGAGCTGTCGGCGGTCACTGAACAGACCAGCGCCGGGGTGAACAGCCAGAAGGTCGAGACGGACCAGGTCGCCACCGCCATGCATGAGATGGCCGCCACCGTGCAGGAAGTGGCGCGCAACGCCGAGCAAGCTTCGCAGGCAGCCACGCAGGCCGACGAACAAGCCCGCGAAGGTGACAACGTGGTGGGCCAGGCCATTGGCCAAATCGAGCGGCTGGCCGAGGAAGTGCGCCGCTCCAGCGGTGCCATGGAGCAATTGCAGGCTGAAAGCGACAAGATCGGCTCGGTGATGGATGTGATCAAAGCGGTCGCCGAGCAAACTAACCTGTTGGCCTTGAACGCCGCCATCGAAGCCGCACGGGCTGGCGAGGCCGGGCGCGGTTTCGCCGTGGTCGCCGATGAAGTACGCGGCCTTGCGCAACGCACGCAAAAGTCCACGCAAGAGATCGAAGCGCTGGTGGCCGCCCTACAAGCCGGAACGCAGCATGTGGCAAAGGCTATGGACAGCAGCCGCGAACTCACCGACAGCAGCGTGGCGCTCACTCGCCAGGCCGGCGGCGCCTTGGGCAGTATTACCCAAACGGTATCGAGCATTCAGGCGATGAACCAGCAAATCGCCGCCGCGGCCGAACAGCAAAGTTCAGTGGCTGAAGAGATCAGCCGCAGTGTGGTCAATGTGCGCGACGTGTCGGAACAAACCGCCGCGGCCAGTGAGCAAACCGCGGCCTCCAGTGTGGAGTTGGCAAGGCTGGGCAACCAACTACAACAATTGGTCAACCACTTCCGGGTATAACCGGGCGGTGGCTGCCAGTCGTATAGCGAATGTCTTACACAACGTTGCGAGAATATCGACTATTACGGCGGCTACCGAAAGCCTACTCTACACCTACCAAACGCAGCGCCGGATCGCACTGCGAGTATCAAGGATGATCGACCATTGGCCTGGGAGGCCGCCGACAGGACGTTGGAATGGTCTGGTACTGAAGAACCCGCCCCGGCGGGTTTTTTATTGCCCGCTCGATGGCGCCGAGCCCCCTCGCACGATCAGCCCGACACCACGCCCACGCGGGTCTACCCCGGTCTCGACCTGGCGCGCCTTGACCCGGATCGCTTGCACATTGCCCATCAGCCAGCCTTGGTCCTTGAGCGTATAGCCCATGCCGGTGAGCGCCTGTGCCACTTCGCCCTGCAATGGCCGATAGGCGTCATAGAAGATCGTATCCTTGGGCAGCAACTGATGATGCACGCGCTGGGCACCGACGGCCTCTTGCAGCGGCATGTGGAAGTCGTACAGGTTGTTGAGCACTTGGAACACCGTGGTGAATATCCGCGAGCCGCCCGGCGTGCCAATCACCAAGGTCACCTGGCCGTCGCGGGTAACGATGGTCGGGCTCATCGAAGACAACATGCGTTTGCCCGGCGCAATGGCGTTCGCATCGCCACCGACTAAGCCAAAGGCGTTGGCCACCCCCGGCTTGGAACTGAAGTCGTCCATCTCATCGTTCAACAGAAAGCCTGCACCCTGCACCACCACGCCGCTGCCAAAATCGAAATTGAGGGTGTAAGTGTTGCTGACTGCATTGCCGTCTTGGTCGACAATCGAAAAGTGCGTGGTTTGGGCCGACTCCAAGCCAGGGTGCACGCCCTCGGTGGGCGAAATGGCGCTGGTATTGACCTCGGCTGCACGGGTAATGAGGTAGGCCGGGGCCATCAACTTGTTCACGGGCACCTGGTTGAAGTCTGGGTCGCCCAGGTAATTGGCGCGATCCGCGAACACGCGCTTTTCGATTTCCGCCAACAGGTGGATGTACTTGGCCGAATTCAGTGGCACGCCCTTGAAGTCCGCGGCGCGAACTTCTTTTATGCCCAGTAGCTGCGCCAGGGCGATGCCGCCAGAGCTGGGCAGCGGCGCGGTGTAGATATTGTTGCCGCGCCAATCGATGTGCAGCGGCTCGCGCCATTGGGCCTTGTAATTGACCAGGTCGTCGCGGGTGATCAAGCCCTTGTCGCGGCCCATTTGCGCCAGCAGCAATTGGGCGGTTTGGCCTTGGTAGAACTCATCGCCCCCCTCCTGGGCGATGCGCTCGAGGGTGCTGGCCAGTTCCGGCTGGCGAAAGCTCTCGCCGGCCTTCATGGCCCCGAAGTACTGGCGAAAGTTGGTTTGATCCTTGAACAGCGCGAGCGCGTTTTCGCGGTACTGGTACTGCCCGTTGGCGACCGTGAAGCCATTGCGCGCGTAGCCGATGGCAGGTTCGAGCAACGTCGCCCAGGGTAATTTGCCAAAGCGCCGGTGCGCCTCCCACAAGCCCTTGACCGTGCCTGGCACGCCACTGGCCTTGGCACCGACCAGGCTCAGGTTGGGCACCACTTCGCCCTTGGCATCCAGGTACATGTCGCGGCTGGCAGCCTCTGGCGCCGTTTCGCGGTAATCGAGAAAATACGGCTTGCCGTTCATGTACAGCGTCATGAAGCCTCCCCCGCCGATGTTACCCGCTTCAGGGTAGGTAACCGCCAAGGTAAAGGCCGTGGCCACTGCGGCATCCACCGCATTGCCGCCCTCTTTGAGCACGTGCGCCGCCACCTCGGCGCCATAGCGGTCCGGCGCGGCCACCGCACCGGCCTCGAGCACGGCGGCCCAGGCACCGGCGTTGGCCACCAGCGCCACGCCGGTGGCCAACAGCTTGAAGAATAACGAGCGCATCGTCATTTCCTAGTTGGCTTTTCGTAGCGTCATTAAGGACGATGATCCTGAACTAATCAAATAGTTGAAGCGCTTATTTGCGGTAAAAGCTCAGCTATCGAAACCTACATTGGCGCTTTTACCGCCGGTGGCCACGGGTTAGGCTGGGGCAGTTTAACCACTGCACAAGGAGCTGCAAGATGGACTATAAGATTGCCGGCCGCTGGGCCGTGGTATGCGCCGCCAGCCAGGGCTTGGGCTTAGGCTGTGCCCAGGCGTTGGCTGGCGAGGGCGTGAACCTGGTCATCAACGCCCGCACAGCCCACACCCTGGAGGTCGCGGCACAAGCGTTACGTACCCTTGACCCGCGCATCGAGGTGCGCACCGTCGCCGGCGACATTGCCCTGCCAGAAGTACGCCACGCAGTGCTGCGCGCCTGCCCCCAGGTCGATATCCTGGTCAACAATGCCGGCGGCCCGCCGCCCGGCGATTTCCGCGAGTGGGAACGCAGCGACTGGGTCAAAGCGTTGGAGCAGAACATGCTGACGCCCATCGAACTGATCAAGGCCACGGTCGACGGCATGGCCCAGCGTGGCTTCGGGCGGGTGGTGAACATTACCTCGGCGGCGGTGAAAGCACCGATCGACATTCTCGGCCTTTCCAATGGCGCCCGCAGCGGGCTCACCGGCTTTGTTGCAGGGCTTGCCCGCCAGCCAAGCCTAGCAGGGCACAACGTGACACTGAACAACTTGCTACCGGGTGCTTTCGATACGGCACGCCTGCAAAAAAACCTGGCGGTGGCGGCGCAAACCAGCGGCGAGCCCGTGGAGGCATTGGCGCAAACACGCCGTGAGGGCATTCCGGCGCAGCGCTTTGGCCAGGCCCAAGAGTTCGGCGCGGCCTGCGCGTTCCTCTGCTCGGCGGCCGCGGGGTATATTACCGGACAAAACCTGCTGATCGACGGCGGCGCCTACCCCGGCACGTTCTAGCGGGGGCTTGAGGCGCCGGCACAAACATTGCCGCGTGAATGTGGCTGCCGTGCAAAGCGCCGTGACCTGCCATCGCGACACCGTGGCAAGGGGTGGCAGCACGGCACCACCGCAAACAGCGCCGCGAAAGTTCGTGCTGCCACTGGCTGCCCCCTCTGTTTAGCCGTGCGTCGGGCAGGGCGACGCAACCGGATGCGATCGTTTATAAACTAGGCCTGCCATCAGGAGGATGCGGTTGTGTCCACGTCTATAGAGAAGGAGTTCGGCATGAGTGACCCAGACGCAACAGCCTACGCCACCCAACCGGTTCGCGAGCGCCTGACCGAGCGTATCCGCAACCTGCATCGCGAGCCGCACCGCAGCCTGGCCACGACCATCGGCGAAATCATGGGCAGCATCAAGGAGTTACGCACACGGGGCCAGTTGAGCCACGAAGAAGCCGTACAGTTTATCTACGACGTGCGTAATGAAAAGGGCAGGATCATGCGTTAACGCCCATGACCCCACCCGCATTCAAGGGCTTACTCGAACCGCCGGTAAGCATTGATGATCGCCGAAAAATCCAAGCCCCCCTCCCCCCGCAGGCTCATGGCCTGGTACAACTGCTGTGCCACAGCGCCCAGCACCACCGGCTGCTGCGCTTGCCGGGCCGCTTCGGTGGCTAGCCCAAGGTCCTTGAGCATCAATTGGGCACCGAAGCCACCGGTATAGCCGCGCGATGCCGGCGCCGTATCGATCACCCCTGGCCAAGGGTTGTAGGTGTCGGAGCTCCAGCAACGACCCGTTGAGCTGTTGATGATCCCAGCCAGCACCTGGGTGTCGATCCCCAGCGCATGCCCCAAGGCCATGGCTTCGGCGACACCGATCATCGAAATGCCAAGCAGCAGGTTGTTGCAAATCTTGGCGATTTGCCCCGTTCCCACTTCACCGCAATGAACGATGTTACGGCCCATTTGCGCCAGCACCGGTTGCAACTGAGCGAATGCCTCTGCGCTGCCGCCGACCATGAACGTCAACGTGCCGGCCGCCGCCCCGCCCGTGCCTCCGGAAACGGGCGCGTCGGCCAGGTCTACCCCGGCCTTGGCCGCCGCGGCAGCGACCTCACGCACCGTAGTGGGGTCGATGGTGCTGCAGTCCACGGCCAGGGTGCCCGCACGGATGCCCGCAAGCACGCCGCTTTCGCCAAAGTACACCTCACGCACGTGGCGTGCGGCTGGCAGCATGGTGATGACCAGTTCATTTTCGGCCGCGGCCTGCCCAGGTGTCGCGGCGATCTGCGCCCCTTGCGCGGCCAGTTGTTCAAGCGCGCCCGTGTTCACGTCCACCACCTGCAACCGGTGGCCGGCGTTGATCAGGTTGCGCGCCATAGGTGCGCCCATGTTGCCCAGGCCGATGAATGCAATTCGCATGGCCGTTCTCCTAGCGCAGGTGAATGGTGGTGTTAACCCCGGTGTTCACGCTGTCGTCGTCGAACCAGCGTGAAGTCACCGTCTTGGTTTGGGTGTAGAACTGCACCACCTGCTTGCCGTAGGGCCCCAGGTCGCCGAGCTTCGAGCCACGGGAGCCGGTGAAGCTGAAGAACGGCACCGGTACCGGAATTGGTATATTGATACCAACCTGGCCGACGTCGATTTCATTCTGGAATTTGCGCGCGGCGGCGCCACTTTGGGTGAACAAACCCGTACCGTTGCCAAAAGGGTTGGCGTTCACCAGGGCGATGGCTTCGTCGAAGGTGTCGACACACAACACCAGCAACACCGGGCCGAATATTTCTTCCTTGTAGATGCGCATGTCGGTGCGCACGCCGCTAAACAAGGTAGGGCCTATGAAATTCCCTTCTTCATACCCCGGCACCTGTACACCCCGGCCGTCGAGCTCCAGCACTGCGCCTTCGGCCACACCGCTGTCGATCAAGCTCAGCACACGCGCTTTCGCCTGCTTCGACACCACTGGCCCCACATCGGTACCCGGTTCGTGCCCAGCACTGACCTTGAGCTTTTGCGCGAGCGCCTTGAGGTCGGCCACCCATTCGCCGGCCGCGCCTACCAGCACCGCCACCGAGGTGGCCATGCAACGCTGGCCCGCGGCACCAAAGGCGGCCCCCACCAAGGCGTTGACGGTTTGTTCGCGGTTGGCATCGGGCAACACCACTGCGTGGTTCTTAGCCCCCATCATGGCCTGCACACGCTTGCCATGTTGGCCGGCGAGGTCGTACACGTGGGTGCCCACTGCCGTGGAGCCTACGAACGACACCGCCTTGACCTGGGGGTGGGTGCAGAGGGCATCGACTACCTCCTTGCCGCCGTGCACCATGTTCAGCACACCCGCCGGAATACCCGCTTGCAGGGCAAGTTCGACCAGCAGCGCGGTAGACATGGGGTCTTGTTCCGACGGCTTGAGCACGAAGGTGTTACCGCAGACGATTGCCATGGGGAACATCCACAACGGGATCATCGCTGGAAAGTTAAACGGGGTAATCCCCACGCATACGCCGATGGGCTGTCGCAAAGTGTAGGTGTCCACGCCGCCCGCCACGTTCTCCAGGTGCTCGCCCATTTGCAGCGAACCAATGGAGCAAGCATGCTCCACCACCTCCAGGCCACGGAAAATATCGCCCTCGGCATCGGCCAGGGTCTTGCCCTGCTCCGCGCTCAGTACCTTGGCAATGCGTGGGCTATGCTCGCGGATCAGCGCCTGCAACTTGAGCATAATGCGCATGCGTGCACCCACCGGCGTGTTGCGCCAGGAGGCAAACGCCCGTTGGGCGGCATTCACCGCGGCATCGATTTCGCCAGCGGTGGCAAAGGGCACCCGCCCCAGTATTTGCTGCGTGGCAGGGTTGACCACGTCTTGCCACTGTTGTGTCTGAGATTGCACCCATTGGCCGCCTATCAGCAACTTGAGGGTTTCGGCCTGCCCGGCCAGGGGTTGCAGCGATGCGTTCATGTGACCTCCGCTTGATTATTGTTGTGCGTTAGGTGGGTGTCGCGCCGGGGGCTGGCGCGCGCCGCATGGCTGAAGTATAGATATGCAAAACTCCAACAAAAATGCAGATAAAAGCCGAACCAACATGCAAAAAGATCTCACATCGCTGGCATCGTTGAATTGGGACGACCTCAAGTTCTTCCTCGAAGTGGCCCGCACCCGCAAGGCCAGCAGCGCCTCACGGCGCCTGGGGGTCGACTACACCACCGTGTCGCGGCGCATCAGCGCCCTGGAAAAAGCCTTGGGTACATTGCTGTTCGAAAAGTCCCGCACCAGCGGCTTTTTGCTGACCCGTGAAGGGCAACGCCTACTGGACTATGCCGAACCCATAGAGAGCATGCTGCACATGGCGTGCGAGCAAGTCAGCGGCTCTGGCCTGGCGTTGTCTGGGCATGTGCGCATGGGCTGTACCGAAGGTTTCGGCAGTTTTTTCATCACCCCTCTGCTAAGCCGGTTCGTCGAGGCCTACCCGGCTATCTCCGTGGACATCCTGCCGCTGCCGCACTTCATCAGCTTGTCCAAGCGCGAGGCCGACATCGTCATTGCCCTGGAGCGGCCTGAGCACGGGCCCTATGTGTGCTGCAAACTGGCGGATTATCGCCTGCGCCTTTATGCCAGCGACGCCTACCTGCAACGCCACGGGCCGGTGAACAGCGTGGCGCAATTGGCCGGGCACCCCTTCGTGAGCTACGTGGACGACTTGGCTTTTAGCCCGGAGCTGTTGTACCTGAGCCCTATCCTGCCCAATGCCCATGCGGGGCTGCGAAGCACCAGCGTAGTTGCGCAATATGTGGCGGCGCTGCAAGGGCGTAGCCTGGCGATATTGCCCTGCTTTCTAGCGGCCCAAGACAAACGCCTGCTGCCGCTGCTGGCCGATGAGATCGACATCACCCGGCAGTTTTGGATGTACTGCCGCGAAGACCTGAGGAAGCTCAAGCGGATCACCCTGTTGTGGGATTACATCAGGGAAGTGACTGAGCTGAATGGCCCATTGTTGCTGGGGGAAACGCGGGATCTTCGGTTTGCGGACTGAGAGTCTGGAAGGAGAAAGGGAGGCTCATCCTAACGAGGTCAGCAGGTGTTTGGCAACGAGTTGTGACAGGGGTTGGTACAGGACTTGTGACAGTCGAAAGGGTTCTTGCAGCGACGCACATGGGCGCGATAAGGACCCCATTCGGGCATGGGCACCTGCGCGAGGGCACACGGGGGAACCTGCGCGGTGTTACTCAATGAGATGGTCATTCCCAAATTTTCTGCATTTTCCCATTGGGGGGCCTTACGGTAGTCGATGGCGCCTATGCGTCCACAGCCACAGGACCAAATGGACAGCCTGTAGCTTGTCCATGGGGCTCCTGTTGGGGTTACTTCTTGCGGCGCACAGCAGTCTCTCTACGAGCCCTCTGAACGATAGCCGTATTGATCTCTTGAGCTTTCCCTTGGAGCCATGCAAGACCTTTGGCGGTGACACGGTAGCCATCTTCATTACCAAAGCTCAGGGAGCAGGACTTGAAGTAGCCCAGCGAGAAGCCTGTTGGGGACGGTTTGAGGATCTTGCGATATTCGGTCGGGTGATCCTTGGAGATGAACCGCTCGATGTAGACCAGATACTGCTTAGCCAGTTGAGGCTTGGTCACTCCGGCCAGCTTGCAGGCTTGGCTCCAGGTGATCCCGAGGCCAGTCAGGCGGGTGTCGATCAGGTCAGCCTTAGGGACAGCCTTGGCGAGCTTGGTGTCTGCTTCAGCGGCGGCCAGCAGGGCCATACGGGCGCTCAGGATGGAGTCGTTACGCATGGTCACGAAAGCGTGTATGACCATCCGGTAGAACTCGGTTGAGACCCACATAGCGTAGGCTATGGTCCCGGCCTCAGTGCCAAAGGTCCCGCTACCGTCAAAGCTCCGCAAATCTCCGGAGGTTCGTAACTCAGCGGCAATAGCGTTGCGCCACTCGGACGGTCGTTTGGATTCAGGCAGGCCCAATCCACGGTGGATTTCGTTATGGTCCCACTGGCCCTCAGCGTTCGGCTTGAAGGTGTGCCCTTCGATAACGATAGGCAGCAGCTCAGTTTGGGTGTTGGTTAACATAGTGTCGGTTCTCCTTTTGATTGCTCCCTGAGTTCGCTCCCACGGGCCAGCACAGAGACCCACGACAAGGGTTCTGGCGAGTGGCACAGGGAACAATCAGAAAGACTCTGTTTGGTTGACTACCAGTATCAAGCTGGCGCTTGCCCAGCGACGGGCGAGAGGTCTCAATCGGCCCAGACTTGGGCTCGTTGACGTGAAGCGGAGAGGTTCCTTCAAAATGTCCTTTTCGAGGGGAGGTGATATTCATCACAACCTCCCTTCTTACCGGACGTCCTCATGGGGCCTCCAAGTTGGTCTTTTATATATATGGGCAGATTCGAGGCCCCACAGTGGGTATGGTCTCCAGCCATGTGTTGGTAGCAGTTTCGGAACCTTGACATCAGTCGCTGGCAATGCCGATCCATGCACCAATATAGGACTGCCGACTCATCAGGTCGCCGCGCCAGCCGTACCATGGATGCACAGTCACCTTGGTGGGCAGCGTCTTCCCTTGTCGGGTCACACGGATTAAGTCAGCGCGGGTCAAGTCTCCGATCTCCCGTTTGGTCCCGATGTCGGCCAGCTTGCCAAACCAAATGTTCCGACCAGCCAATCCAAGGAGGATCTGCCGGAATACCTTAACAGCGCCCGCTGTGATCTCTCCTGTTTCGAGTAGGTCTAACAGCTTGTTGGACTTGCCCCTACCAAACCGGACACCAACTCCCCGTTAAATTGATGCTGCTGCCAAGCGCCTAAACTCTCTCGGCGACCGATATTTCAAAGCGCTGTGCGGATGCTGCTCGTTGTAATGCTCGAA
>NZ_JAAOCA010000058.1 GCF_014694385.1 Pseudomonas typographi | reverse complement strand
GGTTTGCCCGTAGGCGCGCCTTCGGCGGGCTGGGCCAGGGTGGGTAGCGCGGGTGCCGCGCCCTCGCCCATGCCCGGCGCGCCGCCGCCATTGGCCTTGATCTGCCCGAGCAGGGTGACGCCGCCTGGGTCGAGCTTGATGAAGCTACCGCCGGCCAGCATGAGTACTTGCCCTCGGCTGGCCTGGTGCCGGCGCAAAATGACGGCTGTGCATGGTGAAGTCCTCTTGCCTGGAAATAGGATCCATGAAGGGCAATGACTTTAACCAGTGCAAACGTAATGAGTTAATAAATAACTATTACTTAAGTTTTCGACTTACGGAGGAGGCGTTCTTCGGCTACTGTGAAAAAAATTGCGCAGTAGCTGTTTAATAGCAACTTATTGTTGCCGGATCGAGTTGCCGTGCCTTGTTACCACACTAAGCTCTGTACGATGGTTTCGAACAAAGGTGAGGCAAGGCGGAAACAGGCGAGGAAGCGGACTGAGCCCGCATTCGGGTTTACTGGTTGTAAATGAGCATTCCGTGATTACATCCGTGCCTGTTTTCAACGCAGCACCACCGAGCGCAGATACATTTAGTGCATATAGGGCCTATAGCGGCTCGGGGCGCCTTGCCCGGCAACAACATTCGCCCGCCAAACCGCCCAGACGCCCTCTAGAACTGCGATTGCACCTGCACGCCAAGCACCAGCGCGTTGTCGACCTCGCGCACGCCGTCCGGGTGCTTGATGTATTGCAGGTTCGGCATCACGTTCAGCCACCGGGTGGCTTGGATACCGTAGTTCAGTTCAGACACGTATTCCGTGTGCTGTTCAGGCACGTAGCCTGTGTTGTCGTAACCCAGGCCGCTTTGCGCATTGGCCGCCTTGGCGTTGCGCAGGAACAACGAACTGGCGTGCACGCGGGCGACGCCGAAGCCCAGGGTGTCGGTGGGGCGGGCGGCAAAAGGCCCTTTGTAGACCAAGCTGGCTTTTTGGTAACTGTCGACCGGCGTGGTCGCTCGGTCCTGGAAGGTGGCGCTGGCCGTCAGGGTCAGGCCGCGTGCCGTGTTGCCGTTGACCTGCGTGAGTTGCTGCTTGCCCACCAGCCAGAAACCGTGGCGGCTGGCATCGCTGCGGTAGCCATTGCCAGTGACCGCGGCAGGCAGATTGTTGCGGTCTTTGTACACATCGGTGCCGTTGGCACTGCTGTGGTAGTAACCGATGCGGTACTCGCCCGGCAGTTGATTGACCGTCGGCGCCCACACTACCTCGACCGGGACCAGGGTGCCGGTGGTGCCAGCACCGTTGAGCTTGAAGCCGTTGTCGTTTTCCAGGCCCGAGGGGTTGATGTTGAACGCGCCGATTTGGGCGTAAAGCTCTGGGGTCAGGCGGTAGCGAACACGAACGGCCCACTGGCTGATCGGCCCGTTGTAGATGCTGTCGACGTAGTTACCCGGCTGCGAACCGCAGAAGGCCAGGCCCTGGAACGAGCAGTCTTCCACGGCGAAGTCATCGCTGACCGCCAGCCGCCCGGCCTTGATGTTCAGCGTGTCGCCCAACCAGCCCTTGCTCAACCACAATTCGCTGAGCCGGGTGGCGCTGCCCCGGCCCTGGATTTCCTGGGTCGAGCCCAATCCGGTGGCCCGTGGGTCGCTGAGCTTGTCATTGATGTTGTCGCCGTTACGGTTGGTCAACGAAATACTGAATGCGGTGTTATCCCAGTCCAGCAGCTTCTGCAGGTCGATGTTAGCGCCCAGGTTGAACTGGTCGGCGTAGCGGGTGGCCCGATCATGGCGGTTATAGCCGCCGTGCAGGCTGGTGGCCGACTCACCGGTGTAGCCCATCTGAATGTCGACGCCCTGGTTTAGCCACGCGGTGCGCAAACCGCCCCAGTCGCCGGTCATCCACGGGGAATCGACACTGAAGGCGCCGGTGGCCAGCGCGCCGGCGCTCCAGCCTGAAGCGGCGCAGGCTGAAACAAGCAGCGGGATCAACAGGCGCCGAGGTGGGCGGCGGGCAGTGGAGTGTGGCATGGAGGTGGTTCCTTGGTGTGTCGCCCGCCGCTGATGGGTGCCAGCGGCGGGCTGTTTTCAGTGGGAGGCGTTGCTGGCGGCCAGTTGCCCCGGCAATTGGAGGGCCTGGCGTACCTGTGCGGCTTGCTCCGCCTTGACCGCAGGGGCGGCGTTGCCCCAGGTGTTGCGGATATAGGTGGCCACCGCGGCGACCTGCTGGTCCGAGAGCTTCCAGGCGAAGCTGGGCATGGCGCCGCTGGTGGGGTTACTCAGGGTCACGGCCCCGCGGCCACCTTGCAGCACGGTGGTCAACAGCGTCTGGGGGTTGGCCGACTCCAGCGCCGGGTTGTTGGCAAGCCCCGAGGCTATGCCGCTGATGCCTTTGCCATCGCTGTTGTGGCAGGCCGAGCAGTTCGCCGAATAAACGTTGGCGCCCTGTTTCATCACGCTGTCGGCGGCGGCCAGCGGTTGCGGTTTGGTTGCCGTGGACCCCGGGATGTTTCGCAGGTACACCGCAATGGCCATCAGGTCGTCATCGGTCATATGCTGGGTCGAGTTGGTCACCGCTTCGGCCATCGGCCCAGACGCGACCGCCACACCGTTGCTACCGGTTTTCAGGTACTGGACGATCTGCGCTGGCGACCAACCACCGACGCCCACGTAGGCGTTGCTGGTGATCTCAGGGGCGTGCCAGCCCGCCAGGTCGCCGCCCTGCAGGAAGGCCCCGGCCTTGTCGCCGCCCAAAAAGTTTTTCGCCGTATGGCAGGCCGCACAATGGCCCAGGCCTTGTACCAGATAGGCGCCGCGGTTCACCTGCGCCGTGGCACCGGGCTGCGGTACAAAGGGGGTCTGGTCGAAGAACAGTAGGTTCCAACCCATCATCATCAAACGGATGTTGAACGGAAAAGGCAGTTGGTTGGACACCACCTCGTTGTCCACCGCCGGTATCGTTTGCATGTAGGCCCACAGGTCATGCATGTCTTGGTCGCTGACTTTTACATAGGCGTTGTAGGGCATCGCTGGGTACAGGTTTTCCCCGTCGCGGCCCTTGCCTTCGCGTACCGCGCGGGTGAACTGCGCCTCGGTCCAGGCGCCGATGCCGGTGCGCTTGTCGGAGGTGATATTGCTGGCCAACAGCGTGCCGAAGGGGGTTTCCAACGCATAGCCACCGGCGAACGGCTTGCCCTGGTGCGGGTCGGTGTGGCAGGCGGCGCAGTCGCCGGCGATGGCCACGTAGCGGCCACGGGTTACGGCGGGGTCTTCACGAGTGGCGGGGGCGTTGACGCCCTCGCTGGTGCCGTTCTGTTGGCCGGGCACGGCAATCGCTTCAGCCGCTCGGGCCACGCCGATGTTGAGCATCAGCAGCGCCGCCAACGAGCTGCCGGTGGCCACGCGGGCCAAGCGTTTACGGGTGATCATGCGGGCACCTCCACCAGCGGGCCGCGCTTGGCCAAGTACTGTTCCAGAATGGCCTTGGCCGTCCATAGGCTCAGCGCGCCGATGGTTGAGGTGGGGTTATAGCCGGCGTTGTTGGGGAACGACGAGGCGCCCAGCACGAATACGTTGTGCACGTCCCAGCTTTGCTGGTAGCGGTTCAAGGCACTGGTGTGAGGGTCCAGCCCCATCACCGCACCACCAATGGTGTGGTCACTGGCCGGCAGGTAGGGGCCGTAGTTGACCGCCGCCGAATCGAAGCCGTTGACGATCTTGGCGCCCATGGCCTTGCCAATCTCGACACTTTTGTTTTCGATGAATATGGCTGAGCGGCGATCGTTTTCGTTGTAGTCGAAGGTCACGCGAATCAGCGGGTCGCCGTGGGCATCCTTATATTCAGGGTCCAGGTCGAGGTAGCTGTCGACGTGGGAGTAGCTGGTGCCCTGGCCAAAAATGAACGTGCCGTTCTGGAAGGCGTGGGTGTAGGCTTTTTTCCAGGCGCTGCCCCAGCGGGGAGTGCCCGGTGGCACGGCATCGGCATTGCCGATCGGCCGCGCCCCGCGGGCCACCACCAGGATACCCGCGCCACCGATGAAGCCCAGCCCGGTATGGTCGAAGTTGTCACCGTTATAGTCATCGACCTGGGCCGAGAGCGCCCCGGCACCGATGTACTGGTTCAACTGTTCGTCTTCGAAGAACAGGTTGGCGCCCGACACCGTTTGGAAGCAGTAGGCGCGGCCGACCACGCCTTCGCGAGTTTGCGGGTTGTAGGGTTTGCCGATTTTCGACAGCAGCATCAACCGCACGTTTTGCATCTGGAAAGCCGAAAAGATAACGATATCGGCCGGTTGTTCCCATTGCTGCAGGTTGCGGTCCAGGTAGGTCACGCCGGTGGCGGTCTTGCCATCTTCGGCGAGGTTGGCCCGCAGCACTGCCGATTCGGTGAGCACGGTAAAATTGCTGCGCTGCATCAGGGCCGGCACCACACAGGCGTTGGGGCTGGATTTAGAGAAGTTACCGCAGCCGTAATACAGGCAGTAGCCGCAGTAGGTGCAGGGCCCCATGCGCACGCCCAACGGGTTGGTGTAGGCCTGGGAGGCTTGGCCGGCGGGTACCATGAAAGGGTGCAGGCCCAGTGTGCGGCTGCCCTCGGTAAACAAGTCGGTCAAGCGCGTGGTGGCCAGTGGCGGCAACGGGAATTCGCTTTTGCGGTTGCCTTCGAAAATGTTCGCGCCTTCGATTTTCTGGCCGTTGAGCACGCCGGCTTTGCCCGAGACACCGGCGATTTTCTCGAAGCGCTCGTAGAAAGGTTCGAGGTCTTCGTAGGTCACGCCCCAGTCTTGGACGATCAGCCCGTCGACCAGTTGCTGTTTACCGTAGCGCTTGAGCGTGTAGCTGTAGGATTCGAAGTCGAAAGGTAGAAAGCGCCAGGCCATGCCGGCCCAGTGGGTACCAGAGCCGCCGACATTGTAGCCGAGCTCGTTGAGGCTCCAGTCACGGGTGGGCAATGCGGTTTGGGAGCGATTGTTGCGAAAGGTAGTGGTTTCGATCGCCGGCGGTAGCAGCAGGCTGCGGCGGGTGTCCCAGCGCAGCTCATCGGTATCGACCGAGGGTGGGAAATCGGTGGCGGTTTCTACCCACGGGCCGCGTTCGATCGCTACCACGTTGAGCCCCGCACGGGTCAGCTCTTCAGCCATCAGGGAGCCGCACCAACCGAGGCCGACAATCACCGCGTCGACTTTGGGGCGTACATTGGCCATGGATCATTCCTCTTCATACAGCGTCAAACACGCAAACAAGGCAGGTATCAGGCGGCGCGTACCGCTCGCATTTTTTGGGGGCGTTACAGGGTGTTGTCGACCAGGCTGGTGGGGATGATCTGCAGCTTCTGGCCTTTTTTGCCGATCAGGTCGCGAAAGTCGTAACGCGCGCCGGGAAAGCCGATCATTTTCCAACTCGCCATGTTCTTGTTGCCGCCGTAGAGAGGGTCGGCAAAAAAACCTTCGCGCACGTTGGCCAGGATTTGCTCGAACAGCTCCTTGGTTTCTACCTCACGGCCCAGGTCCAGGGTGCCGTTTTCCATGGCGTGCAGCAGGTCGTCTTGCTGGCTGGCATCCAGCTGTACGAAGGGCTTGGAATAGGCCCTGCCACAATAGGCATCGATGGCCGCCAGCCCCTTGCGCCAGCGCTCAGCCGGCGTGAAGGGCGACTGGGTGCCTTGTTCGGGCGTGCCCTTGACGAAGCGCCCAAGGCGATACAGGGTCGCGCCTTTGCCATAGTCGCCCGCCAGTTGGCGGTCGATGAACACGGCGCAACCGGCCTCTTTACCGCCGATGCTGAGGTCGTCGGCTGGGATCAGGCGATCGGCGAGGGCGCCGGCCATGTCCAGTTCTGCCTGGGTAAAGAATGCCAGGCCGCCTTGGCGCGGTGCTGCCAGTGGAGGAACGCTGGCTTTGCCTGGTTCCCAGGGCTGCCCTCCGCTGACGACGTCGGCTCGCGCAGCGGGCAGTGTGGACGCCGCCGCCAGCGCCAGTGCTGATGAAAGGAAGTCTCTGCGCTGCATAGGTTTTCCTCATGAAACTAACGATTGAATAGCGGGTTGCCGACCTTCGGGCAGTGCTCCGCGCAGGACGGACGGCCATCGCGGCCCAGCCCGCCTTGAACGTTCGGGGGCCAGGGGCGACGGCGACGGTTAAAGGCGAGGAATACGGCGGCTGGTAGCTGCGACCGATGGTCACGGCGGGCGAGTCTAGGGTCAGGCATTGCACCCTGCTATTAACAATTTGACGTGTATCCTTCAAAACCGCTCAGCAGGGCAGGGTTTCGTCAATCACGATCCGCAACTGGGGGCTCACTTGCGCAGGGGTTTCCAAGTCGCCGTTGACGTACAGCAGATGCTGTATGGCCGCTTGTGCCTGGCCCTCCGGGTCTTGGTCGAGCACCAACGACAACAAGCCTTCGCGCAACAGCTCGGCGTGTTGCCGGCTGGCCTCATGGCCGATCCAGACGGGCCGGATTTGCCGTTCGAGCAGCGCCCGGCGGATTCCCCCCGAGCCACTGCCGGTGTCATAGATGGCGGCCAGGCGCGCGCCTGTGGCCAACACGCCTTGCACGGCGAGCTCGGTAAGGTGGTCATCGTCGTGGCACTCCACCGGCTCCGTTACGATAAGCGTGGGCGCGCGTTTGCGCAGCACCTCCATAAAACCTTCGACACGCTGCCGATGGGCATGGAACAGCAGCGAGTTGGTGACCAGCAACACCTGCCCGGCGCTGGGCTGCACCCATTGGCTGAGCAACCGCGCCGCGCTACGCCCGGCCATTCGGTTGTCGATGCCTATGTAAGTGGCGCCTTCCAACCCCGATAAGCTGCTGGTTAGCAACACCACGGGCACACCGTTGGCTATTTGCTTGCGCAGCGCGGCGCGGATTTGCGGCGTATCGTGGGCGACCACGATCAACCCCTGGCGGGCGGTCCTGGGTTTGGCAATGAAGTCGAGAAGCTGCTGCGGGTATTGCTCGTGCCAACGTTGGGACTGAATGACCAGCCGCGTGCGGTGGAGTTGTGCCTGGCGGGAAAACGCATCGACCAGGCGCTTGTAGTGCTCTGTGGAACTCTCGACCAAAAGCAGGTCGAAGCGCAGCAACCCATGCACCGGGGAGGGGAGCAAGCGCCTGAGCCCCAGGCTTCTGGCGGCGCTCAGTACCTTGCGCCGCTTGCTATCGGACACGCTGCCGCGTTCATTGAGAACACGGTCGACCGTGCTCAGGCTAACGCCTGCGAGATCGGCGACCTGTGCCAGCCCCGCCTTTTGTTTATCGGTATCCAACACGCACCTTCCAAAACCTGCCCGGGGCCGCCCCGAGGCGAGAATTTATCACGTCGCCTCGCCCTTCAGGCCAGGCATCTGAACGGGTACGGTTCGATGCCTGGCCTTTTGAGTGGCGAATACCACCGTTACCGTTGCTTATCCAGCACCGGTTCGGCATGCACGGCAGCCCTTGCCTTGCTCACGAGCGGGCTGCCCACGGCGGGCGCCGCATTCCCCCAACTGTTGCGAACATACGTCAGCACCGCGGCAATGTCGGCATCATCCAGCCGCCAAGCAAAAGACGGCATGCCCGCGCCGGTAACGTTGCCTTCGGTTACCGCCGCACGGCCGCCCTTGAGCACGGTACTGATGAGGTTAGAAGGGCTTAAGGCGCGAATGCCCGGGTTATCGGCAAAGCCGGTGACCATCCCGTCGATGCCCTGGCCCTGCACGTTGTGGCACGCCATGCACTGGGTTTCATAGATATGCGCCCCGCGCAGCATCGCCGGGTCATTGGCCGATATTGCAGCCGGCGCCTGCGCCCCCGAGCCCGGAAGTGATTCAAGGTACACGGCGATGGCGGCCAAGTCGGGGCCATTGAGGTATTGGGTGGAATGTTCTACCGCCTCACCCATGGCGCCGGCGGCGACCGCCATGTGGTTGCTGCCGACTTTCAGGTATTGCGCCACTTGCTCGATGCTCCAGCTTCCCACGCCGACGTGGGGGTTGCCGGTAATTTCCGGGGCATAGCCGCCGAGCAGTTCGGCGCCTTGCAAATAGGCCGACGTGTCGCCGCCCAGGGCATCTTTGGGGGTATGGCATGCCCCACAATGGCCTGCGCCGTCAACCAGGTAGCGGCCACGATTCCATTGTGCCGGCTGGCCGGGCTCTGCCACATACGGCGCATTTTTGAAGTACAGCAGGTTCCAGCCGAGCATGGCCAGGCGGATGTTATACGGGAACCCCAGCGTGTTCGGCGTGGGTGCTTGCGCGACGGGCTTGAGCGAGCGGATGTAGGCCCACAGGTCATGCAGGTCGGCATCGTTCATTTTCACGTAGGCGTTATAGGGCATGGCCGGGTACAGCAGCGCGCCGTCCTGGCGCTTGCCATGGCGAACGGCGCGGAAAAAATCCCGTTCGGTCCAGGTGCCGATACCTGTGTCACGCTCGGGTGTGATATTGGTCGAATAGATCACGCCAAACGGTGTTTGCAGGCCATAACCGCCGGCATAGGCGTTACCGCCGGGTTTGGTGTGGCATGCTGCGCAGTCGCCTTGCACCGCCACGTAGGCGCCGCGCGTGATCGCCGCCGGGTCGGGTGCGGCGGCATCGGCCGCCGGTACTTGGTCATCGGCAACGTCATCGGCGTTGCTGTTGCCGTTGGCATACAAGGCCGTCAAGGCAGTGCCCCCTGCGGCCAGCACCAGGGCCAGCACCCCCAGCCATAGTTTGCTTTTCATCGGTATGTGTCCTTATGCCTGTACCAGCGGGCCGGGGTTGTGCAGGTACTGCTCCCTGATCGCCTTGGCGGTCCACAGCGCCAGCGCGCCGAGGGTGACCGTGGGGTTGAACCCACCGTTATTGGGGAAGGAGGAGGCACCGAGGACGAACACGTTGTGCACATCCCAGCTCTGCTGGTAACGGTTCAGGGCGCTGGTTTTGGGGTCGGTGCCCATTACCACGCCACCGATGGTGTGGGATGAATCATTGGCCCGGAATGGGGTGTAGTGATCGTTGGCGAAGTTGTACGACTCGACCTGGGTGCCGCCCACCGCGTGGGCGATTGCCTCGCATTGTTTGCGAATGAATTCGCCGGAGCGTTTATCGTTGAGGTTGTAGTCAAAGGTCATGCGCATCAACGGCCGGCCATAGTTGTCTTTGTAGGTCGGGTCAAGGTCGAAATACATGGCTTCATGGGCATAGCTGGTGCCTTGGCCCTGGATCATCGCCCAGTTCTGGTAGCTGTGCTGGAAGGCCTTTTTCCAACCCTTGCCCCAGGCCGGCGCCTGCTTGGGCAACACGCCCGCCATACCGATAGGCAGGCCATTGTTCGACAGCGATTGGATACCCGCGCCGCCAATGAAGCCCAACCCGGTGTGGTCGAAGTTATCGGCATTGAAGTCGTCGATCTGGATGGCCAGGCAGCCGGTGTTGATGAACGGGTTGAGGTACTCGTTCTCGAACCACAGGTAGGCATAAGAAAGCGTCTGGAAACTGTAATTGCGGCCGATAACGCCCTGCTTGGTGCGCGGGTCATAGGGCTGGCCGATGCCCGACAGCAGCATCAGCCGCACGTTGTCCAATTGGTAGGCGGCGACGATGACGATATCGGCCGGTTGTTCACCCACCACACCGTCCTTGCCGATAAAGCTCACGCCCGTGGCGGTTTTGCCATCGGCCGATTTGTTGATGTGCAGCACTTCGGTCTCGGTCATCACCTCGAAGGTCGGCTGGCGCATCAAGGCCGGTACCACGCAGGCATTCGGGCTGCTTTTGGACCAATTGCCGCAGCCGAACAGTTGGCAATAGCCACAGTAGGTGCAAGGGCCCATGTGTACGCCCAGTGCGTTCACATAGGCGCGTGAAATCGTCCCAGCGGGCACTGGGAAGGGGTGGTAACCCATCTCGGTGGTTTTCTCGGTAAAGATGTCGTTCCAGCGGCTGGGGACCAATGGCGGTGTGGGGTAGCCGCGGCTACGGGAGCCTTCGAACGGGTTGCCGCCAGGGATGATGTCGCCATTGACCACCCCGGCTTGGCCGCTGGTGCCGGCGATACGCTCGAACCGGTCATAGAAGGGCTCGAGTTCGTCGTAGGTAATGCCCCAATCCTGCACCTGCAGCCCAGGCACCAATTGGCCCTTGCCATAGCGCTCGATGGTTTTGCTGTAAGGTTGGAAGTCGAACGGGTTGAAACGCCAGGAGGCGGCCGCCCAATGGGTGCCGGCGCCGCCTACGTTATAGCCGAGGGTCAGGTTGCTCCATTCACGCACCGGTAGCGCTTGCTGCGAGGCGTTATTGCGAAAGGTATAGGTTTCCAGTTTCGGCGGCTGCAGGATTTCCTTGCGCGTGGCCCAGCGCAGCTCATCGGTGTCGACCGAAGGGGGGAAGTCGCTGGCGGTATCGCGCCAGGCGCCACGTTCGATGGCGACCACCTTCAAGCCGGCGCGCGCCAGTTCTTCGGCGATCACCGAGCCTGACCAGCCCAGGCCGATGACCACCACGTCTGCTTTGGGTCTTGCATGTGCCATGAGTCAATCCTGTGTTGCGCGCAGCCGGCGGCCGTGCAGGGCCGGAGCCGACGCATTGAATAGGGAAGGGGACGAATAGGTGTGGGGCGATACGCCGCTAACCGGCGCCGTCGAGCAAGCTCACCGGTTCGAGGTTTAGCGCCATACCCTTTTTGTCCAGGTAGGGGCGATAGTCGTAGCGGGCGCCGGGAAAGCCAATCAGCTTCCAGCCCACCATGTCGCGGTTGCCGCCGTACATCGGGTCGGCCAGGTACCCTTCGCGCACGTTTTGCAGCAGCAGGGCGAAGAACGCGGCGGCATTGATGGCGGGGAGGTGCAGTGTGCCGTTTTCCATGGCGCGCAACAGGCTATCCTGGGTATCGCCGTCAAGGGCACTGAAGGGTTTGCCATAGTGGGCCTGGCAGTAACCGGCGAGGGCTCCGAGCCCGCTGCGATAACGCTCGGCCGGGGTTTGCGTGAACTGCGGCCCTTGCTCAGCAGTGCCGGGCACGATCGGTCCCAGGCGGTAAACGCTGGCCGCCTGGCCGAAGGCACCGGCCAACTCACGGTCGATGAATTCGACACAGCCGGCCTGGCTGGCACTCATGCCCAACTCGTCTTGAGGAATCAGCCGGTCATAGATCGCCGCGACTTCACGGGCCTCGTCCGCAGCTAAGTAAGCCAGGCCGCCTTTGCGGGGCGGCTTGGGCAGCGCTTCGGGTTGGGTGCCCACAGGCATGGGGGTGCGGGCACTGATAACGCTCGCACCTGCGCTGCCGGCCACGCTGAGCGCGGTCAGTTGCACGAGCGAGATCAAGGCATCTCGGCGGTTCATTTGATGGGTCCTCATGTGTCACCGGGCAGTACACTGCTGCCAGGCTGTTTTAGGGCAGCCAGAGTTTGCAGCACCACAGGGTGCGGTGCCTCGGAAGGTGGCTGCACGAGCGGAGGGTGCCGTTTGCTGGATCAGCCCATGGGGCGCCTTGCCGGTAGCAACATTCACCCGTTAATGCTCGTGCGGACTTCGGAGGCACGCCACTGGGTGGAGCGATACGGCGGCTACGGCGGGCGAGTCTAGGGTGCGGCAAAACACCGCGCCAGCAACTCTTTGACGGGTTCCCTTCAAATGTACGTGCTGATTGAGCGTGTACCCTGCAAAGTGCGTTCGGCATGCCACTGGCCGATGGCGACCCGTGCTGGCCGGGGAGCGGATGGCGGCCGGCATAATCGGCCAGAGTGCTGTTTTGACGGTTTTCCTTCATTTTGGATCGTTTCGCTTGTTGCTCAAACCACGATGCGCTAGCGTTTGCTCAGCAATGGTAGCGATACCATTTGTGCCGAAGCTGCGTCGGGATAACAACAATGTCGAACATTACCTGTGTACATACGCTACGCCTGCCACAGCCCGGATCGACCTGGGTTGGGCGAGAGGCCGATGAGGGCTGGGCGTGGCTCGGCGAAACCTTTCGCGCTGTAGCCATTGACGAAACGGCAGCCCCCGGCTGCTGCCCCTGGCGTTATGGGCCGCCCGGGGCAGCAGCCGGGGGCGCATTCAATACCCAATGCGGGTGCACGCCGCGAACTCACTCTTGGCGGCCGCACGCGTTGCGCCGGTGCGTCCATCCGTAGGGCTTTCGCTGAATAACCGTTGCCTGATAGGCCTGCGACCCCATTGAGGGCTGTTGTTGCCCCGGTTGCCTGTGACATCGAGAACACAATGAAAAAAATAGATTCTCTGCGGCGCTTCTCGCCACCCACCGCCGCCACGAAGTCATCGACCTGCCTTGGGCTGGGTGATTATTCCCGATGTGTCGCCCACGCGCAGCGCCGGCATGAACGGCGCGGTCTTCAATACCTTCGGCAGCGTGGCCGGCATCGCCACCCCGGTGGTGATCGGCTACAGGGTGCAATCGATGGGCTTGTTAAACGGCGCGCGGGTGTACGTGGCGCTCGATGCGGCGCGGGCGTTCTTCCGTTACCTGTTCGTCGTTGGCCCGTTACACCGGCCCGGTGAGCCCGCACCGGTGGCACCCAAGAACCTGTTGGACCCCATGGCGGCGCGTTAGCGCTGCGGTTTAGAGCTACACATGACAAGGAAAATAAAAACATGCTGAATCGACGACACTTCTGCCGCGCAGCCGCGATCGGTGGCGGCACGTTAGCCTTGGCCGGCGGGCCGATGGCCAAAGCCCAGGCGTTGTTCCAAGCGGGCCAGCCCTTGACCGAGGTCGCCAGCCTGGATTGGCTGTGCAATGCGGTCGCATTGACCTCCAGCGGCCGCCTGTTCGTGGGTTTGCCACGCTGGCCAGGTTTTGAGAACACCCCGTCCATTGCCGAAGTCCTGCCCGACGGTACGCTCAAGCCGTTTCCCGGTGGCCATTGGAATAACTGGGCGCCCGGCAAGCCCAGCGCCCAGGCATTGGTGAAGATCAACACCATCCACATCTTCGACGATGACACCTTATGGGCCATTGACCAAGGTGAAGACGCGGGGCCAAATGGCATCAACCCGGCGCAAAAAATCCTGCAGTTCGATACCCGCACCGGCAAGCTGTTGCGCAGCATTACCTTGGCGCCCAGCGTGTTGCCGGCCGGGGCCAACCTCAACGACCTGCGCCTGGACGGCGAGCACGCCTACGTGACCGACTCCGGGCTGGGGGCGATCATCGTCATCAACCTGCGCACCGGCACCTCCCTGCGGCGCCTGGCCGACCACCCCTCGACCAAAATGATCCCCACGCGCCGGCCGATAGGCGAGGGTGGCCATGTGTTGTTGATGCCCGATGGTAGCGACCATCAGGTTCATTCCGACCCCATCGAAATCAGCCCGGACGGAAAGTGGCTGTACTACCAGGCATTGACCGGCCCGCTGTGGCGGGTGCCGACCGCGGCATTGCGTGACACCCAAGTGACCGAAAAGGCCCTCGGTGACCGTGTGGAGTTTGTTTATGACACCGGTGCGTTGACCGGCACGGCGATCGACAGTGCCGGCAACCTGTACCTGGCCGAATACGACAAGCCGAGGGTGACCGTGCTGTCGCCGCAGGGTGAGTTGCGCGTGGTGGTCGAGGATCCGCGCTTGTGGAACCCCGATGCGATGTTCATCTCCGACCAACGCGAGCTGTACATCCCGGTCCCGCAGAGCGCTCGCATGGCATCCAATCGCGGCCCAGGCGGCGTCAACGGCCTACAACTGCCATTCAAGCTCTACAAGGTGCAGTTGCCCCCGACGCTGGGAGGGCGCGAGAAAGTACCCGCCCTGGCCGGTGCGCCCTTGGTTGGGGCCGCCGGGTAGCGGCTGCGTGCCCCCAGGCGCCGCACTCGCCACGCCTGAGGTAAACCTCAAGTAACGCCCGATACCGCGAGCCACTGACCGCTCGCCCGACACGGCCGCCCGTAGGGGAGGCCGCGGGTAACGCTGGCCTTTTTTCAACCCGGCCTATGCCCAGGGTACAGGCCCTTATCAACCCAAGAGACGTTCAACAATGACGCTAAAAATGCCCCTTGCCGCTTTGATGTTTACTGCCCTTGCACCCACCTTGGCCTTTGCGCAGGCCCCGGCAGCCGCCGTTGCGCCGGTGGTGGCGCAAGCAAATGTGTCCACCGCCGCGGCGCTGCAGCTTGCCGAACGCGCCACCCAACTGGCGGCGGCACGCAATATGAAAATCTGCATCGCCGTCACCGACGCCGATGGCCACCTGCTGGCGTTTACCCGCATGCAAGGGGCTTACGCCGGTTGCGTCGAGGCGTCCATCGCCAAGGCCACGTCGGCCGCGCGCTTTGCCATTAACACCATCACGTTCTACGACCTCGCCCGCAAAGAGAACCTGGCCATTGGCACCATCCCGGGCATATTGCCGGCGGTGGGCGGGGTGGTGCTCAAGCACGACGGCGCGGTGGTCGGCAGCGTGGGCATCAGCGGTGACACCGACCTGACCGAACAGAAGCTGGCCGAAGACCTGTCGGCCACCTTTCCCTAGGCCCGGTTGCCGCCCGGCGTAAGCCAGGCGGCGCTTCAACACGCTGCGTTTATCCCAAGGAGGTCCATAACCATGACCACAAGGATTTTTACCCGCGCCACGTTGCACGGCCTGACGCTGTCGATGGTCGCCGCGCTGGCGATCGCGGCCATGCCCCGTGCATTCGCCGCCGATGCTTCCGGGCTGCTACGCCCGGCGACCGACCTTTCGCTGCAAGGCGCATCGTTGCTATTGGAACAGGCGATCACCAAAGCCACGACCGACCACGTGCACCCGTGCATCGCCATCGCCGATGCCAGTGGCAACCTGCTCGCGTTTAAACGGATGGACGGCGCCCCGCCAGGTTGTGTCCGGGCGGCCATTAAAAAGGCCAACTCGGCCGCTATCAACGGGGTCGACACAGTGGTGTTCTACGACCTGGCCCGCCAGCAAAACCTGCAGTTGGGCAGTATCCCGGGGATTCTCCCGGCGGTCGCCGGCGTGGTGATTCGCCAACAGGGTGAAGCGGTGGGGAGCCTGGGCATCGCCGGTGGGGCAGGCGACGCGCAGGAACAACAATTCGCCTCGGACCTGGTGCGCACCTTCGAAAAATCGCTCCCTGCCCGCTAACCCTCCTTAAGGTTTTCCCATGAATATTCCCGTCTTGCAAGGCGATACTGTCGACGGCGCCTACGCCCGTGACTACTACCTACTCAGGCCGACACGTGTACCGCACCGGCTGGCGACCCTGAGCATCGCCGCGGCGTTGGTCGCGGCTGTGTACTGCGGCTGGGGCGACCACTCGCTGCCGGATTTCGCGGCCTGGTCGAGCACCCTGTGGCTGGTGGTTGCGCTGGTGTCGGCGTTGCTTATCACCCCGCGCGTGTTCACGGTGGGCTATTTGCTGTCGCTGTTGCCCTTTTTGATTGCCTGGCGCGTCGCGGCCATGAACGGCGCGCTGGTACTGCAATGGGTTGCCAGCATCGCCGCTGTGGTGCTGTTGCTTCAGTTCATCGATTGCGTGGCCAGCGACTGGCCACGTAACCGTGGCCGACCGGGCGCTTGGCTAGGCACGCTGTTGTGGCAGGCGACCCTCGTGCGGCTGTGTTTTGGCCTCAACGAACTGTGCCATTCCACCGAAAAGATCTTTGCCGGGCTTGGCTCTTTCCACCACCTGGAGCAGGGTTTCCAAGGCCTGGGTATCACCCACGGCGCCGGGCTGTTCGTTGTGCTGGGGGGGCTGATCGAACTGGCTTCGGCCATCAGTGTGGGCTTGGGTTTGTTCGCCAGGCTCGGTGCGCTGGTCAGCCTGGTTTACTTTCTCGTGGCCACCGTTGGTTTTGGCGGTGAATGGAGCCGCGGCTATGCCTGGGCCTCCCCCGGTGGCGGCGGTTGGGAGTATGTGATGATGTTACTGGTGGTGTTTGGTGGGGTGATGCTCACCGGCGCAGGCAAATTTTCCTTGGACGGCTGGCTGTTGCAGCGCGGTGCCGTGCCCCGGCCGTTAGTGCCGCTGTGCACCAATGCCGAAGGGGCCAGGGGGGAATAAATGCCGGCCTCGTCGGTACCTGTTATCGGCCAGCGCACAAGGGCGCTGGCACTGCGCGTGCTCAATCAGGTCTGGGGCGGCTAACCCGGGGAGCATATTATTCGCGACCCATAGAGTCATAGAGGTGCGAAGGTCACTCTTGGCCGGTCCCTTGCTCCGGTTTTTCGATGAGAAAGCTCGCCCGCGACTCCTTGAACGTCAGCCAACTGGCCGTGCGCATCAGGATGTCGGCGCCAAAGGTTTGGTTCAGCGTAAGCGCCCGGTGAACACACCTACCGAACTCCAGCATTAAGGGCGATGTTGTCCGTCTATTTTTTAGCGGACGCGATCACCCTTATCGCCAGGATTCCCATGCGCCAACGAAGCTCTTACCCGA
>NZ_JAAOCA010000057.1 GCF_014694385.1 Pseudomonas typographi | reverse complement strand
AGGGTAGCCCAACGCCGTGACGGTAGCGGCGATGCTGCGACCGTGTTCGAGATAGTACTCGACAGCCCTTTCCATTTGGGGCACGTGAGTACTTCGACTTCGAGGTCTCGTAGCCACGCGGCAGGTCGAGGCATCGCTCATACTCTGCATGCCAGCTCTTCAAAGAGTTCTTCGTCGGGTAGCCCAGTTGACGAATCGTTACCCCAATGCGTTTCCCCACTTTTATGTAGAGCTCGACCGCTCGGAGGCGGTCTTCGTATGAATACATGAACTACCTCCAGGTAGTCCAAGATTTCCGCCGCATCCCCCAACACAGCAAAGGTCACCGAAGGGCCGAACAACCACTCAATGTGGTGAGTAGGTTCTCCGGTGGTGGTCGTGCCTGAGTTCAGGCCATTTGAAAATCCGACTTTTTCAACAGAATCGACCCAAAGCGGACGGTCGCGAAAGGTAGGATCGGCCGATTGCTGCCGGTCAATCGCACCATGCGACTGACCGGTTCGTTTCTTCTGCAGCAGTGTTCTAGAACGCTGCGACAACCCCATCAGAACGTGGGTCTGAACCGCCTTCCAGACTTCCGTCAGCGTGCCTGATTGCACAACCGGCATGTCCACACACCTCGTCGAAATCATCCAGCATTTCCACCTCATGGCCGCGATCTCGCAAGGCCTGTACGGTGCTTTGCGGGAATCGCCCCTCTAGCTTCAAACTGTCGGAAGATTGTCCCCATGTGCGCCCGAGCAGCCATCGAGGCGCGCTAATGGCAGCCTGAGGATTCAGGCCGTGCACGACTGTGCGTGTGAATACCGCAGACTGACTTTGCGGCTGCCCGTCTCCGCCCATATTGCCGTACACCATCGTGCTGCCATCGTTGAGATGCGCCAAGGCTGGGTTCAGGGTATGGAACGGCTTTTTACCAGGGCGCAGGAAATTGATGTGATCGGGGTCAAGCGAAAACGACGCGCCACGGTTCTGCCAATTGACGCCGGTACCGCTAAGCACAACGCCTGATCCGAACTCGTGATAGATGCTCTGGATCATCGACACTGCATTCCCGTGACAGTCTATGACGCCCATCCAGACGGTATCGGCGGGGCCTTTGCCTTCGCCCCAGGCGGCGGCGACTTGAGGGTCGATGGCATCGGCCATGCTGTTTAGAGCATCGGCGTGTAAAAAGCTCGCAGCGTCGACCCGCATATGCAGAGGATCGGTAATGTGCTGGTCACGCACCTTGAAAGCCTGTTTGACCGCCTCGACCGCGCTGTGCACGTAGTCGGCACTCAGATGATTTGTCTTGCTGCCCGGCAGACGATCCATGATGCCCAAGATCAGTAGCGACACCAACCCCTGGGTGGGTGGCGGCATGTTGAACACCCGTCCATGGCTGTGCTGCAACTCCAACGGCGTGCGTTCGATGGCCTGGTGGGCGTTAAAATCCGCGAGTCGCAACGGACTGCCCAGTTGTTGCAGTTCTTTGGCCATTCGCTCAGCAAGATCACCTTGGTAGAAATCTGCCAAACCATGCCTGGCCAGATGTTCGAGTGTGTCGGCCAAGCGCTGCTGGCGGAACAGGCTGCCTACGTTGGGTACCCGATCATCGGTCAAGAAGGTTTCAGCGAACCCGGCGACATTCAACAGCTCGGCGTGTTTGGCCTGCGTGCTGCGCTGCTGGCTGGCGGTCACGGGCACGCCGTGGCGGGCGTAGGCAATGGCGTCCGCGAGCAATCGTGATAACGGCAGGCGCGCACCGAGTTGCTCTCGCGCAATGTCCAGACTGCGCTCCCAGGCACTGACAGTTCCCGCCATCGTCAGCGCTGCCGAAGGACCTCGAAAGGGGATTGCCGACTGACCGCGAAAGTCCTCATGGCTCGCGTTCTGGGCTGCGGCCCCACAGCCTTCGACGCCGATGACTTGCGGCCCGTAGGGTGTTGCAAGTGATAGCAGCCAGAAGCTGTCGCCGCCAATGCCGTTCATGTGTGGATAGGCCGCCGCGATGGTCGCGGCTGCCGCGACCATCGCTTCAACGGCATTACCGCCTTCACGCAATACGGCCAGCGCAGATTGGGATGCCAGGGCGTGAGGGGCAACGGCCATGCCATGACGGCCTCGAACAGGATTAAGCATAAGTGGCCTCGCAGGCGTGGCTCATACCGTTAACGGCCGTCTTCTGCACGGGCAGCCGCGAATCGAACATTTAGGCGCCCTCGGTCGGCAAAAAGCCGGCCGGCGTGCCAGTGAGCAGGGGATCGCTATCCAGGATCTTTTCCATGGCGGATTACCTTCGGATGCACTGTTGAATTGGGCGCTCGCCAGCCTAAGCGGCTGGCGAGCGATGCTTCACGGTTTAAAGGATGCTGATTGGGTACTCGACGATGACCCGGAAGTCATTGACGTCGCCGTTCAGCTCGTCCGTAGAACGATAGAAAGCCTGGCGCACGCGTACTGAAAGGTCCTTAGCGGCGCCGCCCTGCATGACGTATTTAACGTCCAGATCGGTTTCGCGTTCGCTTGCGTCACTGCCACTGCCCATGTCGATTTTCTGGCCGTCGACGAAGCGTGCGCCGAAGGTCAGGCCGGGTACGCCGAGCGACGCGAAATTCAGGTTGTACGCCAACTGCCAGGAGGCTTCGTCTTTGTTGTTGAAGTCCGAATACTGGATTGAGTTGCTCAGAAAGATCGAGCTGCCTCCGTCAGGACCGTAGACGTAACCCACTGGTCGGCCAGTTGGGCTCAGGTAACCGCCGTTGGATTTTTGATAAGCGATGGTGAACTTATGAGCGCCGAGGCTATAGGCCACGGCCCCGCTCCAGATGGTGTTGTCTTCGCTGCTGCCAGTACCGGTGTATTTGGAATCATACTGAGTGCGATACAGGTTGAAGTTGGTCGCCAATGAGCTATCTTCGCCGGTTGACAAATTATAGCCGAGGCTGCCGTAGTACTTGCGGAATACATCATCAAGATTGGAGTAATACAACGCGCCGTTCAAGTTCTTATTGAAGTCGTAAGCGCCGCCGGCAAAGACTGCTTCTTTCAAACCGACACTGTCGTGATTGGCATACTGTTGACCTTTGATCGAATCGAACTTACCTGCATGCAAAGTCAGCCCGTCAATCTCGTTGCTGGTTACAAAAAAACCGCGAGCGGTTTCCGGGACGATTCGTGTGTCGTCGGTGGCGATGACCGGCAATGTCATGACCTGGTCGCCGACTTTCAATACCGTGTTGGAAATGCGCATTTTTGCCGCCACGCCCAATGACGAGAACTCGTCCACCGGCTTGCCGTTATCCTGCACGGGAACCGTGTAGACCCCGCCGATACGGCCTGGGCCGCTGTCTAGCGTCACGCCCATCAAGGCAATGGCGTCCACCCCGAAGCCGACGGTGCCTTGGGTGAAGCCTGACTGGAAGTTACCGATCAGGCCGTTAGCCCAGATTTCGCCATAAGGCGTGCTCTCACCTTTGTTATCGACCGGCGAGTTGCCGCTGCGAAAGTCCCGGTTGATGTAGAAGTTACGTTCCAGCACATTTAACTTACTGCCTTCCAGAAACCCGCTCGCTTCGGATTGTTCACTGGCCTGGGCCCATTGACCACCGACAGCGGCCGAAGTGGCCAGCGAGAGAGTCATCCACTTTATTACGCGCATACAAACGGCTCCTGATTTTTTTGATATTCAAGTGAAGAGGGGCAGTGTTAAGCGTGTCTTCAGACTTATTGTTATCGTGGGTCAGTGTTTTCTTATTGTTTTAGGCAGCAGTGCGCCGTGGGCCGATAGATGAGACATCGGCCCACGGTGCAGAACGGTGAAATCAACGGCAGGCCGGCGGTACTTATTCAATCGCCGGCGAACCCTAAAACGATAAGCCAGTGATCAATATAGCGTGGCGAGGAACGCCAGCAGTGGCGGATCAAACGCGGCTGGTTTTTCAAAGTACGGCGCGTGGCCAGCGCTCTCGATCAACAGCAGCTCGGCGCCGCCCAGCAGGTCGCGGCATTGCTCGCCGACACTGACCGGTACTGCCCTGTCCTCGGCTCCCCACACCAGACGGATGTTGTCTGCCGGATAGAGCGCAGCCAGTTGTTTGGCGACGTAGTCATGCTCCAGGCCGTCGACCACGTAGTTGCCCATGCGCACGAAGCTGGCATTGGCGCCTGGGGAGTTGTTGATGCGCCATTCTTCATCAATCAGCGCATCGGTCACCAGCGCGTCATCGGCGATGACAAACTTCAGCTTGCCTTGGATTTCTTCACGGGATGTGGCTTTGACGCTGCGCTGGATGCCTCGCGCGGCTTCCATGCTTAACGGTGCGATACCGAGTGCGCCAACCAGCATCAGGCCAGGCACGCGCTCGGGGATCAGCGTCGCGGCGTAAGCGCCGATGTGGCCGCCCAATGACGTACCGACCAGGACCGCCTGCTCGATGCCAAGGGTATCGAGCAATGCCACCAGATATCGCGCCAGGCCTGGCACATCGCCTGGGGCGTGCAGGTCGCCTTTGGCGGCTAGGCCGTGCCCGGGCAGATCGAACGTCACCGCTCGATAGCCCGCCGCTCCGATGCGGCTGACCGTTCCGCTCCAGCGATCGCAACGGGCGCCGAGGCCGTGCACAAACACTACGGCAGGTCCACTGCCGGCTTCGATGACGCGTGTCAAAGTGTTGTCGACAAGTAACGGATATTGAATGGGTTGCATGGTCAATTCCTTGAAAAATTAGGTGCGCTGAAGTCGGGCAATAGCCTCGACTTCCAGACGTGCGCCGGGGGTGATCAAACCGCTGACTTCCACCAGTGTGCTGGCGGGGCGGCTGTCGCCGAAGTACAGCTTGCGCACAGCGTTGATTGCTGCGCGGTCGTTGACGTCAGTGAGAAACAGCGTGACCTTGAGAATGTCGGCGTACGCCGCGCCCTCTGCGGCGAGCACCTGTTCGAGGCGGGTGAAAACCTGCTTTGCCTGAACCTGCGGGTCCTCGCCGCCCACCAGGTTCAGTTGATCATCCAGTGGTAGGATGCCGGAAACGAACAGCAAGTCGCCAAAGGCGACGGCATCACAGTAATGGCTCAGCGGCGGGCCCATGCCGGGGACGAATATTTCTCGTTTGGTTGCAGTCATCACACGGTCCTAGATGGGGGTGGCGAGCAGCGACGGCACTGCAGCGGTGTCGACAATCACTCGCTTGCTGACGAACAGCAGACGGCCGTCCACTTCGCGAATCAGATCTTCATAGCGACCGACGCTGTATAGCGTGCTGACGCCTACTTGATTGGTCTGGAACAGTGCATAGTTGGCACCCACGCGCCAACCATCCGCTGTGCTCTGGACGTGCAACTGAGAGAGGATGTGGCGATCAGTGTGGATGTGATAGACGTTCGCCTCGCGCAACGACATCACGCGGTCGGCGATCTGGTTGCGGTTCTCGCACAGCATCAGCGGCAAGGCAAAACCCTGCGCCAGGTTCTCCCTGGAAATGATCTCGTAGCGGCCGTCCGGGGTGAACAGTTCTACCCACTCTTCGAGGCGGTCTTCATCGATCATTCGCGCGTATTGGTCGAGCAGCATCTGCAGCTCGAAGTAGTGTTCAGGCATTGGCATGTGCGTCTGCTCCCGGCGTAATACCCATCAGTTCGCAGTAGTGCATCCAGAAGCCACGCATGGGCGCCTCGGTCACCAGGTTGTCCTGGTCGCCAACCGGCCCGCGTCCGCCGAATTCGACGAATGCATGCTTGTCTTCGTCGGCGGCGATGGCACGGTGCACGATCTCGATGGCTTCGCCGTCTTCCATGGAAACCAGGCCTCCGGGGCCGACCAGATTGGACAGGCGCAGACGATGCTGATCCATTGAGGTGTCATCGTCGGTGTAGCCGTAGAAGGTCCAGAAGATTTCAAATTCGCCCACCGACTTGGTGCGGATCTGCCGCACCGCCAGGGTGTTGCCGATCTGCTGGAATATGCAGTTGGGGAAGATCGAGGCGATGGTCAGGTTGTAGGCGTCGGGAAACTCCTTGCGGTATTGCAGCAGGCTGCCGTCCTTCAAGGTCAGGTTGTTGTTTTCCCGTGGGGTCGAATATTCGGCGTCGCTGTTGTTCTTGCCCATGTCCTGAGCCGCCCACGACATGTTGTGCCGGGCTTTTTTATCGACCATGGCGCCACCGGTCTGGTTAAGCCGCGCGATGCCAAAGGTAATCTGGAACATGTGCAGCAGGCCGCCATGGTTGGGGTCGCGCAGGTTGTCAGTGTACAGCTTCCAGTTGCCGTGGATGCGCTGGCGCTGATAACCGAGGATCTTGATCGGGCGGTTGAAGAGGCGCTTGAGTTGATTGACGAAGGTCGTATCGAGGAACTCCTCTAGGGGTTCCAGCGCCTGGGCGAATGTGCCGAAGATCACGCCGTTGAGCGTCTCTACGCGCATCTTGCGCAGGCAATGCTCTTTTTTGTCGAAGTCCTCCGGCAAGCCGCCTTTGCCTTCCACACCGCGAGCAAACGGCACCCCGACCAGATTGCCTTCCAGGTTGTAGCCCCAGTGGTGGTAGCAGCACACGTGGGACTTGGCGTTGCCGTGGATCAGTCGCTGCACGGTCGCGCCGCGATGCGCACAGCGATTGACGAAAGCGTGCACTTTGCCGTCGCGGGCACGGTTGACGATGACCGGGATATCGCCGACCTCAATGGTGCGGAAGTCACCCACGTTGGGAATCTCCGCTTCCAGCGCCAGGTAGTTCCACACGGGGCCTTGAAAGATTTTCTCCTGCTCCAGCGTGTACACGTCGGGATCGCGGTACATGCCGTAGGGGATGCGGGTGCAGTCGGCCTTCGGCCATTGGTAGTCGTGAGGGCTCATGTTGACCTCTTCATCAGGTGAGCAGAAATAGGGTTCAAGATGCGGGCTGCAGTTCGAGCGACTGAGGCTCGAGCTGGCTGACGATGTCGCGGGTATAGCGGCGGTTCCACATCCCTTGGGAGTCTTCGCTCATATGTCGGCGCGCTGGTGGCGGTGGCGTCAGGTCGAAGATTTCTCCGTTTACCCACACTTCGTGGAACGCGCTCGGGTCTTGCAGGCATTTGATGTTGTTCAGCGGGTTGTCGGTGAGCACCAGTAGGTCGGCGGCCTGGCCTTGCTCCACCGTGCCGATCCGTGTGTCACGCATGAATTTCGCCGGGACACGGGTTGCGGTGTGCAATGCTTCAGCGGCGCTGAGCCCGAGCAAATCGGTAGTGATTTCCAGCTCCTTGGCCGCCCAGTCGCCATACAAGGTGATGGCAAAACCGCTTTCCGAGCCGTTGAGCAGCGGCACGCCTGCCTCGAACGCTGCGGCGATGCAGCGGCGCGCGGCAGCCAGCTCCTTGCGCTGAATGTTCGGCCACCAACTGAAGGACGGGTCCTGGGGCTGAGCGAACTGAATGTTGTTGACCAGCATCAGCAGCGACGGGCTGATGGCCGTGCCATTATCCAGTGCCGCGCGGATACCTTCATCGCAGATGCGCGAGCCGTGATAGATCACATCGACCCCGGCGCGCGCCGAGTACAGGGCACCTTCGGTGCCGCGTGCATGCACCCCGACCTTGCGGCCCAAGCGATGCGCCTCGCGTACCATCGCGCTGATTTCATCCTGATCGAAGGCGGCGTAAAGCCCCCGATCACGGTCGCCCATAGTGCCGTCCATCGCGATCTTGATCATGTCGACGCCATCTTTGGCTTGCTTGCGAATCAGCTGGATCGCCTCGTCGCGTGACTTGACGAGGATGCCGCTGGAGACATCCGGTGAGCCGATCCAGCTCGGGTAGTAGTCATAAAGCCCCTGGTGGGTGGTCAGGGCTGGTCCGGCGGCGGTGATACGTGGCCCGCGGTACAGGCCGCAGTCAATGGCGTCTCGCACTGCCGGGGAAACCATCCCGGAACACGCCGGGTCCAGAACCGAAGTGAACCCTGCGCGCAGCATGCTTTGCGCCGCGTGCAAGGCCCGCAAGGTACGAAATTCGAGGGTGGCGTACAGGTCGACTTCTTCTTCGGACGCCGCGCAGCCGTAACTCAGGTGGGTATGGGTGTCGACCATGCCCGGCATCACGAAGCGATCGCTGTGGTCGATCACTCGGTCTTGTGGCGCAGGGGGTGGCGCCGAGTGATTGGGGCCGACATGCACGATGCGACCGTTGTCGATGATCAGCGTCTGATCGCTCAAGGCCTGGCTGTCGATGGCGGTGAACAGGCGTCCGCAGCGGATGAAAGTCTTGCTCATGGTTTGATTACTCCAACTCGGTGCGCTGCAGGAAAGCCGTCAGCAGCTGACAAAGGTCTGCGGTTCTTTCCCAAGTAACGTTGTGGCCGCATTGGCCGAACAGGACGGCATCGGCGTCAGGGCGCAGGCGATTGAACGCCAGCGCAGTGCCTTCGAGCGGGCAGGCGCGATCTTGCCAGCCGTGCACCAGGGTCATGGGGCAGGTGATGCGCTGTGCCGTCGCAGCATCCAGCGCCACCTCTTGTAATGCCGTTGCCGGATCGCCGAGCAACGCTACGAAATACTCAACGAACCCTGGATCAGTGAACGGTGCGTAACGTGCCGCCAGCCGCTCGGGCGAAGGTTCGGTCCCGGCTGCCGTCATCGGCGCCATGGCCTTGGCCAGCGCGGCGGGTGAGTCCGGCACGCTCCAGAAATCCAGCAGTGCCTGAGTCGGCGCGGTTGCGCAGAGCGGTGAACCGATCGACAGCACGCCTTGAATCGTCGCGTCATTAGCCGCGCAACGAAACGCCAAGGCGCCGCCGATGGAGTTGCCAATCAACGTCGTCGGCCGCCCGATGCGCTCCAGCAGCGCCTGCAACTGGCGCTGCCACAGGGCGACATCGAAGTAGGGCGCGGAGGTCTTTCGGCCGGAGGCGCCAAAGCCGATCAAGTCGATCAGGTGCACTTCACCGTATTGCAACAAGGTGTCGAGCACTGGTTCAAAGTTGGCCAGGCCGCAGGTGCCAGGGCCAATTCCATGAATAAGTACGATGGGACGGCCCTGGCCTGAACTCCACGACCGCGCCTCTACGCCATCGATCCAGTCGCTGTATGGTGCCCAGCCTTTCGGTCCGTTACTGGTGGTATCGGGTGTCATGGCTTGGGCTCGTATCCATAGTCATCCAGCGACTTGACCGACTCGATCAGCTCGTTCTTCTTCATATATTCGGCGAAGGCTTGGTAACGCGGTTTGTCGAAGGTCATCGGGTTGTTGGCGATCAACGGCAGCGTGTCTTTCCAGGCTGTTTTATTCAGATCGTTGTTCAGGTCGGGGTAAGCCTTGGCGAACGCGGTCCATGTTTCTTCTGGATGGGCTTTGAGGTAGCTAGTGCCTTCTGCCAGTGCGACCATGAACTTCTGGATTTTGGCATCCCGGGCATGGGCTTTATTCGCCAGGACAATGAGTTCGTCGTACATCGGTACCCCGTTTTCTTCGGGCTTAAAGACGATGGGGTTGGCGCCTTTTGCCTTGAGCTCGGTGGTTTCAAAGTTACGAAAGACCGCGATGGCGCCATCTACTTGATGGGTCAACAACGCCGGGATCACTTGGAAATTCACTGCCACCAGATTGACGTCCTTCGGATCAACGCCATTGAACTTGAGCATGGTGCGGATGGTGACATCTTCCAGGCCGCCGACCGAGTAACCGATCTTGTGACCTTTGAAGTCCTTCATGGTCTTGACCGGACCGCCTTCGATCGCGGCGATGGTGTTCAACGGCGTGTTGATAATGGTGCCGACGCGCTCCACTGGCAGACCCTTGTCTACCAGCATGTACAGCTGCGGCTGGTAGCTCAGCGCAAGGTCGGCCTGGCCCGCTGCGAGCAGACGAGGGGGCACGCTGGGGTCGGCAGGCGGAATGATTTCAACGTCAAGGCCTGCACGCTTGAACGCGCCGCTGTACTCGGCAGCGAAAATCGAGGCGTGGTTCGGATTTACGAACCAGTCCAGCAACAGCTTGATGTGCTCGTCGGCCTGAGCGGAGGCAGTACCCAATGTCATCAATGCAGCGAACGCGAACTTCTGGATCATGATGTTTCCCTTGGAGGAGGAAGTTGTCGAAATCAACGGGTCTGGCTGGAATCCGGAACCCAGTACAAAAGCTTGCGCACGCTGAGATCCACCAGTTGAACAAGGACGATCGCCATCAGGGCAAGCAAGAACAGCGCGGCGAAACACACTTCGGTTTGCACCCGGGCGTTGGCGTTGAGCATCACGTAGCCCAGTCCGCTGGACGAGCCGACCCACTCGCCGATGATCGCGCCGATCGGAGCGACAGCCGCCGCGACGCGAAGGCCCGAGCCGAACGAAGGCAGTGCTGCCATCAGCCGTACATGTCTCAGCTCGGCCAGGCCACCTGCGTTCATGGTCTTGGCCAGTTCAAGCCAGCCGGGCTCGGTGCGGCGCAGGCCGTCGAAGAACGAGGCGGTGACGGGAAAGAAGATGATTAGCGTGGCCATGACCACTTTCGAGGCCACCCCGAACCCCAACCACAAGACCAATAATGGGGCGAGCGCGAAGACCGGGATTGCCTGGCTGATGATCAGCACCGGCATAAGCCACTGTTGAAGGCGCGGCGAGAACATCATGGTCAGCGCCAGAATCATGCCCAGCAGCAAACCGCAGCACAGGCCCATGGCGATTTCCGAAAGCGTCACCAGGAAGTGGTAGCCTAGATAATCACGCCCCTTCCACAGTGCCTCGGCCACGGTGGCCGGTGTGGGGAGCAGATAGTTTGGAATTCCGGTCAGGGTCACTGCGTACCAGATCAACAAAAGACCGATGAAAATGATCAGGGGACGAATACCGTTTCGCAGGCGGCTCATTGGTGAAGCTCCGTGAGCATGCGTAACAGACGGCCCTGGCTTTGCAGCACTTGTGGGTTGTCCGGCGCGCGCGGTGGCAGGCCGTCGAGGGTGATAGGTTCGCCCAGCGTGGCAGGATGGCCAGCCAGCACGATGAGGTGACGACCCAGGCGACAGGCTTCCAGCGGATCGTGGGTGATCAGTAGTGCGGTGCACTTGGTCAGCAGTTCGGCTGCCAGGTCCTGTACCTTGGCCCGGGTGAGGGCATCGAGGGCCGAGAACGGTTCGTCCATCAGCACAATGGGGCGGCGCTCGTACAGGGTCCGGGCGATAGCGGCGCGCTGGCGCATACCGCCAGACAGCGCGGAGGGCAACAGGGTGTCGCGTCCGGCTAGACCCACTTGTTCGAGCAAATGATCGGCCCAGGCGTCATCGGTCTTTTCGCCGCGCAAACGCGCGCCGAGGGTGACGTTCTGGCGCACGTTGAGCCACGGATACAGTAAGTCCTGCTGGCCCATGTAGGCGATGCGTCCGGCCAAGGGTTTGCCGTCGCTGCCGATCACGCTGCCAGCGCTGGGTGTGGCGAGACCGGCGATGATTTTCAACAGACTGCTTTTGCCCACGCCACTGGCGCCGAGCAGGGCGATGAACTCGCCGCTGCGGATCTCCAGGTTCAGATTTTCAAAGATTGTTTGTCTGCCATAGCGTAGCGCCAGGTCCTTGACCACGATGCCCGGTGGCGCATCGCCGACCGGAAGGCTCGCCGCTGTTGGCAGCGGGTTTTGACTGATTGCATTCACGAGAGTGTTCCTATTCGACCGTTGTGCACGGTTTACAAGCGGGCGGCGACGCCCTTGAGTTCGGTATAGTCTTCGATCGCCGCGAAGCTGGCGGCACGTCCCCAGCCAGATTGCTTGTAACCACCCATCGGCAGGGCGGGGTCGAAGCAGTTGTGGATGTTGATCCAGACGTTGCCGGCCTTGATTTTCTTGGCCATGCGGTGCGCTGTTGCCAGGTCGCGGGTCCAGACGCTGGACGCCAGACCGAAGTCGGTGTCGTTGGCCATTGCGGCGATCTCATCCAGGTCGTCGGTCTCGAACGGCATGGCGCACAGCACCGGCCCGAAGATTTCTTCGCGGTAGACGCTCATTTGCGGGGTGAGGTTGGTCAGCACGCTTGGGGTCATGAAATACCCCTGATCGCCAATCGCTCGACCGCCCACCAGATCCTCCGCGCCTTCGGCGGCACCTGCCTTCAGGTAGCCACCCACGCGTTGCAACTGCTCGGCTGACACCAACGGTCCCAGTTCAGTTTGCGGGTTGAGGCCGTGACCGATACGCAGATTGCGCGCACGCTCGACCAGGCCATCCACGACCTGGTCGTAGACCTTGCTATGGATCAAGACCCGGGAGCTGGCGGTGCAGACCTGTCCGGAACTGAAGAAGATCCCGCTGGAGATTCCGGCGATGGCTTGATCCAGATCAGCGTCGGCAAACACCACGGCCGGGTTTTTGCCGCCCAGTTCGAGGGTCAGCTTTTTCAGATTACTGGCAGCGCTCGCCTGGACGATGCGCTTGCCGGTCTCGGTTGAGCCGGTGAAGGAGACTTTGTCTACGTCATGGTGACTGCAAAGCGCCGCGCCTGCAGTTTCTCCCAGGCCTGTGACGACGTTGATCACGCCCGCTGGGAAGCCTGCCAGCTCTGCCAGTTCAGCCAAACGCAGGGTGCTCAACGGCGTTTGTTCCGCCGGTTTGATGATGACAGTGCAACCGGCAGCGAGGGCTGGCGCCATGCGCCATACGGCGAGTTCGAAGGGGTAGTTCCAGGGCACAATGATTGCTGCCACGCCGATTGGCTGGCGCACGCTGTAGGCGAAGAGCTCCCACGGCGCAGAGGTGGCGAAGGTTTCGCCGGTAATCTTTGTGGCGTAGCCCGCCATGTAACGCAGCATCAAGGACGAACCGGGTATATCCACCATGCGCGTTTCATAGATCGGCCGGCCGGTGTCATACGCTTCGAGTTCGGCGAGCTCATCGGCGTGAGCGTCGATCAGCTCCGCCAGGTTCATCATCAACCGGGCACGTTCGTGACCGCCCATCAATCCCCAGGCACCTTTTTCAAACGCTTGCCGTGCCGCGTGAACGGCCAGGTCAACGTCGGATTTGTCGCCGTTGGGCACATGCGCAATGATCGTTCCGGTTGCGGCGTCCACCACCGGGATAGGGTCGCCGCCGACAGCGTCGAGCCATTGGCCGTCGATGTACATCTTATGGGTCTTGCCGACGAAGGCCGTCACCGCGCCAGATACGTCTGGCTTGCTCAACAGGCTTTTAACCATCTGTTTTGCTCCGCTTGATAAAGAGACATTGAATGCCTCTGTGTATACACGGAATTAGCAAATGGCATGCCAGCGTTAAAAATCCCAGGTTCAAAATGCAGCTGCGGCTAAAGGGCAATCATTTTGCAGATTTTTCGGGAATTTCTAGGAAATATTGGGTGATGTCCACTTTTTGAATGATCTAAAATGGGGCTTTAAGGCGTTGTGACGACCTAAATAAGCGCTTTCTTAGGTGGTTTAAAAATACATGAGGGGTATTTTTTTGCATATTGAGTATACATATCGCGGTTTTTTTTCCCGTTTTATTGCCCTAAATCCTCGTCCATCACACCCGTTCTGAGTACATGAGCACGCATGGAGTGATACGCGAGCTCGCTGTTTCCGCGTAGTACAGCGTTGAGGAACATTTCATGTTCTCGATAAGAGACTTCCAGTGAGTCGCGCCCGCTCATGAGTTCGGCGCGGGTATACGGCACGATACGCAGACGCATGTTGGCGATGGTTTCGGTCAATAGTTCATTGGCGGCGGCCTTGTGAATCAGCTGGTGCAACTCAATATTGAGCTCGTCAAACGCCGCGTGATCATCGGCGGCGAGAACCTGCCGGGCACGCTCGGACAATTTGAGCAGCTCGACCCGTTGGGCCGGGGTGCACCGACTGGCAGCATAGCGCGCGGCGGAGGCTTCAAGATCAGCGATAACTTCAAGGATTTCCCGCTGATGATCCGCAGTCGAATGGTCCACAACTGTGGCGCCCTGACGCGGAGTGATTTTCACTACCCCAAGGGCGTCGAGCTGACGCAGTGCTTCGCGCACGGGCGTGCGGGAAACCTGATAACGCTCGGCGAGCTCCAGCTCTTCCAGGTGCATGCCGGGCACCAGTTGCCCTTGGCGTATTTCGTTGAGGATCAGGCTCTGGATTTTACTGGCGAGGGTGGGAACGCGTCTTTTCATCTTCTATAAAGGCCGATCGAGGGGATCAGGCTAGCGTAATGTCTGAGTCCGGCTTCGCCCAGTGATATCTGGCTGAGTACACACAGAAAATATAGCTCGGCGTGAGGTAGGTATGAGTTACCGCCCCAAAGGCTTTGAAACCGGGTGTTTCAGGGGGCGGGGCAAAAAAGTGTCTTGCGTGAAGAAGGGCAGATGGCACCCTTTTTGTATGCACGGTGGCAACAATGCTCTCATCAGGACGCCTCACCATGCACATGCGCGCTGTCAGATACCTTGGCCCCGGCCAGCCATTTTCCTTGCAGACCATACCGTGCCCGCAACCGTCGCCCGGACAGGTCCGGGTCAAACTCAAAGCCTGCGGCATGTGCCACACCGAACTGCATTTTCGCGATGGCTTATTGGATCTCGGCTGTCGTGACGTGACCATGGGGCACGAAGTGGCCGGCGTCATCGAGGCGTTAGGGGAGGGAGTCAATCCCCATCGCCTCGGCGAACGGGTGATGGTCTATTACTACGAGGGCTGCGGCGTTTGCGAGTACTGCCGCATCGGCGACGAGCACCTGTGCCCAACGGTCAAGGCGCAGCCAGGATTTTTTACCGACGGCGGTTACGCGGACTACATGGTGGTTCGGGCAACCAACTGCATCGTGGTGCCGGACCATGTTTCGCTGGAAGAAATAGCGCCCATGGCTTGCGCCGGAACCACAGCGGTTCACGCCGGCAAGAAGGCTGACATCAAACCCGGCGAATGGGTGGTGATCCACGGGACTGGCGGTGTCGGTCTGGCATTGCTGCAATACGCACGGCACGTCGGTGGACGGGTCATTGCGATTGACCGCAACGAAAATCGACTTGAGCTGGCGTTGGCGCTGGGGGCTGAGCACAGCCTCAACGCAACGGGTACCGAAGACGTTACTGCGCGAGTGCTGGCGTTGACGGGGGGCGCGCATGTGGTGTTTGAGCTGGTAGGCCGCGAGTCCACCATGCAGGCGTCGCTGGATATGCTGCGGCGTAGGGGTCGCTACGTGATCGTCGGCTACAGCGCCGATTCACTCAAGGTGCACCCCATCGACCTTATCGTGCGCGAGCTTCGGCTCATGGGTTCGGTGGGGTCGACGCTGCAGGATGCCCACGACATTGTCGAGCTCGTAGGGCGCGGCGCCATTCGCTCGTTCGTCGACAGCACCATTGCCCTGGAGAATTTCGAGCAGGGGCTCGGCATTCTGGAGCAGGGTCATGCTCAGGGTCGCATCGTCATCCGTTTCGATCAAACATCGCTTTAAGGTATTCGCAATGTCTGTCACTCAATCTGCTCGCGTCAAAAACCTTCGCCATGAAGCGGAAGGCATACTCAGTATCGAATTATTCCCGGCCGATGGAACGACGCTGGCGCCTTTCACCGCCGGTTCGCACATCAATTTACATCTGCCTCACGGCTTGGTGCGCAGCTATTCGCTGATGAACTCTCCCAACGATCAGAATCGCTATGTGGTGGGCGTCCTCAATGACCGCAACAGTCGTGGCGGGTCGCGCTGGGTGCATGATTATCTGAGGGTTGGGGCGCCGTTATCGATCTCAGTGCCGCGGAATAACTTTCCGCTGGAGGCCGGCGCCACCCACAGCGTCCTGGTGGCGGGGGGGATCGGTATTACACCGCTGTACTGCATGCTTCGCCAGCTTCTGGCGTTGGGCAAGTCAGTGGAATTGATCTATTGCGCACGGTCGCGAAAAGAGGCTGCATTGCTGGAGGCCCTAGCGGATGAGGATTTGCAGGTCACCTATCACTTCGATGATGAGCAAGGTGGGCCGCCGGACTTAATCACGCTGTTGGCTAACCGACCTGCGGATGCCCATTTTTACTGCTGTGGACCTGCGCCAATGCTTGCCGGGTTCGAGCGCGCTTGTGAAGCGCTGAGTATTGCCAACGTGCATATCGAGCGCTTCACTGCGATCGAGCAGGCGGCAGGAACGGCAGCGGCTGACGAAGGCTATCAAGTGGTATTGAACACCTCCGGACTGACGTTGGAGGTGCCTGCCGGAAAGCCTCTTCTAGATGTGTTGCTGGACGCCGGTGTGGATGTCGAATACAGCTGTTGTGAAGGGACCTGTGGCGCATGCGAAACACGGGTCCTGGAGGGTGAAGTCGCGCATCGCGATAGTGTGCTCAGCAAGGCGATGCGCGATTCTAACAAAGTGATGATGATCTGTGTGTCGGGCTGTAAGGGAAGCCGCCTCGTATTGGACCTTTAATCTGCTAAGGGTTTCAGCAGCTCGGACTAAGATGCGATCTGTAGCGCGGTTAGGCGGACCCTATTATGCGGGCCTTGGCGAGATATTCCATCGGCCAATGCTGCAACGGCCTCCGGGTGGCGAGGGATGGAAAGGAAGAAAGTAGGACGATGAAGAGTTGTCATCGTCTGAGCTTACTGTCCGCTTCTGGCCCAGAGTGTGTAAAAACTCTTTCTTATCGTGCGTGCTTCAGCCCATTGCTGGTGGGCGTGGAGATTTCCCGACTATTTACCAGAATCAGCGCCGGTATGTTGCCGCTGACCGAAAACTGACCCACCGGGGATGCGGCGGAAATCTTGGACTACCTGGAGGTAGTTCATGTATTCATACGAAGACCGCATCCGAGCGGTCGAGCTCTACATAAAAGTGGGGAAACGCATCGGGGTAACGATTCGTCAGCTGGG
>NZ_JAAOCA010000056.1 GCF_014694385.1 Pseudomonas typographi | reverse complement strand
CCCGGGCGGTGGTGGCGGTGGCCCGGGCGGCGGCGGTGGTGGCCCAGGCTTCAGCCAGTCCCGCTGAATAAGGCGTAAGCCCTGCCGTAGGGTCGGGCTTCCCTTTTGCCCTCGCGCTGTGAGGCATGGATGCTTCAGTTTTTCCCCGCACAGCCAGGGCACCTGCATGACCCCCCTACTGCTTCCCCTCCTGGCCATGGCCACCTTTGCCGTGGGCCCAGCCTACGCGTTGGACATTACCCAGCTCGACGAACAGCGGCTTCGCCAGTACAGCCACACGCTGGCCAAGGCGGCGAGCCAAACCCAATGGCAACTGTTATGGCAAGCTAGCCGCCGCGCCGGGCTGTTCGCCCCCTCAGGCCCCGGCTTGCGTTTTACCTTGGCCCATACGCACCTCTCGCTGGCGGCCCGGCAAACGCTGCAAACCCCCGATAGCATCACCCGCCATCCACCCGGCCATACCCACTCGCGGCGAGAATTTGCCCCATTGACCGTCGGCGCGGCCAATGGCCAGGTGCTGACTGCTATCTGCATCATGGTGGATTGGCGAGGTGTAGAAACGCATGCCGCGCCCCAGGACGGTACAGCGCTGGAACAGGCCAGGTTGCTTGAAATCACGCCGTGCTAAGGGATCGCGGCGACGCAAAAGCAGGGAAATTTCCTACGCCAACGAGGGGCGATTCCTCATAACCGCCGGCGCTTTTTGACCTGCATCAACACGCCTGCCCAGGGGCATCATCGACCCCACGAATCGTTGCCCCGGAAACAAGGAAACTCTCATGGATGCGAGCCAACTGAAGCGAATCGACGTGTCGCAACTGCCCCATTCCTTGCAGTTACTGATCGATTGTGTCGGCGTCGAACAAGCCTACCGCCTGACCTGCCTGTTCGGCGGTTGCCCCAAATACATTCCCAAGCATGCTGGGCGCACGCGCTTGGCGCAGTTGATACCGGCCGACACGCTCAAGGCGCTGATCAGCCGCTTTGCCGGTGCGGCGCTGGAAATCCCCAAGCCTGACCACTTCTTCCGGCAATTGCGCAACCAGCAAATACTCGAAGAGTCTGACCAGGGCCATTCACGCACCGCACTGGCCCATAAGTATGGGTTAAGCCTGCGCCAGATCGGCAATATCCGGCGCCTAGAGGCCTGACCTTAACCGTATAAAAAGGAATTGCGTAATGATAGACAAGGACCTGATCGGCTCGGTGCTCCACTCGCTGCCCATGGACCGCGTGTTCTCCGCGCCGCTGCACGCCATGATCCAAGCGCAGGTGAGCGCCAACAAGGCCTATGCTGATTTCTTGATGGGCGTATGTATCCAGCAGGGCAAAGCCGTAGCCATAGAGTTCACCTACGACGAAAACATCGTCGATGAACAAGGTATTTACCAAGGCCAAGCCGAAAAGCGGATGCGCATTCCATTGGTCGCGGCGGTTACCCACCCGAACATCGCCATCGAAGAGGGCACGATCGACTTCGAATTGACCATCGACCATTTTGCCGAAAACACCCGATCGACCGCCGCCAGCAGCGAGCTGAGCAGCGAATTGGGCTGGGGTGCGTTCAACGTATCGGTTAAAGGCAGTGTCTCCCACGCCAAGGAACAAACCCGTAAAACCGATACCCGTGCCCGTTATCAGGTCAAAACCGTGGTACGCCGGCAAGCACCACCCGAGGCGCTGATGCGCGTGATCGATGCCCTTACCAGCGCGGCGAGCAAGCCCCTAATGTTCGCCAACGCGGCTTTGGTGAACACAGACACACTCCCCGAGCAAGGCGTGCTCAAGCTCGACACCGCCCCGCCCGCGCAAGGTCCGTTGCCCGCCGCCCGCTCAAAAGCACAGCCCGCCCGCGCATGACCCCGGTGCCTTTTTACCCCGCCACCCCTCTGCGCCGCCCGGCCCTGACCCGCGCTGGATGGTAGCCGCTAACAAGGAGTCCCCGTGGGCCTTTTTTTCCGGAAAAAACCAACGGTCGCCAGTGACCTGCGCGCGGTTACGCGCGGCCTGCACGAGGCCGCCACATCCGCTAACCACATGGTCTCGCAGCAGTACATTCGCCTGTTCGACCAATTCTTCGACTACGACCGGCAAGCGCTGGGAACACCGATGAAAGCGCGCATGGTCGAAGTTGCGCTGGATGCGGGCCATAGCATGCAAGTGCCCTTGATCAGCCTAGTGGCGCCTCGCGGTTTGTCGCTGGATACCATGCGGGTCGACCTGTCGGTGAAAATCGACAGTACCCAACTCGAAGAAGCCAGCAACGCCCTGGAGAATGGCGAGTTGGACAGCGAACGGTTCTTCGTGACGTTCGGCAGCCCGCTTCGCCACGAGCCCGGGCGCCACCCCGACGAGGTGCAAATCAGCCTGACATTCAAAGCCTGCGAGCCACCCGAAGGCATCCAGCGGCTAATCGACGAATACACCCGCCTGATCGCGCCCCGGCCTACCGCTGACCCCGGCGAGGGGTGACCAGGCCTGTGTGCCAGGTCAGAAATCGCGCTTGTAGAATAAGTCCAATGAGCTGGCCAGCCCGCTGGCCACCTCCACGTATAACTGCTTGGTCAGGGTATAACGCAGGGCGACAGTGTTGGCCGGCTCGAACACACCCACCCCATAGCGCAGGGTGAGCCGGTCAGACACATTGCCACTGGCCACCACATTGGTTTTATCCCCAGAGCCTTCGGTATCGAGCTGGAAGTCTTTGATACCGAGGTTTTTCGCAAGCTCACCGGCCGTTCCGGAAGTGCCGATCAGGCCCAAGCCTAGCGCCGCCTGGGCGAGCATATTGTTGTCTTCGCCGGTGGTGCTGAGCGGCCGGCCCAGCACCAGGTAGGATAAAGCCTGTTCCTGGCTCATGGCAGGCTCGGAAAACACCTCGGTACTGGGCTGCTCGACGCTGCCCGACAACCGGATGCCAGCGATCACGTCGTCGGTTTGGCGAATCGCCTCGATATCCAGGTAAGGCTGGTCGATGGGGCCTGCGAACAATAACCGTGCACGGCGTAAGGTGAGGCGCTGGCCATAGGCGCGGTAGCGGCCGTCGTTGAGTACCAGCTCGCCGCGCGTATCGAGGTTGTCACCCACATGTACATGGCCGGCCAGCGCCGCCTGCAGGCCGAAGCCGTCGAAGGTGAGTGTGTCTTGGCCCACCTCTACATCCACGTCCATAGCCACGGTAGTCGCGGCGTGCCCCTGCGCGGCCTGCTGGCCAACGATCTGCGTATCGCTCGACACTTTTACCGTCGAAGGCGGTAGCTGCCGAACGGTAATGGCACCGCGAGGTACCAGTACCTTGCCGGCCACTGCCAGTTGCTCGCCGGCTAGCGTCAGGTGCAGGTCGGGGGCCACTTCAAGGTTGGCATAGGGCTCTACGGTCACCGGCAAGTGGTCGCCACGCAGGGTCAGGTCCACCGCCAGGCCGCGGGCCCAATCTACGTGCCCGCCGATCTGGGCGCTGCCCTGCGCGCCGCTGCTCCAGCCACCGTCCAGTTGCAGCTGTTGGCCGCTGATCGCCGCGGTCAGTTGCAGGTTTTTCAGGTTCACTGGCAATGCGTCACCGGCCACCTGGCCAGCGCTCAAGCGCACTTGGCCGGTAACCATCGGCGCCTGCAGGGTGCCGCCCAACCGGCCGCTGCCATCCAGGGTCCCGCTCAACGTATCGACCATCGGCAGGAACGGCCGCGCCACAGCGAGCTGCAGCCCTTCGAGTTGGAACTGCCCCGCCAAGGGCTTTTCGGCGGCGAGCGGGTCGATTTGCGCCTCGACGTGCAACTGGCCCAACTGCTGCCCTTCCAACTGTAGGCGGCTATCCACTAGCCTGGGGGTAAGGCGGCTGTCGAGGCGCAGGGCGCGGTACGGAAAATCCACCCAATGCTGCTGCCCATCGCGCACGCGAAAGGTGCCAGCGCCAGCATCCACGCTAACCTGCCCGGCTGGCCCGCTGGCAGGCAGGTCCACCGCTACATCGGCGTTCAGTTCGCCCTCCCAGGCGAAATCCGGCGGCAACCAAGCCGCCAGGCTTGCAAGGGGAAACGCCTTCAGGTGATACCGAAGCCGCGGCTGCGGCGCCAAGCGCTGGTTTTCGCCGCACAGGCTGGCGGCGCCGGAGCGCCAGCAATGGGCGCCGAAGTCGATTTGCCCGCTGGCCAGGCGCTGCAACGCCGCGGGTGCCTGCAATTGCCAAGCCTGGCCACCACCGCGCACCTGGCCGCGCGCTAGCCGGCCCTTCCAGGCACCGTTGGCCCAGGTACCGTCCAAGCCTACGTCTACCCACAGCTGGGGGCCATCGAGCTTGAGCCCGAGCGCTTGCCGCTGGCGGTCACCCTGGCCTTGCACAGCCAGCGTACCCAGCGCGGTACCAGCCGTATGCAGGCCGCTGGCGGCCAAGGCCAATTGGCCGCGTTGGGCCGAATCTAGCGAGGCGCGGAGGTTCAGCGTTTGAATGCCGGCGCGCTGGTAGCGCCATTGGCTGCCGTTTAGCCGCAGTTGGCCCTGTGGCGCATCGAGGCTACCGGCCAAGTCGAGCTGGCCGTTGGCCTGGCCCTGCAGCCCGGGCCACAACTGCTCCAGGTGTGGCATGGCCAACATTAGCCGCCCCTTCAGGTCACCGTCTAGCTGGCCCTGGCCCTGGATACGGTTGGCGCCCAGGCGCAGATCCAGCGCCGCCAATTGCCAGCGCTCGCCCTGGCCGGTGGCATTGGCTTGCAGCAGCGCTGGCTGCCCGCGCAGTTGGCCTTTCACGTCCAGCAGGGCAGTCAGGCCCAGGGCGCCTTGGCGCCATTGCCCCTGGCTGTTTAGTGTACCGCCCAGGTGCCCGGGCAGCTGCGCCAGCCAATAGCCTGGGTCTAGCCGCGCCACTTCCAATGCGGCCTTCCAGCTCACGCCGTCGGCGAAGCCGACCTGCAACTGGCCGCTGGCCTCGCCCTGCCCGGCCTTAAGCTGCAATTGCGGCAAAAAAACCTCGCGCAGGTCGCCGCTGAAAGGCGTCACCAGCGTAAAAGCGCCCGCCGGCCCGGTGAACGCCGCATCGAGGTTGCCCAGGTATTTGCCATCGCGATAGCTGGCCTGGGCCTTGAGCGTGTCGATCACCACCGGCGGCGCCTCGGCCTGCGGGTAAAGCCTGCGCCAAGGAAACTGCTGCCAGTCAAGGCTGGCCTCGGCGGCCAGGCCCTCCCGCCAGTCGAGCGAGCCTTGCAGGGCCAGGCGCTGGTCAGCATCGCCCGCAAGGTTCAAGGTGCCGATCTGGGCGCCCTCAGCGGTCACCTGCCCTGCCAGCCGCAGGGCCATGTCGCCCTGCTGCGCCGGCAAGCTGGCGTGGCCGTCGATCGCATAGCCGGCCTGCAGGTCGCCTTGGGCAGCCAGGTGCAGCCCGTCGAGCCGCAGCGTGGGCGGCAGGCCAGGGGCGGCCAGAAAGTGTTCGACATCGATCTCGAGGCGGGCCGGCAGGTGTTCGGCCAGGGGCGCAAGGCTTCCCTGCAGCGTGGCGGGCAGGTAACCCTGGCTGTTGCCCTGTAGGGCCACCTCGCCCTGCAATTCGCCCTTGGCGGTCAGCGCCAGTTGCCAAGGCTGGCCGTTGATTGCGGGCAGTTGCAGCCGCGCCTCGGCGGCCATTGGCCAAGCGCCTTCGGGCTGCACGCTGCCGGCCAGGTCTAGCGCCAAGGTGTCACGGCGCGCGTGCAAGGCCGAGATGTCGATGCCTGCTGCATCCCAACGCCCGACCAAATGCAGGTCGCTGGCCATTTCGGTGCCGGCGTAACGCAGGCTCGCCACTTGCACACCGGCCAATTCAACGGTCACCGGCAATGCCAGCGCCGGCAATTGCACCGGCCCGCTCGACGCACTGGCCCTACCCGCGCTGAAGTCCATGTCGAGGCTGGCCACCTGCAACTGTTCGACACACAGCGCCAACCGCAGCAAGCAACCGCTAGACCACACCAAGCGGGGTTGTTCGGCGTGCAACCAGTGGTCGCCCTGTTGCCAGTGCAGCCGTGTCGCTTGCCACTGCCCACCCAGGTGGCCCTCAAAGCCGTCGACGCTAAGGCCGGGCAGTTGAGCCAACAGCCAACGCCCCCCCGGCGCGGTGCCCAATACCCCGTACAGCACCAGGGCCAACAGCAATAACAGCCCCGCCAGCGTGGCGGTGGCCAACTTGAACGCGCGCGTCACAATTCAGGCCCCATGGAAAAGTGCAGCCGAATGCCACCGCCGTCGTCGAGCGCATGGGCCAGGTCAACGCGGATCGGCCCTACCGGCGATACCCAGCGAATGCCCATGCCTATGCCCGTTTTAAGGCTAGGTAGGTCGAGATTATTGAAGGCGTTGCCTTGGTCTATGAACGTTGCCCAGCGCCATTTTTCGGCGAACTGGTACTGATACTCCAGGCTGCCGGCGACCATGTAGCGCCCACCGATCCGGTCCCCGTCACCGTTTTCTGGCGACAAGCCTTGGTACTCATAACCCCGCACGCTCTGGTCGCCACCGGCGAAGAACCGCAACGACGGTGGAATAGCCTTGTACCCGTTGGTGAGGCTGCCGCCGACCTCCACCCGGCCGAGAAAGCGGTGCTTGGCCCACAGGGTTTTCAGGCCCTTGAGCTGGATATCGCTGCGCACCAGGTTGGCATCAGACAACAGGCCTTCCATGGCCGCTTGGGTCTGGAACTGAAGGCGGTAACCATTGTGTGGGTCTACTCGGTTGTCGCTGTGCAGGTAGCCATAACTGATGCCGGGCATCAGCAGGTTCGATAGGCCACGATCGTCCCCCAGGCGGTATTCTTCGCGTTGCCACTTCAGCGAGATCACCCGTGTCCAGCCGCTGGGTAATTTGCTGTGCCACTCGGGCCCGAGGGTCAATAGTTTGCTCAGGCTATCGGTATCGGCAATTTCTTCGTACTGGTAGCCGGCGGCATAGCGCAGCTTGTCGGTCAGCGGCGGGTCCAGCGGCACGTCGTACCACAACCCTACGTTCTGCTTCGGCGCGGAGAGTTCCAACTCGGCGCCGTAGCTATGGCCTTGTGGGTTGGCCCAATGGCGCATCCAGTTGGCTTTGGCGCGGGGCCCCACATCGGTGGAAAACCCACCGCCGAGCCCCAGCGTGCGTGGTTTGCGGTTGTCGACCCGGACCTGCACGGGTATTTGCTGGCCGACGGCCGCCTGCGGTGCGGCGTCGACCCGCACGTTCTCGAAATAGCCGCTGCCTTGCAAGTCACGGTTCAAGGTTGCGACCAATTCGGAGTCGTAGGGGGTGCCCGGCTTGAACGGAACCATGCGCTGCAACAACCACGGTTGCAGAATGCTGTCGCCGGTAAACTGCACATCGCCCAGGCGATAGCGCGGCCCGCTTTGGTAGACCAGGTGAATGTCCGCCACCCCGGCATGCGGGTCGATCACCAGGCGTTGATCAGTAAAGCGCCCGGCGAAGAAACCATAGCGCGAGGCTTGGTTGAGAATCAGCCGCTTGGCATCGTCGTAGTGCCCGTGGTTGAGCACCGCCCCCGGTGCCAGCACGGTGCCGGCCGGTAGTTGAAACGCCCGCATCTGCGCGGCAGGGCCTTCGATGTGAATGTCTACTGTGCGCAGCCGCACCGGCTCACCCGGTTCCACGCGCAAGCTCAACGTGGGCGTTTTACCGCCGGCCACCGTGCTGCTGATGCGCGCCTGGTAATAGCCCAGCGCCTGGGCTGCCTTTTGCGCCTGCTCCTCGGCGCTGACGCTGAAACGCTCCAGCGCCGGAGCGTCGCGCTCGCCGAGGCTGCCGATATAGTTTTCGATATTGGATTTCAGCGCTGCGTTCGCCGGTTCCACCGACACCCGCAACTCGCTTTGTGCGTGGGCCGCGGCGCTGGCCAACAGCCCCAGCGCCGCGCCGATGATTCGTCCTTTGTGGTCCATGGCGCGGATGCTATCACGTACCCGTTGCGCATTGCTTTGCGTGGGCTGGCTCCGGTTCGCCAGCTTCGCTAGGATGAACGCTTTTGTTGGAGGCCATGGCCTATGAAAATTGTGTCATTTAATATCAATGGCCTGCGCGCTCGCCCGCATCAACTGGCGGCCTTGGTTGCCAGCCATCAGCCCGATGTTATCGGCCTGCAAGAAACCAAAGTGGCCGACGAGCAGTTCCCCCTGGCCGACATCCAGGCCCTGGGCTATCACGTGCACTACCATGGGCAAAAGGGCCACTACGGGGTCGCCCTGCTCTCGCGCAAGGCGCCGTTGGCCATCCACAAGGGTTTTGCTGGCGATGATGAAAACGCTCAACGCCGCTTCATCCACGGCACCTTCGAAGACCCCGCCGGCCAACCGATCACCATTATGAACGGCTACTTTCCGCAAGGGGAAAGCCGCGACCACCCCACCAAGTTCCCGGCCAAGCAGCGCTTTTATCAAGACCTCCAGGCACTGCTGGAAACCGCCCACCAACCTGCCCAGCCCCTGGTGATCATGGGCGACATGAACATCTCGCCCGAAGACTGCGACATTGGCATTGGCCCAGACAACATGAAGCGCTGGCTCAAGGCCGGAAAGTGCAGTTTCTTGCCCGAAGAGCGCGAATGGATGGCCCGCCTCAAGCAGTGGGGGCTGATTGACAGCTTCCGCCACCTGTACCCCGGCGTGAAAGACCGTTTCAGTTGGTTCGACTACCGCAGCCGTGGGTTCGAGGACACGCCCAAGCGCGGCCTGCGCATCGACCTGATCCTCACCTCCAGCGGGTTGCTGCCACGCCTGCGCGCGGCTGGGGTGGACTACGACCTGCGCAGCATGGAAAAGCCCTCGGACCATGCGCCTATTTGGCTGGAGCTGGGCTGAAGCCCGGTCATGTGGTTGTCATCCCAGCATATTAGTTTGCCGGCATCGCCCTCGCCAAAGGTGTCGCCATGCCCGCCAAGCTTCGGCCCGTGCTGCTGTTCGGTTGCCTCTGCACCCTGCTGGGCGCAGGCCACCCAGGCCTGCTCGCGGCCCACCCTGACTTGGTCGCGACCCACCCTGGCCGTACGCTGCACGTTCCCGCCAGGTACACCACGGTACTGCGCGTGCAAGGGTCCAATACCTTGGGGGCGAAGCTCGTCCCCGCCTTGATTGGCGCCATGCTCGAACGCAGGGGGCTAGTCACCGTGCGCACACAGGCGCCGGATAACGGTAATGAACAAACGGTAATGGCCGCCAGCCCAGCGGGCTTGGCCTTAGCTTTCGAAGTGGCGGCGCACGGTTCCAGCACGGGCTTCAGTGCACTGGCCGATGGCCGCGCTGACCTTGCCGCGGCATCCCGGCCGATTCACCCGGCCGAGTGCAAACGCCTGCGATCGCTTGGCGACATGCGCAGCGCGCAAGCCGAACACGTGATCGGCATCGATGGCGTGGCGGTGATCGTGCACCCCGCCAACCCCCTACGTACCTTGACCGTCGAGCAATTAGCCGCGGTCTTTGCCGGGCAGATTACCCGTTGGGAACAATTGGGTACAGGCCATGGTGCCATCCACCTGTTCGCGCGCGATGCCCGCTCTGGCACCTGGGAAACGTTCCAAGAGCGGGTATTGCTGCCGTACCGGGCCACACTGATGGCCCAGGCGGTGCGCCTGGAATCGAGCGAACAACTCAGCCAACAGGTCAGCCAGGACCCCCAGGCCATCGGTTTTGTCGGCCTGGCGTTTGTGCTCGGTGCGCGCGCCCTGGCCATTGCCGACGGCGCGGCGGCCCCTATCGCACCCAGCGAGGAGGCGGTCGCCATGGAAGATTACCCGCTGTCACGGCGGTTGTACTTCTACCTGCCGCCGTATGGCGCGAACGCCTGGGCCCAAGCGCTGCTGGCCTTTACCCAGGGCCCCGAGGGGCAGGCGATCGTCGCCGCCCAAGGCTTTGTTGCGCAAACCGTACAGGCAGCGCCCATGCGACCGGTGGCCGGCATGCCGCCCGCTTACCGCGCGCTGGCGCAGCGGGCGCAACGGTTGTCGGTAACTTTTCGCTTCGCTGAGGGCAGCGCCATGCTGGATAACAAAGCCATGGCCGACATCGACCGGTTACTGGCGTTTTTACACACCCCTGCAGCAATACAAGGCCGCACGGTTCTGGTGGGCTTTGGCGACCCCAAAGGCGAGCCAGGCCGTGCGGCCTTACTGTCGCGGCTACGGGCAATGGCGGTACGCCGCGAACTGGCCAGGCGGGGGCTGGTAATACGCCAGGTGATGGGGTTTGGGGATGAACGGCCGGTGGCCAACAATGCCGCCGAGGCAGGGCGCGTACGCAACCGCCGAGTAGAAGTGTGGTTAGACTGACACACGGCCATTGCGCTGGCCGTGGTAACCCTGGTAAAGCCCGTACCAAGTGTTACCACGGCGCTTGTATTGGCCGGCAAACGGGTAACAGGGAAACACTCATGCGACACCTTGCCACAGGGCCAGCACTACCAAAAAAAGCAACCTATTGTTTTCTATACATTTATAAAAACTGGCATGGCTTCTGCTTCGTCTTTCGCACAACAAAAACAAAAAATGTAGCAACCCTAAAAACAATACGAACGGCTCTGACATAACAAGAACAACCGCGGCAGAGACGAAGCCAACAGATTTTTTTGAAGCCGATGTGCCTTGACGGGGTAGGTCACCCCGGACCGAACATAAAAAAACAAAACTGCCTCTAGGCAGCCGAGTTAGGTCCACGTCACGGTAAAGGCAGGTTAGTGTTCAAAAAAATACGTTTGCTCTTGGGCCCGAATGGGGCCGGCCTAACGGCCAAACGGATACGCCAACAACAATAACCAAGGCCCGTCCGTATAATAATAAAGAGCACACGCAACACCTATTTGAGGGGAGCTTCGGCTCCCCTCAGTGCTGTCCGCCGGGCAGAAAATTCGCCACCGCTGCTACCACTACGCCATGCACTTGGCAGTGCTCGGGCACTTGTAGCGTCGGCCACATTGGGTTCAGTGGCCGCAGGTAGCAAAGGCCGGCGTCTTCCACCCATTGCCTGAATATCAGCCCTTCTTCCGGGCTCGGCTGCGCCACCACCAGGCAACCCGGCTCATAGGCCCGCCCTGGGTCTACCAGTATCCACATGCCCGCCGCGACCGACCAGCCCAACGGCGCGGTCATGGCGTCGCCATTAACGGGCAGCCAATAGGCAAGCCCGCGTGCCCGATAATCGCTGAACAACCACTTCGCCGAGCATCGCTCGCCGCTGGCGGCCGCTTCCTGCCAGCTAAGGCACGGGTACCGGTAACCCTCACCCGGTAGCGCCCCCTCGGGCAAAGGGGCACCGTATTGGGCACGCGCCTCCTGGGTACGCAATACCGTCGCGACCTCGAGCGAAACCAACCCCAAGGCCTGCAGCACCCTGTTCATAGTAGCGATGTCGGGCTCACGGCGGCCCGCCAGCCAATGGTTGACCGCGCCTTGGCTTGCGCCTACGCGCTCGGCGAGTTTCTCTTGGGTGATGCGCTGCACACGCATCTGCTGTTTGACCAGTGCTATCCAATTGTCCATGGCGCGCACCTTACCTGCGCAGGCGTTCGCTGCCAAACACATGCAGTAATATTACAGGTGTGGAAACAATTACGACGGCCTATATGATAGGCACCGGCATTGTACGCAGGACGCTCATATGTTCCCCACCACCTCACACACCGCCGCGCTCGACGTGTTCGTGGCTCGGCCTGGCACCCCCAACCGGCTGGCGTTGGCGCACGCCAGCCACCTACTGGCCTGCGCCACGGCCACCGCCTATGAGGCGGCGGATCGCTACAGCGGCGGCGAACGCCACGCCGGCCTATCAGTGGTACACCTGGTGGAGTTGGCCAAGGTCTTGGTAGACACAGCACTGGAGAATGACGAACGGAATGCACTGGCGGAGACGTAACAAAAAACGCCGATGCGATGAAAGCATTTGACATGCGAATGATAATGATTATTATCGTTCTGGCTGGTTGCGAAACCAGCGCAATAAGCTGAGGCCTTTGGTCGGGCTTAAGCTTATTTCCTCATCAGGCTAATCACGGTTATTGACCCGGCTTTTCGCCGGGTCTTTTTTTTACGGTCTTCATCAGGCTAAATGAAGCGATATGCGGTGGGCGCATCCTAGCAAAAGACCCTTGGCGGGCCAATGCGGTGCTCCTAAGAATTGCCCTTTTCGCTACATTTTTTTGTGATCAGCGACTGAATATCTGTTGAGAATGATTCTCGATTGGTCTACGCTCACTCCAGGATACCCCCGCAGGAGCACCCACATTGGCCCGTTCATTTCCCTCCGCCACCCGCTGGCTACACACCGCCCCGGCCGCCCCTGCCAACCCTGCCGTGCCCACTGCGCTGGCGAGCTTGCCTCGGCGTTGCCGCCAGGCCTTTCTGCTCAGCCGGCTCGATGAATGTAGCTATACCCAAATCGCCACGCAGTTGGGCATCCCCCTGGAGCGGGTCGAACAAGACCTGATCACCGTACTTGAAGCTACGCGAGGCAACCTGGGTTCGCCCATTGCTACACAGTGGTATGTGCGGCTGCAAAGCCCGAGCATGACCGCCAGCGCACGCATCGATTTCCGCCGTTGGCTGGACGCCGACGCGCGGCATCTGCATGCCTTCCACCAAACCGAACTGCATTGGCGAAGCCTGTCGGGCCCTGCCCACGCCATGGCCGCCGGGGCACACGACCTTCAGCGCATGCGCCGGGCCTCGTTTCGCCATTGCCTGGCCGGCTTGCTCGCCGTGTTGGTGCTGGGGCTACTCACCCTTCAATAAGGCCCGCTGCGCCATGGCGGTGGGTGTACAGTGGCGGTTTTCGAAGTGACGAGAACCGTTTTATGGCAGTGACCATCGGTGCCGAGTTCGACAGCGGCAATATTCAGGTGCTGGACGCCACCGACCCAGGTGCGATTCGCTTGGCCATCCGCCCCGACCGGCAGAGCGGTCATTTCCAGTGGTTTCATTTCGAAGCCACGGGTTTGGTGCCTGGCCAACCCTACCATTTTCGCCTGGAAAACGCCGGCCGCTCTTCCTATAACCGGGCGTGGGCAGGCTATAACGCGGTGGCCAGTGAAGACGGCGAACAGTGGTTCCGGGTGCCCAGCCAGTTCGACGGCCAGGCGCTGAGCTTTAGCCTCCACGCGCCCGGCCCGCGCCTGCGCGTGGCTTACTTCGAACCCTACAGCCGCGAGCGCCACGCGCGGCTCATCGGCCGCGCGCTGACGGGCGGGCTGCAGTGCATTGCCCGGGGCCGCAGCGGCGAAGGCCGCGATATTGAATTACTGCAGGCCGGCGATGGCGCCGCGCATAAGCGCAAGCTATGGTTGATCGCACAGCAACACCCTGGCGAGCACATGGCCGAATGGTTCATGGAAGGGGCCATCGACTACCTGCTCAGTGGCGCACCGGCCCTGCAGGGGTTGCTCAAACACGCTAACCTGTACCTGATACCTAACATGAACCCGGATGGTGCCTTCCACGGGCACCTGCGCACCAATAGCTTCGGCCAAGACCTCAACCGTGCCTGGCAGCAGCAAGCTCCAATGCAGGCCCCGGAAGCGCACTTCGCCTTCGAGCAGATGCAAGCCATCGGCGTCGATGCTTTCATCGACGTGCACGGTGATGAAGAAATCCCCCATGTATTCACCGCTGCCTGCGAGGGCAACCCCGGCTACACCCCACGCATCGCACGACTCGAACAGCAGTTTCGCGACCTGCTGTGTGCACAAACACCCGACTTTCAGCAAACCCGTGGCTACCCACGCAGCGCCCCGGGCCGGGCGAACATGGCGCTGGCCTGCAACGCGGTGGGCCAGCGCTTCGATTGCCTGTCGCTGACCCTGGAAATGCCTTTCAAGGACCATGACGACAACCCTGCGCCCGCCACGGGCTGGAACGGCCAGCGCTCGGCACAACTGGGCAAGGCCGTGCTCATCGTACTGGCCAAGATGGCGGGCGCCTTGCGGGCATAATACCTGGCACGCCGACGAGGGCGCGGCACGAACGGGCCAATCAGCGCCCGCTGGCCATGCTGCGCAGCACCCCGTCGCGGCGGATGAGGCCATGGTACAACGCCGCCGCCAGATGCAACAGCACGGTCAGGAACAACAGGTAGGCCAGGTAACCATGGGTTTTGCGCAGCAGCGCGAACGTGCCGGCGTTCGCGGCCAGCAACGCCGGCAGTTGCACCCCCGGGGCCAGGGTTACCGGGTCGCCGGCGGCACTGACCATTGCCCAACCCAGCACCGGCAATATCAGCATCAAGGCATACAACAGCCCATGGGAGCACTTGGCCGCCAGGGCCTGCGGCATCGGCAGATCGGCGGGCAGCGGCGGCTGGCGGGTGCCCAGCCGCACGCACAAACGCACCACTGCCAACGCCAACAGCGCGATCCCCAACGGTTTGTGCACATTGAGCAGCCATACATGGCGCTCGGAAACCGACGCCACCATACCGGCCCCGATGAACAGCATCGCCAACAGCATTACCGCCATTGCCCAGTGCAGCCCGCGCGCCAGCGGGGCGAAATGTTGTGGTACAAGTTTCATGGCCGGGCCTCGGGGTGTGCGTGCAGCGCGCCAACTTCACGGGTACGGCGCAGGTAGGAATCGGCATAGGCGGCCGACCGCGCCGGTAGCAGCGGGTCAGCCGAGGCCTGGATACCGTCGGGTAGTACCAGGGGGTCGTAGTTGATATCGCGGCAGGGGCCCTCGTTTTGCGCCAAGGCCTTGTTCAGCACCACGGTGCCGGCGACCACCGTGCGCCGTTCGGCCGGCCATGCCTTGCTGGCATCGTCAGTAGGGTCGGCCGGCGCGGCGAATGCGACTTCCAGGCGCCAGCGCAAGGGGCCCACCGCCAAACGTTGCTCAAGGTCCTGTGCCAGGTAATCGCTACCTTCCCCTTGGCTGGCCTGGGCCTGCTGACCCAACGGGGTCACCCGCCAGCGTACCGCCGCGCGCTTGCCGCCGGTGTCGACCACGTAAAAGGCGTTCAGCCCGTCGTAACGCTCGGTGGCGTAGCTGGCCGAGGGGTGGGCCGTTTTTACCCAGGCCAAAAACCCTGCGGTTTCCGGGTGGCTGGCGAAGAATGCCTTCAGCGTATCGGGGTTCGGCTTACCGGTGGCCGGGTCCGGCGAGCCGGCTTTGAGCATGGCAAAGAACGCCTGCGGGGTGCCCACGGCAAACACTGGCATGCTGTTCATGCCGGTGCGCCATTGCTGGCCGTCAGCCTGGGTAAACCGCAGGGCGAAGCTGCGGATGGGTACACTGCTGTCCGGCGCATAGGGGTTGCCGCTGGGCAAAGCGAAGCGGCCTACCACCGGCGTGCGCCCAGGGGCGAACAGCGCAGCGCGCGACACACCTTGGAGCTGCCCGTTGCTGTCGAACCAGCCGGTCACGCACACACCTTTGGCGTGGTTACGGCGGTAACCGGCATACACACCATTATTGGCCTGCAAGGTATCGACGAACAACGCCGGGGTGAGCCGCCCGGGGTCGAACAGGCCATGCACATAGGCAAGCCCCGCGGCCAACACCACCACCGGCAAGGCGATCAAAGCCAAGCGCAAGATCAGGGCCGGCGCAGGCAAGGGCTCAGTCATGGGAATTCCTCAAGGGCTATTTTGGTCTTTACGTCATGGACGGCTGGCCAGGAAGGGGTATTCCGCGCTAGCTGAAAGTTTTGCTTCAGGGAATAATCTGCCTTGAGCAGCGTCTGGCCAGTTCGAGCATCGGGTGCACCTATGAACGACTTCGACGAACAATTACGAGAAATACTGCCTCGCCTGCGGCGTTTTGCCCTGTCGCTGACCCGCGAGCAAAGCAGCGCCGACGACCTGGTTCAAGCCACCTTGGAACGCGCCTTGACGCGCCTGGAGAGCAAACGCCCTGAGGGCGACCTGCGCGCCTGGCTGTTTGCCATTCTCTACCGCCGCTTCGTCGACCAGCACCGCAGCGCGCGCCGCTATACACGCATGCTCGAGCTGTTTGGCCGTGGCCGCGAAGACGACGTTCAGCCTTCCACCGAACGCAGCGTGCTGGCCCAGCACAGCCTGGGGGCCTTCGAACGGCTCAGCGGCGAACAACGGGCGCTGCTGCTGGCCGTTAGTGTCGAAGGGCTGAGCTACAAGGAGGTAGCGATGATGTTCGATGTGCCGATAGGCACCGTGATGTCACGACTGTCCCGCGCCCGCCAAGCCCTGCGCGACCTGAGCGAAGGGGAAGTCACCAAGCCCCGCTTGCGGATACTCAAATGATCAACCTGCCGCCAAATGATCACGACTTCAATGCCTGGCTGGATGATCGCCTGCCGCCTACCGATCGCCAGCGCTTGGACGCCTGGTTGGGGCAGAACCCGGACCAAGCCCGCCGCCTGCGCGCACAGTTACACGACGCCCAGCAGTTGCGCGCGGCCATGAGCGGTGCACTGACCCCACCGCCAAACCCCGTGCTAGACCCAACGGCCATTCGCCAGCAGTTGCACCAACGGCGCCGCCAATCCCTGGCGCGCGCTGCCGGCTTGGCCGTGGCGGTGGCGCTGGGTTCACTGGGGGGTTGGCAACTGCGCGGTTGGCAAAGCGTTACCCCTGCCCCGATGGGCGATGCGCTGCAGGCGTACCGATTGTTCGCCCAGCAGGGCATGTTACCGGCAGACCTGCAGGTGGCCGACCGTGGCACCCTGCAAGGCTGGCTAGACCGCTGGTTCAGTGCGGCCCAGCGGCTGCCGGACCTGCGCCAAGCCGGTTTTGAACCGGTGGCGGCCCGCCTGTTGAGCACTGAGCAGGGCGCGGCGGCCATGGTCGTGTATCAGAACGCCGACGGCCAAAAGGTGAGCTTTTACATCCGCCCGCCTGGGCCGAACCACAAGATGCTGCCACCCGGCAGCCGCCAGGACGGCGAGTTGCAAGCTGCTTATTGGTCGGGGCCGGGCTTCAACTATGCCGTGGTGAGCCCGGCCGGGCCGATGGCGCAAACGGTGCTCAACCAGTTGCACAGCAGCTTTTGACAGGCTTTTTCAACCAGCGAGAAACAATTGATACGCCGGGTTGGCGTTTTCATCCCACCAGCGGCAACCCAAGCCGGCGAGCCAGGGCGCAACCTGGTCCCGCTCGGCGGCGCCCACCTGCAAGGCGGCGAATACCCGGGCCTCGGCCGAACCGTGGTTGCGGTAGTGGAACATGCTGATGTTCCAGCGTTGGCCCAGGCGTTCGAGAAACGCCAACAAGGCGCCAGGGCGTTCGGGGAACTCAAAACGCGCCACGAACTCGTCAGCCAGGTTTGCCGCATGCCCGCCAACGGTATGGCGTATATGCAATTTGGCCAATTCGTTGTCGGTCAGGTCTAGCACGTCGAAGCCGTGCTCGGCCAGGGCGGCGAGCACGCTGGCCCGGCTGCCCGCATGGGGGTCGGTTTGCACGCCGACGAACAGTTGGGCGTGGTGCGGGTCGTTGTAGCGGTAATTGAACTCGGTAACCTGGCGGCGGCCTAGGGCCTGGCAAAATAGGCGGAAACTGCCGGGGCGCTCCGGCACGGTCACCGCAATGATCGCTTCGCGCTGCTCGCCCAGTTCGGCGCGTTCGGCCACGTGCCGCAAGCGGTCGAAATTTACGTTGGCGCCAGAGTTGATCGCCACCAGTGTTTGCCCGCGCACTCCATGCAACGCCACGTAACGTTTGATACCGGCCACCGCCAGGGCGCCAGAGGGCTCGCAGATCGCGCGCGCATCGTCGTAGATATCCTTGATGGCCGCGCACAGCTCATCATTGCTAACGGTGATCACCTCGTCCACTGCCACTTGGCACACCTCGAAGCAATGCTCACCCACCTGGGCCACGGCCACCCCGTCGGCGAAGCTACCAACCTGTGGCAGCACCACTCGTTCCCCGGCCCGCAGCGCGGCTTGCAGGCAGTTGGAGTCGGCCGGCTCCACACCGATGACCTTCACCTGTGGGCGCAGGTACTTCACATAAGCCGCCACCCCGGCGATCAGCCCACCGCCACCGACCGGCACGAAGATCGCGTGCAGCTCGCCGGGGTGTTGGCGCAACACTTCCACGGCCACCGTGCCTTGGCCTGCGATCACCTCCGGGTCATCGTAAGGCGGCACAAAGGTCGCCCCCTGCGCCGCCAGGCGCTGGGCCTCGGCCAGCGCCTGGGCAAAATGGTCGCCGTGCAACTTCACCC
>NZ_JAAOCA010000055.1 GCF_014694385.1 Pseudomonas typographi | reverse complement strand
GCCAACGGCCCCGCCCCACAGACCTTGCGCCAACTGGCCAGCCTGCATGCCGGCGATTGGGCAGCGGAGCATCAACCCAGGGTTGAAGCCGTAAGCCGCGCAGCAAGCGAACGCATCGCCACCCTCGCCCGCTTATCGACGCTAACCACCGCGCTGGCGCAAATGGATTTTTCGCTGCTGTACGACAGCAAGCGCGACCTCTTCGTGATCGGCTACAACGCCGAAGAGCGCAGGCTCGACAGTGGTTACTACGACCTGCTGGCATCGGAGGTGCGGCTTACCCACTTCGTGGTGATCGCCCAAGGCCAAATCCCACAACGGGCGTGGTTCACCCTGGGCCGCCTGGTGGGCGAAAACGCCGGCGTGGCGACCTTGTTGTCGTGGACCGGCTCGATGTTCGAATACCTGATGCCGATGCTGGTAATGCCCAATTACGACGGCAGCCTGCTCGACCAAACCTGCCGCGCCGCGGTGGCCGTGCAAATAGACCATGGCAATACTTTGGGCATCCCTTGGGGCGTCTCGGAGTCGGGCTATTACACCCTCGATGCCCACCTCAATTACCAATACCGCGCCTTCGGCGTGCAAGGGTTAGGGCTTAAGCGCGATTTGGCCGATGACGTAGTGATAGCGCCTTACGCCAGCGCCCTGGCACTGATGGTTGCCCCGGAGGCGGCTTACCGGAACCTGCAACGCTTGGCTGACCAAGGCTTGGCTGGGCGCTATGGCTTGTACGAAGCGGTCGATTACACCGAAGCCCGGCTGCCACGCGGGCAGCGCTTGGCCGTGGTGCAGTCATTCATGGCGCACCACCAGGGCATGAGCCTGTTGGCCTTGACCAGCGTGTTGCTCGACCAGCCGATGCAACGGCGTTTCGAGGCCGACCCGGCGTTGCAATCAGCCTTGCTGCTGCTGCAAGAGCGGGTTCCCAAAGCCACCGCACCCTACTTGCAAACCGCGCCGTCGCCGGCGTTAGGTGAGCCCAGCCCAGGCCATGACAGCGGCCTTCGGGTGTTCACCGAACCCGGGGGCAAGCCGCCGGCCGTTCAACTGCTGTCCAACGGCCGTTATCACGTGATGCTGAGCAGCGCAGGTGGCGGCTACAGCCGCCGCAACGAGATGGCCGTGACCCGCTGGCAGGAAGACGCCACCCAAGATAACTGGGGAATGTTCTGCTATTTACGCGACGTCGACACCGGTGCCTTTTGGTCGGCAACGTACCAGCCCACGTTGCGCCAGGTCGCCAACCACGAGGCCATATTCAGTGACGCCCGCGCCGAGTTCCGTACACGGGAACTGGACGTGGATGCCCATATGGAAGTCGTTGTCTCGCCGGAGGACGACATCGAACTGCGCAGGCTGCACGTGACCAACCGTGGCGCCTCGGCCAAACGCGTGGAGATCACCACCTACGCCGAGGTGGTGCTGGCAACATCGAACAACGACGCCATGCACCCGGCCTTTAGCAAGCTGTTCGTGCAGACCGAACTGCTGGCGCCGTTGCAAGCCATTGTGTGCAGCCGCCGACCGCGCGCCAGCGATGAAGGCACGCCGTGGATGTGCCACCTGCTGGCCGCCCATGGGGCCGACATCGACGCCATTTCGTACGAAACCGACCGCGCCCGCTTCATCGGCCGCGGGCGAAGCCTTCAGGCGCCGGCCGCGCTGGATGCCGATTGCGAGCGTTTATCCGGCAGCGCCGGCCCGGTGCTCGACCCGATCGTTGCGATTCGCTGCCGCCTCACCTTGCAACCGGGCCAGAAAGCCACCATCGACTTGGTCACGGGCGTGGCCAACAGCCGCGACGAGTGCCTGTACCTCATCAACAAGTACCGCGACCGGCACCTGGCCGACCGGGTCTTCGATTTGTCCTGGACCCACAGCCAAGTGCTGTTGCGCCAGCTCAACGCGTCGTTGGCCGACGCCCGCCTGTTCGAACAAATGGCCGCCTCGCTGCTCTATGCCAACGCCTCGATGCGCCCCGACAGCGCCGTGTTGCTCAGCAACCGGCGCAACCAGCCCGCACTTTGGGGCCAGGCGATATCCGGCGACCTGCCGATCGTGCTGTTGCAAATCTACAGCCTCGACAAGATCGAGCTGGTACAGCAGTTGATTCAGGCCCATGCCTATTGGCGGCAGAAAGGCCTGATGGTCGATTTGTTGATCTGGAACGAAGACCAAGCCGGTTATCGCCAACAACTGCAAGACGCCATCATGGGCTTGATCACCTCGGGCAGCGAAGCGACCTTGGTCGACCGCCCGGGCGGGATTTTCGTGCGCCCGGCACAGCAAATGTCGAGCGAAGACCGCACCCTGGTGATGTCGGTCGCACGCTTGGTGCTTAGCGAGGGCTTCGGCACCTTGGACGAGCAAGTCCAACGCCGGCGCATGGTGCCAGTGCATCCACCGTTCGTGGCGGCCCACCGCTACCGGCCTGGGAAACGGCCGGCCAACACCGCCGCCGCGCCGCCACTGTTACTGGGCAACGCCTATGGGGGGTTCAGCGCGGATGGCAGCGAGTACGTCATTTCCCAGGCAGCGGCCACGCCGCCCCCGGCGCCCTGGGCCAATGTGATCGCCAACGCGCAATTCGGGACCGTGGTGTCCGAAGCCGGCAGCGCCTACACCTGGGCCGAAAATGCCCATGAATTTCGCCTTACCCCCTGGCACAACGACCCGGTGACCGACTTCAGCGGCGAGGCCATTTACCTGCGTGACGAAGACACCGGGCACTTTTGGTCCGCCGCGCCGCAGCCGTGCCCAGGCAATGGCCCTTACCGGACCCGCCACGGTTTTGGCTACAGCGTATTCGAGCATGACGAAGACGGGATTCAGACCGAGCTGTGGGTGTATGTGGCATTGGACGCACCGATCAAGCTCTCTCGGCTGCTGGTGCGCAACCTGTCTGGGCGCAGCAGGCGCCTGACGGTGACCGGTTACGTGGAATGGGTATTGGGCGATCTACGCAGCAAATCGGCCATGCACGTGGTGACCCAACCGGACCCGGTCAGTGGTGCGCTGTTCGCGCGCAATGCCTATTCGGTGGAATTTTCCGAGCGCGTAGCGTTCTTCGACACCGACGCTACCCCGCGTGGCATCACCGGCGACCGCACGGAATTCATTGGCAGCAACGGCACCCTGGCAGCCCCGGCGGCCATGCAGCATGCCGGGCTTTCGGGGCGCCTTGGTGGCGGCCTGGACCCTTGCTGCGCGATACAAGTGGCGGTGGAACTGGCGCCAGGGCAAAGCACTGAAACCGTGTTGCGCCTGGGCGCGGAAACGAGCGGCCACGCGGCAACCCAATTGGTACAACGCTACCGCGGCGTGCGGGTGGCCGCCGAGCAACTGCAGCGGGTTCGCGAGCACTGGCGCTCGCGGCTCTCGGCCATCCACATCGAAACGCCCGCGCCAGGCCTGGATGTGATGGTCAATGGTTGGCTGATGTACCAGGTTATCAGCAGCCGTTTCCTGGCACGCAGCGGTTATTACCAATCCGGTGGTGCTATTGGTTTTCGTGACCAGTTGCAAGACAGCATGGCGATGATCCACGCCGAACCGGCCACGGCCCGCGCGCATTTGCTGCTGTGCGCTGCGCACCAATACCCCCAGGGCGATGTACAGCATTGGTGGCACCCGCCGCTGAGCCGCGGGGTGCGCACCGCCTGCTCCGACGACTTCCTCTGGCTGGTGGCGGCCACCAGCCGGTATATCGAGATCAGCGCCGATTTGGCCGTGCTCGACGAACCGGCCGGTTACCTGGAAGGGCGTGCGCTAGCCCCGGGCGAAGAATCCTACTACGACCTGCCGGCCAGCTCGGGCTTGCACGAACCCCTGTATCGCCACTGCGTGCGCGCCATTGAACACAGCCTGCAGCGCGGCGTCCATGGGTTGCCGTTGATGGGCTGCGGCGACTGGAACGACGGCATGAACCGCGTCGGCCAACTGGGCCGTGGTGAAAGCGTGTGGCTGGGGTTTTTCAGTTGCCAGGTACTGGAGCAGTTCGCCGTCGTCGCCGGCCTGCACGGCGACCCTGACTTCGCGCAGCGCTGCAACGAAAACGCCGCGTTGCTGCGCAATAGCTTGGAGCAAAGCGCTTGGGACGGCGCCTGGTATCGCCGGGCCTGGTTCGACGACGGGCAAGTGCTCGGCTCGGCGACGAACGACGAATGCCGTATCGATTCCATCGCCCAAAGCTGGTCGGTGCTCTCCGGCGCAGGCTCGCCCACGCGCCAGCGCCTGGCGATGCAGGCGCTGGACCAATACCTGGTCAAACCCGACATCCGTGCCGTGCTGCTGCTCGACCCTCCGTTTGATAAAGGCGCCCAAGACCCTGGCTACATCAAAGGCTATGTACCGGGCGTGCGCGAGAATGGCGGGCAATACACCCACGCCGCCGTGTGGGCTGCCATGGCATTCGCCAAGCTGGGCGACAGCGCCAAGGCCTGGGAGCTGCTGAGCATGATCAACCCGGCCGACCCCGCCAACTGTGCCCGGGCCGGCACCTACAAAGTCGAGCCCTATGTGATGGCCGCCGATGTCTACGGCACGCCGCCACATGCCGGGCGTGGCGGCTGGACCTGGTACACCGGCTCGGCCGGGTGGATGTACCGCCTGAGCGTCGAATCGCTGCTGGGCCTTCAACGCAGCGGCGACACCCTTAAGCTAGAGCCGTTGATCCCCGCCGATTGGCCTGGCTTCACCCTCAGCTATCGATTCGGTGCCACCCAATACCATTTCGATATACGCCAAGGTGGCGGGCGTGCCACCGCGATCACCGTCGATGGCGATTTGATCGAAGGCAACGCACTGCAATTAGTGGATGACGGTGTCGAGCGCTGGGTGCGTGTGGAATGCCCACAGCGCTTGCCACGGCCGCAGCCATTGGCCTATGCGCGGGCGGTGGATGACTAACAGCGCCGGGTACCGAGCATTTGCGTATTGGCCGCGCAAGACGGGCGCCCCCGCTTGCCGGCGCATCCGCCGACGGCGAAAGTCGGCGTTCACCTACTGAGGCAGTCAATCAGGAAATGATTCGTTGCGTAGAATCGACGAGTCCGCTGGCCCGCTTGGCCGACCCTTCCGACGTGGCGGCCGCTGCGCTGTTCCTGGCGCCACACGACAGCAGCCTGGTCAACGGAAGCGAATTGTCCGTCGACGGCGACGCAGCACAAATCTAAGCCTTACGTTGCCCAGCGCAACGGGAAACCAAGCCACTTCGCGCGTTGGCGCGCAACGTAAATCCAAGCCGGTGATTAGGTTTTGGTCCGCCCATGTATCAATTATCCGCCGTCACGCCCCGCCATCTTGCCGCTTACAATAGGGTCATCAGGCCTGCCGCCGTGATGAATCAGGTTTTGATACCGGCTTTACGCGGGCACAGTGCTGGCGGCGCACCGCGGCGCACGCCTGAAACACCCGCGGGCTATTCACCTGCCGCGCTCGCGCGCAGATAGAGTACCCTGGCCCGGTGTGACGTTCCCCTGCCAAGGTGTTCAACATGTACGTGTTACCGGAGCCAAACCCCAACCACTTGCTGGCGGCCTTGCCAGCCGACGAGCGCGCGCGCCTTGCCCCGCACCTGGAACCGGTGAGCCTGGCCCTAGGCGAGGTGTTGTATGAACCGGGCGATACCCTACGCCATGTGTACTTTCCCACCGACGCGATCGTCTCGCTGCTGCACGTCATACAAAATGGCGCCTCGGCCGAGGTGGCCGTGGTCGGTAACGAAGGTTTGGTCGGCATCGCCTTGTTCATGGGCGGCGAAAGCACTTCGAGCCGGGCCGTGGTGCAAAGCGCCGGGGGGGCCTTGCGCTTGCCGGGGCACCTCCTGAAGGCCGAGTTCAACCGCCATGGCGACCTGCTCCTGCTGATGCTGCGCTACACCCAGGCACTGATCACCCAAATGTCGCAGACCGCCGTATGCAACCGGCACCATTCCATCGACCAGCAATTGTGCCGCTGGCTGCTGTTGTCGCTGGACCGCCTGCACGGCAACCAGTTGAACATGACCCAGGAACTGATCGCCAACATGCTCGGCGTGCGCCGTGAGGGCGTGACCGAAGCGGCGGGTAAGCTGCAGCGCCAGGGTGTGATCGAGTACAGCCGTGGCCAGATCACCGTACTGGACCGTGCCCAGTTGGAGCGGCTTAGTTGCGAATGTTACCGGGTGGTGAAGACTGAAACCGATCGGTTGCTGCATTACACCCGCCGCCAAGACGAATGAACGAAGCCGAACACGGCGCGCGCCGTAGGCGGCACTGCGGGTTAAGCGGCGCCGGGTAAAAACCCCCACAACGCCGCCATGATCGCCTCGGGGGCATCTTCCAGGACCAAGTGCCCCGCCTGCGGTACCCGCACCAGCCGTGCGTGGGCAATCCGTGCCAGCAATGCTTCGCCGCGCTCGATGGGAAGCCATTGGTCTTGCTCGCCCCAGATCACCTGTACCGGGCAGTCGATTTCGCCATAGCGGTGCTCCACTTCATCGGTGTAGCGGCGGTCCATGTGGGCGATTTGCCGGTAGAACGCCGCCTGGCCCACATCGCCTGTCCAAGGGCCGGTATGCATTTGCATATCGGCCTGGCGAAGAGGCCGGTGCGCGGCACCGCCAATGTACGCCGGCAAAATCGCCTCGTGGATATACCCTGGCAACTGGGCGAAGGCCTGCTCGTATTGGCGCACATGCTGCACGAAAGGCGACCCCCAGGGCGCCAGCGCCACCGGGTCGATCAACGACAGCGTGGCGTAGCGGCAGCCGCCGAGCAGGTAGGCGCGAAGCGCGGTCGCGCCGCCGAAGCCATGGGCAACCATGTGCGGGCGGTGCAGCCCCCAATGTTCGAGCAATGCTGCCAGTACCCGGTTTTGCACAGCCGGGGAAACGTCTTGGCCGGCCCGCATTTCAGACTGCCCATAACCGAGCAGGTCGAAATAATAAACCCGATAATGCTGTGCCAGCAGCGGCGCCAAGCGCCGCCACACTTGCGATGAAAACGGCGTGCCATGCACCAGTACCATGGGCGCCCCCTGCCCCAGCACGCCATAACGTACCTGCTGCCCCTCGAACGTGTAGCGCTTCTGTAGCGGTAGCGGCGTCATGCTTCACCCCCTTGTGGTTCACGCTCGGCCCGCACAACCATCCAAACACCCCCGCCAGACACCAGGGTGCCCAACAACATCGACCACGCCAGCGGCTCGCTGAATAGATACGCGGCCCACAGCAACGTGAGCGCGGGGCTCAAGTAGAGCACGCTGGCCACCCGTGCCGGCGTGGCGCGGCGCAGGCACAGCCAGTACAGGCCATAGCCACCCAGGGTCGACAGCCCCGCCGTCCATAACACGCTCAACCCAAAGCCCGTGTTGGGTACCGGCCACAGGCTGCCTTGCCAGCCCTGGGCAAAGCCGAAAGCCAGCGCTGACACGCAGCATTGCAGCCATAAGTTCGGCAGCAGACCAAGCGTTGGGCCTGCCTGGCTGTGCTTTTGCCACAGCGTGGCAACGGCCAGCGACAGCATACCGAGCAAGGGCAAGCCGTAAGCCCACCAGGGCGCATGGCCCCACGCCAAGGCGCCCTGGGTGGCCAGCACCACACCGGCCAAACCGGTCGCCAGCCCTGCCCACACGCGCCAACCCTGCCGTTGGCGCAGCACGGCTGCGGCCAGCAGCGCCATGCCGAGCGGCAACAGGTCGGCAAACAGCGCGGCGAGCCCCGCCGGCACACCCAGCGCGATACCCTGGATCACGCCGCCCAGGTACCCGGCCATGGCCAACACGCCGATACCGGTATGGCGCAGCAGTGTGCGCGGAGAAGCCCTTCGAAGCTGCCCCGCCACAAACGGCAGCAACACCAACGTGACCACTACGCAGCGCCAGAACACCACCAGCAATGCCGGCGCATAATCGATGGAAAACCGCGCGCCCACAAAGCCGGAGCTCCACGCCACGATCAATGCTAGTTCCAACAGTGGCAACGGCACGGTCCACAGCCGGCCAGCCGGGGTGGGCTGGCTGGCGATAGCGGGGGTGCAGGCTTGGGCGGTTTTCGAGGTCTGATTCATGGCTGTAGCGTAAGCATCTGCGCTACTCTAATAAATCAAAATAACTTGGCTGACTCGTTCACAAAGTCTAAACCATGGCCACTACGCTCGACATCGACCTCGTTCGCACCTTCCACGCCGTGGCGCGCCTCGGCCAGTTCCGCGCAGCAGCGGCACACCTGCACAAAAGCCCTGCGGCGGTGAGTGTGCATATCCAGCGGCTCGAAGCCCTCGCCGGTGGGCGGCTGCTGGAGCGCGACAACCAAGCCGTAACGCTCACCCCACTGGGCGAGCGGCTGCTCGGTACAACCCGCGAGTTGTTGCACACCCACGACCGCGTTGTGGCGCAGTTGCAAGGCGCGCAACTCGCAGGCCGGGTGACCATTGGGCTACCCGATGAATACGCGGCCCATGTTATCCGCGACATCTTGCCGGCGTTCGCCGCCACCTGGCCTAACGTGGTGCTGGAGGTAAGAACAGCGCCCAGCTACACCCTGCGCGAGCAACTGGCGCGGGGGGCGCTGCAGTTGGCGGTGATGGCCTGCAACGCAGGCGCGGCGCCCGCCCAGGCGCAGTTGCTGACGGCGACCACGCCGGTGTGGGTAGGTGCCAGCAGCGCCATGGGGCAAGGCCCAGGGCCGGTTCCGCTGGCGCTGTACGCGGCGGATTGCCCCTACCGCGAAGCGATGTTGCGAACGCTCAAAGCGCACGGCCGCACCTGGCGCGTGGTGCTGGACAGCCCGTCGAGCCAGGCGATCAATGCCTGCGTAGAGGGCGGGCTGGCGGTAACCTTGATCGACCAGGCACGGGTGACGGCGAGCATGCAACAGCTGCAGGGCATGCCCACGGTAGCCCAGCATGAGGTGGTACTGGTGCGTGCGCCGGGGGCCGCTGGTCATGCGGCGCTCGAGTTGCTCGCGGAGGCGATTGGGCGGTACTTCCACCTTTAAGCCCGGCCAGCAGCCAGGCGCCCCGCTTTAGAGCTGGCAAAGGTTCGGCGTTAACACCGGCGCTGGCGACGGGCTATTCCCAAAATCGATGGCCCCCTCTACAATTGCGATCAATTCCCATTATTAACCGGCCATTGAATGGAGGCCCCGGTGCCTACCGCAACACCTGACGCATTACCACCAGGGAGCCTGCATAACCTTTATTGCGACCACCACGGTTGGTTGCAAAGCTGGCTGCGGGCGCGGTTAGGTGACCATGAGCGCGCCGCCGACATCGCCCAGGACACCTTTGTGCGCTTGCTGGTCACCCGCCGCCTACCCTCCGCTGGCGAAGGCCGCCGCTTCCTGGTGCAAATCGCCCGCAACTTGGTGGTCGACCAGTGGCGCCGGCAGCGCGTCGAACAGGCCTACCTGCAAAGCATCGCGCACCTAGGCGAGCCTGACACGCCATCGTTGGAAACCCGCGCCATCGTGGTCGAAACCCTGGTACGTATCGACAACATGCTCGATGCCATGCCGGCCAAGGTGCGCGAGGCCTTTTTGCTGTCGCAGTTCGAGGGCCTGAGCTATGCCCAGATCGCCAGCCGCCTGAAGGTCAGCCTCAGTTCCGTGCAAAAGTACATGACCCGCGCCATCCAGGCCTGTTACCAGGTGCTATACAGCGAATGAGCCACCCCGCCGATGCACCTATCGCCCCGGCCGTGGTTGCCCAAGCCAGCCATTGGCTGATGCTCCACTGGGGCGGCGAGGTCAGTGGCCGCCAACAGGCGCAATTCGAGGCCTGGCATGCCGCCGACCCTGAGCACCGCCGGGCCTGGCAGCGCCTGCAGCAACTGCAGCAACACCTGGCCGGGGTGCCGGCGGGCACCACCCTCGCCGTGCTGCGTAGCCTGCCCGACCCGCGCCGCCGGCACATACTCAAGCTATTGGGGCTGTTGCTGGTGGCCGGTGGCGGTGCATACCTGGCAGAACAGCAACTGCCCTGGCGCCAGGCGATGGCCGACCTGCACAGCGGTACCGGGCAACCCCTGCGGCGCAACTTGGCCGACGGCAGTTGCTTGCAGCTCAACAGCGGTAGCGCCGTGGATATCCGCTTCAGCGACCGTGAACGGCGTATTCGCCTGTTCGCCGGCGAACTGCTGCTCACCAGCGGGCATGACCCTGCCCCCCATTATCGGCCGCTGGTGGTAGAAACCGCAGCCGGTGAAGTACAGGCGCTAGGCACCCGCTTTTCGGTCTACGAGGTGGCTGGCGGTAGCCGTGTCGAACTGTACGAAGGCGCATTGCAAGTGCGCCCTCGGCGCGCCACGGCGTTCCCGTTACAGGCCGGCCAGCAGCGCTGGTTTTCGGCCGAAGGTAGCGGCCCCCTCGGTGTGGCCGACGCCAACGCCATCGCCTGGGCCGAAGGTAGGCTGGTGGCTGAACGCACGCCGCTAGGCCTGTTCACCGCCGAACTGGCGCGCCACCGCAGCGGTTTTTTGCGCTGCGATCCGCGTGTGGCCAGCTTGCCCTTGACCGGGGTGTTCCCCCTGGCGGACAGCGACCGGGTGTTGCTGGCCCTGGAGCATGCGCTGCCGGTGCGCGTGCAGCGGTTGACACGCTACTGGGTGTCGATTGGCCCACGCGATTGACGCAAAAAAAAAGCGAATGAGCCTTGTCGGTTTCGCCGGCTCGCTCGGGTTACCTCTTGAAAACAACCACACGCATTCTCAAGAGGACACCCAGGAATGCCCCGCCAGCCCGCCGTCCAACGCTTTCCCTTCACCAAGGCTTTTCGCTACCTCGCCATCCGCGGCCTGCTGGCCAGCAGCGCATTGCCGCTGCTCACTGCCCACGCAGAACCAGCCGCGGACACGCAAACGCGCCAATATGCCATTGCCGCCGGGGCCCTCGACCAGGTACTGAACCGCTTCGCGCGCGAAGCCGGCATTCTGCTGGCTGTGGATAGCCAATTAACCGCGGGCAAGCGCAGCGTTGGGCTCGAAGGCCGTTACGATGTTAACGGCGGCCTCGCCCAACTGCTCGCCGGCACCGGCCTGCAGGCGGTCAATGCCCAGGGCAACTACGCTTTGGAAATGATACCCAGCAGCGCCGGCATGGTGGAGCTGGCCAGTAGCTCGATCGTGGCGGCAAGCGTCGGGGCGGTGACCGAAGGCACCGGCTCGTACACCACCGGCGCCAGCAGCACGGCGACAAGGCTCGACCTTACACCACGGCAAACCCCGCAAACCTTGGTGACGTTGACCCGCCAGCAACTGGAAGACTTCCAATTAGACAACGTCAACGACGCGCTCAATGCCGCCGGGGTGAACGTTCAAAGGGTGGAAACCGACCGCACCTACTTCGCCGTTCGCGGGCTGGATGTATCGAACTTCCAGCTAGACGGCATCGGCGTGCCGTTCAGCTCCGAAGAGCAGATGGGCGATATCGACACGGTGCTCTACGACCACATCGACGTGCTCAAGGGCGCCAACGGCTTGGCTGCCAACCCTGGCAACCCTTCGGCCACGGTGAACTTCGTGCGCAAACGACCCACCCGGGACGCCCAGGCCCAGGCCAGCCTTGGTTACGGCTCATGGGCCACCCGCCGCACCACGGCGGACGTGTCCGGCCCGCTGAACGAAGCCAAAACCCTGCGCGGCCGCGCGATCGTGATGGGCCAGCAAGGCAATTCGTACCTGGACCGCTATTCAAAAACCAAGAACGTGTTCTCCGGCATCCTCGAAGCGGACCTCACCGATAACAGCACCTTGGCGCTGGGCCACTCCGAACAGCGCAACCGCCCCAACGGCATCATGTGGAGCGCCTTGACCCTGTACAACAGTGATGGCTCGCCGGCGCGCTACAGCCGCTCGCACAATACCTCCCCCGGCTGGAGCTACTGGGACACCAACGACAAACAAACCTTCGCCGATTTGACTACCGACTGGGGCGGCGGCTGGCAAACACGGGCCACCGTCAACTACCGAGAAACCACCGGCGACGGCAAAATGTTCATGGCCTACGGCACCCCCGACACCGGCCTGAGCAGCTATGCCTCGAAGTTCGACCGCGATGAGCGCCAGGTGCTGGGCGACGCTTACCTCAAAGGCCCCTTCGCGCTGTTCGGGCGCATTCACCAGTTGGTGGTCGGTGCCGACTGGGCAAAAGACACCACCCGCTGGACCTCTAACGACGACGCCTCGGGCATCGCATTGCCCATAGGGTTCAATGGCCATTTCCCAGAGCCCGCGTTCGCCCAGCAAACCAGCTATGCCGACTTCGTCAATTACCGGCGAAGCTACTATGGCGCCGGGCATTTCAGCCTGACCGACACGCTTAAGCTCATCGTCGGCGCCAACTGGAGCAAACTGAGCAGCCGCGGGGTGCAAACCGGCGACGACCATGACTTCGACAAGTCCAAACTCAGCCCTTACTACGGCTTGGTCTATGACTTTCAGCCCCATTACTCGGCCTACCTCAGCTACACCAAGATCTTCAACCCACAGTTCAAGACCGACGTCGACGGTGCCCTGCTCGACCCGGTCGAGGGCAACAGCTTCGAAGGCGGTATCAAAGGTGAGTGGTTCGACAAGCGCCTGAACGCCAGCCTCTCGCTGTTCCGCACCCGGCAAGATAACTATGGCGAATTCGACGCCTACGTCGATGGCCAGAACCGCTATAAAGGTGTGAACATCATCGCCAAGGGCTACGAGCTCACGGTCAGCGGCGAACTGCTGCCGGGGTGGGAAATGAACGCTGGGCTGACCCATTTGTTTTCCCTGCGCGACAGCGACGGCAGCGCGGCGCGCACCTACACACCACAAAACTACCTGTACCTGGGCTCGACCTATAACGTGGCGGCAGTCAAAGGGCTCAAGGTGGGCGCCAGCATGACCTGGCAAAGCGATATCTATCGCGACCAGGGGGTCACCTCCACCCGCGGCGACGCCATCGTCAGCCGCCAGGCCAGCTACGCCGTGGTCAACGGCCTGGCCAGCTACGACCTCGACGAACACTGGAACGTGGCGCTGAACGTGAATAACCTGTTCGACCGCAAGTACCTGACCAGCCTGTACTGGGACCAGTCCTACTACGCGGCGTCGCGCAACGCCATGGCCACCGTAACGTGGAAGTATTGAGCGCTTCGCGGCCGACGCTTGCGCGGCGGTATGCGCTAAGCTCATCGGCTGGCGCGGCAATAGGCCGCTTTTTGGCAACCGCAACTGGGAGCGCACGATGCACACTGACCCACTGGCCTGGGGCCACGGCCCTCGCACCTTCGAGGTGTTTTTGGAGCCCACCTGCCCGTTTTCGGTCAAGGCCTTCAACAAGCTCGACACCTTGCTGGCCCAGGCCGGCGAAGACCGCCTCACGGTAAAAATCCGGCTGCAGTCGCAACCCTGGCACATGTATTCACCGGTGGTCGTGCGCTGCGTGTTGGCGGCCGCCAGCCTTGCCGACGGCAAAGCACAGGCCAAGGCAGTGTTGGCGGCGGTGGCGGCCCATCGTGATGAGTTCGAGTTCGAACGGCATGCCGGTGGCCCGAACATGGACGCCACGCCCAACGACATCATCGCCCGGCTTGAAGGCTACAGCGGGGTGCCGCTGCGCGAGGCGTTCGCCGAACCGGCGTTGGAGCAGGCAGTGAAGTGGCACGCCAAGTATGCGCGGCAGAACGGCATCCATGTGTCGCCCACCTTCATGATCGACGGGCTGGTGCAGCCGGGGATCAGCAGCGGCGATTCGGTAGAACAGTGGCTCGAACAGCTTAAGCTGTAACAGGCCCGCCGCGCCGGGCCAGAGCACGGGCGCCATGACGGGGTTGGGCAGCGCGCAGGGGGTGCCTCAAGGACCCAGCAAGGCCGCCACGGCGGCCCCCGCCGCCCGCGCCACCGCCAGCAAGCGCGCTTCGCCCATGCCTTCACGGGCACAGGCCGACAGCCCGGACAAGGTGCAACCGATATAGTCAGCGACCGCTTGCGCCGCGTGCGGGTGGCTGGCGGCGACAAAATCACGGACCCGCTCGCGCCGGCTTTCGGCGACCTTACGGGCCAACTGCACATTCGGTTCATCAACCTCGCCGCGTACCGCCTCCAGCACCAGGCAGCCCCGCTGGGTGGGGTCTTGCACATAGGTGCGCGCGGCCTCTTCGAGCAACAGCGCCAGGGCCAGGTGCGGCGGGCGGCCGGGCAGCAGGTAGGTGTCCAACGCCAGTACCGAGGCGGCATAGCGCTCCAGCACCTCGGCAAAGAATTCGGCCTTGCTACCAAAGGCCTTATAGAAACTCGGCGGTTTGATACCGAGCACCTCGGTCAGTGCCGCCAAGCCAACCCCTTCGTAACCCTGGGCGTGAAACAAGCGCTGGCCCAGAGCCAGCGCGGCTTCGGTATCGAAGCCGCGTGGGCGGCCGCGCCCGGCCTTTAAGTTAGCAGCCACTACAAAATTCTTTGATACGAGGTTCAGATAAAAATATAGTGGCCACTAACTTATTTCAAGGAGCAACCTGATGAGCGACTTTATCGGCCAGCGTGTGCTGGTCATTGGCGGCAGCCGAGGCATCGGTGCCGCCATCGTCTCGGCATTCGCCCGCGCCGGTGCCGCGGTGCAGTTCACCTACGCCGGCGCCCACGCGGCGGCCCAAGCGCTTGTGGCCGCCACCGGTGCGGTGGCCAGCCAATGCGACGCCGCCGACCGCGAAGCGCTGGTCGCCGCGATCGCCAAGGCTGGGCCATTGGATGTGTTGGTGTACAACGCCGGCCTCTTCCTCAGCGGTGACCCGCTCAGCCTGGAGCCGGCAGCGGTGGACCGGCTCATCGACGTCAATGTGCGCGGCCCCTATCATGCTTCGGTGGAAGCGGCGCGCACCATGCCGGAGGGCGGGCGGATCATCCACATTGGCTCGGTCAATGGCGACCGCATACCTTTCCCAGGCCTGGCCGCCTATGCTCTGAGCAAGTCAGCACTGCAAGGCATGGCCCGTGGCCTGGCTCGCGACTTCGGTGCGCGCGGCATCACCGTGAACGTGATCCAACCGGGGCCCACCGACACCGACATGAACCCCGCCAGCGGCCCCGACGTCGAGCTGATGCACAGCGTGATGGCGATTAAACGCCACGGCAGTGCCGAAGACGTCGCCGCCTTGGCGCTGTACCTCGCCGGGCCTCACGCCCGCGGCATCACCGGTGCCATGCACACTATCGACGGCGGCTTCGGCGCCTGAACCCAGGAGGCTACACATGCCCCAGCACAGCGAAACAGTGACCATTTACGTAACCTACGAAGGCGATGCGACCACCCCGTTCGACCGCGACTATTACGTCAACCACCACCTGCCCCTGGTGATGCAAGCCTGGCAACCCCACGGGTTGCTCAGTGCCTCGGCGTTGTTCCCGGCACAGCCGCAGGCCGGCACCATCGCCCTGTGCGAATGCCGTTTTCGCGATGAAGCGGCGCTGGCGGCGGCGTTCGCCGCGCCGCAAACCCCGGGGGTGATCGCCGACGTGGCGAACTTTACCGGCGTAACACCCGTGCAGGTTCGCGCCGTACCCTTGGCCTGAGCACAGGAGTACCTATGGATATTGGAATGATCGGCCTCGGCGCGATGGGCCGCGCCATGGCCCACAACCTGCTCACTGCCGGCCACCGGGTGACCGCCTGGAATCGCTCGCCGGTCGAGCTGCCGGGCGTCACGCGGGCGGCCGACCCCGCCGAAGCGTTCCAGGGCGACCTGGTGCTGACCATGTTGGCCGACGATGGGGCGATCGAGGCCACGTTGCTGGCCCCCGGCGTGCTACAACGGGCCAAACCCAGTGTGGTGCATGTGGTGGCATCGACCATTTCGGTCGCGTTCGCCGAGCATCTGGAGCAGCTGCACCAGGCCGCCGGTTTGGGCTACGTGTCGGCGCCCGTGCTCGGCCGCCCGGACGTGGCCGCCAAGGGCGAGCTGAACGTGCTTGCCGGCGGCGCGCCCGCAGCGGTAGCACGTGTGCGGCCAGCGTTGGAGGTGATCGGCGGGCGCATCTAGGACATGGGCTCGCGGGCAAGCACCGCCAATGCCGCAAAAATCGCCTGCAACATGATGATCACCATGGCCATCGAGGCGATGGCCGAAGCGGTGGTGTTGACCGAAGCCAATGGCCTCGACCGGGCACAGTTCTTCGAATTGATCCTCGGCACCCTGTTCGGCAGCCGCACCTACCAGGTGTATTCGGCCAACATCACCGCGGGCCACTATGACCCCGGTTTCAAAGCCACCTTGGGCCTGAAGGACTTGCGCCTGGCCGGCGATGCCGCCACCGCCATCGGCTGTAGCTTGCCGATGCTCAATGCGGTACGCCAGCAGATGCAAGCCACCGTGGAGGCGGGGGCGGGCCAGCGGGACTGGTCCGCCATGGCCGACTTTACCCTTCGTTCGGCCCAGGGAGGTAACCCTGGCAGCCCGTAAGCTTGCCGACGCGATCGATACCCTGCCGACGCTCAAGAGCTGCTACGCAACGGCAGCGTCGCAGAACCCTACAGGCAGCGGCCAGTAATACGTGCCCGGCAACATCTTCAGCCTTGCACAACGTTGTGCTGGCGGAAATCACTCGCCCGCCGCCGGCAGTTGGCGACCAGGCTTGGCGAACAGCGCGGCGACGGTCGGCACCTACACGTGGGCGCGTGGATAAACGGCTAAAACCTGCGTGAAACGCCGGCCAGGCATGTCGCCTGGCCATCCGAATGCGTCCGCTCATCGGGCGCAACGTTGTCTTCGAATTGCAATAATCGGCGAACAATAACTATGCCTCGGAGTTTCGATGTTCGCCTTTTTCCGCCCTGCCCCTCACCGCGCGCCGTTGCCGGCCGAGCGTATCGACCCCACCTACCGCCGCCTGCGCTGGCAAATCTTCGCCGGGATCTTCATCGGCTACGCCGGTTATTACCTGCTGCGCAAAAATTTTTCCCTGGCCATTCCCTACCTGGTCGAAGATGGCTACAGCCGCGGGGAGCTGGGCGTGGCGCTGTCGGCCATCGCCATCGCCTATGGCCTGTCGAAGTTCCTCATGGGGTTGGTGTCGGACCGCTCCAACCCGCGCTACTTCCTACCCGCGGGGCTGCTGCTGTCGGCCATGGTGATGTTCGTATTCGGTTTCGCGCCGTGGGCCACCTCCAGCGTTGCGGTGATGTTCGTGCTGCTGTTCATCAACGGCTGGGCACAGGGCATGGGCTGGCCACCGAGCGGGCGAACGATGGTGCACTGGTGGTCGCAGAACGAGCGCGGCGCGGTGGTGTCGGTCTGGAACGTAGCGCATAACGTCGGCGGCGGCCTGATCGGGCCGTTGTTCCTGCTGGGCCTGGGCTGGTTCAACGATTGGCATGCGGCGTTCTACGTGCCGGCGGCGGTGGCCGTGGCGGTGGCGGTATTCGCCTTCGCGATGATGCGCGACACGCCACAGTCGGTGGGCCTGCCGCCGGTGGAGCAATACCGTAACGATTACCCCGAGGGCTACAGCGAAGCCCATGAGCGGGAATTCAGCACCCGCGAGATCTTCGTCAAGTACGTGCTGCGCAACCGTATGCTCTGGTACATCGCGTTGGCCAACGTGTTCATCTACCTGCTGCGTTATGGTGTGCTCGACTGGGCACCGACCTACTTGAAGGAGGCCAAGGGCTATTCGGTCGACACCAGCTCCTGGGCATATTTTTTCTACGAATGGGCCGGTATACCCGGCACACTGCTGTGCGGCTGGTTGTCAGACACCCTCTTCAAGGGCAACCGTGGGCTCACCGGCATCGTGTTCATGGTCGGGGTCACCCTCGCCACGCTGGTGTATTGGCTTAACCCCAGCGGCCACCCGGCGGTAGACCTGGCGGCGCTGTTCACCATCGGTTTTTTGATCTACGGCCCGGTCATGCTGGTGGGGCTGCAGGCGCTGGAGCTGGCCCCGAAAAAAGCCGCCGGCAGCGCGGCCGGCTTCACCGGCTTGTTCGGCTACCTCGGTGGCTCGGTGGCCGCCAGTGCGTTGATGGGCTATGTGGTCGACCATTTCGGCTGGAACGGCGGCTTCATCCTGTTGGTGGCCGGTTGCCTGTTGGCAATTGCCTTCTTGCTGCCGACGTTGCGCCATGCAAGGGTAGACGCCGCCTAAGCCACGGTACCGGCAGGGCGCCACAGTTCGCCATAGAGCAACCACAGCGCCGTGCCGGCCAGCAAACCGGCCATGCACAGGTTAAACGCCGCCAGCGCCCGGGGCTTGCCCAGCCAGCGGCGCAGCCGATCGCCACCCCACACCCAGCACAGCAGCGACGGCACACCGATGCCAAAGGCGGTGGCGGTGATGGTCAGCGCCCCCAGCCACTGGCTACCGGTGGGCATGAACAGCACCGCGGCGTTGAGTACCATGATCCATGCCTTGGGGTTCACGCATTGGAACAGCATGCCGCCGACGAACCCCACCGGCTTGCCGATGCGGCGTTGCCCCGGCGCACTGGCGCGGGCCAGCTTGAGGGCAATCCATAACAGGTACAGGCAGCCAAGCACCGCCAGCGGTTTGCGCACCGGCTCCAATACCCCGGCGGCGCCGGCCAGTAACAGGCTGCAGAGAAAAAATTGGGCGGCATTGCCGAGCAGGATGCCAGACAGGTGCGGCAGGCTGCGGCGTACGCCGAAGTTGGCCCCTGATGCCGTGAGCATGAGGTTATTAGGGCCTGGGGTAATGATCATGACAAGCAGGTAGCTGAACAAGGCGAAAAATTCGGGCATGGTGGCTGTTCCTTTGGGCACGAAGCGATCGTATGCAAGCGCCACGAAGGGGTACAGCACCAGCCGAACTGTGTTTCAATGGTAACAGTTTCCCTTGCCCAGCAGGCTTGCCATGCCC
>NZ_JAAOCA010000054.1 GCF_014694385.1 Pseudomonas typographi | reverse complement strand
GCCCGCCACCCTACGGCGCGGGTACCTACGGCTGGCGCAGTTCCCCGGCGCACTGACCCGCGCGCCCCCTTCGAAGGCTGCCTGACCGCCCAAACCATGCCACTGCCCAGCGCCCGCCATCACCGGGGCGTGTGCGCATGCGCCTGAAACCTTCGAAACGGGATAAAACATGTCTCGCTACACGGCTGCCTCTTCAACCAGCATCCTGCTTTGCGGCGCGCTGCTGCCTCCCTTTGCCCAGGCCCTCGGCAACCCCCACCACACCGATGAACACATGCTGCACCCTACGGTGATCACCGCCGTGGCACCGAGCTCGCCGCTCACGGTAGAGGCCGACCCCAAGGCACCACGCCAACCAGTGCCGGCCAGCGATGGCGCGGATTACCTGAAAACGATTCCGGGCTTCGCCGCCATCCGCAACGGCGGCAGCAACGGCGACCCCGTGCTGCGCGGCCTGTTCGGTTCGCGGCTGAACATCCTCACCAACGGTGGCCAGATCCTCGGTGCCTGCCCCGGGCGCATGGATGCGCCCACCTCGTACATCTCGCCGCAAACCTACGACCGCCTCACCGTGATCAAAGGCCCGCAAAGCGTGCAATGGGGCCCGGGCGCATCGGCCGGCACCGTGCTGTTCGAGCGCGAGCCGGAACGCTTCGGCACCCTCGGCAGCCGTGTGCAGGCCAGTGTGTTGGCGGGCTCCAGGGGGCGCTTGGACAAAACCTTGGACGCCGCCGCGGGCGGCGCGCGGGGCTACCTACGCTTTACCGGCAACACCTCGCAAAGCGATGACTACCGGGCAGGCCACGGCGGCCACGTGCCGTCGCGCTGGTACAAATGGAACGGTGAGGTGGCCGCAGGCTTTACCCCAGATACCGACACCTTGCTGGCGCTGACCGTTGGCAAGGGCGATGGCCTGGCACGCTATGCCGGGCGCGGCATGGACGGCGCGCAGTTTCGCCGCGAAACGCTTGGCCTGCGGTTCGAGCGGTATAACCTCGGCGGCGCGCTGGCCGCCGTTGAGGCGCGGCTGTATTACAACTACGCCGACCACCTGATGGACAACTACAGCCTGCGCCGCCCCCCGGCAATGGCCATGGCCAGCAACCCAGACCGCCGCACCCTGGGCGCCCGGCTGAAGGCAACCTGGCAATGGAGCGACTGGGAACTGGTCAGCGGCCTCGACGCCCAGGCCAACGAGCATCGCAAGCGCAGCGCCATGGGCGAAGGCGCCTAGCGGCAGTTACCACGGGCCAAAGACGCAAGCTTCACCGATTACGGCGTGTTCAACGAGCTCACCTGGTTTGCCGACGAGAGCACCCGGTGGGTGGCCGGGGCCCGTGTAGACCGCGCGCAAGCCCGGGATTTTCGCCAAACCCTCGGTGCCGGCATGGCGGCAACGGCCAACCCCACCCCCAACCAACGCCGCACCCGCACGCTGCCCAGCGGCTTCGTCCGTTGGGAGCACGAGCTGCCAAACGCCACGGTCTACGCGGGGGTTGGCCATGTGCAGCGCTTCCCTGACTATTGGGAGCTGTTTTCACCCAAAAGCGGGCCTAATGGTTCGGCGAATGCGTTCGCCGCCCTCAAGCCTGAGAAAACCACCCAGTTGGACACCGGCGTGCACTATCAAGGCAAGCGGCTGGAGGTGTGGGCGTCGGGCTATGCCGGCCTGGTGCGCGATTACATTCTCTTCGATTACACCGGGGGTGCTTGCGCCGTACGCCATATCGACGCGCGTATTTTGGGCGGCGAATTCGGTGCGGCGTACCGCTTGGGCGGGCACCTAAAAGCTGATGCGACCCTCGCCTACGCCTGGGGCAAGAATACCCGCGATGGCACGCCGCTGCCGCAGCAGCCCCCGCTCGATACCCGGCTGGGGCTTACCTACCAGCGCGAAACCTGGAGCGCCGGCGCGCTGTGGCGGCTAGCCAGCGCGCAACACCGTATCGACCGCAACGCCGGCAATGTGGTGGGCCGGGATTACCAGCGCAGTGCAGGCTTCGGCGTGTTCAGCCTTAACGGCACCTACCGGGTCACTGAGCACGTGACCGTTAGTACCGGCCTGGATAACCTCTTCGACAAGCGCTACGCAGAACACCTGAACCTGGCGGGCAACGCAGGCTTCGGCTACCCCGCCAGTGACCCCCAAGCCACCCGCGAGCCGGGGCGAACGTTATGGACCAAAATGGATATGGCCTTTTAGCAAAGTTGCAGGCTGCACCTGCGGTGTGCGACGGCGCGCCTGGCGCCTATTAAGGCTGCCCCTTACCCGTGCACGCCGCCGCACCATGCCTTCGGCAACGCCCCAGTTTGGGGCATTTCGCATTCTGACCACCCCGTCAACTCTAGCGCTAGAGCGGCTTGCACGGTTACGGCACACGGCTTGCTAAAGCACTGGGTAGCCACGCCCTGCCAATAACCACAAACGCACCCGTTGGAGAGATAGCACATGAAGCGCCGCCGTTTGCTCAAGGCTTTTACCCTCTCGGCCTCAATCGCCGCAATGGGGCTGTCCTGGACCGCCCAGGCCGCCGAAACCATCAAGGTTGGCATCTTGCATTCGCTGTCCGGGACCATGGCGATTTCCGAAACGTCCCTTAAAGACATGGCCCTGATGACCATCGACGAAATCAACAAGGCCGGTGGCGTGAACGGTAAGCAATTGGAACCGGTGGTGGTCGACCCGGCGTCGAACTGGCCGCTGTTCGCCGAAAAAGCCCGGCAATTGCTGACCCAAGACAAGGTCGCGGTGGTGTTCGGTTGCTGGACGTCGGTGTCGCGTAAATCGGTGCTGCCGGTGTTCGAAGAACTCAACGGGCTGCTGTTCTACCCGGTGCAATACGAAGGCGAAGAAATGTCGCCGAACGTGTTCTACACCGGCGCCGCACCGAACCAGCAAGCCATCCCGGCGGTGGAGTACCTGATGAGCGAAGAAGGCGGCAGCGCCAAGCGTTTCTTCCTGCTAGGTACCGACTATGTGTACCCGCGCACCACCAACAAGATCCTGCGCGCCTTCCTGCATTCGAAAGGGGTGCAAGACAAAGACATCGAAGAGGTCTACACCCCGTTCGGCCACAGCGACTACCAGACCATCGTCGCCAACATCAAGAAGTTCTCCGCTGGCGGCAAAACCGCAGTGGTTTCCACCGTGAACGGTGACTCGAACGTGCCGTTCTATAAAGAGTTGGCCAACCAGGGCCTGAAAGCCACCGACGTACCGGTAGTCGCCTTCTCGGTGGGTGAAGAAGAACTGCGCGGCATCGACACCAAGCCGCTGGTGGGTAACCTGGCCGCCTGGAACTACTTCGAGTCGGTGGATAACCCGGTCAACACTAAGTTCGTGGCCGATTGGAAAGCCTATGCCAAGGCGCACAACCTGCCCAACGCCAATACCGCGGTCACCAACGACCCGATGGAAGCGACCTACGTGGGCATCCATATGTGGGCACAAGCGGCCAGCAAGGCCAAATCGTTCGACGTAGACAAAGTACGTGAGGCCATGGCCGGGCAAACCTTCGCCGCGCCTTCGGGCTTTACCCTGACCATGGACACCACCAACCACCACCTGCACAAACCGGTGATGATCGGTGAAATCCAAGACGACGGCCAATTCAACGTTGTGTGGCAAACCAAGGAGCCGATCCGCGCGCAACCCTGGAGCCCGTACATTCCAGGCAACGACAGCAAGCCCGACCACCCGGTCAAGAGCAACTGATCCTTACCGCACCACCGCCGGGGGCCTAGCCCCCGGCACTTCGGGGATGCCAGGCCATGGTTTTTTTTCGACTGCTACTGCCTTTTTTTACGCTGCTACCACTGCTGGCGCACGCCAGCGATGCGGGTGAGTTCACCGCCGCCGACGCCGCTGGCCAAGCGAAACTGCTGGAAACCTGGGCAGCCCAGCCCAGTGATCAGCGTTTGCCGTTGCTGCAGGCCCTGCAAGACGGCCGGGTAGGCTATGACGACAGCAAACACCCCTATATTGAAACCGATGGCAACATGGTTGCCGCCGATGCCGACACACCCGCCACCGGCGAGGTGCGCAAACTGCGCCTGAACAATCGCTTGCGCGGCCTGGTGATCAACGCCCTGGCGGCGCAACAAATGCTAAGTACCGATACCGCCGTGCGCTTGGCTGCAGCCCAGCAGCTGCAACGTTCGGCGTTGCCGGGCCAGATACCGGCGCTAGAGCAGCAATTCCAAGGCGAACCGGCCAGCGCGGTCAAGGCCGCGCTGGCCTTGGCCCTGGCCAACCTACAATTGACCGACCCCGCCCCGCAAGTGCGGCTGCACGCGGTGCGCCTGCTCGGCGAAACCGGCGACCCCAGCGCCCAGGCCCGCCTGGAGTCGGTGCTGGCAGCCGATGCTGAAACCGATGCCAGCGTGCGCACCGCTGCGCAAACGAGCTTGGTACAGGTGAAGCGCAAACTGATGGTGGGGGACCTGCTCGGCCAGGCCTTCAGCGGCCTTTCGCTGGGTTCGATCCTGTTGCTCGCCGCCCTGGGCCTGGCGATCACCTTCGGCCTGCTGGGTGTGATCAACATGGCCCATGGCGAGATGCTCATGCTGGGTGCGTATGCCACCTATGTGGTACAAGTCGGCTTTCAGCGCTTGGCCCCCGAGGCGTTGGCCTGGTACCCGCTGGTGGCGCTGCCGGTGGCGTTCTTCGTCACCGCCGCGATTGGCATGGCGCTGGAACGAACCATTATCAGGCACCTGTACGGCCGCCCGCTAGAGACGCTGCTGGCCACCTGGGGCATCAGCCTGATGCTGATCCAGGCCGTGCGGTTGATTTTCGGTGCGCAGAACGTCGAAGTGGCCAACCCCGCGTGGTTGTCCGGTGGCCTGCAGGTGCTGCCCAACCTGGTGCTGCCGTGGAACCGGGTGGTCATCATCGGCTTTGCGCTGTTCGTGGTGGTACTCACCTGGTTGCTGCTGAACAAAACCCGGCTGGGGCTGAACGTGCGCGCAGTGACCCAGAATCGCAACATGGCCGCTTGCTGCGGGGTGCCCACCGGGCGCATCGACATGCTTGCCTTCGGCCTGGGCTCCGGCATCGCCGGGCTTGGCGGGGTGGCCCTGAGCCAGATCGGTAACGTGGGGCCCGAATTGGGCCAAAGCTACATCATCGACTCGTTCCTGGTGGTGGTGCTCGGCGGCGTCGGCCAACTGGCCGGCAGCGTGTCCGCCGCGGCTGGGCTGGGGATCGCCAATAAAATCCTCGAACCGCAGATCGGCGCCGTGCTGGGCAAAATCCTTATCCTGGCGCTGATCATTTTGTTCATCCAGAAGCGGCCGCAGGGCCTCTTCGCACTGAAAGGACGGGTGATCGACTGATGAACCAGCCCTTGATGGTCACTGCCGCGCACAAGGCCGGCACACCGTTGGCCATCGCCATCGGCGTGGTCGTTGCCGTGCTGTTGGTCAGCATGGCGCTGCTGTCGCTGCTGCCAGAAAGCAACCCGCTGCAAGTGTCGGCCTATACGCTGACCCTGGTGGGCAAAATCCTTTGCTACGCCATCGTTGCCCTGGCGCTGGATTTGGTGTGGGGCTATGCCGGAATGCTATCGCTCGGCCACGGCCTGTTCTTCGCCCTAGGCGGCTATGCCATGGGCATGTACTTGATGCGCGAAGCCTCCGGCGATGGCTTGCCCGCATTCATGACGTTCCTCTCGTGGAGCGAGTTGCCCTGGTATTGGTACGGCACCCAGCACTTTGCCTGGGCGTTGTGCCTGGTGGTGCTGGCGCCAGGGCTGCTGGCCCTGGTGTTCGGTTTCTTCGCCTTTCGCTCGCGAATCAAAGGCGTGTATTTTTCGATCATGACCCAGGCACTGACGTTCGCCGGCATGTTGCTGTTCTTTCGCAACGAAACCGGCTTCGGTGGCAATAACGGCTTCACCAACTTCCACAGCATCCTGGGTTTCAGCATCACTTCGCCAGGCACCCGCGCGGTGCTGTTCCTGCTCACCGTGGCGCTGCTGGCGGCCAGCCTTTACCTGGGTTGGCGGCTGGCACGCAGCAAGTTCGGGCGCGTGCTTACCGCGCTGCGCGACGCGGAAAATCGCCTGATGTTCTGCGGCTACGACCCGCGCGGCTATAAGCTGTTCATTTGGGTGCTCAGCGCGGTATTGTGCGGCCTGGCCGGGGCCCTGTACGTGCCCCAGGTCGGTATCATCAACCCGAGCGAAATGTCGCCGACCAACTCGATCGAGGCGGCGGTGTGGGTGGCCTTGGGTGGGCGCGGTAGTTTGGTTGGCCCACTGCTGGGAGCGGGCGTTGTCAACGGTATGAAAAGCTGGTTCACCGTGGCCTTTCCTGAATACTGGCTGTTCTTTCTGGGGGCCTTGTTCATCGTGGTCACGCTGTACCTGCCCAAGGGCGTGATCGGCCTGTTGAAAAAACGAGGTGACGCATGAAGTTACCCGCTAACGGCGCGTTCATGCTCGAACCCGCTTTCGACCCCGCTGCCGGCGAAGGCGCCAGCCGCGATGCGGTGGGCCTGGGCAGCCGTGCCCACGGCGGGCTCGACACCCGCCACGGCACCATCCTCACCCTGGAAGACATCAGCGTCAGCTTCGACGGCTTCAAGGCGCTGAACAACCTTAACCTGTACATCGGCGTCGGCGAGTTGCGCTGCATCATCGGCCCAAACGGCGCCGGCAAAACCACACTGATGGACGTGATCACCGGTAAGACCCGCCCCACGACCGGCAAGGCGTGGTTCGGCGAAACCCTCGACCTTACCCGGCTGTCCGAGGTGCAGATCGCCCAGGCCGGCATCGGCCGCAAGTTCCAAAAGCCCACGGTGTTCGAAGCGCTCACGGTTTTCGAAAACCTTGAGCTTGCACAAAAAACCAATAAATCAGTGTGGGCTAGCCTGGGTGCAAAGCTTACCGGAGAGCAAAAAAGCCGGATCGAGCATACCCTGGACACCATCCGCCTCACCGCTTCGGCCAGCCGCCCGGCGGGGCTGTTGTCCCATGGGCAGAAGCAGTTTCTGGAAATCGGCATGCTACTGGTGCAAGACCCGCAATTACTGCTGCTCGACGAACCCGTGGCGGGCATGACCGACGCCGAAACCGAATTCACCGCCGAACTGTTCAAGACCCTGGCCGGCCAGCATTCGCTGATGGTGGTTGAGCACGATATGGGGTTTGTAGGCAGCATCGCCGACCACGTGACCGTGCTGCACCAGGGTACGGTACTGGCGGAGGGTTCGCTGGAAGCGGTGCAGGCTAATGAGCGGGTGATCGAGGTTTACCTGGGGCGCTGATGCGTCCCAAGGCCTGCAAGCGGCCGGCCGCCTGCCAAGGTTTACCGTTTAGCTTTTCTAGCAGCCTGAAGCTTGCCGCTTGAGGCTGACCGTTGCGAGGACGTCACATGCTCCAAGTCACTGAACTTCACCAGTACTACGGCGGTAGCCACATTTTGCGTGGCTTGTCGTTCGACGCCAAAGTCGGTGAGGTGACCTGCCTGCTCGGGCGCAACGGTGTGGGCAAGACCACCTTGCTGCGCTGCCTGATGGGCCTGCTGCCGGCCAAACAGGGCCAAGTGAGCTGGGAAGGCAAAACCATCACCGGCTTCAAGACCCACCAACGGGTACAGGCCGGCATCGCCTACGTGCCGCAGGGGCGCGAGATATTCGGCCGCTTGAGCGTGGAAGAAAACCTACTGATGGGGTTGTCTCGCTTTCCCGCACGCCAGGCCAAGGCGGTTCCGGCGTTCATCTACGAGCTGTTCCCGGTGCTGCAAGAAATGAAACACCGCCGCGGCGGCGACCTTTCCGGTGGCCAACAGCAGCAATTGGCGATCGGCCGTGCCCTGGCCAGCCAGCCACGGTTACTGATTCTGGATGAGCCCACCGAAGGCATCCAGCCGTCGGTGATCAAGGAAATCGGCGTGGTCATCAAAAAGCTGGCCGCCCGCGGTGACATGGCCATCCTCCTGGTAGAGCAATTTTACGACTTTGCCGAGGAGTTGGCGGACCAGTATTTGGTGATGTCCCGTGGCGAAATCATTCAGCAAGGGCGTGGCGAGAACATGCAAAGCGAAGGGGTACGCGGGCTGGTGACGATATGAGCCAAGTTGTGGCAAGCGCCACACCGCAAGCCCCCATATTTGCCTGGCAAGCATCGCTGGACCTGGCTTATGGCCGTTTCGGCGAGCATACCCGGCCTGTACTGCGCCGCCACCTGGGCCCTTTGCGCGTGCAGAAGCACCTGTACGCCGAGGGCCCCGAGGTCTGCCAGCACATCGTGGTGCACCCGCCGGCGGGCATTGCCGGCGGCGACCGCCTGGCCATCAGCGCCACCGCGCAGGCTGGCGCCTGGGCGCAGTTGACCAGCCCAGGGGCTGCCAAATGGTACCGGGCCGCCAGCCCTGCCTCGCAAACCCTGGCCCTGCGAGCCGAGCCCGGCGCTACCCTGGAATGGCTACCGCAGGAAACCATCGTGTACAGCGGCGCACAGGCACAATTGGCCACCACCATCGACCTGCAAGGCGATGCCCGCCTATGCTACTGGGACGTGGTGGCGCTGGGCCGCCCCGCCAGTGCTGAAGCATTCGAGCGTGGGTATTTTCAGGCACGCCTGGATGTGCGCCGCAACGGCGAATTGATTTGGCACGAACGCCAACGCATCCTGGGCAACGACGGCCTGCTAGGCTCGCCGGTAGGCCTTTGCGGTTACCCTGTGTTCGGCACCTTGCTGATTACCGGCACTGCCGAACCCGGCTGGCTGGCGCAATGCCGTGCTTTGCCATGCCGGGGCCGCGGCGACCTCACGCAGTTGCCTGGGCTGGTGGTCGCCCGCTGCCTGGCCCGTGAAGCGCTGCAGGCGCGCGACTGGCTGATATCGGTGTGGCGCGTGTTGCGCCCGGCGCTGCTCGGCCGCGAGGCGCTGCCACCGCGCATTTGGAATACCTGAATTCACGACCGTTACGGAAACCCAATGGACCTTTCACCTCGCGAAAAAGACAAGCTGTTGATCTTCACTGCCGGCCTGGTCGCCGAGCGCCGGCTGGCCCGGGGCTTGAAGCTGAACTACCCGGAGGCGATGGCCTACATCAGCGCGGCCCTCTTGGAAGCTGCGCGCGATGGCCAAACCGTTGCTCAACTGATGCATTACGGCACCACGCTGCTTACCCGTGAACAGGTAATGGAAGGCATCCCGGAGATGATCCCGGAAATCCAGGTAGAAGCCACCTTCCCCGACGGCACCAAACTGGTGACCGTTCACCAGCCCATCGCATGAGGTGCCTATGAGCATTGCCGTGCGCCAGGCACTGGAAACGGACCTGCCCACCATCCGGGAGATCTACAACGACGCAGTGCGCAATACCAACGCGATCTGGAACGAAAAGCAGGTGGATTTGGCCAATCGCCTGGCTTGGTTCCAGGGCCGCCAGGCCCAGGGTTATCCGATCCTGGTCGCGGTCGATGCGGGCGGGCAGGTGCTCGGCTACGCATCATACGGCGACTGGCGGCCGTTCGATGGTTTTCGCTACAGCGTGGAGCATTCGGTGTACATCCACCCTCGCCAACGCGGTAAGGGGCTCGGGGGTTTATTAATGCGCGCGCTTATCGAGCGTGCGCGCCGCGGCGGCAAGCATGTGATGGTGGCAGCCATCGAAAGCGCCAACAGCGCATCGATCACCCTACACCAGCGCCTGGGCTTCGCCACCACCGGGCAAATGCCGCAGGTGGGCATCAAGTTTGGCCGTTGGCTAGACCTGACCTTCATGCAGTTGGTCCTCAACCCAGGTGCCCCACCCCCGTCGGAGTAAGGCAATGAACTCAGCGCAGTTGCGCCGCGTCACCGTGGAAAGCTTCGCCCATTATCGAAGCGGCCTGGTCGAACTGTTGCTCGATGCAGTTCGCCAGGGTGCGTCCGTTGGTTTTTTGGCCTCGTTGGCGGCCAGCGAGGCGGCTGAATACTTCGACAGCGTGCAAACCGAACTCGGCGATGGCAGCCGCTTGCTGTGGGTGGTGGTCAACGGTGAGCAGGTGTTGGCCAGTGTGCAGCTTTCGCTGTGCCAGAAGCCGAACGGCTTGAACCGCGCCGAGGTGCAGAAGCTGCTAGTGCGTAGCGACAGCCAACGCCACGGCCTGGGCACCCAACTGATGGCAGCGCTGGAAACGGCCGCGCGCCAGATGCAACGGGGGCTGCTGTACCTCGACACGGAATCCGGTTCGCCGGCCGAGGTGTTCTACCAGAGCATGGCTTACCAACTCGCCGGGCGCATTCCGGACTACGCCTGCTCGCCCGATGGCACGTACCGCCCCACTGCCCTTTACTACAAGACCTTACAAGGACCCCGCCCATGATTCCCGGCCAATACGACATCCAACCCGGCGAGATTGAACTGAACAGCGGCCGCCGCACCCAGGCCCTGAGCGTGGCCAACCGCGGCGACCGGCCGATCCAGGTAGGCTCGCATTATCACTTTTTCGAAACCAACGATGCCCTGGCGTTCGACCGTGCCGCCGCCCGAGGCATGCGCCTGAACATCCCCGCCGGCACCGCCGTGCGCTTCGAGCCTGGGCAAAGCCGCGAGGTCGAGCTGGTGGAACTGGCCGGGCTGCGCCGGGTATTCGGGTTCGCCGGGCGGGTCATGGGTGAGCTTTAGTCGGGCGTCGTACGCCAGGCGTCCCAGGCCGCACATTGCACGCCGCACACTACACACACCACGCGCAAACGCTTGAGGCTGGCAGTTGGCAGCCAGAATCCGAGGAATGAGGATGAAGATCAGTAAACAGGCCTACGCCGACATGTTCGGCCCCACCGTCGGCGACAAGGTGCGCCTGGCAGACACAGACCTGTGGATCGAGGTAGAGAAGGACTTCACCACCTATGGTGAGGAAGTGAAATTCGGCGGCGGCAAGGTGATCCGCGACGGCATGGGCCAAAGCCAACTGCTGGCCGCCGAGGTGGTCGACACCCTGATCACCAATGCGCTGATCATCGACCATTGGGGCATCGTCAAGGCCGATGTGGGCCTGAAGGGCGGCCGCGTGCACGCCATCGGCAAGGCCGGCAACCCCGATATCCAACCCGACGTGACCATCGCTATCGGCGCCAGCACCGAAGTGATCGCCGGCGAAGGCATGATCCTCACCGCTGGCGGCATCGACACGCACATTCACTTCATCTGCCCGCAGCAGATCGAAGAAGCCTTGATGAGCGGCGTGACCACGATGATCGGTGGCGGCACCGGCCCTGCCACCGGCACCAACGCCACCACCTGCACCCCGGGCCCGTGGCACATGGCGCGCATGCTGCAGGCGGCCGATGCTTTCGCGATGAACATCGGCTTTACCGGCAAGGGCAACGCCAGCCTACCCGAACCGCTGATCGAGCAGGTCAAGGCCGGCGCCATCGGCCTGAAGCTGCACGAAGACTGGGGCACCACCCCGGCGGCGATCGACAACTGCCTGGCGGTAGCCGACCAGTACGACGTACAGGTGGCCATCCACACCGACACCTTGAACGAGTCAGGGTTCGTGGAAACCACCCTGGGCGCCTTCAAGGGCCGCACCATCCACACTTACCACACCGAAGGCGCCGGTGGCGGCCATGCCCCCGACATCATCAAGGCCTGCGGCTTTGCCAACGTGCTGCCCAGCTCCACCAACCCGACCCGGCCGTTCACCCGTAACACCATCGATGAGCACTTGGACATGCTCATGGTTTGCCATCACCTGGACCCGAGCATCGCCGAAGATGTGGCCTTCGCCGAAAGCCGTATCCGCCGCGAGACGATCGCCGCCGAGGACATCCTTCACGACCTGGGCGCCTTCGCCATGATCAGCTCCGACAGCCAAGCCATGGGCCGGGTAGGCGAGGTGATCACGCGCACCTGGCAAACCGCCGACAAAATGAAAAAGCAACGCGGCCCGCTAGCCGAAGACGCGGCGGGCAACGACAACTTTCGCATCAAGCGCTACATCGCCAAGTACACCATCAACCCGGCCATCACCCATGGTATCAGCCATGAGGTGGGCTCGGTCGAAGTAGGTAAGTGGGCCGATCTGGTGCTCTGGCGCCCGGCGTTCTTCGGCGTCAAGCCCACGCTGATCCTCAAGGGCGGGGCGATTGCCGCCAGCCTGATGGGTGATGCCAACGCGTCTATTCCCACCCCACAACCGGTGCACTACCGGCCGATGTTCGCAAGCTTCGGCGGTAGCCGCCATGCCACCAGCCTGACCTTCATCAGCCAAGCGGCGCTGGATGCCGGCGTGCCCGAGCAATTGGGCCTGAAAAAACGCATCGGCGTGGTCAAGGGTTGCCGCACGGTGCAAAAAACCGACTTGATCCACAACGGCTACCTGCCAAACATCGACGTAGACCCGCAAACCTACCAGGTGAAGGCCGACGGGGTGTTGCTCTGGTGCGAACCGGCCGATGAACTGCCGCTGGCGCAGCGGTATTTTCTATTTTGAAGCCTCGGCCTGGCCCGACGCTTCAGGGCCGAGCCTCCAGAAAGTCTGATGCGGCTTGATCAGCCTTATCGCCTGCAGCAGGTCATTGATAGCCTCCGCCACACCCAAGTCTTGCGGGGCGTTGGGCCGGGTGCCTTTATCGACAACACGGAGGATCGCTTCCAGTACCGATAGCCTGCCTTGCGCCATCGCTTTTCGGTCGCCTTCTTTAGTGACCGCGTTAGCCCGCTTGATCTCCGCTTCCAAGAATTCCTGCAGGTTGACCTTGTCCATACCATGGCTCCTTTCACTGATAACAGAGCCCGTAGGTTGCCGAAGCGCAGGCCAAATAAGAACTGGCAACATTATCGGGTGGCCGGTAGCCACTTGAGCCGAAAAAGCCGGTGGGCTTAGCCGGGTGCACCCGCCGGCTTCGACCGGCGGCTGTAAACCCCGGACGGTTCACCCCGGCGCCACCGTCTGGTGGCGTGCCCACTACCGCGGCCAGCCCGCCCGCGGGTCGAACTTCGAGGTTTCGGCGAGCTTCTGCCACAACTCAAGGCTGGCTTCGCTGGCCGGCGGCATCACCACCTTCAGTTGCACCAACAGGTCACCGCGCCCGCCGCCTTTGGCGCGCAAGCCCTGGCCCTTGGCCCGCAGGCGTTGCCCATTGTGGCTGCCAGGGCGCACGCTGAGGCTGAGCTTGCCGGTCAGCGTAGGCACTTCGACCTTGGCCCCCAGCGCCAACTCCCAGGGTGCCACTGGTACTTCGCACACCAAGTCGACACCTTCGACCTTGAACAAGGGGTGCGGCGCCAGGTTAACGATGATGAACAAATCACCGGCCGCCCCCCCGGCCACGCCGGGCGCGCCTTGGCCCTTCAGGCGGATGCGCTCGCCGTCGCTAACGCCGGCGGGGATTTTCACCTTGAGTGTTTTCGTCACGTCGCCGGTGCGCTGCCCGGCGGCGTTGTACTGCGGCACCTTGAAGCTCACCTGTTTGGGCTCGTCAGATAACGCCTCTTCGAGAAACACCGGCAGGTTCAACTCCACATCCTGGCCGTCGCGCGCAGCACTGCGCGAGGGCCCGCGACCGCTGCCGAAGGGGCTGCCAGCACCGCGCTGGTTGCCAAACAGGCTGCTGAAAATGTCACCGAAATCACCGCCCTCGGCCTCGAAACTCGCCCCCGGCCGCCCTTCCCAACCCGGTGGTGCCTGGAATGGCTGGCGGCCGCCGTATTGGCGGATTTCATCGTATTCGACACGTTTGGCCGGGTCGCCCAGCACTTCATAGGCTTCGGACGCTTCCTTGAACTTGTCTTCGGCGCCGGCGGCCTTGTTTTTATCCGGGTGGTACTTAGCGGCCAGCTTGCGATAGGCGGCCTTGATTTCCTTCTCCGTGGCCGTCGGTGCTACGCCAAGCACGGTGTAATAGTCTTTGAAATCCATACGCGGATCACCACCTTAAACAGTTGAAGGCGCACAGGACGCCCCACGCCGTGGGTCGAAACCATGGGCGAAGGCAAGAGGGTACGCCGGATCGTTGCTCTCAAGATTGGGGTGGCTGGCGATCTTTCAAGGCAACCCCCGGTGAAATAACGGACACCCGGCCTTCGCTTGGGTGCCGCACTGGCATAAACTGCGCGGCCGTTTTCTGCAAGGGCAGCACCATGAAGCACGGCACCCCGGCCCGCGCCTGCGGCATCGACTTCGGCACGTCCAACTCCACCGCCGGCTGGCAACGGCCCGGCGCCCCCACATTGTTGCCTCTTGAGGAGGGCAAGATCACGCTCCCCTCCGTGGTGTTCTTCAACGCCGAAGAGCGGCGCCCAGTGTATGGCCGCCTGGCCCTGCAGGAATACCTCGAAGGCTACGAAGGCCGGCTAATGCGCTCGCTCAAAAGTTTGCTCGGCTCCAAGCTGATCAAGCACGACACCAGCGTGCTCGGCACGGCCATGCCCTTCAAAGATTTGTTGGCACTGTTTATCGGCGAGCTGAAAAAACGCGCCGAAGCCAGCGCCGGCCGTAGCTTCGAGCAGGTGGTGCTGGGCCGGCCGGTGCACTTTGTCGACGAGGATAGCGCCGCCGACCAAGAGGCCGAGGACACCCTCGCGGCGGTGGCGCACAAGGTCGGGTTCAAGGAAGTGTCGTTCCAGTTCGAGCCTATCGCCGCCGCCTACGACTACGAGGCGGGTATCCAGGGTGAAGAATTGGTGCTGGTCGTCGATATCGGCGGCGGCACCTCGGACTTCTCGCTGATTCGCCTGGCACCCGAACGCCACCTCAATGATGACCGCCAGGCCGACATCTTGGCCACTGGCGGCGTGCACATCGGCGGTACGGACTTCGACAAACACCTGAACATTCAAGGTGTGATGCCGCTGTTCGGCTACGGCAGCCGCATGAAAAGCCAGGCGCTGATGCCTACCAGCTATCACCTGAACCTGGCCACCTGGCACACCATCAACGCGGTGTACGCGCAAAAAACCCAGTTAGCCTTGGCCAGCCTGCGTTACGACATCGAAGACACCGTGGGCATCGACCGCCTGTTCAAGCTGATCGAACAACGGGCTGGCCACTGGCTGGCGATGGAAGTGGAGGCCAGCAAAATCGAACTGACCGAACAGCTCACCCGGGAGCTCGACCTGAGCCGCATCGAACCGGGGCTGAGTGTAGCGCTCACCCGCGCATTGTTCGAAGGCGCCATTGGCGGCCTGCTCGAGCGAATTCGGGCCAGCGTCGGCGAGCTATTGGGCAGTGCTGGCGTCCAACCCGCCCAGGTCGATACGGTGTTTTTTACCGGGGGCTCCAGCAGCATCCCAGCGCTACGCCATAGTGTGGCCGCGCTGTTACCCAACGCCCGCCACGTAGAAGGTGACAATTTCGGCAGCATCGGCAGCGGGCTGGCGATCGAGGCGCGGCGTAGGTACGGGTGACCACAGCCGTTGGGCCCTCTACAATGGCGGGGCCGCCGGACGAGGCAGTGTTGACCTGACCGCGACGGCGCCGCGCCGGTGCTATACCAAACCCGCCTCACGCAGTTCGCTTTTCAGGTAGGCGTAATACACCGGCCCCGCCACCACCCCCGGCAAGCCGAACGCCGCCTCGAATATCAGCATCGCCAACAGCAACTCCCAGGATCTGGCGCGGATCTGCCCGCCGACGATACGGGCGTTGAGAAAGTATTCGACCTTGTGGATCAAAATCAGATAACCCAGCGCGGCCAACGCGACCCAGATAGAAATCGACAACCCAACGATGGTGATCAACGCATTCGATATCAGGTTGCCAATCACCGGCAGCAAGCCCAGTAGAAAGGTCAACATGATCAGGGTCTTGGTCAGCGGCAGTTTGATGCCGACCAAGGGCAACACCACCCCCAGGAAGATGCCGGTGAACAAGGTGTTCAGCGCGGAAATCTTGATTTGCGCGAACACAATGTTTCGAAACGCCGTGACCACTAGGCTCAGGCGGTCGAACAGCGCCGAAGCCAGCGGCCGGCGCATGTGCTGCGCAGGAACCTGCTGCAGGGCGATGATCGCCCCCAGCACCATGCCGATCAGCAACGTCACGAAGGTGTGGGCGGCATCGCGGCCGATCAATTGCAGGTCCGACAGGTGCTTGCTGCCCCAGGCACCAATCGCGGTGCGAAACTCCGCGGCGCTGGCAGGTAAATAGGCGTCTACGGCCGGCGGCAACTGCCCACGGGCGCGGTCGACCACGGTCATGAATTTGTCGAGTGAAGCGCCGGGGTTTTCTACCTCGTGCAACAAAAAACTGATTGCCCCAGCGAACAGCAGCGCCAGCACACTGACGATCAGCGTTCCCAACAACGCTACCGCCACCCAGCGTGCACGCGGCCCGGCGATCAGCCGCTGCAACGGCGGGGTAAGCATGTTGACCAGTTCGAACACCAGCAAACCGGCCATTAGGCTGGGTAACAGGCGCAGCGGCAAAACTAACAACAGCCCGCCCATGACGATGACCCAACTGGCGATCAGGACGTGGCGCTGTGTAAAGGTTGGCATACGGCCTCGGCAACGGCATGAGGGGAGAGGCAGTCTGCCAGCCTTGCGCGCACTCGGCCAGTGGGTTCCTAACAGGCGATGCGCAACGGTCGCTTATTTCTTCAAGCAGGTACTCATGAAACGCTGGCGTGCATCCCCCTTTAGGCTGTCGCCACTGGCTTTAGCATTACAGGTTTTCATCTTCTCCTGCTGAGTGGGCGCTGCGGCCGTTCCACCTTTCAAGCAGGTGCTCATGAAGGTTTTCCTCTCATCGCCCTTCAGGGTTTTCGCCGTGGCCTCGCTGTTACACGTTTTCATCCGTTCTTGTTGGGCAGTCACCGCGATCGCTGGGGCGGCCAGGCAGCAACACAACAGCCAGATGGGTACATGCCGTTTTTTCATGATAAGTCTCCCAAGATGCCCGCTCGTTTAGCAGGCCCTAGGAGAGTTTAGACATACCTGCTTACAAACATTTTGTTCGAGGGAAAACTTCGAACTCTGTAGCCGCCGGCCCCTCTGAAAAGATACAGGGCCACCAATGGCCACCTCCAAGGAGTTGCCATGTATAAACATTCCTTAACCGCACTGTGTGCCGCCGCCTTGCTGGCCGGCTGCCACACCACACCGCAGAACCCGGTGGATTTCGTAACGTACCGCGATGAGCCCCTGGTCAAGCAGGTAGAAACCGGCATGACCATGCAACAAGTCACCGCCCTCGCCGGCCCACCCTCGACGATAGTGGCCGGCACCGCAGGCTCGCCGGATGGCACGTGCAACAACTACATCCTCAACCGCGACGGGCGCCAGCAACCGTACTACGTAAGCTTTGACCCCTCAGGCCATGTGGCGACGAAAGGCTTCATGACCTGCGAACAGCGCAAGGGTAATGAAAACGCAGCGGGCTGAGCCGGTTGCCGCCAGGCGTAACACCAACGCATCCGGCGGCCGGGTTTTTTACAATAAAACTTTTCAACCCAGCGGCCACTCCCATGTTTACTGATCGCGCCATTACAGAGCGGGACAGCTACCGTGATCTATCCGCTAGCCTGGAGATAACCATGCTCAACGTTCAATTAACCGATAAGCACGTCTTGCGCGAACGCGCGCGCCAACATGTAGACCAGGGCGCGGTGACCGAAGGCTACCAAGCGGATCGCGAAGAGGTCTTGCGCCTGCTCAACGAGTCGCTGGCAACAGAACTGGTGTGCACACTGCGCTACAAGCGCCATTACTTCATGGCCAACGGCCTGAAGGCCAGCATTGCCGCCGATGAATTCCTTGAGCACGCGACCCAGGAGGCCGAGCATGCCGACCGGCTGGCCGAGCGCATCGTGCAACTGGGCGGCGAGCCGGAATTCAACCCCGACCTGCTGTCGAAGATGTCCCATGCCGAATACAAGGCCGGCAATACGCTTAAGGAAATGGTTTACGAAGACCTCGTTGCCGAGCGCATCGCCATCGATACCTACCGCGAAATCATCCAATACATCGGTGACCACGACCCAACCACACGGCGCATCTTCGAAGATATCCTCGCCCAGGAAGAAGAGCATGCCGATGATATGGCCGATATCTACGAAGAACTTGCCTGCCCCGGCCTGCCAGCCACCCTTGAAAGCCAGGGCACCTTGCCCTGGCTTTTTCGTGCCTGTTTATTGAAGCGCCCGTAGTCGTCACGGTTTCACGGTCTTCGGCACTTTCCCCGCTTTCATTTGCTGCAATAGCGGTGTGCATTGGTTCGGCGCATCGCCACTGGGCGCGACCAATGCCAGCAAGCCAGCAGCCGGTGCTACCACGGCGCCCAATGCAACCATCCCGGCACCCCGCAGTAGCAGCGGTACCGCCTGTACGCCGGCGGACGGGTTGGCGAACGGGCCGTGCACATACAGCGGCGAGCGCAGCGAAATAATACGAAACCCCTTCGACTCGGGGGTGATCTTCATGTCCAGTTGCTCGGTTTTGAAGTTAGCGTTGCCGTCTACATAGATGATGGCGTTCTCGGTGTCGAACACGAACAGGTTGGTACTGGCCAAGCCATCCTTGATGCCAAGGTCGGCGGCGGCGCAGTTGATTCGCACCTCTTTGTCGCCAAACAGGGTGCCGACCAGGTAATTACCCACGTTCAAACCGGCGATTTCCATCAGGTCGCGGCTGACCACGCCGTCATTGACCAGCATCTTCACGCTGCCGTTGGCGTCGCCCAGCAATGCGGCCACGGAGTTGCCGGCCGCGGTGATATCGGCATCGCCATTGAGCTGGCCTAAGCTGGTGCGCATCGGTGCGAAGTCGGGGAACAGCTGCTTAAGCTGAAAGCCCCGCGCCGAAAGCTGCACGTGCGCTTGCAGTGGCGTGGCTTGGCCGTTGAGCGTAGCGCGGGTGTCGAGCTTGCCACCGGCCACGCCGAAACTCAGCGGTTGAAAGCTCAGGCGGCCGTCGTCGAGCACCACATGGGTGTACAAGTCGGTGAACGGTAACTTCTCGCTCTTGACGATGCGCTGCCCGGTGAACTCCACATCGGCGTCCATGGCCCGCCAGCGGTCGGTACGGAATGCTTCTACCGGCAGCACCTTGCCTGGCGGCTGCTGGCTCGCACTGCCGCGGGCTTTTTGCTCCTGGTTGGAATCCGCGCCCACCAGTGGCGCCAAATCGGTGAATAGAAGCTGGTTCGACACCAACTTGCCGCTCAGCTTGGGCCGCGGCTTGCCGGCCACGAAGGCCAAATCGCCATGGATGTCGCTGTCGCCGATCTTGCCGTTGAAGCCTTCATAGCGAAAGGCCGCCCCTGCTGGGTCTTGCAGCTTGGCGATCAGGTGCCCATCGGTGGCGTAGGGCGGGGTGTCGGGCAAGGTTACGCCGGTTAACGGGTAAAGGTTGCCCAGGCTGCTACCAGAGAGCTTCAGTTGTAGGTCCAGCGCACCGAGATTGCGGGGGTCGGTCAGGGTGCCAACCACCTGGGCGTCGGTCTTGGCGATGCTGACCCGCGCCTGCACGGGGAATGGCTGCTTGGCATCCTGCAGGGCGAGCAATCCACCGATCTTGCCATCGCCATCCAGCGGCATGCCTTTGTAGTGGCCCGTGACCTTGAAGGCGAAGGCGTAGTCCTGGGCGGTGGCACCGTGTTCGTTCACTTGCTTGGCCGCTTGGGTATTGCCGGCCAACGCGTTGAACGGGATCGGCTTGCCGAGGGGGTCGATCAACACGTCGGCGTCGGTATTCAGCGTTTGGTCGTTGAAGGTTACGTGGCCCTTGTCGAACTTGATCGCGCCAATATCGAGCACCCATTTCGAGGGCGGTGCGTTGGGGTCTTTGGCGTCGAGGTCGAACGTCCAGTTGTTACGCCCGTCTTTGAGGCGAAACAGGTCCGCGCTGGGCTCGTTCAGGTCGATACGGGTGATGCTCACGTGCTGGGCAAGCAAAGGCAACGGCGCCAAGCGAAATTCGACGCGCTTGAGGGCGGCCATTTGCGGTGATTGTGCCCAGGCCGGGTTGCCCAGCGTGATGTCTTCGGCCACCACACGCGGCCACGGCACCCACGCACGCCAACCGCCTTCGTCCGGCTCCCGCGCCCAGTGCACGGCCAGGTTACCGTTGATTGCAAACGGCCTATGCAGCGCCTCGGATACTTTTTGGTTGAGTGTGGGCTTGATGCGGTTCCAGTCGAAGGTTGCAATAAACACCACCGCCGCAGCGATGAGCAATACCAGGATGGCCAAGGTCCAGGCCAGGATTTTGCGAGAGCGCGTCATGCCGTTCTTCCCGTTGGCTTACGATCGAAGGGGGCGTACAACCTTTGTACAGCCGCCTATGGATTAGGACGCCAACCCAACGCTTGGGTTCGAGCGGCGTGGGGCCGTATAGCGCCTTCGCCAAGCTGTTCGCGCGACCACGGTGCAAAAATGGCTGTCGCTCCCTGTAACAGGGCATTTCTAGCATCGCTTAGCCACTGTTTATCCAGGCATTAAGCCAACCATCAATTTGGTTGATTGTTACCATTGTGCCTATCGACTTTTCTATCGAAATACCAGGCGTAATATTAGCTGCGTAGATAGTTTTTAGCCCTATTACGGAGCAACCCATCATGAAACGCCAAGTACTTGCTTTGACCTTATCGATCCTTGCCGCCAGTAGCCTTAGCTTCCAGGCCGCCCAAGCGCGTAGCCTGTCCCACGACAGCGCCCAGGTAGATATGAAAACCGCTGCGCTGATTGCGCAAGACGGCGCCGATCGCAGCCTCAACAGCGTGGCTCAAGACGGCGCCGATCGCAGCCTTAACAGCGTGGCTCATGATGGCGCTGATCGCAGCCTCAACAGCGTGGCTCAAGACGGTGCTGATCGCAGCCTCAACAGCGTGGCCCAAGATGGCGCTGATCGCAGCCTCAACAGCGTGGCTCAAGACGGCGCCGATCGCAGCCTCAACAGCGTGGCCCAAGACGGTGCTGATCGCAGCCTCAACACCATGGCCCAAGACGGTGCCGATCGCAGCCTTAACACCGTGGCTCAAGACGGCGCTGATCGCAGCTTGAACAATGCGTCTTAAATAAGCCTCGTGTGATGCCCCTACAAGCCCGGCCTTCAGCCGGGCTCGATT
>NZ_JAAOCA010000053.1 GCF_014694385.1 Pseudomonas typographi | reverse complement strand
AGTACAGCGCCTGGAAGCATGCGTTGGCGAACAAGCTGGACAAGGCCTCGCAAGGGCCGACGATACCGCTGATTGCGGTGGCGTGTGCGGTTTATAACTTGGAGGCGCAGATTGTTGGGATGAAGGAACTCAGTAACGAGCAAGAGGCTGGCTTGCCCCGTTACACTTTCGGAGTTGCTGGCGCCTTGCTAGATCTGATCGCCGCGCTTGGAAGTCTCTCTAAATTTATGTTCGGAGAGAGCAGCAGCTTAGTGCATGCATTAAACAAACCGCGTTTTGATATATCGAGAATACCCGCATTAACGCGTTGGGCTGAAAACTTGAAAGCCCAGACGGGTAATAGCAAATTACCACTGCTTCGAGCGTTGTCAAGTGGTGCTATGTTGTTAACGGCTGGTATTACTATCTGGGATGCCGAACGGGCGTGGCGCCAAGGGGATCATGATGCTGCAGTGGCTTATGGGGTTGCGGCATCTGGAGGTGCTGCCTGGGCAATGTGTTTACTCGGCATATGCATCAACCCGATCATTTTGGTCGCCGGCGCAGTATTGTTCATAGTCGGTACCATGGCGGCGGGCTGGTTAGTCGATAGCGATATAGAAACTCTCTTTAAGAACGGGCCATTCGGCCAGAATCACGGGAGTACCGGCCTGCTCGGTGAAGCGCTGAAGGATGACCGCTTCCAATACTTGCGGGACGCCAGTTCGGCATATCAGCAGCTTCTTGGTGTCATGGGCAAGCCAATGATCAAGGCTGAACGGTTCACAGAGTGGTGGCGAACAGCACCACAGAGAATTCGCGAAGACCTTGAGCAGATTGATCGGCAACGCAGGTCCCCAAATCCCTGGGGAGAGTGCCGCCGACCCTCTGCCCAGCAGTTCGAAGCTACGGATTGGGTAGTTACCGTCCATTCGCCATTATTCTCGATGTTCGAACCAGAGGTTTATAAGCTCCATGCCTGGGAAGAGTTTGTGGTATTACCGCATCATGGCGTATTTAATGTCGAACGAGTCGAACGCCGAGAGATCTCGGAACCAAAGCTAGCGTCCTACCGCTTGGATGGCAGCACGCTGATATATGTGATGCCCAAGCAATTTTCTGTTCAACATCAGACAGCCGGGGAACGGTTCGGCAGTACCATTACTCACCGGCTCAAGGTATTCGGCCAATTCCGGCTTGCGATGAACGCTGGCCGTACCAAAGCCCTGGTTCTTCCACAGCCCAGCCCAAAAACTTGGCAGCCCTATAGCGCAGAATTTGATAACAGACCTGCATCTAATACGCGCGCGGGTGAAGCCCCCTACTGGCTTATCGAAAATCTGGAATTTAAAGTGTGAAACAGCTCCATTACGGCCCCGCAATCTACCGTAGTAATAAGATCGGCACGCTACCTCCTTATCCCGACCAATGGCGTGGCTTATCGAACAGATCGCTGCTATGGGGGAATTATGCAAACATGAACTCTGCAACACAGACTCAATCTCAACTAGAGGATAGGTATCTAGTAAATTATAACCCCGAAAAAATTCTTGGCGTATATGTACATTGCAACGCAGACCGCTGGAATTTTGAAAATAGCAGTCACATACCACAGCTGCTTTTCATAGTTAGGTTTATAATGGTATTTTTTTTATTTTGCCGTGGGCGGCGGAGATAGTGTCTATTTTAAACTACCCTTTAATAATTACTGTGATCGCGGTAGCGATAATGATTTTGGGACTTTTCCTGTATTATTCGTCCCGGCCTTGGTATGCGTATCTACTATGGGGCTCTTGCGCTGCGATTACCGCTGGAATAATCGCTTGGAGCGAGGGTTCACTCTGGGGTTATTGGCGAGAGCAAACAGCCTTTTGGATAGGCACGCTCTGCCTATTCATGGCCACCCTCGGCACAGACCTGCTGCTCTTACTTTACGCCCAAATCTATCGCCACGACGGCAGCGGCTTCAACCGCCGCGACGGCATGGTGCGCATCGGCAGGCGCTTTCGCTCGCCCTTTGTCGCCCCCTTCTATGAGTTTGACCCAGTCATGCAACTCCAAATCCTGCCCTATGGCGGGCGTGATTATGTGTTGTGGCTGCACCACCGCTATACCAACACAAAAGTGTGTTTGGGCATGAAAATGCACAGCCTGGGCCTGGACAAAGCCAACCTCATGGCCTTCTGGGACACCCTCCAGCGTTACATGGATGTGGAGCAGCCCCTGCCAGACCTGCCCATTCTCGAACAAAGCCGCCACCTGGACCCTGTCACCGCTGCGCACGACAAAGCCACCGGCCGCCCGGAACGCTATTGGCGCGACCTGGACGTTGCCGCCTGGAAACGTACCGAGGGGCGTAGGCTCCGCGAGCAGGTGGCGAATTATCCGTGGCAGCAACAGCCTTGCATCCTTCAGGCAACGATCGACCCCAACTTGAGCATTGCCGCTTACTACAGAAGCCAGGAAGCCAAGGGCATCAAGGCCACGCCCAAGAGCACGGATTTCGCCTACTTGGAACAGACGGCATAAGGACCGCCAAGCCATGCGCCCCGGCGCACCTTTTAAGCACACCGCGCACCGCGATGGGGCCCGGGCCCTGGCCGTGGAACCGCCCTCTGCCCCGGAAAACCGGCGCTCTCATCCACCTGGCACGGCTCTGGCATGGGCCAGTGTGTGCAGGAGCGTAACGGTTCGCGGCACCACAATTCGTAAATGGCCGACTAGGGTTCCGGCTCGCTTAGGCGAGTGGCTGGTCCGAGAGTTGGCGACCTCCAGTTGAGGTTACACGGCGGGATAAAAGCCCGGGAGACAGGACACCTGACAGGTGCCGCCCTGCTCCTGCGCGCCCACTCTCAACTGGAGGCTTCCCCATGCGACTACCTCGCTTACCCTCGTTGCTCGCCGCTGGCTTCGCGGCGCTGCTCAGCTGCTGTGCCCACGCCGCGCCCAAGCAACAGTTCAACCTGTGCTGGACGATCTACGCCGGTTGGATGCCATGGGAATACGCGCAAAGCCAAGGCATCATCGACAAGTGGGCGAAAAAATACGGGATCGAGATCAAGCTGGTCCAGCTCAACGACTACGTCGAATCGATCAACCAGTACACCGCCGGCCAGTTCGATGGCTGCACCATGACCAACATGGATGCGCTGACCATTCCCGCTGCAGGCGGTGTCGACAGCACCGCGCTGCTCGTCAGCGACTTCTCCAACGGTAATGACGGCATCGTGATCAAGGGCGCCGGCAAGGCGGTGGCCGACCTCAAGGGCATGAACGTGAACCTGGTGGAGTTGTCGGTTTCCCATTACCTGTTGGCGCGCGCACTCGACCAGGCCGGCGTGAGCGAGCGAGACGTGAAAACCGTGAACACCTCCGACGCCGACATCGCCGCGGCGTTCGATACCGACCAGGTGCAAGCGGTGACCACGTGGAACCCAATGCTGGCGGACGTCAAGGCCAAGCCCGGGGTGAGCGAGGTGTTCGATTCGAGCAAGGTGCCCGGCGAGATCATGGACATGATGGTGGTCAACAGCCGAGTGCTGGCCGATAACCCGGCGCTGGGCAAGGCGCTGACCGGGGCTTGGTTCGAAGTGATGGCAACCATGGCCGCCCACGACCCCGCCGCCCTTGAGCACATGGCCAAGGCCAGCGGCACCGACCTGGCCGGCTACCAGGCGCAGTTGGCCACCACCAAGCTGTTCTACACCCCGGCCGAAGCCCTGGCGTTTGCCACCAGCGCGCAGTTGCCGGCAACCATGGCGAAGGTCGCGCAGTTCTCTTACCAGCACGGCCTGCTCGGCGACGGTGCCAAAAGCGCCAACGCGGTAGGCATGCGCTTTGCCCACGGTGTCAGCAGCGGCGACCCTAGCAACGTGAAGCTGCGTTTCGACCCTACCTACGTGCAAATGGCCGCCGACGGCAAGCTCTGACTCCGTGGAGGAACGCGCCATGCGCCTGATCAACCGCCACCCCGACGGGCCTGGCCGGCTGTTGCTGGTGGTACTGCCGTTCGCCTTGCTGTTGTGCGCCTACCTATACGGTTCGGCCGCAAGGCTGGCCGACAACCCCAACGACAAGCTGCTGCCCAGCACCGCGCAGATGGCCGAGGCGGTCAAGCGCATGGCCTTCGAGCAAGACCTGCGCACCGGGGAGCGGCCGCTTTGGCAAGACACCGCCGCCAGCTTGCGACGCCTCGGCATGGGCTTGGCCATCGCCGCGGTGGCCGGGCTGAGCCTGGGCCTGCTGGCAGGCACCGTACCGCTGCTCGGTGCCCCGTTATCACCGCTGTTAACGGTGCTGTCGATGGTGCCACCGCTGGCCATGTTGCCCGTGCTGTTCATTGTTTTCGGCCTGGGCGAGTTGTCCAAGGTGATGCTGATCGTGATTGGCATCACGCCGATACTGGCCCGCGACCTGGAACAGCAGGCCCGCGACATTCCCCGCGAGCTGTTGGTCAAGGCGCAAACCCTCGGCGCCTCCACCTGGACGTTGATACTGCGGGTGGTGCTACCGCAATTGCTACCGCGGCTGCTGGTTGACCTGCGGCTGGTGCTGGGCTCGGCGTGGTTGTTCTTGATCGCGGCCGAAGCCATCGCCTCGACCGATGGGCTGGGCTATCGGATCTTCCTGGTACGCCGTTACCTGGCCATGGATGTGATCCTCCCCTACGTGGGCTGGATCACCGCCCTGGCCTGGGCCATGGACTGGGCCTTGCGCCAAGTGGGCCGCCGGGCCTTCCCTTGGTACCACGGAGGTAACCGATGAGCCTGATCGACGTGCACAACCTGTGGCAGCGCTACGGCGAGCACACCGTGCTCGAACAGGTAAACCTGAGCGTGGCCGAAGGTGAGTTCTGCGTGTTGGTGGGGGCCTCTGGCTGCGGCAAGTCAACCTTCCTGCGCCTGTTGTTGGGCCAGGAACGGCCCAGCCAGGGGCACATCATGCTGGGCGGCCAGCCGCTGCCGGGGGAGCCCGACCCAGGCCGCGGCGTGGTGTTCCAACGCTATTCGGTGTTCCCGCACCTGAACGTGCTCGATAACGTGACCCTGGGCTTGGAGTTGCAAGCCTCGCACTGGTGGGGGCGGTTGCTTGGCGCTGCCCGGCGCAGGGCCGCCGACCAGGCGGCGGCCCTGCTCGAACGGGTAGGTTTGGGGCAGGCGCTGGCTAAATACCCCAGCCAACTCTCCGGGGGCATGCAGCAACGCTTGGCCATCGCCCAAGCCTTGGTGATGAAGCCCCGGGTGTTGTTGCTCGACGAGCCATTCGGGGCGCTGGATCCCGGTACCCGCAAAGACATGCACGTGCTGTTGCTGGAGCTGTGGCGTGAGCACCCCTTGACCGTGTTCATGGTCACCCACGACCTGAACGAAGGCTTCAGCCTGGCCACGCGCCTGCTGGTGTTCGACAAAACCCGCCACGACCCGCATGCACCGCACGCCTATGGCGCGCGGGTCACCTATGACATTCCCTTGAACAGCGAGCGGAGGGCCTTCCAGGCCGCACTCGCGCAACCGCCCGGCGAGCTTGCCGGGTGCGTGCACATTGCCTGAGGTACACCCGATGACGACATTCGCTTACCCCCTGTTTGCCGAAGAACGCCTGCCCGGCGGTGCACACAGCTCTTTCGTGCTCAAGCGCGGGCAACTGCTGCGCCTGACCGATCTGGAAGGCGGCGCCAACGTGAGCCTGACGCTGCTCAACGCGCTGGAGAAAACCGAGCGGCTGAACCTACCCGACAGCCTCAAATGCCAGCACACCGCCAAGCTGACCGCCGGCCACTGCCTGTATTCGGACATGGGCCGCGTGCTGGCAGCGATTACCGCCGACACCACGGGCTGGAACGACAGCTTCGGCGGCCTGCTCAATGCCGAAGAGGTCCAGCACAAGTACGGCACCGGCCGCTACCAAGAACTGCGCAACGGGTTCTACCGCAATGGCACCGACAACCTGTTGGTCGAACTGGGCAAATGGGGCCTGGGCCTGAGCGACCTGACCATGACCCTTAACCTGTTCAGCCGGGTAGACGCCCATGCCGATGCCACGCTGCATTTCGTGCCCGGCCACTCCCGCGCCGGGGATTATGTCGAGCTCTATGCGCCGATGGACACCTTGGTGGTGCTCACCGCCCTGCAGCACCCGATGGACCCGAACCCACGGTACGCCCCTAAACCGGTGCAACTGAGCTTCATGCATGCCCAGCCGGAAGTTGCCGAAGCGTGCCGCCAGTCGCGCCCGGAAAACCAGCGCGGGTTTTTCAACACTGAACGGCTGTACGCCTGAAGGAGCCCCCATGACCGCCATCGTCTACGACATCACCATCCCCGCCGGCGAGCCTTCGCTGACAGAAGTCAAGGCCGGGCAAACCGTGCGCCTGCTCGACCTGGAAGGCAACCAGGCGATCGACACGCTGTTCTACAGCGCCGCCAACCCACGGGAGCGCTACGACGTACAGCGCACCCTGCGGCGCCAGGGGCGGGTGTACTTGAGTGAAGGCAGCGTGCTGTATTCCAATCTCGGCCGGCCGCTGTTGACGATCATCGAAGACACCTGCGGGCGCCACGATACCCTCGGCGGCGCCTGTGCCCAAGAAAGCAACAGCGTGCGCTATGCCTTGGACAAACGGCACATGCACAGCTGCCGTGACAACTACCTGCGCGCCTGCGCCCATGACGGACGCCTGGGCAAGCGCGACCTGGCGCCGAACATCAACTTTTTCATGAACGTGCCGGTGACCGCCGATGGCGGCCTGACGTTCGAGGACGGCCTGTCGGCCCCGGGCAAATACGTGGTGCTGCGTGCGCAGATGGACGTGATCGTGCTGATTTCCAATTGCCCGCAGTTGAACAACCCGTGCAACGCCTATAACCCGACACCCGCACAACTGACCGTGTGGGCCTGAGCGCTTTTACACGCCCCGGGGACGACCCCGGCCAGCGCCTTCGTCGCGGGACGGCCCGCCCAAGGTTCTGCCATGTTCGACAGCCTGCTGATTGCCAACCGTGGCGCCATCGCTTGCCGCATCTTGCGCACCCTGCGTTCCCTGGGGGTGCGCGGGGTGGCCGTGTACGCCGAGGCCGACGCCAGCAGCCGGCACCTGCTGGAGGCCGACGAGGCCCATAGCCTGGGCGACGGCGCTGCCGCCGCCACGTATTTGAACGTCGATAAACTGTTGGCCGTGGCCCGCGCCAGTGGTGCCCAGGCCGTGCACCCCGGTTACGGGTTCCTCTCCGAAAACGCCGCCTTCGCCCGCGCCTGCGAAGCGGCAGGGCTGGCCTTCGTGGGGCCGACGCCAGAGCAATTGACCCTGTTCGGCCTCAAGCACACGGCCCGCACATTGGCGCGCCAACATGGGATTGCACTGCTCGAAGGCAGTGACTTGCTGGCCGATTTACCTACCGCGTTGGCCGAGGCTGGCAGGGTAGGTTACCCGGTGATGCTCAAGAGCACCGCCGGCGGTGGCGGCATCGGCATGCGCGTATGCCACAACGCCGAAGAATTGACCGAGGCCTTCGCCGTGGTCAAGCACTTGGGCCAGAGCCAGTTCAGCGATGCCGGTGTGTTCCTGGAGCAATACGTCAGCCGCGCACGCCACCTGGAGGTTCAGGTGTTCGGCGACGGCCAGGGTGAGGTGTTGGCGCTGGGCGTGCGTGATTGCTCGGTACAGCGGCGCAACCAAAAGGTGTTGGAAGAAACCCCGGCGCCCAACCTGCCCGCCGGCATGGCGCAGGCCCTGTGCCAGGCAGCGCTGACCCTGGCCCGCGCCGTCCACTACCGCAGCGCCGGCACCGTGGAATTCGTTTACGACACCGACAGCGGGCGGTTTTATTTCCTCGAAGTCAATACCCGGTTGCAAGTGGAACACGGCGTGACCGAGCAGGTGTGGGGCGTGGACTTGGTCGCCTGGATGGTCCAACTGGCCGCCGGTGAATTGCCGCCGCTGAGCGAGTTGGCTAAGGGCCTGGCGCCCCATGGCCATGCCATCCAGGCGCGGCTGTATGCCGAAGACCCGGGCCAAGGCTTCCAGCCCTGCCCCGGCCTGCTCAGCGCGGTACAATTCGCGCCGGCCGACGGCCACAGGTTGCGCATCGACACCTGGGTCGAAGCCGGCAGCGAAGTGCCGGCGCATTTCGACCCGATGCTGGCCAAGCTCATTGCCTGGGGGGAAACCCGCGAACAGGCCCGCCAGGGCCTGGACGCAGCCCTGGCCGCCAGCTCGCTATACGGCGTACAAACCAACCTGGGCTACCTGCGCCAGGCCCTCGCCGCCGAGCCCTTTGCCAGCGGCCAACCATGGACGCGCTGCCTGGAGGGGCTGCGCTACCAAGCCCATAGCCTGCAAGTGATAGCCGGCGGCACCCAAACCACCCTGCAGGATTACCCTGGCAGGCTGGGTTACTGGGCGGTGGGTGTGCCCCCCTCAGGGCCCATGGACAGCCTCGCGCTGCGCCAGGGCAACCGCCTGCTGGGCAACCCCGAGGGCGAAGTGGCGCTGGAAATCACCCTGCAGGGCCCCATGCTGCGCTTGAACACCGACGCGGTGATTGCGGTCACCGGCGCAACGCTGCCAATCACTGTCGACGGCCAGGCACAGCCGATGAACACCAGCCTCCGGCTGCCCGCCGGCGCGCTACTGAGCCTAGGCGCCATTGGCGGCGCCGGGGCCCGCGCCTACCTGTGCGTGCGCGGCGGTTTCCAGGTGCCCGCCTACCTGGGCAGCCGCAGCACGTTCACCCTGGGCCAGTTCGGTGGCCACGCCGGCCGCGCGGTGCAAGCCGGCGATGTGCTGCAGCTGGCGCCGCTGCTGGACAGCAGCGCCGGTGCGTGCGTGCCCGCAGCCGAGCTGCCGGGCTTCCCGCCGGTGCGCAGCTTGCGCGTGATCTATGGCCCTCACGGCGCGCCGGAGTATTTTTCCGCGGCTTACATAGAGCGTTTTTTCGCCAGTGACTGGGAAGTGCACTTCAACTCCAGCCGCACCGGCGTGCGCCTGATCGGCCCGAAACCGGAATGGGCCCGTGAAGACGGCGGGGAGGCCGGCCTGCACCCCTCGAACATCCACGATAACCCCTACGCCGTCGGCGCGGTGGACTTCACCGGCGACATGCCGGTGATCCTCGGCCCGGACGGCCCCAGCCTGGGCGGCTTCGTGTGCCCGGTCACGGTGATCGAAGCCGACCTCTGGCAACTCGGCCAATTGAAGGCGGGCGACCGCGTGCGCTTCACCCCCGTGACCCTGGCCGCTGCCCGCGCGGCCAGCCCAACCCGGCCCAGCCCGCGAGCAACGCTGGCCTCGCCGATCGTGCTCGATTGCGGCGAAGGCCGCGAACGGCTGGTGGCACGGCTGAGCGGCGACACGCACCTGCTGCTGGAAATTGGCCCGGCCGAGCTTGACCTAGTACTGCGCTTTCGCGCCCATGCATTGATGCAAGCGCTTCAAGGCCAGGCGCTGGCGGGGGTGATCGACCTCACGCCGGGCATCCGTTCGCTACAGGTGCACTACCAGCCCGAACACCTGCCGCTGGCGCGGTTACTGGCCTGTATCGAAGGGCTCTGGCGCCAGGTGTGCGCCCAGCAGCACCTGACCGTGCCGTCGCGCATCGTGCACCTGCCGCTGTCGTGGGACGACCCGGCCTGCCGCCTGGCCATCGACAAGTACATGACCACTGTGCGCAAGGACGCCCCCTGGTGCCCGAGCAACCTGGAGTTCATCCGCCGTATCAACGACCTGCCAAGCCTGGCCGCGGTGCAGCGCACCGTGTTCGACGCCAGCTACTTGGTAATGGGCCTGGGCGATGTATACCTCGGCGCGCCGGTGGCCACGCCACTGGACCCCCGCCACCGCCTGGTGACCACCAAATACAACCCCGCGCGTACCTGGACGGCAGAGAACTCGGTTGGCATCGGCGGCGCTTATTTGTGCGTGTACGGCATGGAAGGCCCCGGCGGATACCAGTTCGTTGGCCGTACATTGCAGATGTGGAACCGCTACCGCGACGTGCCGGCCTTCAAAGGCAAACCCTGGCTGCTGCGCTTTTTCGACCAAATCCGCTTTTTCCCGGTCAGCGCCGAAGCGCTACAGCGCATCCGCCGTGATTTTCCGCTGGGCCGGTACCCCGTGCACATCGAACACAGCGAGCTGTCGCTGGCGCACTACCAAGCGTTCCTGGCCGACCAGGCGCCCAGCATCGAAGCCTTCCGCGTGCAGCAGCGCCGGGCCTTCGCCGCCGAACGCCAGCGCTGGCTAGACAGCGGCCAAGCGCATTTCGAGGCGCAGGACTTGCCAGCGGACGAACAGCCCGCCAGCGCCCTGGCCGCCGGCGAGGTCAGCGTCGACAGCCCCATTGCCGGCAACCTTTGGCAGTTGCTGGTGGCGCCCGGGCAGCACGTGCACGCCGGTACACCGCTGTTGATATTGGAATCGATGAAGATGGAGATCCCAGTGCTGGCGCCCAGCGCTGGCGTGGTAACGGCGCTGCAGGTGCAGCCAGGCTCAGCACTGCGGGCCGGGCAACGCTTACTCATACTGGCCGCCGATTGAGCGACCCACTCAAGGATACGCACATATGACCGACATCAATGACCTGCGCCTGGGCGCCCTGCGTGCCGCCTACCTCAGCGGTGCAATCACGCCGCGGGCACTCATTGCCCAGTTGCATGCGCGGGCGCAAGCGCTGAACACGCACAATTGCATTTTTATCCACTTGCTTAGCCTCGAACAGCTCGAACCCTACCTGGCCGCCCTCGAGCACCAGTGCCCAGAGGCGTTACCGCTATACGGTGTGCCGTTCGCCATCAAAGACAACATCGACTTGGCCGGCGTGCCCACCACCGCTGCCTGTCCGGCGTTCGCCTACCTGCCCGACCGCTCGGCCACGGTGGTGGAGCAACTGCTGGCCTTAGGTGCGGTGCCGCTGGGCAAAACCAACCTCGACCAATTCGCTACCGGCCTGAATGGCACCCGCTCGCCGTATGGCGCGTCCATCAACAGTGTGCACCCCAGCTACCCCAGCGGCGGCTCCAGCGCCGGCTCACCGCTCACGGTGGCGCTAGGGCTGTGCAGCTTTGCCCTGGGCACCGACACCGCAGGCTCCGGGCGCGTGCCGGCGGCACTGAACAACTTGGTGGGGCTCAAGGCGAGCAAGGGCTTGATCTCCACCGCCGGGGTAGTGCCCGCCTGCCGCACCCTCGACTGCGTAACGACCTTCACCCACAGCGCCGAGGAGGCCAGCCAGTTGCTCGGCTGGTTGGCTCGCCTCGACCCGCGCGATGAATACAGCCGGCACAACCCGGCCTGGAACAATGCCCAGGCGTTCGGCCAGGTGCAGCGCTTTCGCTTCGGCGTGCCGCTCAGCCAAGGCCTGGAATTCTTTGGCTGCAGCGAAGGGCCCGGCTTGTTCGGCGCCGCTGTGGCGCGCCTGCAGGCGATGGGCGGCGAGGCCGTGGATATCGACCTCACGCCCTTCCTGGAAGCGGCCCGGTTGCTCTACGACGGCCCCTGGGTGGCTGAACGCTACAGCGTGGTGGGCGAGCTGATCGAGCGCCAGCCCAGCGCCGTGCTGCCGGTGATCCACCAGGTATTGGCCAATGCGCCCGCTACCAGCGCGGTGGCTGCGTTCCGCGCACAGTACCGCCTGCAACACCTTAAGGCCGAGTGCGACCGCATCCTGGCCGGGCTCGATTGCGTGGTTACGCCCACCCTCGGCCGGCCGGTGACGCTGGCAGAGCTGAACGCCGAGCCGATCAAGGCCAATGCGCAGTTGGGCTACTACACCAACTTCATGAACCTGCTCGACTACGCCGCCGTGGCGGTACCCAGCGGCGCCATGGCCAACGGCTTGCCATGGGGGATTACGCTGTTCGGCCGCTGCTTTACCGACCAATACCTGCTCAGCCTGGCCCAGGCCTACAGCGCCCAAGCCTTGCCCGCCCGCGCCGCGCGACATGACCGCACCCGCCTGGTGGTGTGCGGCGCCCACCTCGATGGCCTGGCACTGAACTGGCAACTGCGCCAGCGCAATGCCGTGCACCTGGAAACGACCCTCAGCGCCCCGGCCTACCGCTTGTACGCCCTGGCGGGCGGCCCGCCACAACGGCCCGGGATGGTCCGCGTGGGTGCCGCTGGCGTCGCCATCGAAGTGGAAGTCTGGGAGCTGCCCAGCCAGGAACTGGGCTCGTTACTGGGCGAGATCCCCGCGCCGCTCGGCTTGGGCAAGGTCGAGTTGAGCGATGGCCGCTGGGAAACCGGGTTCATCTGCGATGGCTGGGGGCTGGAAGGCGCCGAAGACATCAGCCGTTTTGGCGGCTGGCGGGCCTGGCTGGCACGCGAAAGCGCCCTCGGCTGAACGTTAGCCGCACCCGCAGGCGCCGGTGTACCTGCGGCGCCAGCGCGTCGGCCGGCACGCATACGCTGCGTACGCGCCACTGGCCCGGCAGGCGGTAGCGCAGGATCACCAGCGCGGGAAACACCACGGTGTCGCGGCAAAGGCCCACCGGGTGCCAGCCCAGGGCCCGGCTGTACAGGGCCCAGCCACGTGCGTCGCGGCGCAGGCCGGTGACCGCCGTGGGGTGGGCCAGCAGCACCTGCCGTGGCAGGCACCAGCCCACATGGGCAAGGCCGGCGAGTATCAGTGCCAGCCGCCCCCATGCGGGCATGGCCAAGCTGAAGGCCGCGGCCAGGGCCAGCAGGCTGACCGCCAGGTAAGCCCGCAATAGCCAGCGCGACGCCCGCCAGCGGCATTCGAAACGGTTATTGGGGTTGGACACGGTCCAGGATCATGCGGACCATGCGTTGCAGTTCAGGGTCTTCGGCTTCGCCACGCTCCATGAACCACACGAACAGGTCTTGGTCTTCACACTCCAGCAGGCGGCGGTACACCTCTCGGTCGGCCTCGTTCAGGCTGGCGTACACCTCTTGCACGAACGGCACCAACAGCACGTCGAGTTCGAGCATGCCACGCCGGCTGTGCCAGTAAAGGCGGTTGAGTTCTACGCTATCGACCATGGGGCCCTCCTCGAAAAGGCGGCCAGTATACAGGCGCCCTGGCAGGGCCGCACGTAGACCAACGCCGCCAACGGTCACAATGTACATACGCGCGCGGTAGGTTTTTTCCGCGCCGGGCCTTATTATGGGCGCCAGTCTTGGAGAGTGCCCCGTGCCTATGGCCAATACCACTTTTTACTGCCCGCTGTCCCATGAGGGCGTGCTTGCCGTTCGCGGCTCGGATGCCCGCAAGTTCCTGCAAGGCCAGCTCACCTGCAACCTCAACTACCTCGACGAGGCCCATGCCGGCCTTGGCGCGCGCTGCACGCCCAAGGGGCGCATGCAGTCGAGCTTTCGCATCGTGTTGGAGGGCGACGGTTGCCTGCTGGCCATGGCCCGTGAACTGTTGCCGGCGCAATTGGCTGACCTGAAAAAATACGCGGTGTTTTCCAAGGCCACCCTGGCGGACGAAAGCACCCAGTGGCAACGCTTCGGCCTGCAGCAGGGCGACGCCGCCCTGCAAGCGCTTGGCCTGCAGTTGCCGGCCGAAACCCACGCAGTGGCGCGCCAGGGCAGCACCCTGGCCATACGCGTGTCGCCCGGGCGGGCCGAGCTGTGGGTTGCGGCGGCCGCCGCCGGGCAAACCGTTGAAGTGCTCGCGCAACACCTGCCCCAGGGCGACCTCGACGGTTGGCTGCTGGGCCAGGTACGCGCCGGCGTGGGGCAGGTGTTCGAACAAACCCGCGAGCTGTTCATTCCGCAAATGATCAACCTGCAGGCCGTCGGCGGCGTGAGTTTCAAAAAAGGCTGCTACGCCGGCCAAGAGATCGTTGCACGCATGCAGTACCTGGGCAAACTCAAGCGCCGCCAATACCGCTTGCGCTTACCAGGCGGCAACGTTCCGGCACCCGGCACGCTATTGTTTTCGCCAGTACACGCCAGCGCCGTGGGTGAAGTGGTCATCGGCGCCTCGGCGGGCGATACGGTGGAGCTATTGGCGGTGCTGCAGGCCGATGCAGTGGAAGACGGCAACATTCATCTGGCTGAAGCCGGCGGGGCGCCCCTGGAGGTGCTTGACTTGCCCTATGAACTGGATCGCGACCGCGAGATCCAGCGCTGAATGTCGCTTTGATGGCCCCTGCCGAATTCAAGGTTCTAGCCGATGATCAATACGCTGGCTGAAACGGTTCAAGCCGACTTGCTCGAAGCCATCGAGCGCGACACGCTCACCTTGCCGACCCTGCCGGAAGTGGCGCTGGCCATTCGCAAGGCTGCCGAAAACAGTGAAGTGAGTGTGAGCGAACTCAGCCGTGTGATCGGCCGTGACACCGCCCTGAGCGCGCGGCTGATCAAAGTGGTCAACAGCCCGCTGCTGCGCAGCCATGTGGAAGTGAACAACCTGCACACCGCGATCACCCGTTTGGGCGTGAACTACACTTGCAACCTGGCCGTGGGGTTGGTGATCGAACAGATCTTCAACGCCCGCTCGCCGGTGATAGCCCGCGCATTGCACGACAGCTGGGCCACCAGCGTGGCGGTGGCGGGCCTGGCCTATGAGCTGTGCCGGCGCACGCATCGGCTGCATGCCGACCAAGCGGCGCTGGCCGGGATGGTCCACTTGATCGGCGTGCTGCCGATTCTGGCCTATGCCGAGGACCACAACGACCTGTTGGCCGACTCGGTGTGCCTGAACCACGTCATCGAGCATATCCACCCGATCATCGGCAGCAAGATCCTGCGCAGTTGGGAGTTCCCCCGGGCACTGGCCGACGTGCCGCTGTTTCACCTGGATTACCACCGCGAGCAAGCGCTGGCCGACTATGCCGATGTGGTACAAATGGCCACGCTGCTGAACAAACCCGTGGAACAACGCCCTACCCTGAGCGCGCTGCCCGCGTACCTGCGCCTGGGCATGGACGCCCTCGACCCGCCGCTGTCCGCGCGCGAGGTGCAAGAAGCCAAGGCGCTGCTGGCATAAGCATGCAGGTCAGGGAAACGTGACCCTGACCCGCAGCCCGCCGGCTTTGCCATCGTGCAGGCTGATCTGCGCACGGTGTGCGCGGCAGATCTCCCCGACGATGGCCAGCCCCAGCCCGGAGCCCTGGTTACCGCGCCGGTAAAAACGCTCAAACACCCGTTCGCGCTCGTCGGCCGGAATGCCCGGGCCGTCGTCTTCCACCTCAAGAATGCCGGGGGCCAACACCCGCAACGTGACGTTGCCGCCGGCAGGCGTATGCGCCAGGGCGTTGTCGACCAAATTGCTCAGCAACTCATGCAGCAACGTCGGTTCGCCACGGATGGGCACCGGTTCATCGGCCTCCAGGGCCAACCCAATGCCGCGCCCATGGGCCAGGGCGGCCATCGCCAAGCCCAGTTCACGGGCCAGGCTGCGAAGGTCAAGGCTGTGCGCACCGCCCTCGGCGATCACCCGCGCGCCATGCTCCACCCTGGCCAGCGACAACAACTGGTTGGCCAGATGGGTAAGGCGGTCGGTGCCTTCAACGCTGTCGCGCAGCGTTTGCTGCCAGCGTTCGGGGTAACGCAGGCCGAGTTCCATTTGCGCCTTGAGCGCGGCCAACGGTGTGCGCAGCTCATGGGCGGCATCGGCAATGAACTGCCCTTGGCGCTCGAACTGTTCACGCAAACGCTCGGTAAAGTGGTCGATGGCCTGCACCAGCGGCGCCAACTCGCGCTGCACGTCTACCGTTGGCAGCGGCCGCAAGTCGTCCAGGCGGCGTTCTTCCACCGAGCGGCGCAGCCGCTCCAACGGGCGCAGCGCGCCGCTGACGGTGATCCACACCAGCAGCACTGCGCCGGCGCCGAGCATGCCCAAGCGCAACAGGGTGTCGGCCATCAGGTCACGGGCCATGCGCACCCGGGCTTCCTCGGTTTCTGCCACGCGGATTTCCGCCATGCCGGCCATGTCCGGGTCACTGACTGCCTTGAGCAGGCTGACCACGCGCACGTTCTGGCCCAGGTAGTGGGCGTTATAAAAGCGCGCCAGCGCTGGGTACTTATCGGTGCGTGGGGTACTCGCAGGGGGGGCCGGTACGTTCTCGTAGCCGGAGATCAGCTTTTGGTGAACATCGTTGACCTGGTAGTAGATGCGCCCGGCGCTGTCGTAGGCGAAGGTGTCCAACGCCACGTAGGGCACATCCACGCTGAGGCTGCCATCATGTTGGGTGAGGTTGGCGGCGATGGTACGGGCCGACGCCAGCAAGGTGCGGTCGTAAGCGGTGTCGGCCGCCTCACGGCCATTCCAGTAGGCCGAGAGGCCACTGGCGAGCATCAACACCGTGAGCAACGCCACCAGGTTGCGCAGCAGCCGCCAACGCAGGCTGCCGGCGTTAACCATTGCGCGCTTCCAGCAGGTAGCCCAGGCCACGGAAGGTGACGATGGCCACTTCCTGGCCGAGCTTTTTGCGCAGGCGGTGCACGTAGATTTCAATGGCGTCGGCGCTGGCCTGCTCATCAAGGCCGAACACTTGCCCGGCCAGTTGCTCTTTGCTCATCACCCGCCCTGGGCGTGCGATCAACGCTTCGAGCACCGCCTGCTCGCGAGAGGTCAGGTTCAGCATTTGCTCGGCCAGGGTAAAGCGCCGGCTGTCTACCTCGTACACCAGCGGGCCGCAGCGCTGCTGCCGCTCACCGCCAAGCAACGTGCGGCGTAGCATGGCCTTGACGCGCGCTTCCAGCTCACTCAATTCGAAAGGTTTGGCCAGGTAATCGTCCGCGCCCAGGTTAAGGCCGTGCACACGGTCTTTTACATCGCTGCGCGCGGTTAGCATCAATACCGGCAAATGCTGCCCGCGGTCCCTCAGCCGGGCCAATACCTGAAAGCCATCCAGCCGGGGCAAGCCCACGTCGAGCACGGCCAAGGCGTATTGCTCGCTCGCCAGGGCCAGGTCGGCGGCCACGCCATCGTGCAGCAGATCGACCGTCAGGCCCACACCCTTGAGCGCCTGGGCCACGCTATCGGCCAGTGGCAAGTGGTCTTCGACCAGCAATATGCGCATTATTGTTCTCCGTTACGCAGGCACAATGGGCGGAGTTTACCGGGGTTCGCACTGCGCGGAAGTGGTTACAACAAAATGCGTCAACTGAAAGGCTGGCGAAAGCTTCGCCCGCTATGGTCGCCCCTCAGGGTCCACCCTCGGCCCCTACCGAATCACACAAAAACAACAAGACTCGGAGACGTCATGAAGACATTCCTGCGCCCCCTCGCGCTGGCCGCTGGCTGTGCGTTGCTCGCCCAACCGCTGTTCGCCGCCGATGAACCGAAACGCCCCGAATGCATTGCCCCGGCCGCACCGGGTGGTGGTTTCGACCTCACCTGCAAGTTGGTGCAAAGTGCCCTGGTCGAAAGCAAGATCCTCAGCAAACCCATGCGCGTGACCTACATGCCTGGCGGCGTCGGCGCCGTGGCCTATAACGCCGTGGTCGCCCAGCGCCCGGCGGATGCCGGCACCCTGGTGGCGTGGTCCAGCGGCTCGCTGCTCAACCTTGCCCAAGGCAAGTTTGGCCGTTACGACGAAAACGCCGTGCGTTGGCTGGCCGCCGTCGGCACCAGCTATGGCGCCATCGCTGTGAAACAAGACTCCCCCTACAAAAACCTCGATGACCTGGTTCAAGCATTGAAGAAAGACCCCAGCAGCGTAGTGATCGGCTCTGGTGGCACAGTCGGCAGCCAAGACTGGATGCAAACCGCATTGGTCGCCAAGGCCGCCGGCGTGAACCCGCGCGACCTGCGCTATGTGGCCCTCGAAGGCGGCGGTGAAATCGCCACGGCCTTGCTCGGCGGGCACATCCAAGTGGGCAGCACCGACATCGCCGATTCCATGCCACACATCGAAAGTGGTGACATGCGCATCTTGGCGGTGTTCTCCAAGGAGCGCCTGGACGAACCGGCGATGAAAGACATCCCCACCGCCAAGGAGCAGGGCTACGACATCGAATGGCCGGTGGTGCGCGGCTTCTACCTGGGCCCGAAGGTCACCGACGAACAATACGCCTGGTGGAAGGCTTCGTTCGACACGCTATTGGCCTCCGAGCAATTCGCCAAGTTGCGCGACCAGCGTGAACTGTTCCCGTTCGCCATGACCGGCCAGGAACTGGACACCTATGTGAAGCAGCGGGTTGCCGATTACAAATCACTGGCCAAGGAATTCGGCCTGGTGGAGTAACCGCCCGCCCCCCCGCGCCCGGCAAGCGGGCGCTTTTGCGGAGAATTCATCATGCTGGTACAACGCCTGTTCGCTGCGGCATTGTTGGCTGCCTGCGTGGGCCTGGCCCTGATGGCCTGGCCCTACCAAGCGCCGTTTTCCTACGAACCGGTAGGCCCGCGCGCCTACCCCCTGCTGATGCTAGGCCTGTTGGCCATAGCCTTGCTGTACATGCTGTGGCGCCCCACGCCGCTGGTGCACAGCGAGGACGAACCGCCGCTGGACCGCCACACCCTGGCCAAGGTCGGCGCCTGCACCCTGTTGTTGCTGGTGTTCGCCGGGCTGTTCGAGCCACTGGGGTTCATCCTCAGCAGCGCTTTGATCGGCATTCCCATGGCCCGGCTGTATGGGGGCAAATGGCTGCCTAGCGCGGTGATCGTCGGCGCGATGAGTGTGCTGCTGTACATCTTGTTCGATCGCATCATGGACGTACCCCTGCCCTTGGGCGTGTTGAGCGTACTGGAGAACTGACTATGGACACCTTGGGTTACCTGGGCCAGGGCTTCGGCGTTGCGCTGACCCCTTATAACCTGGCCACCGCCTTGGCCGGCACGTTGATCGGCACCGTGGTCGGCCTGCTGCCAGGCTTGGGGCCGATCAATGGCGTGGCGCTGCTGATTCCCATCGCCTTCGCCCTGGGCTTGCCGCCAGAGTCGGCGCTGATCCTGCTGGCGGCGGTGTACTTGGGCTGCGAATACGGCGGGCGGATCAGCTCGATCCTGCTTAATATCCCCGGCGAAGCCTCTACCGTGATGACCACCCTGGACGGCTACCCCATGGCGCGCCAAGGGTTGGCCGGCGTGGCCTTGTCGCTGTCGGCGTGGAGTTCGTTCATCGGTGCGCTGATCGCCACCTGCGGCATGGTGCTGTTCGCGCCCTTGCTGGCGAAGTGGGCGATCGCCTTCGGCCCGGCCGAATACTTCGTGCTCATGGTGTTCGCCATCGTTGCATTGGCCGGCATGGCCGGTAACCGGCCGCTGAAAACCTTCATCGCCGCGTTGATCGGGCTGTTTTTGTCGGCGGTGGGCATCGATGCCAACAGCGGGGTGTATCGCTTCACCGGCGACAGCATTCACCTGGCCGATGGCATCCAGTTCGTGGTGCTGGTGTTGGGGCTGTTCTCGGTCAGCGAAATTTTCCTGCTGCTGGAGAAAACCCACCATGGCCATGCGGCCGTAAAGGCCACCGGGCGCATGCTGTTCAACTTCAAGGAAGCCGCTTCGGTGGCAGCGGTGAACCTACGCTGCGGCTTGCTGGGCTTTGTCATGGGTGTGTTGCCCGGTGCCGGCGCTACCCTGGCCAGCGCGGTGGCCTACATGACCGAAAAACGCATCGCCGGCCAAAGCGGCACCTTCGGCCAGGGCGACAAGCGCGGCCTGGCCGCGCCGGAAACCGCCATTGGCGCGTCGGCTTGCGGCGCGCTGGTGCCGATGCTGACCCTCGGCGTACCGGGCTCGGGCACCACCGCGGTGATGATCGGTGCGCTGACGCTGTATAACATCACCCCCGGCCCGCTGCTGTTCCAACAGCAACCGGACATCGTCTGGGGTCTGATCGCCTCGCTGTTCATCGCCAACGTGATGCTGGTGATCCTGAACATTCCGATGATCCGCATCTTTACCCGCATCCTGGCGGTGCCGAATTGGGCGCTGGTGCCGGTGATCGCGATCATCACGGCCATCGGCGTGTACGCGGTGCATGCGACCACATTCGACCTGTTCCTGATGGTGGGCATCGGCATCTTCGGCTACATCCTGCGCAAGCTGGATTTCCCGCTGTCGCCGCTACTGCTGGGGTTCATCCTTGGTGGGTTGATGGAGCAGAACCTGCGCCGGGCGCTGTCGATCTCCAACGGTGAGGTGGGCATTCTCTGGGGTAGCCCGATTACCTTCGGCGTATGGGTGCTGATCGCACTGATGCTGCTGTTGCCGCTGCTGCGCCTGTGGCGCAGGCGCCAATTGGCACGGCGCGGCGCGGCCAATGCCTGAACGGCATAGGTATGCCACGCCGCTGGTGGGGCTGGCCGGTGGTTGGCTGGCTAGCCTCGCCAGCTGGCCGTTGCCGTGGATGATCGGTGCGTTGCTAGCGGTGATTCTGGTGCGCTGCTTAACGCCCTGGCAACTGCAGGAAATCCCCCACGGCCGCAAGGCGGGCCAATGGGTGGTGGGCATCGGCATCGGTTTGCATTTTACGCCTGCCCTGATGGAGCAAGTGTTGGCCCACCTGGGCCCGATCCTGCTCGGTGCCGTGGTGACCACCGCCTCAAGTATCGTTGGGGTGTGGCTGATGCTGCGCAGCGGCGAAGACCGCGCCACCGCGTTCTTCGCCAGCATGCCGGGCGGCTCTGGGGAGATGGTCAACCTCGGCGCACGTAATGGCGCCCAACTTGGCCCGGTGGCAGCGGCGCAAAGCCTGCGGGTACTGGCGGTGGTGCTGTGCGTGCCGGCGCTGTTCAAGCTCGCGCTGGGCGCAGGCAGCCCGGCCAGCCACCCGCTTGCGGTGCAATGGGGCGTTCTGGCCTTGCTGTTCCCGCTGGGTGCGCTGCTGGCGCTCGGCTGGCAGTACCTGCGCCAGCCCAACCCCTGGCTGTTCGGCCCGTTACTGCTGGCCGCTACCGTGGGGGTGGCATTCGACCCGCATACGCGCCTACCCGACGGGGCCAGCCAGGTGGGCCAATGGCTGATCGGCAGTGGCCTGGGTTGCCATTTCACCCGGCAGTTCTTTCGCAAGGCGCCGCTGTTCCTGGCCCGCACATTGCTGGGCACCGGCTTGACCATGGCTTTGGCGGCGCTGGCGGCGGGCTTGCTATACCTCGTCACCGGCCTTGACCTGCGCTCGCTCACCTTGGGCATGATGCCCGGCGGCATCGCCGAAATGAGCCTGACCGCCGAAACCCTCGGGCTGTCGGTACCGCTGGTGACGGCCATGCAGGTGATGCGCTTGTTTTTGGTGCTGTTCCTGGCAGAGCCGGTGTATCGGCGGTGGATCAAAACCATACGCTGATACCCCACCCCACGCGGGTTAAACCGGCAAACGCCAATCCACCGGTTCCCGGCCGTGCTCAAGCAAAAAGCGGTTGGCCTGGCTGAAATGGCCATTGCCAAGAAACCCCCGGTGCGCCGACAGCGGCGATGGGTGCGGCGAGGCGAGGACCTTGTGGCGGGTGGTGTCGATCAGCTTGCGCTTACTTTGCGCATGGGAGCCCCACAGCAGGAACACCACGCTTTCACATTGGCTGCTGACCACTTCGATGATGCGGTCGGTGAAGGTTTCCCACCCCCGTTTGGCGTGGGAAGCCGCCATGCCGCGTTCTACCGTGAGGGTGGTGTTGAGCAACAACACGCCTTGTTCGGCCCACGGCTGCAAAAACCCCTGGCGCGGGATGTCGATGTTCAGATCGCGCTTGAGTTCTTTGAAAATATTGACCAGCGACGGTGGCGTGGCCACCCCTGGCTGCACCGAAAAGCACAAGCCATGGGCTTGCCCGGGCCCGTGGTATGGGTCTTGCCCGAGAATCACCACTTTTACCTGTGGCAGCGGGGTTAGGTTCAAGGCATTGAAAATCAGCGGCCCGGGCGGGTAAATCTCCTTGCCCGCAGCCAGCTCCTGGCGCAAAAACGCACGCAACTCGGCCATGTAGGGTTTGTCGAACTCCGGGCGCAGGGCCTGTTTCCAGCTCGGTTCAAGCTTGATGTGATGATCTTCGGTGGTCATGGGCATCCGTGGGGTCGGGGGGG
>NZ_JAAOCA010000052.1 GCF_014694385.1 Pseudomonas typographi | reverse complement strand
GATGGGGGCGGGCGGGTGGAAGAATGTCGAACAGGCTGCGCAATGCTGGATCAGCAGTTCGTCGTGCTGGCCGCCTTGCCAGAAAGCGCGGTTGTCAGCGTTAAGAGCGGGCAATTTTCTCGGCATCGGAGGGTTCCGGTAGGGGCAGGCGACTGAAGGACTACGTTATCATTTGTACATATTATAGAAAAGTGTCATATATTGTCCCAATGCGGATCTACCCGGTCAGCCCGTATCGAAGCCATAAAAACAACAGGAGTCTTCGCTATGCCCCAGTCCCTGAAGGACAAGGTCATCATCGTTACTGGCGGTTTCGGTGTGCTTGGCAGCACATTGGGCCGCCTGTTACTGGAACGAGGTGCGCGCGTTGCGCTGCTCGATCGCGCAGAGGCGCCAGCCGCCTTGCTGGATGTGGAGAAGCTGCTGTGCCTGGGTGGCGTTGACCTCACTGGCGCGGCACCGGCGAAAAGCGCCGTGCAGCGTGTCGCCGAGCATTTCGGCGGGGTAGACGGGCTGGTCAACGTTGCCGGCGGCTTCGCCTGGGAAACGGTCGAGGCCGGCAGCCTGGAGACATGGGACCGCCTCTATCAGATCAACCTGCGTACGGCCGTCGTCACCGCGCAGGCCGCGTTGCCTCAGCTGCTGCTCAGCGGGGCAGGGCGGATCGTCAACATCGGCGCACTGGCCGCGCTGAAGGCAGGCCTGGGCATGGGCGCCTATGCCGCCTCCAAGGCCGGGGTCGCGCGTTTCACCGAAGCCTTGGCCGAAGAACTGAAAGACCGCAACGTCACGGTCAACGCGGTGTTGCCAAGCATTATCGACACCCCGACGAACCGCGCGGACATGCCTGATGCCGACGCCACCCGTTGGGTCACACCCAAGGCTTTGGCCGCCGTGGTGGCGTTTCTGCTGTCTGACGACGCCAGCGCCGTGACCGGCGCCTGGCTGCCTGTGAGCGGACGCGTATGAGGCTGGTGACCTTTGTCGACGGCGGGCGCGAAGCACGCGCCGGTGCGCTGATAGAGAGCGACAGCCTCGTGGTCGATTTGCAGGGGGCCTATAAGGGCCTGCAGGGGCGCGAGAGTGCCGAGCTTTCCAGTGTGCTTGCCCTTATCGAAGGGGGGGAGGTGGCGCTCGACCTGGCGCGTTCGCTGGCGGCGAAGGCACCTTCGAGCGCGGTGTTCGAGCGAACGGCGGTGAAGTTGCGCGCGCCGATTCAGCCACCGCCGCAGATGCGCGATTGCTCCTGCTTTGAATTGCACCTGCGCCAGAGTTTCGCCGCTGCCCGCCGTGCTCGGGCCCTGCGCACCGAGAACCCGGTGGAAACCCTCAAGGCGATGAACACCCGCGCCGACGACCGTGTGATCGACACCTTCAACAAACAGCCGATCTACTACAAATGCAACCGATTCGCCGTTGTGGGTATCGACGACGAATTCCAATGGCCCAGCTTCAGCAAGGCACTGGATTTCGAGTTGGAGTTCGGCTGCTACATCGGTCGCCCAGGTAAGGACATCAGCCGGCAGGCCGCGCGTGCTCATATCGCCGGATACACTATCTTCAACGACATCAGCGCACGCGATGCGCAGGCCCTGGAGATGCCCGGGATGCTCGGCCCCGCCAAGAGCAAGGACTTCGATACCGCGAACATCATGGGGCCCTGCCTGGTGACGGCTGACGAGCTCGGCGACCCCTACGACTTGAACATGATCGCCCGGGTGAACGGCGAGGAATGGGGGCGCGGCAACAGCCGTGACATGCGCTGGCGTTTCGAGGATGTGATCGCCCATGTGTCGCGGTCCGAAACGCTGCATCCCGGCGAGTTCCTTGGCTCCGGCACGGTCGGCAACGGCTGTGGCCTGGAGCAACTGCGCTACCTGAAGCCGGGCGACCTGGTAGAGCTGGAAGTGGACGGCATCGGCATTCTGCGCACGCAGGTGGGCAAGGCCGAGCAGGTTATTTCCTGATGTTTTCGCATGGCAAGGGGGAGTGTGCGAGAGAAAGCCGGTGCGCGGCCGTTTCCGCGCGAGTGATAGGCCAAAATCAACTAAAACACCTACGTATTTCCGCCCGGTCCAAATGGCCGTGACACCCTGAAACAGGAGGCAATCATGCTAACAAGAACAAGCCCTGTATTGTCCGACGGAACCAAGGTTTCCGATCTCATTTACCCCTCCAGCCGTGAAGTGCAGATGCGCGTGCTGTCGGACCGGGAGATCTACGAGCTGGAGATGGAAAAAATCTTCGGCAAGATCTGGGTCCTGCTCGGTCACGAATCCGAGATACCCCACTCCGGCGATTTCATGGTCCGCGACATGGGCTCCGATTCGGTCATCGTCGCCCGTGGCAAAGAAGGTGAAGTCTTCGTCACCCTCAATGTTTGCCCGCACCGCGGCATGCGCATCAGCACTGCCGACTGCGGCAATACGCAGATCCACAAGTGCATCTACCACGGGTGGGCGTTCCGCCCGAACGGCGATTTCATCGGTTCACCGGTAGAGCGCGAGTGCATGCACGGCAAAATGAGGCCCAAGGAAGAACTCGGCCTGAAAAAGGCTCGCGTGACCCTCTACGGTGGCCTGGTATTCGCCACTTGGAACATCGACGGGCCGTCGTTCGATGAGTTCCTGGGCGATGCCAAGTGGTATTACGACATGCTGTTCCTGCGCTCGGACAAAGGCATGGAAGTACTGGGCCCGCCGCAGCGTTTCATCGTCAATGCCAACTGGAAAACGGCGGGCGAGCAGTCGGCCGCCGATGGTTTTCACACGCTGACACTGCACCGTTGGCTGGGTGAGGTCGGCAACTATGCGAAGAAAGATGAGAACGGCCAGAGCGCCGACCTCAGCCCGGAAATGTACGGCGTGGAAATCAGCTCGCCCCATGGCCACGCGCTGCGTTGTATCGACCTGGCGCGCAAGATCAAGCGCCTGACCGGGCTTGATCCGGAAACGCTTACCGTCCAGGAAAAACTCGATGCGCTACCGCCGGCCGGGATGACCAAGGACATGGTCGTACAATTGGCGCGCAACCTGAGTGAAGACCAACTGAAGGTATTGACCAGCATGCCGCCGCAGGTCGGCGGGATGTTCCCGAACATTCTCTTCGGTTTCGTCTATATCCCGCAGCCCGATGGCAGCGTAGTCGGCTCCATGACCCTGCACGCCTACGTTCCGCAGGGGCCGGACAAGCTGGAGTTCGTCAACTGGATCTTCGCCGAGAAAGACGCGCCGCCAGAACTACGGGAGAAGATGCTCAAGCAGACCATTCAGCTGTTCGGCACCTCCGGCATGGTCGAGCAGGACGATTCCGACACCTGGCCGCATATGACCCTTGCCGCCAAAGGCGCCATGGGCCGCAAGAGCACCCTGAAGTACCAGGCCTGCTTCGAAACGGGCGCACCTGAAGGCTGGCCAGGCCCAGGCATCGTCAATGAAGGCTTCACCAAGGACGATACCCAATGGCACTGGTGGCTTTATTGGCATGAGCTGATGACGGCCAGCGACGAAGATTGATCGATACCGGCCCCTTTACAACAATAAAAGCAGGGAGTGATTCAAATGGCCCACGTTCAACAACGCAGCGCCGAGCATATTCAGCCGGGTTCTGCGGTAGGCACCAAACGGGTTCCCATCGGTTCCGAGGTCTACAACCTGGCAGTCACCTTCCTCTATGAAGAGGCGACGCTGCTCGATCAGATTCGCCTGCAGGAGTGGTTGCAGCGGCTGGCGACCGACCTGGTGTACACGGTTCCGCTGCGCCATACGCGACTGCAATCGGACCTGGCCTCGACCATCGTGCGTACGGTGCAGCATTACCATGACGACTACCGCTCGATCATGGGCAGGGTTCTTCGCCTCTCGGGCAAAAGCGCCTGGGCCGAAGACCCGCCGTCACGCGTACGGCGCCTGGTCAGCAACGTGTTTGTCGAGGAAACCGAGAAGCCTGATGAGTTCGTGGTCACCAGCTACTTGCTACTGACGCGCAGCCGCTTCAAGGACCATCACGTCGACATTATCAGTGGCGAGCGCCGTGATGTTCTGCGCATGACCGACGAAGGTTTCAAGCTTGCGCGCCGCGAGGTCATTCTCGACCAGGCGGTACTGGGTACGCCGAACCTGGCGGTATTCCTCTAGCAAGGGCTCTATAGCAAACGGGCCGCGACCGGGGTTCAGCCTGGCAGCGGCCCGGGCAGAGGGCGCCCACATTCAGCGAGCCAGGCCTGATCGCCAGCGCACAACCGGCCCTGCGCCGCGCTGAAGTCCCAGGTCGAGCCCTTCATTCGCAAGGCGTGCACGGCACGCTGCGGTTGCTGGCTGAAGCAGCGCCCGGTGCTGGACGCGTGCTCCTGGGCATCCAGGTCATACATCCGCCCCATCGAGATCAGTGTGCAACGGCGCAGCAGCAAGGCCGCCTCCGCCAGTTCTTCAGGCAAATGGTTCAGCGCCCAGCGCGCCATCCCCTCGCGCAGGTCGATGTCGACGAAAGGGGCAGGGCCCTTGATCGACATGCCCTGCACATTCCAAACGAGCAACTGTTCGCCGTCGCGTTCAAGTGTCGGTCGGGTACGCTCGTCGACCCTTTGCGGCACTTGGATGGCGTAGCGGCGCTCCGAGGTGCCTCGCGCGGCCGAGGCAATGGCCAGCCCGGCCAGGTCGAGCAGGTGCGTGCATTGATGCTGAGGGTCCGTTTGGCGAGTCACTGAGTGTGCGATCCGGGTGATCGACATGCCCAACAGCAAATGCACCTGGTCCATAGCCTGGGCACAAGCGGTATAGGGGATGCGCAGCGCTTCGCCTTCAATTTGCCGCAGCACGCCATCGTGGTAGTTCGCCTTGACCCGGAAGTGGTGGAAGTCATCCTCAAGCGCTGCTCGGACCTCTCCACTGGCGCCGTTCCCACGGCACACGATTTCCACGCAGCGGCGGAAGGTGCTCATCCTGTTATCCTTGTTCGGGGTAGATGCCGGATGGACCGGAATGGGTTATATTTGAACAGTATAGTAATAAATGTTCATCAAAAAACAATAGAATAGGGGTGACCATGGGACTTCTACAGGAACGTGTGGCGCTGATCACCGGGGCGGGCGGCGGCATCGGCCGTGGCGTTGCGTTGAGCTTCGCCAAGGCGGGCGCCGCGGTGCTGGTTGCGGAGCTCGATGAGCACAGCGGCGCAGCGGTTGTCGAAGAGCTGAAGGCGCTTGGCGCGCGTGCGCGGTTCGTTAAAACGGATGTCTCGCGCAAGCAGGATATCGAAGCGGCGATCCAAGCGGCGGCCGATGAGTTCGGTGGCCTGGACATCCTGGTGAACAATGCCTTCGCACCTACCCCGAACGTTCTGCTCGAAGACAAGACCGATGCCATGCTCGAGCAAACCCTCAACTCAACGGTATGGGCCGCCTGGTGGTCGATGAAAGCCGCCTTACCTTACCTGCGGGCGCGCGGTGGCGGCGCGATCGTCAATTTCTACTCCATCGACACCGAGGTCGGTGCCTGGTTGCACGGTGACTACAACGCGGCGAAATCGGCGATCGTAGGCCTTACGCGCAGCGCTGCTTCGGAGTGGGGGCGTTTCAACATCCGCGTCAACGCCATCGCCCCCACGGCGATGGGCGCGACCTTCCACAAACTGGCGGCGGAAAACCCCGGGTTCGCCGAAATGTCCGCGGGCATGCGCCCATTGGGCCGTTGTGGTGAGCCGGAAGCGGATATCGGGCCGGTGGTGGTGTTCCTGGCATCCGACATGGCACGCTTCGTGACGGGTGAGACCCTTCACGTGGACGGGGGCCTGCACTTGCCGGGGTATAACTCACGGCCCCAGCACATTGCCGCACGGGAGTATTGATCGCTCGGGATAGCCCATACGAAGAAGGCAGGCCAATGGCCACGCCTTCTTCATATCGGCCGAATGAACCTAGCGTTTTTCGACCTTGATATCGGTGGTTTCCAAGTCCCAGGTGGCCGGCGTCTTACCTTCGTCCCGCAGTTGATACTTGAGTACCCGCCCCTGTGGGTTTTTCGGCAGGCTGGCACGGAACTCGATGTAGCGGGGCAGGGCGTAGTAGGGTACAGACTCGGTAGCCCACTGGAACAGCGCCTCGGGGTGCAACTGAGCACCCTCATGTAGCACGGCAGTCACCTTGACGTCGTCCTCACCTTTATCCGACGCCACGGCGTGAACGGCGACCTCGGACAGCGCGGGATGAACGGCGAAGGCGGCCTCCATCTCGAAGCTGGAGATGTTCTCGCCACGGCGACGTAGGTAATCCTTCTTGCGGTCGACGAAATAGAAGAAGCCCTCTTCATCGAACTTACCGATGTCGCCGCTGTGAAACCACATGTTGCGCATCAGTTTCTGGGTGTCCTCCGGGCGCTTCCAGTAGCCCTGGAACATGATGTCCGGCCGTAACGGGCGGACCACGATCTCGCCCGCCGTGCCTGTGGGCACTTCGAAATCGTCGTCGTCGACGATGCGTACATCGAAATCTGCGATGCGCTTGCCGGATGAACCGGGAGCGGCGTATTCGCCGGCGGGCAAGGAGGTAATCACGCAGGCCTCGGTCAGGCCATAACCGTTGCCACCTACCAATTTGGTGCCGAAGCGTTCACGCCAGACCCTCTTGGTTTCTTCGGTGTAGGGGTTGCCACGGGCCGTGTGGATCTGGCCGAAGCAGCGCTTCATCGCTTCGTTATCCGGCGCTTGGGCCAGTAGCCCACCCATGCCCCCCAGAATCGAAGCAATGGTCGCACCGGAGCGCTCCACTTCTTGCCAGAAATTGGACACCGAAAAGCGCGGGAGGATGGCGGCGCGAGCGCCGACTAGGATGCTGGCAATGATCGAAACGCACAGCGCATTCATGTGGAACAAGGGTAGCGGGGTAAGGGTGACGTCGTTCTCGTCGGCCGGCCCCGCCCGTAGTTGCAGGCGGGCTAGGTTGCACATGAAGTTGTAGCTGATCATGCAGCCTTTGGACGGCCCGGTGGTCCCGGAGGTGTAGATCAAACACGCCAGGTCTGCAGGCTTCGGCTTGTTGACCAGTGGTGTTTCATCGTGACCGCGAAACTCATCGAGCGGCGCGATTGGGATGTCACAGGCGGGGAGGGCATCCATCTTGCCGCGATGGAGTATGTGCTTCACATCGTGCAGTTGCGCAGCTAGCGGCGTGATCCGGCTGACGTAGTGGCTTTCACAGATGACCACCCGGGCACCGGTGTCGGCGATCTGGTGGCGAAGGAACTCGCCCTTCAGCGCGGTATTGATCGGCACGCTCACCGCCTGCACCTTATTGATCGCGAGCCAGGTGACCACGGCATCGATATTATTATCCAGCATGGTCAGGACGGTTTCGCCCCGGGTGACCCCGAGCGAAACAAGCGCATGGGCCATTCGAGTGGAAAGTAGGTCAACTTCTTTGTATGTGTACAATTCGCCGCTAAAATCCAACAAGACCTTGCCTGGAGAGCGCGCCACGGCACGATCAAGCGCATCGATCACCGTGTCTCTTTCTCCCACGGCCCAACCATCCAAATAGTCATTGCCCGGCATCATTTTTCTCCTTTTTAAGGCCGTTCCCGCCGAGGATCGCCCGATTTTTTTTGAAGAGAGAATAGGATTCTAGATAGAAATTAAGCAAATGTCTTTAGGTTGAAGTTGAACAAATATCGTTAATAACGCCAAATTCTTGTGTTAACCTGCGCCATCGTTCCCATTTGAGTCCTTCTGGTCATGCCCAAGCGCACTACCCAGCTATCCGAAGTCCCTCAGGCAACGCCGAAGAAAAAGCACACCGCCGCCGTGGAAAAGCCGCCCAGCGCGCTGAACAAACCTGTCCGCCAAAGCGCCGGGCTGGCCCCCAACCGGGCCAACGTCAAGCCTAACCGGCGTTCTGAGGAAACCATCGCCAACATCCTTGCCGCGACGGAGGAAGTGGTTCTTAAATCCGGGGCGGAACGCATTTCCATTCTGGATGTTTGCCAGGTCGCCGGCGTGTCACGCGGCACCTTCTACCGTTATTTCTCGTCTCAAGAAGACCTTTTGGACACCTACTCTCGCCATAAGCGGGACAGTTTCCACAGCGCCCTGAGCCTCCTGTTGGGCGACATCACCGAGCCACAAGCGCGGCTCAATGCGCTGCTCACGTACCTGGACAATTACCTTGAGCAAAGCCGTGCGCGGCGCCTGCTGCTGGTGGCACCTGAGTATGCGCTGGGGTTCTTTCGGCGAATTTTCCACGATTCGATCGTGCGCTTTCAGGACGTTCTGGACATCGTCTTCGATGAATGGGATGCGCGGCTTGGAGTGAGGCTGGACCGTGAACTGATCTGCGAGATGATCATTCGTTACGTGCTCAGTGAAATCCTCGTACCGGAAACCGCGAGCCGGCGCTTGCTGCCTGTTCGGGTCAAGAAACTGGTTGCCGCGCTGACGATGGGCTCCACGACGCGAACCCGCCGCTAACCCTCTGCGCTGCTGAAACACCACACCCGCTCCAGAGGCCCTCGATTTCGAGGGCCTCTGCGTTTTCGCCTACCTGCTGTGCGGTTGTTTTTGATGTGTGTGCCGCTGATTCTGATTTTTCGAGACGGCTTTTTTGGTCAACTTAGGTCTAGGTTTGGCCTTGAACCTAGCACCCAAAATAATTTGAACAGTTCTTTGATTTCTGATCAGTTTATATTTATGCTCTGGCTTGGCAGCGGGCCTTCGGCTATCCCGTTTACTCACGGTGATCGTTCACTGGCCGCCTAAGGCACCGCGCAAACAACCATAAAAGTGCCAATGCAGAGGTACCGGATCATGCTCATCGATCTTCACGCGCACGCGCCCCATCCCGATTACTACGATCAACATCCCTATTGGGGCCCGGCATTCGAATCTCAGCCCGATGGAGACATAAAGTTGCGCGTAGGCGACTGGATTCTTTCCCTGGGCGCGCCGGAGCGTAAGAAATCATTGCGCGAGGCCCATGCCCGTGGTGAAGCGCTCAATGTCGATGAATACATGGCCAAGTGGCGCGACCCGCGCAATCGGTTGGCTGCAATGGATGCCGCGGGCCAGGATGCTCAGGTCGTATCGGTCCCAAGCCATTGCTATATGTACTGGGCCGAGGCCGAATTCGCCATTCCGTTCGCGCGCAAGGTGAACGACGTACTGGCCGGCTATTGCGCGGGCGGTTCCAATCGCCTGATGTTCTGGGCTCACGCACCGCTCAACGTGCCTCTGGAGGCGGCAAAAGAGATCCGCCGGGCATGCACCGAGCTGGGCGCCAAGGGCCTGGTTGCCGGTGGCTCCAACTTTGGCGGTTTGGAATATGACTCTCCAGAGCTGGACCCGGTGTGGCAGACCCTCTGCGATCTCGACCTGCCGATTTTCGTACATGGGTACAACCAGTCGGTTACCTGGGGCAAGCAAGCCAATACCGACCGGTATGAAACCACCGCCATCGTGGGTATGAACTATGACGAAACCAAATGCTTCTGGTACCTGATCAACGGTGGTGTGTTGGACCGTTTCCCGAACCTGAAGATCTATATCACCCATGGCGGCGGGTTCGTGCCATACCAATTGGGCCGCATGGCGCAGACCAACCCGAACCTCGACGTGTACCACAATAAGAAGCCCTTCCTCGATTACCTGGGCAACTTTTATTTTGACGTGGAACTGCACGAACTGCCCATGCGCCAGGCGATGGTCGACATCATTGGTGCGGATCGTGTTCTGTATGGCTCGAACTTCGGCGGCAGTGATGCCGTTCGCCACGACTTGACCCATGGCCTGCGGTTGGCCGATGAAGACCTGCAGCGGATCCGCTGGAAGAATGCTTGCGAACTGCTGCACCTCGATCCAGCCAAGCTGGGCAAGGTCGGTGCCTGATGAAGCTGGCGCGTTGTACCTACAACGGAGCCGATGCGTTCTGGGCGGTGGTCGACCCTGCACAGGACCAGGCTACCCCTATCCTCGGTGAGTTTTCTACATGGGCGCCAGCGGTCGCCAGGGGCGCCGGTATCAGTGCGCTGCGCTTTGCCGGCCCGCCACTGCCCCTGTCGAAGATGCGGTTTCTGCCGCCCATCGAACCGGTGAACCGAGTGGTGGTCGCCGGGGCCAACTACACCAAGCACTTGGCCGAAGACTTCGGCTTGAAGGCGCCAGCACAACCGGTCGCCTTCCTCAAGGCGTACGGTGCCCTCATTGGTGCGCACGACCCTATTCGCTATCCGCCGTTGACTGACAAGCTCGACCATGAGGTTGAACTGGTGGCGGTGATCGGCAGCCATGAGGTCGACCTGGATGACCCACTGAGCTGCGTGCTCGGTTACACCGTCGGTAACGATGTGAGCGCCCGTGATCTGCAGCTTAGCGGCCCCCCGGGCATCGGGATGGACCTTTTCGCCGCGAAGAGCCAGGACCGCACCACGGGGCTCGGCCCCTGGATCGTCACGCGTGACGAGTTTCCCCACCGCTCACCGATATTGCGGCTGACGCTCAAGGTGAATGGTGAAACGCGCCAGGACGGTTCCACTGGCGATATGACGTGGGGTGTCGACGAGCTGATTAGCTTCGTTCAACAGCGCTCAAGCTTTGCCTGCGGTGACGTGCTGTTCACCGGCTCGCCTGCCGGGGTGGGCATGGGCACCGGCGTGTTCCTGAACCCCGGCGACATTGTTGAGGCATCGATAGAGCGTCTTGGCACGTTGCGCAATGTGGTCGGCGAAAAACCCGTGCGCCCAATCGGGAAGCAAGCATGAACATCAAAAAAGACGAGAAAGTGGTCGTGGTGGGCGCTGGCTTGATGGGAACCGGCATTGCCCATGCGTTCGCCAGTTCTGGCTATTCCACCTTGTTGGTGGATACAAGTGCTGAGGCATTGGCAAAGGCCAAGGCCTCGATCGAAAAAATCCTTTCGGACGGCGTCAAGCTCGGTAAGGTTGCCGAAGACCAAGCGCAACGTTCGTTGGCCAATCTGCTCACCTGTAGCGACCTCGATGAAGCGGCATCGGGCGCCAATGTGCTGGTGGAAACCGTATCCGAGCAGTTGGCCGTGAAGAAGGCGGTCGTCACCCAGGCTGAACCGCTGTTGGCAGCGGACGCGATCATCGCCACCAACACGTCGGCGCTGAGCGTGACCGAAATCGCCGCATCACTCGCGCACCCGCAGCGGGTTATCGGCATGCACTTCTTCAACCCCGTACACAAGATGAAGCTGGTCGAGCTGGTGCTTGGGCTGGCCACCGACGTCGAGACGGTGGCACGCACACGCACCCTGTGCGATGCCATCGGCAAGACTTCGATCGTGGTCAATGAGTCCCCTGGGCTGACCACCAGCCGCATGTCGGCACTGCTCGGCAATGAGGCCATGTGGATGCTGCAGGAAGGCACCGCCACCGCGGAAGATATCGATACTGCGCTGCGCTTGGGCTTCAACCATCCGATGGGGCCATTGGAGTTGGGCGACCTGACTGGCTGGGATACCCGCCTGTCGGTGCTGCGTTATCTACATCAGACCCTCGGCGATAAATTCCGCCCATGCCCGCTGATCATCAAAATGGTAGCGGCGGGGCGTCTTGGCCGTAAGAGCGGGCACGGCGTTTATCGTTACGAGGAGGGCGCGCGGGTGCCCAATTCCGGATTGAGGGCTAGCGCGCTATGACCAACATCGTAATCGTCGATGCGGTACGTACCCCTATCGGGCGTTTCCGTGGCGGCCTGGCGGGCGTGCGAGCGGATCACCTGGGGGCCTTCGTCATCAACACGCTGCTCGAGCGCGTCGACTTATCGCCAGCCCTGGTCGATGACGTGATTTTTGGCTGCGTCACGCAGATCGGCGAGCAATCGGCCAATATCGCCCGCACCGCGTTGCTCGGCGCCGGTTGGCCGGAGACGATCCCCGGGCTGACCATCGACCGCAAATGCGGATCGGGGGAAGTGGCTGTACATTTGGCCGCCGGGGCCATCGCCGCTGGCGCCGCCGATATCGTCGTTGCCGGTGGCGCGGAGAACATGAGCCGCGTGCCGATGGGCAGCAACCGGGACATCCATGGCGAGGCATTCGGCTGGATGGCTGCGGATCGTTACGAGCTGACCAGCCAAGGGGAGGCGGCGGAGCGTATCGCCGAGAAATGGTCGCTGAGCCGTGATGCACTGGACGGATATGCCTTTGAAAGCCACCGCCGTGCCGCTGCCGCAGCCGATGCGGGCCATTTCGATAACGAGATCGTCCAGGTGCCGGTCGCGCTGCTGCGCGAAAAGGCGCTGAGCGACCCTGCCGAGCCGTTGCGCAAGGACGAAACCATTCGGCGTGACACCTCACGGGAAAAACTCTCGACGCTGAAGACGAGCTTCCGTCCGGAAGGCGGGCGAATCACCGCAGGAAATTCCTCGCAGATATCCGACGGTGCCGCCGCCCTGTTAGTGATGTCGGAAGCGATGGCTACGCAGTTGGGGCTCAAGCCGCGGGCACGGATTCGAGCGTTCACCACCGTCGGATCGGACCCGACCCTGATGCTGACGGGGCCGATCGCTGCGACGTTCAAGGTATTGAAAAAGGCCGGTTTGAGTCTGGATGACATCGACCTGTTCGAAGTCAACGAAGCCTTCGCGTCCGTACCGCTGGCCTGGATGCAGGAAACCGGCGTGGCTCACGAGCGCCTCAATGTCAATGGCGGCGCCATTGCGCTTGGGCATCCCCTGGGTGCCAGCGGCGCACGCCTGATGACCACCTTGCTCAACGAACTGGAACGCCGCGGTGCCCGCTACGGCTTGCAGGCCATCTGTTGCGCGGGGGGCATGGGCACTGCCACCGTCATTGAACGGGTAGACTGATGTGGCGCGGTTACCTCTGGTGCCGCTGGACGCGCTGCCCGCCGGGCTAGCTGAAGCGGTGGCGCGCGGCACGCAGAGTCGCCTGCTCAGTTCGACCACTCCCGTGCAGGTTTGGGCCCAGCGTCCAGCGCTGGCCCATGCCTGGCTCGGCCTGCTAGAGCGCTTTCAGCAAGACAGCCTGCTGACCGAGCGCCTGCGTGAATTGGTCCGCTTGAAGATCGCCAGTATCACCACCTGCCAGGCGTGCCAACTGGCGCGTAAGTCCGATGATGTCAGCGAAGCGGACATCGCCTGCCTGGCCAATGACAATGCGCATTTCAGTGCTTCGGAGCAGGCCGCGCTGGCCTTCGCCGAATTGTTCGCCGGCGACTACATGGCCATTGGCGATGAGCACTTCCGGCGACTGGCTGAGTGGTTTACCCCCGCGCAGGTGGTAGAGCTGAACATGTACTGCGCCTTGATGCTTGCCGGTGGCCGTATGACCTATGTGCAGCAGGCGTATTGAGCCGCTCTTGCCTCGTGAGGTGCGCTATGCTGATTAGTTGTTCATATCGATAACAAACGTTCAACAATTGTGATTTATTGCCTCTATTGCCGCGGTGCCTGGCCTTGCCGCCAAGGCTGTGGATTCGGCACTGAACAATAAGAAAGGAGACGACCATGTCCACACAGGCACAGAGCAATCTAGGTGAAGTATTCGCCAGCGTTGCCAGCAATTACCGTGGTAGCGACATCGACCTGCATACCGTTTATCGCGAGATGCGCGAACAAACGCCGGTCATCGAAGAGAACTTCATGGCTCGCCTCGGGGTGCCGTCGATCGCCGGGCTCGATCCCAATCGCCCGACGTTCACGCTGTTCAAATACGACGACGTGATGGCGGTGATGCGCGACGCAAGCCGCTTTACCAACGGCTTCATCGCCGAAGGCTTGGGCTCGTTCTTCGACGGGCTGATCCTCACCGCCATGGACGGTGAGGCGCACAAAAGCATTCGTAATCTGCTGCAACCAGTGTTCATGCCAGAGACGGTCAACCGATGGAAGCAAACCAAGATCGACCCGGTCATTCGCAATGAATACATCCGCCCCCTGGTACCGAACAAAGGCGCCGACCTGATGGATTTCGCGCTGTATTTCCCCATACGGGTGATCTACGCGCTGATCGGCTTTCCTGAAGACAAGCCGGAAGAGATCGAACAGTATGCGGCCTGGGCGCTGGCGATCCTTGCCGGGCCCCAGGTCGACCCGGAAAAGGCCGCCGCGGCCCGCGGTGCTGCGATGGAAGCGGCCAAGGCACTGTACGACGTGGTCAAGGTAGTGGTTGCCGAGCGCCGCGCGGCAGGTGCAGAAGGGGATGATCTGATTAGCCGGCTGATACGTGCCGAGTACCAGGGGCGCTCGCTGGATGACCATGAGATTGCCACGTTCGTGCGCTCGTTACTGCCCGCGGCCAGTGAAACCACCACACGGACCTTTGGCACGCTGATGGCCTTGCTGCTGGAACATCCAGAAACACTGGAACGTGTGCGCAACGACAGAAGCTTGGTTAACAAGGCGATCGACGAAGCGGTGCGCTTTGAGCCCGTCGCGACCTTCAAGGTACGGCAGGTTGCCGAAGACATGACGATCCGTGGTGTCGCGATCCCTAAGGGGGCGATGGTGCAATGCATCGTGACCTCGGCCAACCGTGACGAGGAGGCCTTCGAGAACGCCGACGTGTTCGATATCGACCGGCGTGCCAAACCATCCTTCGGTTTTGGCTTCGGGCCGCACATGTGCATCGGCCAGTTCGTTGCGAAGACCGAAATCAACTGTGCGCTCAATGCGATCCTGGACCTGTTACCTAACATCCGGCTCGATCCAAATCAGCCGGCACCCGAAATCGTCGGCGCGCAGCTGCGTGGGCCGCACTATCTGCATGTGCTCTGGGACTGAGTTCCCGTTTGGTTTTCGTCCGATGACACGGCCTTCCCATCCGGAGGGGAGGGCATGGTGCGCGGTGACCGACGGGTAAGGATCGAAAGGTAAGGGCGCCTTAGCTGCCATTCCACTTTAATTGAACATAAATAAAATAAGTGTTTAAGTTAGCCTGAAGTTGATCTATGCTTCCGGGCACAACAACAAACCCGTAGCACAGGGGAACGTCATGAACGTAGAAGATCTGATCCTTGTCAGTGTCGATGACCACGCGATCGAGCCACCCAACGCTTTTGCCCGCCATATGCCGGCCCGCTTCAAGGGGCGTGAGCCGCATGTGGTGAAAAATGGCGAGCGTGATGTGTGGGTGTTCGAGGAGCAGGCAACCGGCTACATGGGCCTCAACTCAGTGGTAGGCCGGCCAAAAGAAGAATACGGCATGGAGCCGCTGGGCTACGCGCAGATGCGCCGTGGCACCTGGAGCATCAAGGACCGTGTCGACGACATGAACGCCAATGGTGTGCTCGGCTCGCTGTGCTTTCCAACCTTTCCCGGTTTCGCCGGCCAGCGCTTTCAGAACCACCCGGACCGTGCGGTATCCCTGGCCGCTATCCAGGCCTACAACGACTGGCACTTGCACGATTGGTGCAACGCTGCACCCGGTCGTTTCATTCCGCTGATGCTGGTGCCGTGGTGGGATATGCAGGCCGCTGCTGCAGAAGTGGCGCGGCTGGCCGAGCAGGGCGTGCACGCCGTTTCGTTGTCCGATAACCCGGCCATCCATGGTTACCCGTCGATCCACAGCGATTACTGGGACCCTCTGTGGAAAGCGTGTTCGGACAATAACGTGGTGATTTGCTGCCATATCGGCACCGGGGTCAAGGCCAACCACGCTTCCGATCTTTCGCCGATCGACGCGTGGATCACCTCCATGCCGATCTCCATCGCGAACTCCGCTGCCGACTGGATCTGGGCGCCGATGTGGAAGAAGTTTCCCAACCTGCGAATGGCCCTGTCAGAGGGCAGTATCGGCTGGATCCCTTACCTGCTGGAACGCGCGGATTTCACCCATCGCCATCACAATGCCTGGACCCATTCGAATTTCGGCGGGCAGATGCCCAGCGACATCTTCCACAAGCATGTCATTACCTGCTTCATCGAAGACAAGTTCGGCTTGCAGAACCTGCACTTCATGAACCAAGACATGGTCACCTGGGAAAGCGACTACCCGCACTCCGACTGCACCTGGCCGCATTCGCCGGAAGTGGCCTGGGAAGGGCTGCAGCACCTGCCCGAAGAAACCATCAACAAGCTCACCCACCTCAACGCCATGCGTGAGTTCTCCTTCGATCCATTCTCCGTCCACGCACGTGAGGCTTGCACGGTCGGTGCGTTGCGCGCCCAGGCCAAGCACGTCAAGACCGAGCCAGCACTGGGGCTCGGTGGTGCCGATCACGGTCGCAGCGATGGCAAGCCGGTCACCTCCGGCGACATCAACGCGATGTTCGAGAAAGCTGACGCCGCCACCGCACTCTAGCGGCCGGCCCATCGCTCTGCGGGCCAGGTGCTGGGCGAACCGGCGCTTGGCCCGTTAGCCGCCCCGTGCGGGTAGCCGACCTTGTCCAGCTTTCGAGAACGCGAATGGCCACTACTCAATTCAGGTACAGCCGGATCCCCGCCGAGGCCGAAGCGCTTCGTGAGGAGGTCCGCCAATTCATTCGGGAAAACCTGCGCGACTACCCGCCCTCACTTCGGGCGCAATCCTGGATGGGATTCGATGCGGCGTTCAGCCGCCAACTGGGGCAGAAAGGTTGGGTGGGCATGGCCCTGCCCGAGCAGTATGGAGGCACCGCGGCAGGGCCGTTCGCCCGCTATGTGGTCATCGAGGAATTGCTCGCGGCCGGTGCTCCGGTTTCCGCCCACTGGATCGCTGATCGACAAAGCGGGCCGTTGATCAACCGGTTCGGCACCCAAGCACAGAAACAGCGCTACCTGCCGCCGATCTGCCGTGGCGAAAGCTACTTCTGCATCGGCATGAGCGAGCCCAACTCCGGCTCCGATCTCGCTTCCATCAAGAGCCATGCAACGCGCACTGGCAGCGGATGGGTGCTCAACGGGCAGAAGGTCTGGACCACCAACGCACACCACTCGCAATACATGATCGCGCTAGTACGCACAGGCGAGAAACAAGCCAATGCCCGGCACGAAGGCCTGTCACAGTTCATCGTTGACTTGAGCCTGCCGGGAATCACCGTGCGGCCCATTCGCGACTTGGCCGGTGGCGAGCATTTCAACGAGGTGTTTTTCGATAATGCCCAACTCGATGCCGATGCCCTGATCGGCACCGAAGGCAAGGGCTGGGACCAGGTGACCGCTGAGCTGGCTTTCGAGCGTAGCGGCCCGGAGCGTTTCCTCAGTAGCATGGCGCTGCTCAAGACGTTGATCGATGCACTGGGGAAAACCCCCGATGCGCTGCAGGCGCGTGAAATCGGCCGGCTTTCGGCCAAGTTGGTGACGTTGCGTAACATGTCGCTGTCGGTCACCGCCCAGCTCGCTGCCGGCGAGCACCCCGCCTGGGCGGCTTCCTGCGTGAAGGATCTGGGTAACGGCTTCGAGCAAGAAATTCCCGAAGTCGCGCAACTGCTGGTAGAGGCCGAGCCTCGCCAGGAAGGGGGCTCCGAGCACGCCAGGGTGCTGGCCTATCTGGCCCAGATGGCGCCGTCCTTTTCATTACGCGGGGGAACTCGCGAAATCCTTCGGGGCATCATTGCCCGCGGCATGGGGTTGCGATAATGCGTGAACTCTTCGAATCGACCATCGAGCGGCTGTTCGCTGACCTGGCGACACCGGAGTACGTGCTGGGGTGCGAAGGTGGTGAATGGCCGACGGCCCTATGGGCGGCGCTGGACGATTCCGGTTTCGCCCTAGCCGGCGCGCCGGAAGCCCTCGGTGGTGCGCAGGCGAGCTGGAATGACTTGTACGTCATCGCTCGCGCCGCCGGCCGCTTTGTTGCGCCCGTGCCGCTGGGGGAGGCTATTCTCGCGAACTGGTTGCTCGGTCGCGCCGGTATCGAACCCCGAACCGGCAGCCTGAGCTTTAGCGCCGATGCGTCACTGCAACTGCGCAAGAGTGGGGTAAGCGGCACAGCTCGGGCCGTTCCGTGGGGGCGCCATGTCGATGCACTGGTTGCCGTCGCCGATGCTGACAGCCCGTCGCCGAGCCTGGTGCTGCTGTCGCGCGCCAGCATCACCGGGCATGCGCTGCAACTGAATGTCGCAGGTGAGCCACGAGACGACCTGAGCTTCGATAACGCCCAGGTGCTGGCCTGTGCGCCATTGCCCGCGGGCCTACCAGCCGATGTGCTGCATCTGGGCGGCGCGCTGCTGCGTTGCGCGCAAATCGCCGGTGCGCTGCACGCCTTGCTGGCCATGACGTCGGGCTATGCCAGTGAACGTACCCAATTCGGTCGACCCATCGGCGCTTTCCAGGCGATCCAACAACAACTGGCGGTGTTCGCCGAGCAGGCTGCGGCTGCAAACATCGCTGCCGAAGCTGCTTTTGCCGAGGCGGGCGAGGCGCTCGCTGCCTTCAGTATCGCTGCGGCCAAGGTGACGGCAGCGGAAGCGGCCAGCACCGGAGCCGCCATCAGCCATTCGGTACACGGCGCGATCGGTTTTACCCAGGAGTATTCGCTGCACCTGTTCACTCGCCGGCTGTGGGCCTGGCGCGGAGAATTCGGCTCGGCAAGCCTCTGGAGCCAGCGCATCGGCCAGCAAGTCTGCGAAGCCGGCGGCGACGGTTACTGGGCGCTGCTCACCGGGCAAACGCTGGCGCCCCATTCAACCCTGGGAAAAACGGCATGAATCCCTTTTTGCAGATTGAACGTACCGGCGCCATCGTCAGCGTACGCATGAACCATCCTGAAACGCGCAATGCCCTGACGTCGCCACAGCAGATCGAGGAGTTCATCGAACTCTGCGCCGAACTGCGCCGCGACCGCTCCGTGCGGGTGATGGTGCTCACCGGTAGCGGCAGCGCCTTTTGCGCCGGTGGCAACGTTAAGGACATGCATAACCGCGAAGGCATTTTCGCCGGGTCACCCTACGAGTTGCGCAACACGTATCGCGACGGTATTCAGCGTATTCCGCTGGCGCTTTACGAACTGGACATCCCGGTAATCGCAGCGGTCAACGGGCCGGCCGTTGGTGCAGGGTTGGACCTGGCCTGCATGTGCGACATTCGGCTGGCCTCGACCTCGGCACTGTTCGCCGAAAGCTTCGTTCGCCTGGGTATCGTGCCTGGCGACGGCGGAGCCTGGTTGCTGCCGCGCATCATCGGCATTTCCAAAGCCAGCCTGATGGCGTTCACCGGCGATACCATCGATGCCGCTCAGGCGCTGGAGTGGGGTTTGGTAGAGCAGGTGTGCACCCATGAAACGCTGAACGCCCAAGCCCTGGCGCTGGCTGAGCGCATCGCCGCAAACCCCGGGCATGCGTTGCGCCTGTGCAAGCGGCTGTTGCGCGAGGCCCAGCATATGCGCCTGGACTCATTGCTCGAACTGTCCGCCGCTTACCAATCCCTGGCTCACCATACGGAAGATCACCAGGAAGCCGTCGCCGCCTTCGTGGAGAAGCGCAAGCCGGCATTCATCGATCGTTAACCGATATCTTGGAGTAACCGCGATGCGTAGCGTCTTTCGCGAAGACCACACCCTGTTCCGTGAAATGGCGCGGCGTTTCGTTGACCGCGAAATCGTGCCGTACCTGCACACCTGGGAAAAAAACGGCATCGTGCCAAAGGACATTTGGCTCAAGGCTGGCGAGCTGGGTTTGCTGTGCTCCACCGTGCCCGAAGAATACGGCGGTTCAGGGGGTGATTTCGGGCACTCGGCGGTGATGATCGAGGAGCTTGCGCGGGCCAATGCCACGGCGATCGGTTTTACCACCCATTCGGAAATCGTGGCGCCCTACATCGTCAGCTACGGCTCGGAGGCGCAGAAGCAGAAATGGCTGCCGCGCATGGTCAGCGGTGAACTGATCGGCGTCATCGCCATGAGCGAGCCGGGTATCGGCAGCGACCTGCGCTCGATGCGCACCATGGCCCGCCGTGACGGCGACGATTACGTGATCTCCGGGCAGAAAACCTTCATTACCAACGGCGGCAATGCTGGGCTGATGGTGACCGCGACCAAGCTGGATGTAGCGGCCAAGGAGCTGACGCTGATCTGCGTCGAGGAGGACCGCCAGGGTTTCTCCAAAGGCCGCCTACTGGAAAAGATCGGGCTCAAGGGGCAGGACACCGCGGAACTGTTTTTCGAGGAGGTACGGGTGCCAGCAGCCAATCGGCTGGGCGAGGAGGGGATGGGCTTCAAGTACCTGACCCATCAGTTGGCGTGGGAGCGCTTGATCATCGCCATCCGGGCAGCACAGTCGATCGACACGCTGCTGAATGAAACCATCGAGTACACGCGCGAGCGCAAGGTGTTTGGCAAGCCGGTACTGGATTTTCAGAACACCCGCTTCAAACTTGCCGAGGCCAAGGCACAGGCGACCATGCTACGGGTTTTCGTCGACGATTGCTTGGCCAAAGTGATGCACGGGGAACTGACGCCGGACGTGGCGGCCATGGCCAAGCTGTTAGGCTCGGAGATGCAGGGCAAGCTGCTGGACGAGTTCCTGCAACTGCATGGAGGCTATGGGTTCATGAGCGAGTACAAGATCAGCCGTGCCTGGGTCGATGCCCGTGTCGCGCGTATCTACGGCGGCACCTCCGAGATCATGAAGGAAATCATCGGGCGCACGCTTTGAGGCTCGGCGTCGCCTGCAAGCAATGAGGCGGCGAGGGCACCTATAGGGGAATAACAATAATGAGCCTTTATCGCGTTGTCGCTTTTCTCTGCCTGAGCCTGTTTTCAACGCTGGGCCTTGCCCAAAATAAAAATGCGGCCTACGCCGAGGAGGCCGTGCGCGCCCAGGCGCTGTTGAACAAGGCCATCGTTTATTACAAGGCAAACGGCGATGCGGCAATGGCGAGCTTCAGCCGCCAGGGCCCATTCGTTGACCAGCAGCTTTATATCTACGTGGTGGATACCTCCGGTGTAATGCTCGCAAGCGGCGGCCCGTCTGGGTCCATGATCGGAAAGCAGGTGACTGCTTACCTCGACGACGACCTCAAGGCGGCATTCCAGAAGGCCATTGCTCAACCCGAGGATGGCCAGGTGCACAGCGCCGAATACCGCTGGTGGAACTGGAACGATGGCAAGGTGGAGCGTAAACGCGTGTTCTACCAGCGAGTCGGCGAGCGCATTTTTGCCGTCGGCTACTACCTGCAGCGCGCCAACGTAACGCAGGCACAGGCGCTGTTGGAAAAAGCCTCTGAAGCCATGGCCGCCGACCCTAAGGCCACGCTCAAGAAGATCAACGACCCTGGAGATAAGGCTTTTATCGAAGACGACCTTTACGTCTTCGTTGTAGACCTGAAGAGCAAACGCTTCGTGGGCCATGGCTTCTTGCGGCGGCTGATCGGTACCGACTTCGCCACGCTCAAGGCCTACGACGGCCAGCCGATAGGTGAACAGATGCTCGCCGTGATGGCCCAGAGGACCGACGGTGAGGTCGACTACCTGTGGCGTAACCCTATGACGGGCCAAACTGAGTTCAAGCGTACCTTTTTGAAAAAGGCAGGTTACTACGCGGTGGCGGTCGGTGTTTATGAAGGGCGTTAGCCAAGTACAGGTGCTCGAGGGCTGCCGGCTAAAGGAGAGGCCGGACGTATGGCGTGTGCTGTGTGATTGGCAGTAGGCCTTGGAACGTTACCTTGGGATTATGGTGCGATGACTGGTCTTGGACTGGAAACATCTTGTAACGCATAAGGTATATTATGTTAAATTATGTGTCTGGGCAGCTATGCTCCAGTGTCCAAACCCACATACCTCCGGTCAAATCCCCATATACCTCCGTTCCCAAGAAAATCAGAAGCTTGGAGTACTCTGAAGCAAATCTACTCCTAGATTCCCTACAAACCGCCGAATTTGGACAAAGTACGCCCTAAGTGCGTTTCCCTTCAAATCTCTGACGTCTAGTCCCTCTCCGTACGCCTTGGATTGCATTTACTTCCAAACCTCGTACATCTATCCATTTGGACGAAGAAAAGTGTGAAGTCTTGTCCGTCTGCACGTCTATGCCGCTATACAGTCGGCGATCCGTGGAAAAAGTATAGCCCAGAGACGATTCGCACGATCCCCGATTAAGGATTGAAGGTACATGTACGCCTAAGCTTGATTTTTGCTTCGAAAACGTATGCCCAAGCATCAACATTCCTTCAAAACCGTATGTTCTAGCCCAAAATTTCCTTCAAATCGTATGCCGTAGCGTGAGCTTCTCTCCAAAACCGTATGCCTTAGCACCGACTTCTCTTCACGTCGGTATTTTCAGCTTGGCACTTCCGATTCTCAGTTGGCGAGATCGTCGCGCCGAGAGGTTCTCCTGACATTGATCCGTCCAGTCCTTTTTGCCGGGGCAAGGAACCGCAACCCGTTCAGGAGCGTGCCGAAATCCACCAAATGGATCCCGTTGTATTGCCTAGTCGCTTCTCGGTAACTCATGTAGGCGGCCGCTTCTTCCTCATTGGCCGGCATGAAGCCGGCGACTACGACGCACCGCGGTTTTTGGACCTGTCCATTGATATCAGGCCGCAGCTTTCGACCTTCCTCTATCGCAGATGCCAACTCGGGATGGGGTATCCACCTTCCCGACGGCTCCCCAGAACCTTCTAGGTCAGAATCACCAACACGACCTAAGCTGTCGCGTATCATGAGAGTCGCATGAGGCGACCTCACAGTCAGCACCAACGCTTCATGCCCGTAAATGATTGGGATCCCGACAGCGGATTTGGGTTGCGCACCCAGCGGCGGATCCAGCACGCCGCAGTCCGGATGCTGCAAGCATTTGACGACCAAATCGATGTTATGGCTCAGGAACGATTGCCACTCGGTTGCGCTGAGGTTTTGCGCCAGCATTATTTGATAATGGTGGATCATGCGGTATAGCTCGCCCCGATCCATCGATTCTCGCATTGCCTTGAAGTCTTCTGGCATCCCCAGAGGCAAGTACCGAATGTATGCCTGCAGTGTTGCTAGATAATCTCGCTCGGCTTCGCTAAACCTGCTAAAAAAATGCGTCCCACGATCACCAACGTGTTTTAGCTCAGGAGCTAGCTTTTCTACAATTTCTTCGTAAATGTATGAGCCGCGTGACCCTGATTTTTGACTATTCCAAAAAGCATCCGCATGGATGAAGGCCTTCCTGAGATCATTTAGGGTGGCTTCCGAAACGCATACCAGGTTCTCGCGCCTGAACAGCTCGCCTTCGAAATGTATTTCAATGGTATCGACACTCTTGTCGATCTGAAGCGCTCTGAGTACCGCGTTGAAGGATGGCTTGAACCCCAATCCTTTGGCACAGGAATTAAATATCCGGGAGTCGAATACGCGTTCGATGTGAGACATCGCCGAGGTGGGATCGCTTGGCAGTGGCCCAGCAAAGGGTTTTGGAAGCCGATATACAACGTGTGGGTAAGGCCTCCTCTGCTGCGTATATTCTGCAAGGTAGCCGGGGTTGATGACTGTTGGCCAAGTTTCGATTCGGTCTGCAAAAATCCTCGCAAGCACATGCGAATTAGCGCCCGATGGGCTGGTCGTCGGGTGTTCGCTGGCCGTCGAGGACGGCACTGATAGCTCGACGTAAAAAGCTCGGTTTACGACCCCCTTCCGGATACTAGGCTCTGGCAAGCTCTTCGCCCGTCCTCGCCGTTGCTTTTTTTGGGAAGACTCCTCACTGCCATCTTTCACGCGCTGCTCCCTTAGCCTGGAAGGCTGAGTATGCATCATCCCAAAGCCGTAGGATTGATCGAGTAATTAGAGAGAACCCATTCGATGCCGCATTAAGCACCGGATATCTCAAATATTGCGCGAGTAGCTAACTTCAGGCGCCTCATACCAGAGATCCTCTAGCGTCGCGCATCAGCAGGTCACCATCGGCTACCCTTTCCTGGCGGATCGCGGCTCTGTATGCGGATAGCCCTATTTCTTCCTACTCAAGCTTGGCTTGGAGAGGCGCAAGATCAGGCGGGGGTCACAAAGGTTGCTGCGGCACCTCGAACCCCAACTGCGCCAGCACAGGTCGATCCTCGGCTTTGAGCTTTTTCACCGCCCAAATCAACATGTGCTGTGGCCTGGAACTCGCTACATAGGCAAACCGCGCTGCTTCTGATCCGCGATCCCGCAGCCAGTCTTGCCAATGAGACTGATGCACTCCGGGCTGTTGGGAAGAAACCACCACAGTGACATCATGAGTTTCACCCTTCACTTGGTGAATCGTTTCGTAGCGCAATGTGTCTGGTAGCCCTTCCAACATCTCTTGGCTTACTACTCGCACGGTTACGGGCTTGCCACCCTGCCCTTTGCGAGCCACCAGATTCAAGCCTCTCAGGCCGTCCAGCACATCCCGCAGCTCCATAGGTACAAAGGGCTGATCCGGGAGTTGTCGGATCGCCAGCTTCGCGGTGCGCACCCAGGCCGACCAGGTCTGATCGGAGTTTCCAGCACCATTGGCGACCATGAACTTTAGACTCTCATGGATGAACTTCCGCCAGGCAAGCCTGGACTCCATGACAATCGGGCAATACGGGCCGACCTTGGTGACCTCCAGCTCAAGTTTGTTCGCCAACCACTTTGCAAACGTCCTCAGGCTAACCTTGATGTCCTTGAGGTTGCCTGTACTGGCGCCGATGCACGCGACTGCCAGCAGCTTGATGCCTTCAAAGGTCTCACCATTACGCAAGCGCTGCAGGGTGGTATGACCTCGCGCCACCAGTACCACGTTGGTGTACGCCTGTGTCATGGCGCGGATCGTAGGCAACAGCTCAGAGGGGCAGGCCTTGTATTCGAGAATCCGCGGTTGTTCGGACGCAATATCTGAGTTGCCGCTGATCCGTTCGCCGCCGAGGATGTTGGTGCATAGATCGACTATGTCCTGTCCGCTCCGCCAATTCGTCTTAAGCTCATAGGGTTCGAACTTGAGCTTGCCCATGAGCTCGGTGACCTTATCGGGGTTCGACCTGCGAAAGCCATAGATTGACTGGTTCAGATCGCCGACGAAGTGGAACTTGATGCCGAACTCTGTGAGATGTTCGACGATTCGCAGCTGCTCGGCCGAGAGATCCTGGCATTCGTCCACGATGACCAAAGGAAATCGGCGCGCGATCCGTGAATAGTAGGCGTCGAGTTTCTTATCCTTGAATGCCTTCAGGGCGAGCATGTCGATGTCGCCAAAGGTGGCAAACCCTCCCTTCCACAGCCGTTTTTTGGTGGCGATGAGATCTTTGAAGGTATCCTGATCAATGGCTGCAGCATTCAACTGATTATCGAGGCTGCGTTCGCCGGTTGAAAATACGAACCTGGCCGCTCCAAGGTCATAGTCGTATTTGCACGCGGAGATCCAGCGGTCGCAAATACTCTTTCGCGTGCGATAGATGTCCGCTGTCTTGTCTAGAATACGAATGCGAAAGTCACCCTCCTTGCCCGTATATCCAGTGATCTCACTGGCGATGCTCGCCACCAGCCGGTTCAGAACGAAGCTGTCGAACGTAGCGATCATATGGGGCATACCGATCGGCTCCCCCAGGTACTTATGAATCCTGTTTCTGAGTTCGTGCGTCGCGCTGTTGGAGAAGGTCAGCACTGCAATGCCTGAGGGTGAGCGAGACCATCCCTGAACGATTCTGGCCACCATAGCGGCAACCACCTCTGTCTTTCCGCTGCCCGGGCAGGCCTTGAGGTAGACATGCTGGTCAAGCGGTGAGGCGAGGTAGGCCAACTGCTCTTGGGTGAACTTCATCATGGGCGGGCCCTGCGCAGGACTTCTGCAGGGGCTCGAACGATCATGCTGGTCTTTCTTCCAGTCCGCAGGCCCAAAGAATCGCCAGCCGGATGTACTCTGGCACCACGAAGTCAGTTTCCAAGACCTCTAGCGCGTCCGCAAACGACTGGGCATAGAACCCTTTGCCGATCTCATCCGAATCGAGCCGATCAAGTAAGGCTCCCGCGTAATCGGCTCTTTCGGCAGATGTCATGGCGGCGAAATGCAGTTTCGCGTTCTTTTCCAGCCCCTTCACTACCAAACCGTCCGGCACTGGCCAGAGTCCAGCCGCAACCGTCAACATCGTCCTGAGATTGTCGCCCTCCATCGCGATGTCGTATTCGAATGTCTTGTACATGCCTGCGAACAGTCGACCGAACTGCGATTGGTTAATGGGGCCTTGCAGCGATAATGCTGGGTTGTTACCAACAGGATGCTCATCAGCGTGGGGTAAAAAAGGTATTGCTTTGGTTCCGCCTTTCCCATCGTCAATAGACTTCAAAGACTTCGGTGGATCGTTGTCGGTTAGACCGGCGCACCTGACTGGCACATCAGCCCCCGGCTGCTCGCCATTGACGTCACAGAACAGCTGCATGAAGTGTTTGAAGTAAATACCGCCGAGGTTTATCACCGACAGGCCATAATCATCCAGGCAGTCTCTCCCTTTGCCGTAGGGCCGCAGGACAATCCGAGCCAGCTCCGGCACCACGATGGCTTCTGCGATGCCCTCGACCAAGATTGCGCCCTTGGAGAACAACAGATTTGACTTCGTGGCATCCAGCCAGCGATCAACAAAGCGCCGGCTCTGGTCGGGAAGCCCCGTGTTCCTGAGAGGTACTGCTACGGGCTTGTCGTCACTGGAGATATGAATGATGTGATCGACCGACACAGCAGCAGAAATCACCGTTGAATGCGTGGTGATGATCACCTGTATCCCGCGTGCTTCGGCAACTGTCTTGAGGTGGCGAAGCAGCCGTAACTGGAGTTGGGGGTGAAGGTGAGCCTCTGGCTCCTCAATCAGTAACAACCGCAGATAGGTTTCTTCACCTCGATCTTCCTCTGCTTCAAGGATGAGCTCTGCCAGGATCGATGCGATGTACAGAAGGTTGTTGTACCCCAGGCTATTTTCCTCCAACGACCGAAACTGGGTAGCGTCAGCCTGGGAGAGATTAGGGAAATACAAGAGCCGCAGGCCTTCCACGATTCGTGAACGAGCCCCATGAAAGACAGGACACCGTTCCCCCCTTAAGATAAGGGATAGGCAAACGGGTATGTTTATGACTAACAGCAACGATAAGGGTGGCGAGCTGCTCAGCCAGGAACGCCGACGCCG
>NZ_JAAOCA010000051.1 GCF_014694385.1 Pseudomonas typographi | reverse complement strand
CCAACTCCAACATGCAGTCCTGGGACAGCGGCATTGATGATGCTCGGATGGCAATCGAGGCCGCTGGCCTGAAGGTGGCGCCATGACCATCGACTATGCAGAGCTGAAGCGGCTGGCTGAGGCTGCACAAGGAAGAAACTGGCGCGCAGGGAATTTCTATGGAAAAGCCTTTATCCCGGCATATCAAGTAATCGCGGAAACCGATGAAGGTGCCTGCGTGATTCTTGAGGGAAACAAAAATTTCCTCCCGGAGGCGAAGGCAAACATCGCTTTCGTGGCCGCCGCCAACCCGGCCGCCATCCTGGCGCTGATTGCGGAGAACGAGCAGTTGAAAGCTGCCTTCGCAATGCCAGAACGCCTATCGCCAAAACCCGCCGATGACTATGGAACGCTGCGCCGCCAGTTCGGATCACTGCTGACCTATGCCAATGCGAAGGACAAGCTGTGCACGTATTACCAGACGGCGGCAGAAGCGCTTCGAAGGATTGATCGCACCCAGTCGGCAGAAGAGATCGACGCCGAGCGTGACATCAACGAGCAACTGACCAACGACCTGTTGATGGCCGAGCAGGAGCGCGACCAGCTCAAGGCCGAGGTTGAGGAACTGCGCAAAGCACTGACCGATATCTTCAATCACATCGAGTGCAATACCGAGTGCCTGGTGCGCGATCTGGTCAACTGGGGTACGTCACGGATTAACCCTAATGACTTCTATGGCGAGTGCGATGCCATCAAGAAGATTGCCGAATCCGCCCTGAGCAAGGATGCCGGCCATGGCTGAGCTGATCATGCGCAGCATGGACGATTGCCAGCGCCTCATGGGGACGCTGCACAGCGTGGACTTCACCAAGCCCAAGAAGATCGTCATCAAGGATCTGGATCGCAGCGGCGAGCAGAACAAGCTGCTGCACAAGCTGCTGACCGATATCGCCGCCCAGGTTCAGCACGCCGGCCGGCACTGGGACGTGCTGATCTGGAAGCGCCTGCTCACTGCCGCCTGGCTGCGCGAGGAAGGCGAAACCCCGCAGATGATCCCAGCAGTCGATGGCAATGGCTTCGACGTCGTGTACGAACGCACCAGCAAGCTGACCGTTGCCCAGTGCCAGCGGCTGATCGAGTGGGTGCAAGCCTTCGGCGCCGAGCACCAGGTTCGGTGGACGGCCAAGGATCATTGGGGAGGGCGGTATTGATGAAAGTGGTCAGCAAGAAACTTCGCGACAGCGCCCGGGGCCAGGAATGTGCCTTGCGCTTCTACGGCATATGCAATCGCAACCCGGAAACCACCGTGCTTGCCCACGTGCCCTGCGGCCAGAAGGGCATGGGCATGAAGGGCCCGGACTACATGGCCTGTTTCGCCTGCTCGAGCTGCCACGACCTGCTGGATGGCCGGGCCCGCAACGCATTCGACGGAACGCGCGTGGCGGTGGACTGGCGCGACGTGATCCGCGCCGTAGCTGAAACACAAGCCTACTGGATTGGCCAGGGGCTCATGAAGGTGCAGGGGGTGGCAGCATGATCGACCTTTCTCTTTGGAATTTGACCGTCCCAGCCGGCGCCAAGGTCATTCCGACCAAGACGTTGAACGCCGGCTACACCGATCAGTTTTTCGTCCGGCAGTCCGATGGGGCCCTGACCTTCATCGCGCCGTCGAGTGGGGAAAACATCAAATCAACCAAGAACAGCACCTACCCGCGCTCGGAGCTGCGCGAGACGCTGGCCAATGGCGACGACAAGGAAGCCAATTGGAAGGCCGGTAGCGCTGATCTGCACAGCATCGAAGCCACGCTGTCGGTGGACGAGCTGCCCGCGAGCAAGAAGGCCATCATCGGCCAGATCCACGGCGATGGAAACCACCCACCGCTGAAGATCCAGATCACCGGAACGACGATCTACGCCCAGTTGCGCCGCAAGCTCGATGGCACAGAGGACAAGCCCAAGCTCCTGACCGGTTACAAACTGGGCGAGCAATTCACCTACCGCGCCGAGGTTTCCAAGGACGGCAAGGCCAAGTTCTTCATCAATGGCCAGCAGGTGGTGAACGACACCCTGCCGGCCGATGGTTACCAGTTCGACATGGCCTCATATGCCAACGACACCTGGTATTTCAAGGCTGGCGTCTACAGCCAGGAGAAGGTCGGCGGAACAGGGGTAGGGCGGACCACCTTCTCCGCGCTGACGGTGTGCCATGGGGCGGCCGCGGTGCCGGTCGCTACGGTCGCAACCCCAACCACCACCCTGGCCGACCAGATCGTCAACGCCTTCAACGCCTGGCAGGCCGGTACCGTTTCCAGCCACGACACCCTGGTGGCGCTCAACGCCCTTTCGAAGCAGGTAGCCGGCTTGGCATCCGACAAGGATCGCGCACCGCTGTACGCGCAGATCAATCAGTACAAGGCGCAGGTTCAGAAATGACGATGCTGGAATTGCCATGGCCGCCGGCGGCCTGCAGCCCGAACGCTCGCAGCCACTGGAGAAAGAAGGCCAATGCGGCGCGCAAGTACCGGGCGGACTGCCACCTGCTGGCGTTGCAGGCCAAGATCGCAGTGCCTCGCGGTGAGACGCTGCTGATTCTTGAGTTCGTGCCTCCGGACAAGCGCCGCCGTGACGACGATAACCTGGTGGCCATGTTCAAAGCCGGCCGCGACGGACTGGCCGACGCCCTGGGCATCGATGACAACTTGTTTGCCATACAGATCCGGGTGAGCAAAGAAACCACCAAGGGCGGCGCCGTGCGCGTTCGCATTCAAGCAGTAGAAGGGGAGGCAGCATGATCAACTTGAATTCGGCCCGCCTCGCTTGGCATGACGCCCTGTACACGCCATGGGATAGCCAGGGGGCATATATCGAGCAACTCGGCATGCTTGGCTGTACGGTCCAGGTCACCGAGAAATCGGTCAATAGCCGTCACGCCATGCATCAGTCGATATCTGCGCGCATCCAGCATGCTATAGCCACCTTGCCAAAGCATCTTCAGTCGTTCGGTAATTACATGTATAGCCCCGTTGCCACCGTGGACGACAAGGAAGAGGCAGAAGAGGCCACGTTCATGGCAGCCTACCGCGCGGGGCCAAGGATGTATGCGAAGAAGTTCGAGAAGGCTGAGCTTGTAGCGCGGGGTGTGCTGTACCGGTATCGCCGCATACATCAGGGAGGGCAGAGCGAAGGGTTCGATCCTTGCCCGTCTCCGGAAGCCTTTCGTTCGTGGCTGTTGAGTGTGATCGGATTGGAGCTTGACTCACGTAACTGGGAGCGAGAATGGGAAGAGTTTGTGCAGGCTTGTTTCGACGCATGCAACGACCTGGACAAGGCTGCTCTAGTTCCTGTCTCTTTGGCGATAAAAGAGATGAAAATTGCTGCTTGACGACAAATGTGCGGCTCAGGCATCATTCTCTCCATTGTGACAATTTCGCCTCAGGCGAATATGACCAGAAGCCTCGCCATCGTGCGGGGCTTTTTTTGGCCATGAACTCCTTCTTATTTTAAGATGCGCGGCTCACTTTATGTATGGAGACCGCACCGTGAAATCGAACTCGTTTTGGAAGGCCGTTCCCATTGCCCTTACTGCCGCATTGCTGGCTGCGTGTGGTAATTCCGTCGAGGGGACTTACACCATGGTCAAAGGACCAGTGAAGGGGGTGAAGCTCACATTGGGTAAAAACACGTTCTCAATGAACTCTGGTGCGAGCGGTAACTACGAGGTGAGTGGCGACAATGTCATCTTCACTGGCTACACATTCGCCGGAACTATGCATCTAGAAGGCAAAGATCTGGTGAACGAAAACTTCCGCTTTAATCGAGACTGAGATCTTGACAGAGGCGCTCTGATTTGACTCACCGCCTCTAACTGAAGCCCAGCAATAGCGCTGGGCTTTTTCATTTCGGCCGTTCGAATCAAACCCTTGCCGCCAATCAACGCCCAAGCTTCTCCAGCGCGGCATCGGCCAAAAAGGTCGAACGGCTCTTAATGCTGTGATCCCGCACATACCGGTCGATCTGATTGATGACGAAGCCAGGCAGTGTCACGTTGACCTTTTCGGTTTTGCCCAAGTACGGCGTAACGTCGATCTCCAGCATTCCCCAGCCCATGCCGGCGAACTTTGGATTGTCGCGATGCTCGGCGACCGGCGAGGGATGAGGTATCGCCTTACCGGCTGCCGCCATCTCTTCGAGCATGATGTGACTCACTTCGATGGCGGCGTCGTACGCTTCCTCGAACGTATCGCCCGCAGTGATGGCGCCAGGAATGTCAGGCACCTGAATGCCGAAAGCGGTTTTGTCGTCGCCGTATTCGATACAAATTGGAAATTTCATAGCTCTCTCCCGAGAGATGCAAAGCAGTGAAGCCGGGTCATAACAACCCGGCCGTTTCCCTGATTCCTCTGACCGTTCCCCTTGGTAGATCCTTCTTTGGGTGGGGTACTGCAACGGTGTTTGGCTTGGTCGGATGCTCGTACATGTGATGGCTTCCTTTGACTCGCTTCAGAACCCATCCATCTGCCTCAAGCTCCTTTATCAACTCTCTGCTTTGCACCTCCATATCCTCGTTTAGTTGATGGAGGAATTATAACCCTAGCCACACCAATTGGCAACATAAAAGATGCGCCTGGGGTTATGTCATCCTGTTCAATCACCGCTGCCTGGGTGGACCCTTCGGGGAGAGCCAGGACGCCGCTAGCCGATCAGTGCGGCGATTGCAGAAAACGTCGGCAGCCGAAGGTTCTTGCTCTCAAGACTCCAGGGGCTGATTCGGTGGGCAGCTGGGAAGACAGCACAAATTCAGAGGCTCGCCATTCCGGCGGGCCTTTATCATTTGCGGAGCCATCATGTCCGATGCCTATGAGCAGGCTGTTGAGCGCGTTAATCAGGTCGTTGTGAGCGGGAACGCCGAAGGTCTGAAGCGGACGCTGCTGGAACTGGCCGCCGTCGATCCTGACGCCTTCGTAAAGGTGGCAAGCGCGCTGAGTACGGCTACGGAGCCCCGGCCAATATGCACCGTTGGCCTGCAATTTTACTCCACCCCGCTGGAGTTCTTTCACCGGGATGGGCGGGTCTACGCGATTGTGTACACAGACGCACAGTGGCTCACCAAAGATCCACATGCTTCGGGTACCGGCCTGGAACTGGCCGACGTTCAGCAAGCAGTGGCGGAGGCCAGGAAAGAGCATGACGCCCGGATTGAAGATTTGATCCGTCAGTTATCTAACCATGCTCAGGAATTGCTTCAAGTGGTCGGTTCCCACTCGGCGTGCGATCAAGACACCAAAGTTTTTGCATCGAATGATCTGCGGCGCGGCCTGGCTTTACTCCGTGGCGCGCTGGGCCGATCCGCCTAACCCCCGTATCAAGCCCGGCCCCTTTAGGAGGCGAAGTAGAGGATCGACCAGTGCCCGATTACCTGATCCAGCCTATCGCCTGGACCCAGTTCGGCGTCCTGGGCGTGGTTGGCGGCATTGCCAGCTACTTCTACAGCGGCTCCACTGATCCGCGCTTCACTGCGCGCATGTTCATTTCGAAGCTGGTCCTGGCGTTCTTCGTCGGCAAGGTGGCCGGCGAATTCATCCCCGACGCCAACACCTATAAGTCGGGCTACGTGATGTTGCTCGGCTTTTTCGCCTATCCGGTCCTGGCAGTACTCGAAGTCAAGGTGAAGGGCTGGGTTGAGAACTACAACCCAAGAGGTCCGCCGTGATGCTTATCGTGTCCATCCTGGCCTTGATCAGCTTCCTGATGGTGTTCATCCATGGCGCGGTGTTCGCGGTCCAGGCCGGGCATCACCGCCAAGCCGATAGCTGCGAGGTCGCGTTCATCATGGCCGCCTCGTTCTGCTACGTGATGTCGTTCGTGTGCCTATGGATGTACGAACCCTGGAAGCTGACGGCAAACACGCCGGCCAGCACCATTTTCGTGGGCTTTACCATTTTTAACGCTGGTTACTTCTTCCGACGCATCGGTGCGTTGATCAACGGACGTGAGCGGCGCAAACAATTCCGCCGCGCTGAAGACGATGGAACCGAGCGCCGCGTTCGGAGGCCGGTCGAATGAGATATGCCAAGGGCCTGGCCCGCTGGGCCGTCGGTGGGCTGATCATATTCCTCACGGGCAACGGCATCGGCTATGTGGGCCGGACCTACCTATGTCAGAGCGATGAGGTGCGGGTCTACGTCGCCGCCCCTGGCTATGAGGCCCTGGCCGGAACGCTCCCGGAAAAGCTCTACGCCCTGCAGGTGACCCGCTGCGCGCTGCCTGAGCAGTGGGGTGGGGATCGCGAGCCACTGGAGGGGTATCCATGAATGAACACATCCATACGCCAGGTGACGGGCGAGGCAGACGCCTCGTTTACGTCAACGGAAACGCGGTAGATGGCGTCGTGTGGGCTGATACCAAGCGCGGGATAGTCCGCTACATGCCAAAACCTTACCGGGTGAAGCGGCCTGGCGGCGATGAAGTCTATACCCGTACTTTGCGCGGCCACGTCACCGTTGTACCGATGGAGGATGGCCCATGAAGCTGATCACCTGGATCAAAACCCTTTTCACCAAAACCACCAAGGAGCCGACCATGGCTGATACCGCATCTACTGCAGCCGCCGCTGCCGCGCCCGCTGTCCCCGAAGCCCCAGCCATCGTTGAAACCACAGCGATCGACACCGACAAGCTGAAGGCTCTGCTGATCACCTTGGGCCACGACATTGAGGCCGAGTGGGAGCATCTGGTGGCGTTGGCCAAGAAGGCGGCGTAACTGCACCGCAATCCTGATCAGCACCGCTTCGTGGCGCGGAGGAAGCATGAACATCGTCCAACTCGTTCGTCCTGAGCCTGCCGCCTCCCACGCCGCGGGCGAATGTGTCTGCGCCCAATGCAAGCATGAGTGGGTAGGCATGGCGCCGCTAGGGGTCACTCAGTTGGAGTGCCCTGAATGCCACACCCATCGTGGCGCATTCAAATATCCGTTTGGCCCGCAGGAGGGCGACGAGAGCTTTACCTGCCGCTGCGGCAGCGAAACGTTCTTCATCATGCGCAAGCCCGGCCACGCCAACGGCACCGTTTGTTGCCGGGGCTGCGGGGTTGAGGCCACTGGGTGGTTTGAATGACCACCATTGCCTACAAAGACGGCGTGATCGCCTATGACTCCCGATGCACTCGCGGTACGACCATTACGGATGACGACTGCGAGAAGCTGGAGACGGTCAAGGGTGTCCACTTCCTGTGTACAGGCTGCACCTGCGACTTCGGCGCATTGATTGGAGCCTACTTCGGAACTGCTTCTGCGACACCCGTTGAGGCGTCAGGATATGCGGTGGATGGCGGTACGCTCTGGCTGATCGGCTACGATGACAAGACTGGGTTCTGGAAGAACAGAATCAGTCCGGATCGAGCAGATGCTATCGGCAATGGATCGCCATTCGCCCTGACAGCGATGGACATGGGTGCGACTGCTGCTGAAGCCATTGAGATGGCAAAGAGGCGTGATACGTGCACTGGCGGACAGGTGAGGACGCTGACCATTAAGGCTGAGGAAGCGCCGCAGGGTTAGTGCGGCATTCGTACCTCACTTGATCTTAAGAGCGGACTCGATCAGGTCCGCGTAGCTTTCCAGTTTCTTGATCTCGTCAGCGACAATCCCGTTGTACGACGGGGAGTTTGCGACCTTCGCTTCAATGATTGCCAAGGCTGCTGCTACCGCTATCGCTCTTTTCTCCTCGGCATTGTTACTGTAAAGCGCATATTTACTCACGTCGTTTGCCATGCTGCTCTCCTTCCGTTGATTGACAGCTACTACTGATACCGGCAACCAGACACTGTTTCAAGGCCCGAGATAATTTATGACAACCAAGCAACCCGACTGGGAGGCGATCGAACGTGCCTACCGGGCAGGTGCGCTTTCCATCAGAACTATTGCCGAGCGCAATGGGATCAGTGACACCGCCATTCGTAAGAGGGCCAAGGCATCTGGATGGGCTCGCGACCTTTCAGAACAAGTGCGCAAAGAGGTTCGCAACAAGCTGGTTCGCGGCGAGGTTCGCGATGAGCAATGTGCGAACCCTGAACACGATGCCGAGATCATCGAAGAGGCCGCAGAGGAAGGCGCGCGGGTTGTTCGCAGTCATCGCCGCGACATTCGCAAAGCCACGAACCTTGCGAACCTGCTGATGGATGATTTGCTGACCACGATCAGCAAGCGGGAAGAGATCGAAGACTCGATTGAGGCTGAAACTGCAGACGATTCGAATGGCATGCGCCGGGCTACGATGCTTTCCGCCGTGGCACTGCCAAGCAACGCCAAAACACTGTTTCAGCTTTCGTCGGCCATGAAGAATCTGCAAGTGCTAGAACGCACTGCATTCGGCTTGGACGACAAGGAGCAGCCGAACGATTCGGACGACCTGTCCAAGCTAATGGATGAATTATCGAAGGACGCCTGACATGAAGCCCGAGCATTTGAAGTTGCTCCGGGACCGATTCTGGCGCCTGAATAACCTGTACTTCATCACCAACAAGCTCGGGAAGAAGGTCCGCTTCCGCATGACGCAGGAGCAGGTCGACTATTTCCAGGGCATGCACACGCGAAATATCATCCTGAAGGCGCGTCAGTTGGGGTTCACTACCCTGGTGTGCATCGTCCAATTGGATGCCGCGCTGTTCGAGTCGGCCAAGTGCGCACTGATCGCTCACATCCTGAACGATGCCAAGCGCCTGTTTCGGGAAAAGGTCAAATACGCCTACGATCACCTGCCTTCCGAAATCAAGGCGGCCAACCCGGCTAGCAACGATGCAGCCGGCGAACTGGTGTTCAGCAAGGGCGGGTCGCTGTACGTCTCGACATCCTTCCGGGGCGGCACGCTGCGCTATCTGCATGTCTCCGAGTTCGGCAAGATTTGCGCCAAGTTCCCACACAAGGCGCGGGAGATCGTAACCGGGGCCTTTGAGGCAGTGGCCTCAGACTGCTTCGTCACGATCGAATCCACGGCCGAGGGGCGGTCAGGGTACTTCTTCGATTACTCCGATACCGCTGAGAAACGGCAGCTCTCCGGTGCTCCACTGGGTCGCTTGGACTGGAAATTCTTTTTCTTCAGTTGGTGGAAGAGCGCCGAATACAGCGAGCCGGTGCTAGGACCTATTCCTCAGCGCCTGACTGACTACTTCGAAGCTTTGAGCCAGAAGCACGGGATCGCCACCACGGCGGAGCAACGCGCCTGGTACGCCGCCAAGGAAAAAACCCTCGGCGACGATATGAAGCGAGAATACCCGTCGATCCCGGCCGAGGCGTTCCAGCAGTCCATCGAAGGTGCGTACTACGCCAGACAGTTCTCCAAGCTCTACGCCGGCCAGCGCATTGGCAGGTTGCCGGACAACAGCCACTTGCCTGTGCACACGTTCTGGGATATCGGCGTTGGCGACTCGACGGCCATCTGGTTCGTTCGAATCGTCGGTGAGGAATTCCACGTCATCGATTTCTACGAGAACAGCGGCGAGGGCCTTCGCCACTACATGAAGGTCCTGAAGTATCGCGGCTACCAGTACGGCGAGCATTGGGGGCCACACGACATCGACAACCGGGAATTCGGCAGCGACGGCAAGACCCGTCGGGAGCTGGCGAAGGAAGGCTACGAGATCGATGGTCAGCGCTACAGCCTCAAATTCAACGTGGTGCCGAAGCTGGGCATCGACGAGGGTATCGAGCAGGTTCGCGAGGTGCTTCCCAGTTGTGCGTTCGACGAATCGAAGTGCGAAGAGGGCATCGCGGCGCTTGAAAGCTACCGCAAGGAGTGGGATGACAAGCGCGGCTGCTGGAAGGACAAGCCGCTGCATGACTGGTCTTCCCACCCGGCCGACGGGTTCCGATATTTCGCAGTCACTATGGCCAGACGCAAACGCACCGGCGGCGTCCGCCGAATTGGAGGTCTGGCGTAATGCCTGTTCAATCTACCAACCCAGACTACGACGCTCACATCGAAGAGTGGCGGATGATGGACGACGCCCTGGAGGGCGAGAGCGCCATCAAGCGCAGCCCGCGAAACTTGCCCAAGCCGAGCGGCATGGTGGAGGCGGAAAAGCTGGATGCGGTGGGCAATGCCTACCTCTACCGCAACTACACCGACCGCGCCCAATACGAACATTGGGTGCGTGACTCGCTTCGCTCCATGATGGGCCTAGTGTCCCGGCTGAAGCCGGAGCTCAGCTTGCCGTCGGGCATGGCCGACCTCGAGGACAATGCAACGGCCGATGGCTTCGGGCTGACGCAGTTGTTCCAGCGTGTCGTGCGGCAAGCGATTTCACACGGCCGGGTACCGTTGGTGGTCAACATCGATGACCAGGGCAGCGCCTATTTCTCGACCTATGCCGCGCGCAACTGGAAGGTCGGCTCCATGGGCGGCCGGCAAGATCTAACCCTAGCGGTGTTCCTGGAGTTCAGGGACGACGATCAGGACGAGTATGAGCACGACTGCAAGCGGGTGTACCGGGTATTCAGGCTGATCGATGGCGTATGCCACACCTCGGTAACGGACGAAGAAGGCACGGTGGTCGATGAATTGAAGCCGCTTGGCTCAGTGGGTACCGGCAACCGCCTGGTGAAGGGCTTGCCCTACCTGCCGGTGATCTACTGCGGCTCTACGGACAATTCACCTGGCGTGGACGAGATACCGCTCCTGACCATGGCCCGGTCGGCGCTTAAGTCCTACCAGCTCAGCGCCGATTACTTCACGGCGCTGCACCAGACCAGCCACCCGCAGCCCTGGGTGTCTGGCCTTGATGAAAAAGTTGAACTGAGCGTCACCGGCCCGTCCGCGGCGTGGGATCTGGGCCCAAACGGAAGCTGCGGGTATCTGGAGTTCCAGGGTGCAGGTATCGCGGCGGTGCGAACCGCCATGGATGACCAGAAGAACGCGGCGCTCGAGGCCGGTGCGAAGGTTATGGACGTCACCGGTACCGAGTCTGGCGAGGCCCGCAAAACACGGCAGAACGACCAGCACGCCACGTTGCACAGCATCGTTGTCACGGCCGCCGAGGGCATCGAACAAGGGCTGCGCTACGCCGCCGAATGGCTGGGCTACAACCCCGACGAGGTGACGTTCTCCGTTAAGCCTGACTTCATCATCCCTGATGTCGACGCCCAGGTTCTGGCCGAGCTGCAGAAGGCCGTGCAGTCCGGCGGGATTAGCTGGGATACCTATTGGCAGTACCTCACCACCGGCAAGCTGCCCGAGCGCCCCTACGACGAAGAGGCCGAACTCATTAGCGATGAAGCCGACTCTGGCCGGGGCCTGAATCTGGATCAAGACGATGAAGACGCCCCAGCAAACCCTGCAGAATCAGGAAGAGGACTCACCCGCGGCGTACCTCCATCAGACGATTCGCAACAGCGTGATGATGGAGCGGGTCAAGGCCGATGAGGTTCAGAAGTTTGAAGCCTATCTTCGCCGCATCGACCGGTTGGTTCGAGACCAACTGACCCGCAAGGAGCTGACCACGTACAGCCGGGAACGCCTGGAGGAATTCCTCGCCAGAGTCGATGGCAGGCTGCTGGAGATCTACAAGGCCTATGGCGATCTGCTGCAGGCCGATCTGGTGGACATTGCGCTGTACCAGGCTGCTTTTGAGGCCAAGAGCCTCAACGCTGCCTATCCTACGCTGGGCGCGATCGTTCCAAGCAACGCCGTCATCCGGGCGGCGCTGGCGGTCGCGCCTTTGCAGGTCCAGGGTATCGACGGGGGCAAGCTGCTCAAGACGATCGTGCAGAGCTGGGTGAGGTCTGAAACAACCCGGGTTACTAGTTCCATACGGCTCGGGTACATCCAGGGTCAGACCAATAGCCAGATCGTCCAGGCGATCCGCGGTACCGCCGCACAGAACTACACCGATGGCGTCCTGGCCATCAGCGAACGAAACACCCGCTCCGTGGTGCAGACGGCTGTGCAGCACGTCGCGACGACGGCGCGGATGGAAACCTTCAATGCCAACCCGGACGTGGTTAGAGGGTACCGTTGGGTATCTACGCTCGACCGGCGCACCTCGGCGCTGTGCAAGAGCCTGGATGGTCGAACGTTCAAGCTTGGCAAGGGGCCGCTCCCGCCGGCGCACTTCAACTGCCGGAGCACCACCAAAGCCGTGACCCGGCTGGATGATCTGTTCGAGAAGGGCGCTACCAGGGCATCATCAGGGGCAAATGGCGGCGCCCAGGTTCCAGCGGACCAGAACTACTACCAGTGGCTTGCAACGCAGCCCGCGGGTTTCCAGGACCTGGCCCTTGGCCCGGTGCGCGCCAAGCTGTTCCGCGATGGTGGGCTTACCCTCGAGAAGTGGGCATCTCTGCAGCTGGACAGCAACTTCAAGCCACTGACACTTCAGGCGCTGAAGAAGCTCGACCCAGATATGTTCAAGCGTGCCGGTGTAAACTGACCGCCCACCGAATCTGGGCCAGCCATGATCATTGTCGAGCACGGCAAGTGCGATTTCGCCGCCAACAGCTACGCCGAGCCGAGAAGACTGGCGTTCCTGGGCAGTTATTACCGAATACCGGTACCCGACACCGAGCCGGAGCAGGAGCGATACCTGCTGCTGGCCGTCGATGCGATGAACCGGATGCGTTGGCGTGGTTTCCCCGTCATCGGCAACCAGCCCATGGCCTGGCCACGCAAGGGCATCACCATGCCCAACGGGGAAATACTCGGGCCGACGATCCCCTATGGCATAAGCCATGGCCAAGTGATGCTGGCGGCGGAACTGTATGCCGCCGATCACGGGATAGAGCCTTCGGAACCGACGCACTATTACGACAAGGGCAAGGCCCATCCATTGGTGCGCAGTACCGAGCAGTTCATGACCGCGCCGCCGCTTTGGGTGGCCAGCAGAACGCAGTTTGCCGATTACCTGATGATGCGCGGGCTTAGCATCGCTCACTAACCAGACCAAGAGAAACCAAAGACCTCGGCCATGCCGGGGTTTTTTTACGCCTATGCAAAGCAAGGCTATCAAACCCAAGGGGTGCACCAAGTGGCAGACGAAAACACCATTGACCTTGAAGACCCGGCCGTCAAAGACGCCATCGCTGCAGCCGTTGCCGAAGCAACTGCCGGCCTCAAGAACAAAAACTCTGAGCTGCTTGGCACGCTCAAGAACACCAAAACCGAGCTGGAAGGGTTCAAAACCCAGTTCGAAGGCCTGGATATCGAAGCCGTGAAAGGTCTCCTGACCAAGGTCGGCCAGGACGAAGAAACCCGGCTGCTGGCAGAAGGCAAGCTGGATGAAGTGATCAGCAAGCGCACCGAGCGCCTGCGCACCGACTACGACAAGCAGCTGGCCGCCGAAAAGGCCCGCGCCGACAAGGCCGAGGCCTTCGCTGCCAAGTACAGCGACAAGGTGCTGGCCGACTCCATCCGCGCCGCAGCGATGAAGGCTGGCGCGCTCCCCGAGGCCGCAGAGGACATCATCCTGAGGGCCCGGGGCACTTTCAAACTCGGCGAAGACGGCGAAGCGATCGCCACCGACCGTGATGGCGAGGTCATCTACGGCAAGGACGGCAAGACGCCGCTGTCCCCGCTCGAATGGGCGGAATCGCTACGTGAAACCGCAACACACCTCTGGCCAAGGGCTCAGGGTGCCGGACAGACCGGCGACTACGGTGGCAAGGCCACGAAGAAATGGGGGGAATACACCGAAGTCGAGCGCGCCGCGCTGGCCCGGGACAACCCCGACGCATTCAAAAAACTTCTCGCCACTAAAGGAACCTGATCCATGGCAACTACCCAACTGTCGGACGTTTTCGTCGCCGACTACTATGCAGCGCTTGATCCGGTCAACTCGCCGGAGAAGACCGCCGTCTACGATTCTGGCATCGTCACCCGGTCGCCGGTGCTCGATGCTGTAGCCAGCAACGGCCAGGGCACCGCGGAGGTGGCCTACTGGCAAGACCTCGACGCCGACGAGGCGCCGAACATCTCCAATGATGACCCGGACGACCTCGGTGAGGTCGGCAAGGCCGCGCAAGGCTCTATGCGTGCACGCACGCTGTTCCTGAACAAAGGCTATGGCGTGGCCGACCTGACCGCCGAACTGGCCAATTCGGAACCCATGCAGCACATCCGCAACCGCTTCGGCACCTACTGGACCCGCCAGTGGCAGCGTTACCTGCTTGGTGCTGCGCGCGGCATCATCGCCTCCAACATCGCCAACAACGACGGGGACATGGTGATCGACGCCGGGGCGACCATCAGCGCGGGCGCATTCCAAGACGCGGCTTTCACTGCCGGCGATGCGGCCGACCAGTTTGGCGCCATCGGCGTGCACTCGGTGGTGATGAACCAGATGGTCAAGCAGGATCTGATCGAGTACCTGCGCGACTCGGAAGGCAAGATCATCCTGGCAACCTACCTAGGCAAGCCCGTCTTCATGGATGACGGCCTCACCTACAGCGCTGGACAGTACCTGTCGGTGTTCTTCGGCCAGGGCGCATTCGGCTATGGCGTCGGCACGCCACACACCCCGGAAGAGCTGCAGCGCAAACCCGACGGCGGCAACGGCGGCGGTGCTGAAGTGCTCTGGGAGCGCAAGACCTACATCCTGCAACCGGCAGGCTTCAGCTGGGCAGGCAGCAACACGCTGAACCAGAGCCCTTCGGCGACTCAGTACGCCGCCGCGGCCAACTGGACCCGCGTGTTCGACCGCAAGCAGGTGCCTTTCGCCGCTGTCATCAGCGGTACCGCGACGGCGCCATAACCTGCCCAGGCGCCTGCATGGCGCATAGGAGATCCACATGAAGGTTGTTTATACCGACACGCCGGGCAATGAAGCTGGCGTGTGCTACCGCCGTCTCGACCATTTCTTCGGGGTGGTCGGCGGCGCTACCGAAGTGGTGGTCGAAGGCGATGCCCCAAACATTGTCGAGGCCTATCAGAAGCGCGGCATCAAGGTCAGTGCAGCGAGTGCCGACGGGTTGAGGCTCGACGGGCCGACCGTGGCTGAGTATGTCGCTGCCGGATACCAGGCGAGCGCCTACCCACCAGAAGGCTATGCCTCCCGCAGCACTCAGGAAGAGATCGACGCGGCCATCGACGCGCAAAAGGAAACCGACCCGCTGAAAATGAAGGTCGATGATCTGAAAGCCTGGCTGACCGCCAAGGGCATCACCTTCGATGCCAGTGCCAAGAAAGAAGACCTGCAGGCCTTGGTGCCGAAGGAATAAGGACACACACATGACCGATTTCATCACTGTGGCCGATGTCGATACCCAGCTTGGTCCTGACTGGGCCGGCACCGGTGATGCGGTCCTTGCCGTGGCGATGGCCAACGCCTGGCTCACGGCCAAGATTCAGCGCGCTGTCCCCGATCCGGTACCGACCGAGATCAAGATGGCCGGCGCGCAGGTGGCGAAGGTCGCTGCCGCTGGGGGCCTATACAAGGACACCCAAAAGGAAGTGCAGAGCAAGACGGTATCGGCTCAATCCGGCACCTCCGTAAGCAAAACCTATGTGGCTGGCTCCGCTGATCTGTCGCAGGGCGAGAACTTCGCCCTGGCGCTCATCGAGCCGTGGACCAAGCGGGCTGGCGTTTTCATGCTTCAGAGGATCTAGGCATGGGCATGCGCGACGAGATCCAAGCCGAGCTGGCGGAGGCCTTTGATGATGCGGATGGCCTGGCCGACGCGGTGAAGCCTGTGGCCGGAAGCCGTAAAGAGGCCGCTGTCTATGATCCGGCCACGGGCCAGACTACCAGCACCACGACCACTTACACGGGCCGTGGCGTGTTCGGCAGCTACTCGACCCAGGAGATTGACGGCTCGCTCATTTTGGCCACGGACGAAAAGCTGCTGGTGCTGCAAAGCGAGCTGCTGATCTTGGTTGACGGGGTGGCCACCGACGACCCGGCCGAACCCAAGGTTGGCGACCTCATCAACGATCAGCGCGTCATCAACATCGGTCAGGACGCGGCCGGCGCCACGTGGTCCATACAGCTGAGGGCTTGAGCATGGCATCCAAGTACGCAGGCCTGAAAGGCGACTTCTCGGTAGCGATCCAGGCATTCGCAGACCAGGCGAAAGAGGCAATTGAGGCCAGTTGCCGGGAAATCATCATCAAGGTTGGCGACAGCCTCATCACCATGTCGCCGGTGGGCGATCCCGATTTGTGGGAGGTGAACAAGACCTCGGCGCAGTACAACCAGGCCGTGGCGGATCACAACGCCGCGTTGCGCAAGGGGGGCCGCCTAAGCCCTGGCGAGGCACTGAAGGACGGTATGGATATCGTCGCCCCAGCCGGTTACGTCGGCGGCCGCTTTCGCAACAACTGGATGTTCGGTATCGGGTCGCCGGACGACTCGACGACGGAAGAGGTTGACAGTAGCGGCAACAAGTCCCGGGCGCGCATCAGCGAAGGGGTTATCGAATTTCAGGCAGGTGAAGTGGCCTATATTACGAACTCACTGCCCTATGCGATTCCTCTGGAGTTTGGCCACTCTACCCAGGCGCCAAACGGAATGGTCCGCGTGACCGTGGCCAGGTTCCAGCAGATCGTTCTGGATACCATCGAGAAGCACAAAGTATGAGCCACCGCCTGATCAGATCCTTGTTCGAGGCCCGTTTGGCCGCCTGGGCAGCCGGGCGCGATCCATCACTGCGGATCGCCTACCAAAACGTCAGCTTCACGCCGGCAGCCGATGAAACCTACCTGGCAGCCTTCACGCTGCCGGCCGTTACTGCCTCTAACACCTTGGGCGGTGATGACCGCCTCTACACCGGCGTACTCCAGGTTAACGTTGTCACGCCGGCCGGCAACGGCTCGGGCTCCGCAGCGAGCATCGTCGACGAGCTTGCAGCGCTGTTCCCGCTGTACCTGAAGCTCATGCAAGGTGATTTCGGCGTGCTGGTACTGACGCCCGTCGATCCCGGGCCAGGCATCACCGCAGACACCACCTACACCATACCGGCCAGCTTTCAATACCGGGCAGACATCTAATAACCCGCCCGTTGGGCAACCCTGAACCCGCCATGAGCGGGTTTTTCATTTCTGTATGAGGAAAATCCACATGGCTTTCAAGTTGCCCAACGGCGCAATCATGGAAATCGGCTCGGTATTCGCCACGGCAGTGCTGGCCACCGCCATTTCTAACGCGAACCCGGCTGAGGTCACAGCGGATGGCCATGCCCTTGATGAAGGTGCGGTGGTAGTCGTTACCTCTGGCTGGACCCGACTGGACGGAAAGGTCGCTCGCGTGGCCGATCCGACCGCAGATGCGTTCGACCTGGAAGGCATCGACACCAGTAACCTCAATGTGTACACGGCTGGCTCTGGAGCCGGTAGCGTCCGCGCCGTGACGGCCTGGGCTCAAATCGCCCAAATCACCGATGTAGCCACGAGTGGCGGCGATCAGCAGTTCGCCACCTTCGGCTTCCTCGAAGATGACGATGACCGCCAACTGCCGACCACGAAGAACCCGATCACCATAACGCTTACTGTGGCCGACGATCCAACCCAGGCTTATGTCCCTATCTGCGAAGAAGCGGATGAGGATAAGGAAACGCGTGTGGTACGCCTGAAATTGCCCAACGGTTCGGTGATTTACTACAACGCCTACGTGTCGATCAGCGCAACGCCTACGTTGGCGCGCAATAACATCATGACCCGCACTATCACCTTATCGCTGGCCGCACGCCCAACGCGATACGCGGCGTAAGGAGCCAGCATGCCCAATATCAAAATTGCGCCTAACCCGACCTTCGACGCGGTGGTATCCATTCCCCGCGTCGGCGGCGACCCGCTTGAGGTCCAATTCACCTTCAAGTACCTGGACCGACTGGGTCTGGCTGAGTTTCTGGACAAGCAGCAGGCCGACGGCCAAAAGCTTTTCGATGACTCGAAGGAGCGCAGCACGCTCGAACAAGCCAAGGCCGAGATCGAAGTGCAGGTTTCCCACCTGCAAGAGGTGGTCACCGCTTGGGACTTTGACGACCCCCTCAGCGAGAAATCGCTGCGCGCCCTGGCTACCACTTTTGCCGGCTCGCCAGACGCGGTGCTAAGGGCATATTACGAAGCCTACCGGAAAGCCCGCTTGGGAAACTGAGGGGCGCGGCCCGGGCGCTATACGAGGGTGGTCCAAGCGATCAGGACTTGGCAGTGTTCGGGCTCACGCGCACCGACATTCCTGACGAAGAAGTTGAAGTATGGCCTGACGCCTGGCCGGCCTTCTGCGCCTTCGAGGCTATGTCCACCCAGTGGCGTGTGGGCATGGGCGGCGCCGTAGGGTTGGATTACAACGCGCTTCCGGTCGTTTTGAAGTTGGCCGGCATTCGCAAGAGAGATCGCGCTGGGCTGTTCGACGACCTCCGCGTGATGGAAGCAGAAGCCCTGGCCGTGATGGCCGAGCAACGACAGGAATAGACTCATGACGGTTGGAAGCATCGCCCAGCTGGGCATCGAGATCAATTCCGGCGATGCCGTCCAGGCAGCCACGGATCTGGACAGGTTTGTCGCTGCCGGTGGGCGCGCTGAGCAGGCTGCCGAGAAGGTCGCCAGCAGCGCGGATAAGGCCGGCCAAGCCCTCAAAAAGCAAAAGGATGACCTTGCGCAGTTGCTCGGCGAGATCGACCCGACGGTGAAGGCCCTTGGGCGGCTGGATGATCTCGAAAGCCGACTGGCCAAGCAGAAAAGCCTGGGCGCCCTGGATGCCGATACGTTCAAGGACTACCAGGACAAGATCAGCAAATCACGCACGGAGCTAGGCCGGTTCAGTGACTCGCTGCTGGCCGCAGGCGTATCTGCCAAACAGACCTCCGCGGCTATTCGGGGGGTGCCTGCGCAGATCACCGACATCGTGACCGGCTTGCAAGGCGGACAAGCACCGTTCACGGTGCTGTTGCAACAAGGCGGCCAGCTCAAAGACATGTTCGGCGGCATCGGGCCGGCAGCTAAGGCCGTGGGCGGATACGTTGCCGGGCTGGTGAACCCTTTTACCGTGGCTGCCGCCGCCGCAGGCGTACTGGCAGCGGCTTACTACAGTGGGAGCCAAGAGCAGGACGACTTCAGAAAGTCACTTGTTCTCACGGGCAATGCAGCCGGCGTTAACACGGGGCAGTTGGCCGATATGGCCAGGCGGATCAGTGAAACCGTTGGCACCACCGGTGCTGCGGCTGATGTCCTAGTGCAGTTGGCTTCGACCGGTTCCATCACGGCAGACCAGTTCAAAAACATCGGCGTCGCCGCATTAGCCATGGAGTCAGCCACCGGCAAGGCCGTTTCCGAGACGGTTTCGGAGTTCAAGCGGCTTGCTGACGAGCCGGCCAAGGCATCCGCCGCGCTGAATGAGCAGTACAACTACCTGACCGCCGCTGTCTATCAGCAGATCCAGGCCCTTGAAGAGCAGGGAAACAAAACTGCTGCGGCGAACCTAGCAGAAAGTACGTACGCGGAGGCGCTGAAACAGCGTGCCGACAAGATCAAGCAGAATCTCGGAACCCTCGAATCCGCGTGGGACAGCATCAAGAACAAGGCCAAAGGGGCCTGGGACGCGATGCTCAATATCGGCAGGGAAGAGTCCGTCGGGCAACAAATCGAAGAGGTAAAAAAACAGCTCGCCAGCCTACCGGATGCAGCGAACATCACCGGCAACCAGGCTTCGCGTGAGCGCGAGCGGGTCGAAAGCCTGCGATCAGAATTGCAGCAACGCCTTGCTCTGCTCCAGCGCTCGAAGGCGGCAACCGATGAGCAGGCTGCTGCTGAAGGTGCCGCAGCCGAGACGGAACGCAAAGCCATTGAGGCGACCCAGTCTTTGCACCAAAAATATCTTGATGGGCTGGACAAGGAAACCAAGCGTAAAAACGAGATTGCCGAACTAGACCGGAAACGGGCCACGGCTCTTGCAGGGCGCGGTGCAAACGCCGACCAGATCAACCGCGACTATCAGGTCGCGGTTAAGAAGGTCAATGATGACTACGCCAAATCCAACAAACCAGCGGGTTCCGGTTCGGTCGACCTCACCGTATTCAACGACCAGCAAAACGCCCTGAAGGCGCTGGTCAGCGACTACAGCAACAGCCAGAAGGAGCTGGATGCCGAGCAGAAAGCCGGAGTCATCAGTGCCGAGTCGTATTACACGCAGCGTACCGCGCTGATCAATGCCGAAAAAGAGCAGGTCACAGCAGCCTACGAGGCCGAGATCGCAGCGCTTGAATCGATCAGAGCCAAGAGCACCACCACCGGCGCCCAACGCATTCAGATCGACCAGAAAATCGCGGACGCCCGGGCCAGCATGATCAAGGCGCAGAAGGACGCCGACAGCCAGTCGGAAGTGCTCGCCACTGCCGAAAAGGGGCGTGTCGAGCGGGCAACGGCGGCTTCGGAGGCCTACGTCGCGCAACTGGAACGGCAACGTGCTGCGCTCAGCCTGCAAGGTGATCGGGCGGCTGCTTCTATTGGTTTGAGCGACCGCCAACAAGGATTGCAGAGCAGTCTCGATTCCACCACCGACAAGTTCAATGACGAACGCGCCAAGCTCTTGGATCGACGCAAGACGGCGCCGGACAAATATAGTCAGGAGGACTACGAGAAGGACTTGGCCTCAGTTACGGCTGCTGAGGGCAAATACCGGGACACGGTACTGGCCAACTACGACAAAATGACCGCTGCTCAATCGGATTGGGAGAGCGGCGCCGCTTCAGCGTTTCGCAATTATTTGGAAAACGCCCAAAACGTCGCTGGTCAGATGAAGTCGGCGTTCACAAGCCTGTTCGACGGCCTCACGGATGCAACGGTGGACTGGGCGTTTGGCGCTGACGAAAGCTTCGGCGACGTAGCTGTCAGCTTCCTCAAGATGTTGGCCAAGATGGAGGTTGAGGCCGCTGCATCGAGCGTGTTTTCAAGTATTTCCGGTAGCGGATTGGGTTCTGTGCTGAGCGGTTTACTTGGCAGCAGTTCGACATCGGCGGGAAGCACCACTGCGGATTACACCGGGTCTGCATTCTCTGGTTGGCTAACTGGTCACTCCGCGGGCGGCTATACCGGCGATGGAGGTAAGTACGAGCCCAAAGGCATCGTTCATGGGGGTGAAGTCGTCATCCGCAAGGAGGTCGTGAGCCAGCCGGGCATGAAGGACTATTTGTTGGGGCTGAACGCGCGGGGCTATGCCGACGGCGGGTACGTGAGCGGGTCGGTCACCTCGCTCGGAACAGCCTCGATGCTGTCGGGGCAGGGTGCGGCTGCTGTGGCGCCCGTTGTAAACATCAGAATCGCCAGCGACGGCACGTCCCAAGTGAGCACTAACCAATCTGGCCTCGCATCCTTTGGCACCGAAATCGGCAACTTCGTGACCCAGAAGTACAAGGAGCTCGAAGCCAAGTCGCTGAGCCAGCAGGGCAACATCCGAAAAGCCATCAATGGGAGGGGGTAATGGCCGACACATTCACCTGGCGCCCCGACAAGGCGGCGCCGGGCACTTTCACGCAGCGCATCCGCTCGGCACAGTTCGGCAACGGCTACACCCAGCGCGCTGCGGACGGCATCAACAACGAAACGCAGTCGTGGGATCTGACCTTCACCGGTGAAAAGGCTCGCATCGCCGAAATCATGACCTTCCTTCGCACTCAGCAGGGCTATAAGGCGTTCATCTGGTCGACACCCTTCGATGGCCCTCTGTACTTCACCTGCAGCAGCTTCAAGCCGACGGATCAGGGCGGCGGAGTGTGGCAGATGACCGCAACCTTCGAACAAACCTACCAGGTGAGCTAATGGCCGAGAGCATCTACGAGGACGTGCAGAAGCTCGAGCCCGGCCAGTACGTCGAGCTGTTCGAACTGGACCTGACGGCCATCGATGGCGACGTTTACTACTTCCATGGCTACACCCGGGTTGGCGGTATCACCTGGCAGGGCGTTGGATACTCGCCCTGGCCGATCAAGGTCGAAGGCATGGGCATGACCGGGGAAGGGCAGCAGAGTAACCCCACGCTGTCCGTGGGCAACGTCACCGGCTTCATCACCGCGCTGTGTGCGACCTACAAGGATCTGGTCGACGGCAAGATCACCCGGCACCGCACGTTGGGCAGGTATCTGGATGCCGTGAACTTCCCTGAAGGCAACCCCGAGGCGGACCCGGACGAGTACTTCACCGATGACGTCTACACGATCGACCAGAAGCAGGGCGCCGACCCGGCGACCGTGAGTTTCGTGCTCAAGTCGCCATTGATCGCCACCGACCGGCAGTTGCCCGGGCGCCAGATCGTTGCCAACTGTTGTCAGTGGTTGGTCATCGGCGGGTATCGCGGCACTTACTGCGCATACACCGGCTCGGCCTATTTCACCGATAAGGACGTGGCCACCGACGACCCGGCCAAGGACATGTGCTCGGGCACGCTCACCGGTTGCAAGTTGCGGTTCGGGGCCAACAACCAACTGCGCTACGGGTCGTACCCGAGCGCTGGGTATTAAGGGTTTGGCCTACTCAACACGCCTGATTCTCAGGCACAAAGACAGCAAACAGTGAGCGGCGACGCCGCAGGAGAAAGTTATGAGTCAGCCAGATCCATTCGTCCCGGCCATTGCTTGGCGGCGTGGGCGCAGCCATCCAGAACGCGAACCGGTTGAGGTCGATGTCCAGGATGGCCGCGCCGAGTACCTACTCATAGGCCCATATCGCATGAGCGAAGGATCGAAGATCGAAGTCATCGGGGGAGAGGTTGTTTGGTCAGGCTCAAGCAGCCGCCATCAGACGATATGACTTAGGGTCTGACTGAGAGCCGCATTTGAGGTTTGGTAGGCGACGTTGGAGGTTTGCACAAGGCCAAACTCCTTGCTTGCCGCTCGAAGCAGTACTTCCAGATCGCCAAAGGTTGTGTCGGACAGGAAGGCGTGAATGCCTTCTTTGTTATGGACCATTTCCAAGTCGACGGACTGCTGCAAGGCAGCCATGATCGCATTTTCATCGGTGGAGATTAGCAAGTAGCTGAATCGAGTAGGTTGCATATCGACCTCCAAGGTCACATTACCCCGGTCCATGGACTTGCCGGCCACGGGCAGTGTTAGTTCGAGGATTAGTTAGCGTTGGTTTTGACGATCAGTTGCCATTCGATGCCGACCTCCAAAAGGGCGTGCTGGTGGTGATTCTGTGGTGGGAATGGGTTGCCTTCGTTCGCGGAGATTTCCTGGCTGCAACCTTTGCAGCGGTAAATACCCGAAGTAGGGACGCGTTGCCCTGGCGTAAAAACAGATGTCCACTCCGGCCCGCTGCCGAGGAGCGTCGGAGTGATTTCGGTGAGATACTTCGTAGTTGATCTAATGAACTGAGCCATAGTCTCCTTCCTTGTTGATGATGGTAGAGGCACAACGCTACTACGAACGTCCCTATTTGCGTTACTGGCTCTTTATCCAAGCTGGATGCCCAACCATGAAACTCTCCAAAGACACCCTTCAGGCGATCTACGACGACGCCCGGGCCCGGCTGCCCAACGAGGCGTGTGGGTTCATCGTGCGTAAGGATCGGGTCAACCGGTACGCGCCGGCTCCCAACACCGCGCAGAACCCCGCCGAAGACTTCAAAATCAGCGCCGAGGCCTGGGCCGAAGCCGAGGATCAGGGCGAGATCGTGGCCATCGTGCACAGCCACCCCGGCCAGTCGGCCAGGCTCAGCCACGCCGACCGGGTATCCATGGAGGGCACTGGGCTGCCTTGGCTAGTGGTCGAGGTCCGCGAGGGTGAGCCGGTCGGGCACCTGATCCACGAGCCGGCGGGCTACCAAGCGCCGCTCATTGGGCGGCCATTCCGGCACGGCGTGCTGGATTGCTACACCCTGGTGCGCGACTACTACCAGCGCGAGCTGGGTATCGAACTGCCCAACTACGAGCGCGACGATGGCTGGTGGGATAAGGGCCAGGATCTCTACCGAGAGAACTTCGAGGCCGCCGGCTTCGCGCCGTGCGATCCAGCCGACCTACGCCAGGGCGATCTCATCGTCATGCAGGTCCGCTCACCGGTGGCCAACCATGCCGGGGTGTACTTGGCCGACGGCAAGCTTAAGACCGAGCCCGACCACCACCCGGTACCGGGGTCGATCTTGCATCACCTGTATGGCCGGGATTCAAAGCGCGACCTGTTCGGGGGCTTCTTTGCCGAGGCAGCCCGCTTCTACATGAGACACAAGGATTCTCCCTATGGCTGAGCATGATAAATTGCCACCTTTCTAAAGGAGGTGGGCATGCGAGTCTTCACAGCGGCGATGGCGGTCATAGCGCTGGCGGGGTGCACCATGAGCATGGAGGAGGCTCGCCGGAAAGGGGCAATAGCGGAATTTTCGAGCGCCAAGTCACCTGAAGCAGTTGCAGCATGCATTGCCCCGACTTGGTCTGCTCAAAGCTACCGTTGGGTCACATTTGAAGCAGTGGTACAGCCCGGGAGGAATGGTGGGCTAATGGTAAAAAGCATCGGAGCTAATGAGGCCATTGATATCGCGCAGTCGGGCTCTGGATCTGCCCTGAAATACTTTAGCGCAAATGCGGATAGCGGCGACGCCTGGTCCCAAATGCGCATCAATGGGGTGCGTTCATGCCTATGAGTTAGAAGCCTTCGGGGCTTAGCCCAATTAATCGACAGCCCGCCATCGTGCGGGCTTTTTTCTGCCCGGAGTGAAATATGTCTGCGATAAATTATGCGCACTGCGAGCGCGTACGAACCATTCGACTGTACGGCAAGTTGGGCGCGCGGTTCGGCCGTGTGCATCGATTGGCGGTGAATTCGGCCGCCGAGGCGGTCCGGGCACTCGGTGTGCTGCACAAAGGTTTCAACCAGTTCCTGATCGACTCAAAGGAGCAGGGCATGGCCTTCGCCGTATTCTACGGCAAGCGCAACCTGACCAAGGATCAACTTGGCGAGCCGCCGAGCCACAATGACATACGGATTGCACCTGTGGTGCAGGGTAGCAAGGGAAGTAAAGGGCTCGGCCAAGTATTGGTAGGTATTGCGCTGATCGCTGCCGCGGTGCTGGTGCCCGCTACTGCGCCGGCCGCTGGGTCGCTGTTCGCGGGAGGCGCCTGGAGCGTGGTCGGTTCCGTAGGCATATCCCTCGCCCTCGGCGGCGTAGCTCAAATGATTGCCGGCACGCAAACCGGCATCGACAGCAGCGAATCAGCCGACAATCAACCCAGCTACAACTTCTCCGGTATCAAGAATACCGTCACCCAGGGCAACCCGGTCCCACTGTGCTACGGCGAGATGACCGTGGGCTCCGCAATGATTTCTATGGGCATCGTCGCCGAAGACGAGCAATAGGGGCACGCATGAACATGATGGTCGTCAGGGGCGCCAAAGGCAGCTCCAGCACCCACACGCCTGTAGAAAGCCCCGACAGCCTCATCAACACCAGCTACGCCAACATCCTCGATGCGATCAGCGAGGGCCCCATCGTTGGCCTGGTGAATGGCGCGCAATCGATCTACCTGGACGAAACGCCGCTAGGCAATGCCGATGGCTCGCTGAATTTCACCGGCGTGACTTGGGAGCAGCGCTACGGGGAGCACGACCAGGATTACATCACCGGCTTTCCCTCGGTGGAGAGCGAGCAGTCGGTAGGGGTGGAACTGACGGCCGCCCAGCCCTGGACCCAGGCCATCAGCAACCTGGAGCTTTCGGCCGTTCGCCTTCAACTGGGCGCGTCGACCCTTTACGAACAACAAAGCGACGGTGATACCGTCGGCTATACGGTGAACTACGTCGTCGAGCTGTCGACCGATGGCGCCGATTATCAGCCGGTGATAACCACGTCGTTCAGCGGCAAGACCACTTCGGGCTATCAGCGCTCGCACCGCATCGACCTGCCCGCGGCGGAAGAAGGGTGGACGATCCGCGTCCGGCGCACTACCGCGGACTCGACCAGCTCGAGTATTCAGGCCACCACCACGGTCGTCAGCTACACCGAGGTCATCGACGCCAAGCTGCAGTACCCCTACACCGCGCTGGTGGGGATCAAGATCGACGCCAGTCAGTTTTCGTCGATCCCGGAACGCGCGTTTCGTATCAAGGGCCGCATCATCCAGGTGCCGAGCAACTACACGCCGAGCACCCGCAGTTACATCGGCACCTGGGATGGCACTTTCCAGTCTGCATGGACCGATAACCCGGCCTGGATCTACCGCGACGTCATCCTGAACGACCGCTACGGCCTGGGCCGCTTCATCAGCGATGCCCAGGTGGACAAGTGGGCGCTGTACCAGATCGCTCAGTACTGCGATGAACTGGTCGACGATGGCAAAGGCAGTACCGAACCTCGCTTTACCTGCAACCTCTTCCTGCAATCGCGCGCCGATGCCCTGCAGGTGCTACAAGACCTGGCCAGCATCTTTCGGGGCATGGCCTATTACGCTGGCAGCGAAGTCGTGGCCTCGGCCGATATGCCGACCGACCCGGTGTACACCTACACCAATGCCAATGTGGTCGATGGCGCATTCACCCGGGTGGGCTCTTCTGGATCGACGCGCTACAGCGTGGCCAAGGTCAGTTGGACCAACCGCGACGACTTTGGCGCGCAGAAGGTCGAGTACGTCCAGAATCAGCAATCGCTTGCCCGCTATGGCGTGCGGGAGACGGAGATCACCGCGTTTGGCTGCGTGTCTCAAGGCCAGGCCCAGCGTCTGGGACAGTACACGCTGCTGACCAACCAACTAGAAACCGACACGATCCAATTCAGCGTCGGCCTGGATGGCGTAATCGCGCGCCCCGGGCAAATCGTGCGGGTGGCCGACCAGAACTACGCCGGCAAGCCCATCGGTGGCCGGTTGAAGGCATCGAGCATCGACAGCGTGACGGTGGATGATGACCTGACCGTTGCCGCTGGCGACACGCTGGTGGTGATACAGCCCAATGGTGTGGCGCAGACCCGCGTTATCCGCTCTGTGGCCGGGCGGGTGATCACCGTCACCGAGAGCTTCGACGCGGCGCCCATTGCAGAATCGGTTTATGCGATCGAAACGGCCGAGGTGGTGCCAGAGACTTACCGCATCCTGACCGTCACCGAGAATTTCGGCGATGACAAGCTGCAGTATGACGTGGTGGCGGTGCAGCACAATGCGAGCAAGTTCGCGGCGATCGACTCCGGCGCGCAGATCGTCACGCCGCCCACCACCACCTTGCCCGGTGCGATCCAGGCGCTACCCACCAATGTCGTGCTGTCGACTTTCGACGCGGTGAAGCAAGGCCTGACCGTAGCCACCATGCGCATCACCTGGGATGCCCCCAAGGGCGCCCAGAGCTATAACGTGTGGTGGAAACGTGATTCGGGTGACTGGATCTATGCCGGCGTCACCTACACCGCCGCCATGAAGGTAAGCGGGATCTACACCGGCACCTATACCGCGCGCGTATCGGCGGTGGGCGTGAGCGGCAATGCCTCGCTGTGGGCCTATTCGGAAGCCACCCAGCTTTACGGCAAAACCGGTGAGCCGCCGGC
>NZ_JAAOCA010000050.1 GCF_014694385.1 Pseudomonas typographi | reverse complement strand
GTGCTAAATGTGCAGCGCCAAGGGCTGGAATCAAACTTTCAATAATCAACCCTACCGCGCCCGGCCTTCACGCCGGCCCGGCGGCTTTTGCCTTCGAGCCGGCGGGCCTTGGCGGCTTTGCTTGGCTTGGTGGCGCGGCGCGCCTTCTGCACCGCCGTGGCGGCCAAGATCAGCTCACGCAAACGCACCAGGGCATCCTGCCGGTTTTTTTCCTGGGTGCGAAATTGCTGGGCCTTGATCACCACTACGCCCTCGTCGGTGATGCGGCTGTCCCGGTGCGCCAACAGGCGTTCCTTGTAAAAGGGTGGCAGGCTCGAGGCATGGATGTCAAAACGCAGGTGCACGGCGCTGGACACCTTGTTAACGTTCTGCCCGCCCGCGCCCTGGGCACGGATTGCCGACCACTGGATTTCAGCGTCGGCAATACTCACCAGGCTAGACAGTTGCAACATCAGCCGGTCACTCAGCCACGCGGCTTGCGCTTGCCACGTACATCGCTTGGGCGTTCGGCCACTTGCGTTCCGCGCGGCTTGGGTGCCGGCTTGCGGCCTGGCTTGCCCTCAGCGGCGGGCTTGCTGCCAATGGCGGGGTTGCGCCCGCTGCGCGCTTCGCCCTCCTGCGCCGGGCGCAGTTGCCGCACGCGCTCACCACGGCCGAGCGGGCGCGAGGCTTTGCGCTGCAGGCGCTCGAGTTTTTCCTTGTCTTTACCGCCCTGGGCGGGCAATGCGACCGGTTTAAGGCCCACTTCGCCGGCCAGAATATCGATTTCGCCCTGGGTCATTTCGCGCCAGCGGCCCATGGGCAGGTCGGAATTGAGAAACACCGGGCCGAACCGCACGCGCTTGAGGCGGCTGACCACCAGCCCCTGCGATTCCCACAACCTGCGCACTTCGCGGTTGCGGCCTTCCATCACCACACAGTGGAACCAGTGGTTGAAGCCGTCCCCGCCAGGCGCCTGCTGAATGTCGGTGAATTTCGCCGGGCCGTCTTCAAGCACCACACCCGCCTTGAGCCGGTCGATCATCTCGTCGGTCACTTCGCCGCGCACACGCACCGCGTATTCTCGGTCCATCTCGTAAGAGGGGTGCATCAAGCGGTTGGCCAATTCACCGTCAGTGGTGAACATCAGCAGCCCGGTGGTGTTGATGTCCAGGCGGCCAACGTTGATCCAACGGCCTTCGCGCGGGCGCGGCAGGCGGTCGAACACCGTGGGGCGGCCTTCAGGGTCATCGCGGGTGCAGATCTCGCCGTCTGGCTTGTTGTACAGGATCACCCGGCGCTGGGTTTCAGCGGTTCTTTCGCGCTTGATCAATTGGCCATCGACGCTGATCGCATCGAGCAGGTCGACACGCTGGCCGAGGGTGGCCACCGCGCCGTTGACCTTGATGCGGCCCTCGCTGATCCAGCCTTCGACATCGCGGCGCGAACCTACGCCGATACGCGCCAAAACCTTTTGCAGTTTTTCGCCGGCTGGGGCAATAGCGGCATCGCCGCCAGGGTGTTGTTCAGTCATGCCGTGGCACCTCCCGGTGTAATGGATGAATAAAGACAGGGCCGCGCACTATACGCCTGCGGCGGGCAACCTGCAGCACAATTCCAGGCTGTTCGTCGCTTACCGTTCGTCGTCCGGCCGGGTGCCCCCCTCCACCGCCGAGGGCTCGGGCATATCTTCGAATGTCGTCTTGAGCCCTTGTTCCATGGAGTCAAGCTCAGCCAGCAGAGTGCGAAAGCTCGCCTGCTCACCGCCTTCGGCATTTAGCGGCTCGCCCGCTTCGTCGTTGCCCAGGGCCAGGCTGGCATCGGCCAGGGCCTGCAAGTGCGCAGGTACCGGCGCGTCCTCGTCGTGTGGTTCCAGCAAGCCCTCCGGCTCCAGTTCTCGCAGCTCGGCCAACGGCGGCAGTTCGTCGAGGTTCTTCAGGTTGAAGTGGTCCAGGAACGCCTTGGTGGTGGCGAACATCGCAGGCTTACCCGGCACATCCCGGTAGCCGACCACGCGAACCCATTCACGCTCCACCAGGGTGCGAATGATGTTGCTGTTGACCGCCACGCCGCGCACGTCTTCGATCTCGCCCCGGGTAATCGGCTGGCGGTAGGCGATCAATGCCAGGGTTTCGAGTAGCGCGCGGGAATAGCGCTGCGGGCGCTCTTCCCACAGGCGGCCCACCCAGGGGGCGAATTTTTCGCGAACCTGCAGGCGGTAGCCAGACGCCACTTCGACCAGCTCGAAGGCCCGGTTCTCGCATGATCGGCGCAGCAAGTCGAGGGCCTTTTTGAACACCATAGGCGCCGGCCGCTCGGCTTCGTCGAACAGCTCGAAAAAGCGTTCCAGTGATTGTGGCTTGCCAGAGGCGAGCAGGAAGGCTTCCAGCAGCGGCGCCAACTCGCGCGGTTCATTCAGGTTCATCGGCACCCTCGGTCAGTCCGCCGCGTGCTCAGCACGGGCACGCACGTGGATCGCGGCAAAGGGTTCATTCTGCACCAACTCGATCAAGGATTCCTTCACCAGTTCAAGCACGGCCATGAAGGTGACCACCACCCCGAGCTTGCCCTCTTCGGCGCTGAACAGCTCGGCGAACGGGACGAACACGCCACCGCGCAGCCGCGCCAGTACCTGCCCCATGCGTTCGCGGGTCGACAGCGCCTCACGGCTGATCTGGTGGCTTTCGAACAAATCACTGCGCCGCAGTACCTCGGCCATCGCCAACAGCACCTCCTGCAGGGCCACCTGCGGCAATAACTTACGCACGCTGGCTTGCGGCGCCTCCAAACTAGGCACCTGGATGTCGCGGCCCAGCCGGGGCAAGGCGTCGAGGCCTTCGGCCGCGCTTTTGAAACGTTCATATTCCTGCAAGCGGCGGATCAACTCGCCGCGCGGGTCGGCCTCGTCTTCTTCTACCTCGGCCGAGCGCGGCAGTAACATGCGTGATTTGATCTCCGCCAGCATGGCGGCCATCACCAAGTATTCGGCGGCCAGCTCCAAGCGCACGGTTTTCATCAATTCCACATAGCCCATGTACTGGCGGGTGATTTCCGCCACGGGAATGTCCAGGATGTCGATGTTCTGCTTGCGAATAAGGTAAAGCAGCAGGTCCAAGGGGCCTTCGAACGCTTCGAGAAACACCTCCAAGGCATCCGGCGGGATGTAAAGGTCTTGTGGTAACTGGGTGAACGCCTCGCCATAGACCAACGCCAGCTGCAACTGCTGGGGCGTTTCGGCGCTAACAGCCCCCGGGCTTTGGGCCGCGTCGCTCATGCCCGCACCGCGAACGGTGCCGGGTCGCCGCACCCCACGCGCACCACTTCGGGCTCATCCCCACTCATGTCGATCACGGTCGAGGCGGCATGGCCACCGGCACCGCCATCGATGATCAGGTCTACCTGCCGCTCCAAGCGCTCGCGCATTTCATAGGGGTCGGCCAAGGGTTGGTCATCGCCGGGCAACGCCAGGGTTACGCTCATCAGCGGCTCACCCAACTCTTCGAGCAGCGCCAGGGCGATGGGGTGCTGCGGCACGCGCAGGCCGATGGTGCGCCGCTTGGGGTGCAGCAGCAGGCGTGGCACCTCGCGGGTGGCGTTGAGGATGAACGTATAGGGCCCGGGCGTGTAGGTTTTGAGAATGCGAAACTGGCCGGTGTCGACTTTGGCGAACAGGCCCAATTGTGAAAGGTCCCGGCACAACAAGGTGAAATTGTGTTTATCGTCGAGCTGGCGCAACCGGCGCACGCGCTCAATCGCGGCTTTGTCGCCGATCTGGCAGCCAATGGCGTACGAGGAATCGGTGGGGTACACCACCACCCCGCCCCGGCGAATGATCTCAGCCGCCTGTTTGATCAGCCGCGGCTGCGGGTTTTGTGGGTGTATCTGAAAAAATTGGCTCACGCTGTTTACCTGCTCAGGAGAGGGACACGTCAAGCCGAAAGCGCGCCCATAAGGGCGGCAAGTCTTCCGGCATGGGCCGGTAACTGCCGATTTCGCCCCACAGCCCTGGCCCATGGAAATCGCTACCGGCGCTGGCCAACAAGCCGAATTCGCGGGCCAGGATCGACAACGTGCCGACCTGCTCGGCCGGTTGCTGGCCATTGACCACTTCGATGGCGTGCCCACCCGCTTGGATGAACTCGCCGACCAGCCGGCGGCGCTTGCTGCGGGTGAAGTTGTAGTGCAGCGGATGCGCCAGGCTCACCCACGCCCCAGCGCTGCGCAGGGTGTGCACGGTGGCCTCCAGGGTCGGCCAATGCTGCTTGACGTCGCCCAGCTTGCCTGCGCCTAGCCAGCGCTGAAACGCCGCATTGCGGTCGGGCACCCACCCCGCCTGCATTAAATATTCGGCAAAATGCGGCCGCGCCGGCGCATTGCGGCTGTCGCCCAGCCCCTGCTGCACGGCCCGGGCTCCGGCGAGGGTGCCAGGCATGCCCTTGGCCGCCAGGCGCCGGTCGATTTCTTCGGCGCGCAACCAGCGCCCCTGATGCAATGCCTGTAGCGCGGCCTGCAGCGGTGCGGCGTCCAGGGCAAAGCCATAACCCAGTACGTGAATGGTGGCCCCACCCCAGATGCACGACAACTCCACCCCGCTGACCCACTGCATGCCCAGCCCCCGCGCCGCACTGCGCGCCTCAGGCAACCCTTCGACGGTGTCGTGGTCGGTGAGCGCCAAGGTGCGCACACCGCGCTCGAACGCCCGCGCCACCAGGTCTTTGGGTGCCAAGGAGCCGTCTGAGGCGGTGCTGTGGCAGTGCAGGTCGACAATCATGAGCGGCGCTTTCGCAGGTAACAAGGTTTGCTATTATGCCGCCACGACCCGTTGCTGGCTGCTACCGTGAAACAATTAATCGATTTCATCCCGCTGTTGCTGTTCGTCATCGTCTATAAACTTGCCCCTCGCACCTTCGATGTCGCCGGCCACGCCGTGACGCTGGGGGGCATCTTCAGTGCGACCGCCGTACTGATCGCCAGTTCGTTGTTGGTGTATGGGGTGTTGTGGGCGCACCAGCGCAGGCTCGAAAAAGGCCAATGGGTAACATTGCTCGCCTGCCTGCTGTTCGGCGGCTTGACCCTGGCCTTCCACAGCGAAACCTTTCTTAAGTGGAAGGCCCCCGCGGTGAACGCGGTGTTCGCCTTGGCGTTTTTCGGCAGCCACTTCATCGGCGACACAGTGCTGGTCAAGCGTATCATGGGCCATGCCCTGACCCTGCCAGACGCCATCTGGGCACGGTTGAACGCGGCCTGGATCGTGTTTTTCATCGTTTGCGGGGCGGCCAATTTGTTCGTGGCCTTTACCTTCGAGCGCTTCTGGGTCGACTTCAAGGTGTTCGGCAGCCTGGGGATAACCTTGTTGTTCTTGTTAGGCCAAGGCATTTACCTTTCGCGTCACCTTCACGACGGCCAGCCCAAGCAGGAGAAGTGACATGCTTTACGCGATTTTCGCGACCGATGTGCCCGCCTCGCTAGAAAAGCGCCAGGGCGCGCGCCCGGCCCACCTTGGGCGCCTGCAGCAGCTTCAGGCCGAAGGGCGGCTGGCCTTGGCCGGCCCGCTGCCGGCCATCGACAGTAACGACCCCGGCAGCGCCGGCTTCACCGGCAGCCTGGTGGTTGCCGAATTCGCCTCGCTGGAGGCGGCTAAAGCCTGGGCGGCGGCGGACCCTTACGTCCAAGCCAATGTCTATGCCGATGTGGTGATCAAACCGTTCAAACAGGTGCTGCCGTAAACCATGAGTGAAGTGCTGCTGATCGACGATGACGTGGAGTTGTGCGAACTGCTGAGCAGTTGGCTGACCCAGGAAGGCTTTACCGTCACGGCCTGCCACGACGGCGCCAGTGCGCGCAAGGCCCTGGCTGAGCCGCCGCAGGCGGTGGTGCTCGACGTGATGCTGCCCGACGGTAGCGGGCTGGAGGTGCTCAAGCACCTGCGCAGCGAACATGCCGATTTGCCGGTACTGATGCTCTCCGCCCGAGGCGAGCCACTGGACCGTATCCTTGGCCTGGAACTGGGCGCCGACGACTACCTGGCCAAACCCTGCGACCCCCGTGAACTCACCGCGCGTTTGCGCGCCGTGTTGCGGCGCAGCCACCCGGCCGCCAGCGCCAGCCAGTTGGAACTGGGCGACCTGGCCTTCAGCCCGGCACGCGGTGTGGTCACGGTGGACCAGCACGACATTGCCCTGACACTGTCGGAGAGCCGCCTGCTCGAAGCGCTGCTGCGCCAGCCCGGCGAGCCGCTGGACAAACAAGAACTGGCGCAACTGGCCTTGGGCCGCAAGCTCACGCTGTACGACCGCAGCCTTGACATGCATGTGAGCAACTTGCGCAAAAAGATTGGCCCCCATGCCGACGGGCGCCCGCGCATCGTGGCACTGCGCAGCCGCGGCTACTTCTACAGTGAATAAGGCGCGCTTCAGGGCGCGCGCCACGTGCCCCCAGCGCCCAGGTGGCATGTGTAATTGCAAAGCCTTTACCTTCCCTTTACCCAGCCCTGACCGCGCCTGACCTTCCGCTGAGTAATCTGTCCCCATCCGGTGCCCCACCGGCACAGACCACCAGAGGAAACACACCATGCGTAAGACACTCATTGCCCTTATGTTCGCCACCACCTTGCCCGCCGTGGCCATGGCCGCTGCGCCGGAGGCGGGCCCCGCCCCGTTCGCACCCGGCCCCATGATGGAAGGGGGCCATCGCGGTGGCCCGGATATGTTCGGTACGCTTGATTTGTCTCGCGAACAACGCCTACAAGTGCGCAAGCTGATGGGCGAACAGATGCAGCAACGCCACCAGATCACCGAAGCGTTTCTGAACAAACTGCCGGCGGCCGACCAAAAGGCCATGCAAGACCAGCTTAAAGCCAGTGAAGACAAAACCCGCAGCGGCATCCGCGCGGTACTTAACCCTGAGCAGCAAAAGCAGTTCGACGAAATCAAGCAGCAGCAAGACCAACGCCGCGCCGAATGGGCCGAATTCCAAGCCTGGAAAGCGCAAAAAGACAAAAAAGGCCAGTAAACTGGCGCTCCGGTGTTTCAGAGGTTCGCACGCGAAGGGGCGGGTGACTGTTGTGCAGCTAACCTTTGAAGCACCCCACTAGGCCCGGGCCCTGGTCGGGCCCGCTTACGTTCGAGGTGTTTCTTGCGTTCATTGTTTTGGCGCATTTTGGCCAGTTTTTGGCTGGCCATTGCCCTGGTAGCAGGGCTCTCCGTGCTCATGGGGCATGTGTTGAACCAGGATGCCTGGATTCTCAGCCGCCACCCGGCGCTGAAGGACTTCGCTAAGCAGTGGGTAAACACCTACGAAACCCAGGGCGCCGATGCCGCGCAGGCACTGCTCGAACAGCGCAAGCGCCAGTACCGCATCGATACCCAGGTGCTCAATGACAGCGGCGATGCGGTGGTGGCGGGTACCTTCCCGCGCCGCGCCGCCGCCTTCGAGGCGCGCAACGACGATGACAACCAATTGCCTTGGCGGCGCCTGACCGCCGAGTACACCAGCCCCAAAAGCCGCGACACCTACCTGTTGATCTACCGCATACCGCACCCGTTGCTGGACGCCTGGCACCGCGAGAGCCTGACTGGGCCCCTGGGTGCGCTGGGTATCGCCCTGGTAGTGCTGACCCTGTTCAGCCTGCTGGTCACGTTGTCGATCACCCGCCCCTTGAGCCGCCTGCGGCGCGCCGTACACGACCTTGGGCAAACCACCTACCAGCAGAACAGCCTGGCGCAGTTGGCGGGGCGCCGCGACGAATTCGGCGTGTTGGCCACCGACTTCAACCGCATGGGCTCACGCTTGCAAAGCCTGATCAGCAGCCAGCGCCAGCTTTTGCGCGATGTGTCTCACGAACTGCGTTCGCCGCTCGCGCGGCTGCGCATCGCCATCGCGCTGGCCGAACGCGCCGGGCCTGAACAGCGTGAGCAACTGTGGCCGCGCCTGGCCCGCGAATGCGACCGGCTTGAAGCGCTGATCAGCGAAATCCTGGCCTTGGCCCGGGTCGACGCCGAGCAGGCCCACACCGAAACCGTCGACATCGGGCAAATCCTCGGCGGTATCCGTAAAGACGCCCAACTCAGCGAGCCTGACCAAGCCGTACAATTAGATGTGGAGCGTGGCCTGCAACTACAAGGTTGGCCCACCCTGGTAGAGCGGGCCATGGATAACCTGGTGCGCAATGCCCTGCGCTTCAGCCCTACCGACCGGCCGATCGAAGTGCACGCCCACAGCGACGGCGATGCAGCGGTCGTCAGCGTGCGCGACCATGGCCCCGGCTGCCCGGCCGAGCATCTCGCCCGACTGGGCGAGCCGTTCTACCGCGCACCGGGGCAAACCGCCGCTGGCCACGGCCTGGGCCTGGCCATTGCCCGTCGCGCGGCAGAGCGCCATGGCGGCAGCTTGACCTTTGCCAACCACCCCGGCGGTGGTTTCATCGCCCGCATGGTGTTGCCCAAGCTGCCCAGCATGGGTGTTTGAAACCCTACCAGGGGCTCACGAAAGGCGCGAGTTCGACCGGCGCGGCTGGCCTGGCGGGTTTTTCGGGGGTGCCCAGGTAGATGAAACCAATGATCTGCTCGTTCACCGCCAAGCCCAGGCCCTTGGCCACGTGTGGCGAGAACGACAACTCGCCGCTGCGCCACATGCCGCCGATGCCTTGCGCGTAGGCGGCCAACAGCAGGCTATGGGCCGCGCAACCAGCAGCGAGCAGTTGCTCACTGGGCGGCACCTTCGGGTGGGCCCGCAGGCAGGCAATGGCCACCACCACCAGGGGCGCGCGCAGCGGGTTGTTGCGGGCTTTCTCAAGCACCGCCGGGTCCACCTCGCCGCCCTGGTGCTGGGCGGCTTCAGCGAACAATTCGCCCAATGCGCGCAGGCGCTCGCCTTCCACGGTCAGGAACCGCCACGGCCGCAACAGTTTGTGGTCCGGCGCGCGCATGGCGGCTTGGAACAGCACCTCCCGCTGCTCAGCGGTCGGTGCCGGTGCAACCAAGCGGCCCGCCGAAACACGCTGTTGCAGCAGTTCTAATGCATCCATCGCTAAACTCCCATTCTGGTGTAGGCGCTAATGTGGTGTATCAGAAGCTCGCAGGAATTAACGCCTGCATGGTGTTGGCACCAACGCCCGGCAGCGACAGGCACCGCCAAAACGGTGCAGCCAACCTCTGAGACACCAGCCCAGTCTACCGCTTGGGCCACGCGCTGGCCCATCCGTTCGCACGCCCATTCGCCACGGCCGCCGGGTGAGACACGATACCCGGCCGCAGGTACAATGGCCGGCGTTTTCCACCGCCACGTGAGCAGCATGACTTCGCCGACCTTCAGGATCATCGGCTTCATCATCGGTATCTTCCTGATTACCCTGGCCGTGAGCATGGTGGTGCCCATGCTCACACTGCTGGCCTATGCCCGCGCGTTCGAGTTGCGACCGTTCCTGTGGGCCAGCCTGTTGACCTTCCTCGCCGGCACCGTGCTGGTACTGCGCGGCCGGCCAGAGCAAGTGCATTTGCGCCCACGGGACATGTACCTGCTCACCGTCAGCAGTTGGGTGGTGGTGGCGGTGTTCGCCGCCCTGCCCTTTGTGTTCACCGAGCACATGAGCTACACCGATGCCTTCTTCGAGAGCATGTCGGGCATTACCGCCACCGGGTCCACGGTGCTCAGCGGCCTGGATACGATGTCGCCGGGCATCCTGATCTGGCGCTCGCTGCTGCACTGGCTGGGCGGCATCGGCTTTATCGCCATGGCGGTGGCGATTCTGCCGATGCTGCGTATTGGCGGCATGCGCTTGTTCCAAACCGAGTCGTCAGACCGCACCGAGAAGGTAATGCCCCGTTCGCATATGGTCGCCAAGTCCATCGTGCTGGTATACGTGGTGTTCACCTTGCTGGGCACATTGGGCTTCTGGCTGGCCGGCATGAACGGTTTCGACGCGATCAACCATGCGATGTCGGCGATTTCCACCGGTGGGTTTTCCACCTCTGACCAGTCGCTGGCCAAATGGTCGCAACCGGCAGTGCACTGGGTGGCCGTGGTGGTGATGATCCTTGGCAGCCTGCCATTTGCCTTGTACGTCAGCACCTTGCGCGGCAACCCCTGGGCATTGTGGCGCGACGAGCAGGTTCGTGGCTTCATTGGCCTGCTGCTGGTGTCTTGGGCGGTGATGGGTACCTGGTACTGGGCCACTACCGGCCTGCCCTGGTACGACGCGCTACGCCACGTGGCCTTCAACGTGACCTCGGTGATCACCACCACCGGTTTCGCCTTGGGCGACTACAGCCTGTGGGGTAATTTTGCCTTGATGTTCTTTTTCTACCTGGGCTTTATCGGTGGCTGCTCGGGCTCCACCGCCGGTGGCATCAAAGTGTTTCGGTTCCAGGTCGCGTACATTCTGCTCAAGGCCAGCCTCAACCAATTGATTCACCCCCGCGCCGTGATCCGCCAACAGTACAACCGCCACCGCCTGGATGAAGAAATCGTGCGCTCGGTGCTCACCTTCTCGTTCTTTTTTGGCGCCACCATCGGCTTGATCGCCCTGGCCCTGGGCTTGCTGGGCCTGGATTGGATGACCGCGCTGACGGGCGCAGCCAGCACGGTGGCCGGCGTGGGCCCTGGGCTTGGCGACACCATTGGCCCGGCAGGTAATTTCGCCCCGCTACCCGACACTGCCAAGTGGCTGCTGGCCTTCGGCATGCTGGTGGGCCGGCTGGAAATCGTAACCGTGCTGGTGCTGTTCGTGCCGGCCTTCTGGCGGCATTGATGGCCATGACACCCCGTAGCGCCTTGCTCGGCCTGCACGCCGGTGCCCTGCTGTTCGGCCTCTCGGGCATCTTCGCCAAACTGGCGCACGCCAGCGCGCCCTTCATCGTGTTCGGCCGCGCCGTGTTCGCCGTCGCCGCGCTGGGGCTGTTCCTGGCCCTGGCACGGCAGGAACGTTGGCAGCGCCTGAGCCTTGCCAATGGGGCCCGGCTTGCACTGGCCGGGCTGCTGCTTTCGGCACACTGGGTGAGTTTTTTCACCGCCATCAAGGTGGGTGGCGTGGCCATTGGCACCTTGGGTTTTTGCAGTTTCCCAGCCTTTACCGTGGTACTGGAAGGGCTGGTGTTTCGCGAGCGCATCAAGGCGATCGAGGCGCTACAGGTGCTGCTGGTGACTCTGGGCTTGATACTGGTCACGCCCGCTTTCGACCTTCACAGCGGTGCCAGCGCCGGGTTGCTCTGGGGCGTAGCCTCGGGGCTGCTGTTCGCCGTGCTATCACTGGTCAACCGGGCCCGCCCCGAACAGGTTGGCCCGGTACAGGCGGCGCTGTGCCAGAATGCCGTGGTTGCGCTTAGCCTGTTGTTCTGGGCCGCCCCGCTTCCGGCGCTACCAGCCCTGGATTGGTTATGGATCGCGTTACTCGGGGTGTTCTGCACCGGGCTCGCCCATGGTTTGTTCGTGGCCAGCTTGGGCGTGATCAAGGCGCGCACCGCCGCGGTGGTGTTCGCCATGGAGCCGGTATACGGCATCGCATTCGCCTGGTGGCTATTCGCTGAGCGGCCCTCGGCAATGATGCTAGGCGGCGGAGTGTTGATCATCGCGGCGGCGTTGCTACCGGCGTTGAAGGCCAAGTAAGCCGCTTGGGTAGGGCAAGTTCAACGCGATAGCGCCAACGCCATCCGCTGCATTTTTAACGCACCACCCGTTGCGCCTGAAAGCCAATTTGTTGGGGCATACGTTCCGTTTCGGTTCTGCGCCCATTACCGCACCGCCGCAGCTGATCAGAATCCATGTACTATCGGGTGTCTTGTGCGCAAGTGAATGCTGCTTGAACCCAATCGTGTCCTCAAGGCGCTTCAGCGGACCCTTGCATAGATGTTATTGGCTAATTCCGAATCGAAAGCGGAGGTGCATGATGACGCTTCAGGTTGATAATCACGGCGATATTCCCGAGACGATGCGAGCAGCGGTGCTGTTTGGTCCTGGTGATATACGTGTGATCGAAAAGCCCGTGCCCAAGCCAGGCCCCGGTGAAGTGCTGGTAAAGGTGGCCGAGTGCGGCATGTGCGGCACCGACCTGAAGATCTACGATGGCCATTTCCCGGGGACCCCGCCTTACGGGGCATTTACACCCGGGCACGAATGGACCGGCACGGTGGTCGCGCTCGGCGACACGGTGGATGAGCTCGCGGTCGGCGACCGTGTCTGTATCGAGGCACATCACGGCTGCGGCCGATGCGAAAATTGCCTGGCCGGCAAATACACCATGTGCCTGAATTACGGGGATTCCGCAAAAGGCCAGCGCGCCAGCGGCATGACGGCCGATGGCGGCTTTGCCGAATACGTGGTCCATTACGCCTCGTCCCTCTACAAAATGGCCGACTCCATTTCTTTCAAGGACGCTGTCCTGATCACTACGGCAGGCACCGGACTGTTCGGCCTTGACTCGGCCGGCGGGTATGTGGTCGGCCAGGACGTGGCGATCTTCGGTGGCGGCCCGGTGGGCCTGATGACCGTGCAGCTCGCCAAGCAGCTCGGCGCCGAAAAAGTCATTCTGTGCGACATCGATCAAAATCGCCTCGATCTGGGCAAGACGCTCGGTGCCGATCACGTCATCAATTCGAGCGAGACCGATCCGGTCAAGGCGATTCTCGACCTCACCGGTGGGCTGGGGGTGCACCTGGCCATCGATTCGGCGGGCGCAGCGTCGATACCGGACCTGCTCCTACACTGCACCCGGCGCGGCGGCAAGCTGCTGCTTATCGCCTTCTATGCCAAGCCGGTCACCCTGGACCTGGCCAAGGCGATTCGTGAGGGGATTCAGATTCATACCAGCCGCGGCGAGGGCGGCGGCGATGTAGCGCGCGCACTGCATTTGGCGGAAATGGGGCGGTTGCGGTGTGGCGAACTGGTCACCCACGAATTCCCGCTGGAAAACATCGCCGATGCCCTGAGTATCGTGCGCTCGCACGAAGGCGACCCCATCAAGGTCGCTATCAAGTTCTAGAAACCGTGCTTGCCGGTTGCACGACTTGATGCTTCACATCGGAGCTATAGGGGCTGTGGCATCAATGTTAAAGAATGAATCCAAAGAGATCGATTCCATGATCAAGCAGGAATCGGCCGCACCCACTACCACCGATCCTGTCGTGGTGAGGGTCCGTTCATTCAAGCTAAACCCTAGCCTGTGGATCCGCTGGGTGATCCCTACCGTCGTCGGGACGGGCTTATGGATGGTCCCGCCACCGGCGGGAATCAAACCGGTGGCCTGGCATCTACTGGCGATCTTCGTGGCGACGATAGCCGGGGTCGTTGGCAACCCATTGCCTATGGGCGCCGTATCCTTGGTTGGCTTGGTGGTGGTCATGGTTACCGGGACTTTGACCCCTGATGAGGCGTTCTCCGGTTTTTCGCAAAATACGGTATGGCTTATCGTTGCCGCTTTCTTTATTGCACGCAGCATCATCAAATCGGGGCTCGGTTACCGAATTGCCTTGTTTCTCGTGTCTCGCATGGGGTCGCGGGTGCTGGGTGCCTCCTATGCCCTGGCGCTGACCGATTTAGTGCTGGCGCCCGCAACACCGGCGGCCGTGGCACGCGGCGGCGGTGTGATCATGCCGATTTTACAGTCGGTATCGAAGGTTTATGGAAGCGAACCCAATTCGCCCTCCGCGAAAAAAGCGGGGACCTTCCTTACGCTCACGGCTTTCCAAATCAATTCCGTGACACCGGCGATGTTTCTCACCGCGCTGTCGGCCAACCCGCTCGCTGTGCAACTGGCCAAAGTTCAAGGGGTAAGCATTACCTGGGGAACCTGGGCGCTTGCGGCGATTGTCCCCGGTCTCGTGTCCCTGCTCGTCGTCCCGGCTTTTCTCTACTGGCTTTACAGGCCGGAGGTGAACAAGACGCCGGCGATCGCGGCCCATGCTCGTAGCGAACTGCAAGCCCGTGGACGTATCACGGTCGACGAGTGGGTCACCATTGGCACTGTCATCCTCGTTCTAGTGCTGTGGATGGTCGGCGATAGCCTATTCGGCCTTTCATCCGTGACGGTCGGGTTCATTGGCCTGGTCGTGCTGCTGCTGAGCGGGGCGTTGACGTGGGACGACGTGAAGGGCGAAAAACAAGCCTGGGACACCTTCATATGGATGGGTGTGCTCGTGATGATGGCCACCTATCTGAATCAACTGGGCCTGATCCCTTGGGTCAGCGCCCACATGGTCGGACTAATCGGCCACATAGATTGGAAGCCAGGGTTCATCATTTTGTGCCTTGTCTACTTTTTCAGCCACTACCTCATTGCTTCGAACGTGGCGCAGGTATCTGCCATGTATGCGGCTTTTCTAGGGGCGGCCATTGCCATTGGGGTCCCCCCGCTATTTGCTGCACTCATGTTGGGTTTCATTTCGTCGATCGACAGTGCCCTCACACATTACTCGAACGCCACCGCGCCCCTGATGTTCGGTATCGGATATGTGCCGATAACCACTTGGTGGATCTCCGGGTTGCTTGTCGCCATCGTCAACATCGTGATCTGGATGGGCCTGGGCAGCCTTTGGATGGATTTCATCGGCTTCTTGTGAGCCAAACGATCCCAGGGTTGTAGGAAGGAGTAGGGTTCAGCGCCTGGGCGCACTATCGAGGGTGAGTAAACCATCACTCCACCGAAGCAGCGCTCGCCGGCTGATGGGTGCGCCTGGCTTGTTGATAAACCCGTTGTATCGAGCCTTGGCGCGTACCCACGAGATGCGGTATTGAAGGCATTATGAAACAAAAAACCGCCTGGCCCTTCAGGTTTTACCGGTCGTTATGGCCCAGGCTACGGTCAGGGTCGATCTGGTCACGTACACGTTGCTTGAGCACCTTGGCATCGGGAAAACCACCATCGGCCTTGCGCTCCCAAACCTGCACGCCCTCGCAGGTAATATGAAACACCCCACCGGTGCCGGGCACCAGGCTGACCTTGCCCAAGTCGCTGCCAAAGGTGCTCAGCAGTTCTTGGGCCAGCCAAGCGGCGCGCAATAACCACTGGCATTGTGTGCAATAGGTGATGGTCACCTCCGCCCCAGCCATGCTCAGCGCTCCAAGCGCGCCAGTAGCGCGCGGGCGCCCTGGCGGCTGGCGTCATCGCCCTCTTGCAGCAGCTCGTGCAGCAGCCGGCTGGCTTGGTCCTGCTCGCCATGGTCGAGCAACGCCCTGGCCTGATCGAGCTTGTCAGCCACCCGCTGCTGGTTTTCGATGGCCTCGAAGTCCACCGATAGCGCCTCCAGCTCCGGCAGGTCGTCCAACTCGGGCAATGGCGCCTGCGGCGGTTGGGCCTCGGGCTGCAGCGGGTCGCCGAGCTCGTCGAGAAAGTCCAAGTCCAAGTCCAAGTCCAAGGCCAGGGCCGAGGCATCGAATTCGTTGACCTTCTCAACCTCGGCAGCGTCGGGCTCGGTGCCGAACTCATCGAGGTAATGGCCTTCGGGCATTTCGAACACCTCGGGGAACTCATTGAGGTTGCTGGTGAACCCAGGCTCCAGGGTGTCTGGCAGCGGCAAGCGCTGCTCGGTCTCATCCTCGGGTGCCTCATCGCCCCCCAGGGCTCGAACCTTGGCAGGCGAATCGAAGGGGTCGACCGATGCCCAATCGGCATCCAACGACAAATCGTCGAGGTTGAGCTGGAATTCGTCCGCAGCCTCGCTGGGTGCCGCCGGCTCGCCCAACGTGCCCAGCCTATCAAGGTCCGGCAGGTCGGACAGGTCTAAGCCCAGCAGCTCATCCTCGGCCAAGGGCGCAGCGTCATGTTCCGCTACCGCTTGCACATCGGCCCGCGGTACGTCTGCAATCAATTCCGGCTCATCCAGTTCACCCAAGGCGGCGCTGGCTTCTGCTGCCTCTGGGCTTGCCACCGCCGCGGCCGTGGCACCCACCGCCAAGGCCAGGGCGATTTTGGGGTAACGCTGGCGTACCTGCTCCAATTCGTGGGCGGGCGCGCCGTGATCACGCAGGGCCTGCTCTTCGGCTGTATAGCCTTGGGCATCGCCTTGCTGTGCCAGTACGTCAAGGATGCGTAAACGCAGGTCGGTACGCCCGGGCTCGCGGCGCAAGCCCTCACGCAGAATACCCAGCGCCTCGTTGAAGCGCCCATAAGCGATATAGATACTGGCCCCGTCCAATGCGTCGGTGGCGGCTGCAGCCTTGCGCGCGGGCGCGGGCGGCGTGTCCACGGGCGCCTGCGCCAGCATGGCCGGGGCCACGGCCGCCGGCGCGGCATACACCGCCGGCGTGGCCTCCGCCGGGGGCTCTTGCGCGGTGGGCGCGGCCTGGGTGGCGCGGTACCGGCGCCACCCTAACAACCCCACCAACAGCAGCAGCAACACCAGCGCGGCCAGTTGCAGGATCCAGCTGTTGTCTTGCACCACGGGGCTTACCGGCACGGCAGCCGATGGCGGAACAGCCGCCGGTGCAGCAGGCACCGGAACAGCCGCTGGGGGCGGGTTGGCTGGCCTCGCGGCCTGCGGCGCCGCCAGTTGGCCCTGTAGCGCGCTCAGTTGCTGGTTTTTGCTGGCAACCTCACCTTCCAGGCCCTTGACCTGCGCCTGTAAGGCATCGAGGTTTTGCTGCAGTTGCTGGTTGAGCACGCTAGCAGCCATATCGGGCGCCGGGGCTTGCTCAACGGGCGGCGGCGGCGGGGCATCGTCCGTAGCCGTGGGAGCGTCGCCTGGCACCGCCTCCTCGGCCTCAGGGGCTTCGCTGGGTGGCCGCGGCAACACGGCGGCGTCGGGCAGCAGCAGGCTTTGGCCCACCTTGAGCGGCGCACGCCCTGGGTTGAGCGCACGAATGTCACGCACCAGTTGGTTGGGCGGCGTTGGCGTACCGGCGGCCTGCAGCTGTTTGCCAATGGTCCACAGGGTGTCGCCTTTCTGCACCACGTATTGTTTGCCTTCGCTGGCCGGTGGCAACGCCGCCGATGCCTGGGCGGGCGCGCTGGCCGGGTTGGGCTCGGCGGTGGTAGCTTGCGCGGCGCGGCTGCCGTAGCTAGGCACCCTGGCCGGAGCCAGCGGCACCGCGCCGGGTGGGTCGATCAACAGGGTATAGCCGCGCAGCACCTGGCCATTGGGGCGGTCGACCTGTACCAACAGGCTCAGGTAAGGCTCGACCACCGCCTTGCTGGATTCCACATGAATAAAGGGCCGCCCTTGGCCGAACACTGTAGTAAAACGAAGGTCGGCTAGAAAAAAGGCCCGCTCCATGCCGGCCGCGGCGAACGCCTCGGGGCTCGCCAACGATACCCGTAAATCTTCAGGCCCCAGCCCATCCGCGTCGATCAGGTCGATATCGGCATTGAAGGGCTGGTTCAACCCCGAATGCAGGTCAATGTCCCCAAGCCCCAGCGCCACGGCGAACGACGACCACGACAACACGCCCAGGCACAGTAGCCCGGCAAGCCAATGCGCCTTCACAGGCCGAGCGCGCGACATGCCAGAGGGTGAGAAACACATGCGCATGAGCATCCCTTGGGAAAAACTGCTACCGAAAACACCGTTATAGCCTGCAGCCCTGCATTCTCAAAGCCAGGCCTCAGGATTTTTTTTCCAGATTGTTCAGCACCTTCGCGTGCACCGCCATCGCCGTGCGCAGCTCTTCTTCACCCACCCCTACGAACAATTCAATGCGCAACGCGTTGGCGATGGTTTCGATTTGCTCGATCAACGGCATGGCCGTGGCGCTGAGCATGATTTTCTTCGCGCGGCGGTCTTCAACCACCGCATGGCGCTTGACCAAGCCCTGGGATTCAAGGCTATCGAGCAAGCGGGCCAAGGTGGGGCCTTCTACCCCAACGCTTTTGGCCAGTTCGCGCTGGGTGGGTGATTCGGTAAACCGGGCGAGATGCAGCAGCACCAACCAGCGCGCCTGGGACAAGCCCAGGCTGGCCAAGCGGCGATCGAGTTCGGCACGCCAGGCCCGTGACAATTGGGCAAGCTGGGTTCCGAAGCGGTGTTGATCGATAAACGGCATGAGGTCACTCATAAGCTTCATTTTATTAGTTAGTGAGCTAAGCATGATGCATGCCAAGTATCAAGGTATAACCGGCGCCTTTTTTATAGCTCGAACTCTGCTAGCAGCGCCGCTCGCACACACTGTAGAACACCCTCTGCGACCCTGCCGGCGAATAGCGGCTGCACTTCACTGACCGGCGGCAACTCGCCCTCACCGTCGAGGAAGGCATCCTGCAACTCCACCATCAACGTTTCGGGCAGGTCCAGGGCCTGTTCCAGGGCCAGTTGCCGGCCAGCAATCAGTTCAGCGAGCAGCGCGTAAACGTTTTTTTCGCTGCACTTGAGCTGGCCGGCGATCTGCGCGGGGGTCATGCCGGCCCTTGCCAGGCTCGCCAACTCGTGGCGCAGGTCGCTAGGCTCCGGGGCTTGGGGCGCCTCGGTGCCTGCCAGCACCTCGAGAAACGCTTGCCCATACCGTTCAAGCTTACGCGCGCCCACACCACTGACGCGGCCCATGTCGGCCAGGTTGCCAGGCTGGCTACGCAGCATCTCAAGCAACGTTGAATCCGGAAAAATCACGTACGGCGGCACACCGTGCTCCTCGGCCAAGCGCCGGCGCAAGGCGCGCAACGCCTCCCACTGCTCGCGCTCCTCGGCACGCACCAATTGGCTGGCCGGGCTGCCGCCCGCGCCACGGGCGGCCACCTGGGGCTTGGCATCACGGCGCAACTGCAGGGTGGTTTCACCCCGTAGCAGCGGGCGGCAGGTTTCGGTCAGGCGCAACCCGCCGAAACCTTCCAGGTCGATGTCGGCCAACCCACGGGCGACCAGTTGCCGGTACAGCGAGCGCCATTCTCCTTCGGCCTGGCCCTTGCCTACGCCGAACACGGCCAATTGCCGGTGCCCGGCCTGGCGCACTTTGTCGTTGTCTTTGCCCAGCAGCACGTCGACCAAGTGGCCCACCCCATAACGCTGGCCGGTGCGGTAGATGGCCGATAATGCCTGGCGCGCAGGCTCTGTGGCATCCCAGGTTTGCACCCCATCGACGCAGTTGTCGCAGTGGCCACACGGCTGGGGCAGTTCTTCGTCGAAATAGGCCAGCATCGCCTGGCGCCGGCAGCGGGTTTCTTCGCACAACGCCAGCATGGCGTCGAGCTTGTGCTGTTCCACCCGCTTATGGCGCTCGTCGCCTTCGGAGTTCTGCATCATTTGCTTGAGCATCAGCACATCTTGCAGTCCGTAGGCCATCCAGGCGTCGGCCGGCAGGCCGTCGCGCCCGGCCCGGCCGGTTTCCTGGTAATAGGCTTCCAGGGACTTGGGCAGGTCCAGGTGGGCCACAAAGCGCACGTTGGGTTTGTCGATGCCCATGCCGAAGGCCACGGTTGCGACCATCACGATGCCTTCTTCGTTGAGAAAGCGCTTTTGGTTATACGCGCGCACCTCAGCCGGCAGGCCGGCGTGGTACGGCAATGCGCTGTAGCCTTGTTCGCACAGAAAGGCCGCGATGTCGTCGACCTTCTTACGCGACAGGCAGTACACGATACCGGCATCGCCCTTGCGCTGGCCGAGGAACGCCAGCAACTGCTTGCGTGGCTGCTCCTTGGGCACGATGCGGTAAAAGATATTGGGCCGATCGAAGCTTGAGAGGAACCGCTCGGCATCGTGTAGCTGCAAGCGGTTGACGATTTCCTCACGGGTGCGTTTATCGGCTGTTGCGGTCAGGGCGATGCGCGGCACATCCGCGAACAGTTCGGCCAGTTGCCCTAATTGCATGTATTCGGGGCGAAAGTCATGGCCCCATTGCGACACGCAGTGCGCTTCATCGATGGCGAACAGGGCGATGTCCAGTTGTTGCAAAAAGCTCAGCATGCGCGGTTGGACCAGGCGCTCCGGGGCCAGGTAGAGCATTTTCACCTCCCCCTGGCGCAACCGCACGGCAAGGTCGCGCTGCTGCTCGGCGCTCAGGGTGGAGTTGAGCGCCGCCGCAGGCACGCCCAACTCGTCGAGGGTGGCGACCTGGTCGTCCATTAGCGCGATCAGCGGCGAGACGATGACCGCCAAGCCGCCGCGCAGCAGCCCCGGCACCTGATAGCACAACGATTTGCCACCGCCGGTAGGCATCAGTACCAATGCATCGCCGCCGTTGGCAACGCGTTCGATAATCGCGCCCTGGCTACCTCGGAAGCTGTCGTAGCCAAAGACATCCTTGAGCACGTGCAGCGCCTGTTCGAGCATCGATAACCCCGCAAATCATGAAACCCTTCAGCCCTAATGCGCTGTTTCGCATTAGGCTGCACGAAAAACCCAAGGGTTGGCCGGCCCAAGCGTTACCGCATGTGAGCACGCTGCCGCCAGGCCGCACTTGAGCAAAGCGCCGGATTATACCCGAGCCGGTAGCCCTTCGAGCCATCGGCTTAGACCGGCGGCTGGCGCGAACCCCGTTACAGGGCCTAGAATTCATTACCGTTCACTCCCCAAGGTAACCGCCCTAATGTCCTTCGCCGAGCAACTTACCCGCCTGCAAGCTTTTCTCGACGCTGACGACCTGCACGATGAAGCGCTGGATTACATCGCCGCGCATGGTTACCTGACCGCACTGGCCATCTGCGCCGAGCCGGTACCGGAGCGGGAGTGGATCGACGCGCTGTTCTCCGAGGAGCCGCACTACAGCGGCGAAGCTCAGCAGCTCGAGGTAGAAACCACCCTGGTCGCGCTCAAAGCACACATCGCCCGCCAGTTGGCCAGCGATGAGGACTTCGAATTGCCGTGCGACCTGGACCTGGGTGACGACCCAGACGATTCCGACCTGCGCGGTTGGTGCATCGGTTTCATGGAAGGTGTGTTCCTGCGCGAGTCAGCCTGGTTCGACACCGCCGAGGATGAAGTGAGCGAGCTGCTGCTGCCGATCATGGCCGGCTCCGGCCTATTCGACGAACAACCCGAATTCGCCGATATCGCCAAGGATGCCGCCCTGCTCGATGAAATGATCGTGCAGATCCCAGAGATCCTCACCGGCCTTTACCTGCTCATCCACGCCCCCGACGAAAAACCCGCACTGCTCAAGCCCCGCCCACATTGACGGCGCAAACCCCGCACCGGCCCCGTTGGCAGCGCGCCCTGCTGCTCGGCGCGGGGTGGCTGAGCGTGGCATTGGCGGTGATCGGCGCGTTCCTGCCGGTAATGCCCACCGTGCCCTTCCTGTTGCTGGCCGCTGCCTGCTTTGCGCGCAGCGCGCCACGTTTTCATCGCTGGCTGGTACAACACCCGCGGCTGGGGCCGTTGATCAAACCCTACCTTGAAGGCCAAGGCATGCCACGCCGCGCCAAGGTACTCGCCATCGCCTCGCTGTGGTTGGGTATCGTTTTCTCTTGCTGGCTGGCCAGCCAGCCGGCTGTCCGTATCACGGTGTGCGCCGCCGGGGTGCTGGCGACGGTATTCATCCTCTGGCAAAAAACCCGCCGGTAAGCCGGTCAATGAGCACCCGCCGGCTCGCCGAAAAGCCTGCGCCAAAGCGCCGCCGTATGTCCGAAACCCTCCTGGTGGCGGAATTTAGGCGCCAGAAAACAGCTCTGAATTTTATCTTCGGATCCATCATGGCTGAGTGTTCATGGGCGTTCCCGTGCGTAGTACGCGCTGTGCTGCCTGCCCTCCTCCCAGGTTGAGGGCGGCGTGCTTGCTATGGTTGGCGCTCTGGCTGCCCGGAAACGGCTGGGCTTTACCCATGTGGAATTTCGACACCGTGATGGCGCGCGCCGAACTGCGCTACGGCCAGTTGGGCAGCGCCGAACAGCGCCTGCGTGCGTGGCAGACCATGCTCGACCAAGCCCAGGGTTTGCCGCCGCGCCAGCAACTCGATGCAGTTAACCGGTTCTTCAACCGGCAACTATCCTTTCGCGACGACCAGCAGATTTGGGGCCAGGACGACTACTGGGCCACCCCCGTGGAGGCGCTGGTCAAGGGGGCCGGCGATTGCGAAGACTACGCCATCGCCAAGTACTTCAGCCTGCGCCGCCTCGGCGTGCCGGCGCAGAACCTGCGCATCACCTACGTCAAGGCACTGCAGCAGCGCAACCAGGCGCACATGGTGCTGGCCTGGTACGAAGCCCCAGAGGCCGACCCGCTGGTGCTAGACAACCTGGTGGCCGATATCGCACCCGCGTCGCAACGTGACGACCTGGTTCCGGTGTATGCCTTCAGCGCCGAGGGGCTGTTCCTCGCCGGCAGCGGTGGCGCCGAGGTACGCAACGGTGACGCTAAGCGGCTTTCACGCTGGCAAGCGGTACTGCGCAAAATGGACGCCGAGGGGTTCCCTATCGGCCAGGGTTAATCAGGACAGGCACCGCGATGTCTTTACTCAAACAGTTGTTTCTAGCGATTTGCCTGTTCTTGCTACTGGCCTTTGCTGGCAGCTTCTTCGTGGGCCTTGAAAACTCTCGCGCGCAGATGCTCGCGCAACTGCGCGCCCATGCTCAGGACGCAGCCACCGCGCTGGGCGTATCACTGACCCCACACATAGACGATGCGGCCATGCTCGAATTGATGGTCAGCTCGATCTTCGACAGCGGCTATTACACCAGCATCCGCTTGGTGGACCTACACAGCGGCCAGGTACTGGTCGAACGCCGGGAGGCGGCGGATGAGCACCCGGTACCGGCCTGGTTTGCCTGGCTGGCGGCGCTGCCGCCACAACAAGGTGAAGCGTTGATCATGCGAGGCTGGGCCCAGGCTGCCCAAGTGCAGGTGGTGAGCCAACCCCGTTTCGCCTTGCAGCGGCTGTGGCAAAGCGCCTTGGGCAGCCTCGCGTGGCTGGCGCTATGCGGGTTGGCCAGTGCCACGCTGGGTGGCTGGCTACTGCGCCGGCAACTTCGCCCGCTGGACGCCATGGCCGCGCAGGCCGAAGCCATCAGCCGGCGCCAATTCGTGGTGCAGGAGCCGGTGCCCCGCACGCCGGAACTGCGCCGGGTAGTGATGGCGATGAACCTGATGGTCGGCAAGCTCGAAGGGCTGTTCAGCGCGGAGGCGGCGCGCGCAGACCTGCTGCAGGAGGAAGCGTTTCGCGACAGCCTGACGGGGCTTGCCAACCGGCGCCTGCTTGAAACCCGCTTGGCCAACGATTTGCTGCAGGCCGATCAGAACAGCCCCGGCCACCTTGTGATGCTGCGCCTCAAACACCTGACCGGGCTCAACCAACGGCTAGGCGGGCAGGCCACCGATGCCTTGCTGTGCGCGGTGGCCGACCTGCTGCGCCGGCTGCTGCAAGATCCGGCCCGCGCCGATTGGCTGGCCGCGCGCAACCGGGGCGGCGAGTTTGCGCTGCTGGCACCGGTCACCACCGCCGCCGACGCGCGGCACCTGCTCAGCCACTTAAGCGATGCGCTCGGCCCGCTGTACCATACCGGTGCCAGTGACTGCCAACCGGTCGGCTACCTGGCGGCGGTGCCCTACCACCCCGGGCAGGCCCCGCAGGCGCTGTGGCTGCACCTGGATCAGGCGCTGGCCGAGGCCCAGGCCCACCCCGCCGTGCCCTGGGTATTGGCCCCGCACAGCGAACACCACACCGGCGCCAACGCCCATGAATGGCGTAGCTGGCTAGAACACACCTTGGAACAACGCCAACTGAACCTGTTCTTCCAGCCGGTGGTGCACTGCGCACCAGGGCGCGCACTGCTGCACCACAAGGTGCTGGCGCGCCTGCGAGACCCGGCAGGGCAAATGGTGGCCGCCGGGCATTTTTTACCGTGGGTCGAGCGCTTGGGCTGGGCCGGGCGCTTCGACCAGATCATGCTCGACCACGTACTCGACCACCTGGCTGTCCGGCCACGCCCGCTGGCGTTGAGTGTGTCTGCCGATACCCTCAGCGACCCTGGCTGGCGCCAGGCCCTGCTGGACCGGCTGGAACGCGCCACAGCGCTGGGGCAGTGGCTGACCCTGGAGGCCGACGAGCGCAAGCTGCCCTCCTACGACGAGTTGCAGGCGCTGAGCTTGGCGATCCGCGAGCGCGGGTTTCACTTCGCCATCCAACATTTTGGTGGTCAGTTCAGCCAGATCGGCCACCTCACCCGGCTGGGCCTGGCCTGGTTGAAAGTCGAAGGCACCTATATTCGCGGCATAGACTGGCAAAGCGACAAGTGCCTGTTCATCGAAGCCATGCTGCGCGCCACCCACAGCATTGACCTGCCGCTGATTGCGGAAATGGTCGAAACCGAGGGTGAATTCCAGGTGCTGCATGAGTTGGGCATGCAGGGTGCGATGGGGCGCTGGATAGGGCCGCCCGAAGGCGGCCCGCTTGCTTGAGCCACAGCGCTGCGTGGGTTTGAAAAGCTTCCAGCCCAACAGGCCGGGAAGCTTTTACACCGTATCCACCTTCAGCGAGTGGTCCCCCAACATGCCGTTGATCACATCGTGGGCGTTAACCACCAGCCCATCGCTGCTGGGCATACTGCCAGCGTTGTACTGGTCGGCCAGGTTCACATGCTGCAGGTCGATGGTCTGCGCCGCGGCGCCGCCGGCACTGGTGCTCACGGCCAAGTGGGTGGTGGCATCACTGCCCGCACCGCTGACGGTAACCTTGAAGAAATCATCCAGCGAAGCGTTCTTGGCCACGTCACCCAGCAACTGGCTGAGGTCGAGGGTGTCGACGCCGACCTTGAAGTCGGTAATCACGTCGTGGCCGCTAGCGCCGTGTTCCCAGGCAAAGGTGTCACCACCTGTACCGCCGGTGAGCACGTCGCTGCCCTTGCCGGCCACCAGCGTGTCGTTGCCAGCACCGCCGTCCAGGTTTGAACCCTTGTCACCGGCATGCAGCCAGTCGTCGTGCTCAGACCCCAGCAGTTTACTCAAACCGTCGAAGCCAGCGTCGCGTAGGTCGACGTGCACGCCCTGCGCGCTGCCCTGGTAACTGGCCGTGTGCTCGTCGGCAACGCTCGCGGTTGCGGTTGCGGTTTCAGCGCCAGAGGCCTGGGCGAGCAGCGCATGTGCGATGCTCGCGTGATGCTCGCTCGGCACCGTTTGCACGGTCGGTTGGGCGCTGGTTTGCACCTGGCTGTAATCGACGTTCACTTCAATGTTGTACTTCACGTCGTGCGCAGCGCTGTGGTCGGCGTTGTTCATCTCGACCCGCAGCTTATACGTCCCGTCGCTGTCGGCGGTGAACTGGCCGCCGGTGACGGCTTGGAAGTGGCCAGCGGCATCGACCACACCCACGCGCACACCTTCGGTATCGCTGCTTGCTTCGCTGAGCGTCACCGTTTCGCCTTTGTGCAAGCTCAGTTGCAAGGTGTCTGCACGGGTATTCGCTTCAACGTTACCGACGATGCCCGCCACCAGCAGGGTGGCCACCATCGCCGTGGTATTGGCGTGAAAATCACTACGTTCCAGCACACGCTCCTGGCCCTGCACGACCACCCGCTGCACGCTGGTCGCGGTGAAGTCGCCGCCCGCCTGCGGGGCTGGGCGTACCTGTACCGTGATGCTCGAGCTCACGGTGTCATGGTCGCCATCCTCCAGGGTAAAGCCGATGGTTTCCTGATAGCGCGCATCGCTGCCGGTGCCCACCGCGTAGCGGTAATCGCCGCTGTCCATGTCCACTTGCAACACACCGCCGTGGGCCGTATTGATGGTCAAAATGCGCGTGCTGGCATCAAAGCTGAAGGTATCGCCTTTGCCCTCGGCGGTGACCTTGCCTTGTTCGGCATCGAAGTTCCAGGTCATGCCATCAAGGCTGATGGACTTCACGTGGCCGCCGTCGGCGCCAAAGCCATTGTCGCCCACCAGCGTGCCGCTGACCGGTTCACCGGTCACGGTGCCGGTGAGCGTGGCCGGCAAGTCGTTGAGGTCGGTGACGACCTTGGCCGGCAGGTCTTTACCTTGGGTGCCGTCATAGGCGATCGGCTCCAGGTAGGTGGCCTGCGCGCTCTTGCCCAAGCCAATGGCATAGGACTTGATATCGTGATCGCTTAGAAAGCCTTCCCAGGCCGACTGCTCGGCGGCACTGATGCCGTCGCCCAGCTCGGGTTGCGTGGTGCGGCCATCCTGCTCGCCGCTGGGGAGAGGGTTCTCATCCGACAGGGTCGGGCTGCCATCGGAGAAGAAGTAGCTCACGTTCTGAGCACTGTCGAGCTTGCCATCGGCGCTCCAGGCCGCGCTGGCTTGGTCCAGGGCATAGTCGTAGTTGGTGCCGCCAGAGGCCGTGAGGCCGTCGATTATGGTTTTCGCCTGGCTTACGGTGACCCAATCGCTCGTCAGTTGCTGCGCCTCGGTGTTGAAGGTCACGATTTGCACGCGCACATCGCCAAGCGCTTGGTACTGGTCCAGCAGCTTATCCATGGCATCCTTGGCGAAGTCCAGCCGGCTTTGGCTACCGTCGCCCACGCGGGCCGAATCATTCATGCTGTTGGAAGTGTCGATCACCAGCATCAGGTTGGTACCACCGGCCTGGGTCTCCAGGACCTGGCCGCCGTCATTAGCGCTCGGGGTGTCGTCGACGATCTTGATGTGCAACTGGCCACTGGTGTTGTCGCCGTCGCTGTCCGTAGCGACGATGCCGATATTGTCGAGCACGCTGTTGGCACCGTCACCACTGGGGTGGTCGGCGGCGCGCTCCAACGTGTAGGTGTAGAACACCGTGCCGCTGGCGGCATCGAAACCGGTCACGGTGAAGGTGCCGTAGGGGGTGCTGGCGGAACTGGCGGAGGTGCCGAATTCGACCACCTGGCCATCTTTTACGACATCCACACCGCCTACGGTCAAGCTTTGCAAGCCATCCGGGGCACTCACCTGGAACGTGCCGCCTACACTGCGGCCATCCACATTGCTATGGCTGCCACCGTCTAGGGCGCTCTCCTGAATGGTCAGGGTGTCGCATTCGATGCTCAGGGTAACCGGGTGGTCGGTACCGGCCACCTTCAAGGTCAAAGTGGCGGTGCCGCTGTCGCCATCGGCGTCGGTGAGGGTGTAGACGAACTTCTCCACGCCCGTTTCGCCGGCCTTCAGCCCCGAGTTCTCGTTCAGGGTATAGGCATAAGACCCATCGGCGTTAAGCACCAAGGTGCCATATTGGCCTGCGTAGGTGTGCGCGGTCACCGGCTCACTCTGGTAATCCGCGCCGAGGGTGTCGTTGCTCAGCACATTACCGTCAAGTTCGGGGGCGTTTTCGGTGGCCACCCCAGCGTTGGTGTCGTCGCGGGCGGTCGGAGTATCGTCCTCGATGCGTACGTTCAGCCAGGTGTCGTCGCTGTCGCCGTTGCTGTCGGTGGCCACCACGTGGAAGTCTTCCGAGAGTTCCTGGTCGGCATTGCCACCGTGGTCCTCACGGTCATTCAGGGTGTAGCTGTAGGTCAGCGTTTGCGTGTCCGCATCATAGCCGGTGATGGTGAGCACGTTACCCAACTGGCCGGTGACCGTGGTCAGCACCAACTGGCCGTTCTCGATTACCGTTTTGCCGTCGATGGCCAAGGTGGCCAAGCCGTCCTTGGCATCCACGCTGAAGCTGCCGGTTTGGGTCAGCGCGGCGGCGTTCGGGTTCGAGCCGTCTGGCAGGTTGGCCTCATAGACCTTCTGCTCGCCGCCGTCGGTGCCCAGGTCGAGCACGGTCACACCGTCGTTTTCGTTGCCCACGGTGATGTTCAGCTTCGCCGTGCTGGTGTCGCCATCGGCGTCGGTGACCGTGTAGCTGA
>NZ_JAAOCA010000004.1 GCF_014694385.1 Pseudomonas typographi | reverse complement strand
GACGAACACGGCGCCTTTGTCCATGCCGGTGGCGCCGAGGATGCTCGGGTTGACGAACAGGATATAGGCCATGGCGAGGAAGGTGGTGGCCCCCGCGAGGATTTCGGTGCGCACAGAGGTGTTGTGCAGCTTGAGTTGGAACAGCCTTTCCAGCATGCCTGCTCTCCGGCAAAAAGATGGATCGCGCCCCGGCAAGCTAAGCACAGCGGTCGGGCGGGGGCGAAAAAGCCGGGGATAATAGCAGAGCTTCAGGCGCCAAGCTTCAGCTTCACGCCGGCAGCTTTTTACTTGTGGCCGAGCCGTTAGCGGTGCATCCGGTCTCGCTGCGCCAGGCTGGGGAACAGTTTGATCCACGCCCCGCAGACCACCAGCGTACCCACCCCGCCCAGCACCACCGCCGTTACCGTGCCAAACCAGTGCGCGGTAAAACCGGACTCGAATTCGCCCAACTGGTTCGAAGCGCCGATGAACAGCCCGTTCACGGCACTGACCCGGCCGCGCATTTCGTCTGGCGTTTCCAATTGCACGAAGGCGCCACGGATAACCATGCTGATCATGTCGGAGGCGCCGAGCACCGCCAGCACCAGCAACGAGAACCAGAACGAGGTCGATAGGCCGAAGGCGATGGTGGCCACACCGAACACCGCCACGCCGGCGAACATGGTGCGGCCCACCTTGCGCTCGATGGGAAAGCGCGCCAGCCAGAACGAGGTTACCAGCGCCCCTACCGCCGGCGCCGAACGCAGCATGCCCAGGCCCCACGGGCCGGTGAGCAGGATGTCGCGGGCGAACACCGGTAGCAACGCCGTGGCGCCACCCAGCAACACCGCAAACAGGTCCAGGGAGATGGCCCCAAGGATGTCTGGGCGGCTGCGAATAAAATGGATGCCGGCCAGCAGCGACTGCAGGGTAGCCTTACCTACCGTACTCGCCGCTTCCCGTGCCGGCAGTGTCGACACCAGCCCCATGGCCAGTACATAAAGCACCACCGAAGGGCCGTACACCCAGGTACTGCCAAAGGCATACAGGAACCCTCCAGCAGCAGGGGCGACGATGGTTGCCATTTGCATGGCCGAGGCCGAGGCCGCCACTGCCCGGGGGAACAGCCCGGCCGGCACGATGTTCGGCAGCAAGGCTTGGGTGGTTGGCATCTCGAACGCCCGCGCCGCGCCTAGGCAGAAGGCCATCAGGAAAATCAAGTTACGGCTAACGCTGTCGCTGAGGCTACACACCACCAAGGTCAACGCCACCAGTCCCTGCAGCGCCTGGCAGAGCGCGGCGATGCGGCGGCGGTCGTAGCGGTCGGCCACATGCCCGGTGTGCAGCATGAACAGCACCCGCGGGGTGAATTCCACCAAACCCGCCAGGCCCAGGTCCAACACGCTGCTGGTGAGTTGATACAGGTGCCAGCCGATCGCCACGGTGAGCATTTGAAAAGCGCTGGCGGTGCAGACCCGGGCCAGCCAGAAGGCAAGAAAAGGGCGGTGGTGACGCAACAACGTGGGGGTTGAAGAAACCATGAACGCCGGGCAGCCCTGCGCAAAAAAGGGGAGCAGGAGCGTACCATTTGTTTGTTGCAAAAAGTTACTTGGCTAACGAATTCTTTAAAAGTAAACCCCATGAGACAACCTGCCGCGCGTCGATCCACCGCATAAACGCTGCCCCACGATGGGTCTACTCTTTGTTCAAGCATTGACCTGTATCAATGCACTGCCTGAGAGGAACCTGCCATGTTCGGCTTAGAGGCACTAGATCTCGCCCGAATGCAATTCGCCTTCACCGTATCGTTTCATATCCTGTTCCCTGCCATAACCATCGGCCTTGCCAGCTTCCTGGCGGTGCTCGAAGGGCTGTGGCTGAAAACCCATGAAGCCGCCTACCGCGACCTTTACCACTTCTGGTCGAAGATCTTCGCCGTTAACTTCGGCATGGGCGTGGTGTCTGGCCTGGTGATGGCCTACGAGTTCGGCACCAACTGGGGTGGTTTCTCCGATTTCGCCGGCGCCATCACCGGGCCCTTGCTCACGTACGAAGTGCTCACGGCGTTTTTCCTGGAAGCCGGCTTTCTCGGCGTGATGTTGTTCGGCTGGAACCGCGTCGGCCGTGGCCTGCATTTTTTTTCCACGGTCATGGTGGCCATCGGTACGCTGATTTCCACGTTCTGGATTTTGGCGTCCAACAGTTGGATGCAAACCCCCCAGGGCTACCAGATTGTCGATGGCCGGGTGATTCCGGTGGATTGGCTGGCAGTCATCTTCAACCCGTCATTCCCCTATCGGCTCGCTCACATGGCGATTGCGGCGTTCGTGGCCACGGCGTTTTTCGTCGGCGCCTCGGCGGCTTGGCACCTGCTGCGCGGGCGCGACAACCCCGCGGTGCGCAAGATGTTCTCCATGGCCATGTGGATGGCGTTGATCGTCGCGCCGGTGCAGGCGTTCGTCGGTGACATGCACGGGCTGAACACCCTTGAGCACCAGCCGGCAAAAATCGCCGCGATCGAAGGCCATTGGGACAATGTGCCCGGGGAGCCCAGCCCGTTGATTCTGTTCGGCTGGCCCGACATGCAGGCGGAAAAAACCCGCTTCGCTGTCGAGGTGCCGTACCTGGGTAGCCTGATCCTCACCCACAGCCTTGACCGGCAGATCCCGGCGCTGAAAACCTTCCCACCCGAAGACCGCCCCAACTCGACGATTGTGTTCTGGTCGTTCCGGGTGATGGTGGGGCTCGGGCTGTTAATGATCGCCGTGGGTGTGTTCAGTGCCTGGCTGCGCTGGCGCGGCAAGCTCTACAGTTGCAAACCGTTTCTTTATTTGGCCCTGTACATGGGGCCCGCCGGGTTGATCGCCTTGCTTGCCGGGTGGTTCACCACCGAGATCGGCCGCCAGCCGTGGGTGGTGTACGGCTTGATGCGTACCGCCCATGCGTCATCCAACCATGATGCGGTGCAGATGAGCATCACCCTGGGGCTGTTCGTGGTGGTGTACTTCTCGCTGTTCGGCGTGGGCTTCAGCTATATGATGCGCCTGGTGCGCAAGGGCCCTGTGACCCACGAAGGCACCCATCAACCCCATGGTGGCCCCGGCCAGCCGCGCACCCCCGCGCGCCCGCTGTCGGCCAGCCATGACACCCAGGAGGCTTGAGCCATGGGCATCGATACTTCGCTGATCTGGGCGATCATCATTATCTTCGGGGTGATGATGTACGTGGTTATGGATGGCTTCGATCTGGGCATCGGCATCCTCTTCCCGTTCGTCAAGGCCGAACAAGACCGTGACGTGATGATGAACACCGTCGCACCGGTATGGGACGGCAACGAAACCTGGCTGGTACTGGGGGGCGCCGCACTGTTCGGCGCCTTCCCGCTGGCCTATTCGGTGGTGCTGTCGGCACTTTACCTGCCGCTGATCTTCATGCTCATGGGGTTGATCTTCCGTGGTGTGGCGTTCGAGTTTCGCTTCAAGGCCCGTGAAAACAAGCGCCATATCTGGGACAAGGCCTTCATTGGCGGCTCGCTGGCGGCGACCTTCTTCCAGGGCGTGGCGCTGGGGGCATTCATCGACGGCATCCCGGTGGTCGAGCGCCACTATGCTGGCGGCGCGCTCGCCTGGCTCACGCCGTTCTCACTGTTCTGTGGCCTGGGCTTGATCGCGGCGTATGCGCTGTTGGGCAGCACGTGGTTGATCATGAAAACCGAAGGGCCGCTGCAGGCGCGCATGTACCAAGTCACCAAGCCGCTGATTTTAGTGCTGTTGGCGGTGGTCGGCGTGGTTAGCCTGTGGACCCCGCTAGCCCATGGCGACATCGCCCAGCGCTGGTTCAGCACGCCCAATCTGTTCTGGTTCCTGCCGGTGCCGCTGCTGGTGCTGGCCACGGTGGCCGGGCTGTGGTGGGCGGTAGGGCGCGGCGCGAACTACATACCGTTCCTGCTCACCTTGCTGTTGATCTTCCTCGGTTACAGCGGCTTGGGTATCAGCTTGTGGCCGAACATCATCCCCCCAGCCATCAGCATTTGGGACGCCGCCTCGCCGCCGCAAAGCCAGAGCTTCATGCTGGTGGGCACGCTGTTCATCCTGCCGTTCATTCTCGGTTACACCTTTTGGAGCTACTACGTGTTCCGCGGCAAGGTCACCGCCGAAGACGGCTACCACTGAGTTCAGAGGGCAACGCCATGGCCGATACACAAGCGGTAAAGAAACCATTGTGGCAACGCCTGGGCTGGTTGGTGCTGATTTGGGCCGCCAGCGTGATCAGCTTGGGCCTGGTGGCCGGGTTGATCCGGCTATTGATGTCGGCGGCTGGGATGCATAGCCACTGACCGGGGTTCTCACCTTTTGCCCGCGCTCCAGCGGGCTTTTTACATAATGTTTGGCACGGGTGCCGTAGTTGCACATTGCCAGCCAATAGATCTGCCAGTTACCAGCCTGCCATTTGCCATTTAGCATTCTGGGCATAGGGGCTGTTGCCCATACATTAGTCATGGACAATGGGTACTGATGATCACCCCAGGCATAAAGGCATTTGTGCGTTACGCCTGCGTAGGCGCCGCCAACACCTGTATCCATTGGAGCCTGTTTCTTGGGCTTGTGTACCTTGCCGGCCGGGGCCAAGCCTCGGCTAATGTTCTCGCCTTCCTAGCTGCGGTGACATTCAGTTATTTCGTCAATGCTCGCTGGACGTTCCGCACCGCCGTTTCCTGGCGCCGGTATCTTTATTTCACCTGTTTTATGGCCGGCATGGCCGCAGCCTCCGGCTGGGTGGCGCAGCGGCTGATGTGGCCGCCTTTGCTCACGCTGTGCTTGTTCTCCGCAGCCAGCCTGGTTCTGGGCTATCGCTATGCCCACGGCGTTGTTTTCAAGCAAGGGCCTCGCTGATGCTGATATCCCTAGTGGTACCGGTTTATAACGAAGAGGATGCTGTTCCACATTTTTACCGGGCCGTGAAAACCATGGCCTGCACAGAGCCCTATACGTTTGAAATCGTATTCGTCAATGACGGCAGCGACGACGCCACGGCGGCCATCATCGAACAACTTACCCAACTCGACCCCCAGGTGATCCTGGTGAACCTAAGCCGCAACTTCGGTAAAGAGCCAGCGTTGTTGGCCGGGCTTGACTACAGCACTGGCGATGCGGTGATCCCCATCGATGTCGACCTGCAAGACCCGGTCGAGCTGGTTCCACAGTTGGTCGAAAAATGGCAGCAGGGCGCCGATATTGTGCTCGCCAAGCGTGTCGACCGCCAAGCCGATGGAGTGCTCAAGCGCAAGACCGCCCATTGGTTCTATCGCTTCCACAATGCGATCAGCCAAAACCCTATCGAAGAGAACGTCGGTGACTTCAGGTTACTGTCGCGCAAAACCGTGGAACAGCTCAAGGCAATGCCTGAGCGCAACCTGTTCATGAAGGGGCTGATGCAGTGGGTGGGAGGGCATCGCGAGATTATCGAATACAGCCGCCCCGCCCGCGTCGCCGGCAAGACCAAATTCAATGGTTGGAAACTGTGGAACTTCGCATTGGAGGGCGTTACGTCGTTTTCCACCCTGCCCCTGCGAGTATGGAGCTACCTAGGGGCAGCCATCGCCGGCGGCGCATTGGCCTATAGCGTGGTGTTGATTGGGCGCACGCTCCTGTGGGGCAACCCGGTGGCTGGCTACCCTTCGTTGATGGCCGTGTTGCTGTTTCTGGGTGGGGTGCAATTGATCGGCATCGGGATTCTTGGCGAGTACATCGGCAGAATTTACACCGAGGCCAAGTTACGGCCGCGTTATATCGTGGACAGCGTGGTGAACCATGCGGTAACCGGTGCAGTGCGCCCCGATGGACAGCGGCATTGATGTGCTGGGGTATGGCCGGGGCAGGTAAACTGTTACGGCCGGCTCGTAGGCGGCATGTCAAGATAGTTTCTTGGGAGTGTGCATCGAGGCGTGGTGAAGTCGAAGAAGGCAGTGCGCTCCACGACGTAAAACCGATAGATGCAATTGGCCGAAAGGACTCTCGACGGTATATAAGCGCGGGCCGCCGCGGTAGGTGGTATGTAGGGGTAATAAGCCAGCGCACGGTTCATAACGGCATAGTAGGCAAAATCTTCATGTTCCGAGAATGCAGGAAATATGATCTGGCGTAACAGGGGATAGTGTTCGAACACCGGCAGCGTATCGGGCGCCGCCGGGCTATTCCCTAATATTGATACGCCGTCGATGGGGCCTATATCTGTACGCGACAGTTCTGCCCGCAACGCCAGTGCCACACCTTGGTCGAAGTTGTTTTGGTTGATGAGCGCGCGAAAGCTGCTCATCATGAAAGACACCGAAAACATCAAATGCAGGATCAATGCTGCACTGATCAAGGGCTTGAATCTTGGAAAGGCTTTGCGCGCCATACAGGCATTGAACAACACCGCAGCGGAAAAAGCCGCCAGCACCCGGGGTTCGAACGCGGGCGTTTTCAGCAGCAGCAATAACCCAAAGGTGCTCAAGTACACCAGCACAGGCGCGCCAAAAGCAAACAGCCCGCGCAGTACATGAACGGCGCGCGTGGCCATCGCGAACTCACGCAGGCCAATGCGCCAACACGCCAAGGCACCCGCGGCGAGCAGGGCTGCTACAGGTAGCACGCTGTACCCCGGAAAGGCCCCAAGCAAGCTAAGGCTGGCGGCACGAACATGGGATGCCGCCAGCCTTAGCCCGACAAGGTCGAGGCTAAGCAATTGGCCGCGCCCAAAGTTATGCTCGTCGGTGGCGCACAACGGAAAAATCGCTAATTTGTATACCAAAACGGCGCAACCCAGTGCTGCGGCCTTGATCGCTGCAGCGTGCAAAGGCTGCTGGGCGCGGCTGTCGGCCACCGCGCCCATGGCCAGTAACACAATTGCAATGCATGCATAATTGGCCGCGGTCTGGTACAAGCAGGCCGCGGCGATGAAGAGCGCCAAGCAGATTAAAAAGTCGAGCCATCGAGGTGAAGCGCACGTGGCCATGGCCAGAAAAACCAGCGCAACAGAGAGGGAAATGGGTAAAGCGTCGTAGGCATAAAGCATCGGTTGTACGAGAAACGGGCAAAAGACTACGCTCAGTGCTAAAAAAGTTGAGCGCGGTGCCGCTTCGCCCGTGAGGCGGCCGGCCGAGATCGCCAGTGCTGCAGCAATTGAGGCCATTCCCAATAGTAGGGGCAACGGCGACGTATCACTCACAGTGGCCGAAAAATTGAGTAAATGAAAAAGCCAGGTGGCCAGGGGGCGGCCATTGTAGGTCCAGTATTGAACATTGCCGCCGATGGCGCGAAAGAAGTCGTCCCGATAATAGGCGTTAGCGCTGAACAAGGGTGATGCCACCGCCAGCAAGGCACCCCCAATAATAAAGAAACTGCGCCATCGCGCCGATGGATTTTCACCGGGGTAACGCTCGAAAAGAAAGGCCTTAATCATTCCAGGTATTCCGAAGACAATACGCGTGGCACGGGCTTAAAGTTGAAAGCAAGCCTAGCATGCAAGCGAAGTTATCGGATGAAAAATATTTTCCAAAGAAGTTATTTTAAGGCCAGTAAAACGACGAACTTAGGGTTCGCCGCCACCTGTTCCACCCCTCTGAATAACCGCCTTAACTTGGCGTGGTAACTCAAGTGCCGGTTGCCCACGATCATTAACCCGCCCCCCGATACCAAGGCATCATGGGCCTGCTGGAACATCCGCCAGGCCAGGAAATCGCCCACCACTTGTTGTTGGTGAAACGGCGGGTTACACAGCACCAAGTCGAGCGACGCGGCGGGTTGGCCGACCAGGCCGTCCGCCGCACGTATTGTCACTGGCCGCTCGCCGAGCGCCGTGCGCCAGTTCTCGCTCGCCGATCGCACCGCCATGTAGGATTCATCGACCAAGGTGTATTCAGCGTCCGGGTTTTCCAGTGCGCTGGCGATGGCCAATACGCCGTTACCGCAGCCTAGGTCCGCGACCCGTGCACGGCCGAGGTTGTGCGGCAGGTACGGCAACAACACCCGTGTGCCGATGTCCAGGCCTTCGCGGCAGAACACGTTGGCATGGTTGACCAACTCCAGTGCCGGCTTGTCCAAGCGGTAGCGCGTGGGGTAGGGCGACGCAGCCGGGTCACGGGGTGAATACTGGGCGGCCAGCAGGCGGGCTTTTTTCACCGCCAACGACGCTTGCATGGGCCCGATGTACTCCTCAAGCAGTTCCCCGGCCGAGCGTGGCAGGTGCTTGATCATGCCGCCGGCGACCACCATGGCGCCGGGCTTCAAATGGCGCTGCAGGCGGATCAATTGCTCTTCGAGCAAGGCCAAGGTTTTTGGCACTTTCACCAGCACATGGTCGAATTGGCCGGCGAAGGCTTCGCTGGCCGGCAGCAGCCTGAGTGCATCGAAGGGTTTGCCGTTGCGCGTAAGGTTTTTCACCAGGGCCGTGGCCGCCAGGTGCGAGTCGCCGCTGGTGACCACGTCGAAGTGGCCGAGCAGGCTGATCGCCAATGCGCCAAAGCCATCGTTGAGCACCAGCACCCGGCTATGGGCCGGCAATTTCTGTTCGGCCAGGTGGCCGAGCAGGTATTCGTCTGCCGCATCGAATGCGAACAACGGCTCGTTGGCTATTTCCGGCTGGCGGACCAGGTCGAGCTGGGCGTAGGCATTGTCAAAGCGGGGCATAGCGATGGCTCAGGCGTGCAAAGGGTAAATTCTACGAGGTTTCCACACGCGGTGTCGGTGTTTGTCGGCTGTGCTTTGCGCCACACTAGGCGGCTTGAACGTGGAGGCCCCATGACCGACGAAAAATTCACCCGCCAGCGCTTGCTCGATGTACAAACCCTGACGCCCAGCCTGTTCACCCTGCGCACCAGCCGTGATCAAGGCTTTCGCTTTAACGCCGGGCAGTTCGCCCGCCTGGGCGTGACCAAAGCCGATGGCAGCGTGGTGTGGCGGGCCTATTCGATGGTGTCTTCGCCCCACGATGAATTCCTTGAGTTCTTCTCCATCGTGGTGCCGGGCGGTGAGTTCACCAGTGAACTGGCGCGCTTGCAGGTGGGCGATGAACTGCTGATCGACCGCCAAGCCTTTGGGTATCTCACGCTGGACCGCTTCGCCGATGGCCGTGACCTGTGGATGCTGGCCACCGGCACTGGGGTGGCGCCGTTTCTGTCGATCCTGCAGGGCTTCGAAGTGTGGGAGCGCTTCGAGCGTATCTTCTTGGTGTACAGCGCCCGTGAAGGCAAGGAGTTGGCCTACCGTGAACTGATCGCCGGGCTTGAACAGCGCGATTACTTGGCCCCGTTTGCCGGTAAGTTGCGCTTCATTCCCACGGTGAGCCGGGAACGGTACCCTGGCGCGTTGCAGGGGCGTATTACCACACTGATCGAGAACGGAGAACTGGAGCGGGCGGCGGGTGTGCCGCTGGAGCCTGAGCATTCGCGGGTGATGATCTGCGGCAACCCGGCAATGATCGACGACACCCGCCAACTGCTCAAGGCTCGGGAGATGCAACTGAGCTTGAGCAGAAGGCCCGGGCAGGTGGCGGTGGAGAACTATTGGTAGGTGCCACCTGCCGGAGGTTACGGCGCGGGTGAGCTCGGGCCGGCTGGCGCCGCCGCCGGCTTACCACCTTGTTCTTTAAGAATGTCGCGAATCTCACCCAGCAGTAGTTCTTCCTTGGTCGGTGCAGGCGGCAGGGTGGGCGCCTTGGCTTCCTCGCGCTTAAGCTTGTTGATGGCCTTTACGCCAATGAAGATGGCGAAGGCCACGATGATGAAGTCCACCACCGACTGGATGAACTTGCCATAGGCCAGCACCACCGCCGGTTGGTCGCCTTGCGCGGCGCGTAGGGTAACGGCCAGGTCCGTAAAGTTTATGCCGCCGATCACCAGGCCCAATGGCGGCATGATGATATCCCCGACGAAGGATGAGACGATTTTGCCGAATGCCGCGCCGATGATGATACCGACCGCGAGGTCGACCACGTTGCCTTTGACCGCGAAGGCCTTGAACTCTTGAAGCAGGCTCATTGAGTTACCCCCTGTAGCAAATATTTGTGTACACGCAGTGTAATCCAACCTTTCGTCTGGTGCGCTGCGCTAGAGCAGTGACCGGGCTATCGCCCAATAGTTTGTTCAAATTGCCCGCCGCAGGCCGCCGGAGAGCGGGTTATCATGGCCGCCATCATTGAAAACCGGGGGTTGTTCCATGGTCAAGGCCAAGCGCATGTATGGCTGCACCGAGTGCGGCGCCACCTTTCCCAAATGGGCGGGGCAATGCGCGGAATGCGGGGCCTGGAACACCCTGGTGGAAACCCTCGTCGAAAACGCCCCGGCGGCGGCCACCGGGCGTGCCGGCTGGGCCGGCGAGCAGGCGCAGCTGAAAACCCTGGCCGAGGTCAGCGTCGAGGAAATCCCCCGCTTCAGTACCGCCTCTGCCGAACTCGACCGGGTGCTCGGCGGCGGGCTGGTCGATGGCTCGGTGGTGTTGATCGGGGGTGACCCCGGTATCGGTAAGTCCACCATTTTGCTGCAAACGCTCTGCGCGCTCGCCGCGCGCATGCCGGCGCTATACGTGACCGGCGAGGAGTCCCAGCAGCAGGTGGCCATGCGCGCACGGCGCCTGGGCCTGCCACAAGACAACCTGAAGGTGATGACCGAAACCTCCATCGAAGCGATCATCGCCACCGCGCGCCATGAAAAGCCCAAGGTGATGGTGATCGACTCGATCCAGACCATCTTCACCGAGCAGTTGCAGTCCGCGCCCGGTGGCGTGGCCCAGGTGCGTGAAAGCACCGCCTTGCTGGTGCGCTTCGCCAAGCAAACCGGCACGGCGGTGTTTTTGGTCGGCCACGTCACCAAGGAGGGCTCATTGGCTGGGCCGCGCGTGTTGGAGCACATGGTCGATACCGTGCTGTATTTCGAAGGTGAATCCGACGGCCGCTTGCGCCTGCTGCGCGCGGTGAAAAACCGTTTTGGCGCCGTCAACGAGCTGGGCGTGTTCGGCATGACCGACCGGGGCCTCAAGGAAGTGTCCAACCCTTCGGCGATTTTCCTCAGCCGCGCCCAAGAGGAAATCGCCGGCAGCGTGGTCATGGCGACCTGGGAAGGCACTCGGCCGATGTTGGTGGAGGTGCAGGCACTGGTTGACGACAGCCACTTGGCCAACCCTCGGCGGGTAACCTTGGGCCTGGACCCAAACCGCCTGGCCATGCTGCTGGCGGTGCTGCACCGCCATGGCGGTATCCCCACCCACGACCAAGACGTGTTTCTCAACGTGGTCGGGGGGGTAAAGGTGCTGGAAACCGCCTCGGACCTCGCGCTGATGGCGGCAGTGATGTCGAGCCTGCGCAACCGGCCGCTGCCCCATGGCCTGCTGGTGTTCGGCGAGGTGGGCCTGTCCGGCGAAGTACGCCCGGTGCCCAGCGGCCAGGAGCGCTTGAAGGAAGCCGCCAAGCACGGTTTCAAACGGGCCATCGTGCCCAAGGGCAATGCCCCGAAAGAGGCCCCGGCGGGGTTGGAAGTGGTGGCGGTGACTCGGCTGGATCAGGCGTTGGATGCGTTGTTTGAATAACCCTGGCAAGGGGGAAACGGACTAAGGAGAATTCCTATTCGGTAGCTGCACAAGTATTGAGATTGGTCTGATAATCCGAGCGCAAGGTTGGAGGATCGGAATTCGCCCAATACTCTATCACTCATCTCGAAGTAAAGAGCCTCCGTTATGTTAATCAGAGTCATTCATTGCGTACCCTCCCCACCTTGCCGGTTGGCAGAAAGCCCCAACTGTGCTAAGACCCGGCTTTGGTTGTCGAGCAACCTTAAGAAGATCCGAAACAATCCGGGTTCGCTTTCTAATATCGTAAACCGCAGTAATGTTCCTCATGTTGATTCAAAGTTATCTCAGTCCGGGAAAAAATACATTGGCAAAGGTGGGTGGGGTGAGGTCAAGCTGGTCGGTATCGCGTTACCATTCAGTGGACTGTGTCCGCAACTGAAGAACGACATACCGATTATTGTCTCTGCCGCATCCAAGCGGCCTACCGACAGCAGCGATGCCTGCATTGCATCTCAAGCGGAGCGTTTAGCCTTGAAGGCTTCCGCTGACCGGCCTCATCCGAACCTGCAGCGTTCGCTCGTCACTACCCGTGACCAAATAATCACCCCGCTAGCCGTTACGTCACTGGATAAATACTTTAAGGCAGGGCCCATGCCGATGCATGAATTGTTGAAACTTCATCGCGAGGTGGCGCAGGGGCTGGAGCATTTACATCAGTTGGGCTATTTACATCTGGATATAAAGCCAGAAAATATCCTTATTAATGCTGCCGGTTCAGCGATATTGTCGGATATTGGCGGGCATACCAAAACCTCGATTCAAGACCGTGGATATATCGGTTTCAGTTTTCCAGAGATAAGCGAAATCGGCAAAGCCTCCGATGTTTACGGTTTTGCGGGCATGCTGTTCGAATCGCTTACTCTCGAAAAGGTAACGGTCACGGAGGAGGGGTCAGAGGCTGCTCGAAAGTTTGCAAAGCGTCTAGATCCACAGCGGATAGATAAAATATTAAGTAGGGTTTTCCCGCCGTCGATCCAGGCGCAGAGCGGCGTGGAGGGTAAGCTTGTGGCGATGCTCAAAGAGGGGCTGAGCGTAGATCCAAATAAAAGGCCACCCCTAAGCGACTTCATTTCTGCTCTAAAGGCCTTTGAGCACACACTGAGACCTAGCAAAAGTTGACGGCGGGCATCCGCCGGGTTGTTTGGCTGCGGCCTGTGCACGATGTGTTGCTGTTGACCTAAAAGCGTGGGTAGCGTTCTATGGCGTTTTTATCCTTGGAACCCCCTGTGACCCATTCCATCCCCGCTATCAAAGCCGTCATCTTCGACATGGACGGCCTATTGCTCGACACCGAAGGCATCTACACCGAAGTCACCCAGATCATCGCGGGCCGCTACGGCAAAACCTTCGGCTGGGAGCACAAGCAGCACATCATCGGCCGCGGTGCCCGTGACTTGGCCACCTATGTGGTGGAGGCGCTGGGCCTGCCGATCAGCGTCGATGAGTTCCTGGAGGTGCGCAAGCCGCTGATGGTCGAGCGCTTCCCCGCCGCCATGGCCATGGCAGGGGCCGAGGCGCTGGTTCGGCACCTGAAGGCCCACGGTGTGCCGGTGGCGGTGGGCACCAGTTCGTCAAGCGCCTACTTCGCGCTGAAGACCCAAGGCCACCAGGGGTGGTTCTCGCTGTTCGATACCATCGTAACCGCGGACGACCCTGAAGTGACCGCCGCCAAGCCGGCACCGGATATCTTTCTGACCGCCGCACGGCGGTTGGGGGTGCCCCCGGCCGCTTGCCTGGTGTTCGAGGATTCCCCGTTCGGGGTAACCGCCGCCAAGGCCGCCGGTATGTACGCATTGGCAGTGCCGGATTCGGCCATGGACCCGGAGAAATACACCCACGCCGATGGCCGCTTGGGCAGTTTGCTGGCCTTCGAACCCCAGGCGTGGGGCCTGCCGCCGTTCCCGTGAGCCCTAGTTTGGTGTTTCAGAAGTTGGCTGCACCATTTGGCGGTGCCTTTTTGCTGCCGGGCGGCGTTGCCGCGCCGCGCCATAGCCCTGCTATGGCGCGTTATGGCGCCTTGCCCGACAGCAACATTCACGCGTCAAGGCTTGTGCGAACGTCTGGAACACCACACTAGGCGCGCAGCAGGGCCGCCAACTCCCGTTCCAATTGCGCCGCATCGCCCAAGTTCAGTTCTACCAACCGGCGCAGGTGGCTGGCGGAGTCCAGGTCGATATGGCCGCACTGAAAGCCCAGCCGCTCGGCTTCTTCGTGCTTGAGCCACACCTCCATCTTCACCGTAACCTGCTCGCCCAGGTCGATTTGCACCCCGAACGGCTGCGCCGGGTCGCCGGCCCAGTCCTCCGGGCGTTCCACCAGCAAGCCCTTGAGCGACACGTCCAGCAGTTGCACGGGCCAAGTGGTCCCGCCCTGGGCGATCAGGGTGTGGGCGTCGAAAGGTATGCGGATGAAGCGGCGGCGTTCGTCGGTCATGTAACACTCCTGAGCGTACCTGGACTATAGACCAGTCGGCCAGCGCGCCGGCTCTGGGCACACTGGCGCATAAGGCGCCCCGCAGCCGCGCTAGACCATGGTTGGGGGTGAGATTTACTTGAATTCTGGCTAGACTCAGCCGGTGGCCTTCCAAAACCCATACGCTGGATAAAAATAATATGAACAACACTACTAGCCCGGCCCGCCATTTGCCATGGCTTGCCTTGGCCGCCATAGGGGCGTGCGCCCTGGGAGTGGTCGCCCTGCGCCGGGGCGAAACCGTCAATGCCTTGTGGATCGTGGTCGCTTCGGTGGCGCTTTACCTGGTTGCCTACCGTTACTACAGCCTGTTCATCGCCAACAAAGTGATGCAACTGGACCCTCACCGCGCCACCCCGGCCGTTATCAACAACGATGGCCTGGACTACGTACCGACCAACAAGCACATTCTCTTTGGCCACCACTTTGCAGCCATCGCCGGTGCCGGCCCGCTGGTCGGGCCCGTATTGGCCGCGCAAATGGGCTACCTGCCCGGCACCCTTTGGCTGATCGCCGGGGTGGTGTTCGCCGGCGCCGTGCAGGATTTCGTCGTACTGTTCTTGTCTACCCGCCGCAACGGGCGTTCCCTCGGCGACATGGTCCGTGAGGAAATGGGCCAGGTGGCGGGCACCATCGCGCTGTTCGGCTGCTTTTTGATCATGATCATCATCCTCGCGGTGCTCGCCCTGATCGTGGTCAAGGCCCTGGCCGAAAGCCCATGGGGCGTGTTCACGGTGATGGCGACCATCCCGATCGCCATGCTCATGGGCGTTTACATGCGCTACATCCGCCCCGGCCGCATTGGTGAAATCTCGCTGGTGGGCGTGGTGCTGTTGCTGGCGTCGATCTACCTCGGCGGGCAAGTGGCCGCAGACCCGGTGTGGGCCAAGGCCTTCACCTTCACCGGCGTGCAGATCACCTGGATGTTGATCGGCTATGGCTTCGTCGCCGCCGTGCTGCCGGTGTGGCTGGTGCTGGCGCCGCGGGATTATCTGTCGACCTTCCTTAAAATCGGCACCATCATCGCCCTGGCCATCGGCATTCTGGTCACCATGCCCGAACTCAAGATGCCGGCCCTCACCCAGTTCGCCGACGGCACCGGCCCGGTGTGGAAAGGCACGCTGTTCCCGTTCTTGTTCATCACCATCGCCTGCGGCGCGGTGTCGGGCTTCCACGCATTGATCGCCTCGGGCACCACGCCCAAGCTGTTGGACAACGAAGTCAACGCCCGCTACATCGGTTACGGCGGCATGCTGGTGGAATCGTTCGTGGCGGTGATGGCCATGGTCGCCGCCTCGGTGATCGAACCGGGTGTGTACTTCGCCATGAACAGCCCCGCCGCGGTGGTGGGTAGCGACATCAACGCGGTGGCGGCCGCGGTCAGCAGCTGGGGCTTCATGATTACGCCGGATGCACTGCAGGCGGTGGCCAACGACATCGGCGAGCACACCATCCTGGCCCGTGCCGGGGGGGCGCCTACGCTGGCCGTGGGCATCGCGCAAATTTTGCACCACGTGCTACCCGGCAAAAACACCATGGCGTTCTGGTACCACTTTGCGATTCTGTTCGAGGCGTTGTTCATCCTCACGGCGGTAGACGCCGGTACCCGTGCTGGGCGTTTCATGCTGCAAGACCTACTCGGCGCATTCGTGCCGGCCCTGCGGAGTACCGAATCATGGGGCGCCAACCTGCTTGGCACGGCCGGCTGCGTGGCTTTGTGGGGTTACTTGCTATACCAAGGCGTAGTAGACCCGCTGGGCGGCATCAATACGCTTTGGCCATTGTTCGGTATCTCCAACCAAATGCTCGCGGGTATCGCCTTGATGCTCGGGACCGTGGTGTTGATCAAAATGAAGCGCGAGCGCTACCTCTGGGTAACCCTCTTGCCGGCACTGTGGTTGCTGGTTTGCACTACGGCCGCAGGCTTGATCAAGCTGCTGGACCCAAGCCCGGCGGTGGGCTTCCTGGCGCTGGCCAAGAAGTACAACGAAGCCCTGGCGGCCGGCCAACTGCTGGCCCCAGCCAAGAGCGTGGAGCAAATGCAGCAGGTGGTGTTCAATGCCTACACCAACGCTACGCTCACGGTGTTGTTCTTGCTGGTGGTGTTCAGTGTGCTGTACTTCGCCATTCGTACCGGCATCGCCGCGCTGGGCCGCAAGGAGCGTACCGACAAGGAAACACCCTTCCAGGCGCTGGGTGGCCAGCAATGATCGGCGGGCGTACGGATGTTCAATGACCTGGGCAAGTTAGGTAAATACCTCGGCCAGGCAGCCCGCCTGATGGTGGGCATGCCCGATTACGACAACTACGTCGAGCACATGCGCAACACGCACCCAGAGCAACCGGTGATGAGCTACGAGGCATTCTTCCGGGAACGCCAAGAGGCGCGTTACGGCGGTGGTAAAGGTTCCCCGCGCTGTTGCTAACTAGGTATCGACCTTCGCCGCTGGTGGGTCCCCTGTCGGCGGCGTTTTGCTTTTTGGAGGTAGCGTGACCCCAATACCTGTCACCATTCTCAGTGGCTTTCTCGGCGCGGGGAAAACCACCCTGCTGCGCTATTTGCTAAGGGCCGAGCACGGCTTGAAGGTCGCGGTGATCGAAAACGAATTCAGCGATGCCGGCATCGACAGCGAACTGCTGGGGGATGAGCCGGTGCAAGTGATGACGCTCGCCAACGGGTGTGTCTGCTGCAGCATCCATACCGACCTGACCCAGGCGCTTTACCTGCTGCTGGAACGGCTTGACGCCGGTAGTATCGCTTTCGACCGGCTGGTGATCGAGTGCACCGGCCTGGCCGACCCTGCGCCGGTGGCCCAGACGTTCTTCGTTGAAGAAGACCTGCGCGAGCGTTACCTGTTGGACGGTATCGTCACCTTGGTAGACGCGGCCCACGCAGGCGAGCACCTCAAGCAAACCATCGCCCAGGCCCAGGTGGGGTTCGCCGATCGCCTGCTCGTCAGTAAAACCGATTTGGTCAGCGCTGAGGCATTCGCGGCGTTGAGCGAGCGGCTGCGGCGTATCAATAGCCGCGCACCGGTGCGGGTGGTGGAGCAGGGCGAAATCGACCTGGCGGAATTTCTCGACATCCGCGGCTTCAACCTCAACGTTGACCTCGGCAGCGGTTTAAGCCTGCAACCGATGCGCAAGGGCACTTCCACCGACCGCATCCGCAGCATGGTGTTACGTACCGATAAAGCCCTGAACATCGATGCGCTCAGTGCATTCATGAACCAACTGCTCGAGGACCACGGCCGCCAATTGCTGCGCTACAAGGGTGTGCTCAACATCGAGGGCGAGGCACGCCGGCTGGTGTTTCAAGGTGTGCTCAAGCTGTATGGGTTCGATTGGGATCGGGCGTGGGACGACGATGAACCTCGCGAAAGCGTGTTGGTGTTCATCGCCGATAACCTCCCGGAGCAGGCCATCCGTGACGCATTCGAAGCACTCAGCCACTAGGCTCTGTACGAAATGTATTTGCGCTCGGTGAGGCTGCGTTGAAAACAGGCACGGATGTAATCACGGATGTAATCACGGATGTAATCACGGATGTCATCCCGGAGTGCTCATTTACAACCAGTAAACCCGGAGGCGGGCCCCGTCCGCTTCCTCGCCTGTTTTCGCCTTGCCTCACCTTCGCTCGAAAACAGTTCGTACAGAGCCTAGGGCGCTTAAGCTGTTAAATCGGGCACTGGCGCGGCGGCTATCCCGCTATCGCTCAGGCCTCGCCCGGGTTACTTAGCCAGGGCACGTTGCGCTCCCGTACTTTTAATATCCAGGGCTGGGGCGCCTGCACGGCCTGATGCTGCGCCATGAGGTATTCATACCGCGTATTTGGCCTTCTGGCGCGCCGGATGGCCGCCCCCTGGCTGGCCAAGATGATCAGCTGGCTGTCGGTGCGCAAATCGCCCAGGCGGATATGTTCGCCTGACGGCTTGTTTAATTCAAAGCGTGAAGGCGCCTGGGTTTCAAACAGGCAGTACACCGAGGTGAGCATGACCGTGTATCACCACGCCCTGGCCGAAATACGCCCCAGGTTCGCGCACATACAATTGATAACCCCCCGGCGTATGGCGAAAGTACAGGGTCAAGGCTGCCTGGGTAATGCCCGCCTGGCAGCTGAGCATCGCCGAATCATCGCGTACGGTACCGACGATGTGGGGCACCGTGACGGGAACATTGCCGAGCCAATTGACCCAGGCGGGTTTGCCCAGCAGGGTGCCGAGGGTATTCACGGGTCGGTTTTTCAGCCACAGCGTGGCCAGAAAGGATTGTTGTCTATGTGTAGGCATGCCGAAAACGTCCTTGTATTAAAACGATGCGCCGATAGGCTTTTCAGGAGCGGTGCAAGGTTTCGAACATTAGCGCCTGGCCCTGCCCGATACAGTAGGGATGTCTTTCTGGGCCCGAAAAAAAGCCCGGCGTAAGGCCGGGCTGGTTGGGCGAGTGGCGCGGGCTTACTGGCCGTACACAGGCAGCTTGGCGCAGATCGCCTTGACCTTTTCGCGAACGGCGTCGATTACCGCTTCGTTGCTCAGGTCGGCGAGGATATCGCAGATCCAGCCGGCCAATTCGCGGCATTCGGCTTCCTTGAAACCGCGCGTGGTAACGGCCGGAGTACCGAAGCGCAGGCCGGAGGTGACGAATGGCGAGCGCGGGTCGTTAGGCACCGAGTTCTTGTTCACCGTGATGTAGGCGCGGCCAAGGGCGGCATCTGCGTCCTTGCCGGAGATGTCCTGCTTGATCAGCGACAGCAGGAACAAGTGGTTCTGGGTACCGCCAGAAACCACGTCGAACCCGCGCGCAATGAACACCTCGGCCATCGCCTGGGCGTTCTTCACCACTTGCTGTTGGTAGGTTTTGAACTCAGGCTGTAGCGCTTCCTTGAAGCACACTGCCTTGGCCGCGATCACGTGCTCCAGCGGGCCGCCCTGGGCGCCGGGGAATACCGCGGAATTGAGCTTTTTCTCGATCTCTTCGTTCTTTTTCGCCAAGATCAGGCCGCCGCGCGGGCCGCGCAGGGTTTTGTGGGTGGTGGTGGTCACTACGTCGGCGAACGGCACCGGGTTGGGGTACACGCCAGCGGCGACCAGGCCAGCCACGTGGGCCATGTCGACGAACAGGTAGGCACCCACTTTGTCGGCGATGGCGCGAAAACGGGGGAAGTCCAGCACTTGCGAGTAGGCCGAGAAACCGGCCACGATCATTTTCGGCTTGTGCTCCAGCGCCAGGCGCTCGACTTCGTCGTAGTCGATCAAGCCGTTGGCGTCGATGCCGTACTGCACCGCGTTGTACAGCTTGCCCGAGGAACTGACCTTGGCACCGTGGGTCAGGTGGCCGCCGTGGGCCAGGCTCATGCCCAGGATCGTGTCGCCCGCTTGCAACAGCGCCAGGTAAACGGCGGCGTTCGCTTGCGAGCCCGCATGGGGCTGCACGTTGGCGTAGTCGGCACCGAACAATTGCTTGGCGCGGTCGATGGCCAATTGCTCGACCACGTCGACATACTCGCAGCCGCCGTAGTAACGCTTGCCCGGGTAGCCTTCGGCGTACTTGTTGGTCAGCACCGAGCCTTGGGCTTCCATCACGGCGGGGCTGGTGTAGTTCTCCGAGGCGATCAGCTCGATGTGCTCCTCTTGGCGGCGAGCTTCCTGTTCCATGGCAGCGAACAGGTCGGCGTCGTATTTGGCAAGGGTCAAGTCACGGCTGAACATGGGCGGTCCTCGAGGGGCGGCAGGAGAAAGCGCGCATTCTACCCGATATCCCAGAGGCTGGCACATGAGCACTAGTAACGCCGAGATGATCGGCGCTCACGCAGCAACCTGTAAGAATTGCTAGTTACTCTTTTTTACGAAGTGGTTTATCAATGGGTTTAATACCTGTGTTAGGAGATGACCATGCGCGATGGGGCTTATAAAAAAGGTGGCGGGGCCAACCCGGGCCGGGCGCGGCTCTTGGCTACAGACCAGGCCGATAGCGTGGTGGTCCACGGCGGGTCCGGCCGGCAAGCTTACCTGCCGTTTGGTTATTCACCCCTAGCCGTGAGGCGAAGCGCATTCACCGGCGTATATCTAGAAACCTCGCCCGGCGCATACCTGCTAGGGAATGGGTATCGGGCCTACTTGGCGACGCTGATGCGCTTCATTGCGCCTGATTCATGGAGCCCGTTCGGTGGGGGCGGCATGAATGCTTATGCGTATTGCATCGCGGAACCGGTCAACCAGGTGGATCGCAACGGGCACTCATTCATGGGGTTCTTTTCACAGGTCATGGGCAGTACGCGATCAGCACTGATACCGGGGAAGGTCGCAGGGGAGCTGGCGGCTGAAGTGCCTAACCGATTGCTCCTGAGCAAGGCCGTGAAACAGATAGAAGATCCACAGGAGTTTGTGAGGGCCGTAGCCATGGTCAACACCAATTTGATATCAAACAGTAATAGCAAACATGTGGCGGACATATCGTCGTACAAGGCAACGCACTATACGCAACTGACGGCACAGGTGGCGCAAGGTGAGATCAGCAACACCACGGCTTTTTTCCAGTCAGCCATGGGCTGGGCGGGCGATAAAACCACTGCAGCGCCCGATCGGGCCGTCGGTACGGTATTCAACATAGCGGGTGCCTTTGTGTCGGGCGGTATAGAGGCGACTAAACTCCGCACCGGCAAGGTATTGCATAGTCCCCTGCCTTCGCCCGGCACCAGGCCATAGTCACTCCAACATGAACAGCGCATCGTTACTGAACTGCGCCGCGAACCGGCTGGCCTGCATGGGCCTGCCGAACAGGTAGCCCTGTACCTCATCGCACCCATGCTCGCGCAAGAACGCCAATTGGTCGTGGGTTTCCACGCCTTCGGCGATCACCGCCAGGTTCAAGCTGTGAGCCATGGCCACGATAGCCCGGGCGATCTGCGCGTCTTGCTCGCCATCGGGTAGCCCATCGACGAACGAGCGGTCGATTTTCAGCACATCGATAGGGAATTGCTTCAAGTAATTGAGCGACGAATAGCCGGTGCCGAAGTCGTCCACCGCGATGGAAATACCCAGGCGCTTGAGGCTGGCAAGTATCTGCATGGCTTCGTCTACCTCATGCATCAGGATACTTTCGGTCAACTCCAATTCCAGGCACGCCGGCGGTAGGGCGGTTTCTTCGAGAATGGCCGCAATGCGCGTACCGAGCTGGCCGTCGGAGAATTGCCGCGCCGAAATGTTGACCGACACCTTCGGCACCCGTACCCGCGCCTGGTGCCAGGCCTTGAGTTGGCGGCAAGCTTGATGCAGTACCCATTCGCCCACATCGACTACCAAGCCCAGCTCCTCCAGCACCGGGATGAAATCGCCCGGCGGCACCAGGCCGCGGCGTGGGTGGTTCCAGCGTAGCAATGCCTCGGCGCCGGTCAGGCGCTTGCCGTCGCCACTGAATTGCGGCTGGTAATAAAGCACGAACTCTTGCTGCTCCAGGGCATGGCGCAGGTCGCTTTCCAATTCCAAACGCTCCAGGGCGGTGGCGTTCATGTCGGCCTGGTAAAACTGGAAGTTATTCTTGCCGCGCTCCTTGGCGTGATACATCGCCGTGTCGGCATTTTTCATCAGTTGGCTGAGTTCGTTGCCATCCTGAGGGCTCAGGGCAATGCCCACGCTGGCGGTTACAAAGAACTCCCGGCCTTCGAGCACGAACGGCCGCACCAGGCTGGCCAGGATTTGCTCGGCCACGCGGACGGCGCTGTTGAGGGCCTGCTCGCGGCTGGCACGCGGTTGCAGCAACAGGGTGAACTCGTCGCCGCCCATGCGCGCCACGGTATCGTCTTCATCCACACAGGCCAGCAAGCGCGTGGCCATGTCTTTGAGCATGCGATCGCCGGCGGCATGGCCGAGCGAATCGTTGATCGGTTTGAAACGGTCCAGGTCGAGGAACATCAGCACCACCCACGACTTCTGCCGTTCGGCCTGCTGCAAGGCATTGTGCAGGCGGTCTTGGAACAGTGTGCGGTTGGGCAGGTGGGTCAGTGCGTCGTAGTAGGCCAGGCGGTGAATGCGCTGCTCGCTGGCTTTGCGTTCGCTGATGTCACTGAAAAAGCACACATAGCTGGCCAGGTCGCCTTCATCGTCGAACACTGCGGTAATGCCCACCCAGGCGGGGTAATGTTCACCGTTGCGGCGCTTAAGCCATACCTCGCCTTCCCAACTGCCACGCTCGGCCAATTGCTTGACCACGTATTGCAGGTGCGCCTGTTGTTGTTCTTGCACGGTCAACAGGCTTGGCAGTTGGTCTTGCACCTGCTGGGCGCTATAGCCGCTCACCCGGGAAAACGCCTCGTTCACCTGCACGATGTAGCCGGCAGGGTCGGTGATCAGAATGGCCGAAGTGGAGTGCTCGAATACCGTGGCCGCCATGCGCAGGTCTTTTTCGGCACGGCGTTGTTGGCTGACATCGCGGCCTACGCCGAGGATACCCGCGAAATTGTCATGTTCGTCCCAAATCAGCACCAGCCGCAGTTCCATCGGTATCCGGCGGCCGTCGGCGCGCAGGCAGTCCACCAAAAAGAACTGGGTATTGACCTGGTGGCGCAGCTCGGCCAGCGCCTGCGGGTGGCCCAGGGCGTGGCCAACACGGTCAAGCAGTTGCTGCAGGGCCTGTAACTGCGTGGGGTTAGCCAGGATCGACTGCCAGCCCTGATCGAACACCGTTTGCACCTCGTAGCCGAGCACGGTGCTGACAGACGGGCTGACGTAATTGAGCGCCAAACGGCTGTCGGTGGAAAAAATCACGTCGCTGATGCTTTCGGCCAGCAGGCGGTAGCGCCGTTCGCTCTCCCGCAACGACTGGCCTGCCTCGAGCTGGTCGGAGATATCCTTGGCCAGGCCGATGATACGGCTTACCTGGCCTTGGGCATTGGTGCTCAGGGTTTGTTCGCGAATGTCGAAGCGGCGCCAACTGCCATCTTTGTGGCGAAAGCGCATTTGTGTGTGCAGCGGCTGTGCGTAAGCGGTATCACGCTGGTGCTGGCGCAGTTGCCTGGCCTGAGTAAGGTCTTCGGGGTGTATCAACGCTTCCCAGCAGGCGTCGCCCAGGCGCTTGATTTCGGCATCGCCATAGCCGAGGGTAGGGCCTAGGTGGTCATTGCTGTAGAGCAGCTGGCGGGTGAGCACGTTGGCCACGTAAAGGTGGTCCGGCACCGCCTGGATCACCTCCGACCAAAAGCCTTCGCGCTCCACCAGCGCCAGTTCGGCCTGCTTGCGCTGGGTGATGTCGTGCAGGTTCATGATCACTTCGTTGGCCTCGGCCGACGCGCGGATCGACACCCACAGGTATTGCACATCGCCATGCCGGTCTGGCAGCGATATTTCCCGTTCCAGGGTGTGTGCGCCGCCCAGCGCCAGCTTGAGCAAATGCTGGCCGAGGCTTTCGGCCACGTGCGGCGAGGGCTCGAGCAGGCGTTGCCAGAGCTGTTCGGCATTGGCCACGGCCAGTATTTGCAGGGCGAATTGGTTCACCTCGGTCACCCGCATCGCGCGCGCCAGCATGGCTTCTTGCTCGGGGTGGCGGGCCAGCCACGGGCCCAGCGCGGCGTAGCTTTCGATCGCCGAGCCGGCCAGCAGGCGGCGCAGTTCGGCGAGGTTCAGCACGCACAGGCCAACGCCTGCGCCTTCGAAAATATCGTGGTAACGCCGCCGCTCTGCTTGCAGGGCCCGTTGGCGGCGGCGGATGTCCACCAGCACCAGCAGGGCGATGATGGTGCACAGCCCACCGAGCAACAGTTTGCCGGCCATGGCGCGAAACAGGGCCAGGCGCAGGCGCTCGGCATCGAACAAGCCGCGCAGTTGCCAGTCGCTGTTGGCCAGCGCAGCGACCAGCAGGCTTTGCTCGCGCTCGGTGTCGTTGAGCTGTTCGTCGCCCGCGGCTAGGCGGTCGTCACGGTACAGCACCCGCCCGGTTTCGGCGTTTTCCAGCAGCCAATCGCGCTGTTTAGCAGGCTGCACCGTGCGGCTTAGGGTATCGAGCAGGCTGTGGTCGAAGGTCAGTAACCAGTGGCCGCGGCTGGGCACCGAGGGGTCGCGCAGCAGCAGATGGATGCGCTGCCCGCCGTCGCTGTCACTGTAACGAAACGGCTCATCGCCGGCGCGCACCAGCAAATCATCGAGAAAGTCACCGCTTGCCGCCGGGCCGGCCCAGGGGCTGGCGGTGTTCCGCCAAGTGACCGATTGCAGCGCCGGCAACTCCAGGCGCAAGCGCTTCTGGCCATCGGCCCGGGCGAGTGAGGCAGGGTCGGCACTGGCGGTAGCCAGTTGGGCCCGCATGGTTTGCGCGAACAGCGCCAAGTTCATGCCCAAGTGCTCGGCAAGCCCGGTGCTGAAGGCGACCGCCGTGTCGTGCTCGTTGTGTTCGCTACGTTGGTATTGGTCGAACAACTGCCAGAACAGTAGCCCGATAAGGGTCAACATCAGCAACGCCAAGGCGACGCGTAGCGAACCGAGCCGAAAGCCGCCCTGGGTGGTATCAGGCTTGCGGCTCAGCAAAGGCGAGGGGGGAGTGCTCAAACTGCAATACCTGGGTTTGGGCTAGGCGTAACGGTGGGCCGCAGCAATGGGGGGGGTGCCTGTGTAATCGGCATTGGGCGACGGATTAGCATGCCTTGAGCCGTGGCAAAGTGCCAGTGCTGTTTGTCGCTGGTTTGCCGACCGCGTGGCATTCCGGTAGCTTTGGCGCTCTTGGCAAGCTGCGGCTTGCGCCGCCTTTTTTCCACGGTCATCTTCATTTCAAATTCGTCAGGTTAACCATGGCCCAATATGTTTACACCATGCACCGGCTCAGCAAGGTCGTTGCGCCGAAACGTGAAATCCTAAAGAACATCTCCTTGTCGTTTTTCCCCGGTGCCAAAATCGGCGTGCTGGGCCTCAACGGCGCGGGTAAATCCACTTTGCTGCGCATTATGGCCGGCGTCGATAAAGACTTCGACGGCGAGGCCCGGCCGATGCCCGACCTCAACGTAGGTTATCTGCCTCAAGAGCCACAACTTGACCCCAGCAAGAGCGTGCGGGAGGTGGTCGAGGAGGCCGTTTCGGCGATCAAGGGCGCCCAGGCCCGCCTTGATGAAGTTTATGCCGCCTATGCCGAGCCCGATGCCGACTTCGACAAGCTCGCGGCCGAGCAGGCCAAGCTTGAGGCCATTCTGCAAGCCAGCGACGGTCACAACCTGGAGCGCCAACTGGATGTTGCGGCGGATGCCCTACGCCTGCCGCCGTGGGACGCCAAGGTCGAGCACCTGTCTGGTGGTGAAAAACGCCGCGTGGCGCTGTGCCGCCTGCTGCTTTCGGCGCCTGACATGCTTTTGCTCGACGAGCCCACCAACCACTTGGATGCCGATTCGGTGGCGTGGCTCGAACGGTTTTTGCATGATTTCCCCGGCACCGTGGTGGCCATCACCCACGACCGCTACTTCCTCGACAATGTCGCCGGCTGGATCCTGGAGCTGGACCGCGGTGCCGGTATCCCCTACGAAGGCAACTATTCCGGTTGGCTGGAAGCCAAGTCGTCGCGCTTGGCCCAGGAAGCCAAGCAGCAAAGCGCTCACGAAAAGGCCATGAAAGAAGAACTGGAATGGGTGCGCAAGGGCGCCAAGGCCCGCCAAGCCAAGTCGAAGGCGCGCCTGGCTCGGTTCGAGGAAATGCAGTCGCAGGAATTCCAAAAACGCGCCGAAACCAACGAAATTTACATTCCGGCCGGCCCGCGCCTGGGCGATAAGGTTATCGAGTTCAACAATGTCAGCAAGGGCTATGGGGACCGTGTGCTGATCGACAACTTGTCGTTCGCCATGCCCAAGGGCGCCATTGTGGGTGTGATCGGCGGTAATGGCGCGGGTAAATCGACCTTGTTCCGCATGATCATGGGCAAGGAGCAGCCGGATTCGGGCAGTATCGAAATTGGCGATACCGTGCAATTGGCCTGCGTCGACCAAAGCCGTGAAGACCTCGACGGCAGCAAGACGGTATTCGAACAGGTGTCCGATGGCTCCGACGTGATTCGCATCGGCAACTACGAAATCCCTTCGCGTACCTATGTGGGCCGCTTCAACTTCAAGGGTGGTGACCAGCAAAAATTCGTCAAGGACCTCTCTGGGGGTGAGCGCGGGCGCTTGCACCTGGCACTGACGCTCAAGGAGGGTGGCAACGTTTTGCTGCTAGACGAACCGTCGAACGACCTGGACGTCGAAACCCTGCGGTCGCTGGAAGAGGCCCTGCTCGACTTCCCCGGCGCGGCCATCGTGATCTCCCACGATCGCTGGTTCCTTGACCGGGTGGCCACCCACATCTTGGCCTATGAAGACAACTCGCAAGTGGTGTTCTTCGAAGGTAACTACACCGACTACGAAGCCGATCGCAAAAAGCGCCTGGGCGAGGCGGCTGCCCAACCCAAGCGGGTACGTTACAAGAGCCTGGCGTAAGCCAGGTTGGCCCGCTACCGTCGGCGATGGAGGGAAGTGGCCCCGGCGCGGGCACTGCTGGCCTTAGGTAGGTAGGGCGCTGATGGCGACGATCTCGATGCGCATATCGCCCGCCGGCCGTTGCCACAGCACTTCGTCACCCACCTGCGCGCCCAGCAGCGCGCGGCCCAGCGGCGAGGCCCAGTTGACCAGGCCGACGCCCGCATCGGCTTGGTCTTCTCCCACCAAGCACACTTGGCTGCGTACATCGTGCTCATCGGCAAAGGTGATCCAGCTACCGATCTGCACTTTATCCGTCGCGGTGACTGGCGGCACCTGCCGTGCGGTGGCCACACGGGCCTGGAAGTAGCGCAGGTCTCGCTCCAGGTCTGCCATCGACTGCCGGTCGCCCCGCTCGCCCAGGGCCGTTTGCTCAGCATGCAGCGCCTTGAGTTCGGCCACCCGCGCGTGCAACGAGGCCAGCCCGCTTTCAGTCACGTAGTTGGGCAGGTCGCTGACGCGCCGCTCTACCGGTTGGGCCGCCTGGGTGGCGGCCTGGTCTTCGTTAACGAACGCTCGGCTCATGAACACCTCCATGAAGTATTGGTCCATGGTGGCCGCCTGGAAGTTCGCGGTATGTCAGTCACCGTGGAAGGCACGGTAGGTCATGCGGTCCTTCTGCTGCTGCCAGTCACGGTCGCGGTCGTTGAGCACCCGGTCGTGCACCTCTTGCTGGTCGCCGCTTATGGCTTGGGCCTGGCATTGGCGAAAACCATCGTCCCAACCGCCGCTGTAAAGCTTGTCGGCGAGGTATCGGTTAACGTCCTTGGTGTAACTGCCGCTGAAAGAAGCCGCGGCGGCTCGGCCACTGCCGCAGCCATCGTGGTAACCGTCTGCGAAGGCTGGCGGGTAGCCTTGTTGGACCATTTGCTCGTGCGCGGTTTGGCACCCGGTAAGGGCCACCAACAGCGCCAGTACGCACCCATATCGCTTCATGTCGCGATACCTCACGCAATACCGGGTAAAAAGGCCCGGCTTGTTTAAAAGGTTGGACACCGGGCACTGCGGTTTTCGTCAAAGGAATGTAAAACGGATGCTCGGCCTCAATTTCAGTAATGGTACCAGCGGGCTTCCAGCATCACCTCGTTGCGCGCCTGGCCCAAGTGGCTGAAATCCCGCGCGGCGGTAAGCCGCAGGCCGAGGTTGGGGCTAAGCTCCCATTGCTGCCCCAGCGCGAGGCGGCGGCGCACTTCACCGTTGGCGAAGTAATCGCCCTTGGCCTCTGCAGTCAGGTTGCCCAGCCGGTTGCGCCACAGCAGCCCGGTATCGAAACCCACGGCAGGGCTTGCGAAGGCTGCAAAGTCATTGTTGTGTTCGATGCGCGCCGTACCCAGCGCATAGGCCAATGTGCCGCCGCCCAGGGCCCAACTGCTACCGGCCCCGCCATTGAGGTGGGTGGCCAGGGTGGGTTCGGCATGGCGGCCCGGCACACGCTCCAAGCCGCCACCGACCTGCCACGACAACGGCGTGAGCAGCGTACTACGTGGGGTGAGCGAGCGAATGTTGGCCAGGTCGAGCCGCTGTAACTGCCACCGGTTGCCCTCGTATTGGCGCAGCTTAAGGCCGAGGATTTCAATTTGTGCCCCGAGCGGGAAGCCGTAGGCGTTATCGGCCAGGTCATGGTAGGCCATGCGCAGGCCATATTCGCCGAATGCCCGGCCGTCGCGGCTGCCCACGCCGGCGCTCCAGGTGCGCGAGGGGTGGCCGTCTTCCGGGCGGTCTGGGCGTTCCAGTTGCAGGGGGGGCGGCGGGTTGACGTTCATCGCGCGCAGCAGCTCGAAGCTGCGCTGGGCACGCAGAGGGTCACGCTCTTGGCCGGTGGCGTGGTAACGTTCCAGCCGGTAGGCGGTGTCTTCCACCAGCGCGCGCCGGTCGGCGGGCAACGCTTGTACCGCCGAGGCGTGCAGTTGCGTGGTGTCGCCAGCCAAGCGCTCGGCCAGCCGTTGCTCGGCCGTAGACAGCGGCGCGGCCCTGGCCAGTAGCTCGCGCTCGCGTGACGGCCGGTAGTCGGTGCGGTCCACCAGCCCGGCTGCCTGCACCGCTTTGACCGTGTCGGTCGGGATGGCGGTAAGCGGGAATTGCTCGGTCAATTGCAAGCCCGGGCGGGCGATTTGCAAAAGCTCCAGCAGGCGGTAAGAGCAGTTTTCATCGAAAAAATAATAGTCGAAACGCACTTGGCGCAGCTCCCACACATGCTCGACCATGCGTGCGGTTTCCGCGGGTGTAAGGTTCAGGTGGTATTCCCACAGGTCGCGGTTTTCCAGGTTGCGGTATTCAGAGAGCTTTTGCTGGTAGGGCACCAGCGAAAACAGCCCGGGGTAGCCACCGGCCAGGCCCTTCCAGGCGTACAGCACGCTGTTGTCACTGCCTTGCACATAGGCACCGAAGTTGATCGCGTAGCTAAGCAGGGCGGTGCCGTCGGTGCGTGTCTCGGCCTGGTCGATGCGCAGCAAGGTGTGGCCGAACATCGACGACGGGCTGTTGAGGTAGGCTGCCGGGAACACCAGCACGGTGCTGTACGGTGCAATAGCCTTGTACCACTGGGTGAACTCGTCGCATTGAACGTGGGGCAGGTCGGTCAGGTGCAGTTGCGCCTCAAGCCAGCGGGCCCTTGCCGGGTAGCGGCATTGTGCATGTTGGCCAGCCTGTTCTGGCGGGGCATAGAGTGCCGCCAGCGTGGCGCGCAGCTCGCGTTCCGGATGGTGGGCACCGTCCGCGGCCAGGAAGAAACTGGCATCGTCGACATAGCTACGCCAGCCATGCACCTTGCTTGGGGTGTAGTGCCCCAACGCCAACCAATAGGGCGCCCGGGCCAGTTGCGAAAGGGTAGCGTCGTCCGCGCCATACAACGGCGCACAGGCCAGTAATGCCAGCCATGCCAGGCGCTTGAACATTCAGGAGGGTTCCGCTGCGTAGTGTGAAGGCCTGCCGAAGCGGCAGGCCGTGCTGCGCGAGGTTAAGCCTGTTCGCTGTATTTGGCCAGGCGTGCGTCGTTCTTCATGACGCCCAGGGTGTTGTTATGCACGTCTTCGGCCGTCACATCGGGGCGGTTGAAGATCTGCGTGAAATGTTGGTGAGCCACCGTTTCGAAGTAGGCACGGTCTTCGGGCTTGACCCCGAGTACCACCGCGTAGGTGGTCAGCGCTTCGCCTTGGCCTTTGGCCATGTCTTCGGAAAGCTCATCGATCATGCCGTTCATGGCGATCCACGACTTGCCGCCGTAGGTCAACGCGCCGCTGGTGTCGCAGCCGTTGGTGCCGCTGGTCATGCCGAAGGTGGCATTGCCCGAGGTACCGTTGGTGGTCGAGGCCAAAAAGTGCGCCGGCGTACCGCGCTGGCCTTCGAACAGCAGGTTGCCCCAGCCGCAGTTGGGCCCCCCGGGAGCCTGAGCCATAGCGTTGAATGAGGCGACGGTGAACAGGGTGCCTAGCAGAATCCGTTTCATAAGCGTTGTTCTCGTGATGTGGTTCAAGGACAGGCCGTTGCGTTAGCTGCGGCGCAGCTTGGAGTTTAGGGCTTTAACGCGAGTTCCGCAGTTGATTACTAAATATTTTTACAACCGACCTGCTCAGAACGCTTTGCATGGTTGGCCAATCTGCACGGCCAACGCCCGCCATTGCCGAGCACCCACAAGTGCCTTGCACGGTAGCGCCAGGGGGCGCCAGAATGCTGAAATAGCCTTGCCCGGAAGTTAAGGAAACCTGATGCCTGATTCTGTTGCCGCCAGCCTGCGCGTTGCCCCAGAGGCGCTTACCCGCCCTTTTACCGCTGAACAGTTCAGCTTCACCAGCACCGATGATTTGGAGCCGTTTCGCGGCGTGCTCGGGCAAGAGCGCGCTGTAGACGCGCTGCAGTTCGGGGTCGCGATGCCGCGCCCCGGTTATAACGTTTTTGTCATGGGCGAGCCGGGTACCGGGCGCTTTTCGTTCGCCAAGCGCTACCTCAAGACCGAAGCCAAACGCCTGCGCACGCCCAGCGACTGGGTGTACGTAAACCACTTCGACGAGCCGCGCAACCCCAAGGCGCTGGAGCTGCCGCCCGGCAGTGCCAGCGCCTTCATTGCCGACATCGGCGGGCTGATCGACAACCTGCTGGCGACCTTTCCGGCGGTGTTCGAGCACCCCTCCTACCAACAGAAGAAAAGCGCCATCGACCGCGCTTTCAACCATCGCTACGACCGCGCATTGGATGTGATCGAGCGATTGGCATTGGAAAAAAGCATCGCGTTGTACCGTGACAGCAGCAATATCGCCTTCACCCCGATGCTTGAGGGCAAGGCGCTGGACGAGGCGGAGTTCTCACAACTGGGCGAGGCCGAGCGCGAGCGGTTCCACCAAGACATCGCCGGGCTCGAAGAGCGCTTGAACGAAGAATTGGCCAGCCTGCCGCAATGGAAGCGCGAATCGAGCAACCAGTTGCGCCAGCTCAACGAAGAGACCATCACCTTGGCGCTGCAACCGCTGCTGGGCCCGCTGTCGCAGCAGTATGCCGAGAATGCCGGGGTATGCGGTTACCTGCAGGCCATGCAGGTTAACTTGCTGCGCACGGTGGTAGAGCAGTTCGTCGACGAGCCCAAGAACGATGCGGTGGCGCGCAAAATGCTCGAAGAGCAGTACGCCCCCAGCCTGGTGGTGGGGCATGGGGCCAGCGCGGGCGCGCCGGTGGCGTTCGAGCCGCACCCTACCTACGACAACCTGTTCGGGCGCATCGAGTACAGCACCGACCAAGGCGCGTTGTACACCTCCTACCGGCAACTGCGCCCTGGCGCGCTGCACCAGGCCAACGGTGGTTTTCTTATCCTCGAAGCGGAGAAGATGCTCGCTGAACCGTTCGTGTGGGAGGCCCTCAAGCGGGCCTTGCAGTCGCGCAAGCTGAAAATGGAATCCCCGGTGGGCGAATATGGCCGCTTGGCCACCGTCACCCTGGCCCCGGAACTGATCCCGCTGCAGGTCAAGGTGGTGATCGTGGGCTCGCGGCAGGTTTACTACGCGCTGCAAGACCACGACCCGGACTTCCAGGAGATGTTTCGCGTACTGGTGGACTTCGACGAAGACATCGCCATGGGTGAAGACAGCCTGGAGCAGTTCGCCCAGTTGTTGAAAACCCGCACATCCGAAGAGGGCATGGCACCCCTGACCGCCGACGCGGTGGCGCGCCTGGCCACCTACAGCGCGCGCCTGGCCGAACACCAGGGGCGCTTGTCGGCGAAGATCGGCGACCTGTTCCAACTGGTCAGCGAAGCCGATTTCATCCGCCAGGTGGCCGGTGCCAGCCACACTGACGCCGGGCACATCGAACGCGCGCTCAAGGCCAAGGCCACCCGCACCGGCCGGGTGTCGGCACGCATCCTCGACGATATGCTAGCCGGTATCGTGCTGATCGACACCGACGGTGCCGCGGTGGGCAAGTGCAACGGCCTCACGGTGCTGGAAGTCGGCGATTCGGCCTTTGGCGTACCTGCACGCATTTCCGCCACGGTGTACCCCGGCGGCAGTGGCATTGTCGACATCGAGCGGGAGGTCAACCTTGGCCAGCCGATCCACTCCAAGGGCGTGATGATCCTCACTGGCTACCTCGGCAGCCGCTATGCTCAGGAGTTTCCGCTGGCGATCAGTGCCAGCATCGCCCTTGAGCAATCCTATGGCTATGTCGATGGCGACAGCGCGTCATTGGGCGAAGCGTGTACATTGATTTCGGCCTTATCGAAAAAACCGCTCAAGCAATGCTTTGCCATCACCGGCTCGATCAACCAGTTTGGCGAAGTGCAGGCGGTGGGCGGCGTGAACGAAAAAATCGAAGGGTTTTTCCGCCTTTGCGAAGCACGTGGGTTGACCGGCGAGCACGGCGCGATCATTCCCAAGGCCAACGTGGCCACGTTGATGCTCGATGAGCGCGTGCTCAAGGCCGTGCGCGAAGGCAAATTCCATGTGTATGCGGTCAGCCAGGCCGATGAGGCGTTAAGCCTGTTGGTCGGTGAGCTTGCCGGGGCACCGGATGCTGCCGGGCAGTTCCCTGCCGGCAGCGTGAACGCCCTGGTAGTGGAGCGCTTGCGCGCCATTGCCGAAATGCTCAGCGAAGAGGAGCTTAAAGAGGCCGAAAAAGAGCACCAGGTCGACGCCTTGGCGGAGGTGAAACGCTGCCAGTAGCATTGCCGCCAGCGGCGGGTATCTGTTGTGCTTTGCGACCGCCCGTCGCCGCCCGCGGGGGCGGCTGGGATTTGGCACGGCCGCCGTGGTCTATGCTCAGGCAATCATATGCATAGATCAGCACGAGGAGCCTAGCGCATGGAACACGCGATGAGCCTGACACGGCAATGCCTGGGGCTGCAAACCCGCATCGAATGCATAATCCGCCCGGTAGCCGGTGACCAGGGCATCTGGACGCTGCTGTTCGCTGCGGGCATGGCCGGCGAGCAACCCTCTGCGGTCAAGGCTCAGGGCCCTTTTCATGGGCCAAAAGTGGCTGAATCAGTGCTCGGTGCCATCGTCGACAGCCTGACCCTCCACGGCTACCAAGTCGATGAACAGCCGCAAATCTGGAACCTTCACCTGCACGGGGAATTGCGCAAGATCAACGCCGACCGTGGCCGGCACCTGGGCGAGCAACTGGCGACCCCGGAGCTATGACGTTTTACCCTCGCCAGGGCATTCGTCGTCCGGGCCTTTGCCACGACATGCTCGAGCGAGAACACCCTGCGTTGATGTGCTAGGCTGCCTGCCCTTTGGCCGGGCCGCATTTCGCGGCCTGCACAACGGAGCAGCCCGATGTCCGAACTGAACCTCTCCACCGACGAAGCCCGTGTCAGCTATGGGATTGGCCGCCAACTGGGCGACCAGATCCGTGACAACCCGCCACCCGGTGTACGCCTGGAGGCCATTCTGGCCGGCTTGGCCGATGCCTTTGGCGGCCAGCCGAGCCGAGTGGGTGCCGAGGAACTCAATGCAAGCTTTCGCGTGATTCGCGAACTCATGCAAGCCGAAGCCCAGGCCAAGGCCGAAGCCGCTGGCGAAGCAGGCCGGGCGTTCCTCACCGGCAACGGCCAGCGCGACGGGGTGACTACGCTGGCCTCGGGCCTGCAATTCGAAGTGCTTAGCACCGGTGAGGGTGCCAAACCTTCCCGCGACGACACCGTACGCACCCACTACCATGGCACGTTGGTAGACGGCACGGTGTTCGACAGCTCGTACGACCGTGGCCAGCCGGCGGAATTTCCGGTGGGCGGTGTGATTGCCGGCTGGACCGAAGCCCTGCAATTGATGAATACCGGCAGCAAATGGCGCTTGTACGTGCCCAGCGAACTGGCCTACGGCGCCCAGGGCGTGGGCAGCATCCCGCCGCACAGCGCGCTGATTTTCGATGTCGAGTTGCTCGAAGTACTATAGGACCAAACACCAGGGCGCAGGTGAAGGGCGGCAGGTATTTACCTGCTACCTGCCGTGCGCCTAATGGGCCCCGACCTCTGGCCGCAGGGCCCGCGCATAGCAAAACAGAAACAGATTGCGCACTAACTCCTTGAGCACCACCGGCTCGCTGGAGTTAAGCCCGGTGAGGTCCAGGTCACCCTGGTCGCGCAGCTCGTCCAGGGCTTCTTGCCCCAGCACCGCGCAAACTTCGCCGGTTTCGCGGTGCAGGATGCGCAGGTAAGGCTGCGGCCGTTCGAGCCAGGCGTCGATGAGATAGGTCATGGCATTCTCCTTGAGATCGTTCCTCAATGAGAATAATTACTATTTACAGAAAAGCAAGTGACGCCGGTCAAGCTTTGCGCACGAACTCCGATTTGAGCTTCATCGCGCCGATGCCGTCGATCTTGCAATCGATGTCGTGGTCGCCTTCGCACAGGCGGATGTTCTTGACCTTGGTGCCCACCTTCACCACCAACGATGTGCCTTTGACCTTGAGGTCCTTGATCACCGTGACGGTGTCGCCGTCTTGCAGTACATTGCCGACCGAGTCGCGAACCTGGGGGCTGTCATCGGTTTGGGCTTCGCCTTGGGCGGGCCATTCGTGTGCGCATTCGGGGCATACGTACAGCACGCCGTCTTCATAGGTGTATTCGCTGTTGCACTGGGGGCAGGGGGGCAGGGCACTCATGGGGCAATCTCGGTCGGTAAAATGAAAACGCCGCGCCAAGGCGCGGCATCGGCACCGTAATGTGCCTCAGTGGGTGCGGGCGACGGCGAACTCGCTCAGTTCCACCAGCGCGTCGCGCACTTCGCCACGGGGCAATACGCTGAGGCAGGCAATAGCCTTGGCGGCATAGTCGCGAGCCAGCTGGGCGGTATAGTCTAGCGCCCCGGAAGCCTCGACGGCGTCGCGGATTCGCTCGAGGTCGTCCAGGCCGCCTTTCTGGACCGCCTGGCGCACCAGCGCGGCTTGCTCGGCGGTGCCTTCGCGCATGGTGTAAATCAGCGGCAGCGTGGGTTTGCCTTCGGCCAGGTCGTCGCCCACGTTCTTGCCCAGGTCTTCGGCGTCGCCGCGGTAATCGAGCACGTCGTCGACCAGTTGGAAGGCCACGCCCAGGTGGTCACCGAACTGGCGCAAGGCGTCGCATTGCTGTTCGCTGGCCCCTGCCAGCGCGGCGGCACTGTGGGTGGAGGCCTCGAAGAGCATCGCGGTTTTGCCGCGGATCACTTCCATGTAGGTGGCTTCGGTGGTGCTGGCATCACGCACTTTGGTCAGTTGCAGCACTTCGCCTTCGGCAATCACCCGGGTGGCGTGCGAGAGGATGCGCATCACCGGCATCGAGCCGAGTTGCACCATCATTTCGAACGAGCGTGAATAAAGGAAGTCACCGACCAGCACGCTGGGGGCGTTGCCCCACTTGGCATTGGCCGTGGAGCGGCCACGGCGCATACCCGACATGTCGACCACGTCGTCGTGCAACAAGGTGGCGGTGTGCAGGAACTCGATAATGGCGGCCAGCAGGCGCAGGTCGTCGCCGGAATGGCCCAGGGCCTTGCCGCACAGCAGCACCAGCAGCGGGCGCAAGCGCTTGCCGCCGGCCGAGGTGATGTAGTCGCCGATTTTCGACACCAGCGGTACGCGTGAGGTGAGCTGCTGCTTGATGATCTCGTCGACGGCGCTAAAATCGGCCGCCACCACGCGGTAGAAAGCTTGGGGTTGCATCAGCGACAAAGGCTCCAATAGGGTTGCGCGGCATGCTAGGTGCCACGTGGGGGGCTGTCAAGGCATGGGCCTGCGCGGTGAGCGTGCCGCTTGTCCCACACCCTTGCGCAGGGTGGCCGGGTTGCGTACAATCGCGCACCCTGAACTTCCTGGGCATCACCTGCCTTACGCAATTGCACAAGGGTTTCCAGCCCGTTGCAGCCATGCCAGCCAACATACCTATTCCAAAGCGCTGGGTGAGCAGGATTATCGGAGAAACATCCATGTACGCTGTAATCGTTACCGGTGGCAAACAGTATAAAGTCGCCGAAGGTGAATACCTGAAGGTCGAGAAACTGGAAGTCGCCACTGGCGAATCCGTGACCTTCGATCGCGTTCTGCTGGTCGCCAATGGCGATGACGTGAACATCGGCGCGCCTGTGGTCGCCGGGGCCACGGTGGTCGCTGAAGTCGTGTCGCAAGGCCGTCACGATAAAGTGCGCATCATCAAGTTCCGTCGCCGCAAGCACCACATGAAGCGCATGGGCCACCGCCAGTGGTTCACCGAGATCAAAATCACCGGTATTCAGGCCTGATTCGCGCCTGAAGCCCCAACAGGAGTATTGAACTCATGGCACACAAAAAAGCGGGTGGTAGTACTCGTAACGGTCGCGATTCCGAAAGTAAACGCCTTGGCGTGAAAATGTTCGGCGGCCAGGTCATCAAGGCCGGCAACATCATCGTTCGCCAGCGTGGCACCCAGTTCCACGCCGGCTACGGTGTTGGCATCGGCAAAGACCACACTCTGTTCGCCAAGATCGAGGGTGTCGTCAAGTTCGAAGTCAAGGGCGAATTCAGCCGCCGTTACGTGAGCGTCGTTGCGGCCTGACCGCGCGTTCGCTGCAAAAGCCCTGTCTCGCGACGGGGCTTTTTTGTTTGTGGTGAGTCTCTTGCAAAGGTTTGCTTGGGCTGCTAGCGCGGGTTCTTAAGTAAGGTGGATGGCGGCGCTGCGCTCAGTTTTGCAAGAGCCTTATGTCTTTTAAGCTCAAACGCTCGCCCTGGCGGCGAGAGGCGTGAATCATGAAGTTTGTAGATGAAGTGTCCATCCGCGTCAAAGCGGGTGATGGTGGTAACGGCTGCATGAGCTTCCGGCGTGAGAAGTTCATCGAAAATGGCGGCCCCAACGGTGGCGATGGCGGGGATGGTGGCTCGGTGTACATGGTGGCCGATGAGAACCTCAACACCCTGGTGGACTACCGTTACACGCGCCATTTCGACGCCCAGCGCGGGGAGAATGGCGGCAGCACCGACTGCACCGGTGCCAAGGGCCAAGACCTCGAGTTGCGCGTGCCGGTAGGCACCACCATCATCGATGCCAGCACCCAGGAAGTGATCGGCGACCTGGTCAAGGCTGGCCAGCGCATCATGGTGGCGCAAGGCGGCTGGCATGGCCTGGGTAACACCCGGTTCAAGTCCAGCACCAACCGCGCGCCGCGCCAGACCACCCCGGGTAAGCTGGGCGACCAGCGCGACCTGAAGCTTGAGATGAAAGTGCTCGCAGACGTGGGCCTGTTGGGCTTGCCCAACGCCGGTAAAAGCACGTTCATCCGTTCGGTGTCGGCCGCCAAGCCAAAGGTGGCCGATTACCCGTTCACCACCTTGGTGCCGAACCTCGGTGTGGTCAGCGTAGACCGCTGGAAAAGCTTCGTGGTCGCTGACATCCCGGGGCTGATCGAAGGTGCATCCCACGGTGCGGGCTTGGGGATTCGCTTCCTCAAGCACCTGGCACGCACCCGCCTGTTGCTGCACCTGGTGGACATGGCGCCAATGGACGGTAGCGACCCGGCCGATGCCGCCGAGGTGATCGTGAACGAACTGGTGAAGTTCAGCCCGGCCTTGGCCGACCGCGACCGCTGGTTGGTGTTGAACAAGTGTGACCAATTGCTCGAAGAAGAGCACGAAGAACAGGTAAAGGCCGTGGTCGAGCGCCTGCAATGGGAGGGGCCGGTGTATGTGATTTCGGCACTGGCCAAGCAGGGGACCGAGCGGCTTAGCTACGACATCATGCGTTACCTCGAAGAACGTGCCGAGCGCATGGCCGAAGACCCGGCCTACGCCGAAGAGCTGGCCGAGCTCGACCAGCGTGTCGAGGACGAGGCCCGCGCCCAGTTGCAAGCGCTGGACGACGCCCGTGCATTGCGCCGCAGTGGCGTTAAAAGCGTGCACGACATCGGCGACGATGACGACTGGGACGATGCCGATGACGAAGATGGCCCGGAAATCATTTACGTGCGCGACTGAAGCATTGCAGTACACTGAACGCCGCTCTCTTGAGCGGCGTTTTTGATTCCATGATTTGGTCAGGTTGATGATGATGCGGAGCAAGGTGACGAGCGCGCGGCGCTGGGTCGTGAAGATCGGTAGCGCACTGCTGACGGCCGACGGTAAGGGGCTCGACCGTGCGGCAATGGGCGTTTGGGTCGAGCAAATGGTGGCCTTGCACCAGGCCGGCGTAGAGCTGGTGCTGGTCTCGTCTGGTGCGGTGGCGGCCGGTATGAGCCGCCTGGGCTGGAGCACCCGGCCCAGCGCGATGCACGAGCTGCAAGCTGCCGCCGCGATCGGCCAAATGGGCTTGGTGCAGGCTTGGGAGTCAAGCTTCGGCCAGCATGGCCGCCACACGGCGCAGATCCTGCTCACCCACGACGACCTCTCCGACCGCAAACGTTACCTCAACGCGCGCAGCACCCTGCGCACCCTGGTCGGGCTGGGTGTGGTCCCGGTCATCAACGAGAATGACACGGTCGTAACCGACGAAATCCGCTTTGGTGACAACGACACCTTGGCCGCGCTGGTGGCCAACCTGGTAGAGGCCGACCTGCTGGTGATCCTCACCGACCGCGATGGCATGTTCGACGCCGACCCGCGCAAGCACCCCGATGCCCACCTCATCAGCGAGGCCCGTGCCGACGACCCCAGCCTGGACGCGGTAGCCGGTGGCACTGGCGGTGCCTTGGGGCGCGGCGGCATGCAAACCAAACTGCGCGCCGCGCGCCTGGCGGCCCGTTCTGGCGCACACACGCTGATCGTGGGGGGGCGCATCGAGCGGGTGCTCGACCGCCTCAAGGCGGGTGAGCGTATCGGCACGCTGTTGTCGCCGGAGCGCGGCATGGTCGCCGCGCGCAAGCAATGGCTGGCTGGCCACCTGCAAACCCGAGGGTCGCTTACCCTTGATGCAGGCGCCGTACAGGCCTTGCTCGAAGGGCACAAAAGCCTGCTGCCGGTGGGCGTCAAGGCTGTACAGGGCGGCTTTCGCCGTGGCGAGATGGTGGTGTGCCTGGCGCCGGATGGGCGCGAGGTGGCCCGCGGTTTGAGCAACTACAGCGCGGTCGAGGCACAAAAGATTATCGGCTTGCCCTCCGATGCGATCGATCGGGCGCTGGGTTACATGGCCGAACCAGAGCTGGTGCACCGCGATAACCTGGTGTTGGTATGAGGCGCGCGTTGTGGCTGCTGTGCTTGCTGCCCTTGTGGGCGCGGGCCGAACAGGTGGGCGAGGTGTCGACTGTGTTCAAGTTCGTGGGGCCGAACGACAAGATCGTGGTCGAAGCCTTCGATGACCCGAAGGTAGAGGGGGTCACCTGTTACCTCTCGCGCGCCAAAACCGGCGGCGTGAAGGGCGGCTTGGGCCTTGCCGAAGACCGCGCCGAGGCGTCGATCGCCTGCCGGCAAGTGGGGGCGATACGCTTTGCCACGCCACTGGAAGACGGCGAGGTGGTGTTCAAGGAGCGTACCTCGCTGGTGTTCAAGACCATGCAGGTGGTGCGCTTTTTCGATCGCAAGCGCAACACGCTGGTGTACCTGGTGTACAGCGACCGGTTGATCGAGGGTAGCCCGCAGAATGCGGTCACGGCGATTCCGATTTTGCCGTGGGCCGATGCCGCGGTGCCGGTGCGTTAGCCAGCGTGCTACGTGGCGCATTAGGCGTGCATGGTCGCCGGCTTTTGGGAAGCACACCGACTTCGACCTTGATCCTGTAGAGTCGGCCGTTCGGGCACCTGAACGGATCGGTTGTCTCCATTTCGGTAGGAGCGTAACAGGCCCCTACGGATCGGGCACGTGTCGAACTGCGTGGGCAACATCAGGCCTGTTGCCTTTGCGCTATATAACGATGGGGCGACGTGCCAAGCGCCTTGCGAAACATTGTGACGAAACTGCCCGCGCTTTCGTAGCCAAGATTGTCAGCGACCCGCTGCACTGAGGCACCCGTGCTCAGCCACTCTACGGCAAGCATCAGGTGGAGCTGCTGCCGCCAGCGGCCGAAGCTCATGCCGGTTTGCTGCGCCAGCAGGCGCGCCAGGGTGCGCTCGCTTAGCCCCACGCGTCGCGCCCAGGTTTGCACGGTGCCTCGGTCATCCGGCTTGTCGATGATCGCCTCCACGATCTTGCGAAGCCGACCATCAGCCGGCATGGGGAGATGCAGCGTCCCGATGGTGGCGACTGCGAGCTCATCCAGAAGGAGCGTGACCAAATGCGATTCGGCGCCGGCTTCTGGATAGAGCAATGGAAGCTGCGCGGAACGGATCACTAATTCGCGTAACAACGGCGTGGTCGAGACCGCGCAGCACCTTAAAGGAAGTTCCGACGCGACAGCCGAATCGATGAAGGCCACGTAGACCTCGATCATGCCGGCGGCCTTGACCTTGTGCAGGACATCGCCCGGCACCCACAACGCACTCTGCGCAGGCACGATCCACAGGCTACCTTCAACCTCACAGCTCAGCACGCCGCGAAGCAACAGCATCAGTTGCCCCTTACGATGGCGGTGGAAATCCTTCTCCAGCTGGTCCAGCCCATCGGCGTCGAGGTTGCGTCAATGCCGCAGGCCCCGAAGGTCACTACCGGGCGCGGCACGGCATCGGGATCGGCCCAATCGGCGGGATCAGTGAGATCGGTCAGGACGGGCATAGCATTTGGCCGGCAGCGAACGCGCTGTGGATTGGCAGGAATTACGAATATATTGGCATGGTTTCCCAATGCTGCCAAAGGGACCGCTCCCTACTATCGTAGCAAGGCCGATGAAAACCTCCCGGCCATCGGCATTGGAGCAAAAACCATGGATTCACTGAGTACCGGGCCCGTTGCGCAAACCTTGCAGCAACTTTTCCAGTAAGCAGATCAGGCTGACAAGGGGCTAATGGATCAGTTCGAGGCCGACCATGGCGAGCAGGCGGAACATGTCTTCGCCAGCACCATCGCCGACCTGATGGCGGCTGAAAAGCGCGACCTGCAGGGCGTCTACCGGGGCTACGCGGAAAATTTCCTCAACGTCACGCCAGCTTACGGCCGCTTCCTTTACCAGTGCGCATGCGCCCGCGGGGCGACGCGCATTGTCGAATTCGGCACGTCGATGGGGGTTTCAACCCTCCATCTCGCCGCCGCGCTGCGCGACAAGGGTGGCGGGCATCTGATTGGTACTGAGCTGGAACCCGGCAAGGCAGCCCGAGCGCGCGCCAATCTGGAAGCTGCCGGGCTTACCGATCTGGTTGAAATCCGAGTGGGGGACGCGCGCGAAACGCTGCTTGAGGTTGGCGGCCAGATCGACTTCGTCCTGCTGGACGGTGCATTCAGCCTTTATCTTCCCGTGCTCAAGCTGCTCGAACCGCATTTAAAGACCGGCACGCCGATCCTGGCGGAAAACGCCTTCGATCACGAGAACGAATACCTGGCCTATGTTCGCAACCCAGCGAACGGCTATCTTTCGCAGCCGATTCCCATCAATGAAGGCCGGGGCAAAGAATTCACGATCATCACCCGATAACGATGGCCGACGTCGACGAAGCGACATCCCAGCCGGGCCGCATCAGTTGATGCCTTGATCCGGATGTTCATGGGAGTGTGGTGGGCCGGCCCCGCACAAGATGAAATAAAAAAACCGGCCATCATCAGGCCGGTTTTTTTAGAACAGCACGCCGATCAAGCCGCTTTGAGCGCCTTGACGTGGGCGTTCAGGCGGCTCTTGTGGCGAGCGGCCTTGTTCTTGTGGATGATGCCTTTATCGGCCATGCGGTCGATGACGGGCACAGCCAGGGTGTAGGCGGTCTGGGCTTTGTCGGCGTCTTTGGTGGCGATGGCCTTGACTACATTCTTGATGTAGGTGCGGACCATGGACCGCAGGCTGGCGTTGTGGCTGCGACGCTTCTCAGCCTGTTTTGCACGTTTTTTGGCGGAAGGTGAGTTGGCCACCGTCGAGCTCCTTGGAAAGACTTAGTGTTAAGCAAACAAATAAGGCCGCGAATCATGCCGATGCCGCGCCCCGATGTCAAGGGCGAAGGGCGGGTTCCGCTAAATGGTTACGTGGGCGAAAGCGGCTTTCTTTCCGGGCGTGGCGGGTTACACTCACGGGCTTTTCCCCCGGCGCGCAAGCCTACATGAATTTGCTCAAATCCTTGGCCGCTGTCAGTTCGATCACCATGATTTCGCGGGTACTAGGTTTCGTGCGCGATACCCTGATTGCACGGATCTTCGGTGCCGGCATGGCCAGCGACGCGTTCTTCATCGCTTTCAAGTTGCCTAACCTGCTGCGGCGCATTTTCGCCGAGGGGGCGTTTTCCCAAGCGTTCGTGCCCATCCTGGCCGAATACAAGCACCAACAGGGTGAGGAGGCGACCCGGACCTTCGTGGCCTATGTGGCGGGCATGCTCACCCTGGCCCTGGCGCTGGTCACGGTACTGGGGGTGTTGGCCGCGCCCTGGGTGATCTGGCTCACGGCGCCGGGTTTTGCCAACACCCCCGAGAAATTCCAGCTCACCAGCGCGCTGTTGCGTGTGACCTTTCCTTATATATTGCTGATCTCACTGTCGTCGCTGGCGGGGGCTGTGCTCAATACCTGGAACCGGTTCTCGGTGCCGGCGTTCACGCCCACCTTGCTTAATGTCAGCCAAATCGGCTTTGCGTTGTTTCTCACCCCGTATTTCGACCCGCCGGTGATGGTGCTGGCCTGGGGGGTGCTGGCGGGTGGGGTACTACAGATACTCTACCAACTGCCGCACCTGAAGAAGATCGGCATGCTGGTGCTGCCGCGCATCGCCTGGCGGCACAGTGGCACGCGGCGGGTGATGCGCAAGATGCTGCCGGCGATCCTCGGGGTGTCGGTAAGCCAGGTATCGCTGATCATCAACACCATTTTCGCCTCGTTTCTGGCGGCCGGCTCGGTGTCGTGGATGTATTACGCCGACCGGCTCATGGAGTTGCCGTCGGGCGTGTTGGGCGTGGCGCTGGGTACCATTTTGCTGCCGACCCTGGCCAAAACCTACGCCAACAAAGACCGCGACGAGTATTCGCGCATTCTCGACTGGGGCCTGCGCCTGTGCTTCGTGCTGGTACTGCCGTGCTCGGTGGCCCTGGCGCTGCTGGCCGAGCCCCTGACCGTGTCGCTGTTCCAATACGGCAAGTTCGATGCGTTCGATGCCGCCATGACCCAGCGTGCATTGGTGGCCTACGCCGTGGGCCTGCTCGGGATCATCTTGATCAAAGTGCTCGCGCCTGGGTTCTATGCCCAGCAGAACGTTCGCACACCGGTGAAGATCGCCATCTTCACGCTGGTGGTGACCCAGTTGCTCAACCTGGCGTTCATCGTACCGCTCAAGCACGCGGGCCTGGCCCTGGCAATCAGCGGCGGCGCCACACTCAATGCGGCGATGCTGTATTGGCAGTTGCGCCGCCAAGGTTTGTTTCAGCCCCAGCCGGGATGGGCGCCGTTCCTGGGCAAGCTGTTGCTCGCGGTGCTGGCGATGGCGGCTGCGTTGTATGGGGTCATGTTGTGGATGCCGGCTTGGGGGGCGGGGGGTATGCTTGAGCGTTTGCTGCGCTTGGCGGTGTTGGTGGCCGTGGGGGTGGCGGTGTATTTCAGTGTATTGCTTGGGCTGGGTTTTCGCCTCAAGGATTTTGCCCGCCGTGGCTTGCATTGAAACGCCGTGGCGTACTTTTATCCGCTAACCGCCTGCCGGGGGCGTACTTGCCTGTCCTGCGACCTCCGGTGTGGTTATAATCGCCCACTTTATGAGCAAGAAGCGCGTTATGCAGCTGGTTCGAGGCCTTCACAACCTGCACCCCCAGCATCGGGGCTGCGTTGCCACCATTGGCAACTTCGATGGCGTGCACCGTGGCCACCAGGCGATCCTGGCACGGTTGCGTGAGCGTGCGTACGAGTTGGGGGTGCCCAGTTGCGTGATACTGTTCGAGCCGCAGCCAAGGGAATACTTCGCCCCCGACACCGCCCCGGCGCGCCTGGCACGCTTGCGCGACAAAATCGAGCTGCTGCGCGCCGAGGGCATCGACCGGGTGTTGTGCTTGCCGTTCAACCAGCGCTTGAGCCGGCTCAGTGCCGCCGAGTTCGTCGACACCATCCTGGTCGCCGGGCTTGGCGTGCGGCACCTGGAAGTGGGCGATGACTTTCGTTTCGGTTGTGACCGCTTGGGCGACTTCGCTTTTCTCACGGGGGCTGGCGTGCGCCTGGGCTTTACCGTCGAGGCGGCGCCAACGGTGGAGCAGGGCGGTGTTCGGGTTAGCAGCACCCAGGTGCGCAATGCGTTGGCCGTGGCCGATTTCGCCCTGGCCGAACAGTTGCTAGGGCGCCCGTTCCTGATTGCCGGGCGTGTATTGCACGGGCAAAAGCTGGCCCGCCAGCTTGGCTGGCCTACCGCCAACGTGCAGCTCAAGCGGCGCCGTGTGCCGTTGGCCGGTGTGTACCTGGTCAGCACCAAGGTGAACGGTGTTCGCTACCCTGGCGCTGCCAATATCGGCGTGCGCCCCACCGTCGCGGGCGACGGCCGGCCGCACCTGGAGGTCCATTTACTGGGTTTTCGGGGCGACCTTTACGGCCAGCGCCTGGCGGTACAGTTCCACCATAAGCTGCGCGATGAGCAGCGTTTTGCCTCGTTGGAGGCGCTGAAGTCGGCGATCGATGCGGACGTCGCCGCCGCCCAAGCCTTTTGGCAAGCCCATTCGAAGAGCCTGAAATGACCGACTACAAAGCCACGCTTAACCTTCCGGACACCGACTTCCCGATGAAGGCCGGCTTGCCACAGCGCGAGCCGCAGACCCTCCAGCGCTGGGACAGCATTGGCCTGTACCAGAAGCTGCGTGAAATCGGCCAGGGCCGGCCCACCTTCCTGCTGCACGACGGCCCGCCCTACGCCAACGGCAGCATTCACCTCGGTCATGCGGTCAATAAGATCCTCAAGGACATGGTCGTGCGCTCCAAAACCCTGGCAGGCTTCGACGCCCCCTATGTGCCGGGTTGGGACTGCCACGGCCTGCCGATCGAGCACAAGGTGGAGGTGACCCACGGCAAGGGCTTGCCGGCCGATAAAACCCGCGAACTGTGCCGCGCCTACGCCGGCGAGCAGATCGAAGAGCAAAAGGCCGGGTTCATCCGCCTGGGCGTGCTTGGCGACTGGGGCAACCCCTACAAAACCATGGACTTCGCCAACGAGGCCGGTGAGATCCGCGCGTTGGCCGAGATGGTCCGCGGCGGTTTCGTGTTCAAGGGTTTGAAACCGGTGAACTGGTGCTTCGATTGCGGTTCGGCGCTGGCCGAGGCCGAAGTGGAATATGCCGACAAAAAATCCACCACCATCGATGTGGCGTTCCCGGTTGCCGACCCGGCGGCCCTGGCCCGCGCCTTCAACCTGCAGGGGCTGGAGAAGCCCGCCGGTATCGTGATCTGGACCACCACCCCGTGGACGATCCCTGCCAACCAGGCCCTGAACGTGCACCCGGAATTCACCTATGCGCTGGTGGATGTGGGCGACCGCCTGCTGGTGCTGGCCGAGGAACTGGTCGAAAGCTGCCTGAAACGCTACGGCCGCGAAGGCCAGGTGATCGCCACGGCGCTGGGCGCGGCGCTGGAGAACCTTGCATTTCGCCACCCGTTCTACTCGCGCCTGTCGCCGGTGTACTTGGCCGACTACGTAGAGCTGGGCGCCGGCACCGGTGTCGTGCACTCCGCACCGGCCTACGGGGAGGACGACTTCGTCACCTGCAAGCGCTATGGCATGAGCAACGACGACATTCTCACCCCGGTGCAAAGCAACGGCGTGTATGTCGATAACCTTGAGTTCTTCGGTGGCCAGTTCATCTGGAAGGCAAGCCCGGCGATCGTCGAGAAGCTGCGCGAAGTCGATGCGCTGATGCACACCGAAACCATCACCCACAGCTACATGCACTGCTGGCGCCACAAAACGCCGCTGATCTACCGCGCCACCGCACAATGGTTCGTGGGCATGGACACACCACCGGTGGCAGGTGCAACCCTGCGCCAGCGCTCGTTGGCCGCCATCGAACAGACCGCGTTCGTACCCGACTGGGGCAAGGCACGCCTGCACTCGATGATTGCCGGGCGCCCCGACTGGTGCATTTCGCGCCAGCGCAACTGGGGGGTACCGATCCCGTTCTTCCTGCACAAGCAAACCGGCGAGCTGCATCCGCGCACCGTCGAGCTGATGGAGCAGGTGGCCCAACGTGTGGAGCAAGCGGGCATCGAAGCCTGGTTCAAGCTCGACGCCGCCGAGCTGCTGGGCGATGAAGCCGCCCAGTACGACAAGATCGCCGACACCTTGGACGTGTGGTTCGATTCCGGCACCACCCATTGGCACGTGTTGCGCGGCTCGCACCCATTGGGCCACGCCGTGGGCCCGCGTGCGGACCTTTACCTGGAAGGCTCCGACCAGCACCGTGGTTGGTTCCATTCCTCCTTGCTGACCGGCTGCGCCATCGATGGCCATGCCCCTTATCGTGCGCTGCTGACCCACGGCTTCACCGTGGACGAGAACGGCCGCAAGATGTCCAAGTCTCTGGGCAACGTGATCGCGCCGCAGAAAGTCAACGACACATTGGGCGCCGACATCCTGCGGCTATGGATCGCCTCTACCGATTATTCCGGCGAGATGGCGGTGTCGGACCAAATTCTGCAGCGCAGCGCCGACGCCTACCGGCGCATCCGTAACACCGCGCGCTTTTTGCTCTCGAACCTCAAGGGCTTCGACCCCGCCCAGCACCTGCTGGCCAGCGAAGACATGCTGGCGCTCGACCGCTGGGCCGTGGACCGCGCCCTGCTACTGCAGCGTGAGTTGCAGGAGCACTACAGCGAGTACCGCTTCTGGAACGTCTACTCTAAGGTGCATAACTTCTGTGTCCAGGAGTTGGGCGGGTTCTACCTCGACATCATCAAGGACCGCCAATACACCACCGCCGCCAATAGCGTCGCCCGCCGCTCGTGCCAAACGGCGCTGTACCACATCGCCGAGGCGCTGGTGCGCTGGATCGCGCCGATCCTGGCGTTCACCGCCGACGAGATCTGGCAATACCTGCCGGGCGAGCGCAACGAATCGGTGATGCTCAATACCTGGTACGAAGGCTTGGCCGTATTACCGCAAGGCGTTGAACTGGGCCGTTCCTATTGGGCTGGCGTGATGGCGGTCAAGGGGGCGGTGAACAAAGAGCTCGAAAACCAGCGCGCGGCCAAGGTGATCGGTGGCAACCTGCAGGCGCAGGTCACGCTGTACGCGGATGATACCCTGAGCGCGGACCTGGCCAAATTGGGCGACGAACTGCGCTTTGTGCTGATCACCTCCAAGGCCACGCTGGCACCCTTCGCCCAGGCCCCGGCCGATGCCGTGGCCACCGAGCTGGGTGGGCTCAAGCTGCACGTGGCGAAGGCCGACGGCACCAAGTGCGCCCGCTGCTGGCATTTTTGCCAGGACGTGGGGGTGAACCCGGAACACTCGGAAATCTGCGGCCGCTGCGCCAGCAACATCAGCGGAGCGGGTGAGGTGCGCCACTATGCGTGAATCGGCAGGGCGCTTCGGGCGCCTGGGCTGGCTGTGGCTCAGCGCCCTGGTGTTCATCATCGACCAGGCCAGCAAGGCCTGGTTCGAGCACACCCTGGGCTTGTACGATCAAATCGTGGTGATCCCCGACCTGTTCAGTTGGACACTGGCCTACAATACCGGCGCGGCCTTCAGCTTCCTGGCCGACCATTCCGGCTGGCAACGTTGGCTGTTCGCGGCCATTGCCATTGTCGTCAGCGCGGTGCTGCTGGTGTGGCTCAAACGCCTGGGCCGGCAGGACACCTGGCTGGCCATCGCCCTGGCATTGGTGCTGGGCGGGGCACTGGGCAACCTCTACGACCGCATGGTCCTCGGCCATGTGATCGACTTCATCTACGTGCACTGGCGCGACACTTGGCGCTACCCGGCCTTCAATGTGGCCGACAGCGCGATTACCGTGGGCGCGGTGATGCTGGCCCTGGATATGTTCAAATCGAAGAAGTCCGGAGAAAAGGCCCATGACTGATACGCGCATCGGCCAGAACACCGAGGTCACACTGCACTTTGCCCTGCATCTGGAAAACGGCGATACCGTCGACAGCACCTTCGACAAGGCACCGGCGGTGTTCCAGGTAGGTGATGGCAACCTGTTGCCCGGCTTCGAGGCGGCGCTGTTCGGTTTCAAGGCCGGTGACGAACGCACGCTGGTAATCCCGCCGGAGAACGGCTTCGGCCAACCCAACCCGCAGAACGTTCAACTGATGCCGCGTTCACAGTTCGAGGGCATGGAGCTTGCCGAGGGCTTGCTGGTGATCTTCAACGATGCGGCCAATACCGAATTGCCCGGCGTGGTCAAAGCCTTCGACGCGCAGCAGGTAACGGTTGATTTCAACCACCCGCTGGCCGGCAAAACGCTTACTTTCGAAGTGCACATCATCGACGTCAAGGCGCTTTAAGCCTTGGCACTGGCCGCTGGCCGGGAGCCCGTTATGCAAATCAAACTCGCCAACCCCCGCGGCTTCTGTGCAGGTGTGGACCGCGCGATCGAGATCGTCAACCGCGCCTTGGAGGTGTTCGGGCCGCCGATCTATGTGCGCCACGAGGTGGTGCACAACAAGTTTGTGGTCGAAGACCTGCGCTCGCGCGGGGCGGTCTTCGTCGAAGAGCTCGAGCAAGTGCCGGATAACGTGATCGTGATCTTCAGCGCCCACGGCGTGTCCCAGGCCGTGCGCCAGGAAGCGGCCGGGCGCGGGCTGAAGGTGTTCGACGCGACCTGCCCACTGGTGACCAAGGTGCACATCGAGGTGGCCCGCTACAGCCGTGATGGCCGCGAAACCATCCTTATTGGCCACCAGGGCCACCCCGAGGTGGAAGGCACCATGGGCCAGTACGACGCCAGCAATGGCGGCGCCATCTACCTGGTCGAAGACGAGCACGACGTGGGCCAGTTGCAAGTGCGCAACCCCGACAGCTTGGCCTTCGTGACCCAGACCACCTTGTCGATGGACGACACCAGCCGAGTGATCGACGCGCTGCGCGCGCGTTTTCCCAATATCGGCGGGCCGCGCAAAGACGACATCTGCTACGCCACGCAAAATCGCCAAGACGCGGTGAAGCAACTGGCCAGCGAGTGCGACGTGGTTTTGGTGGTGGGCAGCCCGAACAGCTCCAACTCCAACCGCCTGCGTGAGTTGGCCGAGCGCATGGCCACCCCGGCGTACCTCATCGACGGCGCCGAAGACCTCGACCGCCGCTGGTTCGACGGCGCCCAGCGGGTTGGCATCACCGCCGGCGCCTCAGCCCCGGAAGTGCTGGTGCGTGGGGTGATCGAGCAATTGCGCGCCTGGGGCGCCAGCGGTGCCGACGAGCTCGCGGGCCGGGAAGAGAACATCACCTTCTCCATGCCCAAGGAACTGCGGCTAAAGCAAGTGAACTGAGCGGTTTCATGGGGCGCACAAGTCCACGGCCGGCACCTCGCGGCTGATTCTGATCCGCCCCGTGCGGGCGATCACCACCCGCAGGTGCTCCCCCGGGCGGTGCGTGCTGCACAGATGCAACGACGCTGCCAGCGAGCCGTTGTGCGGCAGCACCGGCCGGCCCAGGTAGTCGAAGGCCACCTGCGCCGCCGCGTTGGGCGTGGGTACCACCCTTGCCGGGGGCTGGCCGTAGCGTACTTGCAACAGCGGGTTGCGCTCATCCGCTGCGCCGCCCCCGGTTTGGTCGGCGATCATGTGCCAACCCTGCGCCCAGTTGCCGCCGATGGGTTGCACGATCACCCGGTGGTTACGCTGGATCGCTTCCACCTTGGCCGCGCGCAACCCGTGGGCGAGGTCTTCGGCTAAGGTGCTACGCCGCTGTTGCTCCAGCAGTGGCGCCAGCCCCGTGGCGCCCCAATGCGCCAACAGCGCCAGCAACCCCAATGCCACCAGCAGCTCGACCAAGGTCAAGCCTGTTTGCCTGCGGTTCATGATGGTTCGTCCTTGAAAGTTCTAACATACCGGCGCGCCCGTGCGCTGGTGCTGCTCAAATAACCGTATATCCTATGACCGAGCGGTGGGCCGCGCCGGCTGGTTTATAGTCGGTGCGTCGAGGAGTACGGGCAATGCAACAACGTTTCAAAGGGTTTACGCTGGTGGAAATGCTGGTCACGGTCGCCCTATTGGTGATCGTGGCCACCGTTGCCGTGCCGTCGTTCAGTACCCTGGTCGCCAAAAACCGCGCCGATACCGAAACCGGGGATTTCTACCGGGCCCTCAACTATGCACGGCTCGAGGCGGTCAACCGAGGTGTGAGTGTGCGGCTGACGCCGGAAACCACGGGCAACTGGGCGGGGATCATCAACGTGACCGTGCCGTCGGTGACCACCGCCGCCGGCACATTGCGCGTAGTGCCGGCGATGTCGGCCTCCTCCACCATGGTCGCCGCCAACAGTGCGGCCTACATCGAATTCAACAACCTGGGCTCGCTGGTCAACCCCACCGAGACGCTGCTGTTCACCTACACCAATGGCAGCATCAGCCGCCACCTGGTGGTGTGTGTGAACGGCCGGGTGGTGCTCAACAACGGAACCACCTGTTCATGACGGCGCGCCAGCGGGGCGCAAGCCTGATCGAGGTGTTGGTGGCCTTGCTGGTGATGTCCATTGGCCTTTTGGGCGCGGCAGCGATCCAGCTCAATGCCTTGAAGTTCACCGACAGCTCGGCCTTGCGCACCAAGGCGAGCTTCATTGCCTACGACATGATGGACCGCATCCGGGCGAACCCCGATGGCGCTTACGCGTTGGCCAGCCTGGACGCCGCGCCCGGCAGCGGCAGCCTGAATGCACCGGCGACCCAGGACCTCTACGATTTCAAGGCCAATATCACGGCGACGTTGCCCGATGGGACCGGGGTGATTGCCAAGACCGGCTATGTATATACCATCACCGTGGGTTGGAATGATGCCCGCGCCGCCACGGCGGTCAATAGCAGTAATGCCAGCAGTACTGAAACCGCCACGCAGAGTTTTGTGCTTACCAGCCGCGTAGCCATGGATGCGGTGACCCAATGAAGCAGTATTCTCAGCGCGGGCTGAGCCTGATCGAATTGATGGTATCCCTGGCGCTTGGGTTGATCATCACCCTCGGCGTGATGAACATCTTCATTTCGGCCCGCAGCACCTACACCCTGCAGAACACCGCCGCCGCCATGCAGGAAGATGCCCGTTACCTGCTGACGCGCATGAGCCAGGAAATCCGCATGGTCGGCATGTTCGGCTGCCTGGCCACGGTCACCGACAAAAGCACCAGCGCCGCCTTCACCACAGCCTTCAACAAGCCCATCGTCTATAGCAAAGACAGCACCAGTACGGTGCTGACGCTGGTGACCAGCGACGTGGGCAGCGCCAGTACATCGCCAACCTGGACAGTGTTGTCCGATTGCATCAGCAGTTCGACTGCGTACACCGGTAAGGCGACCGCGGCCAGCGGGCAAATCGCTTTTCCGGTGCACCAAGTGGTGTACACCTTCAAGAGCAGCACCAACGCGCTGTATACCGGCACCGGTACAGCGCAGCAGGTGCTGCTGAGCAACGTCAAGGATTTCAGCCTGATGTTCGGCCTGGCGGGCAGTGCCAGCGACACGGCGGTGACGTCATACGCCACCACGGTCGCCAACCCCGCGTTGGTTCGCAGTATCCGTATCAGCCTCACCTTGGCCGACCCCACTACCAATACCAACGCCGCATTGCCGGACCAAGTGTTCAGCGTCGTGGCGTCCATACGCAACAGGTTGCTGTGACCATGGCCCGGTTTTCCTGCTCATTGCCGCCTGCCGCCGCGCAGCAGAGAGGCGCCGTGCTGATCGTTGCGCTGGTGTTCCTATTGTTGCTAACGATGATCGGCATTTCGTCTATGCAAAACGCCACCCTGCAGGAAAAAATGGCCGGCAGCGTAAGCTTGCGCAACACCACGTTCCAACTGGCCGAGGCGGCGCTGCGGGTGGGGGAGAATGCGGTAGCCAAGAGCAGCTATACCCTTGCGGTGTGCAACTCCACGACCAACTGCGCGCCGCCGGCAACCACTGCCGTGACTGCGGCGGGCGCGGGCGCCAATGGTGTGACCTGGGTGAGCGCGCAATCGGGCACCGCGACCACGGTGGCGCTTTACGGCGTCCAGTTCATTGGCACCACGGCAGACCCGGTTAACTTCGACGGTGAGGCTGGCACCTCGGTCAAGCTTTATCGCATCACCGCCATCGGCATTTCGGGCAGCGCCCGCACGGTGCTGGAGAGTATCTATGCCAAGCAATAAACCCAAACGCGCGTTGAGCAAGGCCTGGGGGTGGCTGTATGGCATCGCCTTGGCCCTTTACCTAAGCGCGCCGGCGTACGCCGCCTTCACGCCATCCCCCTCGCCCCTGATGAGCGCGGCGGCGGTGGTGCCAAACCTGATGTTGCTGGTCGATGACTCCGGCAGTATGAACAACTTGATTCGCGCTACGGCGTTTGACCAGAGCGTGGTGCAGCCGCAACTGTACTATTGTTCGCGGGACGACGACTGTAGATACATCGTGAAGATGGACATGACCAACGAGAACCAGTCCATTGGCGATCTCTACCGAGGCGGTTGCAGCAACGGTTATACCGGCCTGTCCTGGGGCTCGGGCAGGTATTGCCTGAAGCTGCCCGACCCGGTCGGCAGCGGCAACACCCGCTATTCGGTGCGTTACCTCAGCTACTTGCTCGGCCTGATGGGCAGCGCCACAACCAAGGACTACACGACCGGTACGATCCCCATCGACTACCGCATGAATGTGGCGCGCACCGTGGCCAGTGCGTTGGTGAAAGCCAATACCAGCCTTCGCATTGGCCTGGCCACCTTCAATGCGCCCACCAATTCGAATCGTGGGCCAGGCGGCAATATCTCGCAAAATATCGCTGACTTGCAGCAGACGACCAAAACTACCAGTTCCCAGGCTACGGCCAACTATAACAACTTGGTCAGCGCGATCAGCAAACTATCGGCGGTCGCCAACACCCCCCTGGCCGAAACCTATTACGAAATCACTCGCTACATGCGCGGGATGGCGCCGTACTACAACAACACGCCATCGACCTACACCAGCCCCCTCCAGTACCGCTGCCAAAAAAACTTCGGCGTGGTCATCACCGACGGCCTGCCCACCTACGACCGCACGTTCCCCCCGTCCGACCCGGCCTATACCACCACTCAAAAGCTGCCGAACTGGGACAACATCAACAACGACGGCGCTGACACCAGCGGCGACGACGAGGGCGATACCCTCTACCTGGACGATGTCGCTAAATTCGCCTACGACATCGACATGCGGACTAAAAGCGACGGTACCGACGCCGCTGGCAAAAGCTGGGATGCCGACGATTTCAAACAGCAAAACATGATCACTTATACCGTGGGGTTCACCGCGGCCAACCAAATGCTCTCGGATGCGGCCAGCTATGGCCACGGGCAGTACTACCAAGCCACCGACTCCGACTCGCTGACCACGGCCTTGACCGAAGCGCTCAGCCAGATCAGCTCGCAGTCCGGTTCCGGCGGTACCGGTAGCGCCAACACCACCAGCCTGACCAGCAGCTCTTATTATTACCAAGCGCTTTACGACCCCACCGACTGGCGCGGCACCGTCAAGGCGTTCCCGTTCAACACCGATGGCAGTTTGTCGACGACCGCCAGTTGGAGCACCGACCACACCATGGCGGTGGGCACCACCACTGCCATATACCAGACGTACAGCGGTTCGGCCGTGGTTTCACTGGCGTATAACGCGCTGTCGACGGCGCAACAGAAAGTGTTGGATGACGCGGCCAAAGCCATCAAAACCAGCCTCAAAGGTACCGACCTGGTGGAGTGGAGCAAGGGCACCAACAACGCCAACCTGAAGGCCCGAACCGTGTTGATGGGCGATGTGATCAACTCGCCGGTCACCTACGTATCGCCCACCGCGGTGACCGCGTCTGACACGTCCGGCGACACCAGTTATTCCAGCTACCTCACGACCAAGGCCAGCGGCATGACCGCCAGCCTGGTGGTGAACGATAATTCCGGCATGACCAGCGTCATCAATGCGGACAGCGGCACCCGCCGCTACGCCTATATGCCGTCTTCAGCCTTATCGGGCCTGTCGACCATCGCGGCCACAAGCTACACCGACGGCACCTCCCACAAGTTCCTCAACGATGGGCAAGTCGATGTGTTCGACGCGCAGCTCGGCAGCACTTGGGGCACGGTGGCCGTAGGAGGCACGGGCGCCGGGGGTAAGAGTTTCTATGCCATCCGCCTGTTCAACGCCGCTGGCAGCAACACGCCACAGGCGCTGTGGGAGATATCCGCGCCCAGTACCGCCAGCACCACCAATACGTTTAACGACCTCGGTTACGCCTACGCCACCCCGCAGGTTGCGCGGCTGGCCGACGGCACCTGGGCCGCGTTCATCGCCAATGGCTACGGCAGTAATTCAGGCGTGGCGGCACTGTATGTGATCAACCTTGCGACCGGTGCGTTGATCAATAAGATCGTGGTCGACAGCAGCGAGACAGACAACGGGTTATCTAGCGTGGCGTTGCGGGTCGATGCCTCGGACGTTGTGCAATACGCCTATGCCGGCGACCTCAAGGGGCGGCTGTGGAAGTTCGACCTGACCAACAGTAGCTCGGCCAGTTGGGGCCTGGCGTTCTCCGGCAAACCGCTGTTCACCGACACCGGCGGCACTGCCCAACCGATCACCGCGCCGCCGCTGGTGGTCGCCAACCCGAACGGCGGTTACAGCGTGTTCGTAGGCACGGGCAAGTTTATGGAAACCGCTGACAAAACCACCACGGCCACCCAGGCGTTCTACGCCATCCAGGACACCGATGCCGCCACCGCCAACTACACCATTAGTAACCTGGTGGCGCAGTCGATTACCGGCTCGTTCGCGACGGGCGGCTCCACTTACATGACCACCTCACAGAATACCGTCGACTACACCACCAAGAAGGGCTGGTACCTACCGTTGACCTATGACAACACCTTGGTGGGCGAGCGGGTGATCTTCAAGGCCACCTACAGCAGTGGGCGAATCATCTTCACCACCGCGGGGGTGGACACCACCGACCCTTGCGCCAGCCAGGGCTATGGCCGCGTCGTGATTCTGCAGGCGTTCACCGGGCAGATGTTCAGCACCTCGCAAATCCAAGCTACCTCTACCGCCAATAGCGGCATCGTACTCAGCAACGGCTACGCTGGGGGGGTGGCGGTACTGACCGGCGACTCTGCCGACGTGCTGGAATCCAATACCTCCAGCGGTACGCTGTTGAACACGGCGCTCACCAGCGGCGGCGCGGGGGGCACGAACCGCCGTATCATGTGGCGACAGATCCAGTAACCGGAGCATCTCATGGTGTGCAAGCAGCGCGGCTTTACCTTGATCGAGCTGATGATCGTGGTGGCTATCGTCGGCATCCTCGCCGCCATCGCCTACCCTAGCTACATCAATTACGTGAAGCGCACGCAACGGGCAGCGATCGTCGAGCTGATGAGTGAAACGGCGCAGAGCGCGGAGCGTTATTATTCACAAAAGGGCGCCTATACCGACTTCAAGCCCACTACCACGAGCAATAGCTATTACACGTTGAACCTGACCGTGACTGCGACGGACTGGACCCTGACGGCCACGCCCATTACCGACACCCTCATGGCCGGCGATACCTGCGGTACTTACACCCTGGATAACACCGGTAAGCGGAGCAACAGTACCGGCGCTACATCAGCCACCTGCTGGGGGCGCTAAAACATGAATCACGGCCCCCATACCCTGATCGTAGGCGCCGGCGCCATTGGCCTGCTCACCGCGTTGAACCTGGCCGAACAGGGCGAGCGGGTCACGCTGCTCGACCGCCAGCTGGCCGGCCGCGAAGCGTCCTGGGCCGGTGGCGGTATCGTTTCGCCGCTTTACCCCTGGCGCTACAGCGCCGCCGTGACCGCGTTGGCGCATTGGTCGCAGGACTTCTACCCCAGGCTGGGCGACGAATTGTTCGTGCGCACCGGGTTGGACCCACAGGTGCATGTTACCGGCCTGTACTGGCTTGACCTGGACGACGAGGCCGAGGCCCTGGCCTGGGCGCGCCGCGAGCAGCGGCCCCTGAGTGCGGTGAGCTTGGAGGCGACCTACCGCCAGGTGCCGGCGTTGGCGCCGGGGTTCGAGCGGGCGATCTACATGGCCGATGTGGCCAACGTGCGCAACCCGCGCCTGGTCAAATCGCTCAAGGCCGCCTTGGCGTTGTTGCCTAACGTTACCCTGCGTGAACACTGCGAAGTGCGCGGCTTTTTGCGTAACGGTGATGCGGTGGGGGGCGTAGACACCGCCGAAGGCCCGTTGCGGGCCGACCGCGTGGTGCTCGCGGCGGGTGCCTGGAGCGGCCAACTGTTGGCCACGCTCGGCCTGGCGCTGCCCGTGGAGCCGGTGAAGGGGCAGATGATCCTTTACCGCTGCGCCGAGGATTTCCTGTCGCGCATGGTACTGGCGCGCGGCCGTTACGCGATCCCTCGGCGCGATGGGCACATTCTGGTCGGTAGCACCTTGGAGCACGCCGGCTTCGATAAAACCCCGACTGACGAAGCGCTGCACAGCCTGGTGGCCAGCGCCGAGGCGTTGCTGCCGGCCTTGGCCAAGGCCGAGCGCGTCGGGCACTGGGCCGGCTTGCGCCCCGGGGCCCCCGATGGCATCCCGTTCATCGGTCCAGTCGGCCGCCACCCCGGGCTGTGGTTGAACTGCGGGCATTACCGTAACGGCTTGGTATTGGCCCCTGCGTCGTGCCAGCTGTTTACCGACTTGGTGGCTGGCCGCACGCCCATCATCGACCCGGCACCCTACGCGCCAGACGCACGCTTGCAGGTCAGTCCAGGCCCAGTTTCTTGAGCCGGTAGCGCATCGAGCGAAAGGACATATTCAGCCGTTGGGCCGCCGCGGTGCGGTTCCAGCGGGTTTCTTCCAGCGCCTGCAGGATCAGCTTGCGTTCGATGCCTTCGAGGTAGTCTTCCAGGTCATCGACTTGGGCCAAGGTTGGCTCGCCTCCCTGCTGCGCGCTTGGCGTGGCCTGCTTGAAGCGTAGGTCCGCGGCGCCGATCAGGTCGTTTTCGCACAGGGTGTAGGCGCGCTCCAGCATGTTCTCCAGCTCGCGCACGTTACCGGGGAACCGGTATGCCTTCAGCGCCTGTAACGCCTCGGCGCTGAGGGTGGCGGGCGGCAGGCCGGTTTCGGCGGCCAGGCGTGCCAGCACGTGGCTGGCGAGCAGTTCGATGTCTTCGCGGCGCTCTCGAAGGGGCGGCACGCGAAGTTCGATCACATTCAGGCGGTAGTAGAGGTCTTGGCGGAAGTGGCCGGCGGCCACTTCAGTGGCCAAGTCTTTGTGGGTGGCGCAAAGGATGCGCACATCCACCACTTGCTCGGCCTGGCCGCCCACGCTGCGCACGGCTTTTTCCTGGATGGCGCGCAGCAGCTTCACTTGCATGGGCAGTGGCAAATCAGCCACTTCGTCCAAGAACAGCGTGCCGCCGTGGGCGGCCTGGAACAGCCCAGGTTTGTCTTCGGTGGCGCCGCTGAAACTGCCCTTTTTGTGGCCGAAGAATTCGCTTTCCATCAGCTCACTGGGGATGGCGCCGCAGTTTACCGGCACGAAAGGGCGTTCGCTGCGTGGGCCTTGTTCGTGGATCAGCCGGGCGACCAGCTCCTTGCCGCTGCCGGACTCCCCGCTGATATACAACGGCGCCTGGCTGCGGGCCAGCCGCGCAATCTGCTTGCGCAACCCCAACATGGGTTCGGCGGTACCCAGCAGGCGGGCGTCACTGGGTGCAACGGCGGCCGGTTGGTTCAAGCGTAACGCGCTGGCGACCAGTTCGCGCAGCCGCGACAGGTCCACCGGTTTGGTGAGAAAGTCGAATGCCCCGGCCTTCAGGGCACTGATGGCGGTGTCCATGCTGGAGAAGGCGGTAATCATCGCCACGGGCACTTGGGCGTAACGTTGCTGAATCAACTGCACCAGTTCAAGGCCGGTGCCGTCGGGCAGGCGCATGTCGGTCAAGCACAGGTCGAAGCGCTCCCGGCCCAGCCAATCGCGCGCTTCTTGCACGTTCCGGGCGCTGTGGGTATCGAGCTTCATGCGCCCAAGGGTGATTTCGAGCAGCTCTCGAATGTCGGGCTCGTCATCGACGATCAGGACTTTCTGCCGTGTACTCATGGCTCATCCTTGTTTTTTGGCGTGGGCGAAGGTGATTCGCATGCAACTGCCGCCGTGTTCCCGGGGCCGATAGTCCAGGTGAGCCTGGTTGTTTTCGCACAGTTCACGGGAAATATATAGCCCAAGGCCCGTGCCATTGGTTTCAGTGGTAAAGAATGGCTCGAAGATATGCTGCAACTTATCGGAAGGGAAGCCCGCCCCATCGTCGAGCACATCCAGCACCGGCAGGCCGCTGTGGGGGTCTACGTACAGGTTCAACCACACCTGCGCCTGGGCGTGGCGCTGGCCGCTGTAGCGCAGCCCGTTCTCCACCAGGTTGGTCAGCACCTGCGCCAGTTGGCTGGGGTCTATGCGGGTTTCGATAGGCCCGTCGGCCAATTGCAGGTTGAGCTGCTGGTTGGCTGAATCGGTGGGGCGAAAGTCACGGGCGAAGTTGCGCAACCAGTGCTTGAGGTCGAGTATCTCGGGCTTTGCCGCGCGGCGGCGCGAGAGCTGTAGCACGTTCTCGACGATCAAGTTCATCCGCTTGGAGTGGTCAAGGATGATTTGCACCAGGCGCTGGTCAGGGGCCGGCAGCGCGTCGGACTCCTGCAGCAATTGCCCGGCATGGCTGATGGCCCCCAGGGGGTTACGGATTTCATGGGCAATGCTGGCGGTCAGCCGGCCGAGGGCGGCGAGCTTAAGCTGCTGGGCCTGTTGCGCCACCGCTGAGAGGTCTTCTAGAAACACCAGGGTTTGCTCGCGCTCGCCGCGGTTCAGGGCCACGAAATTGGGCTGCAGCGCTGGCCCGCTGTCGCTCAGGCGCAGGCTTTTCACGCGCAGGGTCGGGTTGCGCCGCCACTGCAGCAGCCGCTCGATCAGCTCGGGTGCGCGTGCCACCATCGATTCGCCGACCAGCGATGGCTGGCCGAGCAGGGCCAGGGCGCCCTGGTTGGCCAGTTGCACACGGTGCTCGGCATCCAGCACGATGATCCCGGTGCGCATGCGTTGCAGTATCAGCGCATTGAGCGCTTCAAGGCTGGTCACGTCGCTGGCGCGCCGCTCGGCGAGGTCTTCACTGGTTCGCAACAGGCGGATCAAGCCTTGTACGATCAGCGCCACGGCGAAGCACAGCACGCCGAGCGAGCCCGCTTGCAGGTAATCGTTCGGCGCCACGCCACGGGCGTAGTTCAGGTAAAACGTGATGTAAATGATGCCGATCGAGGCCATCGCGGCCAGCAGCAAGCCCAGGCGGCTACGCAGCAGCAGGTTGCCCATCGCCACGGAGGCGATCATCAGGTTGCCGATGCCGCTGGGTATGCCGCCGCCGGCATAGAACAGGCCCGCCAGCAGGATCACGTCGGCCGCTGCCAGGGTGAATGCCCGCGCCGGGTGGCGAACGTTGCCCAACAACAACACCACCGCCACGTTCAAGCCCAGGTAAGCCCAACTGCCAGCGCGAAACAGCGCAATGTTGGCCAGCTCCATCAGGCGGCTGTCGAAGTCGCTGGAAATCAACAGCACCAGCGACAAGCCGATGATCAGGCGGTATAGGTTGTACAGGCGCAACATGCGCTGCGCCTGGCTGGTGGCACCGCGGGCGGTCACGGCTGGCGTGGCCCCTGCTCCAGATGGGCTTGGCTGCAATACCACTGCTGGCCACGGTGGATCGCGCGGTTATCGGGCAGGTGCACGCCGCAATGGGCGCAACGGACCATGTTCAGGGTGTTGGGCTGTTGCCCGCCGCTGGTGGGGCGATTGGCGGCCGCTTGGTATTTTCGCCATAACCAAACGGCGGCGAAAATCACGGCGACCCAAAAGAGAAGGCGAATCATGAGTTGGGATTCCGAAACGTCGGGGTTGAAACGGCAGGCCCGCGGCTTTTCCACCAGGCCGGCTCAGCGGCTCGCCACCGGGCGGGCCCGGCCGCGCGGCCACGGTGTATTCCAAGCATAGGGCCTTTTTATGCAAAAAGCCCCGGTGGGCCGGGGCTTTCGTGGGTTCAACCAAACAACCCGAAGGTCATGTAGCTCAGCCACGAGCGCTTCTTCGGCGCGTCCACAGGTTCCGTGGGTTCGTCGGCGGTGCCGCCTTCAGAGGCAGGGAACAGCTCTTTGGGCATGGCTTCTTTATCTTCCTGGTACTTACGCATCAGGTCTTCCTGCGCGCGGGTGGAAGTGGGCGGTGACGGCGCCTTGCCTTCGATCAGCCCCAAGGTGGCTTTGGACAACCAGGAGCGGTTGTCGTCCTCGGTGTGGCGCGGCACGAACTGCCCGTCTTTGAGGCTGGGGTTGTCGGGGTAGTTGAGCTTGAGGGTTTCCAGGCTGGTGGCGGCGAGGTCATCCAGGTGCAGATGCTGGTAGGCCTCGGTCATCACCGCCAGGCCGTCGCCGACCGACGGTGTGCCCTGGTAGTTCTCGACCACGTAACGGCCCCGGTTGGCGGCGGCGACATACGCCTGGCGGGTGAGGTAGTAGTCGGCAACGTTGATTTCGTAAGCGGCCAGCAGGTTGCGCAAGTACACCATGCGCTGCTTGGCATCGGGGGCATAGCGGCTGTTGGGGTAGCGGCTGGTGAGCTGGGCGAACTCGTTGTACGAGTCTCGCGCGGCGCCTGGGTCGCGGCGGGTCATGTCCAGTGGCACGAAGCGGGCGACGATGCCGCGATCCTGGTCGAATGAAGTCAGGCCTTTAAGGTAGTAGGCGTAGTCGACGTTCGGGTGCTGTGGGTGCAGGCGGATGAAGCGCTCGGCCGCGGCCTTGGCGGCCTCGGGCTCGGAGTTCTTGTAGTTGGCGAAGATCAGCTCGAGCTGGGCCTGGTCGGCGTAGCGGCCGAAGGGGTAACGCGAATCCAGCGCCTTGAGCTTGGCGGTGGCGGCATTATAGTCGGTGTTGTCGAGGTCTTTCTGTGCCTGCTGGTACAGCTCCACTTCGCTCAGGTTTTCGTCGACCACTTCCTTCTTCGAGGAACAGGCGGCGGTCAGGCCGATAATGGCGATCAGCAGCAGGTGTCTTGCTTGCATAGCGGCTTGCGTCCCCTAACGGCCTGTCTTGGAAGCGACCGTCCTGATATGATGAGCGCCCCGTGGAAAGCCCTCGGGGCAAAAGACGCCGTATTTAACCACAAGCCGCAGCCGATCCAAAGGCTTGCCGCCCGCACCTTTCTTTCCTGTAGCCAAGCATGCCCGAAACCATCCAATTGCGCGCCGAAGTCCCTTCCGACCTTGGGGGCCAGCGCCTCGACCAAGTCGCCGCCCAGCTGTTCGCCGAGTTCAGCCGCTCGCGCCTGGCTGGCTGGATCAAGGAAGGCCAGCTCACCGTCGATGGCGCCGTGTTGCGCCCCCGCGATACGGTACACGGCGGCGCGCTGCTGGCGCTGGAAGCCGAGCAGGAGGCGCAGGGCGAATGGGTGGCCCAGCAACTGGACCTCGACATCGTTTACGAAGACGAGCAGATCCTGGTGATCAACAAACCGGCCGGCCTGGTGGTGCACCCGGCGGCCGGGCATGCCGACGGCACCCTGCTCAATGCCTTGCTGCACCATGTGCCGGATATCGTCAATGTGCCGCGCGCCGGTATCGTGCACCGCCTCGATAAAGACACCACCGGGCTGATGGTCGTGGCCAAGACGCTGCAAGCGCAGACCCACCTGGTGGCGCAACTGCAGGCCCGTTCGGTCAGCCGTGTCTACGAATGCGTGGTGGTGGGTGTGGTCACCGCCGGTGGCAAGATCAACGCCCCCATCGGCCGCCATGGCACCCAGCGCCAGCGCATGGGCGTGATGGACAACGGCAAGCCCGCGATCAGCCACTACCGGGTGCTGGAGCGCTACCGTTCGCACACCCATGTGCGGGTGAAGCTCGAAACCGGGCGCACCCACCAGATCCGCGTACACATGGCCCACGTGAACTTTCCGTTGGTCGGCGACCCGGTGTACGGCGGCCGCTTTCGGATTCCACCGGCCGCCAGCCTGTCGCTGGTCGAGGCCCTGAAAACCTTTCCGCGCCAGGCCCTGCATGCGCGCTTCCTCGAGCTGGAGCACCCATCCACGGGTGAGCGCATGGGCTGGGAAGCACCGTTGCCCGATGACTTTGTGTGGTTGCTGTCGTTGTTGCGCCAGGACCGTGCGGAGTTCGTGGGGTGAACGCGCTGGGCGCCGGCCTGTTGCTTCCCGACTGGCCGGCGCCAGCGCGGGTGGCGGCCTGCGTCACCACCCGTGCGGGCGGTGTGAGCACGGGGCCTTATGCTGGCCTCAACTTGGGCGACCATGTGGGCGACGACCCGCACGCGGTGGCCAGTAACCGCGAGTGGTTATCCGCCCTGTATGGCATTCGCCCTGCTTGGCTTAAGCAGGTGCATGGCGTGGCGGTGGCGCAGGCCAGCCCTGGAACGCCCGTTGAAGCCGACGCCAGTTGGTCATCCACACCGGGTATCGCCTGCGCGGTGATGACCGCCGATTGCCTGCCGGTGCTGTTCTGTGACCGCGCCGGCACTCGCGTGGCGGCGGCCCACGCCGGCTGGCGCGGGTTGGCCAATGGGGTGCTGGAGGCCACCGTGGCGCACCTGGCACGCCCACCTGAGCAGCTCTTGGCTTGGCTGGGCCCGGCCATCGGGCCACGGCAATTCGAAGTCGGCGCCGAGGTGCGCAGTGCGTTCCTGGTCCGCCATGCCGAGGCCGAAGCGGCATTCGTGCCGGGGCAGGCCACCGGTGTGCCGGGCCAAACCAAGTTCATCGCCGATATCTATGCCCTGGCGCGCATTCGCCTGGCCTCAGTGGGCGTGACCGCAGTTTACGGCGGCGGCCTGTGCACCATCGAAGACACCCGCTTTTATTCCTACCGGCGCGCCAATATCACCGGCCGTTTCGCCTCCCTGGTTTGGCTTTCGCCATAGCCTTTTGCTTCAAGTCAAGCCCCTGGCGCTTGAAACCCTCACAATTGCCCACATCTAAACGGTATCCCGGCAGGCTGCCTCTTTATCTATACGGAGTTCGCGCTCCGGCCTGCCTTTTTAAAGGAAGGTACGTCCATGCGAATAGACCGTTTGACCAGTAAATTGCAAATGGCGTTGTCTGACGCCCAATCCCTGGCCGTGGGCCACGATCACCCGGCGATCGAGCCGGTGCACCTGTTGCAAGCGATGATCGACCAGCAAGGCGGCTCGATCAAACCGCTGTTGATGCAGGTGGGCTTCGATGTGAACGCCCTGCGTAAGGCCCTTGCGGAAGAGCTCGACCGCCTGCCGAAAATCCAGAACCCCACCGGCGACGTGAACATGTCGCAAGACATGGCCCGCCTGTTCAACCAGGCCGACCGCCTGGCCCAGCAGAAGGGCGACCAGTTCATTACCAGCGAACTGATGTTGCTGGCGGCCATGGACGAAAGCAACAAGGCCGGTAAATTGCTGCTGGCCCAGGGCGTAAGCCGCAAGGCGTTGGAGAACGCCATCAACAACCTGCGCGGTGGCGAGGCGGTGAACGACGCGAACGTTGAGGACGCACGTAAATCCCTGGAAAAATACACCATCGACTTCACCAAGCGCGCCGAAGAAGGCAAGCTCGACCCGGTGATTGGCCGCGACGACGAAATCCGCCGGACCATCCAGGTGTTACAGCGCCGCACCAAGAATAACCCAGTGCTGATCGGTGAGCCGGGCGTGGGTAAAACCGCCATCGTCGAGGGCCTGGCCCAGCGCATCATCAATGGTGAAGTACCTGATGGCCTCAAGGGCAAGCGGCTGTTGTCGCTGGATATGGGCGCGCTGATTGCCGGCGCCAAGTTCCGCGGCGAATTCGAAGAGCGCCTCAAAGGCGTGCTCAATGACTTGGCCAAGCAGGAAGGGCAGGTGATCCTGTTCATCGACGAACTGCACACCATGGTCGGCGCGGGCAAGGGCGAAGGTTCGATGGACGCCGGCAACATGCTCAAGCCAGCGCTGGCACGCGGTGAGCTGCACTGTGTGGGGGCTACCACCCTCAACGAGTACCGCCAGTACATCGAAAAGGATGCCGCCCTCGAACGCCGCTTCCAGAAGGTGCAGGTGGATGAGCCTAGCGAGGAAGACACCATCGCCATCCTGCGCGGGCTCAAAGAACGCTACGAGGTTCACCACAAGGTGGCGATCACCGACGGCGCGATCATTGCCGCCGCCAAGCTCAGCCACCGGTACATTACCGACCGCCAACTGCCGGATAAAGCCATCGATCTGATCGACGAGGCTGCCAGTCGCATCCGCATGGAGATCGACTCCAAACCCGAGGTGCTCGACCGGCTCGACCGCCGGTTGATCCAATTGAAGGTCGAATCCCAAGCGCTGAGCAAAGAGCAAGACGAAGCCACGCTCAAACGCCTGGAAAAGCTCAAGGAGGAAATTGCCCGGCTTGAGCGCGAGTATGCAGACCTCGAAGAGGTGTGGCTTTCGGAAAAAGCCGAAGTGCAAGGCTCGGCGCAGATCCAGCAAAAAATCGAGCAGTCGCGCCAAGAGCTGGAAGCCGCGCGGCGCAGGGGCGACCTCAGCCGCATGGCCGAGCTGCAATACGGCGTGATCCCGGACCTGGAGCGCAGCCTGCAGATGGTTGACCAACATGGCAAAGGCGAAAACCAACTGCTGCGCAGCAAGGTCACTGAGGAAGAAATCGCCGAAGTGGTGTCGAAATGGACCGGCATCCCCGTGGCCAAGATGCTTGAAGGCGAGCGGGAAAAACTGCTGAACATGGAGGCGCTGTTGCACCAGCGGGTGATCGGCCAGAACGAAGCGGTGGTGGCCGTGGCCAACGCCGTGCGCCGCTCCCGCGCGGGGCTTTCCGACCCGAACCGGCCCAGCGGCTCGTTCCTGTTCCTGGGCCCGACCGGTGTGGGTAAAACCGAGCTGTGCAAAGCGCTGGCGGAGTTCCTGTTCGACACCGAAGAGGCAATGGTGCGCATCGATATGTCCGAGTTCATGGAGAAGCACTCCGTGGCGCGGTTGATCGGTGCACCGCCAGGCTATGTGGGTTATGAAGAGGGCGGCTACCTGACCGAAGCGGTGCGGCGTAAACCCTATTCGGTGGTGCTGCTCGACGAGGTGGAAAAGGCCCACCCGGACGTGTTCAACATTCTGTTGCAGGTGCTGGAAGACGGCCGCCTCACCGACAGCCACGGGCGCACGGTGGATTTCCGTAACGTAGTGGTGGTGATGACCTCCAACCTGGGCTCGGCGCGTATTCAGGAACTGGTGTCGGACCGCGAGGCGCAACGTGCGGCGGTAATGGACGCGCTCAGCAACCATTTCCGCCCCGAGTTCATCAACCGTATCGACGAGGTGGTGATTTTCGAACCCCTGGGCCGCGAGCAGATTGCTGGCATCACCGACATCCAGCTTGGCCGCCTGCGCAGCCGCTTGGCCGAGCGCGAGCTGTCGCTGGACCTCTCGCCCGAGGCGCTGGATAAACTCATTGCCGTGGGCTACGACCCGGTCTATGGGGCGCGGCCTTTGAAACGCGCAATCCAGCGGTGGATCGAAAACCCCTTGGCGCAGTTGATACTGGCCGGCAAATTCGAGCCGGGCACCACGGTGAAAGCCGGCGTTTCCGGCGACGAAATCGTCTTCGCCTAAGCACGCTCGATGCCCCCGGCGCCTCGGCCCAGGGGCAGTTTTATATAAAGCTTTGCATTTGCCTGGCATTGCCCTTAGAATTCGCCGCGCTGTCAGCATGCCGCTAAACGGGCGGGTAGGCCAAGTGTGAAAAGAATTGGCAAATCAGTCAGTTGAAACAAAAAGCTGTTGACAGCCAAGCCTGAAGATGTAGAATGGCGCGCCTCAACGACGTGAACGCAGCGATGCAAAAACGCCGATGGGTTCAGAGCCGCCTCTAGCAGGCCTGGAAGTTGTACCGAGTAAATCGTTCCGCGATAGCTCAGTCGGTAGAGCAAATGACTGTTAATCATTGGGTCCCTGGTTCGAGTCCAGGTCGCGGAGCCAATTCGGGGTGTAGCGCAGTCCGGTAGCGCGCCTGCTTTGGGAGCAGGATGTCAGGAGTTCGAATCCCCTCACCCCGACCATATTTGGGTCGTTAGCTCAGTTGGTAGAGCAGTTGGCTTTTAACCAATTGGTCGTAGGTTCGAATCCTACACGACCCACCATCTTTATCCAGAACCCTCCTTTCGGAGGGTTTTGGTGCTTGATATGACTGATCGCACAGCCGTCTGGTCCGAAACATACCCCTGAGATTTCATGGTGTCAAACCGGAATCATTTGGTCGTCGGGCCGTTGGCGTCGTTCTTTTGACCTGGCGGATCCCATACCTCAAGCCTTGGGTATCAACACGCGCACGAATACCGGAGTTGATACCCAAGCTTTTCGACGAACGGTTTGCACTGTCTCGTGAGGCGGTCAGCCGCCCTTAAGCCGCGAAAGCGTTACCTGGCCTGGGTTGTTTCCAAACCTTCACCGCGCTATAGCGCTGCCTGTCGGTGTCCTATACGCGCTCGACCTTCAGGCTTAAGGCCTCATCGCGCTGAGCACGGCTACAACGCAGTTCCGGGTTAAGAAGTTGGGCCGCATGCCTGCGGTAACCGGACGGTGCGATCTGCAAGACTCGACAGATCGGCTCGATGCCTAGACGGACACGGTACTAATCGACAAATGCCCTCAGAACTTGGTGCGCCGGTCGAGCTCCGCCTGGGCAAATACGCGCTGGCCAGACGCAGGATCTCGTTGGCTCTACGCAGCTCGCGGTCCTCGCGTTCCAGGGCGCTGCCCCGCGTCGGTGACGGCGACGAATCCAGCCATGCAGGGTTTGCGCTACACAGCCAATCTTCGGGGCAATGGCCTCAATAGCCGCCCACTCGGACGGGTAATCGTTCAGGTGCTTCCGAACCATTTGCACGGCACGTTCACGGACTTCAGGAGAGTAGATCGTAGTCTGTTTCATGGTCGCATCTTTTCAGGAATTGAGGCCTCCACGAAACCCGGGGGCGATTCAATAGTGGGCTTCGTCATCGTGCTTTCTCTGGTGAGTGTTTGGTCTTCGCAAACTAAACGTTAGTCAAGAATCACGATGACCATCCTCTTTCGCCCGCAGAGCGCCTCTGGTTGTTTCAGTTACACCACTTCCCGGGACACGATCATTTGGATCTAGGCATATAACTGGAATTCGTAACTTTCTTCTCGAAACGGGGTATCTATGCTTAGTGATAAATAGTATTTCCGCCCCCCATTTTTGGTGACTAAGGTGCGAACTCTTTTCCAATGTCCACCTAGATCACCCTTATGGAAGTACTTAGAAAACAGTTAGAATACTCCCCGGTGAACTCCAAAGAAGCTTTGCAATTGCGCCCCGTCGTGGCCGACGGCGGGGGCCAGGCGCCGGGCTGGCTCGCCCCCAGGAACCTCCTGCGAGCACTTGCCCCAGTGCTGGTTCTGGTCATCTGGAATGTGCTAAGCGTGAGCGGAATCATTTCGCAGCGCCTGTTTCCGTCACCGTTGACAGTGCTGCAGGCATTATGGGATCTGGTCGTTACGGGGCAGTTGAAATCCGCGCTTGCCGCGTCTCTAGCGCGGGGTGTCATCGGGCTGGTGATCGGGGTAACGTTGGGTATCGCCGCCGGCACACTGGCCGGCCTGACCCGGATCGGCGATCAGTTACTCGACTCAAGCTTCCAAATAGTGCGCGCCATTCCATTCATCGCAGTGGTGCCGCTGTTCGTGCTTTGGTTCGGCATCGATGAAAAGCCGAAGATCATCTTGATTGCACTAGCATGCATTTTCCCGGCCTACGTAAATACCTACTCCGGGGTACGCCATGTTGATCCAAAACTGGTCGAGTCGGCCCGTCTATTTGGTCTGCGCGGCATTCGCCTGGTCATCCAGATCGTTCTGCCATCGGCGTTGCCGCCCATTCTGGTTGGTATCCGCTACTCAATGAGCACGGCGTTGCTGGCGCTAATCGTCGCCGAGCAACTCAATAGTCAGAACGGTATCGGCACCATCATCCTCACGGCCAATTCGGCACTGCGCATCGACATCATGATCGCCGGAATCCTGATCTACGCCGCATTGGGCGTACTCATCGACATCGGCATGCGCGTTGTCGAGCGAAGATCGATGCCGTGGAAGTAGCTTTGAGACATCTGACTTCATTTCTTTTGAATTCATTCCGGTAAAGGTTTTAGCCAATGGCACAGACCCATGAAGATCTCGTCGTCGATCTCAAGTCGGTGAGCAAGCATTTTGGCGGACAGGTGATCCTTGATGCCGTGGACCTTCAGATCCGTCGTGGAGAATTCGTCGTCTTGCTAGGGGCTTCGGGTTCCGGTAAGACCACGTTGCTGCGGATGCTTTCATCCCTGGATCATGCCAATAGCGGAGAGGTGCGGGTCACCGACAGCAGCACCGTGGTGTTCCAGGAACCCCGCCTGGCGCCTTTTCACCGGGTGTGGAGAAACGTACTGATGGGCTTGAAGGGCGACCAGCGCAATAAAGCCAAGGCGCTGGCGGCGCTGGACGAAGTCGGCTTGGCGGAGAAGGCTTTCAGTTGGCCCAAGCGACTTTCTGGCGGCGAGGCCCAGCGTGTCGCTCTGGCCCGGGCCCTGGTGCGTACGCCGCGCCTGTTGCTGGCCGATGAGCCCTTTGCCGCACTCGATGCACTCACCCGAATCCGTATGCAGTGGTTGGTCCAGGCGTTGTGGCGCGAGCATACACCCGCCGTGCTGCTGGTCACCCACGATGTCGAAGAGGCGGTGCTGCTGGCCGACCGAATTCTGATCCTCAAGGAGGGGCGCCTGGCCGTGGATATCCAGGTCGAGGTGCAGCGCCCGAGGCGCGCTGGCGAAGCCTTCGCACAATTGACTGAATACCTGCTAGGCGAGCTCGGGGTTTCCAAGGAAGGTGATCCACTGAACTCCGCTGTGCCCCACCGGCCAGGTTCCCCGGCTGTCTCAAGCCAGGCAGTTGCCTGACATTGCTACCCCACCTATAAGGAGTCCACTTGAAGGCACTTTCGTCGTATATCGCGCTTGGCGCGCTGCTGCTTGGCGTGGCCAGCGGCATACCGACTATCGCCCAGGCAACTACCGCCAGTTCAGCGCAGCCAAGCGCGGAAGCGCTGAGCAAGATCACCCTGAGAATCGGCCAGAACAACGGCGAGCTAGAGCCGATATTCCGTGCCTCCGGTGCGTTTGACGGCTCGCCCTATCAGATCAAGTTCTCCAGCTTCAACAATGCACTGGACAACTACACGGCGCTCGCAGCTGGCAACATCGATGTAAGTGACAGCGCCGTGACTACCGCGTTGCAACTGCAGCAGTCCTCGGCCGAGCCGTGGACACACGAGACCGCACCTATCAAAACCTTGCTGCTGCGCGTCAGTGACTATCCAGGTTCAGTCGACCGCTATGTGGTCATGGCCGGTAGCAAATCCGGCATCACCGAGCTCACGGCGGACAATGTGCGCGGCAAGAAATTCGCCTATTCGCCAGGCGCCAACAATTATCTGGTGTTTCTCGGCACATTGAAATATCTGGGATTGACGGCAAAGGATGTCGTGCCCGTGCAGTTAGACACCACCGCCAACGCCCTGGCGTTGCTGAGCAACTCCGTAGATCTGGTCTCAGGTTCGATCGAACTCTATGGGGCTGCGCTGGATGATGGTGCGAAAGTCATCGCCAGCAGCAGCAAGTTCGGTATGTCGATTCAGAGCGGCGTGCTCGCCAGCTCGCAGAGCCTTCACGATCCATTAAAGGAAACGGCTATACGCGATTTCATCGCGCGCTATATCAAGTTCCAGAACTGGTTTATCGCTAACCCCGATGCTGCGATCGCAGCCTATGTGAACGGCCGCCATTTCACGCCAGCACAAGCGCGTACGGCGTGGCTGACTGGGCGAGTGGCGTGCGGCCCCGCGGATGCCAAGGCAGTGGCTGACGCGCAATCGGTCAGCAATATTCTGTATGACGCAGGGGCCTTCAAGAAAAAGCTGGACGTGTCGGTCGATTTTGATTCCCGTTACACCCAGTTGATTGAGCAGACCTTAGCCGAGGTGGGCTACAACGCGAACCTGCAGGCTTCCCTGCGCTTGAGTGCGGAAAAATAAGCACCCGCCAGGGAGTGTCTGATTCGGAGGTCTGATGAGCAGCGATAACGAAATCAAACTTGGGTTTTTTTCCCAGGACGTTGGACACCACGTAGCAGCGTGGCGGCATCCGGATGTACCGGCTGATGGCGGCATGAGCCTGGACTTCCACCGCAACATTGCCAGAACGGCCGAACGCGGCAAGCTCGACATGGTGTTTTTCGGCGATCAGATGGCGCCGATGTATCCGGAGGATGAGCAGCTTGGCGGAACCTCCCGCATGTTACGGCTTGAGCCCACCGCCTTGATCTCGGCGCTGGCGGCGGTAACCACGCACATCGGCTTCGTTGCAACCGTGTCGATGGCCTATTTCGAGCCGTTTCACATCGCACGAAAGTTCGCCACGCTCGACCGCATGAACGGTGGCCGAACTGGCTGGAACATGGTTACCTCCTTCGAATCGAGGGAGGCCCTCAACTTCAATGTTGGCGTGGTCAGCCCGCCTGAACTGCGCTATCGGCGCGCGCATGAGTTCGCTGAGGTGGTGAAGAAGCTCTGGGACAGCTGGGACGACAATGCGCTGCTGCGTGACAAGGAATCAGCTCGGTTTTTTGATCCTGCTAGGCTGCGTGTGCCGGAGCATAAGGGTGAATTCTATTCCTCGCGTGGGCCACTGAACGTAGAGCGTTCCGTACAGGGGCAGCCCGTGTTGGTGCAGGCGGGCTCTTCGCCTGAGGGAATCGAATTCGCCGCGCATCACGCCGAAGTGGTATTCACTGCCCAATCGGATCTGGGTGATGCGCAGGCATTCTATGGGAAAGTGAAAGGCATCGCAGCGAGCCAAGGGCGTGACCCCGATCACATCAAGATCATGCCCGGCGTGATGTGCTTCATCGGCCAGACTCGGGAGCAGGCGCACGAGAAATACGCCAGGTTGCAGGCTCTGATTACTCCGCAAGTCGGTTGGATGGTGGTCAAACAACACCTCGGTGTGGACATCTCGGCCTTGCCGCTCGATGAACCGCTACCCAACTTCACCGCCTCCACCGGCCAATTGAGTCGGCAGCAATTATTGATCGATGCAGCGCGCCGCGATCGTCTGACGGTGCGCCAATTTTATCAACGCTATGTCGGATCCCGCGGTCACCACGTGGTGATCGGAACGCCGAGCGACATTGCCGACATATTCGAGTCTTGGGTCGACGAATGTGCTGCCGACGGCTTCAACCTCATGGTGCCTTGGTCGCCCGGTGGTCTGGACGATGTGGTTGATCTGCTCGTGCCGGAGCTGCAGCGGCGTCAACGCTTTCGCCGCGAATACACAGGTACCACCCTGCGCGAGCATCTTGGCCTGCCGGTGCCCAAGAGCCAGTATGCCCCGTGAACCAGCCACGGATCATCCTTTGCAACGACGGTGCTACCCTGGCGCTGCCCAGCGCCAGTGCGGAACTAGATGCTGAAGCCTTTGTTGCCGCCACCCTGGGGCCGCTGCGCGGAACCGCGATCAACACCCTTTACTGGCAGCTCGGCGCTGACCCCTTTCATGGCAGCCCGAGCCACAGACTGTCGGATTGGTATACCCATGCTACGAAGATCGGGCCGGTATGGGGCGCGGATGCCACGCGCTTCCAGACTGCGACCGAGTGGCGCCTGGCGGCGACGGTGCGCAATCTGCGCGAAGCGGGCACAGATGCGGTAGCCCTGGTTGTCGAGCACGGCCACCGCGCCGGCCTGGAGGTGTTTGTCTCACTGCGGATCAACGACGGCAGCGACTGTCGAATCCCCGAGGGGCAGGAGGATGCTTACTTGTCCTCGACCCGCAAATCTCATCCCCACTGGTTGTTGCATGGCGAGGGCGTACCGCATCCTTCACTGTCGCAGCGCCAGCAGCAACAGAGCCGCTTCGCTTTGAATTTCAGCAAGAGCGAGGTGCGCGACTACACCCTGGCACTCGTCGCTGAGGCTATCGATCAATACGATCTTGACGGCTTCGACCTGGACTTTTGTCGTCAACCCAGCCTGTTCTTGCCTGACGACGTTGTGCAAGGCACTGGCTTGATACACGAGATGCTGACGCTCATCCGCAAGCGGCTCGACGAGAAAGGGGCGCGAGTGGGGCGTCGCCTGGCCTTGTCAGTGCGAGTGCCGGCGGACCTTGAGGCGAACCGCGCCTGTGGGTTGGATGTTGCTCGCTGGATCGAGGCGCGGTTGGTGGACATAGTCGTCGTTGCCGATCCCAAAGGCTGGAATTATCGCCTACCGCTCGAAGCCTTCCTGGAGCTGACGCAAGGCAGTGACATCCAGATCGTCGCTCAGAACCTGTGCGGCATGCGCGAGGAGCGCCCGCGTTCCGCAACGGTGCTGTTTGGTGAAGGAAGTCGCTATTCCACGGAGCAATATCGCGCTGTGGCGGCGAACCACTGGCTGGCTGGAGCCCATGGGCAATTCATCTGGAATCAACACCTGCTGCCCTACATCGACGATGCGCGGTTCGATGCGCAGGCTTGGCGTGATATCGGCGACGCAGCAACGTTGGCTGGTTTGGACAAACACTATGTGGTGGGCGCAGCGGGCCGTGGTGGGCCGTTGCCGCTGGAGCTGGACCAAGCCGGTAATGCGATATCGCTTGATTTTGAGCTGGCGGATGATTTTCCCATGGATGGGGGGCCCGCCGTCCTGCTGAGGATCCTGATCGAGCAACTGACGGACGTGGACGAACTGCGCCTATCCTGCAACGGCATCGAGCTGGATCGCGGCGCGGCTATCGCGCGGGTGAACTATAACGATTATTGGCTGGATTTCGATCTTTACGCTATTGCCCGCCAGGGCCGCAACCGATTGGTGATCGAGTTGCTGCGGCGCAATCCGTATGTCGTGGCGCCTCTGATCCTTCGTCGAGTCGAAACGCTGGTGAGCTATGGCGGAATGTGAGCGCGATCATCTCCAAAGGGTCGATACATCGTCGATCGTTTCGAATGCCCAGACTTTTTGAATCAACCGCTCAGAAGCGGCAGTAGCCAGCGATCGTGCTCCATAGGCAAAGCATGTCCGGGCCTTGGCCAGCACCTCATCCTCGGTAAGAGGGTTGCTGGCGCTACCCGGAATAGAGAGGGCGGTACGTTCAAAAATTCCCTTATTGGTGGCGAACGCCACATGTGCCGGGAGCATTCGTGCGTTACTGTCCGGGTAGACTTCCACCCGCACCCGCCGGGCCAGTGCTACCGTCTCGGGGTCGCATGCCGCGGCGGGTTCGATATCCTGGAGCTCGAAGCGGCGATAACGCAAGGCAGTGGCCACGGCATATTGCACGCTGAATTGCGCGGCCACCTGAGGCTGATCGCCAGGCTCGTAAGCCGCTCCGACAGCACGGTGAGCGTATGGCGTTAGTATTACCGTTACCCCGCTTACCGTCTCAGGACGCAAATCGTGTTCGCGAATAAGCTCCAAAGCCACGCTCAGCGCGGCATGGGCCGCGCCGCAGTTGGAGTATTTTTTGAAGGCCGTCGACTGCCCCTCCCAGCGTTGCCCCAAGCCATCGAGGACGGTCGCAGGGTTCGCTGACTCATACAGTCTGAACGCGCCGAACCGCCCCTCGAATACCTCGCGGGGGCCTTGCAATCCCTGCGCGGCGAGCAGTGCAGCATCTACACCAGCGCGTGCCGCGAAAGCCGATTGCAGTCGTTTGGCCTGACTCTTCTCCACCATCGGTTGTTGCGTGCCACCCGCTTGGGGTAGCGCTAGGCCCAGGGCGTTGACAGTGCTGGTTTCATCCAGTCCGAGCAGATGAGCAGCGCCCAGCGCCGCGCCGAATATTCCATGTATCGAGCTGTAGAACCAACCCGAGTGACCGGGTGCCGCCATCCCCAACCGAGCCGTCAAATCGACGCCGAGCGCATGCGCCGTCAGTAGTGCCTTCCCACTTGCTGCTGTCCGTTCGGCAATGGCCAGCACCGCGGGCAATACGACGATATCGGCATGTACGCTGCCGCCGATGTGCAGCGAGTCGAAGTCAAGTGCTGCCGCCGCCACGCCGTTGGCGAAAGCCGCTTGCGTAGCGGGCAGGCGCTGATCGCTGCCCCACACCAAGCTGTCGGGCCTGCCGCCCGAGTCTATCGCCACCGCCCGTGCCTGCGCCACCCCAGTTGATTCCAGCCCTGCCCAGGCGACCGCGAGGGTATCCAGAATCGATAGCTTGGCTGCGCGGATCACAGCCGGCGGTAGTTGCTCGAAGGTCGTGTTAGCTGCGTGGCGGACAATCGCCGCGGATAAAGATTGAGCGGGCACGTCGGTCATGATTGGCGCCAGCCGAGTGGATGAAACGTCACGGTTATAAACGAGCGGTAACGTCGAACTGTTGACCCAGATGAAACTTGCCGACAGTGGCCGCCGTTTTATCGAGGTTTTCGTGCAGGGATTGATAGCGCAAATCGCGTATATGACGTGCCAATACCGTGTCGGCATTCAGCGCGCTCGATCCCGCGATCTGTGCTGCCCTGTCGATGACCAGCCGTGTAGTCTGCAGCGCCTGATGTTTAGCGTTCATCGAGAACAGTTCGGCTTGCGCGAACGCTTTCTTCTGCCATAGCCAGGAGGCCCTGTAGACCAGCCAGCGTGTCGCATCGATGGCGATGCGAATTTCCCCCAGGCGCAGCTGTGTATAGCTATCGTTGGCCGTACCTCGCTTGGGCAGGTAATCCACGAGGAAGTCGAAGACACCTTCGCAGCCGCCTAAATATTGTGCCGCAAAGCCCAGGTGAGCCTTCGCCTGCCAACGGCTGCTTGCTGTTTCACCCGGTGGGCCCAACACGTTGTGATCGGCGACAAAACAGTCTTTCAACAATAGGTCAGGGCTGTAAGCCGCGCGCATGCCGAAAGGGTTCCAGGTGTCCGCGATAATCGTGAACCCTGGAGCGTCAACGGGGATCATGAAGGTCATATGATCCTCCGGAACTGTGCCCCCCTTGATCACGGCGGAGACGATGTTGTAATGGGCGATATCGGCGATGGTTCCGTAGTTCTTGTGCCCATTGATCACCCAGCCGCCGTCGACTTTCTCCGCAGTGGTTTGCAGATTATAAAGCCCGCGTGCGGTGCGGCCCGGCTCGCTCGCTGTGCCATTGACCAGGTGCCCTTGCTGGATGATGCCGGGAATAATGCGGGCCTTTTGCTCCGCTGTGCCGACCGCTTCAAGGCGATGCGAAAGATTGTAATGCAGCGAAACGCATTGCGCGGTGGACATGCAGTAGCGCGCCGTTTGCTCAACCACCAACAGCGCCGCCAGCGGGTCTTCACCCAGCGCCCCGCCGCCTATACCTCCCCACTCTTTGGAAATACCCCCGCCATTCAGGCCGGCGTCGAACAGGTCCTTGAAGTTCTCGACCGGGCTGTGGCCCGCCGCTTCGAGTGCTAAGGCGCGAGGCCCGAAACGGTTCATGCCGAGATCGCCAACGATGTCGTAGATCTCCTGTTGTCTTGGAGTGAAGTCGAAGTCCATGGGGTTCTCTTGTGGTGTGAATAGAACGCAGATATGCCGCGTGCGGTGTTCATGCCTACACGGAATAAAGGGCAGCACGGTAAAGACGGGAAGTGAACGAAGGAAATATTGTTTGATAATAACGATAGAGGCCTTTTCGCGACCGAATTTTTCTGAGTTGTGGTTATGAGGTTAGACGCAAACAATTGGGTAGGTTGGCGGACTGTTATGGGAAGCTTCCCGGCGTGTGATTCATTGTCATTGGTTGTTTGAATGCAACGGACCGATTGTGTAACTGACGGCAGAATCCAGTCGTGATGCTCTGTTGTGACAATGCCTTGCTATCCGGCCTGCGCGATCGCAGCGCCATTAACAAACAGGATTGATTGATGTCAGCTACTGGCCTTCACCCCGCGCCGCCGTTCCAGGTCTTAGGTTCTGTACGAAAAGAGATGTCGCAAACACCGCATGGAGCAAGCCAGTGAGACCATCGCGGCGTAGCTTTTCGCGAGCTTGTCGAAGCGTGTCACGATTCGGCGTAGCTGTGGCACACTCCCCACGTGGGGGGTTTATTGATGGTGGGCAAACTGAAAAGGCCGCGGCTTCTTCGGCATTAAGAAAATGCCAAAGTGCTGGCGACGGGTGTTCAATAGTCTTGGCCGATTGCAGTAAACCCCTATACCACAAGAATTAACGTTGCTGAAGCGTTTGGCGATTTTGGTGTGGTGGGTCCGTTATCGTAGTTGTTGGCTTTTTATTGAGTTTCGCAAGTAGCGTGTTTGTTTCGGTCACGCTGATTACCATCGGCTTCAATCGATCAACCCCCGAGCGTCATAAAACGGAAACGGCCCGCGATAATCCCCAACCACCCCGCCATGGGTTACCAGCCCTTCCTCTGGGTGCCAGCGGTGCAGCAGATACCCCGCCGGCTCCAGCCTGAAATGCGCCGGGGCGCTTTCGCGCAGGTCCAGGACGACTTGATGGGAGGTCCCGGGGCAGACGTTGATCACCGTACCGCCGAAGCGCTTTTGGATAGGGCGGTGCAGGTGCCCGCACAGCAGGCGCTCCACGTGCGGATGCCGGCCCACCAGCCGTTCGAACGCCGCAGCGTTGGCGAACGGCTCGCGGTCCATGTGGCCGATGCCGGTGATGAAAGGCGGATGGTGAAGGATCAGCAGGGTCGGGCTGTGCGGCCGTTCGGCCAGGCGCTGGTCGAGCCAGGCGAGTTGGCGGTGGGTCAAGCCGCCACCGTGGGCGCCGGGAATCGTCGAGTCCAAGCCGATCAGGCGCACCGGCAGGGCGTCTTCCACCCAGTCCAGGGTTGGCGCTGTGGTGTCGACCGGCAAGCAGGCCTGGCCCGTGAACGCCATCCGTAATTGCTCGCGGTCGTCGTGGTTGCCCGGCACCAGATAAAACGGCATGGTCAGTTGGCCGAGCACCGGCGCCAGCACGGCGTACTCATCGGCGCGGCCGAAGTCCACCAGGTCGCCACTGATGACCACCACATCGGGCTGTGGAACGCTGGCGTTGAGGTGCGCCACCATTCGCTGCAACGCGCCGAGCGTGTCCACCACGCCGTAGCTGAACTTGCCGCCGGCCTTGAGGTGCGGGTCACTGATCTGGGCGATGAGGAAGGGCCGGCTCATGGGCTGACCTCGCTGCGCGTGCCGCGGCCCTGCAAACAGAATAGATGGCGCGGCGCGATGCTCAGCGCGAGCGTATCGCCGATGCCGTGCCTGCCGAATTCATCGCAGTCGACCAGCAGCGGTTGGGCACCGCCCACGTCCACCAGCAGCCGGCTGTGGGCACCCTGGAAAAACTGCGCAAGCAGGTGCCCGTGCAGGTGGCCGTTACCGTCGGCGATGCGCACGTGCTCAGGGCGGCAGTAGAGCGTGTCGGGAAAGTCCGCCGTGCTCCAGGGCAGGTCGCCGCCCGGCACCTTGACCCCGCAAGGGCTGCGGGCGAGTACCGGAAACACGTTGAGGTTGCCGACAAAACCGGCAACGAAGGCATTGGCCGGTTGCTGGTAGAGGGCCTGTGGGCTGGCCAATTGCGCGGCGCGGCCGTGCTCCATGACCAGGATACGATGGCCCAGGGCCATGGCCTCGCCTTGATCGTGCGTCACGAACACCGCGGTAATGCCCAGGTGGCGCAGCAGTTGATCCAGTTCGCTGCGCAGGCGCTCGCGCAGTTGCGCATCGAGCGCCGCCAATGGTTCGTCGAGCAACAGCACCCGTGGGCGCGGCGCCAGTGCCCGGGCCAAGGCCACGCGCTGGCGCTGGCCACCGGACAATTCGTGGACCGCCCGGCGGCCGTGGTCCTGCAACCCTACCAACGCCAGCAGCTCGGCGCAGCGGGCAGTGCGTTCGGCCTTGGGCATGCCGCGGATTTTCAGCCCGTAGGCGATATTGCCGGCCACATCGAGGTTGGGGAACAGCGCATAGTTCTGGAACACCATCCCCACGTCGCGGCGCTCGATCGGCAGGGCGGTGACGTCCTGCTCGCCGAACAGCACACGGCCGCTGTCGGGGTGTTCGAGGCCGGCGATCAGCCGCAGGGTGGTGGTCTTGCCGCAGCCGGAAGGGCCGAGGATCGCCAGCGTCTCGCCAGGGTGGATGTGCAGGTCCAGCGAGTGCAGGGCGACGGTGCCGTTGTCGAAGGTTTTGCGGCAGCCTTCGAGGCGAATAGCGGTGCCGGTCATGGACGGTCTCCACGGGCGAGATGATGGTTGATGGCCTGCAGGGCAATCAGTAAAGGGACGATCAACAGCAAGAAGATCACCGTATAGGCGCTGGCGACCTCCAACCGCGCCGAGGCGTAGCTGTCGGCCAGGCCCACGGGCAGAGTCTTGGTCATGGGTGTGTGCAGCATCCAAGTGAGGTTGAACTCACCCAGGGACAAGGTCACCACCATCAGCACCCCGGCGAGAATCCCCGCGCGGCTGTTCGGCACCACGACGGTGAAGAAGCGTTGCAGGGGGCCGGCACCCAGGCTCGCTGCCGCCTCTTCCAGCACTGGCAGGTGCTGGCGCTGCATCACCGCCATTACCGGGCGAACCAAAAACGGCAAGGTGAAGATCACGTGCCCCACCAGAATAAACAGCCAACTGCCGCGAAAGGCGCCGTATTGCCCGTAGGTCAGCAACAGGGCCAGGGCGCTGGCCAGGCCGGGCATTGCCACGGGCAGCACCATCAATTCCTCGAAGGCGCGGCTGAAGCGGTTGTTCATGCGGACCAAGGCATAGGCCGCCGGAACCCCGATCATCACCACGCCTACCGCGCAGGCTACGGCCAGCCGCAGCGAAAGCCAGACCGTATCCGCATAGGCCGCCCAGACCTGCAGCAGCCAGCCCAGGGTCAAGCCACTGGCAACCACCCCCTGGAAATAATTGCGGGTCAGGCCCGCCAGCAACGACATCAACACCGGGACCAGCATGAACGCGCACACCAACAGCACGAACAGCAACCGCCCATAAAAGCCAGCGGTGCGTTTCATAACGTCGCTCCCGTCTGCCGGATCAGGCGCCGGGCCAGTAGCAGCGCTGCCCAAGTGATCGCGCCCAACACCACTGACAGCGCCGCGGCCATGGCGAAGTTGGCGTAATTGGTGAAGGTGTTGTAGATCGCCACTGGCGTTACATTCAGCTGCGTGCCCAAGGTAAAGGCGGTGCCGAAGGCGCCCATCGCCGTGGCGAAGCAGATCGCCCCGCAAGACACCAGCGCCGGCGCCAGGCCCGGCACGATCACGTCCAGCACCACCCGCCAGGGCCGGGCACCTAATGAGCGCGCGGCTTCTTCAAGGCTGCGATCGAGGGTTTCGCAGGCGGCCATGACGGTGAGGATGACCCGTGGAATGGAAAAGTACAGGTAGCCGATGAACAGCCCGATCAGCGAGTAGGCGAACACCCAGCGCTGGCCGAACACGCTCAGGCCCACGCTGGCCGCCAAGCCTTGGCGACCACCCAGCAGTATCACCAGAAAACCTACCACCACCCCGGGGAAGGCCAGCGGGAAGGTCAGCAACGCCACCAGCGCCGAGCGCCCCCAGAAGCGTTGGCGCGCCAAAAAGCAGCCGACTACCGCGCCTATCAGCAACGCGGCGGCGGTGACCACCACCGCCAGTGTGCAGGTTTGTGCCAGGCTACCCAGGTATTGCGCGCTGCTCAGGACCTGCCAATAGGCGCTGGACGGGCCGTCGCGGTGCTGGGTGCCAAGGGCGATCAGTTGCAGCAGAGGCAGTATCCAGAAAGCCGTCAGTACGGCCAGGGCGGGCACCAGTGCGAAGGTTGCCGGTGCCGGCAATCGCCAGCGTCGGCGGGCCAAGGCAAGGTTTGGCTGGCCCAGCGCGGTCATCATTTGACCTCGCGCAGGTATTGCGCGCTGAACGCTTCCTGGACCGCCGCCATCTGGGCGTAATCGACGGTACCGGCACGCGCGTAATCCGCTGCGGGGAGGAAACGCTTGGCCACATCATCCGCCATCTTCACCGGCCGAACCGGGCGCAGGTAGGCGTTGGCCCAGAGTGCCTGGCCCTTGTCGGACAGCACGTAATCCAAGACTTTTTCGCCGTTGGCGCGGTGCGGTGCGTTCTTCGCCAGGCTCATCACATAAGGCACCGACACCGTCCCTTCACGGGGGATCACGAAGGCCACATTGGCCTTGTCCGTGTAGCGCGCCCGATACGCGTTGAAGTCGTAGTCCACCAGGATCGGCAACTCGCCGGACAAAACCCGTGCATAAGCGGTCTGCTTGGGCACGATGGGCGAGTTCTTGGCCAACTCGCGGAAAAACGCCAAGGCCGGTTCGAAGTTGTCCAGGCTGCCGCCCATGGCACGGTTGATCGCCACGGCGGTGACGTAGCCGACGAAAGCACTGGAAGGGTCGAGGTAGCCGACCATGCCCTTGTACTCCGGCTTGAGCAGGTCCGCCCAGCTCTGCGGCACCGGTTTGCCGCCCAGGGCATCGACGTTGACCATCAGGCCCAAGGTGCCGGAGTGGATGGCGAACCAATGCCCCTGCGGGTCCTTGAGGCCGGCCGGGATATCGTCCCAGCCTTTGGGTTTGTAGGTGTCGAGCACGCCGGCTTTTTGCGCCTGCAGGCCGAAGGTCACGCCGTAATAGACCACGTCGTCCACCGGCGCCGCTTGCTCGGCGACCAATTGTGCCAGCGCCTGGCCCGAGTTCTTGTTGTCCAGCGGCACCTGTACGCCGGTATCGGCGGCGATAGCCTGTAATTGCGTGCCCCAGTCGGCCCACTCCGGCGGGCAGTTGTAGCAGATGGCCGTTTCAGCGGCCGCAGCGAGGCGGGCGACGCCCAGCAGTAACACGGCAGCCAGGGTACTAGCGGACCTTTTCATGGGGTTTGCTCCAAGTGTTGGCGATGCTTTCGCCGGGGCGGATATGGCAGGGCAGGCAAACGGATGCGGGGGCGGCGCCATCGATCTGTGCCAGCAATTGTTGGATTACGGCCAGGGCAAGCGCTTCGATGGGTTGCACGACCGAGCACAGCGACGGGTGCATCTGCGTGCCCAAGGCGATGCCATCGAAGCCGATTACCGACAGATGCCGTGGCACCTGGTGGCCACCGCGGCGCAGTTCGGCGATCACGCTGATGGCCAGCAGGTCGTTGGAGCACACCAGCGCTGTCGGTGCGTTCGGGCGCTGTAGGTGTGGCGTGAGCGTGGCCAGTTCGGCTTGGGTATGGGCAGGCATTTCGATGATCGGCAAACTGGGTAGCCCGTGGGCGCGCAGGGCATCGCAGTAACCGAGGTAGCGCAGACGCGAACGGTCCGACTGCAGCGCGGGGCCGGCGACCATGCCAATACGGCGGTGGCCCAGTTGCAGCAAATGCTCGGTGGCCATGGCCATGCCCGCGCGGTTGTCCACCGAGACGGCGCTGAAGTCATCGCGCAGCGGCTGGTGGTACGCCAGTACAAAGGGCGTGACCTCCCGGCTCAGCGCGTCGAGCAGGGGGTTGTCGTGGGCCTCGGTGACGGTCAGCACCAGGCCGTCGACGCGCTGGCGCAACAAATCCTCCACCACCTCGGCTTCACGTTCCACGTTGTAGTCCGTGGTGGCCAGCAGCAAGTTGTAGCCGTGCACCCGCGCCGCGTGTTCCATCGCCTGGAACTGCTCGGCGAACACTGGGTTGAGCAAATTGGGCACCACCACGCCCAGCAGCCGCGTGGCCTGCTGGCGCAACTGCCGGCCGATGCGATTGGGGCGGAAGTTCAGCGCGCGAGCGGCGGCGAACACCTGTTCTCGGGTCGCCGGGCGGACCACATCGGGCGAGGCGAAGGCACGCGCGGCGGTGGCCCGTGATACCCCTGCCAGTAGTGCTACAGCCTTCAAATCGGTCATGTTCGCCTGTGTGAGATCGATCTCATTGGCGGCGATTGTGGGGTGTGCGGATGGCAGAAAAAGGACGGTAATGTTGCAGTTCAGTGACCGATCAAGAGGGTTTTGGCGTTTTTACTGCCTGGGCGGTTGTCGCTCCGTTTTCCCGGGGCACCGACGGCATCAAACAGGTCGGCGTTTGAGTCGAGCCGGTATTGCCCGCGCCCGCCCTGGTACCTCGCGTGCCGTGTGGCCCTGGCATTGAGCCACGCAACAACGCAGCCGTTCGATAGCGCTGTACTAGCGTAAGTAGGTCCGTACCAGAGAAATCACTTCATCGACCGACGCGCTTTGCGATTCCGTGGCTTGCGTGGCGTCGATGAATTGCTCGCGCAAATGGCTTTCCAGCACGCCAGCCATCAGACCATTCACCGCGCCTCGGATCGCCGCGATCTGCTGCAACACGGGCCCGCACTCTGCGCCTTCGTTTAGGGCGGTTTCCAGTGCGGCCAGTTGGCCGCGCACGCGCTTTATACGCCCTAAAACGCGTTTTTTCTCGAGAGGTGAATGAGGCATCTGGTGCTCCTGACGTCGGTACTGCTGGTCGATTCAGCGGGGGAGTATATCTGGCAACCCGAAGGAATGCGCCTCATGTAGTCCGCCCGGGCCCGGCGGGAATGGCGACTGTTGAATCGTACGAGTGGTCATGTACTCCCCCTGAGTATCTGTATATACTACCCCCCAGTAAATAACCTGTATTCCAGGAGTTAATATGAAATCTCGTGCAGCGGTTGCCTTCGAGGCTGGTAAGCCTCTCCAAATCGTCGAAATCGATGTTGCACCGCCCCGCGCCGGTGAGGTGCTTATCAAGATCACCGACACCGGTGTTTGCCATACTGACGCCTTTACCCTCTCTGGGGACGATCCGGAGGGGCTATTCCCGGTGGTATTGGGGCATGAGGGCGCTGGCATAGTGGTTGAAGTGGGTGACGGTGTGACCAGCCTCAAGCCGGGTGATCACGTTATTCCGCTGTATACCGCCGAATGCGGAGAATGCCTGTTCTGTAAATCGGGCAAGACCAACCTCTGCGTAGCCGTGCGGGCGACCCAAGGCAAAGGCGTGATGCCCGACGGCACCTCGCGCTTTTCCTACCAAGGCCAGCCGCTGTATCACTACATGGGCTGTTCCACGTTCAGTGAATACACCGTGGTGGCAGAGGTTTCTGTCGCCAAGATCAACCCTGAAGCCAACCATGAGCATGTATGCCTGCTGGGTTGCGGTGTCACCACCGGCATTGGTGCGGTGCACAACACCGCCAAGGTACAACCGGGCGATAGCGTGGCCGTCTTTGGCCTGGGGGGTATCGGCCTGGCGGTTATCCAGGGCGCGCGGCAAGCCAAGGCGGGTCGGATCATCGCGGTGGATACCAACCCAGCCAAATTCGAGCTGGCCAGGGCTTTCGGGGCTACCGATTGCATCAACCCGAAGGACTATGAGCAGCCTATCCAGCAGGTCATCATCGAAATGACCGGCTGGGGTGTCGACCATTCCTTTGAGTGCATCGGCAACGTCAATGTAATGCGGTCCGCGCTGGAGTCCGCACATCGCGGCTGGGGCCAATCGATTGTCATCGGTGTAGCGGGGGCGGGCCAGGAAATTTCGACGCGCCCGTTCCAGTTGGTGACCGGTCGTACCTGGAAAGGCTCTGCGTTTGGTGGTGTGAAAGGCCGCACTCAGTTGCCGAAGATGGTCGAAGACGCCATGAGTGGCGAAATCCAATTGGCGCCGTTCGTTACGCACACCTTGCCGCTGGAACGCATCAACGAAGCCTTCGACTTGATGCACGAGGGTAAATCGATCCGTACCGTCATCAAGTACTGAGCCAGCAACCCGGGGCGCACGCTCCGGTGATCAGCTAAATCCCCTGTGAATAGACTTGGAGATACAACATGAGCCACGTAAAACTCCATCCTGCGCTTGATAATGGCATTAAACCCGCTGCCCCCGCTTTTGCCGGTGGCACCCTTCAATGCCTGTGCCCTACCGACAAAGTCGAGGTCAAGGTGGCGGCGCAAACCCTGCACAACCATGCGTGTGGCTGTAGCAAGTGCTGGAAGCCGGCCGGTGCCAAGTTCGCGGTGATTGCCGTAGTCCCTCGCGACAAGGTCAGCGTCACGGCCAATGCAGATAAGCTTGAGGTCGTAGACCCGAGCGCTACGATTCAGCGGCACGCGTGCAAAGGCTGCCATGCCCACCTGTATGGGCGTATCGAAAACAAGGATCACGCTTTCTATGGCCTGGATTTCGTCCATACCGAACTGTCACCGCAAACAGGCTGGGCCGCACCGGGCTTCGCGGCGTTCGTTTCCTCCATTATTGAAACCGGCACCCCGGTCGCTGAAATGGCCGGCATCCGTGGGCGGATCCGCGAGATCGGCCTGGAGCCCTACGACTGCCTTTCTCCCGAGCTGATGGATGCGCTCGCGGCGCATACGGCCAAGCTGAAAGGTATTGTGGCAGCCCACTGAGCGCTTAAAGCGCGAGCGACTGCGCCATCAGGGACCAACGGCTCAGAACGGCCGGCTACCCGCCAGGCTGATGCGCTTCAGGCGCCGTTTCTGTTCGGCAGGGAAGGCATTGCGCGCGTGCAGGGTGGCCTGGTTGTCCCAGTACACGATATCGCCGACTTGCCACCTGTGCGTGTAGGAAAACCGCCGGTTCTGCAGATGTTCGCGCAGCCGCGCAATCAGCGCCTTGCCGCGCTCCGGCGGGTATCCGGGGATCTCCACCTCGGTGTGTACACTCAGGTACAGCAGGCGCCTGCCGCTTTCCGGATGCGTGCGCACCAGCGGATGCTCGGTGCCCTGGATCGCCTCGATGTCTGGTGTGCGGTAGGTGACGAAGGTGCCGCTGTAGCCACCTTGTTTGAGGCGCACGAAGGGGTTGTAGTTGATCAATTTGAGGCCGTCGATTTCCCGCCGGGTATCGCCATCGAGGGCGTCGTAGGCCAGCGCCAGGTTGGTCCAGGTGGTTTCCCCGCCTTGTTCGGGTACCTCCAGCGCATAGAGCAGCGAGCCCGACGACGGCGTCGGCGTCCATTGATGATCGACATGCCCCGGCAGGGCGAAGTTGCCCAGCTCACCGTCCTCGGTGTTGGCCACCTTGACGATGTCTGGCGCTTTGCCGTTGGCCCCCGATGACAATACGGGGAAATCCGGGTGCGGCTGGAACACCGAGCCGAACCAGGTGGTAAAGCGCAGGAACTGCGCGTCATCGAGGCGCTGGTCGTGAAAGACCAGGATGTGGTGGTCTCGCAAGGCCTGCTTAAGTGCGAGTACCTGGTTCGGCGCCGGGTCTTTGCGGCCGTCGAGGCCGTATACTTGCGCGCCCAATGGGGCGGCCAGCGGTACGACCTTGAAGGTATCGTCGTGGCCCGCACCGGGCCGTGCAGTGCTTGTGGTGCTCATGGTTATCTCCTGGGCCTTTCCTTAATGGGAGGGGCGCGCGGTCAGTGCTGGCGAAGAGTGCGGCTGCGTTCGCCGCCGATGCTGACCGGCACGTCACCGGCCAGGGTGACCCGGCGCACCACGCGGGCTTGGTCGCCGTAGTCGTCGATGGCGTAATGCTGGGTGGCGCGGTTGTCCCAGATCGCCACGTCGCCAACGCGCCAACGCCAGCGCACGGTGTTTTCCGGGCGGGTGACATAGCTTTGAAAGACTTCGACCAGGCGTTGTGAGTCGGCCGACGGCAGGCCCTTGATGCGCTTGACGAAGTGCCCCAGCAGCAAGGTGCGTTCGCCGCTGACCGGGTGCACGCGCACCAGCGGGTGCTCGGTCTCATACACAGACGAGGCAAACACTTTGCGGTATTCCTCCAGCCGGGCCGGGTCGGCGTTGGGCTTCAACCCGGCGTAGTCATGTTCGTTACTGTGCACGGCCCAGAGCCGGTCGGCCAGTTCGCGCAACGGTTCGGGCAGGTCGCCATAGGCCGTTGCGGTGTTTGCCCAGACGGTGTCGCCACCCGCCCCGGCGGCGACCACCGAGCGCAGAATGGACGCCTTCGGGTAGGCCTCGACGAAGGTTACGTCGGTGTGCCAGGCGTTGGCCCTGCGGCCATCCGCGCCGTCGAGCTCAAGCACGTAGTCGGTGCCCTCGCGGACCGGCACCGTGGGGTGCGCGACCGGTGTGCCGAGCCGCTTGGCAAAGGCTTCTTGCCCGGCATCGTCTAAATCTTGGTCACGGAAGAAGATCACCTTGTGGCGGACCAGGGCCGCCTCGATGGCGTCGGCGGTTTCGGTGTTCAGTTCGGCGCCCAGTTGCACGCCGCGGATTTCCGCGCCGATGCGACCCGCCACCGGGTGGATATCCAGTGCGTGGGGCGTTTTACGGTAGGCGAGTGTGGCATTGCTCATGGGTAGCTCCTCTTGCAGCGATGGAAAGCGATGTGGCGTCACGTCAGAAGTCGTAGCGCAGGGAAACCCCCGCAGTGCGCGGCTGCCCTACCGAGGCGGTGTACGCACCGTTGAGGGTGGCGAAGGCACTGAGGTAGTAATCGGTGTTGGTGGCGTTCCTCACCCAGACAGAGGCGTCGAGTTGGCCGTCGCCGAAGTCGGTGCGTATGCCGGCGGCCAAGTTGACCAGGCCGTAGCCGTCGATCTGCGAAAGCTTGGAATTGTCCAGCGTACCTTCGGCCTCGGAACGGTACGAATAGCTGGCGTCGACGTAGGGCTCAAGGCCCTGACCCAGGCGCCAGGCGTATTCGCCATAGAGGTTGCCGATCCATTTCGATGCGCCGACCACGCGTTCGCCGGTGAGGTCGCAAGAGGCCGGCGCGCCAGCGACGGTGCTGATTTCGCTCGGGCAGGGCGCGTCCTTGAACGACAGGTAAGTGACGTCGTTGTAGGAGCCGTTGGCGCTGAGGGTCAAGCCGCGCAAAGGCCTCGCCGTGGCTTCGAATTCGACGCCGCGAGAGCGTACGCTGCCGGCGTTGGCCAGCACCTGCACCAGTTGCGTTGAGCCTGGTGCCTGATAAAGGGTAGTGGCTTGGTAGCCATGCACGCCGGTCCAGAACAGGTTCGCGTTGAACTGCAGGCGGTTGTTGAACAGCGTGCTCTTGAAGCCAAGTTCGGCATCGTTGGCACGCTCCGGGCCGACCAGCAGCGAGTCGGCGCCCGCGCTCGGCGCGCTGCCGACCGCCAGGTTGACCCCGCCGGACTTCTCGCCGTGGGAAAGGCTGGCATAACCGAGCAGGTGCTCGTCGAAGCGGTAACTCAGGCTGAGCAGGCCGGAGGGTGCGGCATTGTGCAGGCTCAAATCGCCCGAGTCATAAGCGCCCACCTGCGCAGTGCGCAACGCCAACCCCGCCCCGGACAATGCGGCGCCACCGACCGGTGCGAAGCGCTCGATCTGGGCTTGCTTCTCTTCGTAGGTGCCGCGCAGGCCGGCGGTGAAGTCGAGGCGGTCGGTGATGTGCCAGGTCGCCTGGCCGAACAGCGCATAGCTGTCGGTGACCACCTTGCCGTTGGCCTTGCTGCGAACGTTGCCCAAGGCGCCCAGGCTGCTGGCCGGCGCCGGGAGGAACAACGAGTCGGCCAGCGGCCCGTAGTCGGTGAAGGTCTTGTTGCCCAAGTCTTGCCGGAACAGGTACGCGCCGACTACGTAGTCGAGGGCACCGCCGGTGGGCGAAGCCAGGCGGAATTCCTGGGAAAACTGCCGATCATGCACTTCCACCCCGGTATTGACTATGGCCGAGACATTCAGCGTGTCGTCGTTGGCGGGGGTGAAGTGCCAGTAGCGGTAGGCACTTATCGAGGTGAGATTGAACCCGCCACCGAGCTTCCAGTTGGCCTCCACGGAACTGCCGCCCTGGTGCACGCTGACACTCTGCCGGCTGTCAAGGTTGACCTTTTTGTCGTCCGGGTCACGGTGCGGCGAGGCGCCGACCAGGGCCGCTCGCTGCCAGTAGATGGCCGGTGCCCCGTAGACCACCATAGTGCCATTGCTGGAGTCTTCCTCGTTGTAGTCGTTGATCCAGCGCAGGCTGAAGTCGTCGCTGGGCTTGAACAGCAATTCGCCGCGCACGCCCTCGCGCTCGCCGCCGTTGAGCTCGTGGCCGTTGTAGGTATTTTTGATATAGCCATCGTCGCGTGTGCGGTAGGCAGAGAGCCGCCCGGCCAGGGTTTCGGTCAGGCCGCCGGAAACGCTACCCCTACCCTGGAAATAGCCGCGCTCGCCGCCAGAGACTTCTACCGAGCGTTCCGGCGTGAAGCTGGCCTTGCGCGTACTAATGTTGAGCACCCCAGCGGTGGTGTTCTTGCCGAACAGCGTGCCCTGGGGGCCACGGAGCAGTTCGAGCTGCTCGATGTCGAGGAGGTCGAACACCGCCATGCCAGGGCGGCCCAGGTAAACGTTGTCGAGATACACCCCAGCGCTGCCCTCCAGGCCGTCGCTGGCCGGGTTGTTACCGATGCCCCTTACCGCCACGCTGGATTGGCGAGCATGGATATACGCGACGTTGACGCTCGGCAGCATCTGCTGCAGGTCTTGTACACGGGAAATCTTCTGCGTTTCCAGCGTCGCCGCGTTCAGGGTGGTGATCGGGGTCGGGACGTCTTGGGCGTTTTCCTCGCGGCGGCGCGCGGTGACGGTGACTTTGTCCAGCGCGACGTCATCTTCGCCCGCGACCACCGCACCCGCGGCGGTCTCCTCGGCCGCTGCATCAGCGACCGGGCCTACGGCGAGCGCCAAAAGCAGCGCCAGAGCGTATTCGGGGGTGGCCAGGCGCCGCGATAGCCGCGGATGGGCGGTGCGGGGCCGAGGGTTGTGCCGTTGCGTACTCATGAAGCGCTTCCTTGTTCAAACTCGGTTTTCGGGCAATGACGGGCCGCATCACGCGGGCGTGATGTGCGGAAAAAACATCGAAGTGAGTCGGCGCGGGCCAGCGCCTCACCCTTGCTGTCTAGCGAAGTGCCAACGGCAATCGTGTAGGGCCGTTCGGCCGGATAACCTGAGGGGGCGGCGGTAGGCGGAGCATGGTCTTCTCCCTGAGCGCAATGGCTGTTTTATATTCTTTTATGGTCTAAATTTATTAATTAACTTTGATTGACGGAATAAGAGACTGCATTTAAAACCAGCTGCTGAGACGGGGCAAATACCTTCGCCTTATATTTCTCATGCCAGGAATGCACCCATGGATCTGCGCCAACTCCGCTATTTTCTCGCACTGGTCGAACACCGCAGTTTCGTCCGCGCCGCCGACGCCATCGGCATCACCCAGCCTGCCTTCAGCCGCAGCATCCAGGGGTTGGAGCAGGAATTCGGCTGCCAACTGGTCGACCGTGGCGCCAAGGACCTACGCCCCACGCCCGAAGGCCACGTGGTGATGCAGCACGCCCTTGCGTTGGTGCGCGGTGCGAACAACCTGACCCATGAAATCAACCAAATGACCAAGCTGGACGCCGGCGAGCTGCGCTTCGGCTGCGGCCCCGCACTGGCGGCAAAGCTAGTACCGGACGCGATGGCCTGTTTCATCGAGCGCCATCCACGCATTCACACCCGCTTCGAAGTGAACAACTGGGAAAACCTCAGCCGCAGCTTGGTGCGTGACGAGATAGAATTTTTCATTGCCGACACCCGCCATTTCGAAGCCGACCCCAGTTTCCAGACCCAGCCGCTCACCCGTCGCCGTGGGCTGTTCTTCTGCCGCCCGGGGCATCCACTGCTGGCCAAGGAGAGCCTGTCGACCAACGATTTGTTCGACTATCCGCTTGCCGCCGGGCGTATTCCCATGGGCGCGCGCAAGGTGCTGGCAAACCTGAGCGGGAAGGAAAATTTCGACCTGCACGTGGAATGCGAGCATTTCTCTGTGCTCAAACGCATCGTGCATAACACCAATGCGATCGGTATCGGTACCTATGAAGCGCTGCAGGAGAGCCTGACAGAACGCAAAGTGGTGCAGTTGCATCTGCGCAACCTGCCGAAAAACCTGGAGAGCCTTACCGCCCAATGCGGCTTGGTGACCCGCACCGGCTACCGCCTGTCACCGGCGGCACGGGCGATGATCGACCTGTTGGTAGAGCAGGATCACAGGCTGGCCAGCGCGGTGGCGGCCTGAGCGGCCCCTTGCGACGCAACCGCGAATCGAGGTGCTAGCGAGCCGCCTCCCGGCTGGCAACGGCCGCCTGGCCCTGCTGCAAGGCGGCCTCGAGATACTTGCCATCGACCCACTCACTCACCGCAAACCCCTGGCGGATCAGGCGCTGCTGGGCGGCCAAGTCGACACCTGCTTGCAGGCGCGCGAGGAAAGCCGGGTCCAGGCGGGGGTCGAAGATCTGGTTGAAGTCAGCGTCTTGCAGATCGGTCTGCAGCAGCACTTGCGGATAATTGGCCAAGCCGGAGACCAGGTTGACATAGGCTTGCTTGTTTTCGCCATTGCGTAGCCACTGTACCGCGCTTTGCTGCGCCTTGACGAAGCGCGCCACCAAGTCCGGGTGCTGGTTGACGAACGCATCGCTGCCGACCAGTACGGCCTGTATGCTGCCGGCACCCTGTAGGTCGTCGGTATTAAGCGGCAATTCGGCCAGGCCGCGCTGCTGCAAGGCTATTAAGTTGGTCGCGCCCCAGGTGGCATCGATCTGCCGGGCCGCCAGCGCCGCATTGGCGGCGTTGCCATCCAGGTTGATCACTTGCAGATCGCGCTCCTGCAGGCCCTGGCTGGCCAGCGCGGTGTCGAACGACAACTGGCTGGCGGTACCCCGGAAAATCGCCACACGCTTGCCCTTGAGGTCGGCCAGTGTCTTGATCCCCGAGCCCGGCAGCACGCCAAGATACAGCCGGATGTTGCGCGCGGTGGCGCTGAGCAGATGGGTATTCAAGCCATTGGCTTTGCCAATAATCGCCGCCAGGTCACCCAGGTAGGCGAAATCCACCTGATCGTTGGCGAGCGCCTCGTTGATCACCGGCCCGGCGCCCTTGAAGAAGCGCCACTGGACCTGGATGCCGTCCGCCGCGAATGCCTTTTCAAGTATCTGTTGGCTGCGCAGTACATCCACCACGCCCCCGCCGCTGTGTTGATCGCCTGCACTCAGGTCCGGCACGGCTATACGGATTTCCTTGGGCGTTTCGGTGGCCTGAACCGCCGTCGAGGCAGCCAAAAGGCCATAAAGGGCGGGAGCGGCCAGGGCACCGAGCATTTTTTTGAAGAGCGTAGTCATGGGCTGAACTCCTGCGTGTGTTCGCGGGTGCGCCAACCGGCGTACCTCGCGGCGAAACGATAGGTACAAGCAGGAAAGAAGCTAAATAATATTAATGTATGCGTGTCGCATCTTAATTGCATAAGCCACTGTTTTCGCGGGTTTCATCAGCTCATGAGTTGTGAGCATAAAATATAGTTACCAAATGCATTGGTATTGACCCGGCGAAACTTCTTAATTATCAGCTTATCGCTGAAACGCATTGAATTTTTATATGCCGCATAGGGGCCATCATGAGCAAACGCCCGAACTTCCTGATCATCGTCGCTGACGACCTCGGTTTTTCCGACATCGGCGCTTTCGGCGGCGAAATCGCCACGCCCAACCTCGATGCGCTGGCCACGGCGGGCCTGCGCCTGACCGACTTCCATGCCGCGCCCACCTGTTCACCGACCCGCTCCATGCTGCTGACCGGCACCGACCATCATATCGCTGGCATTGGCAGCATGGCCGAAGCCATCGCCCCCGAGCAGATCGGCAAGCCCGGCTACGAGGGCTACCTCAACGAACGCGTGGTGGCATTACCCGAACTGCTGCGCGAGGCCGGCTACCAGACCCTGATGAGCGGCAAATGGCACCTCGGCCTGGCTGCTGAACAGGCGCCCCACGCCCGGGGTTTCGAACGCTCCTTTTCCTTGCTGCCCGGGGCCGCCAACCACTATGGCTACGAGCCGCCCTACGACGAGACGACGCCCGGCATTCTCAAGAGCACCCCGGCGTTGTACATCGAGGATGACCGCTTCGTCGAAGCCCTGCCCGAGGGCTTCTATTCCTCGGACGCCTTCGGCGACAAGCTGCTCCAGTACCTCGAGCAGCGCGACCGGCATAGGCCGTTCTTCGCTTACTTGCCTTTTTCCGCGCCGCACTGGCCGTTGCAGGCGCCGGCTGATGTGGTAGCCAGGTATCGGGGCCGCTACGATGCCGGCCCGGAGGCCCTGCGCCAGGAGCGCTTGGCCCGCCTCAAGGCCCTCGGCTTGGCCGACCCGCAGGTCGAGGCGCACCCAGTGGTGGCGCTGAGCGAAGAGTGGGAACAGCTAAGCGAGGAACAACGCGCCATTTCCGCGCGCAGCATGGAAGTGTATGCCGCCATGGTGGAACGCATGGACTGGAACATCGGCCGCGTCATCGATCACCTGCGCCAGCAGGGCGACCTGGACGACACCTTCATCCTATTCATGTCCGACAACGGCGCAGAGGGCGCGCTGCTGGAGGCCTTCCCGAAATTCGGCCCGAAGCTGAAGAGCTTCCTCGACCAGCACTATGACAACAGCCTGGCCAACATCGGCCGCGCCAACTCCTACGTTTGGTATGGCCCGCGCTGGGCCCAGGCGGCCACCGCGCCCTCGCGGCTGTATAAGGCCTTCACCACTGAAGGCGGCATCCGCGTCCCGGCGCTGGTGCGCTATCCGCAGGTAGCGCGCCAGGGCACGATCAGCCATGGCTTTGGCACGGTGATGGACATCACCCCGACCATTCTCGACCTCGCTGGCGTGCCCCACCCCGGCAAGCGCTGGCGGGGCCGGGACGTTGCCGTACCACGCGGTAAGTCTTGGCTGAGTTATCTGTTGGGAGAAACAGAACACGTGCATGACGAAGGAACGGTCACCGGCTGGGAGCTGTTCGGCATGCGCGCCATCCGCCAGGGGCACTGGAAGGCGGTCTACATTCCTGCCCCGGTGGGGCCGGAAACTTGGCAGCTCTATGACCTGAGCAAGGACCGGGGGGAAATCCAAGACCTTGCCTCAAACCACCCGCAAAAATTGGCAGAGCTCATCGAGCATTGGCAAACCTATGCTGAAGAGAATGGTGTGGTCCTGTCGCCGTCTCCCTTCCGGGTCTAGGTGGTGTTTCAGAAGTTGGCTGTTCCCGTTTGACGGTGCCTTTTGCTGGCGGCCTGCGTTACCGCGCCTCGCCATAGCCCTGCTATGGCACGTCACGACGCCTTGCCCCGACAGCAACCTTCACGCGTCAATGCTCGTGCGAACTTTCAAAACACCGCACCAGGAAGGGTGTTAAGCCGCCTAACGGAACTGTCATGCCGCGAACGAGTGAAGTAAAAGCCTCTCCCTTAAGCATAGGGCCCTCTGCTGGTGATGTACCTCGATATCCCCATAGGCCCCTCTGGGCCATAGGTATAGGCTGGAAATTTCAGCGTGGGCCATTCAGTTTTTTTATAAAAATTATTCAAGTTTTCAACGCGGATATCTTACCGTTCATTTTTTCATTTAATGGGCTTCATTATTTATCTTTGCCTATTGGCCTCGTTTCCCTGTATTGACGCCGCCCGCTAGGCGTGGCTTCAATCCTGAATGTTATACGCCCCGCACAGTAGTGATTGGCCGTGCCACAGGCAGCCGAACGGGCACCTGCGCTTTGGTACAGGAAGAAGTTGATCGCGATAAGAAAGTAAACGGCTACAAAAAAGGCCGCACCGTCAGCTCCAGCCCCAACAACATCAGGAACAGCAAAAAGCATTGCCGGAAGCGTTTTGCGCTGATTCGTGCTCGCACCTGTTGCCCCAGCCACATCCCTGCCAGCGCGGGAGCGATGGCGAGCGCCGAGAGGCTCACTTGTTCCACGCGCAAAGCGCCATGGGCGAGCAGCCCAGCGGCCAACGCCAACGTGGAGACGGTAAACGACAACCCGAGCGCCTGCACCAGCTCGTCTTTATCCAAGCGCAGGGCTTGTAGATAGGGCACGGCGGGCATCACGAACACACCGGTGGCACCGGTGATCACGCCGGTGGTGAGGCCAACCAGCGGTGACAACCAAGGTTCCAGCCGCGAAGGCAGCGACAGCGGTGGCGCCCACAGCGCATAGCCGGCATACCCCAACAGCGCCAGGCCCAGTGCCAGCCCCGACCACGACGGCGCGGCCCGCACCAGCAATGCGGCGCCGCCGGCCGTACCGACCACGATGCCCAGCAGCATCGGCCATAAGCGCCGCCACAGGCGTGCCATGGCTGGCCCGGCGAACAACTGCCAGGCGTTGGTCGCCAACGATGGAAGCACCAGCATCGCTGCCGCGGCGGCGGGTGGCATGGCGGTGCCGAGCAGGCCCATGGCCACAGTCGGTAGGCCCATGCCGGTGATGCCCTTGACGCCGCCGGCGGCGAAGAACGCCAGGGCCACCAGCGGCAGGAAAAACGAGGATTCGTACATGCCGATATTGAAGCCTCGCCAAGCGTTCGGCACAATGCGGTTTATTCACATAACCCTTCGGTTTTTCCGAAGGCTGGCACAGGGTTGGCGCCATGCGGCTCGACATTGCAGACCTTCGCTTGTTCCTCTGCGTAGTGGAGGCCGGCAGCATCACCCAGGGCGCCGCGCGGGCTCACTTGGCCCTGGCCTCGGCCAGCGAGCGCTTGCGCAGCATTGAAGCCGATGCCGGCGTTGCGCTGCTGCAGCGCCGCCCGCGTGGGGTGGTGCCCACCCAAGCAGGGGAAGCGCTGGCCCACCACGCGCGGCTGATCCTGCGCCAGCAAGCCCTGCTGCGCGGCGAGTTGCAGGGTTTCGCAGCGGGGGCGCAGGGTACTGTGCAGTTGTACGGCAACACCGCCGCACTGGCGCACTTTCTGCCCCACAAACTTGCGCCATGGCTGGCCGAGCGCCCACGCCTGCACGTGGCGCTCAAAGAGCGGACCAGCGCGCGCATCATCACCGCCATCAGCGCCGGCCTAGCCGAGGCCGGCATCGTGTCCGATGCGGTTCAGGCGCCAGGCTTGCAGCTACAGCCGGTCGCCAAGGACCACCTGGCGCTGATCGCCCCCGCTGGGCATTGGCTCGCCCAACAGGGCACGGTTCGCCTGGCTGATGTCCTCGGCGAGCCTTTCGTTGGGCTGGCCCCCGGCAACGCGCTGCAAGACCATATTGACGAGCATGCCCGTGCCGCTGGCCGGGCCCTGGCGCTGCGCATCCGCATGAAGACCTTCGAAGGGCTGTGTGAGATGGTCGCCCACGGCATCGGCTTGGGCATTGTTCCGCAGCGTGTCGCTGGCCGCTACCGGCGCCGCTACGGCTACCGGGTGTTGGCCCTGCAAGACGATTGGGCGCGCCGCCAACTGTGCCTGTGCTTTGGCGATTGGCACGCGCTGTCCTCACCCATGCAGAGCCTGCTACGCCACCTTGGCGCGGTGCCCGGCAGCGACACCTCCAACCAAGGGTAACGCGAACTTCCGCGACACCCCACGGGGCTCTGTACGAAATGTATCCGCTCTCGATGATGCTGCGTTAAAACAGGCACGGATGTCATCACGGGTGTCATCACGGAATGCTCATTTACAATCAGCAAACCCGCATGCGGGCCCAGTCCGCTTCCTCGCCTGTTCTCGCCTTGCCCGACCTTCGCTCGAGAACATTTTGTACAGAGCCTAGCATGTGGCGAGCTTAAACCTTAGGCGCCAGCCAGGAGTCTTCCGCTTCGATACCGTCGGGCTCATAGGTCCAAGTGATTTTTTCGTAGGTGAAAGCCAAGTCTTCCATATGGCCCATTTGCCTGTTGTTCGGGTCTAGGCAGTTTGGCGTCCAGGATTTCATACTCACCAGCACGGCGTTCTCCAGGGTCGCGGTGTAGTATTTTTCCTCGGTACCCTTCGGCGCAATGCGGTAGAACTCCAGGGTCACGGTCTTCATTTGCTCACCCGAGGTGAGTGCCTGGTACAACTTGGGCGAAGCCTTGTCGATTTCCTTACTGACGATCATCGCGCCGTGCACACGTTTGCCGGTGGGAAGGCCGGTTTGCGGGCTTTTCGGGATCTCTATGGAGTGGTCTACGGCTTGTACGAGGATCTTGCCTTCGTGGCCTTGGACTTTGGTGGAACCTTCCCAACCACTGCGAAAGACGATGCTGATCGGTTGGCCGGCGCCCATGTGCTAGTGATCGATGACGATGAGGCGGTTCGCACGGGGATGGCTGACTTGATCCAGGATTGGGGCGCGCGCTGCACGATTGCCGAAGGCCTGGCCGAAGCGCTCAGCCTTCAAGGTGCTGCACCTGACGCTATTATTTGTGATTACCGTTTGCGCGAGGGAGCCGACGGTGCTGACGTTATCAACCGGTTGCGCCAGCACCATCGCCTGCACATTCCCGCTCTGTTGGTCACGGGCGACACCGCGCCAGAACGGTTGCGAGACGCCATGTCAAGTGGCATCCCGTTGATGCATAAGCCTGTAGCGCCGGCCCACCTTCGTCACTGGCTGGTCAACATAATGCCTTGAGTAAACACTTAAAGGCCGCCGCCACTGTGGCGATGGGTTAACGTGCCCCAGCCTCTAATCCGCTGCCTGCTGGTTGAACCTGTTCGCGGCGTGCTAGCACCAGGTAGATCAAGCCACCTAACCCACAACCGATGAACCAGGCAAAGTTCGCCGCGGGCTGCAGCCAAGGGACGAAGGCCACGGCCAGGCCCGCCACCGCCGCTGGCACCAGCGCCTGCACCGCCACGCGGTTCACGCCGTTGCGATACCAGTAGCGGCCCTGCGGGGTATCGTCGAACAAGGCGTCCACGTCGATCTGCTGTTTTTTGATCAGGTAAAAGTCCACCAGCAGGATGCCGAACAGCGGGCCGATGAACGCGGCGAGGATGTCGAGGGTGTAGTGGATCACCGCGGGGTTGTTGAACAGGTTCCACGGCGTGATGAACACCGACGCCACGGCGGCGATCATGCCACCGGCGCGCCAGCTGATGCGGCTGGGCGCGACGTTGGCGAAATCGAAGGCCGGCGACACGAAGTTGGCCACGATGTTGATGCCGATGGTGGCGGTGACGAAGGTAAAGGTGCCCAACAGCACGGCGGTGGTGTTGTCGATGCGGGCCACGGTTTGGATCGGGTCTTGGAGCATTTGCCCAAAGATAGGCAATGTACCCGAAACGATCACCACCGTTACCACGGCAAAAGCCAGGAAGTTCACCGGCAGGCCCCAAAAGTTGCCGCGGCGCACGTCATGCATGCTGCGGCAATAGCGGCTGAAATCGCCGAAGTTCAGCGTGGGCCCAGAAAAATACGACACCACCAAGGCAACCGCCATCACCATTTGCCAGGCGCTTTCACCGGCGCTTAGGCCCTTGCTGCCCAGGGTGAAGCTGATGTTGCCCCAGCCGGCACGCCACACCACCCAGGCGGCGAGCAGGAACATCACCGCATACACCGCCGGGCCCGCCCAGTCGATGAAGCGCTTGATTGCATTCATGCCCCACCAGAACACCAGGGCTTGTATCAGCCACAGCGCGAGAAAGCACATCCAGCCCAAATAGGACAAACCCAGGAAGGTTGACTGTTGGTACGCGGCCATCTGCGGCGCGAAGCGTAGGGCCACCACGATCAATGCGCTGGAGGCCAGGTAGGTCTGGATGCCATACCAGGCCACCGCGATCAGCCCACGAATCACGGCCGGGATGTTCGCGCCGAACACACCGAACGCCAGGCGGCAAATCACCGGGTACGGCACCGCAGCTTGCTGGCTTGGCCGAGCTACCAGGTTAGCCACCACCTGAACGATACAAATGCCCACCAACAGGCTCACCAGCACCTGCCAACTCGCCAGGCCCAGCGCGAACAGGCTGGCGGCGAACACATAGCCGCCGACACTGTGCACATCGCTCATCCAGAAAGCGAATATGTTGTACCAGTTCCAGGTTTGCGGTGCGGGGCCGAGGTCGGCGTTGTACAAGCGGGGGCTGTAACGGTGAGTAGGCGCCGGCATATTGATACTCCTGTATTCTTGTACTGCCTGAAAGTGGGTACTTCTAGGGCATTACTTGTATACAGTTGTTTGGCAGGATACGTGCCAGGTTTAACCGCCACAAGGAAGGCCCATTAAAGGCCCGGCCTACTGGAAGTTACCGAAAAAGTATTGACTGTTTGGGCAGCTTTTACCCGTAGAATTATTGCACCGAAGTGGTGCGGGCGCCCAATGGAAGGGTGTTTACGTGGCAATGGGCGCTTCAGAACCCGCCACAGTGAGCGGGTGAATGCTATGGTCGAGGAACGCTGCACGGCAGCAAAACGCACCGCTCGGGCCCAGCTAACCGCCGGGGCTCTGCGCTGGCTGCCGGGCCGCCGCCAGCCGTTGCGCCATCCAAGCCAGCATGGCCTCCACCAGGGATCGCGTCTGCTCGCTGTGCTGGGCACGCAGGCCGCCGTGTAGCCAACCGGCTACTTCCAACCATTCGACCGCCACCCCTTGCGCGGCTAAGCGGTCGCGGTACAGCGCGCCGTCATCGCGCAGGGGGTCGATTTGCGCCACGCCGATAAACGCGGCGGGCAAGCCCGCCAAGGTATCGGCCTGCAATGGTAGGGCCAGCGCGCCCTGGGCGGCAGGTGTACCGAGGTAAGCGCGCAAGCAGGCCTGGGCGTCCTCGGCGCAGAGCAGTGGCGCATGGGCGTGTTCCCGGTAAGCCGGGGTGCCGCCGGGCCCAAGCAACGGGTAGATCAACGCTTGCCCACAGGGCTGCGGGCCACCGTGTGGGCGCAGCGCCAGGCACAGGGCGGCGGCCAGGTTGCCACCGGCGCTGTCGCCGGCCACCAGCATCGCCTGTGCATCGACGTGCGGTTGGGCGCACAGGTAGCGCCAGGCCGTAATTGCATCCTCCAGTGCGGCAGGGTAGGGGTGCTCCGGCGCCAGCCGGTAGTCCACCGCCACCACATGGGCGCCCAGCGCCAGGGCCAATGGGCGGCAGATAAAGTCGTGGGAATCCAGGTTGCCCAGCGTCCAGCCGCCGCCGTGCAGGTACATCAGGGTGGGCCAGCCACCCGGCGGGCACGGCTGGGCCGGGCGGTAGCTACGCAGCGGGGGGCCGCCGTGGGGGCTGTGGTCGGTTTGCACCAGCCCCGCCGGCATTGGCGGCGTAAAGGCCGCCGCCATGCGCAGGTAGGCTTCGCGTTGCGCGGCAAGGCTTGGGTCTTTACTGGCGAAGCTGCAGGTGCGCTCAACGAACGCCTGCATGGCTTCGCTCAGCGCATAGGCCGCCATACTATTTAAGCTGGGCCTGCACGGCGGCCACCCCGTCCTGGCCGTCGCGGGTGGTCACCCCCGCCAGCCAGGGGCTTATTACGCCGGGGTTGGCCTTCAACCAGGCCTTGGCGGCGGCTTGCGGCGGCGTGCGGTCAAGGATCGGCGCCATCACCGCGCTGACCTGCTCGCTGGTGAACTTCAGGTTATGCAGCAGTTTGCCGACATTGGGGCACTGCTCGGTATAACCGGCGGCGGCCATCACCGACACGGTGGCGGCGCCCTCGTTGGGGCCGAAGGCATCCTGGCTGCCGGTGAGGTATTTCATGCCGCTGATCTGCAGGTTCATCGGGTGTGGCTTCCAGCCAAAGAACACCACCCACTCTTTACGCGATACCGCGCGCTTGACCGCCGTGAGCATGCCCGCTTCGCTGGACTCCACCAACTGGAAACCCTTGAGGCCGAATTGGTTGTTGGCGATCATCTGGCCGGTGATGCGGTTCGCACCGCTGCCGGGTTCGATCACGTAGATTTTGCCGCCGAGTTTGTCTTTGAACTTGGCGATGTCGTCGAACGTTTTCAACCCGCCTTCGTACACGTAATCGGGCACCGCCATGGTCGATTGTGCATCGGCCAGCGCGGGGGGCTCAATAACCTCTACCTGTTGCTTTTGCAGGTAAGGCGCAGCGACCGTTTGCATGGTCGGCTGCCAATAGCCGAGGAAGGTGTCGAGTTTTTTATCGGCCATGCTGGCGAGGATGATCTGCTGTGAAGCGGTGGTTTCTTTGACCTCGTAGCCGAGCGCTTCGAGCACCACCTGCGCCATCGCGCTGGTGGCGATCACGTCGGTCCAGTTCACCGCCCCTAGGCGAACGGTACTGCAGGAAGCGGGCTCTGCGGCCCAAAGGGTGCTGCTGGCCAACATCAACGCCGCGCACGCGCTGTTCTTGATCGTGTTCATCGGATGCCCTCGGTTTTTCGTTATAGGAATGGCAGGCGAGGGTCAGGCTAACAGGTCTACACAGGGTAAATCGCACTCTGGCGACCGAATATGGCATGGTGGCGACCTGGCGATTTCCAACGGCAACTGATGGCTCCCGCTGACTATTTCACGGGCGCTACCGGGCCGGCCATGGCGCGCTTGGGGTCAATCTATAACCCCCGCCCGCTGAAGCATTGCCCGGCAGCGTTGCGATAGGTGAACCACTTCCACCTGCTTGCCCGCCTTGGCATAGCGCGCCAGCAAGGCTTGCAGCGCGGCAATCGCCGAGTGGTCGGCAAAGCGCAGGTGCGCGCAGTCCAGCGTGACCCGCGGTGGGTCGTTGGCAGGGTCGAACAGTGCCTGGAACTGCGTGGTAGAGGCGAAAAACAGCGTGCCACGCGGCGTATACCGGCAGCCGCCAGTGCCATCATCGTGGCGCTCGGCATGGATGTCGCGGGCATGCTCCCAGGCAAAATTCAGCGCGGCAATCACGATGCCGCACAACACGGCGATGGCAAGGTCGGTGAACACCGTGATGACCGTGACCGCGATGATCACCAACGCGTCGTTGCGCGGCACCTTGCCCAATACCCGCAGCGAGCCCCAGGCGAAGGTTTGCTGGGCGACCACGAACATCACCCCGACCAGCGCGGCCAATGGAATTCGCTCGATCAGCGGCGACAAAAACAGGATGAACAATAAGATCATCACCCCGCTGGCTACCCCCGACACCCGGCCGCGCCCACCCGAGCTCAGGTTGATGACCGTTTGTCCAATCATGGCACAGCCGCCCATGGCGCCGAAGAACCCGCTGGCCACGTTCGCCGCGCCCAGCGCGAGGCATTCACGGTTAGGCTGGCCGCGGGTTTCGGTCAGTTCGTCGGTCAAGTTGAAGGTAAGCAGGGTCTCCAGCAGGCCCACGGTGGCCATCAACACCGCATAAGGCAGGATGATCTTCAGCGTGTCGAGGCTCCAGGGTACGGCGGGTACATGAAAACTTGGCAGCCCGCCGGCAATGTGGGCCATGTCGCCCAGGGTTTGGGTGGGCAAGTGCAGCCGGTGGCTGAGCAGGCCCACCCCAACGATAGCCACCAAGGCCGGTGGCACTGCGCGGGTAAAAATGGGCAGCAGCCACACCACCAGCATGGTCAACGCCACCAGGCCCAGCATGGTCACCAGCGGTGCGCCGGTCAGCCACTGCCCGCCACTGTGAAAGTGCTCCAACTGCGCCAGGGCAATGATGATCGCCAGGCCATTGACGAAGCCGAGCATCACCGGGTGTGGCACCAGGCGCACCAGCTTGCCCAAGCGCAGCGCACCGAACAGCGCCATCAGCGCGCCGCTGAGCAGGGTAGTGGCCAGCAGGTATTCAGCGCCGTGTTGCACCACCAGCGCCACGATCACCACGGCCATGGACCCCGCCGCGCCGGAAATCATGCCGGGGCGGCCGCCGAACAGCGCGGTGAGGGTGCAGATGATGAATGCGCCATACAGGCCCATCAACGGGTTGACGTGGGCCACCAAGGCAAACGCGATGCATTCGGGCACCAGGGCGAAGGAAGAGGTTAGCCCGGCGAGCAGGTCGTTGCGCAGTGCGGTGAAGTTCATGCCATTCCTTACTGAGCCAAACACCCCGCGAAGCACGCCTTGGTCAGGCGCGCCGCGCAGGGTGGCAGGTAGGGCGGGTAAAGCGCGGCACGGGGCGTGCCTGGAAGTTACGTAATAATATGAAACAGTTAGCGTGCTGGCTAGGGGGTCACTCGTCCCCGAATGGCCCTGCAGCGACGAATACCCCGCCTTGGTAGACCATCGACGGGTCGTCCGCGGCTGGCTTGGGCAGCTTTTCGACCTGCTCGCGAAAGCGTTCGGAGCTGTCCTTGGGCTGGTAGTTCAGGTGGGCAGCGTAGCGGTTGTCCCACCAGGTATGGGCATTGGCTGAGGCACCATAAACGATGGTATGGCCAATGTGCTCGGTGAACAGCCCACGCTCGATAAGCTGGGTCAGGTCGTCGTAGCTCAGCCAGGTGTGCATCATGCGCAGGTTCTGCGGTGCCGGGAACGACGAGCCGATGCGAATGCTCAGGGTTTCGATGCCGTAGCGGTCGAAGTAGAACATGGCCACGTCTTCGCCGAAGGATTTCGACAGGCCATAGTAACCGTCGGGGCGCCGTGGGCTGGTGGCATCGAGGGTTTCGCTTTGCTTATGAAAGCCGATCACGTGGTTGGAACTGGCGAAGATCACCCGCTTCACGCCGTGGCGGCGCGCGGCTTCATAGATGTGGTAAACGCCGCAGATGTTCGGCCCCAGGATGGTTTCGAAGGCATGTTCGGTGGATACCCCGCCAAAGTGCACGATAGCGTCCACGCCTTCGACCAATGCATCCACCGCCTGCTTGTCGGCGAGGTCACACCGCTGCACTTCTTCGTGGCTGCCGCGGGCAGGCGCCAACGTGGCGATGTCGGACAAACGTATCACGTGGGCGAAGGGCTTGAGGGTGTCGCGCAGGATTTTGCCGAGGCCGCCGGCGGCCCCCGTAAGCAACAGGCGGTTGAACGTGCGGTTGGGCATGGGAAGGCTCGCAGGTTGTTTTTTGGGGTAGTTGTCATACGACCTGGCTCGCAATATGGCCGCGCGGCTGGGTTATTGTCAATCGAGCCCGGGTTACCGATGGGGTGTTTCGCCGGGCGGCGCTGAGTTTTCTTGACGCTGCCGGGGGGCTGTGGAGTAATCAGTGCTTCCCGGCGGGCGGCCCGCCGTTTTCCACAACACGAGGTTAGTATGTTCGAACATTTGCCCCTGTACGCCGGTGACCCGATTCTCGGGCTGATGGGGGAGTTCGCCGAGGATCAGCGCCCAAACAAGGTCAACCTCGGCGTGGGCATCTATTACGATGCCGCTGGGGCTATTCCATTGCTGCCCTCGGTGCGTGAAGCCGAAGACGAACTGATCGCCCAGCACACCCCGCGTGGCTACTTGCCGATGGAAGGCTCCGCCGCTTACCGAAAGGCGGTTGTCGAGTTGCTGTTCGCCGATTCCGTGGGCGCCGACCGTGGCGTCGCGGTGATCCAGACCGTGGGTGGCTCCGGTGCCTTGAGGGTGGGGGCCGACCTGCTCAAAACCGCCTGGCCCGATGCCGCCATCTGGGTATCGGACCCTACCTGGGATAACCACTTGGGGATTTTCCAAGGCGCGGGCTTTGCGGTTAACCGCTATCCGTACTTCCACCCCCACACCAAGCACTTCGACTTCGACGGGGCGTTGGCTGAGTTCAAGCGCCTGCCGAAGGGCAGCATCGTGTTGCTGCACCCATGCTGCCATAACCCAACCGGCGTACAGCCTACCCGCGAGCAATGGTTGCCGCTGCTCGATGCCTTGCAAGCACGGGAGGCGGTCACCTTCCTCGACATCGCCTACCAAGGCTTTGGCGACGGCTTGGACGACGACGCTTGGCTGGTGCGTGAATGCGCCCGCCGTGGCATGGAGTTCTTGGTGGCCAGCTCGTTCTCCAAAACCTTTTCGCTCTATGGTGAGCGCGTGGGTGCGCTGAGCATGCACACCGCCACACCCGACGTGGAGCGGGTGTTCGGGCAGATGAAACTGCACGTGCGGCGCAACTACTCCAGCCCGCCCATGTTCGGCGCCTCGCTGGTGGCCAAGGTGCTGGGCGATGCCCGGCTGAACCGGCAATGGCAGGGCGAACTGGCACAAATGCGCGAGCGCATCACTGCCATGCGCGCGGCACTGGTCGAAGGCCTGAAAGCCCGGCTTCCAGCACACGATTTCGAGTTTCTGGCCCACCAGCAAGGCATGTTCGCCTACACCGGCCTCAGCGCCGCGCAAGTCGCGGTGCTGAAGGCCAAGCATGGGGTGTATGCGATCGACACCGGCCGCATCTGCATCGCCGGGCTGAATGAAAGTAACCTCGGGCACGTGATCGAGGCGTTCGCGGCGGTAATGACCGCGGCATGAATAGGGCAACCTAAGAAGGCGACCCCTGCGGCAGCCGAAGGCTGCCGCAGGTCGGTTTAAAAACAAAAGCCCCTGGCCGCTACAGCCAGGGGCTTTTACCAACCCACTGCGGGGTCGTTAGCCGGTGAGGGTCAAACCTTGACCACCCAGCCCGCCGGGCCTTCGATGTCGCTGAACTGGATGCCGGTCAGTTCGTCGTAGAGCTTCTGGGTGACCGGGCCCACCTCGGTTTCGCTGTGGAACACGTGCAGTTTGCCCTCGTACTGGATGCCGCCGATGGGGGTGATCACCGCGGCAGTGCCACAGGCGCCGGCTTCGACAAAGCGGCCAAGGTCGTTGATGAGCACGTCGCCCTCGATGACGGTAAGCCCTAGGCGGCTCTGCGCCAGTTCTATCAGCGACAAGCGGGTGATGCCGGGCAATACCGAGCTTGATTTAGGGGTCACGAATTCCTGGTTGGCGGTGATGCCGAAGAAGTTCGCCGAGCCCACTTCCTCGATTTTGCTGTGGGTGGCCGGGTCCAGGTAGATGCAGTCCGCAAAGTGGGCTTGTTTCGCTTCGGCGCCAGGCATCAGGCTTGCGGCATAGTTGCCACCCACCTTGGCCGCGCCGGTGCCGTTGGGCGCGGCACGGTCGTAGCCGGAAATCACGAAGTTGTGTGGCTTCATGCCGCCCTTGAAATACGGGCCCACGGGTACGCAGAACACCGAGAAGATGAACTCTGGCGCAGTGCGTACGCCGATGTTGTCGCCCACGCCGATCACGAACGGGCGCAGGTACAGGGCGCCGCCGGTGCCATAGGGGGGGATGAAGCGCTCGTTGGCCGCGGCCACCTGCTTGCACGCCTCGACGAACATGTCGGTGGGCACTTGCGGCATCAGCAGGCGGTTGCAGCTGCGCTGCATACGCTGGGCGTTCTGGTCTGGGCGGAACAGGTTGATCGAGCCATCCTTGGCGCGGTAAGCCTTCAGCCCCTCGAAGCACTGCTGGCCATAGTGCAGGGCGGTGGAGCCCTCGCTGATGTGCAGTTGGTTGTCTTCGGTCAACACGCCTTCCTGCCAGGCGCCATCACGCCAGTACGAAAGGTAGCGTAGGTCGGTCTTGATGTAATCGAAACCCAGTTTGTCCCAGTTGATGCTCTCGTTGCCCATGACACCCTCGAATGGCTGATGGCGGCTGGATGGCTGCGCCGCCTGAACTCCAGTAGGGATAATAATGATTTCTGCAGATTTATCCGAGGCTTTAAGGGCAGAGTTGATCGGTGGCGCAATAAATTTCATGCGCCCGGTCGGCTAATACAGCCGCGCCGCCGGCCGCCAGGCCAGGCATGCCCCCCCTTCGACCCCGCCAGGGAGGGCGCGCGCCAGCTCCACAGCTTGGCCTATCACCAGTTGTAGGTGACTTTGCCGTAGTAGAACGCCCCGCTGTAACCGTACGGCGAAAAGGTGCTGTAGGCCAGGTTGCCGCCGCTGGAGCTATAGGCATTGAGTTTTTCAGGGTATTTGTCGGTCACGTTGTCGCCGCCCACCGTGAATAGCCAGTTTTTCAGTTTGTAATCCACGGCAAGGTCCAGCAGCCAGGCCGCGCTGAAGGTTTGGTCGTACGCGGAATCGGTTTGGTAGCTGGTGTACTCACCGTAACGCACTAAGTTGGTGTGCAGCGCCCAGTTGCCATACTGGAAGTCGTTGGCCAGGCTCAGCTTGTGCTGCGGGGTGGTGTCGCCGAGCAAACCAATGCGTTCACGGCGGTCTACGCGCAGCAGGTCGACCCCCAATTGGTCAAGAATCGCCGGGTTGGCTTTTACGTCCGTGACTTTGGTGTGGTTGTAGTTGTACCCCACCGTGCTGGACCAACGCACGCCGTTGTCAAATTGGTAACGGTAGTTAGCCACCAGGTCGACCCCATCGGTGCGGGTGTCGGTGGCGTTGGTGAAGTAACGCACGCTGGTGTAGTTGATGTCATTGACACCATTGGCTTGCAGATAATCGGTGGCGGCATCGTTGAGCACCAAGTTTGAAGACAACGACACGCGGTCCCGAATATCGATGCGGTAAACATCGGCCGTGACAGTAAGGTTGTCCGTAGGCTCCAGCACCACGCCCAAACTGTAGTTGCGCGATTTTTCCGCTTTCAGGTCTTCAGCGCCCAACAGCCGAGCAACCTGGCTGTTGGCCGGGAAGGTGCCGGCTTCCTGGATCGTGTTGCCGATCAACTGCGAAGAGGTGTAGGCGAAATTCTGCTGGGCCAGCGAAGGCGCACGAAAACCGGTCGACACACTGCCGCGTACCGCGACCTGTGGCGTGAACTGGTAACGGCCGGCGAGTGACCCGCTGACGTTGGAACCGAAGTCGCTATAGTCTTCGTGGCGTACCGCGGCCGACACGGACAGTTTGTCGCTCAGGTCAGTTTCCAGGTCCAAGTATTCCGCCCAGTTGTGGCGGCTGCTGGTGCCGGCGTCGGCGGCGCGAAAACCGCCCAGGCCGGAGCTTCCCGTTTGGTAATAAGACTCGGGTTGCCCCGCTTGAATCTGATAACGCTGCTGTAAGTATTCCGTGCCGAACGCCACCGACACCGGGTTAGGCAGCCAGCCCAGCTTGAATTCCCTCGACAAGTCCAGCGTCAGTTGCTTTTGTTCGTTCGTGAGGGTGCCGTTATCGAACGAGAAGGGCGTTGCCAGCCCCAGCGAGGTATTGATGGTTTTGGTGCGCAGCTCATAGCGGTTACGCCCATAGTTGGCAGACAAGTCGTAATGCCACTGGTTGGCAAGTTCCCCGCGCACACCCGCAACCAATGAGGTGTCTTCCAACTTGCCGTCGATCAGCGGCAGGTAACCGTTGGGGTAAATCGCCGGCAGGTTGTTCGACGCATTGCTCGCCCGATAAAACGCAGCGGTTTCGCCCCGCCGTTTGCTGTACCCGCCAAAGCTGTAGACCTCGGCGTTATCGTTCAGGCTATAAGCGCTGTTGAACTGCACCTTGCCCTCATGGGTGGCCGGCTCGCCCTGGCGAAACACATGCTGCCCATAGGTGGTCGAGCCAATGCTCGCGGTACGATAGTCATCGCCGGCGCGGTCGGTGTATTCGTTATTGGCGCCTTCGCCGGCGATGTCGAAAAAGCCGTTCTCACCCAGTGCGAAACCGCTGTTGCCGCTGAGTTGGCGCTGGATACCGTCACCTTTTTTGTATTGGCCGAACTTACTGGTAAGCGACCCGCCGTGGTCGGCGTGCTTGAGGATAATGTTGATCACCCCGGCAATGGCATCCGAGCCATAGCGGGCGGCCGCCCCATCACGCAATACCTCGATGTGGTCGATCGCCGACAGCGGTATGGCGTTGAGGTCCGCCGGGGCCGAGCCGCGCCCCACCGCACCGCCGAGGTTGACGAATGCCGAGGTGTGCCGCCGCTTGCCATCGACCAGCACCAACACTTGGTCGGGTGAAAGCCCACGCAATTGGGCCGGGCGGGTGAGTTCGGCCCCATCCACCAAGCTGGGCCGTGGAAAGTTGATCGATGGGATTAGCTTGGCCAGCACGGTGCCCAACTCGTCCGACCCCGTGCTATTGAGCGCATCGGCGCCGATAACATCGATCGGCGACAGCGAGCTGCTGGCCGTGCGCTCTTGGGTGCGGGTACCGGTCACGATAACGGTATCCAATTGCTGCGCCGTGTCGCTCGGCACGGGGGTGCCCTCGGCCTGGGCGAGGGTAGGCACCGCCGCCGCCAATAAGTTGAGTGATAAAACCGATAGCGTCCAGGTGCCAGGCTTGGTGCGCTGCATCTCGTTTTCCTTGCAGAAAATGGGCGAGCGATCCGCATGGCGAACGGTGGCGATCATCCTTGATTCGAAAGAGGTACCCGGTGGCCCGATGGCATATAATGTAATTTACTGTAACAAAAATTTTAAATAAATAAAAAGCATATGCGTGGGTATAAGTACTAGATGTTTCAGGCCGCCGTTCAGCGGCCTGAAGGGCCGCTGTCAATGCAGTTTCAGCCGTGGTTCGGTGCCGCGCCCAATGCGGCTGCCGAGCATCGCCAAGCCAGTGCGCCACAGGCCATACAGCGCCATTTGGTGCATGCGGTACAACGACACGTAGAACATCCGCGCCAGCCAGCCTTCGAGCATTACGTTGCCCGTAAGGTTACCCATCAGGTTGCCCACCGCCGAGAAACGCGACAGCGACACCAGCGAGCCGTAATCCTTGTAGCGGTACTCTGGCAGGGCGCCGCCATTGAGCCGTGCCTTCAGGCTTTTGGCCAGCATCGAAGCCTGCTGGTGCGCGGCTTGGGCGCGCGGCGGCACGTTACGGTCGCTGCCCGGCTGGGGGCAGGCGGCGCAGTCACCGAAGGCGAAAATGTCGTCGTCGCGGCTGGTCTGCAGGGTCGGGCGCACCACCAATTGGTTGATGCGGTTGGTTTCAAGCCCGGCGATATCCTGCAAAAACGCCGGCGCCCGGATGCCCGCGGCCCATACCTTCATCGCCGCCGGCACCACCGTACCGTCCTGGGTCACCAGTTGCTCGGCCGTGACTTGGCTCACCGGGGCGCCCACCATCACCTTAACGCCCAGTTTCTCCAGGGTTGTGTGCACCGGCTTGCCGATCCGTTCCGGCAGTGCCGGCAGCACCCGTGGGCTGGCTTCGATCAGGGTGATGCGCAGGTTCTCCGGTTTGATCCGCCCCAGCCCATACGCGGCCATTTCAAGGGCGGCATTGTGGAGCTCGGCCGCCAGTTCCACCCCAGTCGCGCCAGCGCCGACAATGGCCACGGTGATCTCTTGCTCATGGGCTTCGAGGTTGGCGTGGGCGCGCAGGTACGCATTGAGCAGCTGCTGATGAAAGCGCTCGGCCTGCTGGCGCGTGTCGAGGAACAGGCAATGCTCGGCCGCCCCTTGGGTGCCGAAATCGTTGGTGGTGCTGCCTACCGCGATCACCAAGGTGTCGTAGGCCAGCGTGCGCTGCGGCACCAACTCGGCGCCTTGCTCATCGAGCGTGGCCCGCAGGGTAATGGTCTTGGCCTCGCGGTCCAGGCCAACCATGCACCCCAATTGGAACTCGAAATGGTTCCACTTGGCCTGGGCCAGGTAATTCAGCTCGTCGGCGTGGGCGTTCAACGAGCCGGCAGCCACCTCATGCAGCAGAGGTTTCCAGATGTGGGTGAGGTTGGCATCGACCAAGGTGACGTGGGCCGTGCCCTTTTTACCGAAGGTTTTGCCAAGGCGGGTCGCCAGTTCCAGGCCGCCAGCGCCGCCGCCGACGATCACGATACGGTGAGTCATTAAGGTATCTCATAAGGTTGGGAAAGCGTGGCCCTGCATACGGCAGGCGAACCAACGGCGCGAGCGCAAGGCAGCTCCAGCGCGGCGTTGGAACGAAAACGGGGGCAACCGCCGGCCGCGCATGCGCAATCAGGGCGGCTCGGCCCTGGGCGCAATAAAAGGCGGTCATGGATGGCATCGGATAAACGGCCGGCGGCAAAAAGTTGATACTTCGATGGCCGAAACGCTACAGGGTTCATTGACCAGTATCAATGTGTGGCACGGGGCGATGTGCCGCTTTTTTTACAAGCTCACGCCCACGTCGAAAATAATGCTGCGGCCCAGGTTCGCGCGCAGAAAATCCGGGGCGTCGGGGTGGGCATACAGCACCCGCACGAAGGTCGGGCCGACCAGCGTCAGCGAGCGCCAGCCGTGGCGCAAGTACTCGGTGGGCGGCGGGAAATGGCTATTGAGGTTCAGCGTTTCGCGCTTGAGGCTGGCGAAGGCGATGATGTCGAGCTCGGACAAATCCAGCCCGCGCTCTTGGTAATTGGCGGCCTTTTTGCGCAGGGTGGGGCCCAGCCGCTGTAGCAACTGCGCCGCTTGGATGCGCTTGGGGCGGGCCTGGCGGCGCACCAGTTGGCTCAGGGAAAACGCGCTGCGCCGGCGCTGCAGCTCTTCACGCCACTCATCGTTGAGCCGGCGCCCCTCATCGAGCACGAAGAACACTTCCAGCCGCGCGTCGCGAAACAACACATCCGGCGGCTCTTGGCCGGCCGGCATGAACTCTTCGCTGCGATAGGCGATGTTCAGCCCCTGCAACAGCCGTTGGCACACCCAGCGCTCGCGCTCCCACTTGCGCGCATTGGATAAAAACGCATTGGCCTGCTCGGCCTGGCTGGTGAGCAGGCGTATGTACTCTGCATCGTCCATGGTCGGGCCCCACAAGGGTGGTAAACGCTTCGTTTAAAGGTAGCTTATTGGCAGGATGGCGCCGTATCGGTTCAAGGTTTGCAGGGTCGCGCCGCGGCCGCCCTAGCGGCATTTCACGCCAACGTCGCAGGGCGCGTGCCCTGGGGACCCTGCATCAATGCTGGCGCGGCTGCAGTTCTTCGGAAAACAACTCGTCCTCAGCATCGGGGGCCACCGGGATCTTATGCTCCTCCGCGGCCCAGGCGCCCAGGTCGATGAGCTTGCAGCGCTCCGAGCAAAAAGGCCGGCTGGGCGAGGCGGCGCTCCATTCGACCGGGGCACCGCAGGTAGGGCAGTTGACGACAGTTGGGCTCATGAATGGCCTCCAGCTAAAGACAAATAAAAAGCATGCAGGCGGTCGACCTCGTGGTGCAACCAGGCCAGGTCGCGGTCGTTGACGATCACATCGTCGGCCACCGCCAGGCGTTGTGCGCGGCTCGCTTGGGCCGCCAGGATAGCCCGCACCTGCGCCTCGCTGGCGCCGTCGCGTTGCTGCGCACGCGCCAGTTGCAACGCTTCGGGCACGTCGATTACCAGCACGCGTTGGGCCCCCCGGCGCTGGCCGGTTTCCACCAACAAGGGCGAGGCGTAAATGGCATAGGGTGAGGTGGCGCTGGCCAGGCTGCGCTCGATGGCCCGGCCGATCAGCGGGTGCAGTAACGCCTCGAGCCAGCGCCGTTCGCCAGCGTCGGCGAAAATCCGCGCACGAAGCGCCGCCCGGTCCAGGTGCCCCTCGGGGGTGAGAACGCCCGCGCCGAAGTGTGCCGCCAGTTGCGCGAGGGCCGGCTGGCCCGGCTCGACCACCCAGCGGGCGGCCTGGTCGGCATCGACCACGTGGATGCCGAACGTGGCAAAGCGCTCGGCCGCGGCGGTTTTGCCGCTGCCGATGCCGCCCGTCAGGCCCAAGATCCAAGGTGCAACCGGTGTATGGCTCATCGAAACCCAGCAAATTGCAGGTACAGGGTGGTTATTTCATCACCCCAGAGCAATGCAATCCACCCCGCCACCGCCAAGTAAGGGCCGAACGGTAGCGGCGTGCTGGCTTTGGCGCCGCGCAGGCGCAGGGTGGCCAGCCCCAGCAACGCCCCCACCAGCGACGACAACAGCAGCGTCAGCGGCAGTGCTTGCCACCCCCCCCACGCACCGATGGCCGCCAACAGCTTGAAATCGCCATAACCCATGCCTTGCTTGCCGGTGGCCAGGCGAAACAGCCAGAACACCGCCCATAAAGCGCCGTAACCCAACACCGCGCCCCATACGGCAGCGGCCAGGGGGGTGAACACGCCAAAGGCGTTTACCACCAGCCCCAGCCATAGCAGCGGCAGCACGATCACATCGGGCAGCAATTGGGTGTCGGCATCGATCATCGCCAGGGCGAGCAACCCCCAGGTGAACAGCAAAAACGCACCGCCCTGCCAACTGAACCCAAAATGCCAACCGATAAAGCCCGAGAGTACGCCGCAGGCCAGCTCCACCAGCGGGTAACGCCGGCTGATGCGCGCCTGGCACCCCGAGCAGCGCCCGCGCAGCAACAGGTAGCTGAGCACCGGGATGTTCTCGTAGGCCCGGATGTGGTGGCCGCAGTGGGGGCAACTGGATGCCGGCAACAACAAATCGTACCGGCCTTGCACCGCATCGGCCGGCAATTGCAGGTACTCCCGGGCCTGGGCCCGCCATTGGCGGTCGAGCATGGTCGGCAGGCGGTGGATCACCACGTTGAGGAAACTGCCCACCAGCAGGCCCAACAGCAAGGCGCACAGCGCGGTGGCCAGCGCGGAGCTGGCCAAGAGGTCGAAAGCAGGCATGGGTTAGACGACAGAACCGAGTTGGAAGATGGGAAGGTACATGGCGATCACCAAGCCCCCTACGAGTACGCCCAGCACTGCCATGATCAGCGGTTCCATAAGCGTCGTGAGGTTGGCCACCGAGTTATCGACTTCTTCTTCATAATAAGTGGCTACTTTATCCAACATGTTGTCCAGCGCCCCGGACTCCTCGCCAATCGCCGTCATCTGCACGGCCAGGCTGGGGAATATCTTGGTGGCGCGCATGGCGTAATTCAGTGGTATCCCCGTGGACACCTCTTGCTTGACCTGCAGAACGCCTTGCCTGAACACGACGTTGCCGGTGGCGCCGGCTACCGAATCCAATGCCTCCACCAGCGGAACCCCGGCGGCGAACGTGGTGGATAAAGTCCTGGCATAACGCGCCACCGAAGACTTGTACAGTATGCCGCCCACAACCGGGATTTTCAGATAGGTACGGTCCAGGAAGTTACGGAATTTTTCACTTTTTTGGTGGAAGTGTTTGAACACAAACCCCAGGGCCACCAAACCAATCAAAATAATGTACCACCAGGCCTGGATTACCTCGGACAAGTTGATGACCATCTGGGTAAACGCCGGCAGTTCTGCACCGAAGCCCTGGAAAACTGCCTTGAACTGCGGCACCACTTTGATCAGCAAAATACCCGACACGATCATGGCCACCACCAGCACGGCAATGGGGTAGGTCATGGCCTTCTTGATTTTCGACTTCAGCGCTTCGGTCTTTTCTTTGTAAGTCGCCACCCGGTCGAGCAAGGTCTCCAGCGCGCCGGCCTGCTCGCCGGCGTCGACCAGGTTGCAGTACAAATCATCGAAATACTTGGGGTGCTGGCGCAACGCGTGGGCGAAGGTGCTGCCGGAGGCGACTTCGTTCTTCAGCCCCAGCACCAGTTTAGTCATGTTCGGGTTATCCACCCCTTCGGCGATAATGTCGAACGACTGCAGCAGCGGCACGCCGGCCCTCATCATCGTGGCCATCTGGCGGGTGAAAAACGCGATGGCCAGCGGTTTAATGCGTTTGCCCTTGCCGAACAGCGGGGCGCTTTTTTTCTTGATCTTGCCTGGGTTGATGCCTTGTTTGCGCAATTGTGCGCGTACCAGTGCCAGGCTCTGGCTGGTCATCTCGCCGGTAACCTTGGTGCCCCTGCGGTCCAGGCCTTCCCAAGCGAAGGTGGTGATTTTTACTGCCTTTGCCGCCATGTATTAATCCTTGGTCACCCGGTTGACTTCTGCGAGGCTGGTAACCCCTTGCATGACCTTTGCCAACCCGGACATGCGCAAATCATTGAAGCCCTCTTTGCGCATCTGCGTTTCGATGTCGATGGCGTTACCGGCCTCCATGATCAGCCGTTGCAGGCTGGGTGTGACCCTGACCACTTCGTAGATACCCTGGCGCCCTTTGTAGCCCAGGTTGCACTGGTCACAGCCCACCGGTTCGAAGACCTTGAAGGTGCCAATCGTGTGCGCGGGGAAACCCTCGGCCAACAGCGCCTCGCGGGGGATATTCGCTTCTTTTTTACACTCCGGGCAGAGTTTGCGCGTCAGGCGCTGGGCAATGATCAGGTTGACCGAGGTGGCGATATTGAAGCTGGCCACACCCATGTTTTGCAGGCGGGTAAGGGTTTCCGCGGCGCTGTTGGTGTGCAATGTAGAGAGCACCAAGTGCCCGGTTTGCGCGGCCTTGATGGCGATCTCAGCGGTTTCGAGGTCGCGGATCTCACCGACCATGATCACATCCGGGTCTTGCCGCAAGAATGAGCGCAGCGCCGTGGCAAAGTCCATGCCCTGGCGCGGGTTCACGTTGACCTGGTTAACGCCTTCCATGTTGATTTCCACCGGGTCCTCGGCGGTGGAAATATTGATATCCACGGTGTTGAGGATGTTAAGCCCGGTATACAGCGACACCGTTTTGCCCGAACCCGTCGGCCCGGTGACCAGGATCATCCCTTGGGGCTGGCGTAGCGCCTGCAGGTACAGTTCCTTTTGCGCAGCCTCATAGCCGAGGGCGTCGATCCCCATTTGCGCGCTGGACGGGTCGAGGATCCGCATCACGATTTTTTCGCCCCACAGCGTGGGCAGGGTGTTCACCCGAAAATCGATGGCCTTGCTTTTGGAGATACGCAGTTTTATGCGCCCATCCTGGGGCTTGCGCCGTTCGGAAATATCCAGGCTGGCCATCACCTTCAACCGCGCGGCGATCCGCGCCGCCAAATTCACCGGCGGGCGGGCCATCTCACGCAAAATGCCATCGGTGCGAAAGCGCACGCGGTAGGTTTTTTCATAGGGCTCGAAGTGCAGGTCTGACGAACCGCCACGGATGGCATCGAGCAGCATTTTGTTCACAAAGCGCACCACCGGCGCATCGTCGGCGTCTTGCGTCACCGGCTCGTCACGGTCGATGCCGTTGGCGTCGATGTTTACCCCATCGAGGTCCGCATCGGCCAAATCTTCCAAGCCTGTAGCGTTGCTGTCGAAGTAGCGTTCGATGGCGTCGCTGAGCTTGTCGTCCTCGACCAGGATACTTTCGGCGGCAAGCCCGGTACTGAACTGGATATCCGTGATGGCCTGGTGGTTAGTCGGGTCCGCCAGGCCCACGAACAGCTTGTTGCCGCGCTTCCACAGCGGCAGCGCACGGTGCTGGCGAATCAGTTTTTCACTCACCGCAGCCTTGGGCTGCGCTTCGCGGTCGAGGCTGCTGAGGTCGAACAACGCCACCCCGAATTGGTCCGACGCCACCTCGGCCACCACCCGCCCAGGCACCACTTTGTTCTGCACCAAATAATGAACCAAGGACACGCGGCTGCGCTGCGCTTGCAGGTAAGCCTGCTGCGCGGCTTTTTCCGTTAGGAGCTGAGACACGACCAGTTGCCTGGCCAAGCCGCTAAGGGCGATATCGTTCATCTGAGGGTTCCGGGCTACGGCGTGTGGCGTGAGTTATAGCGTAGTCGAGCGGAAGTGCCAAATTGAGGGATGAGGTGACAAAATTTGTCAGACATGGCGCAGAGTTGCTAGCCAATAGGATATCCGAACCTAATAATGTGGGCTTTCCCGGTATGAGTGCGCTGGCACAGGCCTTGCTTTCTCCAGCGAAAGAGGCCCCATGTACCTAGGAGAGATAAATGAAACACCAAAAAGGCTTTACGCTCATTGAGCTGATGATCGTTGTCGCGATTATCGGTATTCTCGCGGCTATTGCTATCCCTGCATATTCAAAATACCAGGCTAGGGCAAAGGCTACTGCGGCCTTGGCGGAAGTTTCGGCACTCAAAACTAACTATGAAGATCTGTTAAATTCCGGAACTGCTATCTCAGCAACTGCAATTGGTGCGCAGGCAGACTCTGGAAACTGCACGTTCACCTTTACTACCGCTAACGCGATCGTTTGTACTGTGAAGAATCCGCCTACGGCGATTGCTGGCTCGACCATTACCCTCACTCGTGATGATACTAGTGGCTGGGCCTGTACGACTACCAATATGGGCGATGACTATCGTCCAAAAGCGTGCACTCAATAGTTAATTCTGATCCCGACCATTCGAAATTGCATAACTTAGCTCAACTGCCAGGTTGTGCACACTTTGAATAGAGGGGGGCGGTAGCCGGCAAGCGGCCAATTGAATTTGGAAACCAATAACTAATAGCCATCCTCTGTCAAGATGGGTGGCTATGGTCATAGAGCGCTAACGGGAATTTAAACCCTTGCCTGGACCAAGGCTTGCGTGCAGACGTCGGTGATGCTAGCTTTCGCTCCCGAAAACGCCGGTGTAGCTCAGTCGGTAGAGCAGCGCACTCGTAACGCGAAGGTCGCAGGTTCGATTCCTGTCTCCGGCACCATCACCCCCTCCGCAGCAAACCTCATTTAATTCGTCAGTACACCTCAAAGGTCCAGGCATACAGGCTCCGACCGGGTCTATGTCTTTTTGTATCGCAGAAAGCGTATTGCCCGCCTCATCAACCCAGCGCCGACCAGCAGATTAGCCGGCTGGGACCAGGACCAATTGACCAAGGCCGAACGCGATCTGGTATCGGCATTGGAGCTTCGCGACGTGCTGCTGGTGGACCAGGGCAAAATACGTTCTCCGAACGCAAGGCCGCGTTGGCTGGCGGCGTATTGGTAGCGCTTCACGGCCAAATGCTTTCAGGAGTGCCACCGCATGATGGCACCAATGAATCGCCCTAGGCGGCCGAAACCAGCGGTTGCAGGCCATCGCGATGCTCGGTATTGTTCACCCGTCACATTGCTGACAACGGGTTTAGCGGCCCGGGCAAATCAAGGCGCAACAGCGCCCAGACCACGACTGCGAGCGCTTTTTTTGCGTCTGCAGTCTCGTGTTATGGCGGCTGTGTGTGTGGGAGGCCTTCGGGTCTGCAGGTTTCCTTGATTCCCTGTCCGCTAACCCGCGCACATGGCTGCCACCCTATTCGTTTAGCGGCGAATCGTGGCAGCTCCCCAAATCAAGGAGCTATACCCATGACCCGCATCTTCGCGCCCAAAGTTCGCAAACTCACCCACCGCCGTATGGCATTGGCAGCCCTGCGAGCGAACAGCAGCCGTTCCGTTCTCCTTACCCGCTACAACGACCAAATGGCCCGCCCACACGCCGTGGCCTTCGCCTCGATGGCGAACTCGAAGATGCCCATCGAGAAGGTCCGCGAAACTCCCCACTTGGGCACCGCCAGCGCGACTGCTTACGCGGAGCTGATCGAAGCCCTGCTGGCCAAGGCGGGTGGCCAATGAGCACGCGCTTGGTCACCACCGAAAACGACTTCTGCCCAGTCGGCCCAGTTGATAAACGGCTGAATCTGTTCAAAGTGACCGATGGCATTGATGCCGAACAGGCGCTGGAGAAGGTATCCGCCCTGCTGAAAGTCATCGCGGGCAGCATCGAGGACGCGGCGATGGGCACAATCGAATTTGATGGGCAGCACGCCTGGCTCGCACTTCACGCTGCCGAAAGCGCCAAAGCGATCATTGATGCGCTGTGGTACGCCCTGCAATTTGACGCTCGGGAGAGCGGGCAATGATCACCTTCGCCACGCACACGCCGGGCGAGCTTCCCGTGGGATTGTCTGCCGTTTGTTCGGCAGGATCATGGGAAGCAAGGTGCTGGGGTGTACCGCTGACGCGGTGGATTCATCAGCGGCGGTGAGGCGGGCAACGCTATCGCGCAGATTGATCTACGATACTTTCGCGACGGGCGCGAAACCCAGTGGCACTTGGCGGGTTTTTGTTCCAATCGACCCTTGAAGCCCTCAAGGTGTGCGCAACCGCCGCGGAACGGGACGCGCTCAAAGGCCATGGGGCGGGGGGATCAAGGAGATTGATCGGCCGGCACAACAGGGGCATTCATAGCTCTCTGGGCCCGAGGCCGGGTCAGAGCCGCAGCTCATCAACCGAGCAAAAAAGTGAAGGGCCCCCGAGATGTCTCAGGAGCCCAGCGCCGGCCGCGTAGTCGCAACCCATTTAAGGGGAAATAAGCAAAAAGCCTTCGCATTGTCCATGCTCACGGTATCAGCGGTACCGCTCTTGCTTCGCCCCGCACGTCTCGCCCCACGATGCGGTATCTGCAAGACTCCCACGTGACCGCTGAACGAGCCCCTTGAAAGACAGGACACCGTCTCCCCCTTAGGATAAGGGGTAGGCAAACGGTTATGTTTATGACTAACAGCAACAATAAGGGTGGCGGGAAACTGCTTGGCCATGAGCGCCGGCGGCGCTGGAGCCTAGAGCAGAAACTGGCCATGGTTCGCGAGAGCCTGGAGCCGGGGCAAAGCGTCTCGGTAGTCGCTCGGTTTAACGGCATCAATGCCAACCAGCTTTTTCTGTGGCGCAAGATCTACCAGGGAGGCAGCTTGTCGGCGGGCAGTGCCGGCGAGGCTGTAGTTACGGCTTCTGAGCTCAACGACGCACTCAAGCAGATTCGCGAGCTTCAGCGAATGCTCGGCAAGAAGACCATGGAAGCCGAAGTGCTTAAAGAAGCAGTGGAGATTGCTCGCTCGCGAAAATGGATTGCGCACTCACCCTTGTTGCCGGGGGACGACCAGTGAAGCTGGTCAGCGAAGTCTCGGTGTGCCGCGCATTCAATTAACTGTTCGGCTCAAGCAGGTCACGCAACCACACGTTCGTTGCAAGCGACTACTGGACGATGTGGAGTTGGTGCCCGAGATTCGTGAACATCTCGGCGATTTGCTCACCTACGGTTATCGCCGGATGTGGGGCTTGTTGCGTCGTTCGCGAGAGCTCCTGATGCTTCCGGCGGTCAATGTAAAGCGGGTATATCGCGTGATGCGCGATCATCAGCTACTGCTCGCTCGTCGAGCTAAACAGCCGGGGGTTGCCCGCAAACACGAGGGGCGAGTCGCTGTTGCTACCAGCAGCACCCGATGGTGTTCAGATGGTTTTGAATTCCGCTGCGACGACGGCGCGAAGTTAAGCGTGAGCTTTGCCCTGGACTGCTGCGACAGAGAGGCGATTGGGTGGGTTGCCAGCTCGACGGGCTACAGTGGCGATGATGTTCGTGATCTGATGCTGGAGAGCGTGGAGAAGCGATTTGGCGATCAATTGCCCAACACGCCAGTGCAGTGGCTAACTGACAATGGTTCGGCATATACCGCAAAGCAGACCCGGTTCTTCGCATAACAGATCGGCTTGCAGCCTGTGACTACGCCAGTTTGCAGCCCACACAGCAATGGTATGGCGGAGAGCTTCGTGAAGACCATCAAACGCGATTACGTGGCGCGCATGCCACGACCGAACCGTGAAACGGCATTACGGAACTTGGCAATTGCCTTCGAGCACTACAATGAGCAGCATCCACACAGCGCACTAAAAAATACCGTTCTCCCAGAGAATTCAGGCGGATGAAAACGGCATCAAGTTAACGGGGTGTCGGTGTCCGATTTTGTAGGGGCCAGTCCATTTTCGAAGCGCCGCTATTATCCGGCGAGTTATGGACGGCTAGATCCAGTGAGTCGGTTCGACTAGTCCGAGGGCCCACGTTGAAATCAGTGCGGTCAAGGCGTTCTGTACGGAACTTTGGATAGGCTGACATTGGTGGACGTATAGCCTGCATGTCTAAGAAAAGTTTCCACGCTTTTTGCTACTAGCTCTTGATGTGGTGTAGGCCCGATAATAATTTCGCGCAGCGGTAGCAGACCCCCGTGCTTCTTCACAGCAAGATGGTCGCCGGTGCGGAGGTAGGGAATGATTCCGAGTGGGCTAACGCGAAATTTTAAGCCACCTTCATAACGTTTAGCTTGTTGATATGAGAGGACGATCCGAGCCTCGGATTCGTTTTTAAAGGCGCGATCTTTGAAGCCAAGTATGGAGCCAGAGATCTTCGAGTGAATTTGCTCAATGTAATCTTTGTCATGATCACATGGCCATGCAGTGCCCATTGCGCGGCGATCAACAGAGTACTCACGTTCAAAGCCTCTCAGCACTGATAGCAAAAGCACGCGCTTTGGTATTTCATCGTAGATCGCTTGGAATGGCATATGATCGGGCCCGAAAAACAGCGGGGCTTCTCTACCGGTAACCTCGCCCAAGCATATACATACACCGCCCGCACCATAACCACGCCATTGCCCAAGATCATCCCGAACGGTTGAGAAGCAGGTGACTAAATGACCATCCTGCCTTGGCGAGGCGAGCAGCTCATCGACCGCAAGGAGTACATTCGCAAAAGCAGCATCACTGGTGCGTCTCGCTTTATATTGTAAGATGTGGCCTGCCAGCCTACTTCCATTCAAGCTTTCTTCCGTGTCGTTCATGAATCGGTTGTCTGAGGCCCAAAAACCATTCTCTTCAATGATACCCTTAAGGCCAGCAAGCGACGTGTAGTGATGGAGGCTCCGCGAGCTAAAAAGAATATTTTCCCTTTTGGCGCGGAGCAATACTCGGGGGTCCTTGAAGTCGGCGTTACCCCAAAAAGCGTTCAGGAACCCAGTGCGGTAGGGTTTTCCACCGATGATCCTTACGTCGCCAATTTCTGAGTTTTCTGTGGGGTTTTCCGGAACCTTCGCCAATTCTTCCAGCCTTCCATGTGAGATGTTAAGTAAACGGGGGGCGTTCAAAAACTACCTTAAATGAACAAGTTCATGCCCGCAGTGCGTGCATCCGCTGACGTCGGTAGCACGATACCCAATCTTACTAGACTTGGGCGCTGGTCGACGAGTCTGGATCGCCCAATCGAACAACTGCCTGGTGTGGTCGCAGGGGCACGGCTTATACTGCGTCTTAGTGGAATTCAAAGCCGCCACGCTGCAAACCCCTGACCTCACCACTTTAGGCTTGAGTACCTCATTGAGTACCTTTAATTTTATAGAGATTGGAGTAATCATCTTATCGTAAGGCTTTGAGTGTTTAGGTTCTATTCCTGTCTCCGGCACCATCACCCTGCGCAGCAAACCTCATTTAACTCCTCAGTACGCCTCAAAGCCCCCAGGCATACGGGTTCCGACCGGGTCTATGTCGTTTTGTACTGTAGAAAGCGTATTGCCCGCCTCCCCACCCAGCGCCGACCAGCACGTTAGCCGGCTGGGACCAGGACCAATTGACCAAGGCCGAACGCGATCTGGTATCGCTGTTGGAGCTTCGCGACGTGCTGCTGGTGGACCAGGGCAAATACGTTCTCCGAACGCAAGGCCGCGTTGGCTGGCGGTGTATTGGTAGCGCTTCACGGCCAAATGCTTTCAGGAGTGCCACCGCATGATGGCACCAATGAATCGCCCTAGGCGGCCGAAACCAGCGGTTGCAGGCCATCGCGATGCTCGGTATTGTTCACCCGTCACATTGCTGACAACGGGTTTAGCGGCCCGGGCAAATCAAGGCGCAACAGCGCCCAGACCACGACTGCGAGCGCTTTTTTTGCGTCTGCAGTCTCGTGTTATGGCGGCTGTGTGTGTGGGAGGCCTTCGGGTCTGCAGGTTTCCTTGATTCCCTGTCCGCTAACCCGCGCACATGGCTGCCACCCTATTCGTTTAGCGGCGAATCGTGGCAGCTCCCCAAATCAAGGAGCTATACCCATGACCCGCATCTTCGCGCCCAAAGTTCGCAAACTCACCCACCGCCGTATGGCATTGGCAGCCCTGCGAGCGAACAGCAGCCGTTCCGTTCTCCTTACCCGCTACAACGACCAAATGGCCCGCCCACACGCCGTGGCCTTCGCCTCGATGGCGAACTCGAAGATGCCCATCGAGAAGGTCCGCGAAACTCCCCACTTGGGCACCGCCAGCGCGACTGCTTACGCGGAGTTGACCGAGGCCCTGCTGGCCAAGGCGGGTGGCCAATGAGCACGCGCTTGGTCACCACCGAAAACGACTTCTGCCCAGTCGGCCCAGTTGATAAACGGCTGAATCTGTTCAAAGTGACCGATGGCATTGATGCCGAACAGGCGCTGGAGAAGGTATCCGCCCTGCTGAAAGTCATCGCGGGCAGCATCGAGGACGCGGCGATGGGCACAATCGAATTTGATGGGCAGCACGCCTGGCTCGCACTTCACGCTGCCGAAAGCGCCAAAGCGATCATTGATGCGCTGTGGTACGCCCTGCAATTTGACGCTCGGGAGAGCGGGCAATGATCACCTTCGCCACGCACACGCCGGGCGAACTTCCCGTGGGATTGTCTGCCGTTTGTTCGGCAGGATCATGGGAAGCAAGGTGCTGGGGTGTTCCGCTGACGCGGTGGATTCATCAGCGGCGGTGAGGCGGGCAACGCTATCGCGCAGATTGGTCTACGATACTTTCGCGACGGGCGGCACTGCTACGGGTCAGCCGCCCAGCGCAATTGTGGTATCCGCAAGCGGCGCTTCCTGAGCCAGCTTCAGCAGTTCTTGATACCGCCCGACGGCTGCCCCCTTTAGCTGCTGCCGATGCAACCGATAACAGGGTGTTGAATCCACAGCCTCGGAGCAGGTCATGAAGAAAGCTATCATCGTGTGCTGGGTAAGCCTGTTGTCGGTCGCCGCTGTATCCGCCCAGGCCTGCCCCAAGGGCACGCACCCCGTTGGCGGTACCGGCTCACATCATAAGGGCGGCTTTTGCCAGTAACCCGCCGGAAGGCACTCGCGTCGGCGGGCTCTTCCAGTAACGCTTCGTACCGGCATGTACCGCCATTAACGGGGTTTTCGATGGCATACCCTCACCCCTGCGCAAAATCACGCAGCGCCTGCCCATCCAGCCGGTAGCGCACCCATTCATCCTGGGGTAGGGCGCCGATCTTGCGGTAGAAGCCGATGGCCGGCTCGTTCCAGTCCAGCACGCTCCATTCCAGGCGCCCGCAGCCGCCAGCGACCGCTTCGCGGGCGATGTGCTGCAGCAGGGCGCGGCCGGCACCGCTGCCGCGTTGTTCGGGGGTGATGTACAGGTCTTCGAGGTAGATGCCGTTGCGGCCGAGCCAGGTGGAATAGCTGTAGAAGTACACCGCATAGCCGATCGGCTGGCCGGCGCGTTCGCACATCAACGCCCGGGAGGGTGCCCCGGCCGCGAACAGGCTGTGGCGGACGTCGTCGAGGTTGGCCACCACTTCGTGCTCAGCCCGCTCGTAAATTGCCAGCTCCTTGATAAAGGCATAAATGCGTGGCGCGTCGTCGGCGTGGGCGGGGCGGATGGTCAGGGGCATGGGAATGTCCGTATAAAAGAAGGCGCGTATCCTAACGTGACCGCCACCCCCTAGCCAGCGCGATGCGCGGCTCGCCGCCAAGCCATGGCTGGCCTGTACAGGCGTTTAGAAATTCGCCGGGGTGTTGGCGCTGACGATCTCGGCCTCGTCCTGGCCGATGTTCTTGAAGCTGTGCGGCAATGTGGTGGGGAAGTAATAGCCGTCGCCCGCCTGCAGGATGCTCACCTCGCCGTTGATGGTGAGTTCGATGGTGCCACGGGTGACCAGCCCGCATTCCTCGCCTTCCGGGTGCACGATGGGCTCGCCGCTGTCGGCGCCGGGCGCGTAGAGTTCGCGCAGCATGCGCATGTGCCGGTCTTTCACGGTGGCGCCCACCAGCAACAGGCGCAGGCCGCGCCGGCCGAGGTCTGGCTGGTTGCCAGAGCGGTAAATGTAGGGGTTTTGCGCCGGTGTTTCATCGGTGGCGAAGAAGTCCGCCAGCGACATCGGGATGCCCTCAAGCAGTTTTTTCAGCGAGCTGACCGAAGGGCTCACACGGTTCTGTTCGATCAACGAAATGGTGGCGTTGGTCACGCCGCTTCTTCTGGCCAGCTCGCGCTGGGATAACTGGTGGCGTTCGCGCACCCTCTTCAGTCGTGGCCCGATGTCCATAGCACCCTTGTGGTTTGAATGGTGAAAACGCCCGGGTGGTTCGCCCCCCGGTTATAGCGCCAAGCGCATCGACAGGTCGATGGCTTTTACATTCTTGGTCATGGCGCCGATCGAAATGTAATCGACGCCGGTTTCGGCGATCACCGGTAAGCTGGCGTGGTCGATCCCGCCGCTGGCTTCCAGGCGCGCCCGCCCCGCCGTGCGCCGTACCGCTTCGCGCAGGTCGGCCAGGCTCAGTTCGTCGAGCATGATGATATCGGCGCCCCCCTGCAAGGCTTGGTCGAGTTCGGCCAGCGATTCGACTTCGACTTCCACTGGCTTGCCCGGGGCGATGCGCCGCGCCGCGGCAATGGCCGCTTCAATGCCGCCGCAGGCCGCGATGTGGTTTTCTTTTATCAGGAATGCGTCGTACAAGCCGATACGGTGGTTGTGGCAACCGCCACAGGTTACCGCGTACTTTTGCGCCAGGCGCAGCCCTGGCAGGGTTTTGCGGGTGTCGAGCAACTTCACCTGGGTGTGGGCCACCGTATCCGCCAGGTCGCCCGCTTGGGTGGCCACGGCGCTGAGCAATTGCAGAAAGTTCAGCGCGCTGCGTTCGCCGGTGAGCAGCGAGCGCGCCGGGCCTTCGAGATGAAACAATGCCTGGTTGGGCTGGGCGCGCTCGCCATCGGTCACGTGCCAGTGCACCGCGACGCGTGGGTCGACCTGGCGAAACACTGCGTCTACCCAGGCGGTGCCCGCGACCACGCACGCTTCGCGGGTGATCACCGTGGCCGTGGCCAAGCGCTCGGCGGGAATCAACTGTGCGGTGATATCACCACTGCCTACGTCTTCGAGTAACGCGCGGCGTACATTGGCGTCGATTTCGGCGGTAAGGTCGGCCAAGCGCAGGTTCGGCATAACAGGCTCCAACAAAATGTGCAGCGGATTATAAGGCAGTGATCCCGTTGCGCGAACCTTCGGCATGGCTTGGCAATCGTGCGCTGTGCATTTGGTCGGGTTGTTTGAGCAAAACATATTTTTGAATGTCTATCACCTTGCTAAAGTCTACCCGCTGCCCCGATAAGCCTCCGCGCCTTGCCGGGTCACAGCGCCTGCGGTTTGGCGACATGGCATTGACGTTTTTTCATGGGTCATGAAACAAAAGCCCATTTCTCTGCTCAAAGGGATCGGCCGGGTACAGTGTCCGGCAATAGGGCGTGCTAAACCTTACATTCATACCTGTCATGACCTGTCGAACAAGGAGTCGAGCATGCCAACCGACGGCAAAGTGGTGCCTTTAAATGCTGCGGCCCAACAGGCCAGCAATGCATCGCTAGCTCGTTTGCCGGTCGTGGTGCTGCAAGTGCGCGATAAAGCGGCGCAGCAACTCAAAGATGGGTTACAGGCGCTGTTCGACAACGCCGACGACACGCTCTTCGAGATGGCCGACAAGGCGCATAGTAATGCGGAGCAGAATATTTTCTTCGAAGCCATGCGTGATTTGCGACTCAAGCGCAAGAACATAGAGCGCGGGTTTCTCGAAAAATTCTATGAGGAATTCGTTCGGGTCGGCCAATATGACGTGGGCCTGGCGCGTTCTGCACCGATGACCTACGACAAATTGGCCCTGGTGCCGAACGACGAACTCGAACGCACGGTGGCCCTGGACGCAATGGTCAGCAAGGTGCTGGCTCGCGATGGCTTCGCCCTGACACAGCTCACCACACGCCTGAATACCTTGATACCCCGCACCCTCACGGACGAAACCAACCCGTTGGGCCCGGCGATGCTGTGCGACTATTTCATCCAGGCCGGGCGAAACCTAGGCGTGGAGATCAAGGTCAAGCTGATCATCCTCAAGCTGTTCGACAAGTACGTACTCACCGACACCGACCATTTGTATTTCGACGCCAACCAGTTGCTGATCGCGACCGGTATTTTACCTGAACTCAAGGCCGCCCCCAGCCGCCGTGCCGAAGACCGCCCGTTGCGCAAGCGCAGTGCCGATGCCGAGGCCGAGGCCGGAGCCCAGGCCCCGGAGCAGGCGCCCAGCGCGAATGCTGCGGCCGCCGCACTGGACCAAAGCGTGCGTGAGGTATTCTCGGCCTTGCAGGAACTGCTGCGTGCGCTGCGCGGCACCGTGGCGCCGAAGCTCGAAACCTTGGCCGACGCCCAGCCTATTTCCACCAGCGACTTGATGCGCTTGCTCTCGCACCTTCAGCAATACGTACCGGCGCAGCCACTGACCTACGAAGATTATGACCTGCGCCAGCAACTTGAGCAGTTGCTGACCCGGGTGAGTGTGAAAAGCGGGCGCACCCGTGTGGTGGGCAACGTAGATGAAGACGTGATCAACTTGGTCGCGATGTTGTTCGAGTTCATTCTCGCTGACCGTAACCTTCCCGATTCGCTGAAAGTGTTGATCGGCCGGTTGCAGATCCCGATGCTCAAGGTCGCGGTGGTCGACAAGAGCTTTTTCAGCCGTGGCAGCCACCCGGCGCGGCGTTTGCTCAATGAGATCGCCCAGGCGGCGATGGGCTGGAGCAGCCGGGATGACTACCAGCGCGACGCGCTGCATGGGCGCATCGAGCAGATCGTGCAGCGCCTGCTCAACGATTTCGTCGATGACCCGGCGTTGTTCTCTGAGCTATTGGTAGACTTTTTAGCGTTTACCGCCGACGAACGCCGCCGCAGCGAGTTGCTCGAACAGCGCACCCGCGACGCCGAGGAAGGGCGTGCGCGGGCAGAGCTGGCGCGCTTGCACGTACAGTTCGAGCTCAACCGCCGGTTACTCGGCAAAACCCTGCCACAGGTGGTGGTGCGATTGCTCGAAGAGGCTTGGAGCAAGGTATTGCTGCTGACGTGGCTCAAGCACGGCGATGCCTCGGCGGAATGGGCGCTGGCCCTGGAAACGATGGACGACCTGATTTGGAGCGTCGAGCCGCACAACGAGCCCCAGGCGCGGCTGCGGTTGCTCGAACTGGTGCCGGGCCTGCTCAAGTCACTGCGCGAGGGGCTGACCAGTTCAGCGTTCGACCCGTTCGCCACCAGTGAATTTTTCAGCCAGCTCGAAACCTTGCATGTGCAAGCCATCCAGCGCGCTGCGCAGCCGAGCAGTTCACTGTTGGCCCCGGACGACGACACGCTGCTGGTGCGCATAGACAGCGAAATCGTGCTGGAGGGCCAGCAACCGCAGGCCGTGCCGGAGCCTACCTCGGTGCTGGCGGCGGATGACCCGGCGCTGGCGATGGTCGACGCCATGCGCCCGGGCACTTGGGTCGAATTACAGGAAGACGCCGAGCACCGGCTGCGTTGCAAGCTCACCACGGTGATTGCCAGTACGGGCAAGTATATTTTCGTTAACCGCACCGGCATGAAAGTACTGGAGCGCTCCCGCGCTGCGTTGGCCCAGGCCGTGCACGATGGCAGCCTGCGGGTGCTCGACGACAACCTGTTGTTCGACCGTGCCCTCGACGCGGTGGTCGGCAAGCTGCGGTCGCTCAAGTCAGCCTAACCGCGCACTCCACAGCGCTGGCGCAACACGGCATACTGGGCGCCCAGGCGTTTACCCAAGGACCTTCCATGCCGCCTATCGGCCTCGACCCGAGCAGTGGCTGGTGCGACGGTGCCCAGCATTGCCCCTCACCGAACTTCAACGCGCGCCCGGGCGGCGAAGTGTCGTTGCTGGTGATCCACAACATCAGCTTGCCACCGGGGCAATTCGGCACGGGAAAACCTGCGCAGTTGTTCCTCAATACCCTCGACCCGGGTGAGCATCCCTATTTTGAAGGCATCGCGCACCTGCGGGTGTCTGCGCATTTTTTGATCGAGCGTAGCGGTGCGTTGGTCCAGTTCGTGGGCTGCAACCACCGCGCCTGGCATGCCGGTACGTCGAGCTTCGAAGGGCGCGAGGGCTGCAACGACTTTTCACTGGGTATCGAACTGGAAGGCACCGACCACGAGCCGTTCACGGCGCAGCAGTATGCCTGCCTGCAGGCGCTCAGCCTTGAGCTGTTGGCCCATTACCCGCAGATCACGCTGGCCCGCATCACCGGGCACAGCGACATTGCCCCGGGCCGTAAGACCGACCCGGGGCCGTATTTCGACTGGGCGCGCTATCGCCGTGCGCTACAGGCCGCATTGGAGGAGGGCCGATGAGTTTTCTGGTTTTGCTGGTGATCGTTTGGGTAGAAAAGCTTTCCCCACTGCGCCAACGCCTGCAGCGCGACGGCGTGTTTCTCTCCGAGCTACGGCGGTTGCAAGGGCACCGGCTATTGGGCCGTGAGCCATGGCTGTTGCTGCTGGTGCTGGTGGGCGTGCCGGCAGTGGTATTGGGCCTGCTGCTTTGGGTATTGATGCCGGTGGCTTACGGCTTGCTGGCGCTGCCGTTGCACCTGTTGGTGTTGGCCTACAGCCTGGGCCGTGGCGACCCTAAAGTGGCGCTGGGGCCACTGCGTGACGCCTGGCGGCGCGAAGACGACACCGCCGCGCTGCACGTGGCTGAGCGCGACATGACGGTTACCGCACAGCAGCCCAACGAGTTGCCGCAGCAAGTGCAGGGTTGGCTGCTGTGGCGGGCGTTGGGCAGTTTTTTCAGCGTGGTGTTTTGGTACAGCTTGCTGGGGCCGGTAGCCGCATTGGCCTATCGGCTGTTGGCGTTGGTGGCCGAACACGCCGAGCAACCCGGCCTGCGCGAGCGCGCCGGGCAATTGCTGCACGCCCTGGATTGGCTGCCGGCCAGGCTTTTGGCGGGCAGCTTTGCGCTGGTGGGGAACTTCATGGCCGTGACTCGCTACCTGCTGCACGAACTGCTGCACTGGCCACTCAGTGCCGCAGCCCTGGTCGGGCGCGCCGGCCAACTCGCCGCCGACCTTGAACCCCTGCAAACCAGCACTGAAGCCGTGGCCGGGCTAGATGCGCTCTGGGCATTGCTGCAGCGCGCGGCGGTGTTGTGGTACGCGGTGCTGGCGGTGGCGACGCTGGTTTAATGCGGCATGGGCCGCACGCTGGCAGCGCTCAACGTGCGGCTATACGGCTTGGCGTTTCTTCTCTACCGGCCTTAACAGCTCGTCCGGTGGCATTTCACAAGCGATCTTGCGGCCCAGCAGGGTTTCGATGGCCGGCAGTTGGTAGGCGTCGTCTTCGCCCGCAAAGCTGATCGAAACCCCGCTGCTGCCGGCGCGGCCGGTACGGCCGATGCGGTGTACGTAGTCGTCTGGGTCTTCGGGCAGGGTAAAGTTGATCACGTGGCTGATGCCGTCGATGTGGATGCCACGGCCGGCGACGTCGGTGGCCACCAGCACGCGGACCTTGCCTTCGCGGAACGCTTCAAGGGTTTTGATGCGTTTGTGCTGGGGTACATCGCCACTGAGTTGCGCGGCATTCACGCCATCGCGCACCAGGCGCTCTTCGACCCGGCGCACTTCGTCCTTGCGGTTGGCGAACACCATCACCCGTTCCCAGCCGTTATCGTTGACCAGGTTATATAGCAATTTGTATTTGTCGGCGCCGGCCACTGCGTACACGTGTTGCTCCACCGTTTCGCTGGCCACGTGCTCTGGCTCGATCTCGACCACGGCCGGTTCCACCGTCCACTGCCGGGCCAGGTTCATCACGTCTTCGGTAAAGGTGGCGGAGAACAGCAACGTTTGGCGTTCGCTCTTGGGCGGGGTTTGCCGGATGATCTGCCGAACCTGGGGGATGAAGCCCATGTCGAGCATGCGGTCCGCTTCGTCGAGCACCAGTACTTCGACCATGTCCAGGTGCACTTCGCCCCGTTGGTGGAAGTCCAGCAGGCGCCCCGGGGTGGCCACCAGGATGTCGCAATAACGGCGTTCCAGCGCCTTGAGCTGTTTGTCGAAATCCATGCCGCCGACGAAGGTCATTACGTTCAGCGGTGCAAAGCGGGTCAGTGCCTCGGCATCCTTGGCGATCTGCACCACCAATTCGCGGGTGGGCGCGATGATCAGCGCGCGCGGCTCGCCCATATAGCGCTCTTTGGGCGCCGGCGTTTGCAGCAGTTGCTTGATGATCGAGATCAGGAATGCCGCGGTTTTGCCGGTGCCCGTTTGGGCACGGCCAATGGCGTCTTTGCCGCGCAGGGTGTGGCCGAGCACCTGGGCTTGAATGGGCGTGCAGTAGGGAAACCCCAAGGCGTGGATGGCTTGCATCAGCTCGTTGCCCAGGGCGAAGTCATGGAAGCGGGTTTTGCCTTCTTGCGGTTCTACGGCGAAGTCTTCGGGCTTCCAGGTGGGTGGGGTAGGCTTGGCCGCGCGTGGGGTACGCTCGCGCCGGGGGCGTTCGGCCTTGGCGGGCACCGGGGCAGGGCTGGGAGCTATTGCCCGCGGTGGGGCTTCGGTGGCCGCCGTGGCTGCCGGGGCGGATGGCTGAGCGGATGCGGCCGGTGCAGGTGCGGTGGCGAGTGGCTCAGCCTCGCCCCTGCCGAACATTTTCTTGAGTGCCTTGAGCACGGTCTTCTCATCATTTGATTAAGGAATGTACGCCGGGCAGTGTAATGCAAGAATCGGGCGCGGCGTAGTGCTGGCCGCACCAGTGGCGTCAGCCCAAGCGCGCGTGCAGCCAGTCGGCAATGTCTCGGATCTGCTCGATCACCACCTCGTGGTCCATCGGGTACTCGCGCCACTGTGCGTCCACCCCCGCGGCTTGCAGCCGTTGCCACGCGCTATGGCCCATGTCGCGGGCAACCACGGTATCGACGCTGCCGTGCATGCACAGTGCCGGAATCCGGCGCTGCTGGTCAGACAACGCTATGCTGTCGGCAAAGGTTGGCGCGTAAGTAGAGAGCGCCATCACCCCGCCGAGCGCGCGATCGGCCTCAAGGTAAGCGCAATGCAGTACCACGGCGCCGCCTTGGGAAAAACCGGCCAGTATCAAACGCTGTGGGGTGATGCCCTGGGCCTGCTGCTCGTCGAGCAAGGTCAGCACCTGGTGCGCCGAGGCTTCCAATTGAGGGCGGTCGATGGCGCGGGCCGGGGCCATGGCGAGGATGTCGTACCAGCTCGGCATCTCGTAGCTGCCGTTGATGGTCACCGCGCGGGTGGGCGCCTGGGGCAGCACGAAACGGGTGCTGGGCAAACGCTCCTGCAGCAGTTTGGCAACCGGCTCGAAATCGTGGCGGCTGGCGCCTAAGCCATGCAACCAGATGACACACGCGTCGGCGCGGCCGGTGGGGTCCAGAATCAACGGTGGGGTCATGGGTGCTCCATAAAGGTGCGCCTGTTACCGAAAAAGTGCATTGCAACGGGGCGCGATGTGTAAATAACTGAATAAGATGTCGCAAGGGTACAACTTTAACGCTTGACGTGCACCGAATGGCTTTTTACGGCGGCCCTGGTATGGCCTTTGCTACGGCAAAGCGGAGCAGGCCCGCCTCGATTGCCGGTAACACTCGCCGTAGAGACTGGGCGGTGCCCATAAGCCGTTACGCTTGCATTGTGGACGCGCCATAGCCACTGCGTTAACGTGCCTGCGGGCGCCATACGGCGCAACGGGAACAGTGATTTAAACGTAGAAAGGCGCACACCTTTCCTGATCGCTTCAAGCTCGTTACGTCGCTTGACCCAAAAATAAGCCAGCACGGGTCGAATATGCCTCACAAAGGTGCGGCGAAATACAAGCTCGGACACAACAAGAGCCCATTGGAGGTTTGAATGAAGATGTTGAAATCCACCCTGGCAGTACTGACCACCGCCGCCGTGTTCGGCGCCAGCGGTTTCGCTCAGGCAGGGGCTACCCTCGACGCCGTGAACAAAAAGGGCTTCGTGCAATGTGGCGTGAGCGATGGCTTGCCGGGCTTCTCGGTACCTGACGCTTCCGGCAAGATCGTTGGTATCGACGCAGACGTATGCCGCGCCGTGGCCGCGGCGGTATTTGGTGATGCGAGCAAGGTCAAGTTCAGCCAGCTCAACGCCAAGGAACGCTTTACCGCACTGCAGTCCGGTGAAATCGACGTGCTGTCGCGCAACACCACGTGGACCAGCTCGCGTGACGCCGGCATGGGCTTGATCTTTGCCGGGGTCACCTACTATGACGGCCAGGGCTTCTTGGCCAGCAAAAAACTGGGGGTCAAGAGCGCCAAGGAGCTGGATGGTGCCACGATTTGCATCCAGGCCGGTACCACCACCGAGCTGAACGTGTCCGATTACTTCCGCGCCAATGGCCTGAAGTACACGCCCATTACGTTCGAAACCTCCGATGAAAGCGCCAAGTCGCTGGAAAGCGGCCGTTGCGACGTGCTGACTTCCGACAAGTCGCAGCTGTTCGCACAGCGTTCCAAGCTGGCTAACCCCGGTGATTACGAAGTGCTGCCGGAAACCATCTCCAAGGAGCCGCTGGGCCCGGTAGTACGTAAAGGCGACGACGAGTGGCTGAACATCGTGAAGTGGTCGCTGTTCGCCATGCTCGACGCCGAAGAGGCCGGTGTCACCTCCAAAAACGTCGAGGACATGGCCAAAAACAGCACCAACCCGGACGTGCGCCGTATGCTCGGTACCGACGGCGAGTTCGGTAAAGACCTGCAATTGCGCAAAGACTGGATCGTACAGATCGTCAAGCAAGTGGGTAACTACGGCGAAATGTTCGAGCGCAACCTTGGCGCGGGTACCACGCTGAAAATCACCCGTGGCCAGAACGCCCTGTGGAACCAGGGTGGCCTTCAGTACGCACCGCCCGTGCGCTAATGGACCGTTCGAAGGGCAACCCCGGGGTTGCCCTTCGGGCCGGGGTGATCAGTTGAAGCGACAAGGCAGGCGCAGGGAAGCACTCGCAGTGCGCCTGCCCTGCCTTGTTGCTTAAGCTCACCCCGTTGTTCGCACGTTTCTAACTGGGGCACTTCATGCAAAACCATACTGGCGCACCCAAGGGCTCATGGTTGACCGATCCGCGCATACGCGCCTGGGTATTCCAGGTTGTCACCGTGGTGGTGGTCATCGGCCTTGGCTGGTACCTTTTCCATAACATGCAGGTTAACCAGCAGCATCGGGGTATTACCTCGGGCTTCGGGTTCTTGAACAATTCCGCCGGCTTCGGCATCGCCCAGCATCTGATCGACTACACCGAGGCAGATACCTACTGGCGCGTGCTGGTGATCGGCATTCTCAATACGTTGCTGGTCAGCGTACTCGGCATCATCCTAGCCACGGTTCTGGGCTTTACCCTGGGTGTGGCGCGGTTGTCGAAAAACTGGCTGATCAACAAGGTGGCGACCGTCTACATCGAGACGTTCCGCAACATCCCGCCGTTATTGCAGATCCTCTTCTGGTATTTCGCCATTTTCTTGAGCCTTCCAGGCCCGCGACAGGCGCACGGGATGCTCGACATGTTTTTCGTCAGCAGCCGTGGCCTGAACATGCCCGCCGCGTTGCTGGCACCCGGTTTCGGCCCGTTCGTGGTGGCGGTGGTGGTGGCGATCGTGGCAACGGTGCTGATGGCGCGTTGGGCCACCAAGCGCTTTGAGCAAACCGGCCAGCCGTTCCATAAATTCTGGACGGGCCTGGCGATCATGATCGTAGTGCCGGCTTTGGCGGCACTGCTGTTCGGTGCCCCGGTGCACTGGGAAATACCGGCGATCAGGGGCTTCAACTTCGTCGGCGGCTGGGTGTTGATCCCTGAGCTGCTGGCCGTGGTGCTGTCGCTGAGTGTGTACACCGCCGCGTTCATTGCTGAAATCGTGCGCTCGGGTATTGGCTCGGTCAGCCATGGCCAAACCGAAGCTGCGCACTCATTGGGCCTGCGTAACGGGCCCACCCTGCGCAAGGTGATCATCCCGCAGGCAATGCGTGTGATCGTGCCGCCGCTGACCAGCCAGTACCTGAACCTGATGAAGAACTCGTCGCTGGCCGCCGCGGTGGGTTACCCAGAAATGGTTTCGCTGTTCTCCGGTACCGTACTGAACCAAACGGGCCAGGCGCCCGAGGTGATGGCTATCACCATGACGGTGTACCTGGCGATCAGCGTCAGCATTTCGCTGCTGATGAACGCTTACAACAAGCGCATTGCGCTGATCGAGCGGTGAGGATGCAAGCATGACCACCCATCAATTCAAACCCGACCTGCCGCCACCGGTAGCAACCGTGGGCGTCTACGCGTGGTTGCGGGCAAACCTGTTTTCAAGTGTGCCCAATACGCTGCTTACCCTGGTGGCGCTGTACCTGATCTGGCTGATCGTACCGCCGTTGCTGAGTTGGGCGATTTTCCAGGCTACCTGGCTGGGGGATAGCCGCGAGCAGTGTACCCCGTCGGGTGCCTGCTGGTTGTTCATCGAGCAGCGTTTCGGCCAATTCATGTACGGCTACTACCCACCGGAACTGCGCTGGCGCGTGGACCTGACCGTGCTGCTGGCGGTGGTCGGTGCCGCGCCGTTGTTCGTTGCGCGGTTTACCCACAAGCTCAGGTACGGCATCGCTTTCCTGGTGCTCTATCCGATCTTGGCGTATTGCCTGCTGAGCGGCGGCATGCTGGGCCTGGAGCACGTGCCGACCACCCAGTGGGGTGGGCTGATGCTCAACCTGATCCTCGCCACGGTGGGCATTGCCGGCGCGTTGCCGCTGGGCATCCTGCTGGCCCTGGGCCGGCGCTCGAAGTTGCCGGCGGTGAGGGTGGTCTGCGTGACCTTCATCGAATTCTGGCGCGGTGTGCCGCTGATTACCGTGCTGTTCATGGCCTCGGTGATGCTGCCGCTGTTTTTGCCCGAAGGCATGAGCTTCGACAAAATGCTGCGGGCGTTGATCGGCATCATTCTGTTCGAGTCCGCCTATGTGGCCGAAGTGGTCCGCGGTGGCATGCAGGCCATACCGAAGGGCCAATATGAAGCCGCCGCGGCGATGGCCTTGGGGTACTGGCGCAGCATGTTCCTGGTGGTGCTGCCACAGGCGCTGAAGCTGGTAATCCCGGGCCTGGTGAACACCTTCATCGCGCTGTTCAAAGACACCTCGTTGGTCTACATCGTTGGCCTGTTCGAGTTGCTCAACAGTGTCAAGCAAGCGTCCGCCGACCCTAAATGGCTCGGTATGGCCACCGAGGGCTACGTGTTCGCCGCCCTGGTGTTCTGGATTTTCTGTTTCGGTATGTCCCGCTATTCCATGCACCTGGAACGTAAGCTGGATACTGGCCATAAGCGTTAGGAGTCGACCCGATGAGTGATATCAAGCAACCTGGCGCCGATGGCATCATCCGCATGGAAGCGGTGAACAAATGGTACGGCCAGTTCCATGTGCTCAAGGACATCAACCTGAATGTGCGTCAGGGCGAGCGCATCGTGCTGTGCGGGCCCTCCGGCTCGGGCAAATCGACCACCATCCGCTGCATCAACCGCCTCGAAGAGCACCAGAAGGGCAGCATCGTGGTCGATGGCACCGAGCTGACCAACGACCTCAAGCAGATCGAAAACGTTCGCCGTGAAGTGGGCATGGTGTTCCAGCACTTCAACCTGTTCCCGCATTTGACCATTCTGCAAAACTGCACGTTGGCACCGATGTGGGTACGCAAGATGCCGAAGAAGGAAGCCGAGGAAATCGCCATGCATTACTTGCAGCGCGTGCGCATTCCCGAGCAAGCCCACAAATACCCGGGCCAGCTCTCCGGTGGCCAGCAGCAGCGGGTGGCGATCGCCCGTGCATTGTGCATGAAACCCAAGATCATGCTGTTTGACGAACCCACCTCGGCATTGGACCCGGAGATGGTCAAGGAGGTGCTCGACACCATGGTGGGCCTTGCCAACGACGGCATGACCATGCTGTGTGTGACCCACGAGATGGGCTTCGCCCGCACCGTGGCCGACCGGGTGATCTTCATGGACAAAGGCGAGATCGTTGAACAGGCCAAGCCGGACGACTTCTTCGACCGGCCGCAGAATGAACGTACCCAACTGTTCTTGGGGCAGATCCTGCACTGATGGCCTGCCGGCCCGTCGGCACCGGGTTGCTACCCGCTGCCGGCGGGCTTACCCTTATGGGCAAATTCATCCGATGATTGGACGAAATGCCTTCCGCGGCCTTGATTAAACGCTCCTTGGTCGACCAAGCGCTGGAACAACTGCGCGAGCGCATCGGCCAGGGCCAGTGGCAACTGGGCGAGCGGCTGCCTACGGAACCTGAGCTTGCCCAGGAATTGGGCATCAGCCGCAATACCGTACGCGAAGCCATGCGCATATTGGCCTTCACCGGCTTGGTGGAGGTGCGCCAGGGTGACGGCAGCTACCTGCGGGGGCGCGCCGACCCGTTCGATGCGCTCAAGGCGATGTCGGGGTGTACCCTCGAACACGCACGGGAAACGCGCCGCATCATTGAGGTCGAAGCCATCATGCTGGCCGCCGAGCGCCGCACCGAGCAAGACTTGGCTGAGCTGCGTACGGCGTTGGAGCACAGCGGGGCCCACTACCATTACGACCTTGAGCGTTACATCGCCTGCGACATGGTGTTTCACCAACGCCTGGTGGATGCCGCCCATAATCCCATGCTCAGCCAGCTGTATCGCTATTTCAGCCAGGTGGTGGCTGAGTCGCTGCGCCGGGTGCTGGCCCCTGAGCAACGCCCGCAAGAGGTGTTCGACCTGCATGTGCAGATGGTCGACGCGCTCGAAGCCCGCCACACCGCGCTGGCCGCGCAGTTGTGCCGGGCCTTGATCGACAACCGCCCGGCCCACTGATAATAACGACGATGCGAGACTTTTTTATGCCTGCCAACACCTGTACCCAGGGTGCCGATTCACGGGCTGCCCGCCGCCCCCCCGAACCTTATGCTCCGCCGACGCGCCCATGGGTATTGCTCGTTGCGTTGGTGCTGGTGGCGCTCAACCTGCGCCCGGCGTTGTCCAGCTTGGCTCCCCTGCTTGGGCAGGTGTCTGCGGATGTGGGCTTGTCTGCCTCGGCCGCAGGCTTGCTGACCACGCTGCCGGTGCTTTGCTTGGGTGTGTTTGCGCCGTTGGCGGCGCTGCTGGCGAGGCGCTTGGGCGCCGAACGCGTGGTGCTCATGGTGTTGGTCGCGCTGGGCGCAGGTATTGCGCTGCGCACCCAGTTTGGGGCGGCCGGCTTGTTCATCGGCAGCCTGCTCAGTGGCGCCAGCATCGGCATCATCGGTGTGTTGCTGCCAGGTATCGTCAAGCGTGACTTCCCGCGCCACGCGGGCACCCTGACCGGCGTCTATACCATGGCGCTGTGCCTGGGCGCCGCGTTGGCTGCCGGCGCCAGCGTGCCGTTGGCCGACGCACTGGGCGGCAGTTGGCGCTTTGGCCTGGGCTTTTGGATGGTGCCGGCGTTGCTGGCGGCGCTGGCCTGGTGGCCGCAGGCCAAGGGCGGGGCCGCTGCGCGCCACCCGCATCGCCCTGTGCGCGGGCTGTGGCGCGCGCCGCTGGCCTGGCAGGTGACGTTGTACATGGGCTTGCAATCGTCGCTGGCGTACATCGTATTCGGCTGGTTGCCGTCGATGCTGATCGCACGAGGGCTGAGCGCCGAAAGCGCGGGCTGGGTCACTTCCGGGTCCATTCTCGTGCAGTTACCCAGCGCGCTGGCCGCCCCCTGGTTGGCCACCCGTGGGCGCGACCAGCGCCTGGCGGTGGTGTGGGTGATGTCGTTGACGCTGGCCGGCTTGTTCGGTTGCTTGTATGCGCCACTGAGTGGCCTATGGGGCTGGGCGGTGGTGCTGGGGTTGGGCCAGGGCGCGATGTTCGCCGTGGCGTTGAGCCTGATCGTGCTGCGCGCGGGCGATGCCCACGTGGCGGCGGCGTTGTCGAGCATGGCCCAGGGGGTGGGCTATACCCTGGCGGCCATGGGGCCATTGGCCGTTGGCCTGGTGCATGACCTCACCGGCGGTTGGCAGGCGGTGGGCTGGTTATTCGGTGGTATCGGTTTGGCGGCGATCGCTTGCGGCCTGGGCGCTGGCCGGGCGCAGGTATTGCAGGTGGAGGCGGGGCATGGCTGAGCAGTTGGTGGGGCCACCACGGCCGTGGTTCGTGTACTTGGTGCGGGCGGCCAACGGTGCGTTGTACTGCGGTATCAGCGACAACCCCGCACGGCGCTTCGTGGCCCACCAGCGCGGGCGCGGTGCGCGGTTTTTCGCCTCCAGCCCAGCGGTGGCCTTGGTGTATGTAGAAGCCTGGCCGAGCAAGGCCGAGGCCTTGCGCCACGAGCGGCTGATCAAGGGGTTGCGCAAGGCGGCCAAGGAGGCGTTGGTCGCGGCTTACAGGCCGGTACCCTAACGGCCAAACGGCGCCCCTTGGCAGATCCCACGTTTACTGCGATGGTGTGGCGGTAAGCCGTTATGGCAAGCGCAGCGTAGGTCTTACCCAATAACAAAGGTGCCGCCCCCGATGAATGAGTTGATCCTCCACCATTACCCCGCCTCGCCCTATGCTGAAAAAGCCCGGTTGATGCTCGGCTTCAAAGGCTTGTCGTGGCGTTCGGTCACCATCCCGCCGATGATGCCCAAGCCTGACCTCACCGCGTTGACCGGGGGGTACCGCAAAACACCAGTGCTGCAGGTAGGGGCCGATATCTATTGCGATACGGCCCTGATCGCCCGGCGCATCGATGCCGAAAAAGCCTTGCCAGCGCTGTTTCCCGCCGCGCTCGATGCGCTGGTCAGTGCGTTCGGCGCCTGGGCCGGCCAGGTGGTTTTTCCACGCGCGGTGGCATGGGTGTTCCAGCCGGAGTCCGCAGCGGTTCGCTTTGCCCGTTTCAATGATGAACAACGCCAAGCCTTCCTGGCAGACCGCGCCAAGCTGTTCAGCGGAGGCATCGCCCAGCGCCAGGCCCTGGAGCAGGTGCGCCAGGAATGGCCAGCGTTGATGGGCCGCCTCGAACATCAGATAGCCCACGCCAAGGGCGATTATCTGTTCGGTGCCGCCACCTACGCCGACTTCGCCTTGGCCCATTGTTTATGGTTCCTCAAGGGTACGCCGGTCACCGCGCCGCTGGTGGATGCTTACCCCGAAACGGCGGCGTGGCTCGGCCGGGTGTTGGGCTTTGGGCACGGTGCGCCGAGCGAGCTGGCCAGTGCCGATGCCATCGAGATCGCCAAGGCAGCGGCCCCGGCGGCCTTGCCGGAAGGCGCGAACGAAGACCCCAATGGCCTTAAGCTCGGGGCGGAGGTACAGGTTGCAGCCACCGACTATGGGGTAGAGCCGGTATTGGGCGAGCTGGTGTACAGTGGCACCTATGAAGTGATCATCAAGCGTGTGGACGAGCGCGCTGGCACGGTGCACGTGCATTTTCCGCGGCTGGGGTTCGCGGTGGGCCGCGCGTGATCCAGGCCAGGTACGCAGACCGGTTACTTTCGGCGCTTGAGCTGGTCTGCCAGTTGGGTCGGCACGCCCTTGATGGTCAGTGTGCCGGCCTCTTCGTCGTATTCGATCTTCGAGCCCAGCAAGTGAGCTTCGAAGCTGATGGATAACCCCTCGGCGCGGCCGGTGAAGCGGCGGAATTGGTTGAGGGTACGTTTATCCGCGGGAATCTCCGGCGACAAGCCATAGTCTTTGTTGCGGATATGTTCGTAGAAAGCGCGGGGGCGGTCTTCGTCAATTAATTCCGAGAGCTCTTCCAGTGTCACGGGCTCGCCCAATTTGCTTTGCGTGGTGGCATACGCAACCAAAGTGTTGGTTTTCTCCCGTGCGGCTTCTTCGGGCAGGTCCTCGCTTTCTACGTAATCGCTGAACGCCTTGAGTAGGGTGCGGGTTTCGCCGGGCCCGTCGATGCCTTCCTGGCAGCCGATGAAATCGCGAAAGTAATCCGACACTTTTTTACCGTTTTTGCCCTTGATGAACGAGATGTACTGTTTGGACTGCAGGTTGTTGCGCCATTCGGACAGGTTGATGCGCGCCGCCAGGTGCAATTGCGACAGGTCCAAATGGCGTGAGGGCGTCACGTCCAATTCTGCGTTCACCGCCACCCCCTCGCTGTGGTGCAACAGGGCGATGGCCAGGTAGTCGGTCATGCCTTGCTGGTAGTGGGCAAACAGTACGTGGCCACCGACGGAAAGGTTCGACTCTTCCATCAACTTTTGCAGGTGTTGAACGGCCTCGACGGTAAAGGCCGTAAAGTCTTGTTCATCCTCCAGGTACGCTTTGAGCCAGCCGCTGAACGGATAGGCACCCGACTCGCCATGGAACAGGCCCCACGCTTTGCCTTGCTTGGCGTTGTAACTTTCGTTGAGGTCTGCGAGCAGGTGCTCGATTGCCTGCGACTCGCCCAGTTCTTTGTCCCGGGCATGCAGCACGGCCGGGCTACCGTCGGGCTTTTTGTCGATCAGGTGAACGATGCAGTGGCGAATCGGCATGGCTTTCTCGGCGAGGTCAAAAGGGCAAGAGTTTAACGCAACGGCTGCGTGGGCCGGGCCACTGTGCCGCATGGAGTTGCTGTTTTGGCTGTTTTTCGGTCATGAGATCAATTTTATTTAATATTTATGGGAATAAAGGCGGATATTTGCCACACGCTGTGCTAGCTTTGCCCGGTCTAGCGGAGCGGGTCGGCAACCCCCGGAATCCGCGCCGTATAGCCCTGTAGAGGCGTGCTCGCTCGCGAACCAAATACCGTTTTGCGTATCTATATGCCCGACCATCGAGGCAGTAGGCCAGGTATTTGGCTTTGCATTGTAAGTCCGCCCCGCGGCTGGCGTTGCGCTCTGCACTCCACTTGTTTTATTACATAAAGGAACATCGACATGGCATTGACCAAAGACCAATTGATCGCCGACATCGCCGAAGCGATTGACGCTCCGAAAAACACCGTCAGGGGCGCGCTTGAGCAAGTGGGCCAAATCGTTGCGGATCAGTTGGAAAATGGCTCCGAAATCACCCTGCCAGGCATCGGCAAGCTGAAGATAACCGAGCGCCCGGCGCGCACTGGCCGCAACCCTTCGACCGGCGCTGCGATCGAAATCGCTGCCAAGAAGGTCGTAAAGTTCGTACCGGCCAAGGTGCTGACCGACGCTATCAATAAGTAAGCCTGCGGGCTTACCGCAAAAACCGCGCCCCGCACTGCGGTGGCGCGGTTTTTTATTGCCTGCGCTATACACACCACACTAGATGCCGGCCGGGCCGAAGCTCCACGCCAAGAACCGGCTGCGCTTTTGCCCTTGGCCCATTTCGCCGACCTCGACATGGCGGGCACCTGCCCGTTGCAGGCGGGCCTTCAGGGGCGGCAGGTTGGCCGCTTTTGACACCAGGCTGCTGAACCATTGCACGTGCTTGGCAAACCCCACGCTCTCATCGATGAGTTGGCTGATGAAGGCCAGTTCCCCCCCTTCGCACCACAGTTCGTTGCTTTGGCCGCCGAAGTTGAGCGCCGGTAGTGGGCGGGCGGGGTCAAGCTTGCCAAGGTTGCGCCACTTGCGCTCGCTGCCGCGGCTGGCCTCGCCCGCTGAGGCATGAAAGGGCGGGTTGCAAAGGGTAAGGGTGAAGTGCTCAGTGGCGCCGATCACACCATTGAGGATGTGCCGGGGGTTGCCCTGTTGGCGCAGTTCAATGGTTTTTGCCAGGCCGTTGGCCTGGGCCAGGGTGCGCGCCGAGGCCAGTGCCACGCTGTCGATGTCGCTGCCGACGAATGCCCAGCGGTAATCGGCGTGGCCCAGCAACGGGTAGATGCAGTTGGCGCCGACGCCCACATCCAGCACCCGCACCTGCGCCCCACGGGGGATTTTCCCGCCGTTATGGCGGGCGAGCAGGTCTGCCAAACCGTGCAGGTAGTCGGCCCGGCCCGGTACGGGTGGGCACAGGTAACCGGGGGGGATGTCCCACCAGGCGATGCCATACAGGGCCTTGAGCAGGGCGCGGTTGAATACCTTCACCGCCGCTGGGTTGGCGAAATCGATGCTTGGCTTACCATAGGGGTTGCTGATCACGAATTCGCCCAGTTCAGGGCATTGGCGTATTAACGCCGGGAAGTCGTAACGGCCCTGGTGGCGGTTGCGCGGGTGCAGGTTGGGTTTGTCGGGGCTCATGGCGGCAATGGCAGGGCAGCCTGCCCCCGCAGGGGCGAGGCCGCGATAGTTAGAGGCTGGCGATACGCGTGTGTTGCTCGGCAAGCTTGGCCAGGGCTTGTTCGGCCTCAGCGAGCTTGGCGCGCTCTTTTTCGATCACCGCAGGCGGCGCCTTGTCGACGAACGCGGCGTTCGAAAGCTTGCCGCCGACGCGGTGAACCTCGCCTTGTAGCCGCTGGATTTCTTTGTCCAGGCGCGCGAGCTCGGCACCCTTGTCGATCAATCCGGCCATGGGCACCAGCACTTCCAACTCGCCGACCAGCGCGGTAGCGGCCAGGGGTGCCTCTTCGCCCGCACCCAGCACGGTGAACGACTCGATCTTCGCCAGCTTGCGCAGCAGCGCCTCGTTCTCGGCCAGGCGGCGCTGGTCGTCGGCATTGGCGTTTTTCAGGTACAGGGCCAGCGGCTTACCGGGGCCGATGTTCATTTCGCCGCGGATATTGCGAACACCCAGCATCAGGCCCTTGACCCATTCGATGTCACGCTCGGCATCGGCATCGATACGGCCCTCGTCGGCCACCGGCCACGGCTGCAGCATGATGGTTTTGCCCTCGATGCCGGCCAGTGGTGCGATGCGTTGCCAGATCTCTTCGGTGATGAACGGCATGAAGGGATGCGCCAGGCGCAAGGCGACTTCGAGCACCCGTACCAGGGTGCGGCGGGTGCCGCGCTGGCGTGTTGCCGGTGCGTTTTCGTCCCACAGCACCGGCTTGGACAGCTCCAGGTACCAGTCGCAATACTGGTTCCAGATGAACTCGTACAGCGCCTGGGTGGCCAGGTCGAAACGGAACTGCTCAAGTTGGCGGGTCACTTCGGCTTCGGTGCGCTGCAACTGCGAGATGATCCACCGGTCGGCCAACGACAGCTCGTAGGCTTCGCCTTTTTGCCCGCAATCTTCGCCTTTGTCGAGCACGTAGCGGGCGGCGTTCCAGATCTTGTTGCAGAAGTTGCGGTAGCCCTCGACCCGGCCCATATCGAACTTGATGTCGCGGCCTGTGGAGGCCAGCGAGCAGAAGGTAAAACGTAGCGCATCGGTGCCGTAGCTGGCGATGCCCTCGGGGAACTCGGCGCGGGTTTGCTTGGCGATCTTGTCGGCGAGCTTGGGCTGCATCAAGCCGCTGGTGCGTTTTTCCAGCAGGGCGTCAAGGGTGATGCCGTCGACGATGTCCAGCGGATCAAGTACGTTGCCCTTGGATTTCGACATCTTTTGCCCTTGGCTATCACGCACCAGGCCGTGCATGTATACCGTCTTGAACGGCACTTGTGGGCTGCCGTCGTCGTGCTGGACCAAGTGCAGGGTGAGCATGATCATCCGGGCGACCCAGAAGAAGATGATGTCGAAACCTGAGACCAATACATCGGTGGGGTGGAAGGTTTTCAGGGCCTCGGTTTGTTCCGGCCAGCCCAGCGTGGAGAAGGTCCACAGGCCCGAGCTGAACCAGGTGTCGAGCACGTCGTTATCTTGCGCCAGGGCGGTGCTGGCCGGCAGGGCATGCTTGGCACGCACTTCGGCTTCGTTGCGGCCCACATACACGTTGCCGGCCTCGTCGTACCACGCTGGAATGCGGTGGCCCCACCACAACTGGCGGCTGATGCACCAGTCCTGGATGTCGCGCATCCACGAGAAGTACATGTTTTCGTACTGCTTGGGCACGAACTGGATGCGGCCATCTTCGACGGCGGCGATCGCCGGTGCTGCCAGCGGCTTGGTCGACACGTACCACTGGTCGGTCAACCAGGGCTCGATCACGGTGCCGGAGCGGTCGCCTTTCGGCACCTTCAGCGCATGGTCGTCGACGCTGAGCAACAGGCCCAGAGCGTCCATCGCCGCGACGATACGCCGGCGCGCCTCGAAGCGGTCGAGGCCGGCGAATTCGCCCGGCAAGGCGTTATCGAGGGTGTGGTTGACGCTGCCATCGAGGTTGAACACCTGTGCGGCGGCCAGCACTTGGGCATTCTTGTCGAAAATGTTGATCAGCGGCAGGTTGTGGCGCTTGCCGACTTCGTAGTCGTTGAAATCATGGGCCGGGGTGATTTTCACGCAGCCGGTGCCGAACTCAGGGTCGCAATAATCGTCGGCGACGATCGGGATGCGGCGGCCGACCAGCGGCAGCTCGACGAACCGGCCGATCAGGGCTCGGTAGCGTTCGTCTGTGGGGTTCACCGCCACGGCAGAATCGCCGAGCAGGGTTTCCGGGCGCGTGGTGGCGACGATCAGGTAGTCTTTACCGTCGGCGGTTTTCGCGCCGTCCGCCAGGGGATACCGCAGGTTCCACAGGTGGCCTTTTTCGTCGTGGTTTTCCACTTCAAGGTCAGAGATGGCGGTGTGCAGCTTGGTGTCCCAGTTAACCAGGCGCTTGCCGCGATAGATCAAGCCGTCTTCGTGCAGGCGCACGAAGGCTTCCTTGACCGCCTCGCTGAGGCCGTCGTCCATGGTAAAGCGCTCGCGGGTCCAGTCTACCGAAGAGCCCAGGCGGCGGATTTGGCGGCTGATGTTGCCACCGGATTGGCCTTTCCATTCCCAGACTTTCTCGAGAAATTTTTCCCGCCCCAGGTCGTGGCGGTTTTGGCCTTTGGCTTCGAGCTGGCGCTCGACCAGCATCTGGGTTGCGATGCCGGCATGGTCGGTGCCGGGCTGCCACAGTGTGTTGCGGCCTTGCATGCGCCGAAAGCGGATCAGTGCGTCCATGATCGCATTGTTGAACCCGTGGCCCATGTGCAAGCTGCCGGTCACGTTCGGCGGCGGGATCATGATGGTGTACGACTCGCCAGCACCCCGGGGCGCGAAATAGTTTTGCGACTCCCAGGTGGTGTACCAGGCAGTTTCGATAGCGTGGGGCTGGTAAGTCTTGTCCATGCGTGGCAGGCCCTGTTTCGGCATTGATTCTGAAAGCCGCACAGTATACCGGGGAAGCCTGTGCGGGTGTAGGCGCAGCGCGCACGCGCCAAGCCGGTGTTAGGGCTCGCCTCGAAGGCCGGGCAGCGCGGGGGCGCCGGTTGTGGCAAACGGCGTAACGACGGAAAAAAGCCTCCGGCCAAAGTGGCCAGGGAAAGCCGGGGAGGGGAGCGTGCGGCCGGAGGAAATATTTCACACTGGGGGATGAAATCACCGGCATAGCCTAGCGCGTAGTGCGCCCCGCAAGCATTAGGGCGCACTCCTAAAGTGGGGGGTCAGGGGTTGAGCAGGCGCTCCATGCGCGCTTCGAGGCGCCGGCGAATCTCGGTTTCGATATGTGGGGTGAAGTCGTTGATGACATCCTGCATGATCTGCTGGGCGGCGCTGCGCAGGTCGGCATCCAGATGCAGGAGCGTATCCTGGCGATTACGCTCCGGCGTGGCCGTGGTGGCCGTGGTGGCCGCGGCGGCCGGCTCAGGGTGCGGGTGGGCGTCAGGTTCTGGCCCGGCCAGTTGGAACACCGGCGCCGGTTTGGCTTCGGGGTGTTCGGGGTTGGGGGCCACTTCGTCGTACAGCAGGGGAATCTGTTCGTCGTCGTAGCTGCGCGGCGGCTCCGGGGCCGTATCCACGGCCTCGGTGAGCAGAGGCGGCTCCAGGGTGTCGTCGCCCAGCAGGGCGCGGATAGACTCCAGGTCGTCGAGCAGTTGGGCGGATTCGGGCAGCGGTGGGGTCTTGCTCATCGGAAAGCGCTCAGATGCGTGGCAGGCGGTGATTTTGCAGAGCATAGCCGCGTTCGCGGTAGAAACGGAAACGTTCCCGCGCAGCTTGGCGAAGCGCCGGCTCGTCGGGCACGATTTCTGCCAGCCGGGCGAAACCTTCATGGCCGTCTGCGAGCCCTGCGGTGAGGTTTACCAACAGGTCATGGTGCTCGCCACTGGCTGTGCCGACCGCCAGTGCCACCGCAGCCTGGGCATCTTCACTGTGCAGCGAGTGAGGCACGAAGGCTTCGGCTTTGAACTGCCAAAGGCGCGCATCCAATGCTTGGCATTGTTCGGCACTGGCGCACAGCACGTACACGCGGTGGCCAAGGCGCCAGGCTTTATCGGCCAGCTTGCAGGCGAAATCCAATGCATCGTGCGGGTGTGCACTGGGTAGCAGGTAAAAGTCGACCTGTGGCATTGGCGAGAAGGGCACCGCGCCAGCGGCGCCCTCGGCAGGTTCAGGCGCCAGCACGGTCGAGCAGGTATTGGGTGAGCAACGGCACGGGGCGGCCGGTGGCGCCTTTGTCTTTACCGCCGCTGACCCACGCGGTACCGGCGATGTCGAGATGGGCCCACTCGAAGGCCTTGGCGAAGCGCGACAGGAAGCAGCCGGCGGTGATGGTGCCACCCTTCGGCCCGCCAATGTTGGCGATGTCGGCGAAGGGGCTGTCGAGTTGCTCTTGGTATTCATCGAACAGCGGCAGCTGCCAGGCGCGGTCGTCCGCCTGCTTGCCGGCGGCGAGCAATTGCTCCACCAGGGTATCGCTATTGCCCATCAGGCCGGAGGTGTGCGCGCCCAGGGCGACCACGCAAGCCCCGGTGAGGGTGGCGATGTCGACCACCGCCTTGGGCTTGAAGCGTTCGGCGTAGGTCAGGGTGTCGCACAGCACCAAACGGCCTTCGGCGTCGGTGTTGAGGATCTCCACGGTTTGCCCGGAGAGCGTGTTCACGATGTCGCCGGGGCGTGCCGCCTTGCCGCTGGGCATGTTTTCGGCGCAGGCCATCAGGCACACCAGGTTGATCGGCAATTGCAGCTCCAGCACGGCGCGCAAGGTACCGAACACGCTGGCGGCGCCGCACATGTCGAATTTCATTTCGTCCATGCTGGCGGCCGGTTTGATGCTGATGCCGCCGGTGTCGAATGTGATGCCCTTGCCCACCAGCACATAAGGTTGCTCGGCCTTTTGGCCGCCTTGGTACTGGGCAACGATCAGCCGCGGCGGGTTGTCACTGCCCTGGCCGACAGCCAGGAATGACCCCATGCCCAGTTGGGCCAGTTTTTTCTCATCGAGCACTTCAACCTTCAGGCCCTTGTGGTCCTTGCCCAGCTTGGTTGCCAACTCGCCCAGAAACACCGGATTACACACGTTCGGCGGCAGATTGCCCAGGTCCCGTGCCAAGGTGCTGCCCATCACGATTGCCGTGGCGTGGGCCACTGCACGTTCAGCGGCGGTGGCGTTGGCCTTGGCGGCGACCCAGGTGATCTTCTTCAGCGCCCGTGGCTCGGCTTTCTTGCTTTTGTAGCGATCGAATACGTAGTGACTGTCGAGCAGGGTTTCGGCGGCCAAGCGGGTTTTGGCATAGGTGTCACGGCCCTTCACCTCGACTTCGTCCAGCGCCACCACCGCATCGCCACCACCCAGGCCCTTCAGCGTGCCGGCGATGCTGGCCAGCGCCTTGCGCCATGGGCGGTCACCCAGTGCCTCGGCGCCTATGCCCACCAGCAGCACGCGTTCGGCCTTGAGGTTGGGAATGTTGTGCAGCAGCAAGGTTTGCCCCGGCTTGCCGGAGAGGTCACCGCGCTTGAGTACCGCGCTGATCGCCCCGCCACTGAGTTCATCGAGTTTGCTCGCGACCTTGCCCAAGGCGCGGTTCTCGCCCACCGCAACCACCAAGGTGGCGGTTTTCAGGGTTTCGGGGTTGACGCTCTTTACGACCAATTCCATGTGGGGTCCCTATCTAGAGGTTTTGCTAGAGGTTCTACGGCCGGCCTGGCAAGGCTGTGGCCACGAAGTGCCAAAGCGCCCAGTTTGATCCCGACCGGCGGAGCCTGACAACCCCGTAGCGGCTCTGTTAATCGACAGGGAGGGGCAATCACAGGATAATGCGCGCAAATTTTGCCTGGCCGCGTCCATAGCTGTCAGTGTGCGGCCGGTTCGCGTAGTCTTTCGATCCCTTGCCGTCATCCCGGGAGTGTCTGGTTTGATCGTTTTCCGTTATTTGTCCCGTGAAGTGTTGGTGACCCTCAGTGCCGTTAGCGCGGTGCTGTTGGTGATCATCATGAGCGGGCGGTTTATCAAATACCTGGCCCAGGCGGCCAGCGGGGCTCTCGACCCGGGTGTGCTGTTCCAGATCATGGCCTTTCGCTTGCCGGGTTTTTTGCAGTTGATTCTGCCGCTGGGGCTGTTCCTGGGCATTTTGCTGGCTTATGGCCGGCTTTACCTCGAAAGCGAGATGACCGTGCTGTCGGCCACCGGCATGAGCCCACGGCGCTTGCTGGGCATCACCATGGTGCCGGCGGCACTGGTGGCGTTGCTGGTGGCATGGCTGAGCCTCAGCCTGGCGCCGGCCGGGGTCACACGGGTGCAGCAGATCCTCAACCAGCAAGACGCACTGACCGAATTCGATACCTTGGAGCCTGGGCGTTTTCAGAGCCTGCGTGACGGCACCCGGGTGACCTATACCGAACGGCTGTCCGAAGACCGGGTGCGCCTGGGCGGCGTGTTCATTTCCGAGCGCAAAGACCCTACCGCCAGCAAGCAAGAGCCGCAGATCTCCTTGTTGGTCGCGGAGAAAGGCCGCCAAGAAATGCGCCCCGACGGCAGCCGCTACCTGATCCTCGACAACGGCTACCGTTATGACGGCCTGCCGGGCCATGCCAACTATCGGGCGATCAAGTACGACACCTATGGCGTGATGCTGCCCAAGCCCGATGCGAGTGAGGACATCACTGCCCGAGAGGCTACGCCTACCGCCCAATTATGGGGGTCTGCCGACATAGCCGACCGCGCCGAGTTGCAATGGCGGTTGTCGCTGCCGTTGCTGGTGTTCGTGGTGGCCTTGCTGGCCGTGCCGCTGGCCAAGGTCAACCCTCGCCAAGGCCGCTTCCTCAAGCTGTTGCCGGCAATCCTGTTGTACATGGCGTACCTGACGGCCCTGATCGCCGTGCGCGGGGCGCTGGAAAAAGGCCGGACACACATGGGGCTGTGGTGGGTACACTTGTTGTTCCTCGTCATCGGCCTTGCGATCTTCTATTGGGCGCCGCTCACGCACCTGCGCGCCAAACGGCGTAACCGCCTGGAGGCCGAACAATGAAGAAGCTCGACGGTTACATCGGCCGCAGCGTGCTGGTGACCATCCTCGCTGTGTTGGGCATCATCCTCGGCCTGGCCTCGTTGTTTGCTTTCATCGACGAAATGAGCGATGTGAGCCCTACCTATTCGGTGCTCGATGCGGCTCACTACGTGCTGCTTACCGCGCCACGCCGGCTGTACGACATGCTGCCGATGGCCGCCTTGATCGGCTGCCTGATCGGCCTGGGAAGCCTGGCCAGCAGCAGCGAGCTGACCATCATGCGAGCGGCTGGGGTGTCCATCGGCCGCATCGTCTGGGCGGTGATGCGGCCGATGCTGGTGATCATGGTCGCAGGCTTGCTGATCGGTGAGTACGTGGCGCCGCCGGCGGAAAACCTGGCGCAAGCGGCACGTTCGCTGGCCCAGGGCGGGGACGACGCACAAAGTGGCAAGCGTGGCCTGTGGCACCGCCAGGGCGATGAGTTCATTCACATCAATACCGTGCAACCCAACGGCCTGCTCTACGGCGTTACCCGTTACCACTTCGACGACCAGCGCCACCTGCAAAGCGCCAGCTTCGCCAAGCGTGCGCAGTATGACCAGGATCATTGGCAACTCAATGATGTAACCACCACGCAGTTTCTCGACGGCCGCACCCAGGTGGTCACCGCGCCGCAAGAGCGGTGGGATGTCGAACTTACGCCGCAGTTGCTCAGTACCGTCGTGCTGGCGCCCGATTCGCTGTCCATCAGCGGCCTGTGGGGGTACATCCACTATCTGTCGCAACAGGGCCTGGCCAACAGCAAGTACTGGCTGGCGTTCTGGACCAAGGTGTTGCAGCCATTGGTGACCGCGGCGCTGGTGCTGATGGCCGTATCGTTCATCTTTGGCCCGTTGCGCTCGGTAACGCTGGGCCAGCGTGTGTTTACCGGCGTGTTGGTGGGCTTCGCGTTCCGCATCGCGCAAGACCTGCTCGGGCCGTCGAGCCAGGTGTTTGGCTTTCCGCCTTTGCTGGCGGTGGTGCTACCGGCGGCTATTTGCGCGCTAGCCGGTGGGTGGTTGCTGCGGCGGGTAGGGTGACGCTAATGGGGCGAGCGGCGGCAATGCAGGCCAGCCCAAAAGGGCGCCGCCAAAAGGGCGCAGCCGGCTTCGGAAGCACACGATGGGGCTTAGGCGTTGTGCCACTAAAGGCTGATAGCCCTAGCGGCAGGCCGCAGGCACCAAAAAACCCCACTTGCTCCGCAACCGGGGTTTTTTGCAATGGGCCTAGGGCTTATTAGGCTTCGGCTTGAACTTCGTCAGCTTGCATACCTTTTTGGCCTTGCACAGCGACGAATGTCACCTTCTGGCCTTCTTTCAGGCTTTTGAAGCCGTTGCCTTGAATGGCGCGGAAATGCACGAACAGATCCGGGCCGCTCTCTGGAGTGATAAAACCAAAACCCTTTTCGTCGTTGAACCACTTGACGGTACCGGACTGACGCGTACTCATTGTCTTATTTCCTTGAAGCTTAATTGAGTTCAGCTTCTTTCTAATTGGAAAGATAACTGTCGCTGGGGTTGCAGGAAATCAAAGACGTCGAGCGGGTTGTAGCAAAGCATGTAGCTACTGCCCAGGCCACGCACCATTGCGACCCATGCAAACACAGTGAGGATGACTCTACGCCAACTCCTGTTACAAAAACAAGCCCTGTCAAGGGCCGTTTTTGTACCTTTTTTATCACCTTCGCCGGCGTCGATATCGGCGCTGCACGGGGGCTCGCGGCCCCCCGGGGCGCGTTTCAGCCGCGATGGTAGCGGGGGGTGACGAAGGGCATTTTCGCCACCAGCAGAGGTACTTGCTTACCCCGCACCGTGGCATACAGCGGCGTGCCAACGGCGCTGAGGTGAGCCGCCACATAACCCATCGCCACCGGCCCGCCCAACGTGGGGCCAAAGCCACCGCTGCACACGTGGCCGACCACGTGGCCTTGCGCGTCGGTGATTTCTGCCCCTTCGCGCACCGGCGTGCGCTCTTGCGGCAGCAGGCCCACCCGCTTGCGCTCGGCGCCACTGCGTTGCTGGTCGAAGATCACCTGCGCGCCTGGGAAGCCACCTTCGCGTGCGCCACCTTGGCGGCGAACCTTGGAAATGGCCCAGGCCAGGTTTGCTTCGACCGGGGTTGTGTCGGCACCCATGTCGTGGCCATACAGGCACAGCCCCGCCTCCAAGCGTAACGAATCCCGTGCGCCCAGGCCGACCATCGCCACTTCGGGTTCGGCCAGCAGGCGCCGGGCAAAGGCTTCGGCTTCTGAGGCTGGTAACGAAATCTCGAAGCCGTCCTCGCCACTGTAGCCAGAACGGCTTACATAGCAGGGCTGGCCGCCCAGCACCACGGTGGCCACTTGCATGAAGGTCATGCTGCCCACTTGCGGCGCCAAACGCTGCAGTACGGCCGCGGCCGCCGGGCCCTGCAGTGCCAGCAGCGCGCGGCTTTCGAACAGCGCCTCGATGCCGCATTGCCCGGCCAAGTGCGCTTGCAGGTGAGCAAGGTCGGCGTCTTTGCAGGCCGCATTGACCACCAGCAGCAATTCGTCATCGGCCAGGCGCGCGACCATCAGGTCGTCCAGGATGCCGCCTTGTTCGCCCGTGAACAGCGCGTAGCGTTGCAGGCCCACGGGCAGCTCGACGATATCGACCGGCACCAGGGTCTCCAGCGCGGCCGCGGCCTGGGGGCCGCGCAGGCGCACCTGGCCCATGTGCGATACATCGAACAGGCCGGCCTGGGCGCGGGTGTGCAGGTGTTCTTTCATCACACCGAGTGGGTATTGCACCGGCATCTCATAGCCGGCGAACGGCACCATGCGCGCGCCCAGTTCCAGGTGCAGTGCATGCAGTGGCGTGTGTTTGAGTACTTCAACCATCGTCAGCTCCTAAGGTTAAATCGGGTTCGCCGTCAGCATTCGATGATGTTGACGGCCAGGCCGCCGCGGGCGGTTTCCTTGTATTTGCTTTTCATGTCGGCGCCGGTTTGGCGCATGGTGCGAATGACTTTGTCGAGCGACACGTGATGTACGCCATCGCCACGCAAGGCCATGCGCACGGCGTTGATTGCCTTCACCGAGCCCATGGCGTTGCGCTCGATACACGGCACCTGCACCAACCCGCCGATCGGGTCGCAGGTGAGCCCCAGGTTATGTTCCATGCCGATCTCGGCCGCATTCTCGACCTGCGCGGGGCTACCGCCGAGGGCCTCGCACAGCCCGGCGGCGGCCATCGAGCAAGCTACCCCCACCTCTCCCTGGCAGCCCACCTCGGCTCCGGAAATCGAGGCGTTCTCTTTATAGAGAATGCCGATGGCGGCGGCGGTGAGCAGGAACCGCACCACGCCGTCTTCGCTGGCGCCCGGGCAGAACCGCCGGTAGTAATGCAACACCGCTGGCACAATGCCGGCAGCGCCGTTGGTAGGCGCGGTGACCACGCGCCCGCCGGCGGCATTTTCTTCATTGACCGCCAAGGCGTACAGGTTGACCCAGTCGAGCACCGCCAGTGTATCGCGCAGCGCTGCCTCGGGTTGGCTACACAGTTGCCGGTGCAGGGCCGCGGCCCGGCGGCGCACCTTCAGGCCCCCGGGGAGGATACCCTCGTTGCGACAACCGGCGGCCACGCAATCTTGCATCACCTGCCAGATGTGCAGCAGCCCTTGGCGGGTTTCGGCTTCGCTGCGCCACGCCGCTTCGTTGGCCAGCATTACTGAAGACATCGCCAGCCCGTGCGCCTGGCAATGCGCTAACAACTGCCTGGCGGTGGTGAACGGCAGCGCCAACGGGGTACGGTCGGCCACGATGCGGTCGTTACCGGCGGCGCTTTCATCGACCACGAAGCCGCCGCCCACCGAGTAGTACTCGCGGCTGCGAAGCTGCAGGCCGGCCGCATCGAAGGCCCGGAACACCATCCCATTGGGGTGGTAAGGCAAGGGTTTGCGGATCAACGCCAGGTGTTGTTTTTCGTTGAACGCGATGCTGTGTTCGCCCAACAGGTTCAGCCGCTGGGCCTTGCGGATCGCCTGCACCCGCGGTTCTACGCTGGCGGTGTCGACCGTGTCGGGCTGTTCGCCCTCCAGGCCCATTAGTACCGCTTTGTCGCTGCCATGGCCCTTACCGGTTGCGCCCAGCGAGCCGTACAGCTCTACCCGCAGGTGTTGCACCCTGGCCAGTAGCCCGTCGCGCCGCAAGCCTTCGGCAAAGCGCGCCGCCGCCCGCATCGGCCCAACGGTGTGCGAGCTGGACGGGCCGATACCGATCTTGAACAGGTCGAACACAGACAGCGACATGGGTGTGCTCCAGGTAAACATCGCATGGGCCCAGGCGCCCACGGTAGCGCTTTGCCGCGACATGCAGGCGAAGCGCACCGGGGCGTTATCACCCCTCGCCGCAGGGGCGGCGGGGCCCTCCCGGGGCGTGTTCGGTTCAGGCGTCTTGGTAGGCCTCGATAGGCGGGCAGGCGCACACCAGGTTGCGGTCGCCATAGACGTTATCGACGCGGCCCACCGGCGGCCAATACTTGGCCTGGACCAACGAGGGCAAGGGGTAGGCCGCCTGTTCGCGGCTGTAGCCATGTGCCCACTCCTTGACCAATTCGGCGGCGGTGTGCGGGGCGTTCTTCAGCGGGTTGTCGTCTTTGTCCAAGGTGCCGGCCTCGACTGCGCGGATTTCCTCGCGAATGCGGACCATGGCATCACAAAAGCGGTCCAGTTCTTCGCGCGATTCGCTTTCGGTGGGCTCGATCATCAACGTGCCCGCCACAGGGAACGACATGGTGGGGGCATGGAAGCCAAAATCGATCAGGCGCTTGGCCACGTCATCCACGCTGATACCGCTGCTGTCCTTGATCGGCCGCAGGTCGAGGATGCATTCGTGAGCGACCAGGCCGTTGCTGCCGGTGTAAAGCACCGGGTAATGCTCTTCGAGGCGGCGGGCGATGTAGTTGGCGTTGAGGATGGCCACCTGCGAGGCGCGCTTGAGGCCCTCGCTGCCCATCATGCGGATGTACATCCAGGTAATCGGCAGGATGCTGGCGCTGCCGAACGGCGCGGCTGCCACCGCCCGGGCAGGCTGTGCCAGGTGCCCGTGGCCGGGCAGGAACGGCGCCAAGTGGGCCTTCACGCCAATCGGGCCGACGCCTGGGCCACCACCGCCGTGGGGGATGCAAAAGGTTTTATGCAGGTTCAGGTGCGACACGTCGCCGCCGAACTTGCCCGGTGCGCACAGGCCCACCATGGCGTTCATGTTGGCGCCATCGATGTACACCTGGCCACCGTTGGCGTGGATGATCTCGCAGATCTGGCCGATACCCTCCTCGAACACGCCGTGGGTGGAAGGGTAAGTGATCATCAAGGCGGCCAATTGTTCGCGGTGCTGCTCGGCCTTGGCGCGCAGGTCGGCAATGTCGACGTTGCCACGGGCGTCGCAGGCGGTGACCACCACCCGCATGCCGGCCATGTGCGCGGTGGCAGGGTTGGTACCGTGGGCTGAGGAAGGTATCAAGCACACATCCCGCTGCGGCTCGCCCCGGCTGTGGTGGTAGGCGCGGATCGCCAGCAGGCCCGCGTACTCGCCTTGCGAGCCGGCGTTCGGTTGCAGCGACACGGCATCGTAGCCGGTGGCCTGGCACAGCATGGTTTGCAGCTCGTCGATCATTTGCTGGTAGCCCTGGGCCTGTTCGGCTGGCACGAAGGGGTGCAGGTTGCCGAACTCGGCCCAGGTGATCGGCAGCATCTCGCTGGCGGCATTGAGCTTCATCGTGCAAGAACCGAGCGGGATCATGGTGCGGTCCAGGGCCAGGTCCTTGTCGGCCAGCTTGCGCAAATAGCGCATCAGCTCGGTTTCGCTGTGGTAGCGGTTGAACACCGGATGGGTGAGGAACGCCGATTGCCGGCGCAGGCCTTCAGGCAGGCGTGCATCGCAGCGTTCGAGCAAGGCCTCGACGTTCGGTTGTGGACCGCCGAACAGCGCCCACAATGCTTCCACGTCGGCTTGGCGGGCGGTTTCATCGAGTGAGATGCCCAGGCGTTCGGCATCGACTTCACGCAGGTTGATCCCGTTACCGCGTGCCTTGGCCAGCAGCGCCGCGGTGCGTGGGCCGGTGCGCAGGGTCAGGGTGTCGAAGAACGTGTGTTGTTCCACCACTTCGCCCATGTCGGCCAAGCCCGCGGCCAATAGTACGGTCAATGCATGGGTGCGCTCGGCGATCTGCTTGAGGCCCGCCGGCCCGTGGTATACCGCGAACATGCTGGCGATGTTGGCCAGCAACACTTGCGCGGTGCAAATGTTGCTGGTGGCTTTCTCGCGCCGGATGTGTTGCTCGCGGGTTTGCATGGCCAGGCGGTAGGCCGGCTGGCCGTGGCGGTCGATCGACACACCGACCAGGCGGCCAGGCATGTCGCGCTTGTACCCATCGCGGGTAGAGAAGTACGCCGCATGGGGGCCACCGAAGCCCAGTGGTACGCCGAAACGCTGGGCACTGCCAATGGCTACATCGGCGCCCAATTCACCCGGGGGGGCCAATAGGGTCAAGGCCAGCAGGTCGGCCGCCATCGCCACCAGCGTTTGGCTGCTGTGCAACCGTTCGATCACGCCTTGGTAGTCGAACACATCGCCGTGGCTGGCCGGGTATTGCAGCAGGGCGCCGAAAAACGCGCTGGTGTCACCCAGTTCGCGCTCATCGCCCACCACCACCTCGATACCCAGCGGTTCGGCACGGGTGCGCAGCACCGCCAGTGTTTGTGGGTGGCAATGCCGCGAGGCGAAAAACGCTTGGGCGGTTTTGTTCTTCGACAAGCGTTTGCAGAACGTCATGGCTTCGGCGGCCGCGGTGGCTTCGTCGAGCAACGAGGCGTTGGCGATGGGCAAGCCGGTGAGGTCACTGACCAGCGTTTGGAAGTTCAGCAAGGCTTCCAGGCGGCCTTGGGAAATTTCCGGTTGGTAAGGGGTGTAGGCGGTGTACCAGGCGGGGTTTTCCAATAGGTTTCGCAGAATCGGCGCCGGCGTGTGGGTGTTGTAATACCCTTGGCCGATCCAGCTTTTGAGCAACTGATTGCGCCCAGCGATAGCCTTGAGCGCAGCCAGGGCGTCGGCTTCGCTTTGCCCTTGGCGGGGCGGCAGCACGCTGGTGCCCTGGATGCTGGCCGGGATCACCGCAGCGGTGAGCGCGTCGAGCGAGTCGAAGCCCAAGGTATTGAGCAGGGCCTGTATGTCGCTGGGGCTGGGGCCGATGTGCCGGGCGATGAATTCGTTATCGGTGGTCAGGGCGGTACGAATGGGCATGGCGGTCTCCTCAACCCTGGTTGGCGATCAATTGATCATAGGCCGCCTGGTCGAGCAGGTCGGCCATTGCGCTGGCATCGTCGGGCCGAAAGCGGAAAAACCAGCCCTCGCCCAGCGGCGCTTCGTTGGCCCGCTCAGGTGCCTCGGCCAGCAATAGGTTGGCCTCCAACACGGTACCGGCCAGCGGCATGTTGATGCTGCTGGCAGCCTTCACCGATTCCACCACCGATACCTCGGCACCCACGGCATAAGCGCGCAATTCGGGCAACTGTACATACACCACATCGCCCAGCGCCTGTTGGGCAAATTCAGTGATGCCCACGGTGACGCTGCCGTCGCTTTCGGCGCGCAGCCATTCGTGTTCAACGGTGAAACGCAACTCGCTCATGCAAACTCCTAAAGGCGAACGCAGCCCAGCCGGGCCGGATGCACTTTGTTTGCAAGTTAGTTGCCAAGTGGCCAAAGGCGCTATTTCCGGGGCGTTGGCCGGGGCGAGGCCCCAGGGTGCCTGTAAAGAAAACGTTACGACAGGCAGCCCGGGAGCAGTACCACAGCGACAAAGCCTTGGCTGGCAGCGACATGCCTTAGGGTGTAAAGAAATCACTACGATGTAGCGAAATCTTTACGATGCGCCGGGGATGCCGTATTTACGCAGGCGATTGGCAATGGCCGTATGCGACGTGTGTAGCCGCTGCGCCAATTGCCGGCTGGAGGGGTGCTGGTCGTAGAGCTTCTGCAGCAGTGCTTTTTCGAAATCGCCCACCGCCTGCTCCAGGCTGGTGACGTCGCGCTCGGTAGGGGGGGTGATGGCGGTCCCGGCGATGTCCAGGTCGGCTAGGCCCACCACGTTGCCCTCGCCGATGGCTGCCGCGCGGAATATCACGTTTTGCAGTTGGCGAACGTTGCCTGGCCAGCGGTTTTCCAGCAACGCCGGGTAGGTGGCCGGGGCCAGCCGGCAGATCGGCCGGCCGATCTGGGCACAGGCCTGGCGCATGAACCAGCGCGCCAATAACAGGATATCCTGGCCGCGTTCGCGCAAGGGTGGCACTTCGAGGGTCAATACGTTAAGGCGGTAGTAGAGGTCTTCGCGAAAACTGCCTTCGAGCACCCGCCGGGCAAGGTCGCGGTGGGTTGCACTGAGAATCCGCACATCGACACGGATCTCGCGGTCACCGCCCACCCGGCGGAAGCTGCCATCGTTGAGAAAGCGCAATAACTTGGCTTGTAGGTAGGGTGACATCTCGCCGATTTCATCGAGAAACACCGTGCCTTGGTGGGCCATCTCCACCAGGCCCGGCTTGCCGCCCCGTTGTGCGCCGGTGAAGGCGCCGGGGGCATAGCCGAACAGCTCACTTTCGGCGAGGTTCTCCGGCAATGCCGCGCAATTCAGCGCCAGGAACGGCGCATTGCGCCGTGCGCTGGCGGCATGGCAAGCCCGCGCGACCAGCTCTTTACCGGTGCCGGTTTCGCCGTGGATCAACAGCGGCGCATCGAGCACCGCCACCCGCTGCGCCCGGGCCTTGAGTTGGGCAATGGCCGCCGATTCGCCGAGCAGGGCATCGAACCCTTCGGCGTGGTCATGGTGCAAGGCGGCCAAGCGCTCGCCCATCCGGTTGGGCGGGTAAAGCGTGACCAAGGCCCCGGCATGGGCAATGGGTGTGGCATCGAGCAACAGGCTTTCGCCCTTGATCGTGACTTCCCGCAGCGGCAGCCGAAAGCCTTGTTCGTGTAGGGTGCCGAGCAATGCTGGGTCTTCGCACACCTGGGCAATCGAGGCGCCGGCGGGGTCGGCGCCATACAGCGAGGCCATCGCGGGGTTGGCCAGCACCACCTTGCCGGCGCCATCCAGGGCGAGTACCGGGTCGGCCATGGCCGCCAGCAGGGCATCGAGCTGCAAGTGGCGGCGTTGCCCCGGCAGGATGTCGACCACCGTGACCGCTTGCACGCCGCGTATGGCCAGCAATGCGCCGCGCAGTTCGCCCAGCACCTCGGGGCTGAGGGTGGGCGCGTCGATATAAACGTTCGGCGGCACCATTTCCACGGCGTCGAGGTTGAGGTTGCGGGCGCCGAGCAGGGCAAGCACCTCTTGGGTGATGCCGACGCGGTCGTGAAAACTGACGTGAATACGCATGGTGCAAGCCGCAGTGGTCGAAGGCTGCGATTATGCCTCGAAAGTGGGCGCCGCGCCGTCAAAGCTTGTCGAGGCGCTCGGCTGAAAGGCCCTCGCCGGGCTTGATCTCGAGCTGGCGGCGGATGTCTTCGAACATCTCGTCGTACTGCTTGTGCAGGCTCAATGGCACCACCTGGGTGGGCGGTAGGCCATTCTGGCGGGCTACGTGATCCACGTGGCTGGCGAAGTTGAAAGCCAGTTCGCGCGGCAGTTCGAAGTGTTCGTCCACCGGTTTGCCGGCAATGTCGCCCAGCACGCTGAAGTGCACGGCGCGGCCATGCTCACTGTGTTGCACTTCGTAGCGGATATGAAGACTGTAGGCGACATCTTTGCGCTGTACGGGGAGGTGTTCGAGGTGCAGGTGACCGGGTTGGTACATGGGCCTGGCTCCTGGGGCGCGGAAGGGATAAGCCGCTCTACCTTAGCGCATTTCACACCTTGAAGGGGTCTACCCAACGGATTTGTTCGACAGCCAGCGCTTGGCCCTGCTGCACCGCCCGGTTACGGTGTCAGCCAGTTCCTATCGCGGTGTTTGAGGCGCTCGCACCAGCGGTGCCGCATGAATATTACTGCCGGGCAACACCCCCAGCGGCAGAAGGTGCCGCCCCGTCTGAGGCACCGCACTGATGCCCCTGGGGCGCCGTTCGCCGGTTGATCAGAGCTCGGCAATCGGCGGGGGCGGGCCGTGCTTGAGCCCAGCCGACAGGGGGTTATTCGGTGGGTGGCTCCGGCCGCGACCAGAGCCACAGGTTGACCAGCACCATGCCGGCGATGGCAGCATAGATCGGCCAGTAGTGGCGCAAGGTCAACCACATGATGATCGCGCATAGCAGCATGCTCACCGTAGCACTGACCTTGGCCTTACGCGCGATACGCTTGCCGTCGTGCCAATTTTCGATCATCGGGCCGAATAGCTTATGGTTAGCCAGCCAACGGGCAAGCCGCGGCGAACTGCGAGTGGCCGCCCAGGCGGACAACAGCACGAACTCGGTGGTCGGCAGCCCCGGAATGAAAATGGCTACGATGCCGATGCCCAGGCTCACATAAGCGAGCGCCCCGTACAGGGTACGGGCGAGGCGGGAGCGGGTGGGCGGAACGTAGGGCATGATACTGGCCTGTGCATCGATGGCCGCGCCGCCACCAGGTTGCGCGGTGCGCTCAAGCCGGTGCGGTGTGGGCATAGGCTTGGCGCAACAAAACGGTAAAACGTTCGAAAGCAGCGCCCGCCGCGTGCTCGGCCAGGGTGTCTTCGTGTTCGCTCAGGGCCAACCCGTCGAGCATCCGGGTGAAGCGCTTCCAGCCTTCGGCGCGGCCGCCCGCGGGTTCGCCCAGGTGGCGGGCCCCGAAGCTCTCGGATAAACCCAGGGCAGCAGCACGCTTGATCAGGAACGCGGCGCCGAGTTTCGACCCTTCGGAGACAAAAAGCCAGCCCAGCGCAGCGGCCACAGGCAGGTCACCCAAGGTATCGGCCTCAGCCGGGGGGATTTCCATGCCCAGGTCGATGAGGTCATCGGCGGCCTGCTGGGCGCGGCAGCGTTCGGCCAGGTCGGGGATCAAAGCCACCAGCCGCGGGTCGCGGTAGAGCGGTTGCAGCGCCCTTTGAAAACGATACTGTGCCACCACGAAGTGGGCGAAGTGTTCGCGGCTGTCAAACGGGGTGTAGGATTTGACCAGCGCGTCGAGCTGTTGGTGAGGCGCATGGATAGCGCGGTTCAGGCGTTGTGAGCGCAATTGGGCGGGCATGGTGAAAGGCCTTATGGAAGTGGTTATCAAGAAAGACGAAGCAACGCGCCGGGAACGTAAAAAATAGCCCTGGGCGCGCGCCTGCGCAAAACGGCACGCCACGCTGCCACGGCGTGTAGCGTGCCCGGCGTCAAATCTGCCACACCACATTTACCGCGAAGTTGCGCCCTGGCTCGGTGAGGCGGTCGAGGTTGGCTGGGGCGGTTACGGCGGCTTCGCCAAAGGCGTCGTAGCCGCGTACGCTATCCCACTGCCAGTATTTTTTGTCGCCCAGGTTGTAAACTCCGGCATTGACGGTGATGTCGTTCGTAACTTTATAAAAGCCGCTCAGGTCGAGCACGCCGTAACCGGGGGCATTGAATACGCCGCCGCCGTCCGGGGCGTGGTAGGCGGTTTGGTCGATGCGGTCTTTGCGCCGTACCACGGTCCAGTTCAATAGGCCGCCATAACGCGACTGTTCATAACCTAAGCCCAACACCCCGGTGAGTGGGTTAACGCTATTGAGTGGCGCGCCGGTGTCGTTGTTGCGGCCACGGGCATAGGCCAAGGAGCCTTGGGTGTACCAGCCGTGCGGCGTACCGAAGTGGTTGAGGTTAAGCCGCCCGCTCAGCTCTGCGCCGCGGATGGTGGCGTGCTTGATGTTGGCGCTTTTGAAGGTGGTTTCATCGTAGCCGGGGGCTATGGCGTTTTCGTCGATGAAGTCCCGGTAGGTGTTGTAAAACAGCGCCACGCTGAAGTGCCCGGCATCGAATTTACCGCGCAGCCCCGTCTCGTAGCTGCGGCTGCGCTCGGGCTTGAGGTGGGGGTTAGGTTCGACCCGGTAGCCCTGCGAGAGGTTTTCGAAACGGCCGTACAGGGCCTTGGCGGTGGGGGTGCGGAAACCCTCCGCATACTGGCCATACCCGGTGTAGTGATCGTCGAAAGCGTAGGTGATGCCCAATTTGGGCGTTAAACGGTGCCACGTCTTGGTCTTGTCGCTGTATTCGGTGTTGCCCGGGTCCTTGATCGAAGCCAGGAATTTGTCGGTCAGATCCGGCGCCAGGTGAGTGTAGTCATAGCGTACGCTCGGCAAGAAGCTCCAGGCATGCCACTGGATTCGGTCTTGGGCGAACAGGCTGTAGGTGTCGATGGTCGGGTCGGGGAAGTCGCTGGTCGGGACCAAGGTGTCGCGCGGGTCCGGGCTGGGCGCGCCCACGGCCGTACAGCCACGGCCCACCGTGGTGCACACCGCAGTGCCGGTGCGCAGGCCGGTGACCTTTTGCCGCTTGAGGGTGGTGCCATAGGTCAGCAAATGGTCGATGTCGCCGAGCGAAAGGGCCTTTTCGAACTGCGCGTCGAAAACCCACTCGCGGTCTTTATAGGTGGTTTGGCGGTGGCGTAGCACTTGGTAAGCCGGTGTATAGAGTTCATCGGTTCGCTGATCTGTTTTGCCGATCTGGTAGTTCAGGCTCCATTTGGCGTGGTCGGCCAGCAGGCTGTTCAGGCCCCTATCATGGGTGATGCCGAAACGCTCACGGGTGATGGTGTCGTTACCGGTGCGCCAGCGGTAGGCCCCTATGCCCTGGCCGCCGAAATAGGGGCCGCCGTAGGCGCTTTTTTGGTCGGTGTCGACATCGCTTTTGTAGTGTTCGTAGACCAGGCCCAAGCGGCCATCGTCGTTATAGTCCCAACCGGCTTTGGCCAGCACGCTGGTGATGTCGGCGTTTTCGGGGTTGGCCGCGGTGCGTGTGAGGCCAGTGCTGTGGTTGCCACCGTAGGTTTCGGTTTCATGGCCACTGCGTTGTGAGAAGTGCAGCAAGCCGTCGAATTCGCCGTTACGGCCGGCCACGGTGGTGGATTTTAGCCAGCTGTCGTCGGCTGAACTGTAACCGGCCTTGAGCCGGGCGCCCACCTGTTGGCCGGGTTTGATGATGTCGCTGGGGTCCAGGGTGTAGTAGCTCACCGCGCCGCCGATGGCATCGCTGCCATACAGCGCCGAGGCGGGGCCGCGTAGGATCTCGACCCGTTTGACGATTTCCGGGTCTACATAATTGCGATTGGTTTGTGCATAAGGGCCGTTGAAGTAGCTGCTGGGGATAGTCACGCCATCGACCTGGGTGAGTACCCGGTTGCCGTCGATGCCGCGAATGTTATAACCGGTGAGCCCGGCACGGTGGCCGGTGCCGCCCACCGATACGCCGGGCTCGTAGCGCACCAAGGCTTTGAGGGTGCCGCTGTTGTCGCGGTCCAGCCCCTGGCGGTCGAGCACGCTTACCGTACTGGGCACGGCATCTACCGGCTGCACGGTACGGGTGGCGCTGATGGTGGTTTGCGGCAACTCCACCGCTGCCTGGCTGCTGAGCACAACCGACTGGGCCGCCAGTTGCTGGTAACCCAGGCCAGTACCGGCGAGCAACTGGGCCAGGGCCTGCTCTGGCGGTAGCTGGCCAGCCACCCCCGGCGAGTCCACGCCGTCGGCCAGCGCAGCCGGCAACCCTACCTGCCAGCCGGTCGCCTGGCTAAACGCGTTGAGGGCGCCGACCAGTGGCTGGCGGTGAATGTGAAAGTCGTAAGTCACAGCCTGGGCCATGGCGGGCATGGCAAAGACAATAGCGGAGGCCAGCAGGCTGGCGTGAAACGCTGAAGGTTGCATCGCGGAACTCCCCAGTGATGCGAATCGTTTGCATTGACTGAGGGGTAGACGTGTGGGGGTGTTGGGGCGCGTAAAAAAGTTTCCAGCGCCGGGCGGCAGGTATGGCAGGCATTGGCTGCCCTGCCGAGATTTGCGCGAGCGCCTGCCCGCCAGTGGGAGTTTCGGCGTTTGTACAAGCATTGAGGCGTGAACGGAGCAGAGCGGGGCAAGGCACCGTGACGAGCCGTAGCAGGGCTATAGCGTGGAGCGGCAACGCGGCGCGGCGGTAAAAGCCACAATCAATAGGATGCAACCCACGGCTGAAGCGCCGCCCTACTAGTTGATGATCACCAACGCTGGAAACTCACGCAACCGCGCTTGTGTAACATGGGCCAGCGAGCGGATCACCGCCAGGGGGTCGTCGAGCTTATAGTTGCCCGTCACGGCCATGTTGCCCAACCGGGCGTTGGGGCTGACGATCCAGCCGGGGTAGTAGCGGCTCAATTCAGCCAGCACCTGCTTGAGCGGGCGGTTTTCGAATACCAGCCGGCCCCGCACCCACGCTAAATCCTGATCGGGGTTCAGCCGGGTGGTGGGACCGAACCCGGCCGGGCCCAGCGCCACCGCATCGCCCGCGCCCAGGTGGCGGCGCTGGCGGCCGTTTTGCAAATCGAGGTTACCGCGTGCCACTTGTACCTGTGCCTGGCCATCGAGGTAACGCACGGCGAAGGCACTGTCACGCACGCTCGCCTGCAATGGCCCCGCCCGCAGCTCCAGAGGTAGGGGGTGGTCGGGCACGTCGAACCAGGCTTCGCCCTGGTACAGGCTGGCGGTTTGCACGCCCCCCTCAAGGCGGCCAGACAACGCGCTTTCCGTGTTCAACAGCACCTGGGAGCCGTCCTGCAGTTGCACGCGATGGCGTTCGCCGGCGCCGGTCAGGTAGTCGGCCTTCAGCCGCAGCGGCAGGTGGGTGGTGAGCGCCACCGCCAACACCAGCAGGGCGACGGCGGCCAGCGGTATTAGCCGCGGCCGCCGCGTGGCGCGGTGCCTGCGGGGCTGCTGGCGTTCGATGGCCCGCGCCACTTCGCCGACCACCTCACCGTGCCACAGCGCAGATGCCTTGGCATAGGCATCGGCATGGCTGGGGTGCTGCGCCAGCCAGGCATCGAATTGTTGGCACTGTTCGGGGCTGGGGCTTTGCAGCACGATCAGCCAGTCCATGGCCTGGTCCAACGCCGCGGCGCTGGGCGCGCGCAAGCTGTCATGGTCGGTCATGGAGGCTCCTGGGGCGTAGCGGTGGCGCTGAGCTTAGCAAATACTCCCTTATGGCGTTCCAGAAGTTCGCGCAAGCGGCCAACGGGTAAAACGCCGCGGCTGTTTTACGCCATCCGCTGGGCGACGCCCATGCAGATCGACATGATCAGTTTCAGCTCTTTCTGCACCGTACTCGGCGAAACGCCCAGGTGCTCGGCGATTTCCACGTAGCTGTGGCCCTGCAAGCGGCCAAGGGTAAAGATCTTCTGCTGGCGCGGGGTAAGGTTGGCCAGGCTACTACTTAGGCGCTGTAACAGCCGCTCGGCGTGGGCGGCCTCCTCGGCGCTGCTGCTGTCCTGGGCAACATTCAGCACCACCTCATCGGCCACATCGTGCGCCACTGTGCGTCGGTGCCGCTGGGTGGCGCGCAGGTGGTCGAGCGCCAGGTTGCGGGCCGTTTGGAATACGAACGGCTCGAGGCGGGTAACACTGCGCTCGGCCAGGGCCCGGCTGACCCGCAGGTAGGTTTCGTGCAGCAGATCTTCGGCGGTGCAGGGGTTGCGTACCAGCCGCTGCAGCGCCCGCAGCAGGCTGGGGCGCTGGGTAATGAACAGGCTGTCGAATTGAGACTGGCTCACGAGTGTACCCGGCCGGATAAAGGTAAATGATAATGCTTATCATCTGCCGGGCTCGTCAAGCGGTATCGGGTATTGAATGCTCCTATTTCGCATCGCACAGCGCTAGGCAGTTGTCCAACATGCGGTTGGAGAAACCCCATTCGTTGTCGTACCAGGCCATCACTTTGAGCAGTTTGCCGTTAGCCTTCGTATGGTTGGCGTCGAAGATCGACGACAGCGGGTTGTGGTTGAAGTCAATGGAAACCAACGGCAGGTCGTTGTAGCCCAGCACCGCCGATTGCTCGGCAGCCGCCTTGAACACCGCGTTCACGTCGTCGGCGCTGGCCTGGCGCGCCAGGTTAACGGTCAGGTCTACCAGCGAAACGTTGATCACCGGCACCCGTACCGCCATGCCAGTGAGTTTGCCGGCCAGTTCCGGCAACACCAGGCCGACCGCCTCGGCCGCGCCAGTTTTGCTGGGGATCATCGAATGGGTGGCCGAGCGCGCCCGGAACGGGTCGCTGTGGTACACATCGATGAGGTTTTGGTCATTGGTGTAGGCGTGGATAGTGGTCATCAACCCCTGCTCGATGCCGAACTCGCGGTGCAGCACCTGGGCAACCGGGGCCAGGCAATTGGTGGTGCACGAGGCGTTGGAGATCACCTGGTGCGATGCGCGCAGCACCTCGTGGTTCACCCCATACACCACGGTGGCATCGGCGCCCTTGGCCGGTGCCGAGATGATCACCTTGCTGGCGCCGGCGGCCAGGTGAGCGGCGGCTTTATCCCGTGTGGTGAACAGGCCCGTGCATTCGAATACCACATCCACCTGCTGGTTTTTCCAGGGCAAATCGGCCGGGTTGCGGATGGCGCTGACCGTGATGCGGTCGCCATTGACCGTCAAGCCCTCGGCATCATGCTCTACCGTGGCGTCGAAGGCACCGTGAACTGTGTCATATTCGAGCAGGTGCGCATTGATCTTGCTGTCACCCAGGTCATTGATGGCGACGACTTGCAACTGCTGGCGGTAGCCTTGGGTATACAGTGCCCTGAGCACGTTGCGGCCGATGCGCCCAAAACCGTTGATTGCGATGCGAATGGTCATTGGCAGTACCTACTGTCAGATGGGTGAGTCGTGCCCCCGCCGGGCCATGGTCACAAATCTGTTTGTTATTGGAATTACAAGATTATTCGCTTAGAAATAGAAAACAAGCCCTTTTGATGGCAGTATTTTGTTTTATCTACAACGAGTGACCGGTGCGGCATAAGGTTTCGATCTGCAGCGAGGGATGAAGTTGAATCGTTTCAACGACCGTCGATCACCTCTGTGCAGTCAATTTCCGCGGCACGCCACCAGGTCACCCCCCTTAGCCTGGAGTCCCACATGCATCCCCGCGTCCTCGAGGTCACCGAACGGCTGGTGCAACGCAGCCGAGCCACTCGCCAGCGTTACCTACAGATGATCGACGCCGCTGCCAGCGATGGCCCGCAGCGCGGTAAGCTGCAATGCGCCAATTTCGCCCACGGGGTTGCCGGTTGTGGCGCCGACGACAAACACACGCTGCGCTTGCTCAACGCCGCCAATGTGGCGATCGTGTCGGCCTATAACGACATGCTGTCGGCGCACCAGCCTTATGAAACCTACCCGGCGCTGATCAAGCAGGCGTTACGCCAGGTGCATTCGGTGGGGCAGTTCGCCGGGGGCGTGCCGGCCATGTGCGACGGGGTAACCCAAGGCGAGCCCGGTATGGAGTTGGCGATCGCCAGCCGGGAAACCATTGCGTTGTCTACCGCGGTAGCGCTGTCGCACAACATGTTCGATGCTGCGTTGTGTTTAGGGATCTGCGACAAAATTGTGCCCGGGCTGATGATAGGGGCGCTGCGCTTTGGCCATCTGCCGACGATTTTCGTGCCCGGTGGGCCGATGCCATCGGGGCTTTCCAACAAAGAAAAGGCCGAAGTACGCCAGCGCTATGCCGAAGGCAAGGCCAGCCGTGAAGAGCTGCTGGCCTCGGAGATGAAGTCTTACCATGGCCCTGGCACCTGTACGTTCTACGGCACCGCCAACACTAACCAGTTGGTGATGGAAGTGATGGGGCTACACCTGCCGGGCAGCTCGTTCGTGAACCCGAATACCCCGCTGCGCGATGCCTTGACCGTCGAGGCGGCGCAGCAGGTGACCCGCCTGACCAAAGCCAATGGCGACAGCTTCATGCCTTTGGGGCGTATCGTCGATGAGCGCGCCTTGGTCAATGCCACGGTGGCCCTGCATGCCACTGGCGGTTCCACTAACCACACCCTGCATCTGCCGGCCATCGCCATGGCGGCCGGTATCGAGCTGACCTGGCAAGACATGGCCGACCTGTCCGAAGTGGTGCCGACCTTGTCGCACGTGTACCCCAACGGCAAGGCCGACATCAACCACTTCCAGGCCGCCGGTGGCATGGCGTTTCTCATCCGGGAGCTGCTCGGTGCAGGCTTGCTTCATGAAAACGTCAACACCGTCGCCGGCCCCGGCCTGCAACGCTACACCCAAGAGCCGTTCCTGGCGGGTGGCGAGTTGGTGTGGCGCGAAGGGCCTGCGCAGAGCCTCGATGAAACCATTTTGCGGCCCGTGGCGCGGCCATTCTCCACCGAAGGCGGTTTGCGCGTGATGGCCGGCAACCTCGGCCGCGGGGTGATGAAGGTCTCGGCGGTGGCGCATGAACACCAGGTGGTCGAGGCCCCGGCACGGGTGTTCGAAGACCAGGCGCAACTGGCCGATGCGTTCAAGGCCGGCGAGTTGGAGCAGGACGTGGTGGCGGTGGTGCGCTTTCAAGGGCCAAAGGCCAATGGTATGCCCGAACTGCACAAAATGACGCCGTTTCTTGGGGTGCTGCAAGATCGCGGCTTCAAGGTGGCACTGGTCACCGATGGGCGGATGTCGGGCGCCTCCGGTAAGATCCCGGCGGCGATCCACGTATGCCCCGAGGCGGTCGATGGTGGCCCCCTGGCGTTCGTGCGCGATGGCGATATCATCCGTGTCGACGGGGTGAACGGCACATTGCAAGTGCTGGTCGAACCCTCCGAGCTGGCTGCTCGGGAACAGGCTCAGCCATCCGTCGACAGCAGCGTGGGTTGCGGGCGTGAGCTGTTCGGCTTCATGCGCATGGCGTTCAGCTCGGCAGAGCAGGGGGCTAGCGCGTTCACATCGGCTTTGGGAGCCTTGAAATGACATTGGCACTGGTGGGCGATATCGGCGGCACCAACGCACGCTTTGCCCTGTGGGAAAACGACGCGTTGCACTCGGTGCAGGTATTTTCCACCGCGGATTACACCAGCCCCGAACAGGCCATTGGTGAGTACTTCAAAGCCAAGGGGCTCGCGCTTGGGGCGGTTGGCCAGGTATGCCTGTCGGTGGCCGGGCCGGTCGATGGCGATGAGTTTCGCTTTACCAACAACCACTGGCGCCTCAGCCAAAAGGCCTTTTGCAAGACGCTTCAGGTGGCGCACCTGCGCCTGGTCAACGACTTTACCGCCATGGCGCTGGGCATGACCCGGCTCAAGGAAGGGGAATACCGTAGCGTGCGCGAAGGCCGTGCCGACCCCAGCCGCCCGGCGGTGGTGATCGGCCCGGGCACCGGGCTGGGCGTCGGCACCTTGCTCAACTTGGGTGAGGGGCGCTGGATGGCCCTACCCGGGGAGGGCGGGCACGTTGACTTGCCCGTGGGCAATGCCCGCGAAGCGCGGTTGCGCCAGCACATCGAGGGCTTGATCGGGCATGTCAGTGCCGAAACCGTCTTGAGCGGTGGCGGGTTGCTACGGTTGTACCAAACGATCTGCGCCGTCGACGCTCATGTACCGAAATTCGCCACGCCCGCCGAGGTGACCCAGGGCGCACTGGGCGGCGACCCCGTCGCATTGCAGACCATTGACCAATTCGCGCGGTTTTTGGCGCGGGTGGCGGCCAACAACGTGTTGACCGTCGGCGGCCGGGGCGGGGTATACATCGTGGGCGGGGTGATCCCGCACTTTATCGAGCTGTTCCTCAATAGTGGGTTCAACGACGCCTTCGACGACAAAGGCTGCATGAGCGATTACTTCGAGGGTATTCCGGTGTGGGTGGTCACGGCCCAGTTCTCCGGGTTGATCGGTGCTGGGGTAGCGCTAGGGCAACCGTGAATGAATGGCCTGGGCGCTCGACAACGGCCGGGCCAACCCCTAATCTGCGCACAACAAGAATAGCGGGCACGATGCTCCACCATCTCGCAGGGCTGAACCTTGACCACTGCTGGCAAATCCATCCTGCTGGTCGACGACGACCAGGAAATCCGTGAGCTGCTGCAGGCCTACCTGGGCCGCGCCGGGTTCGGCGTGCGTGCCGCGGCCGACGGTGAACAGTTCCGAACCCAATTCAACCAAAGTGCCCCGGACCTTGCCATCCTCGATGTGATGTTGCCGGACGAAGACGGCTTCAGCTTATGCCGTTGGGTACGCCAGCACCCACGCCAGCCCCATGTGCCGATCATCATGCTCACCGCCAGCTCCGACGAGGCCGACCGCATCGTGGGCCTGGAGCTGGGCGCCGACGATTACCTGGGCAAGCCGTTCAGCCCGCGCGAGTTGCAGGCACGGATCAAAGCACTGCTGCGCCGTGCGCAATTCGGCCAGGGCCCGGGCGGCGATATACTGGCGTTCGACGACTGGCGGCTCGATACCATCAGCCACCGGTTGTTCCACATCGATGGCGAAGAGGTGATGCTCTCGGGCGCCGACTTCGCTCTGCTCAAATTGTTTCTCGACCACCCCCAGCGGGTTCTCGACCGTGACACGATCGGCAATGCCACGCGCGGGCGTGAGCCGATGCCACTGGATCGCATCGTCGATATGGCGGTGAGCCGCCTGCGCCAGCGCCTGCGCGATACCGACAAGCCGCCGCGGCTGATCCGTACCGTGCGTGGCAGCGGTTATGTGCTGGCGGCCCAGGTTGCGCCTGCTTAGGCCGCGTTCGCTGCTGGGGCGCATGCTGCTGCTGACGGTACTGGCAGTATTGCTGGCCCAAGGGCTTTCCAGCGCGGTGTGGCTGTCGCAGTTGCGCGCCAGCGAGCGCGAAGGGCTGGTCAACAGTGCCCGCAGCCTGGCCCGCTCGATGGCCGCCAGTGCTGGTTATTTTCGCTCATTGCCGGTGGCCTACCGGCCGCTGGTACTGGACCAACTGCGCAGCATGGGCGGCACCCGGTTCTTTACCTCGCTCAACGACCGCGCCTTGGCCATGCAGACCCTGCAGCCCACACCCCGTAGCCGGGCGGTGATCGAAGCGGTCAGCCAAGTGCTGCAGCACCAGCTAGGCAATGAGCTGGACATCTCCGTGGTATTCGTAAGCCCCGATGAACTGCGCCTATTCAACAGTGGCCTGAAGCTTGATGAGTTGCCCCGTTCGTGGGCGTATTACGCGCTGACCTTGGAGCCGCTGAACCCGCCGGTGCTGGTCACCCAAATTCGTTTGAACGAGGGCGAATGGCTGTTTATCGCCTCACTGCTGCCCGAGCCCTATACCAGCCTCGAAGAAGAACATTTGCCCAGCTCCCAGGTGTGGTTCCTGATGCTCACCGGCGCTTTTTTGCTGGTGGCCATCGGGCTGCTGGTGCATTGGCAAAGCCGCCCACTCAAACGCCTGGCTCGCGCCGCGCGCGACCTATCGCTGGGCGATGACGCGGTGCCGTTGGATGTGAGCGGGGGCGGCAGCGAAGTGGTGGAGGTGGGCCGGGCGCTGAACACGCTGCGCCAGCGCATCAGCCGCTACCTGACCGAACGCAGCCAATTGTTCAGTGCCATTTCCCATGATTTGCGCACGCCGATCACGCGTTTGCGCCTGCGTGTGGAACTGCTCGAAGACGAAGCCCTGCAGGCGAAGTTCATCCGTGACCTGGACGAGCTCGACCTATTGGTCAAAGGTGCGCTGCAGTGCGTGAAAGACACCGATATCCACGAAAACATCGAACCGGTTGACCTAAACCACACCCTGTTATGCCTGATCGAACCGTATTTGGCGCCGGAGGGCGATGGTCGCGTGACGCTCAAGGGCCGCGCACGCTGGCCCTACCTGGGCAAGCCGCTGGCGCTCAAGCGCTGCATGGGCAACCTGATCGACAACGCGCTCAAATATGGCCACCGTGCCCACCTGCTGATCGAAGACGACGTGCACCAGTTCATCCTGCATGTAAGCGATGAAGGCCCGGGCGTGCCCGAGCAGCGTTTGGAAAAAGTATTCGAGCCGCATTTTCGCCTGGCCGGGCGGCAGCAAGGCTATGGCCTCGGGCTGGGCATCGCGCGCAATATCGCCCACAGCCACGGCGGAGAGGTGACGTTGCAGAACCTCCCGGCGGGCGGGTTGCGGGTGACCCTAAGCCTGCCGCGGCGGGAACCGACAGCACCGGCTTGAATTCAATGTCACCAAGCTGTGACATTTTCCTTGCCCTTCGTTACCTACGACGTGAAAAAGCGTGGTTAAACTCGACCAGCGCTAGTCGTTTGGCTTGCAACAAATAAAAACAACAAAGGATTCGTTATGAACGCCATTACCCGTTTGGCTACTGCTGTTTCCCTTGCCTCCTTGTTCCCCCTCGCCGCCAGCGCTGCCGATGACAAAGGCACGATCGAGGTCACCCACTGGTGGACCAGCCCGGGCGAGAATGCCGCGATGGAGGTGTTGCGCAATCAGGTCAAGGCCGATGGCTACACTTGGAAAGACAACGCTGTAGCCGGTGGTGGTGGCTCCACGGCGATGACCGTACTCAAGTCCCGCGTAGTGGCGGGCAACCCACCCGGTGCGGCGCAGATCAAGGGCCCAGACATTCAAGAATGGGCAAAGGCAGGGTACCTGATCCCGGATAACGGCCTGGACGACGTGGCCAAGGAAAATAATTGGGACACGCTGCTGTATCCTACTGCGGCCAAGATCGTGCAGTACGGCAACCATTACGTGGCCGTGCCGTTCAATATCCACCGGGTGAACTGGTTGTGGATAAACCCCGAGGCTTTCAAGAAGGCCGGCATCGCCAAGCCGCCGACCAGCCTCGAAGAACTGTACGATGCTGCGGCAAAATTGCAGCAGGCCGGTATCACCCCAATCGCCCTGGGTGGGCAGCCTTGGCAGGATTCGACGCTGTTCGAAAGCGTGGTGCTGGCGGTCATGGGGCCTGAGGGCTACCACAAGTCGTTCGTCGACCTCGACCAGGCCACCCTGACTGGCCAGAAAATGGCCGATGCCTTCGCGGCGCTGAAGAAGCTCGCCGGCTACATGGACCCTAACCGCAGCGGCAAAGACTGGAACCTCACCACCGCCGACGTCATCAACGGCAAGGCTGGCATGCAACCGATGGGCGACTGGGCCAAAAGCGAATGGACCGCCGCCAAGAAAGTCGCTGGCAAGGATTACCTATGTGTGCCATTCCCAGGCACCGCCGGTAGCTACACGTACAACGTCGATTCATTGGCAATGTTCAACGTCAAGAACAAAGGCACCCTGGCCGCCCAGCGAGACGTCGCCAAGATCGCCTTGGGTACGCAATTCCAGACCGTGTTCAACCAGAACAAAGGGTCGATCCCGGTACGTAACGACATTGACATGAGCCAATTCGACAGCTGCGCCCAGGCCTCGGCCAAAGACTTCGCAGAAGCTAGCAAGGATGGCGGTGCCCAGCCGAGCATGGCGCACAATATGGCCACCAACTTGCCTGTGCAGGGCGCGGTGTTCGATGTGGTCACGAACTTCATCAACGACAAAAACGCTGACCCGGCCAAGGCGGCCCAGCAATTGGGCGCCGCCATCAAGGCCGCCCAGTAAGCGCAGCCCAGCCCGAAAGGAAGCCCGGGCGGCACTGCCGGGCCTCCTCGCGTGGCGTACATTATCGTGAGAACGTATCGATGAATTCCGTCGTTGCACTGCCCAGGGCAACCCCTGTGCTCGACCGCTTGCAGCGTTGGCTGCCCAAGTTGGTGTTGGCGCCGAGCATGGTGGTGATCTTGGTGGGTTTTTATGCCTATATCGGCTGGACGCTCGTGCTGTCATTCACCAGCTCAAGCTTTGTGCCCAACTACACCTTCGTAGGCCTGGCCCAGTACTGGCGCCTGTGGGATAACGACCGCTGGTGGGTGGCGAGCAAGAACCTGGTCATTTTCGGCGGCCTGTTCATCGGTATAAGCCTGGTCGTTGGGGTGCTGCTGGCGGTGCTGCTTGACCAACGAATCCGCCGGGAAGGTTTTATTCGCACCGTGTATCTCTACCCGATGGCGCTGTCGATGATCGTCACCGGCACCGCCTGGAAGTGGCTGCTTAACCCCGGCATGGGGCTGGATAAACTGCTGCGTGACTGGGGTTGGACGGGTTTCACCTTCGATTGGCTGATCAACCAGGACCGGGTGATCTACTGCGTGGTGATCGCCGCGGTATGGCAGGCCTCGGGCTTTATCATGGCGATGTTCCTGGCGGGCCTGCGTGGTGTCGACGGTTCGATCATCCGTGCGGCGCAGGTCGATGGCGCGAGTTTGCCCACGATCTACCTGAAAATCGTGCTGCCGAGCCTGCGCCCGGTGTTCTTTAGCGCTTTCATGATCCTGGCGCACATCGCCATCAAGAGTTTCGACCTGGTCATGGCCATGACCGCCGGCGGCCCGGGTTATGCCTCGGACTTACCTGCGGTGTTCATGTACTCGTTTACCTTCAGCCGGGGGCAAATGGGCATGGGCTCGGCCAGTGCCATGCTGATGCTCGGGGCGATCCTGGCCATTCTGGTGCCTTACCTGTATTCGGAATTGCGAGGCAAGCGCCATGACTAGTGCGGTGCTCAAACCTGGGCTTACCCCCAGCCGCGTATTGATCTACGCGGTACTGATCCTGGCCTGCCTGATGTACCTGGTGCCACTGGTGGTGATGCTGCTCACCAGTTTCAAAACCCCGGAAGACATCAACAGTGGCAACTTGCTTACACTGCCGCACGTATTCAGCACCCTTGGCTGGGTGAAGGCCTGGGCCACGGTGAGGGGCTATTTCTGGAACTCGGTAGCCATCACCGTGCCGGCCGTGCTGATCTCCACCGCAGTGGGCGCACTCAATGGCTACGTGTTGTCGATGTGGCGCTTTCGCGGCTCGCAGCTGTTCTTTGGCTTGTTGCTGTTCGGCTGTTTTCTACCGTTCCAGGCGGTGCTGCTGCCGGCCTCATTCACGCTCGGCAAGATGGGCCTGGCCAACACCACCGCCGGCCTGGTAGTGGTGCACGTGGTCTATGGGCTGGCGTTCACCACATTGTTCTTTCGCAATTTTTACGTGAGCGTGCCCGAAGCCTTGGTGAAGGCTGCGCGGCTCGATGGCGCCGGCTTCTTTACGATCTTCGGGCGTGTGCTGCTGCCGATGTCGGTGCCGACCATCATGGTGTGCGTCATCTGGCAATTCACCCAGATCTGGAACGACTTTCTCTTCGGGGTGGTGTTCGCCAGCGGCGACGCGCAACCGATCACCGTAGCCCTTAACAACCTGGTCAATACCACCACGGGTGTCAAGGAATACAACGTGGACATGGCTGCGGCAATGATCGCCGGGCTGCCGACCCTGCTGGTGTATGTGCTGGCGGGCAAGTATTTCCTGCGTGGGCTCACCGCCGGCGCGGTCAAGGGGTAAAGCATGGCAACGCTCGAACTGCGCAATGTGAACAAAACCTACGGCAGTGGCCTGCCGGACACCCTCAAGGACATCCAGCTGAAAATCGCCGAAGGCGAGTTTCTGATCTTGGTAGGCCCTTCGGGCTGCGGCAAGTCTACCTTGATGAACTGTATCGCCGGGCTGGAAAACATCAGCGGTGGGGCGATCCTGGTCGATGATGCGGACATCAGCCAGATGAGCCCGAAGGACCGTGACATCGCGATGGTGTTTCAGTCTTACGCGCTGTACCCGACCATGACGGTGCGGCAGAACATCGAGTTCGGCTTGAAGATCCGCAAGGTGCCCAAGGCGCAGATCGACCAGGAAGTGGAGCGGGTCGCCAAGCTGCTGCAGATTGAGCATTTGCTGGCACGCAAGCCCGGCCAGCTCTCCGGCGGCCAGCAGCAGCGGGTGGCCATGGGCCGTGCGCTGGCGCGGCGGCCGAAGATCTACCTGTTCGACGAACCACTGTCGAACCTCGACGCCAAGTTGAGGGTAGAAATGCGTACCGAGATGAAGTTGATGCACCAGCGGCTCAAGACCACCACCGTGTATGTGACCCACGACCAGATCGAGGCCATGACCCTGGGTGACAAAGTGGCGGTCATGAAGGACGGCATCATTCAACAATTCGGTACGCCCAAGGAAATTTACAGCGAACCGGCTAATCTGTTCGTGGCGAGCTTTATCGGTTCACCTCCGATGAACTTCATCCCGGTAAAGCCGGCGGGTGGGCGCGGCCGCTGGCACGTGCCCCTGGCCACCGACCTCGGCCAGCTAAGCCTGCCGCTGGCCGCTGGCGACGCCGACCTGGACCAGCGCGAGCTGATTCTGGGGCTGCGCCCCGAGCAACTCGCGCTGGCCGCCGAGGGCGACAGCGCGGTACTGCAGGCGCGGGTCGAGGTGACCGAGCCCACAGGCCCGGACACCTTGATATTCGTGACCATCAACGGCACCAAGGTGTGTTGCCGACTGGCGCCGGACCTGGCGCCGGCGGTAGGGGAGATGCTCAAGCTGAGTTTCGATGCTGGCAAGGCCTTGCTGTTCGACGCTAAAACCGGTGAAAGGCTGGCCCGCGAGAGCAAGACCCCGGCCGAGGGTTCGGCCGGTAACGTGGCGCAGTTCAGGGGGCGCTGAGCCCTGCCAGGTGGCCTGTCACCCGGCACTGTTGTGCTGCGATAACAACAAAAACCGCAATAACAATAATGAGGGTGATCAAGGGATGAACAAGCAAATTTATACCCGTGCCAAGCCTGCCCAGTTGGCCCGTGGGCTTTGTGTGGTCGGTGCCATGGGCCTTGCGGCCAGCGTGCAGGCCGCAGGGGATACCGGCCAATTCGACGCCTCGCAGTACGCCACCGGCGACTGGGGCGGCCTTCGCAGAGAACTCTACGATAAAGGCTACGACTTCACCCTGGAGTACGTCGGTGAAGCAGCGAGTAACCTTGACGGCGGTTACAACGACGACACCACTGCCCGCTACAGCGACCAACTCGCCCTGGGCGTGAAAATGGACTTGGATAAACTCCTCGGCTGGCATGGGGCGGATTTTCGCTTCACCGTGACCGAACGTAGCGGCCGCAATATTGGCAATGACCGCATCAGCGACCCACGCGCCGGCATGTTCAGTTCGCCGCAGGAGGTCTGGGGCCGGGGCCAGACCTGGCGCTTGACCCAACTGTGGTACCGCCAGCGTTTTATCGACGACAAACTCGACATCAAATTTGGCCGTTTCGGCCCAGGTGAGGACTTCAACAGTTTCCCTTGCGATTTCCAGAACTTGGCATTTTGCGGCTCGCAGGTGGGTAATTGGGTCAATGTCTGGTACAACTGGCCGGTCAGCCAATGGGCTGCGCGGGTGAAATGGAACTTCACCCCCGAGTTCTATGCCCAGGTCGGGGCGTATAACCAGAACCCTTCCAACTTGGAAACGGGCAATGGCTTCAAGCTCAACGGCAGCGGTACCAAGGGCACTATCTTCCCGGTAGAGGCGGTGTGGTCGCCCAAGGTCAACGGGCTGCCGGGCGAATACCGCCTGGGTTACTACTACAGCAACGCCAAGGCCGACGATGTGTACGATGGCGCCGATGGGCAGGCCCAGGCCCTGACCGGTGGCAACTTCAAAAGCCATGGCAGCAAGCACGGTTGGTGGGTGGTGGCCCAGCAACAGGTGACCTCGCACCACGGCGATAACAGCCGCGGCCTGAGCCTGTTCGCCAATGCCACGGTGCATGACAAGGCCACCAACGTCGTCGATAACTACCAGCAGGTGGGGCTTGTGTACAAGGGTTTGTTCGATGGCCGGCCCAAGGATGCCATCGGCGTGGGCATCGCCCGCATCCACGTGAACGACGACGCCCGTAAACGCGCTGAATTGCTTAACACGGTGAGCGGCATCGACGACTACGACAACCCCGCCTTCGTGCCGGTACAAGACACCGAGTACGACGCCGAGATCTACTATGGCGTCCACGTGACCAATTGGCTGACCGTGCGGCCCAACCTGCAGTACATCAAGCACCCTGGTGGTGTGGATGAGGTCGATAACGCACTGGTTGCCGGCCTGAAGTTGGAATCGAAGTTCTAAGCCACCGTGGCGCCCCGTGGCTTCATGGCCCGGCCCTGATACCGGTCCACGGGGCGCCATCAGGCGGCAACGCCACTGTGCAGCCTATTCAACCCTGTTCCAGCGGGTACCGGCTGGCGTTCAAACTTTCCTTGATTTTGCGTAAGTGCGGCTGGAAGTCGGTGCCGCGGCGCAGGGTCATGCCCGTAGCCAACACGTCCAATACCGTGAGCTGGATGATGCGCGAGGTCATCGGCATGTAGATGTCGGTATCCTCCGGCAGCGGAATGTTCAAGCTCAGGCTGCAGACTTTGTCCAGCGGCGAGCCGGCAGCGGTCAGCGCCAGCACCGAGGCGCCGTTCTCCCGCGCGGTGCGCGCCACCTCTACTAATTCGCGGGTACGCCCGGTGTATGAAATGATCACGAACAGCTCCCCGGTATGGGCAACCGACGCCAGCATACGTTGCATCAACACGTCGGCATGGGCGCTAACGGCCAGGTTGAAGCGAAAAAACTTATGCAGCGCATCCTGTGCCACTGGCGCCGAGGCGCCCAGGCCAAAGAAATGAATCTGCCGGGCCTGGATCATCATGTCGACCGCGCGGCTGACCTGGCGCGGGTCGATCTGCTGCCAGGCGCTGTCGAGCGAGGCAATGGCGCTGCCAAAGATTTTTTGTGTGTAAGCCGCCGGGTCGTCGTCGGCCGCTACCGCCCGGCTTACATACGCGGCCCCGCTGGCCAAGCTTTGCGCCAGTTGCAGTTTGAGTTCCGGGTAGCCGCTCACGGCGAAGGAACGGCAAAAACGGTTCACCGTGGGTTCGCTGACCTTGGCTGCCTGAGCCAGCGCGGCGATACTGAAGCGGGTGGCCTGTTGCGGGTTGTGCAGGATCACTTCGGCGACTTTGCGTTCGGCCTTGTTGAGTTCATCGAGGCGTTCCTGGATTTGCTCGAGGAGGTTACGCACTCGGTCCATTACGGGCTCCTTGGGCTAAGAATACGGCTGTCGTCTGCGGTGGTCTATCGTACTGAGGGGCCACCTCAATCACCACCGGTATGTATCATAGCGGTGCAATGTTGTTTTATTACTACATTTCGCCTTGAAGGTTGCCCCGCAAACCGGTAATACTTGTTCAACTTGATAAAGAAACCAAAATCATGCTTTCGATTTCCGAACCTTGCACGTTTGCCCTGTTCGGCGCCATGGGCGACCTGGCACTGCGCAAGCTGTTTCCCGCCCTTTACCAGCTCGACCGTGCCGAACTGCTGCACGAACACACCCGCTTGCTGGCGTTGGCCCGGGAACCGGGTGACGCGGCGTTTCATTTGAACGAAATCGAAGAACACCTCAAGGAATTCGTACCCGCGGCACAGCTCGATGAGGGGGTATTGGCGCGCTTCAAAGCGCGGCTGGATTATGTACACGTCGATTTTCTCAAGGCCGACGATTACACCCACCTGGCGGAACGGATCGGCGAGGCGGCAACCGTGATCGCCTATTTCGCCACCCCCGCGGCCGTGTACGGCGCGATTTGCGAAAACCTGGCCCAGGCCGGCCTCGCCGAGCGTACCCGTGTGGTGCTGGAAAAACCCATCGGCCACGATTTGGCTTCCTCGCGCACGGTCAATGATGCGGTGGCGCGGTTCTTTCCGGAAAACCGCGTATACCGTATCGACCATTACCTGGGCAAGGAAACCGTCCAGAACTTGATCGCGCTGCGCTTTGCCAACAGCCTGTTCGAAACCCAGTGGAACCAGAACTATATCTCCCACGTCGAGATTACTGTGGCCGAAAAGGTCGGTATCGAGGGCCGTTGGGGCTATTTCGACAAGGCTGGCCAATTGCGCGACATGGTGCAGAATCACCTGGTGCAGTTGCTGTGCCTGATCGCCATGGACCCGCCGGCGGAGTTGTCGGCCGATGCCATTCGCGATGAGAAGGTCAAGGTGCTTAAGGCACTGCAACCGATCACCGGGGAGGCGCTGCACAGCCAGGTGGTGCGTGGCCAGTATATTGCCGGTTATAGCGAAGGCCGGGCGGTGCCGGGTTACCTGGAAGAAGAAAACTCCAACCCGCAAAGCGACACCGAAACGTTCGTTGCACTGCGGGCGGATATCCGTAACTGGCGTTGGGCAGGGGTGCCGTTCTACCTGCGCACCGGCAAGCGGATGCCGCAAAAGCTGTCGCAAATCGTGATTCACTTCAAGGAACCCCCGCATTACATCTTCGCGCCGGAGCAGCGCATGCAGATCAGCAACAAGCTGATCATTCGCTTGCAGCCGGACGAAAGCATTTCGTTGCGGGTGATGACCAAGGAGCAAGGCCTGGACAAAGGGATGCAACTGCGCAGCGGGCCGCTGCAGTTGAATTTCTCCGATGCCTACCGCAGTGCGCGGATCCCTGACGCGTACGAGCGGCTGCTGCTGGAAGTGATGCAGGGCAATCAAAACTTGTTCGTTCGTAAAGACGAAATCGAATATGCGTGGAAGTGGTGCGATCAACTGATCGCCGGCTGGAAAAAAGCCGGGGATGCGCCCAAGCCTTATGCGGCAGGGTCTTGGGGGCCGATGAGCTCGATTGCATTGATTACCCGCGATGGGAGGTCCTGGTATGGCGATATCTGAACTGCAACTGCCACAAGGCGTGGCCCCGCACGAATTCCCCAGCCCGCCGGTGCTGGCCGAGGCCCTCGCCGAGGTGGTCAGCGCACGGTTGCGCGAGGCCATTGAAGCCCGCGGGCAGGCCGGCCTGGTGGTATCTGGCGGGCGCAGCCCGGTGATGTTCTTCCAAGCCCTGGCGCGCCAGCAGTCACTGGACTGGAACCACGTGACCATTACCCTGGCCGATGAACGCTGGGTGCCGGTGGCACACCCCGACAGCAATGAGGGGCTGGTCAGGCGCTACCTGCTGCAAGGCCCAGCGAGCAAGGCGCGCTTTATCGGCCTGTACCAGGCCAGTGACAGCCAGGAGCAGTCTGCGCTGGCGGCCGACCAAGCGCTGGCCGGGCTGGCGGGCATCGACGTATTGGTGTTGGGCATGGGCGACGACGGCCACACCGCTTCATTGTTCCCCAACAGCCCAGGCTTGGCTGCGGCATTGGCCGAGAGCAGCGCGCGCCGCTGCGTGGCGATGCAGGCCCCAAGCGTGCCACACCAACGCCTGAGCATGACCCGCGCACTGCTGGCCAGTGCGCGTTATCCCATTCTGTCCATTCAAGGCCAGGGCAAACTCGACACACTGCGCGCGGCGCTGGCCGGCGGCGAGATCGCCGAAATGCCCGTGCGTGCGTTTCTTCATTCGCCGTTGGATATTTTCTGGTGCCCATGACCCAAGGATCAGTAGCCATGACGCCTGAACAACAAACCCGCATGTCGGAAAAGGTCAAGCAGATCGACGCGCTCGCGGCGCGTGCGAAGATTTTGCCGGTGATCGTAATCAATGCCGAAAGCGAAATCCTACCGCTGGCCGATGCACTGGCCGCGGGCGGCCTGACCGTGTTGGAAGTCACGTTACGGTCGCAGTATGGGCTGAAGGCGATCAAGCTTCTGCGCGAACACCGGCCTGGTTTGCTGGTGGGCGCCGGTACCGTACTGGACCGCACCATGCTCAAGGCAGTGGAACAGGCCGGTGCGCAGTTTGTCGTCACCCCGGGCTGCACGCAAGACATGCTCGAGGCCGGCGTAGACAGCCCGGTGCCGCTGCTGCCAGGGGTGGCCAGCGCCTCGGAAATCATGATGGGCTATGCCTTGGGTTACCGCCGCTTCAAGCTGTTCCCGGCTGAGGTCAGCGGCGGTGTCGCCGCTATCAAGGCGTTTGCCGGGCCCTTTGGCGATGTGCGCTTCTGCCCCACCGGTGGGGTGAATACCGGCAATTTGAACACCTACCTGGACCAGCCCAACGTGATGTGCGTGGGTGGCACCTGGATGCTCGACAAGGCTTGGATACAGGCCGGCCACTGGGCCCAGGTGGAGCAATGCAGCCGTGAGGCCTTGGCGTTGCTGGATTAATGTTTCTTCGGGGTGTGCTCGCCTCACTCGGTGCGCGTGGTCAGCGCACTTTTTTTTGCTCGCGCAATGGCGCCAGTAGGCCGCGAAGGCCGTTATGGTCAACCTCATGCATCAAGGCCAGCAGTGTGCCCAGTTCGCCCCTGGGGAAGCCTTGGCGGGCGAACCATGCCAGGTAGTGCCCAGGCAACTCGGCAAGCAGGCGCCCCTGGTATTTGCCGTAGGGCATGGTGCGGGTGACCAGCAGTTCAAGTAATTGAGGGTTCATTGGTTGGTACGTTAATAGTTTGAAGTGAGCGCGAATAAACTTGCATTTTGCAATGGGCTTTTCAAGCGCATCATGCAGAACAACGGCTTTAAAAATTCAACCGCAATCATAACACACTGTTTTAAAAGGCTTTATTTTTTTTATATATTTGGCACGCGGCCTGCAATGTTTGTAGTTATCCCAACAGGAGGGCCGAAGAATGACCGACTCAGTCAAAGACACCATCAAAGTATTGAATAATCTTATCGAAACCAGCAAAGACGGGCAGGAAGGCTTTAAAACCTGCGCTGAGGATGTCAAAAACGCCGAATTGAAAGCACTGTTTATCAAACGTGCTGAAGAGTGTTCCAAGGCTGCAGGTGAATTACAAGCCGCCGTCACTGAATTGGGCGGCTCGCCGGAAGACTCCACCAGTGTAGTCGGTGACATTCACCGCTACTGGGTAGACCTTAAGTCGCGGATCACCGGCCAAAGCGAAGAGGCCATCCTCAATGAAGCCGAACGGGGTGAGGATGCAGCGTTGAAGGCTTATAAAGAGGCTTTAGCGAAGCCCTTACCCGCTAATGTTTACACCCTTATCGAACGCCAGTTCCACGGCGTACAGCGTAACCACGACCAGATCAAGGCGTTACGCAATATTGCTCGTGCCAGCTGATACTGGCCCTTTGCATGGCGCCGGTTAGCCCCGGCGCTTTTTTCCCCTTACAGCGGGGCCTTGGCGGTGTGCCATGCCTCCAAGGCCTGCAGTCGTTATGGCATTTGGGGCGGCGCTCGCGGAACAGCTGGCGGAACATAGTGTTAACGCGCATGTATCCGCGCGCCAGCATGGCACTTTGCTCGGATGCTGAAACGATACCCCTATTTTTCTCCTGTTTTCCTACAGCACTGTCGGAATCGTCCAATAGAACCCGTACACGAGAGCAACCAAACTGCTGGGCGTCATAAACAGATGAGAGCCGGCGATGTTCAGCCCTGTTTTGCGTTTGCTGTTCGGTGCCCCCCTGCTTCCTATCACGGTGCTGGGCCTCTATGGGGCGGTACTTGCGCTAACCCTGCATTCATTGCCCAGGGCCCAGTGGGCCTTGGGCCTTCTGCCGTTAGGGCTGTTGTTGGCGCTGGCGCAGGGTCGTGCAGCCTGCCGCTGCTTGGCGTTGCTGATGCTGATCCTGGCGGCGGCCCTCGCCGCTCAGGGCAGCGAGGGGTTGGTGCAACGGTTGCTGGGTGCGGCCGCGTTTTTGATCTGCCTATGATCAGGCCGGGAACACAACCCGGGCGGCGCGCACCAGGCTGTTGGTCAGTTCGGGCGACGAAAACTTGGTCAGCACCGCATTGGCGCCGGCTATTCGGGCTTTTTCCGCATTCATGGTGCTGTCCAGCGACGTATGCAGCAGAATGTAGAGGCCCTGGAAGTCCGGCGTTTCGCGCAGGGTACGGGTAAGGGCGTAGCCGTCCATTTCGGACATCTCGATGTCTGAAACCAGGAGGTTGATCTGCTCAGGGCCACCTTGCAATTCGAGCAGCACGTCCATCGCTTCCCGGGCGCTCCGTGCCGTGCGGCAGTGTAGGCCCAAGTTGCGCAACGCCAGGGTCGATTGCTGCAACGCCACCTGGCTATCGTCTACCACTAGAATGCGAGCCCGCGCCAGGCGCTCGGCATCCGCCGCGCTCAGCACGTCGGCGGCCTGCTCGATCTGCGAAGGGGTAACGGTGTGGATCACTTTCTCGATGTCCAGCACCTGCACCAGTTGCCCGTCCACCTGGGTCACGCCGGTAATGAACGAGCGATCGCCTGTTGCATAGGGGCGGGGGCGGATGTCGGTGGTCAGGCAATGTATGATCCGGCTCACCGCCTGCACGTGCAGGCCCTGCCGCGAGCGGCTCACGTCGGTTACGATCAAGCAGCCTTGTTCTGGGTTGGCCAAGGGGCTTTCGCCGATGGCGCGGCTGAGGTCGATCACTGACAGCGGCACGCCACGCAGGGTCGCCACGCCTTTGACATGAGGATGCGCTTCGGGCAGGCGGGTCAACCGTGGGCACGGGATGATCTCGCTGACCTTTAGCAAGTTAATGGCCATTAGCTTGCCGCTGCGCAGGGTAAACAGCAGCAGCGACAGGGCATCGGCATGGGCGTTGGCAGTTGGCATGCGACGGTTCACCAGGGTTGATAGCCTGCTATCGGCGGCCATGCGGCAAGCTTTAGGCCGGGTAGCTGTATTCATACCTAACCTGGCGCCCCAGGCGTAGGCTGCGCACGGTCGGCTGCCGGGCGCAGTGCCCGAGCACACTGCTTAACGCGTCGATTCTTTTGCGAACGCCCGGGGGCGCCACATTGGCCACTGTGGTAGGCCTCATGGTCGTATAGAAGGCACGGTGGTTAACGCCGCTTTAATAGGCTGTCTCTTAACTGCCAATGGCGTTCGGTGATACCGTAGCTGCCTTTTGCCTACCCAGTCGGAGCCTAGGGATGCCTCATGAGTGAGCTGAAATTGCGATTGGCGCGTGAACGGCGCTTTCTGGTGCTGCTGGGGCTGATTTGCCTGGCGTTGATCGGCGGCGCGCTCTTCATGCAACACGTGTTGGGCGAGATGCCGTGCCCGCTGTGCATCCTACAGCGCTATGCGCTGTTATTGATCGCCGTGTTCGCCTTTCTCGCTGCGGCCATGCCGGGTAAGCGCAGCATCACGCTGTTCGAAGTGTTGGTAGTGCTTAGCGCCCTCGGCGGGGTAGCGGCTGCCGGCAACCATGCCTGGGTGCTCGCTCACCCGCTGTCGAGCTGTGGCGTCGACACCCTGCAACCGATCGTCGATGGCTTACCGTTGGCCAAATGGTTGCCGCAGGTGTTCGAGGTGCAGGGCTTTTGCACCACGCCCTACCCGCCGGTACTGGGGTTATCGTTGGCGCAGTGGGCATTGTTGGCCTTCGTGCTCACGCTGCTGCTGGTGCCGCTGGGCGTTATCCACAACCGCCGGCGGGCGGTGTCATAAATCGTGCCGAAGGCTGGCAATGCCCTGCATTGGCGCAGGGGCATGGTTCGCCCCAGCGCGCTACCTCAAAACGCTGAAGCGCCCGATTTCAAAGGGCTTCAGCCCCTCTCGAGCAGGTGCGACATCGTGTCGCAAGGGGTTGAAAATGCGCTGGATTGTTGCATACTTCAGAAGTAACTGTTGCTATATAAGCCATATTCAATGTGGGGTTAGCTCACTACAATCGCGGCAATTTCTGCTCGGGCTATGCTCTGCGAGCCGCTAAACTCAAGGCAATGGCGCTTGATATAGGCGTTTCGACGGCCCCCGTGGAAGGCCGGGTAGATACCCTTCATGATTGCCCGCACCAAAAGGATTTGGGGCGCGAATGGGCGACTTGCCTATAATCGACGAGTCACAGCAAGAGACCGTACCGAACAGGTCTGCCTACCGCAGTAACCGGTCTGTAGGCACGCCCGTCATCAATCTCGAGAAATGCTGACGCTTGGCAGGACGAAGTGTTGGCGATCACAACACACATTGCATTGAAGCAAGCTGCTTAGAGGTCGTGAGATGAGTAAAAAGCGTTACCCCAGACTATTTGGCATATTGCCGTTCACCGGCATGCTTTTTCTCAGTGGGTGCGACTGGACCCTGCTCAACCCGAAAGGGCAGGTCGGTATCGACGAGAGAAACCTGATCCTCATCGCTTTCACGCTGATGCTGCTGGTCGTCGTTCCGGTCATCATCATGGCCCTGGCGTTCGCCTGGAAATATCGCGCTTCCAATAAAAGCGCCACCTATGCACCTGAGTGGGCTCACTCCACTAAAATCGAGATGGTCGTGTGGGGCATCCCGCTGCTGATCATCCTGGCGCTGGGCACGGTCACCTACGTGTCGACCCACCACCTCGACCCCTATCGCCCGCTTGACCATGAAGCCAAGCCGGTGACCATCGAGGTGGTATCGCTCGACTGGAAATGGGTATTCATCTACCCAGAACAAGGTATCGCCACGGTCAACAAAATCGTGTTCCCGGCCAATACCCCAGTCAATTTCCGCATTACTTCCGACTCGGTGATGAACTCCTTCTTCATCCCCGCGCTGGGCGGCCAGATTTACGCCATGGCCGGCATGACCACGCAGCTGCACCTGATCGCCAACGAGAACGGCGAGTTCGACGGCATTTCCGCGAACTACAGCGGCGCGGGCTTCACCGGCATGAAATTCAAGGCGGTGGCCACCTCCCAGGCCGATTTCGACTCCTGGGTCAATGAAGTGAAAGGTTCGTCTAAAACGCTCGATGCGGCAACGTACGATGCACTGGTCAAACCGAGCGAGAATAACCCTGTCGAGTTGTACGCCTCGTATGCCCCCAACCTGTTCCAGACCATCGTCGACAAGTACGAAGGCATGAACCCAGGCAAGGGCCATGGCGAGCATAAAGGCGAAACGGCCGACATGGGCGGGATGGACATGAGCACGCACGCAGCTGCAGGGGCAGAGGAGTAAGAGATGTTCGGTAAACTAAGTCTGGAAGCGATACCCTTCCATGAACCGATAGTGATGGTGACCCTTGCCGTCGTTGCGGTTCTGGGGTTGGGTGTCGTGGGTGCCATCACCTACTTCAAGAAGTGGGGTTACCTGTGGACCGAATGGTTCACGTCGGTAGACCACAAGAAAATCGGCGTAATGTACATCGCTGTCGCGGTGGTCATGCTGCTGCGTGGGTTCGCCGACGCCATCATGATGCGGTCCCAGTTGGCCGTCGCCACCGGCGGCTCCACGGGCTACCTGCCGCCGGAGCACTATGACCAGATCTTCACCGCTCACGGTGTGATCATGATCATTTTCATGGCGATGCCGTTCATGATCGGCCTGATGAACATCGTCGTGCCGCTTCAGATCGGTGCCCGCGACGTCGCCTTCCCGTTCCTGAACTCGGTGAGCTTCTGGTTCTTCGTGGTCGGCGTGTTGCTGGTGAACATCTCCCTGGGCGTTGGCGAATTCGCGAAGACCGGTTGGGTGGCCTATCCACCACTGGCGGGCTTGCAATACAGCCCCGGGGTTGGCGTCGACTATTACATCTGGGCCCTGCAGATCTCCGGCCTGGGTACGTTGCTGACGGGCGTCAACTTCATCGTCACCATCTTGAAGATGCGTGCCCCCGGCATGACCCTGATGAAGATGCCTGTCTTCACCTGGAACTGCCTGTGCACCGCGATCCTGATCGCTGCCTCCTTCCCGATCCTGACCGCTACCTTGTTCCTGCTCTCGCTTGACCGTTATCTGGGCATGCACTTCTTCACCAACGAGCTTGGTGGCAACCCGATGATGTACGTCAACTTGTTCTGGGCGTGGGGTCACCCAGAGGTGTACATCCTCATCCTGCCAGCGTTCGGCGTGTTCTCCGAAGTCACCTCGACGTTCTCCAAGAAGCGCCTGTTCGGTTATGTTTCGTTGGTCTGGGCGACGGTGGCGATTACCGTGCTGTCGTTCATCGTTTGGCTGCACCACTTCTTCACCATGGGTTCGGGTGCCAACGTCAACGCCTTCTTCGGCATCATGACGATGATCATCGCGGTGCCTACGGGTGTGAAAATCTTCACCTGGCTGTTTACCATGTACCGCGGGCGCATCGAGTTCAAATCACCGATGCTGTGGACGGTGGGTTTCATCGTGACCTTCAGTATCGGCGGTATGACCGGCGTACTGCTGGCTGTTCCGGGCGCTGACTTCGTACTGCACAACAGCCTGTTTTTGATTGCCCACTTCCACAACGTGATCATCGGCGGCGCGGTATTCGGTTACCTGGCGGGCTTCGGCTTCTGGTTCCCGAAAGCGTTCGGTTTCACCTTGAACGAGCGTTGGGGCAAGGCTTCCTTCTGGTTCTGGCTGGTGGGCTTCTACCTCGCGTTCATGCCGCTGTACGTGCTGGGCTTCATGGGTATGACCCGTCGCCTGAACCACACCGACAACCCGGATTGGACCCCTTGGCTGCACATCGCCATGCTGGGTGCGGTGATCATTGCCCTGGGTATTGCTTGCCAACTGATCCAGCTCTACGTCTCGATCCGCGACCGCCACCAGAACGCCGACCTTACCGGCGACCCATGGGATGGTCGTACCCTGGAATGGTCGACTTCCTCGCCGCCGCCGTTCTACAACTTTGCCCAAGTACCCGCGGTTTCCGACCTCGACGCCTACTGGGGCATGAAGGAGCGCTCTCAGGCCACCGAGAAGACGGCTAACTACCAGCCGATCCACATGCCTCGCAACACCGGCATGGGCGTACTGATGGCAGCGTTCAGCCTGATCTTTGGCTTCGCCTTCATCTGGCACATCTGGTGGGCTGTTGGCGTGGGCTTCGTGGGCATGATCGTTACCCTGATCGTGCGCAGCTACGACGATGACATCGACTACTACGTACCAGCCGATGAAGTCGCCCGTATCGAAGCTGAGCATTTGAAAACATTGGCAAACGCCAACGCTGGCCTGGCTGGTGAGCGCGTTAACTCCTCGATGGAGAAGGCTTAACACAATGTCCAATACAGTACTGCACGGTGATGTTGCCCACGGCCACGACCATGGGCACGATGACCACCATGACGCCGGGGGCGTGACCGTCTTCGGCTTCTGGATCTACCTGATGACGGACTGCATCCTGTTCTCGTGCCTGTTCGCCGCTTATGCGGTGCTATCAGGCAACGTGGCAGGCGGCCCTTCAGGCCATGAAATCTTCGAACTGGATTACGTCCTGGTCGAGACCTTCCTGTTGCTGTTCAGCTCGATCACCTTTGGCTTCTCCATGCTGGCGATGCATAAGGGCAACAAGAGCGGCGTGTTGCTGTGGTTGTTCATCACTTTCCTGTTTGGCGCCGGCTTCATCGGCATGGAAATCAATGAATTCCACAAGCTGATCGGGGAGGGCTTCGGCCCTGACCGGAGCGGTTTCCTCTCGGGCTTCTTCACCCTGGTAGGCACCCACGGGCTGCACGTGAGCAGCGGCTTGCTGTGGATGGCGGTATTGATCGCGCAGATCTCCAAAAAAGGCCTGACCGCTACCAACCAGACGCGCATGAGCTGCCTGAGCTTGTTCTGGCACTTCCTGGATGTGGTCTGGATCTGCGTGTTCACCGTTGTCTACCTGATGGGGGCCCTGTAATGGCTAACTCCAATCATTCCGCCGGTGGCGCCAGCCACGGCAGCTTCAAGTCGTACATGGTTGGCTTTGTGCTGTCCGTGATCCTGACGGTGATTCCGTTCGGCCTGGTGATGTTCCCGTCGATGTCCAAAGACGCGATCCTCGCCATTATCCTGGTGTTCGCAGTGGTGCAGGTGATCGTTCACCTGGTGTACTTCCTGCACCTGGATCGGTCGTCGGAGCAGCGTTGGAATGTGATTGCCTTCATTTTCTCGGCAGTCATCATCGCGTTCCTGGTGGGCCTGTCGCTATGGATCATGTTCAGCATCCATCACTTCATGATGGCGAAGTAAGGAAAGCTCGCATGTCCATTAAGCACTTTATCCAAATCACCAAACCGGGGATCATTTTCGGTAACGTGCTTTCAGTGGCAGGCGGCTTCTTCCTGGCCTCGCAAGGGCATGTCAATTTTGCCCTTTTCCTGGCCGCGATTATCGGCACGTCGTTGGTCGTTGCCTCCGGTTGCGTGTTCAACAATTGCATCGACCGCGACATCGACGTGAAGATGGAGCGCACCAAAAACCGCGCCATGGTCCAAGGCTTGGTGCCGATCAGGCTGGCCCTGGCCTATGGCGCGGTGCTCGGTGTGGCGGGGTTGGCGCTGCTGTACTGGCGCGCTACCCCGCTGGCTGCACTGTTCGCGTTGATTGGGTTCGTCATCTATGTAGGGTTCTACAGCCTGTACCTGAAGCGCAAGTCGGTCCATGGCACCCTGGTGGGTAGCTTGTCTGGCGCCATGCCTCCGGTGATTGGCTATGTGGCGGTCAGCAATAGCTTCGACCTGGCCGCGCTGACCTTGCTGGTGATGTTCAGCCTGTGGCAGATGCCGCATTCTTACGCGATTGCGATCTTCCGCTTCAACGACTACCTGGCCGCCTCGATTCCGGTGTTGCCGGTCAAGCGTGGCATTCTGGTAGCCAAGAAGCACATCCTGCTCTATACCCTGGCCTTCCTGCTCGCTACGTTGATGCTCACCTTCGGCGGTTATGCCGGCATGAGCTACCTCGCGGTGGCAGCGGCGATGGGCATGTACTGGCTGTACATGGCTTGGACGGGCTACAAGGCCACCGACGACCGTGTCTGGGCACGCAAGCTGTTCGTGTTCTCGATTTTCACCATCACCGCGCTGAGCGTGGCGATGTCTCTGGACTTCAAGGCTCCGAGCGAATTGCTGCTGACGTACGCGGTGCCGTAAGCGGTACGCCCTTTCACAGAAGCCCGGCCTTGCGCCGGGCTTTCTGTTCAGGGGGCTTTATCGCTAGACAACACAGCCACCCTGCCGGTATGTTGCGCACAGGCCCACCCAAGGGCCTGCGTCGCTCGGACGGTTCCGGGCGCTTACGTCATATCGAGGGCACCATGGCCGACCTGCGTCCGCCGCGCCGCTTTGCGCGCATTGATCGTCTCCCCCCCTACGTTTTCAATATCACCGCCGAGTTGAAGATGGCCGCGCGCCGCCGTGGCGAAGACATCATCGACTTGTCCATGGGCAACCCCGATGGCGCAACCCCGCCGCACATCGTAGAAAAACTCGTCAGTGCCGCGCGGCGTGAAGATACCCACGGGTATTCCACCTCGCGTGGCATCCCCCGGTTGCGCCGCGCGATTTCACATTGGTACGCCGAGCGTTATGGTGTGGCCATCGACCCTGAAAACGAAGCGATCGTGACCATCGGCTCGAAGGAAGGGTTGGCGCATTTGATGCTGGCTACCCTCGACCAGGGCGATACGGTACTGGTGCCCAACCCCAGTTACCCTATCCATATCTACGGAGCAGTGATCGCCGGCGCCCAGGTACGCTCGGTGCCATTGGTACCGGGTGTGGATTTCTTCAACGAACTGGAGCGGGCGATTCGTGAGTCCATTCCCAAGCCCAAGATGATGGTCTTGGGCTTCCCGTCCAATCCCACGGCGCAATGTGTCGAACTTGACTTCTTCGAGCGGGTGGTGGCATTGGCCAAGCGCTACGATGTGCTGGTGGTGCACGACTTGGCTTACGCCGACATCGTCTACGACGGCTGGAAGGCGCCGTCGATCATGCAGGTGCCCGGTGCCAAGGACATCGCCGTGGAGTTCTTCACGCTGTCCAAGAGCTACAACATGGCCGGCTGGCGTATCGGCTTCATGGTCGGTAACCCAGAATTGGTAAGCGCCTTGGCGCGGATCAAGAGCTACCACGACTACGGCACCTTCACGCCGCTGCAGGTGGCCGCCATCGCGGCCCTTGAGGGTGACCAGCAGTGCGTTCGCGACATCGCCGAGCAGTATCGCCAACGCCGTAACACGCTGGTCAAAGGGCTGCACGAAATCGGTTGGATGGTCGAGAACCCCAAGGCATCGATGTACGTCTGGGCGAAGATCCCTCCGGCTTATGCGCACCTGGGGTCGTTGGAGTTCGCCAAGAAGCTGTTGGCAGAGGCGAAGGTGTGCGTATCGCCCGGCATCGGTTTCGGTGACTACGGCGACGACCACGTGCGTTTTGCCTTGATCGAGAACCAAGATCGCATTCGCCAGGCGGTGCGGGGCATCCGCCAGATGTTCCGTGCCAGTGGCGTCGAGCCGCCGGCCAAGGCCCTGCGCAAAGCGCGTATCACCGAATAAACCAAAGGCCGGGCTCGCCCGGCCTTCTTCGTTGCAATTGTTGCCCAGGCGGTAAAGCAGTTTTCCTATATCGTGGTTTTCGAAGCCGTTCATCGGCCTTAAGCTCATTTGGTTAGCCGATAACGATTTTTCATGGTGAGTTGAAGAGGCTTAGCGGAACTTTCATGGCGGCGCGCTAAACTGAATTGGACACTGTGGCCATACGTACCGCCCTTTCGGTCGCTGGCCCGGGGTTCGTTCAGCCGTACATTCGCCGCACCGTTTAAGCTCGTTTTGAAACAGGGGATCGTCATGCAGACCAAGCTTTCTGGTTCACCCGCGCCTACCGCCTCATCCTCACGTACCTCCAGCGCCTATAAGTTCGCCCGCGACCTGCTCGCCAAGGCCGGCATCGGCATGGACGGCGAGCAGCCCTGGGACATGATCCTCAAAGATGCCCGCGTGCCTGAGCGCGCCCTGGCCGAGGGCAACCTGGGCTTGGGTGAGGCCTACATGAACGGCGAGTGGGATGCGGGTAAGCTCGACGAATTCTTCGCACGCTTGCTGCGTTCGGGCGTGGCCGATATGGTCAACCCGGCGGCGCTGCTGTTCCATGCGGTCAAGGCCAAGTTCGTTAACCTGCAAACCAAATCCAGGTCATGGCAGGTGGGCGAGCAACATTACGACCTGGGTAACGACTTCTACGAACAAATGCTCGACTCACGCATGACCTATACCTGTGGGTATTGGAAAGACGCCGAGAACCTCGAACAGGCCCAAACCGCCAAGCTTGACCTGATTTGCCGCAAACTCAACCTTCAGCCGGGCCAACGGGTGCTGGACATCGGCTGTGGCTGGGGCAGTTTCATGTCTTACGCGGCCGAGCATTATGGTGTCGAATGCGTGGGTGTGACCATTTCTCGCGAACAGTGCGATTGGGCTAAGCAGCGCTACCCGGACTTGCCCCTGGAGTTTCGCCTACAAGACTACCGCGACATCAATGAACAATTCGACCACATTGTCAGTGTCGGTATGTTCGAGCACGTGGGCCGTAAAAACCACCGCGTGTACATGGAAACCGCACACCGTTGCCTGAAAGACGATGGCCTGTTCCTGCTGCACACCATCGGCAAGAACCGCCGGCACAGCACGCCAGACCCTTGGATCGACAAGTATATTTTTCCCAACGGTGACTTACCGTCGATCGGGCAAATGGGCGATGCCATGGACGGGCTGTTCGTCGCTGAAGACCTGCATAATTTCGGCGCGGATTACGACAAGACACTGATGGCATGGTGTTCGAATTTCGAGCGGGCCTGGCCGCAGTTTGCCGAGAAGATGGGGGAGCGTTTCTGGCGCATGTGGCGGTACTATCTGCTTTCTTGCGCGGGTGCGTTTCGTGCCCGCGATATTCAGCTCTGGCAATGGGTACTGTCTAAAAAAGGCGTACTCGGTGGCTACGAGCGTGTCAGTTAAGAGGTAAACAGTTAAAACGATGAGTAGCCAGTTCCCCGCCAGCCGCCCGCGCCGCTTGCGACGCAGCGAAACCCTGCGTTCGGTTTTTCAGGAAACGGAGTTTCGCCTCGAGGACCTGGTCCTGCCCATTTTCGTTGAGGAAGGCATCGACGATTTCGTGCCTATCACCAGCATGCCGGGGGTGAATCGGATTCCCGAATCCCGCTTGGCCGGCGAGATCGAACGCTACGCCCATGCGGGTATCCGCTCGGTGATGCTGTTTGGCGTGTCCCATCACCTGGATGAAACCGGCAGCGATACCTGGAACGACAACGGGCTGGTGGCCCGTTTGGTGCGGACCACCAAACAGGCTGTGCCAGGCATGATCGTGATGTCCGACACCTGTTTTTGCGAGTACACCTCCCACGGCCATTGCGGAATACTGCATAACGGTGAAGTGGATAACGACGCGACCCTGGTCAACCTTGGCAAACAAGCGGTGGTTGCGGCCCAGGCCGGTGCCGATTTCATTTCGCCGTCGGCGGCCATGGACGGCCAAGTCCAGGCCATTCGCAGCGCGTTGGACGGGGCCGGCTTCAACGGCACTTCGATCATGGCCTACTCGACCAAGTTCGCCTCGGCGCTGTACGGGCCCTTTCGCGAAGCGGGCGGCACCGCGTTGAAAGGGGACCGCAAGGCTTACCAGATGAACCCGATGAACCGCCGCGAAGCGGTGCGTGAATCGCTGCTCGATGAAGCCGAAGGCGCCGATGTGTTGATGGTCAAGCCGGCCGGGGCCTACCTGGACGTGATCCGTGACATCCGCGAAGCTTCGCGCTTGCCGCTGGCGGCGTACCAAGTCAGTGGTGAATACGCGATGATCAAATTTGGCGCGTTGGCCGGCGCCGTAGACGAAGCCCGGGTGGTGCGCGAAAGCCTTGGCGCCATCAAGCGGGCCGGTGCCGACCTGATATTGACCTATTTCGCCATGGACATCGCCCGCGACGGCTTATGAAGCCGAGGCCAGGCGCAGCGGCAGGCATACTTCCACGCAGGCCAGCGGCGCGTGGTTGTGGAAGTTCACCGTGCCACCGAAACTCTCGCACAGTGCCTTGACGATGGGCAGGCCGAGGCCCCAGCCCTTGGTGTCGCTGCGCGTCGAAATGAAATAGGGTGTGGCCAAGTTCGCCAGGACTTCATCGGGAAACGCGCCGTGGTTGGTCACCCGCAGCAGCACCTCATCGTCGCGCAGCAACTGCTCGACGTCGATCGGGGTGTCTTGGGCGCCATGTTTCGCCGCATTGATCACTAAATTGTCGTAGATGCGCAAGAAGGCGTTGCGGTCCCAATGTACCTGCGCCGCGCCCCCCAAGTGCAGCTCCACGGGCTGGGCGACCTGCAAGCGTAGGTTCTCCGATGCCTCAGCCAGCAGCGCATGCAGGTCGAGCATCTCGGCACACAGCTCGATGCCGCCACCAATGGCCACATGGGAAACGTCGAGCACATTGGTGATCATGCGGTCGATACGTTTGAGGTTATCTTCGACCACCTTGATCAGCTCTTCCGTGCGCCGTGCCGGGTTGCGTTTCATCAAGCCGGCCGCCATCGTGGCGGCGGCCAGCGGCGAGCGAAGGTCATGGCTGAATGAGCGCATGAAGCGCTCCAGGGTGATTTTTTCCGAACGCAGGCTTTCACTGCGGGCTACCGCCATCTTGCGCCGCCGTTCGATGCGCTCCAGGCGGTTGTTGGACTTCATCAGGCTGGTGATGGTGGCCAGCATCTCCTCGGCATCGATCGGGTGGGTGAGGTATGCCCGGGCACCGTTGTTGAGCCCCATGGCTTTGTCCGAGCCACTGATGAACGTCGCTGAGACATTGATAATGGCGGGCATATGCTCGCTGCCAAGCTTTTCTTCGGCGGCGCGGACCAGCTCAAAGCCCGTCATGTCGGGCAAATTGACGTCCAGAATGGCCAAGTCTACGTGGGCATCGAGCCGCGCCAGGCCCTCGGCGCCGTTGCTAGCCTCGATGACTTCATAACGGGGTTCGCTGGCCAGTATCTTGCGCAGCACGTAACGGTTGGCATCCATGTCATCGATGATGAGGATTCGCCTAGTTCGCATGTTTCAAGCTCCCAGCCAGCCGCCCCACCTGCCGCAGTACGGCGCCGGCGTAGTTGCCCTGTGATTTGAACAGCACACCTGCGCACTGCGCGGCCAGTTGGGCGGCCTCCTGGTCGGTCAGGGTTTTGGCCGTGTTGATCAATACCCGTGCGTGCATGGCCCAGTCCATGCTGTCGAGTAAGTCGGCGCCATAGATATCCGGCAATTCCAAGTCCAGGAAGATCAGGTCAGGGCGCACGGCATGAAGCTTGTCTATGCTTGCGCTGGCACTGCCCGCCTCGATGATCAGCGGCCCATATGGCGCCAGGAGTTGGCGCAGCAGGTAGCGATCCGCTTCGTTGTCGTCGATGATCAATACGGTATGGCCGTGCAAGCTGAACTCGCCCACCGGCCCGCCGGCAGGCTCGAACTCGCGTGCGATGACCGCGGTAAAGCAACTGCCCTGGTGCAATTGGCTGGTGACCGTCAGGTCGCCCTTGAGCAGTTGCGCCAACCGCTTGGCCAGGGGCAGGCCTAAGCCATTGCCCTGCACATGGGCCATCCCAGGCATGCGCACCCGGGCGAACTCCTCGAACACGCGTTCGAGGTTTTCCGCAGCGATGCCAGCGCCCGTGTCTTGCACCACGAATTCGACCTGTTCTTCGTTGGGCACGAAGACCCTCACCTCGATAGCGCCTTGGGCGGTGTACTTGAAGGCGTTGCTGATCAGGTTGCGCAGTATCTGGAACAGCCGGCCGCGGTCGGTGTTGAACTGCACTTGCCGTTGCACCGGGCTGATATGCCAGCTTACGCTGGGGTAACGCATGCCCAGCGCCATCATGAAATCGTGTAATTGCTCCAGCAGGCCAGTGAGCTCGAAGGTTTCGCTGTTGACGTCGATGCGCCCGGACTCGGCCTGGGCAAGGTCAAGCAACTCGTTGACCATCTCCGCCAGCTCCGCGGCGGCCGAGCTGATGAACGACACTTGCTTATGTTGTTCTTCGTTTAAACGGCCATCGTTGCCGTTGAGCAGCAGTTTGGAAATGTTTTCAATGATGTTGATCGGCGTGCGGAACTCGTGGGTCATGTTGGAAAAGAATCGGCTTTTCGCCTCACTGGCCTGTTGCAACTCCTGCGAGGCCTTTTCCAATTCTGAATATAACGCCACCACACCCTTGTTGGTGTTTTCCAACTCGTGGTTGATCGCTTCGAGTTCTTGCTGCTTGGCTTGCAGTTCGCCGGTGGTCAGCAACAGTTCCGAGCCGCGGGTGTTCAGTTCTTCATAAGGGTCGACCACCCCCAAGCTGGCCAGCTCCCGGCGAACCGTGGCAACGGCCGTTTCAGTGGGAAAAGGCTTGGGCACCAGGTACTTGCTCGCGCGGATACGAGTACCCTGGCTGGAGGTCTGGATGTCGAACTCATCCATCAACCGCTGCGCACCGCGCAGGCCGACGCCCATTCCGGTCGATGAAACATAGCTGCCGTTGAGGATCGCGTCCATCTGGCCAATACCCTGGCCATGGTCGAACGCTTCGAACGCGACCGCCCGCAGTTGCCCTTGCGCGTCAGCCAGCAGCTCGAAATGAAATGCCCCTGCGCCCGCGTATTGGTAGATATTGCGCGCCAGTTCCGATACCGCGGTGGCCAGGCGGATCTGCTCCAGCGTAGGCAACCCCAGCCAGCCTGCGATGTGCTTGGCGCCCTGGCGGCAGGTGACGATGTCCGTTTCCTTGCGCACCGTAATGGTGGTCACGCGGCATATGGCCGTCAAGTGCGGGCAACTATTACGGTAGCGTCATCGTTCAGGCGGCGAAAGTCCCGGTGAATGACGCCGGCAATCACCGCCGGATGCTTCAGGCGAAGGCCGGGATACGGGCTTAGGTCCAGGCGGCTATTGATGCCATCGGAGGTCATGATCAGCAAGGTATGGCGATCCCAAGGGTAGCTATAGGTATTGATTCGACCTACGCGATAGCCCACGGTGCCATTGCATGACACCAGGCCGCGGGATTTTTCGCCATACAGCATGCCGGCGATGTTGCCAACGCCGCAGAATAGCACCTGCCCGGCGCCTGCTTGCACTTCAGCGATGGCCGCTGCACCACCGCGGGTGGCGGCCAGCGCACGGTGCAGTTGTTCCATCGCCGTTTCCAGTGGCAGGTGCCGGCCCTGGCCAAGGAATACCTCACGGGCTCGCTGGCTAGCCTGCTGGGCATGCTGGCCGTGGCCTAGGCCGTCACACACCAGCACGCGTTCACCGTGCACCACCCAAGCGTCACCGCAGACGGTTTCGCCAGGGTAGGGCGTACACAGCGCGCCGTAGGTGAGCCCAGCGGGTACGCCAGCGGGCATTTCGAACCGGGCCAGGACCACAGTGCCCTGGCCCGGCAACGAGTACAGGTCGAACTGGTCAGACATCCGCTTGATCGAGCCCAGGCCCACGCCCAGGGTGCCAATGGTCGAGTAATGGTCGCCCATGCACTGCGCGGTATTGGCCATGCCGGGCCCGCGGTCGATGGCCAGCAGTGTCAGGTAGGCGGCATCGGATTGGTAATACAGCTCACCGCCGCCGGCATGGCGAACCAGGTTATGCGCCATTTCCTGCGCCACCACCGCGAGCCTCGCCAGCAATGGCTCGCCGGCGCCGGCCGCCACGGCCCCGCGGATAACGGCACGGCGGGCCGCGTCGACATGGGCCGGCTCGGTAACCGGCAGCGCCCGGGCGGTGCCGGGCGCGATCATTTCCATTTCCACATTTCCACCGAGGTGCCTTGGCCGGGCTGGCTCGCGATTTCAAAGGCATCCACCAGCCGGCGTGCGCCGCTCAAGCCCAGGCCCAGGCCATTGCCGGAGGTATAGCCGTCGGTCATGGCTTGTTCCAGGTTGGCGATACCAGGCCCGTGATCAATGATCACCAAGCGCACCGCCGCCCGGCCTTCGCGCTGGGTACGCTCTATCAGGCACTGCCCGCCGCCGCCGTAGATCAGCCCGTTACGGGCGATTTCGCTGGCGGCGGTGACGATCTTGGTTTGTGACACCAACCCTAGCCGGGCGTCTTCGGCGGCCTTGCGTACCCGTTGGCGAATAGTGACGATATCAGTCTCCTGTTTCAGCGGCAGCGTCTCTGTCGTCGTCACGCTCTGCCTCCACCCGCAGCCCTTCGTTGACGTTCCTTTGCAGCCAGGCCATGCCCTTCTCGACGTTAAGCGCGGTAGCGATACCGTCGAGCGACAAGCCCAGCTCCACCAGGGTGATGGCCACCGCCGGTTGCATGCCCACCACGATCACCTTGGCGTCGAGGATGCGCGCCACACTGGCAATGTGGGAAAGTGTACGGCCAATGAACGAATCGACGATCTCAAGTGCGGAAATATCGATCAAAACCCCTTTGGCACTGTGCCGCACAATCTGCTCGGTGAGGTCTTCTTGCAGGTCCAGGGCCAGTTGGTCGTGCATGTCTACCTGGATACTGATCAGCAGGTAGTCGCCCATTTTCAGGATTGGAATTTTGGCGGTCATCTCAGGCCCCTAAGCGGTTGGCGACCAGCCGAACGTTCAGTTCGCGCAGCGCCAGCTGGAACGCATCGGCCAGCGACGCCTTGGTCACGACGTCGCCCAGTTCTACGCCCAGGTGGACGATGGTTGCGGCGATCTGCGGGCGGATGCCACTGATGATGCATTTAGCGCCCATCAACTTGGCGGCGGTAATGGTTTTGAGCAGGTGCTGGGCAACCATGGTATCGACGGTCGGCACGCCGGTGATGTCGATGATGGCGATATCCGATTCGGTATCGACGATTTTCTGCAACAGCGCCTCCATCACCACCTGCGTGCGGTTGCTGTCCAGCGAACCGATCAGCGGCACCGCCAATACGCCCTTCCACAGCTGCACCACGGGGGTAGAGAGTTCGAGCATGCTTTCCTGTTGTTCGCGGATCACCTGTTCGCGGCTGGCCATGTAAGCCTGCATGGTGAACAGCCCCAACTGGTCGAACAGGCGCGTGCAGGCCCAGAGCAGCTCAATAGTGTTTCCGTCGCTTTTTTGGATCAAGCGGAACAGCGGCTCTTTGAGCGACAGCACGAAGGTCGCCGTTTCGGTGGGCGGGAAGCCTTGCTGGCTATGCACGTGGGATAGCCGCTCGAGCAACTGCTTGACCGGCCGCCATTGCGGGTGTTCGATGTCGTCGCCACCTTCGCTGATTGCCCGGACCAGGGCGTGCAGCAGGTCGCGAGCATTGTCGGTTATGCTGCGGTCGTCGAGCCGGTTGGGGTCGATACCGGCCGCTCGCTGCACTGCGATCCAGCGGTCGAGCAGGGCGGTTTCATTCTGCTGCAGCAACTCGGCAAGTACAGTCACGGTCATAGAAGCTTCCTGTTACGAGGGGATTAGGGCGTACCCGATATGCGCCCACAGTAACAGGAAGTTGCAGCCAAAAGCAGGGCCGGCGCCCCATGGGCGGACGGCCTTGGCGGTCATACCAAAGGGTCGCCCACGTGCAGCAATTTCATGCCGTTGGTGCCGCCGACCGTGTGGTAGCTGTCGCCTTTGGTGAGGATTACCCAGTCGCCCTGTTCGACCAGGCCACGCTTGAGCAACTCATCGACGGCAGCCTGGCTTACTTCGCCCAGCGGCAAGGCGGCCGGGTCGAACGGGATGGTGTATACGCCACGGAACAGGGCTACCCGCGCCTGGGTTTCCCGGTGCGGCGAAAAGGCGAAGATCGGTACCGAGGAACGAATGCGCGACATGATCAACGGCGTGTAGCCGCTTTCGGTCAATGCGATGATCGCTTTCACCCGCGGGAAGTGGTTGGCGGTGTACATCGCGGCCAAGGCGATGCTCTCGTCGCAGCGGTCGAACTGGGTATACAAACGGTGGCTGGACTTTTTGCTGGTGGGGTGTTTTTCCGCGCCCAAACACACCCGCGCCATGGCCTTGACCGCTTCGATCGGGTAAGCCCCGGCAGCGCTTTCGGCCGAGAGCATCACCGCGTCGGTGTAATCCAATACCGCGTTGGCCACGTCCGACACTTCCGCGCGGGTAGGCATCGGGTTCTGGATCATCGACTCCATCATCTGGGTAGCGACGATCACCGCTTTGTTATTTCGCCGTGAGTGCTGGATGATTTTCTTCTGGATCGCCACCAGCTCGGCATCGCCGATTTCCACACCAAGGTCGCCACGGGCGACCATTACCGCATCACTGGCGCGGATCAAGCCGTCGAGGGTTTCGTCGTTGGCCACGGCTTCGGCGCGCTCGATCTTCGACACCAACCAAGCGGTGCCGCCGGCTTCTTGCAGCAGTTGGCGCGCATACTCCATATCGGACGCGTCACGGGGGAACGACACCGCAACGTAATCGACTTCCATTTCCGCCGCCAGCTTGATGTCGGCCTTGTCTTTTTCGGTCAGTGCCGGTGCGGTCAGGCCGCCGCCTTTGCGGTTGATGCCTTTATGGTCAGACAGCGGGCCGCCGATCAACACCACGCAGTGCAAAGCGTCTGCGGTGGCGTTTTCCACGCGCATCACCACGCGCCCGTCGTCGAGCAGCAATTCGTCGCCCACGCCGCAATCCTTGACCAAGTCGGGGTAGTCGATGCCGACCACTTCCTGGGTGCCTTCGGCCAAGGGATGGCTGGTGGAGAAGGTGAACTGATCCCCCACCTTCAGTTCGATGCGTTTGTTGGTGAACTTGGCGATACGGATTTTCGGACCTTGCAGGTCACCAAGCAACGCGACGTAGCGGCCATGCTTGGCGGCGAGGTCGCGTATCAGGCGGGCGCGAGCCTTGTGTTCTTCTGGGGTGCCGTGGGAAAAGTTCAGGCGGGCCACGTCCAGCCCAGCCAATATCAGCTGTTCCAGCACTTCCGGCGAGTTGCTGGCCGGGCCCAGGGTGGCGACGATTTTGGTACGGCGAACGGTCATGCACTGACTCCTTTATTGACGCGCAGCGAAAGGCTACTCCTCTAATAGGCTGTAGTCATTGTTCGGCTGCACTACCGGCGCCGATTTTGCCCGGCGCAGATGACTGAAGAAAACCGCGCTGGCGCCGATAACGGGGCTAGTCCAGGAGATTGCCATGCGTACCCTTATAGCCATGACCTTGCTGGCGAGCCTCGCTGGCTGTACCCGTTGGTCGGCCGACCAGCACTTGAACAGTGCTTACCGTGCCTATGATGAAGGCGACTGCCAAAAGGTGGTGCTTGAATTATCGCAGGTCGACCGCAAAACCCAGTCTCGCCCGTACATCCGCCCCGAATCGGCACTGTTGCGTGGCCAGTGCTTGGAGCGCCAGAACCTGTTCGTCGATGCGGTGCAAACCTACCAGTGGATTCTGTTCCAGTACCCGGGCAGCGAATACGCCTTCCGCGCTCGGGCCCGGTTGCAAACGTTAGAACAAACTGGGCAGTACCACCCGGCGCAGGAGGCAGTTCCCCGACCGGCGGCACTGTGAAAAGATGAAACTTCATTGGCAGTTGCGGCAGTTCGCCGGTCGTGGTTTAAGCTGGGCGTAACAACCTATTCGCATTGTGCGCGGCAAGTGCGGGTACGACCTAATAAGGTCAGGGAACGATTGACATGGCTAAGTTTATCGAGCGACGCATCGAACGGCATCAGTTGCCGTATTACCTGAAGGTGTACAACCGCTACACCGACCTACCCATCGGCTATCTGGGTAATGTGTCCGAGGCAGGGTTGATGCTCATCAGCCAGTTACCGCTGCTGGTAGGGCCCGACTTCGAGTTGCAGCTTAGAGTGCCGGTTAGGGCGCCGGAGGCCGATGCGACTGCGCAACTGATCAACCTGACCGCGAGTTGCCTGTGGTGCCATGAAGACGCTACCCCGGGCTATTACGATTCGGGCTTCATGTTATTGCAGGCACCGCTGGAATATGAACAATTGGTGCAAGCGTTGCGCCGCTATTTCAGCTTTTTGCCGATGAGCGCATCGGCCTGAGCGCCACACTACATCACACCGGCTTTTTTCCATTCCAGGTACTTACCGAGCAGGGCGCCGCCCAGCTCGCTCGGTGTGACGTCCAGCACCGCTACCCCTTGTGCGGCCAACCGCTCATGCAACCGCGCGCGGCCTTGCAGGTACTGCACCGCCGCGCAGTAATCCAGTGCTTGGGCGTGGTCGGTGACAGGGCACTGGCTCATGTCGTTGACCACCGCCTCGCGCAGGTTAGCCACCAGCACACGGTGGTGGCGCTTGACCCGGTTCAGGGCCGGTAACAATTGCTCGTCGTCTTCATCGCGCAGGTTAGTCAATAGAATGACCTGCGCCCGGCGCTTTTGTGTGGCGATCAACTGCGTAGCCGCGCCGCTGAAGTCTGCATGGGCGGTACTGCTGTCCAAGTCATAGAGCGCACCGAGTAGGCTGCTTAATTGGCGTTGGCCCTTTCCTGGGCTAAGCCGGCGCGGCGCGGTGGCCAAGGTGTGTAGCCCCACCGCATCGCCCTGGCGAAGCGCTACGTACGCAAGCAACAGGCTGGCGTTCAGCGCGTGGTCGAAGTGCGCCAGCTCGCCGTCGCGGCTGCGCATGCGCCGGCTGCAATCGAGCCATAGCAGTATTGTTTGGTCACGCTCTTCCTGGTACTCGCGCACGATCGGTGTGCGCAACCGCGAGGTGGCTTTCCAGTCGACCTGGCGCAGCGCGTCGCCTTCGCGAAACGCGCGTAACTGGTGGAACGTTTGGCCTTCGCCACGGCGTGGGTGCTGGCGCACGCCCAGTTGGCCGAGCCAGGCATCGACCAGGCGCAACTGCGCGCCATGCAGGCGGGCAAAATCGGGGAATACCCGCGCTTGGGCGGGTAGCGCCAGGTAACGGCGCTGTGTCCACAGCCCCAGCGCGCTGCGCAGGTGCAGCTCGCAGCGTTCGAAGCGAAAGTGCCCGCGCCGAAGCGGCCGCAGCCGGTAACCCAGGCGTACCGTTTGCCCAGGGCGCAAGAACACCTGTTGCGCCGGGCCCTCGTAGACCATGCCGGCGGGCGGGTGGTCGATCGCCCACAGCATAAGCGGTTGCTCGCTGGCCAAGCGAAGTTCAAGCCATACTTCGCTGTACCGGCCCAGGGCCAGGTTGGCCGGCATTTCGCGGCTTGCCCGTGGTGAGCGGCGGCGGTACAACAACCCTGCATCGAGGGCCGCCGACAGTGGCAATGCCAGCAACGCGGCCCACAGCGGGGCAGCGAAGCCATCGCCCAGTACGCCCCAAGCGCGCAGTACGCCATAGACCATGCTCACGCTGGCAAGGCCGGCCAACCAGGCCAGCGCGGGGCGGGTAGGCCGCAGCATCAGGCACGCGGCGCCGGGGTCTGGTCGAGCAACTGGCGCAACACCTGGTCGGTATCGAAGCCGTCGATTTCAAGCTCTGCCGCCAGCCGCACCCGATGGCGCAGCACGGCCAGGGCGCAGCTTTTGATGTCATCGGGGGTTACGAACGCCGCGCCGCGCAGCAGGGCCCGCGCCCGGCCGCAGCGCACCAATGCGATAGACGCGCGAGGGCCAGCACCGGTGGCGAGCCCTGGCCATCCGCGGGTGGCCCTGGCCAGGCGCACGGCATAGTCGAGTACCTGGTCGTCAACCGGCAACTGGCTGGCAAAGGTTTGCAAGGCGGTGACATCGGCGGCCGTGAGCAACTGGCGCAGCGGCTGCACATCGAGCATGTCGGCGCGGCTTGAGCCGCTGACCTTACGGACCATGGCGAGTTCTTCTGCGGCCGCTGGGTAGCCGATGTGCACCTTCAACATGAAGCGGTCCAACTCGGCTTCCGGTAATGGGTAGGTGCCTTCCTGTTCGATCGGGTTCTGCGTAGCCATCACCAGGAACGGCCGAGGCAGGGGCAGGGCCCTGCCCTCCAGGGTCACCTGGCGTTCCTGCATGGCTTCGAGCAGCGCCGCCTGGGTCTTGGCCGGTGCGCGGTTGATTTCGTCGGCCAGCAGCAGGTGGGTGAATACAGGGCCCCGGCGCAGTTTGAACTGCTCGCTCTGCAGGTCGAACACGGCATGGCCGGTGACATCGCTGGGCATCAGGTCGGGGGTGAACTGTATCCGTGCGAACTCACCGCCGAAGCAGCGCGACAGCGCGCGCACCAATAGGGTTTTGCCGAGCCCTGGCACACCTTCGAGCAACAGATGCCCGGCACCTATCAACGCGGTGAGCACATCATCGATCACCGCATCTTGGCCGATCACGGCTTTGCGTAGCTCCTGCGCCAACCCCTGGGCCAGCTCGCTGGCCTCGCTCGACGACAGCGGGCGAATCTCACTCATAGTGCGTTCCTGATGCGTTGCAATTGGGCGACTCGTTCGCTGAAGTCGCGACGGGAAAGGGCATTGCCACGGCCAGGTGCCATGGCCTGGGCGATGTGTGCGGTAGGCTGGCCAGCCAGGCGCCCCAGCAGCTGCCACTGTTCGGCGATGGGCAGTCGGGCAAAGCCTGGGTGATGGCGCTCAGCATGCTGGGTAAGGTCTTGGCGTAGCACCTGCAGCAGGCGTTGCTGGCCACCGTGGCGCAGGGCAAACGTGGCACTTGCCCGCAGGTGTTCGGCCAAGCTTCGCCGTGCCGGGTCAGGCGCTGGCAGTATAGGGCCCCTGCGCACCGCGCGGTGCCAGCACCAGGCCAGCGCTAATGCAAGCGCAGCCACCCCTGCCTGCGCAAAGTAGCGCCAGAGCAGGCTGTACCAGGGTTCATGGGTGGTGCTGAGCACCAGCGTGACATTACGGTCTTGGTTCAGGTACCACAGCAGCCAGGCGTTGTCGTAGTGGCCTATCCGCTCGTTGCGCCACAGTGCGCCGTCGCTGAGCACGGTGATGACGCCATCACCCCACGCCAGTTGCATCAGGTGTGTGGCAATACGGCTGTTCGCCCAAGCCACGGCCTTGTCGGTCGGGTCTTCCAGATGGTATGCGGGGTCAAAGCCAAGCCGCACGGGCGCCGTTTGGTTTTCCAGGTAAAGGTATGTCAGGTCGGGCTGTTGCGCCGTGGCGGGCGCACGCGGTGCGTTCGGCAGGTCGGCGCTCAGCGACTTGCGAATGCGCAGCGTGTCGAGCAACAGGTCGCCGCCGCTGGCGCTTTGGCTGTTCCAAAGGCCATGGGCGACCACCGCCAAGCGCCCGCCGCGCTGTACCCAGGTGAGCAATTGCTGCACCTGCGCGGGGCTTAAGGCACGCTGATCGGCGAGCAGCACGACGCTGCTGGCACCCGGCGAAAGACCAGCCCAGAAGCGGCTGCGGCCGCTGTAGGCAACCGTTAGCCCTTGCCCGCGTAAAAAGCGCGCGGCGGCCAGGTAGGGGTTGGCCAAAGCCTCCGGGCTGGGGCCGCTGTCGGCGGTTTCCTCGACACGCTCCAGGTGCGACCACAGGTAATAGCTGCCCAACCCCAGCACCACCAGCGCTAGCGCCAGCAGCGCGGTGCGGCGCGCAGTCATTGGCTGGCCCCCTGCAGCGGGAACAGCCGCCGCCAGCCCCGGCACAGCGCCTCGCACGTACCCGCGGGTGGCACGCGGTGCCCGTAGGCGATGGCCTGCCAATGCCAGGTGAGCTTTTGGCTGAAATCGTCGAGCCCGCGCAATTGCAGCGCGGCGACCTTGGCCAACACTTGGGCTTCGGTATCGGCGGCACGCAAAGGCAGTTTGTAGTCATGCACCAGGCGGCTGAGCAGGCCCCGGTAAAGTAGCGCCAGGGCTTGGCGGGGGTCGCTGGCCCACAGTTGCTCGGCATGGCCGGCGACGTCCATCGGCAGGCGTTCCGGTGCCAGGTCCTGGGCAAACAGCGGTGGCAAGGCTTGGTGTGGCGGCGTGCGGCGCCTGGCCAAGCGCGCCGCCCATTGCCGCGCGCGCAGCCGGTGATGCCAACCCAGCCAGGCCAAGCACCCGGCCAAGGCTGCCCATAACAGTATCTCGGCGGCGCGGGCCAGTCCCTCCGACGGGTTGGCGGCCGCATGTGGGGCGGGCGCAGCGGCGGGCGCGGGGGAGGGGTCGCCGCGGCGCCAGTGCCAACGGGCGCGGGTTTCGATGTTTTCGAACGGTGGGCGCTGGAGCAACGCCTCGATGGCTTGGTGCGCGGTGCTCACGCTTACCCGTGGTTGCTCCGCCGGTGCGGCGTCGGCCGCCAGGGCAGGTGGCGGCGTGAGCATAAAGGCCAATAACAGGCCCAATACCACCAACGGTGCCAGGCGCTGGCACAATGCGCGCAGCACCAGTTCGATGTCCCAGGCCTCCAGGTGAGTACGGCGGTTCAGGTACAGCGTGAAGCCACACGCCACGTAGATCGGTCCCCACACCGCCAGCACCAACACATAGAAGGCGTTAGCCAAGTGTTGTAGCCACAGCCTGCCCGGGATCGGCGGGCCCAACAGCCATTGTGCCCAGTGCCAACTGTCGCCGGCGCTGCGTGGCACCATCAGCAGCAGCAAGCTCACCGCGCCCAGCACCAGGCAGGTTTCAACATAGGCACCGACCACAGTCAGCCAGCGGGCGGCCCGGCCATCTTCCCGGTGTAGCAGGCCGAGCCGCTGTTGCCGGGCCCGGCCGGCCTGCCCTTCGAGCTGCGTCACTGGCAGGTCGAAGCTGCGCATGAGGCTTGCCCGCCGCCAGGTCAGGCTCGCCAGCCATTGCCGGCGCAGCAGCCCGGGCCAAGCGCGCAGTGCCTGGCCGATGCTGGGCGGGTGGTCGAACAGGGCTTGGGCGAGGATGTGCAGGGCCAAGCGCTCATATAATGGCTTGCCCCACCAAAACAGCAACAATGCAAGCGTGGGGGCATTCCAGCACAGCAAGCTGATCAGCGAAAACACCGGCACCGTGAGGGCCAGCCAGGCCAGCGCTAGCAACCGGCGGTGCCGGGCAGCCAGGCGGCAGCCTAAATCCAGCGCTTCCCAGGGGGATCTGGGGCGGATCGTGACGCGCGCCCGATCAAGCTGCACGGGGCGTTCTCCCGGCCAATAACAGGTAGGCCAGCACCCCTGCCCATAGGGCGGCGCCCACGGCGAACTTGGTGGCCGGGGTAATGCTGCCCTTGGCCGACCAGTAGGCCTCCAGCAGCGCGGCCACCAGCAAAAATACCACCACGCCGTACACCAGTTGCACCGCCGCCTTGGCCGCCTGGCGCAGGGCTTGGCCGCGGCTGAGCGGGCCCGGGGCGATCAACGCCCAACCCAATTGCAAGCCGGCCGCCCCGGCCAGGGTGATGGCCGTGAGCTCGAATGCACCATGGCCGATCACGAACGACCAGAACGGCAGGCCCGCGGCGCTGTGTGACACATGGCCGGCCACAACGCCGATCTGCAGGCCGTTGTAGAACAGGTAGAACAGGCTGCCGAGCCCCACTAGCAAACCGCTGGCAAAGGTTTGAAAGGCAATCCCGATGTTGTTCATCACGTAGAAGCAGAACATCACCCAATCGGCGCTGGCCTGGCGGTCTGCCGCCCGGCCCAAGTGGCTGTGGGCCGGGCTATACATCTGTTCGATGCTGGCGAGCTGGCCTGCCGGCAACACGCTATAGGCCAGCTCGGGGTAGGCATAAACCAAACCGGCAACCAATGCCAACGTACCGGAGAGTGTGGCCGCCGCCAGCAATACGAAAACCCCCTTGGCGCGCACCTGACGCGGAAAACCTACCCATAGAAAGTGGGCCAGTTGGGCGCTGGGCTTGGGCTGGTGCCGGTACAGTTGTTGGTGGCCGCGCAGTGCCAGGTGTTGCAGGCGGTCGATCAGGTGGCTGGTGTACTGGCGCTCTTGCGCTAGCGCCAAGTGGCTGCACAGGCGGCGATAGGCCGGGCCGAAAGTCTGCGCATGCTCCACGGGGGCCTTGGCGCGCTCGGCCTGCCCCAGCTGTGCCTCGAAGGCTGCCCAGGCGCGTTGGTGGCTGGCTTCGAACTGCCGTTGCTTCATGCCGGGCCGACCCAGGCGCGGGCGATACCGTTGATGCGCGCCATGGCCTGCTGGGCAGGAACGCCGAGCGCCGGGGCGAGCAACGCGGCCAATTCTTCGACCCGCGCTGGCGCCAGGTTTGCCTGGCGCTGAACCAACTCGAGCAGCGCGCGCTGTTCGCTGGCCGCCAGGGCGAAGGGGGCCGGCGCGGGTGCGACCTCTGGCCAGCGAAGCACGGGCGGCGGGGCGTCTTGGTATACCACCAGGGTACCGGCAGCGAGGTCGCCCACGCGCTTGAATGCCGGGTGCAGCAGGCTGCTGGTGATACCCAATGCGTAACCGAGGGGCAGCATGTCGGCAGCGCGTAACAAGTTGCGCAGCAACGACGCCGACCAACCGATCGGGGTGCCGTCGTCCAATACCACGCGCAGCCCCAACAACTGCTTGCCGGGCGTTCGCCCTTGATGCAGCACCTCGAACAGCACCATGTACCAGCCGTTCACCAGGAATATCGCCAGCAGCAGGGCGCCCACGCCCATGTCGCCCTGTGGGTGGAGCAATAGCGCCAACAGCAGCAACACCACGCCGCGAATGGCCAGGTCGACGGTAAAGGCCAAGGCCCGTGGCACCAGGCCCGCTGGTCGCAAAGGCAGGTCGATGCCCTCAGGGGTTTCGACCAGCATCAGGGTGTCGACAGGGGGCGGATGCGGTCCGGTCGCGAGCATGGTGGGTTCCTCTGGGCGGCCCGCCGATGCTATCCAGCGCTGGCCGATCCGGCAACCTGCCTTTGTAACAGCCAGCGCCAGGGCGGCCGAATAGGGCACAATGCCGGTGACTTGGACGACGCGAAGGCCCGCCTGTGACCACCAGCTTATTCTGGTACGACTTCGAAACCACTGGCATCAACCCCCGTTGCGACCGGCCTTTGCAAATGGCCGGGCTGCGTACCGATGCCGAATTTAACGAAATCGACGCCCCTGTGAACCTGTACTGCCGGCTCAGCGACGATGTGTTGCCACACCCCGCTGCCTGCTTGATCACCGGTATCACCCCGCAGGTGCTCGAAAGCCAGGGCATGAAGGAATGCGAGTTCATGGGCCGGGTGCATGCCGAATTATCGCGGCCCGGAACCTGCGCGTTGGGCTATAACACGCTGCGCTTCGACGATGAGGTCACCCGTTACAGCCTGTACCGCAATTTCTACGACCCCTATGGGCGCGAGTGGCAGGGCGGCAATAGCCGCTGGGACTTGATCGACGTGGTGCGCACGGCTTATGCGCTGCGCCCCCAGGGTATCGAATGGCCCCTGCGCGACGGGCAGCCAAGCCTCAAGCTTGAGGCGCTCACTGCCGCCAACGGCCTGGAGCATGGTAAGGCCCACGATGCACTGTCCGATGTGCATGCGACCATCGCCTTGGCACGGCTGGTCAAACAACGCCAACCGCGGTTGTTCGATTGGTTGTTCGCATTGCGCAGCAAACACAAGGTGCTTGAGCAGATACGGCTGATGCAACCATTGGTGCATGTTTCAGGGCGGTTTTCCGCGGCGCGCTCTTATTTGGGGGTGGTGTTGCCGTTAGCCTGGCACCCGCGCAATCGCAATGCGTTGATCGTGTGTGATTTGCAATTGGATCCGAGTGTGTTGTGGCGCGAGCCGGCATCGGTATTAGCCCGGCGCTTATATACCCGCCGTGACGCGCTGGCCGAAGGAGAATTGCCGGTCCCATTGAAGTTGGTTCAAATCAACCGCTGCCCAGTGTTGGCGCCGATGTCGGTATTGCGCGAGGCAGACATCGAGCGCCTAGGCTTGGATATGCCGTTGTTGCGCAGCCGCGCCAATGAGTTGGAACAAACCCAAGGCCAATGGAATGAAACGCTACGCGAAATTTATGCCGGCGAAGAGTTCGCCCCGCATGAAGACCCGGAACAACAGCTATACAATGGTTTTATCTCAGAGCGCGACCGACGGCTGTGTGAACAAGTACGCGCCGCCTGCGCCACGCAGCTGCGTGGCGAGGCATGGATATTTGACGACCCGCGTTTGCCGGAATTGTTATTTCGCTACCGGGCGCGAAACTTCCCCGAGTCATTGAGCGCCGAAGAGCAGGCCCGTTGGTTAGCCTTTTGCCAGGGGCGCCTGACCCAACCCGCCTGGGGCGCGCCCAACACCCTAGAGGCGTTCGAAACAGCCCTGGCTGAGTGCCTGCCACAGGCCAGCGGGCCTGGCCAGGCGGTATTGGTGCAGTGGCAGCGCTATGCCGGCGAACTCGCCGCGCGGCTGGGCATTACCGCTGGCGGCCCGCCCCAGTAACAAAAAACGCCAGCAGGCGCTGGCGTTGTTTTGTGGCCGGTGCCGAATTAATCGAGCAGGGTGGCCCAGCTTTCGACTTCGTCACCGCCCCACTTGGCTTTCCACTCTTTCAGGGTTTTGTGGTTGCCGCCTTTGGTTTCAACGACTTCACCATTATGCGGGTTCTTGTATTGCTTCACCTTGCGCGCGCGCTTGGGTGTGCTGACCTTGGCGGCGCCGCGGGCGGCCTTAGTTGCGCGGAAATCGGGATCGAGCAATGCAACGATGTCGCGTAACGATTTCTGATATTCACCCATCAGCTGGCGCAATTTGCCTTCGAATTCCAGCTCGGTTTGCAGGTTTTTATCGCCTTTAAGCGCTTCGAGGCGGGCTTGCAGTTCGCGAATGGTCTCTTCGGTGCTGCGATATTCATTGATCAACGACATGGGAGGCCTTTTTTGAATGAGGGCGGTATTCGTGAAGGCATAATAGTCATGCTGTGCCTGGGAGTAAATCTGAACGTGAAATAAATCGGGTAAAAAAAAGGACCGTAATTAGCATTATATGTTTCAAAACGCTGCGCTATATCCGCGAGGGGCCATTGCCCCGGTGCTTCATGTCACACCCACCTGCTGTCTCTTTCATCACAACCGTGCTGCACTTTCGGCAGTGTAACCGCTAGAATGGCGCCCTTTTCCCGAAGTACTGGAGTTTCCCATGCGCACTTTTCGGTTGGTGATCGCTTGCCCCGATCGGGTTGGCATCGTTGCCAAGGTCAGCCACTTCCTGGCCTCGCACAACGGCTGGATACACGAAGCGAGCCACCACTCCGACGCCCAAAGTGGCTGGTTCTTCATGCGCCACGAAATCCGCGCCGACAGCCTGCCGTTTGGGCTGGAGGCGTTTCGTGAGGCCTTTGCGCCTATCGCCGACGCCTTCTCGATGGTGTGGCACATCAGCGACAGCGCGGTACAAAAGCGCGTGGTATTGATGGCCAGCCGAGAGTCGCATTGCCTGGCCGACCTGTTGCACCGGTGGCACAGCGATGAACTGGATTGCGATATCGCCTGCGTGATCTCGAACCACGACGACCTGCGCGGCATGGTCGAGTGGCACGGTATTCCCTACTACCACGTGCCAGTAGACGCCAATGACAAGCAACCGGCGTTCGCCGAGGTGTCCCGGCTGGTGGCCCAGCATCAGGCCGATGTAGTGGTGCTGGCGCGTTATATGCAAATTTTGCCGCCGCAACTGTGCCAAGCCTATGCACAAAAAGTGATCAACATCCATCACAGTTTCCTGCCCTCGTTCGTGGGTGCCAAACCCTACCACCAGGCAGCGCTGCGGGGCGTGAAGCTGATCGGTGCGACTTGCCATTACGTGACCGAGGAACTTGATGCCGGCCCGATCATCGAGCAGGATGTGGTGCGCATCAACCACAGCGACACCACCGAAGATATGGTGCGCCTGGGCCGGGATGTCGAAAAAATGGTACTTGCCCGCGGCTTGCGTTATCACCTGGAAGATCGGGTGCTGGTGCATGGCAATAAAACCGTCGTCTTCGCTTGATGAAGGCGGCGCGTTGCAGGCATCAAATAGGCCGGTTGCTATGGTTTTTCCAGCCGTTGACCGCGCACTGTTAGCGGCGCCTTTGGCTGCCGGGCGGCCTTCGCTGCTCGCCATAGCCCTGCTGTGACGCGTTGCGCCGTTTTGCCCGGCACACTAGTCACGCGTCAATGCAGGTGCGAATACCTGAGGCGCCCCATTAGCGGTTCCCCAGCCGCAGCAATCTCGCCAATAGCGGTTTGCCCACCAGCATGAGAAACAGTGGGCCGCCGGCGACCAGGTAGAAATAATAGGTCACGATACGCCAGATAAGTATCGCCGCGGCGGCCGTGGATTTGCCCACCATCGGTGCCAGCAGCGCGGCGGATGTCAGCTCGGTAGCCCCCGCGCCGCCGGGTAGCAGGCTGAACTGCCCGGCACAGAGGGCCAGCATTTGCACGAGAAAACTCCAGGCCCACTCCAGCTCGGCGCCCAACCCCAGCAAGGTGATATACAGCACGGTGTAGCGCAAGCTCCAGTGCACGCAGGTCAGGCCGAACACCAGCAGTAGGCGGCGTTTGGGCTGGCGCAGGGTTTCGGCCAATTGCGCGCTGAAGTGCAACGTGCGCCGCGCCCAGCGCCAGCGCGTAGCATGGCGAACGCGCAGCCGGGCCAGCAGCTTGCCGCTCAGGCTCAGCAGGCGCCGGTGGTAGCGGGCCAGGCCATAGCAGCCGGCCAGCGCGGCAACGATCAGCACCGCGCTGCTGACCAACAACCCACGCATGTGCTCGTTCAAGTGGTGCAGCAGCGCATAGCAGAGCACACCGATCAGGGCGAACAAAAAAAACAGCAAGTCATTGAGTTGGTCCATGGCGAATACCGCGCCGCTGCGCGCCGGGTGCACGCCGTGGCGGCGCAACAGGGCCATGAAGGTCAGGGGGGCGCCGCTGCCGCCGGGGGTGGCGCAATAGGCGAACTCGGTGGCCATGACCAGCCCCAGGCAGCGCAGCGGCCCTACGTTCCCAGCCTGGTCACCGAGCAACAGGCGGGTGCGGGTAGAGTTGATAACCCAACACAGCAGGATCATGGCGAACATACCCAGCAACCACGACAGCGGGAAGCCGCGCAGGCGCCCGAACATCTCGCCGCCGCCGAGCACCAGCGGAATAGCAAGGGCCGCGACGATGGCCAGGCCCAGCCAAAGCAGGCGTTTCAACGGTGAGCCTCAAGCAGTTTGCCGAGGGAGTAGCGGGCGCGGTACACGTGTCGGGCAGCCTTTGCAAACCGGGCCTCAATGGACCACGGTGACTCAGGGATGTTCGATGCGTGGCGAGGCGGGCTCGCCCGAAGACCCTAGGGGTCGCCGGGCGATGATAATCAGGAAACGAACTTCGACGCCAGCCAGAAAAGCCCCGCCGCCAGCAGCATGGCCACGGGCAGGGTAAGCACCCACGCCAGCAGGATGTTCTTCACCGTACTGCCTTGCAGGCCGCTACGGTTGGCGACCATGGTCCCGGCCACACCCGACGACAACACGTGGGTGGTCGATACCGGCAGCGAGAACACGTTGGCCAGGCCGATTGCCGCCACCGCGGTTACCTGCGCGGCTACGCCCTGGGAGTAGGTCATCCCTTGTTTGCCAATCTTCTCGCCGATGGTCTTGACCACGCGTTTCCACCCGACCATGGTGCCCATGCCCAATGCCAATGCCACCGCCAGAATCACCCAGAAGGGCGAGTACTCGGTGGTGTTGGTGAGGTCGGTGCGCAGCTTGTCGAGGTCGGCCTTTTCGCGTGCATTAAGCTGGGGTAGCTTGCCGACCTTGCGTGCGGTATCGTCCAGGCACAACAGGTAGCGGCGGGTTTCAATGCGGTGCTCCGGCGCCATGGCGTGGTAGTCGGTGACGTTGGTCAGGTTATCGAGCAGGGCGGCGATGGTCGGCTCGGTCTGCTTGGGGTCGCACTGGAACCGCCCCGGCAGGTCACCTGGCCGGGACTTACCCAGCGCCAGGTATTCGCCGAGGGTGCTGGCGTTGCGCTGGTAGAACTGGCTCAGGTGCACCGTGGCGTCACGGGTGCGCTCGATCTGGTAGGTGGTGCTCGACAGGTCGAGCACGAACTGGTTCGGGACGATGCCGATCAGCACCAGCATGATCAAGCCGATGCCTTTTTGCCCGTCGTTGGAGCCGTGCACGAAGCTCATGCCCATCGCCGACAGTACCAGCCCCAGGCGCCCCCAGAACGGTGGATGTTTCTTGTCGTCGATTTGCCGGCGTTGCTCCGGCGTTTTGTGCATTTTCGAGTTCGGCCGTAGCTTTTTCATGCCGATCAGCAATAGGCCGGCAAGCACGAAGCCCACGACGGGCGAGACAACCAGCGACGCGCCGATATCGATTGCCTTTTGCCAGTTCACGCCGTCCACCAGCGGGATATGGTTGATCAGCGCATTGGCCATGCCCACGCCGAGGATCGAGCCGATTAGGGTGTGCGAACTGGAAGCGGGAATGCCGAAGTACCAAGTGCCCAAATTCCAGGTGATGGCGGCCGCCAGCAGCGAGAACACCATCGCCAGGCCGTGGCCGGTATTCACATTGATCAGCAACTCCACGGGCAGCAGGTGCACGATGGCATAGGCCACGCCCACGCCGCCGAGCAGCACCCCGAGAAAGTTGAAAATGCCCGACGAAGCCACTGCCAGGTGCGGTGGCATGGCCTTGGTATAAATGACGGTGGCTACCGCATTGGCGGTGTCATGGAAGCCGTTGATGAACTCGAAGGCCAGGACGAAGCCCAGGGCCAGCAACAGGCTGACCACGACCCAGGCGTCCAGTCCACTGAATAGATCAATCATGAAGGTTAAGTGACCGTTCTTTGGGGGGCGCGATTATGACAGAAAAGTTGCCCCGCCGAAGCGCTCACCTACCAAATCGATCGAAGTCTATGACCGCCGGGCGCTTGCGCGGCCTGGGCGGGGCCCCCAACTCTGTCCGCCCGTTCTTTGCCAGGGCCAACGGCCACGTGTTCACCGGCGGCCTACTGCTCGGCTTCGTCGAGGCCTTTTTCCAGTTTTTGCAGTTCTTCGGCGAAGGCTTTGTCTTGCACCGTCGCACGTTTTCGCCACGGCTTGCGCTCGGGCTCCGGTTGGGCGGCATAAGTAGTCACTTCCCCGCCGTAAACATCCTTGAAACGTTTTTCCTGGCGCTCGAGTTCCACGCGCAGTTCTTCTTTGGTCACAGTGTTTCCCAATGATGGTTTGAAAGTAGCTGTTCAGTTAAGTACGCGCAGTGGCACCCACAGCACCGCGGTTGCCACTGGCAGGCGGGCGGGTGCAACGGTAGCGTTGTGGTTATGACTCGTCAACGCGCCAGGAGGTTTCAGATAAGCCGTGCAAAACTTTTCCGGCAACTTCGCAGTTGCCGATAGGCAACTAAAAAGGCCTCGCGCGAATGCAAGGCCTTGCCTGGAACTTCCGTGGCGGGTACCTGACCAGTCTCTCCTTGGAAATCCCCGGCCTCTTGGAAAGAGGCCTGGCAGGCAAAAGGTATAGCGGCACGCGGCGGGGGTCAATTGCGATTATCGGCCATGAGTCCGATAATCGCCCAAATCACCCTCGGCCCGTTGAAGGGGGCGCGATGCTTGCCTGGAGTAGCCATGAACGACCAGTTGCGCAATTCATTCGCCTCCCTGGCGCCGCCGATCGTAGCGTCGCCCGCCAAGCGTATCCAGGCGTTCGCGGGCGACCCGGATTTCATGACCTCGCTCGCCCGCGGCTTGGCGGTGGTGCAGGTATTCCAAGAGCGCAAGCGACAGTTGACGATCGCGCAAATCAGCCACCGCACCGAGATTCCGCGGGCATCGGTGCGCCGCTGCCTGCACACGCTGATCAAGTTGGGCTACGCCACCACCGACGGGCGGACCTACTCGCTGCTGCCCAAGGTACTCACCCTTGGCCATGCGTACTTGTCGTCTACGCCGCTGGCAGTGTCGGCGCAACCTTACCTGGACCAGATGAGCGAGCAATTGCATGAGGCCTGCAACATGGCCACCCTCGAAGGCGAAGACATTCTCTATATCGCCCGTTCGGCGGTCACGCAGCGTGTGATTTCGGTCGACCTGAACGTGGGCGGCCGCTTGCCAGCCTATTGCACGTCGATGGGGCGTATCTTGCTGTCGGCGCTGGACGACGCCTCGCTGCGCGAGTACCTCGAGCATGCCGACCTGCAAGCGAAAACCAGCCGTACCATCACCTCACCCAGCGCATTGCTTGAGTGCCTGCAGCGGGTGCGCGAGCAAGGCTGGTGCATCGTCGACCAGGAATTGGAGCAGAGTTTGCGCTCCATTGCCGTGCCGGTTTACGACGCATCGGGGCAGGTGCTGGCTGCACTGAACATAAGCACCCACGCTGGGCGTGTGAGCCGCTCACAGCTAGAACAGCGCTTTTTGCCGATTATGCTGGCCGCTAGCCGCAATGTGAGTGCGCGTTTGTTCACTTGATGCGTTTCGCCAGCCGCACCCACCGGCTTTGCTTGTTGGGGCGGGGGCGCCACGCCTTCGCCGCCTGCCGAGACTGTTGTTCGAATATTGAACTGCTTCACGCCCGACCAGGGCGGCGCTTAAGCTCATCGGCCTGCAGGGCACCGCCCTGGTGAATTTCGACGGGGTCGAACTTAACGAAGCGTTCGCCGCACAGGGGCTTGGCGATGCGGCGGGAGCACGGCATTGCCGATGGCGCCCGTCAGGTTAACCCCCACGGCGGCGGCATTGCCCCAGGCCACTCACTCGGCAAGAGCGGGGCACGCCTGTTACCCGCGGCGGTGCACCCGCTTGCAAAAACCGGCGGCCGCTTGGGCTTGGCGACCCTGTGCGTAGGTGCGGGCCAGGGGCCGGCCCCGGCGGTGGAACGGGTGGTTGAAAAGGCCCGAGCGCCTGGGTTGTTAGGCAATATGGCATTTTGGGTGCTCGTGACCCAGGTAGAGTGTTACGTTATGTTTCCCTGTGTCACAACCTAATGAGATATAAACATGACAACGACTCATTACACGAGTGAAGAGCGGCGCAAGCGGATCTTCGCGATCGTGGGTGCCTCTTCAGGTAATTTGGTGGAGTGGTTCGACTTCTATGTCTACGCCTTCTTCGCCCTGTATTTCGCCCCGTCTTTTTTCCCCAAGGATGACCCCACCGTACAACTGGTGAACACTGCCGGTGTGTTTGCCGCAGGTTTTTTGATGCGCCCTATCGGCGGTTGGCTGTTCGGCCGTATCGCCGACCGCCTTGGCCGGCGTACTTCGATGATGATTGCCGTGCTGTTGATGTGCGCAGGCTCGCTGCTCATCGCTTGCCTGCCCACCTACGCCTCCATCGGCGCCGCGGCGCCCATTCTGTTGTTGCTGGCGCGGCTGATACAGGGCTTGTCGGTAGGCGGCGAGTATGGCACCTCCGCCACCTACATGAGCGAAGTGGCCATGCGCGGCGAGCGCGGTTTCCTGGCTTCGTTCCAATACGTGACCCTGATCGGCGGGCAACTGTTGGCGGTGTTGGTGGTGGTTATCCTGCAACAGTTCCTCGACAAGGGCGAATTGACGGCCTGGGGCTGGCGCATTCCTTTCGTGATCGGCGCGATCACCGCGTTGATTTCGCTGCTGCTGCGCCGTTCTTTGAAAGAAACCAGTACCGAGCAAACCCGCAGCGACAAGAGCGCCGGCAGCCTGGCGGCGCTGTTCAAGGACCACAGCGCCGCGTTCGTTACCGTGTTGGGCTACACCGCGGGCGGTTCGCTGATTTTCTACACCTTCACCACGTACATGCAGAAGTACTTGGTGAACACCAGCAAGATGAGCCCAGAAACCGCAAGCTTCATCATGACCGGTGCGCTGTTTGTGTACATGTGCATGCAACCGCTGTTCGGCATGCTTGCTGACCGCATCGGCCGCCGCGCGTCGATGCTGTTGTTCGCCGGGTTGGGCACCTTGTTCACGCTGCCGATCCTGCTGGCCCTCAAAAGCGTGACCAGTCCGTTCTTAGCCTTCGTGCTGATTGTGCTCGGCATGGCCATTGTCAGTTTTTACACGTCCATCAGCGGTTTGGTGAAGGCCGAGATGTTCCCGCCGCAAGTGCGGGCATTGGGTGTGGGCTTGGCCTACGCGCTGGCTAACGCAATTTTTGGTGGGTCGGCCGAATTCGTGGCCTTGAGCCTCAAATCTGCCGGCAATGAAAATGCGTTCTATTGGTACGTGACAGTGATGATGGTGATTGCCTTTCTGTTCAGCCTGCGCTTGCCGAAGAAGCCCAGTTATTTACACGACGACCTTTGACCCTCGCGGCGCGCGCGAAGCCGCGCGCCTGATCCCCCCTGGCCAATGGCGGCCTCATCCGCGAGCCAGTGCTGCCACGCACCTCGCCTAAGCCACCCTGGTCCTGCCGCCCCGGCCGCCCCGCTTGTTGTTGCGCACTGCGCTACAGTAAACGACACCTACGCCCACAGGTAGCTCTATGGTCACCCGCGAACTTGCCCACCACTACCGTGCCTACATCGCCTGCCTGAATGCACAAAACTGGCGGGCCTTGGGCCAGTTCGTCGCCGACGAGGTCGAGTACAACGATAAGCCAGTGGGCCTGGCCGGTTACCGGGCCATGCTCGAAAACGACTTCCAGGTGATCCCGGACCTTACCTTCAACATACAACTGCTGCTGGTTGACCCACCCCACGTGGCGAGCCGGTTGGCCTTTCGCTGTTCGCCCACAGGCGAGTTTCTGGGCCTGCAAACCCACGGCAAAACGCTGGCGTTCAGCGAGAACGTGTTCTACGAATACCGCGAAGGGAAAATCGCCCGGGTGTGGTCGGTGATCGACAAGGCCGCGGTTCAGGCCCAATTGTAGCGAACCCGAACCGCCGCTTTGCGATGTTGTGCCGAGGGGTTAGAACAGCGCGGGAGGGCCCCGCGCCGCCAAAGGGTTCCAACAGGCAAAGGCATTGCCAAATTGTACAGTCAAGGCTCAGGCACCACACCAGGCGGTGCATCACCCGGAAGCCTCGCATAGGCCAAGCCCGGCAACGGGCCGGGTTTGGCTTACGCGCCAGATCAGCCTTTAGAGGGCTGAGCCTGCGCCGGCTGCGCCTGGGCGGTATTCTCATACCAGCCGCCGCCGAGGGCCTTGTACAAGTTCACTTCGGCCATCAACTGTGCCAAGCGGTCGCTGATCAGCGTTTGCTGGGCGCTGAACAGCGAGCGCTGGGCGTCGAGGAAGGTCAGGTTGCTGTCTACACCGATGCGGTAACGGCGTTCGGCCAGGCGGTAGTAATCCTGGTTGGCCTTGACCAAATCACCCTGGGCTTGCAGTTGATCGGTGTAGGTCCTGCGTGCGGTCAAGCCGTCGGACACTTCTTGGAAGGCCGTCTGGATCGACTTCTCGTAGTTGGCCACGCTGATGTCTTTCTGGATTTTCGAGTAATCAAGGCTGGCCTTGAGCGAGCCTGCGTTGAAAATCGGCAAGTTGATGGTTGGGGTGAACACCCAGCTACCAGAACCCCCCTTGAACAGCCCGTCGAGGTCGGCACTGGAGGTGCCGGCAGTGGCGGTCAGACTGATGCTCGGAAAGAACGCCGCGCGGGCTGCGCCGATGTTGGCATTGGCGGCCTGCAGGGTGTGTTCGGCCTGGATGATGTCTGGGCGCCGGGTGAGCAGGTCTGACGGCAATCCGGCGGGGACTTCGGTCATAAGGTCCGAGTCCAATGGCTGCGGTTGCGGCAGGTTCGCCGGCAGGCCACTACCGAGCAGCAGTACCAGGGCGTTTTCGTCCTGGGCCACCTGGCGCTGGTAGGTGGCCAAGCTGGCGCGGGCACTTTGCACTGAAGTGCGCGCTTGGCTTAGGTCCAGCGCGGAGGACACGCCCACTTCATTACTGCGCGTGGTCAGGCGCAGGCTTTCTTCGTAGGTACCCAGGGTGTCTTGGGTGAGCTTGAGCAGTTCGCGGTCGGCCTGCCAGGTGAGGTAAGCGTTGGCGACGCTCGCCACCAGGCTGATCTGCGTCGAACGGCGCGCCTCTTCACCGGCCAGGTAGGTTTCCAGGGCTTCTTGGCTCAGGCTGCGGATACGCCCGAACAGGTCTAGCTCATAGGAGCTGATACCCAGGTTCACGTCGTACTCGCTGGAAATGCCAGCCTTGCCAGAGTAGCTAAGGTCTGCTGGGGTGCGTTGGCGGGTGCTAGTGGCATTCGCGTCCACCGCTGGAAACAGGTCTGCACGCTGGATGCGGTACTGCGCCCGGTAGGCTTCGACGTTCAATGCCGCGACTTTCAGGTCGCGGTTGTTGGTCAGTGCTGTTTGGATCAACTGGCGCAGGGCCGGGTCGCGAAAGACTTCGCGCCAGCCTTGTTCGGCGGCGGCCTGGTCGGCGGCCTGAGCCGCCGAATAGGCCGGCCCTTGCGGGTATTGCGCGGCAACTGGGGCAGCCGGCCGCGTGTAATCGGGGATCAGCGAGCAGCCGCTGAGCACGGCTGCGGCGATCGCGAGGGACATCAGGGACTTGCTCATTGGCCAGCCTCATCGCGAGAAGGGGCTTCGTCCTGCTTCATACGGTTGCCTTTGAACAGGGACGAAACGCTAACGAAGAACATCGGGACCCAGAAGATCGCCAGTATCGTGGCCGTGATCATACCGCCAATCACGCCGGTACCGATGGCGTGCTGGCTGCCGGAGCCGGCGCCGGTGGAAATGGCCAGCGGCACCACGCCCAGAACGAACGCCATCGAGGTCATCACGATTGGGCGCAGGCGCATGCGGCAGGCTTGCACCGCCGCATCGAACAGCGATTGGCCCTGCTCATGCAACTCCTTGGCGAACTCCACGATCAGGATGGCGTTCTTCGCCGCCAGCCCCACCGTGACCAACAAGCCCACCTGGAAGAACACGTCGTTGGACAAGCCGCGCAAGCTGGTAGCGATCAGGGCACCGATCACACCCAAGGGCACCACGAGGATGACCGCAATCGGGATCGACCAACTTTCGTACAGTGCTGCCAGGCAAAGGAACACCACCAGCAGCGATAGCGCATACAGCGCCGGCGCCTGGGAGCCGGAAAGGCGCTCTTCGAACGACAGCCCGGTGAACGACACGCCCACGCCTGGGGGCAGGTCCTTGGCCAGCCTTTCGACTTCGGCCATGGCCTGGCCAGAGCTGTAGCCTGGGGCCGGGGTGCCGAGGATCTCCTCTGCTGGCACGCCGTTGTAGCGCGACAACTTGGGCGAACCATAGCCCCATTCACCGCTGGCGAACGCGGAGAACGGTACCATTTTACCGTCACTGTTGCGCACGTACCATTTGCCCAGGTCTTCCGGGCGCATGCGGGCTTCGGCTTGGCCTTGCACATACACCTTCTTCACCCGGCCGCGGTCGATGAAGTCGTTGACGTAGCTACTGCCGAACGCCACCGACAGGGTGGTGTTGATGTCGGACAGCGACAGGCCCAGGGCGCGGGCCCGCTCGTCGTCGATGGTCAGGTGATACTGCGGCTCGTCCGTCAGCCCATTGGGGCGTACGCCGGCCAGCAATTTGCTTTGCGCCGCCATCCCGAGGAATTGATTACGCGCTTCCATGAGCTTTTCATGGCCGACGCCCGACTGGTCCTGCAGGTAGAAGTCGAAACCGGTGGCGTTACCCAGTTCCAATACCGACGGTGGAACCACGGCATATACCATGGCGTCGCGGTAGTCGGGGCCGAAGAAATGCTTCTGGGCACGCGCGGCTACGTTGAACACGGTATTGTCGGAGTCGCGATCTTCCCACGGTTTGAGCATCACGAACGCCAAGCCCGAACTTTGCCCGCGGCCGGCGAAGTTGAAGCCGTTCACGGTGAACACAGAGTTGACCGCTTTGCCTTCACCCTTGTCGGCGTCAAGCAAATAGACGCGCATGCGGTCAAGCACGTTCTGCGTGGTTTCGGCCGAGCTGTTGGGTGGGGTTTGCACCTGGGTGAAGATAACCCCCTGGTCTTCTTCGGGCAGGAACGAGCTCGGAATGCGCGTGAACAGCCACATCATGCCGGCGATGATGATCAGGTACACCACGAATGCGGGCACCCGGTGCCGGATGATACGGCCCACGCCGCGTTCATAAGCCCTTACGCAAGCGTCGAAGCTGCGATTGAACCAGCCGAAGAAACCGCGTTTGGGCTGGCCGTGCTTTTCTGCCTCAATGGGTTTGAGCAAGGTGGCGCACAACGCCGGCGTGAACACCAGGGCCACGAACACCGACAAGGCCATGGCCGAGACAATGGTGATGGAGAACTGGCGATAGATCACACCGGTGGAGCCGCCAAAAAATGCCATCGGCAGCAGTACCGCCGACAGCACCAGGGCAATACCCACCAGGGCGCCCTGGATCTGCCCCATTGATTTGCGCGTGGCTTCTTTGGGTGAAAGGTGTTCTTCACCCATTACCCGTTCGACGTTTTCCACCACCACGATGGCATCGTCCACGAGTAAGCCGATCGCCAGGATCATGCCGAACATAGTCAGGGTGTTGATGGTGAAACCCGCGGCCGAGAGGATACCGAAGGTACCCAGCAGCACCACCGGTACGGTCATGGTGGTGATAATGGTGGCCCGCAGGTTCTGCAGGAACAACAGCATCACCAGGAACACCAGCACGATCGCTTCAATCAGCGTGTGCACTACGCCGGAAATAGACTCGGTCACCACCGGGGTGGTGTCATACGGGTACACCGCCTCGACCCCTTCCGGGAAGAACGGCTTGAGCGACTCGACTTCGGCGCGGATCGCCTTGGCGGTGTCCAACGCGTTCGCGCCGGTGGCCAGCTTGATCGCCATGCCCGAGGCGGGCTTGCCGTTGAACTGGGCGTCGATGCTGTAGTTCTCGCCGCCCAGGCCGATGGTGGCGACGTCACGCAGGCGCACCTGCGAACCGTCGGTGTTGACCTTAAGCAGAATGTCGCCGAATTGCTCCGCAGTCTGCAGGCGGGTCTTGCCGATGATGGTGGCATTGAAGACGGTGCCCTTGACCGCCGGCAGGCCGCCGAGCGCGCCGGAGGAAATCTGCACGTTCTGGTCGGAGATCGCTGTTTTCACATCTACCGGGGTCAGTTGGTAGTTGTTCAGCTTGGCCGGGTCGAGCCAAATACGCATGGCGTACTGCGCACCGAACACCTGGAAGTCACCCACACCCGGGGTACGGGAGATCGGGTCTTGCATGTTCGATACGATGTAGTTGGCCAAGTCTTCCTTGCCGAGCTTGCCATCGGTGGACACCAGGCCAATCACCAGCAGGAAGTTCTTCACCGCTTTGGTCACGCGCAAGCCTTGCTGCTGCACTTCTTGTGGCAGCAGGGGGGTGGCGAGGTTGAGCTTGTTCTGCACCTGCACCTGGGCGATATCCGGGCTGGTGCCTTGGTTGAAGGTCACGGTGATCGTCATGCTACCGTCGGCGTTACTCTCCGACGAGATGTAGCGCAGGTTATCGATACCGTTCATTTGCTGTTCGATCACCTGCACCACGGTGTCCTGCACGGTTTGTGCGGACGCACCTGGGTAGGTGACCTGGATCGCGATCGCAGGTGGCGCGATAGCCGGATACTGGTTGATCGGCAGGTTGAGGATCGACAGCGTCCCTACCAGCATGATCACCAGGGCCAGCACCCAAGCGAAGATGGGCCTATCGATGAAAAACTTCGACATGGGTTACTCCGATTTCGCGCCGGCATTCGCCGCTGCGGGGGCATTGGTCGGGGCGCTGCTTTGGGCTTCGTGCGGGTTCACCGTGGCGCCTGGCTTGACGAACTGCAGCCCTTCGACGATGACTTTGTCACCCGCTTTGAGGCCGTCTTCGATCAGCCATTCGTTACCCACGGTGCGAGCCGTCTTGATTGGGCGCTGTTCGACCTTGTTGTCGGCGGTCACCACCATAACGGTCGGGTTGCCCTTGAGGTCGCGGGCCACGGCAACCTGGGGCGCCAGGATAGCTTGCTGGGCAATACCGGCCGGTAGCTTGGCGTGCACGAACATCCCCGGCAGCAACAGGTGGTCCGGGTTCGGGAACACCGCGCGCAGGGTCACCGAGCCGGTGGTTTCATCGACCGAAACTTCAGAGAATTCGAGCGTGCCATCGAGCGGGTATTTGCTGCCGTCTTCCAGGGTCAGGTTGATCTTGGCGGCATTCTCGCCGGCCTTCTGCAGTTGGCCGTTGTCCAGCGCGCGGCGCAGCTTGAGCATGTCGGAGTACGACTGGGTCACGTCGACATAGATTGGGTCGAGCTGCTGGATGGTCGCCAAGGCGGTGGTTTGACCGTTGGTCACCAGCGCGCCTTCGGTCACTGCCGAGCGCCCGATGCGGCCGCTGATAGGCGCCAACACCTTGGTGTAGCGCAGGTTGATCTGCGCGGTTTGCACCTGCGCCTCGGCCTGTTGCTGCTGGGCACGGGCGGTGTCGTATTCCTGCCGGCTCACAGCCTGCTCGTCGATCAGTTGGCGATAGCGGCCGGCCAATGACCGGTATTGCTCGGCGCTGGCCTGGGCATTGGCCAGGTTCGCTTCGTAGGTCGAAGGGTCGATCTGGTAAAGCTGCTGGCCGGCCTTGATGTCGGCGCCTTCCTTGAACAGGCGCTTGAGAATGATCCCATCGACCTGTGGGCGTACCTCCGCAGCCCGGAAGGCGCTGGTGCGCCCAGGTAGATCATTGGACAGGCTCACGGTCTTCGGCTGCAGGGTCACCACACCGACCTGGGGTGGAGGGGGCGCAGCGGAAGCTGCCTGCTCTTTGTTACAGCCACTGAGCAGCGTGGCCAGGGCGATGGCGGACACCAAAGCGGGAACGGCTGGCTTGAATTGCATGAAAATCCTCGGGGGCGTGGGACGCGCAAGACGCTCAAGAGTTTAGGAAAGGGCAGATAAAGGCTGTTGCTGGATTAGTAGCTTGCTATCGAATATACTTACATTCACGCCTGTTTGTAAACAGCTGCGACTTAACGCCGCAGGCCTTTCAGAACAGGCGTCGTAGGCGCTGGGCACTCCTATAACAAAGCCCCCGGCATTCCCGGTAACACCAAAGGTTGCACCGCCATGGTCCGCCGTACCAAAGAAGAAGCCCAGCAAACACGTTGTCAAATACTCGAAGCTGCCGAAAAGGCATTCTACGAGCGAGGTATTGCCCGTACCACTCTGGCCGATATCGCGGCGTTGGCTGGGGTGACCCGGGGTGCGATCTATTGGCATTACAGTAACAAGGCGGACTTGGTGCAGGCCATGCTCGACAGCCTTACCGAGCCCCTTGATGAACTGGCCCGTGCTTCTGAAAGTGAGCATGAACTTGACCCACTGGGCTGCGTAAAACAATTGCTTATCAAATTGTTTCGGCGGTTGGCGCTGGACCCTAAAACCCGACGCATCAACGAAATCCTCTTCCATAAATGTGAATTCACCGATGAGATGTGCGACCTTCGTCGCCAGCGCCAGGAGGTGAGCGCAGAGTGTAACGAACGCCTCGAGGTGTCACTGCGCAACGCTGTCAATCGTGGCCAGTTACCGGCCGATCTCGATACTCGCCATGCCGCATTGAGCATGCATGCGTTCATCGATGGGCATATTGGCCAGTGGTTGTTGCTACCTGAGAGCCAACCGCTGGAATACAACGCCGAGCGCATTGTCAACTCGCTCATCGACATGCTGCGGATGAGCCCGGCCTTGCGCCAAAGCGCAGCCTGGCCTACCGATTCTGGCACTGCTTGATTACACTATTTTTCGAGCTGTTGCATTATTAAATGCATAACTACCTAGCTGCGCCCGCGCAGCGTGTTGTTCGGCAATGCCGCTGCGGCCGCGAGGCCGAGTAGCGAAACCGCCGCGCTGGCCAGGAACAGGTGGCGGAAAATCACCTGCAATTGCTCGCGCAGGGCTTGGCGTGTATCGCCATCGGCGGCGCCCAGCGCATCCAGCAGTGGGTTACCGCCTTCGCCGAGCGCCAGCGGTTGGCTGGCGCCGAAATGCGCCAGCTGTAGCAAGCCCAACAGCAGGGCAGACATACATGCCACACCCACGGCACCCCCCAGTGAGCGAAACAGGTTGGTGGTGCTGGTAGATACGCCCATGTCGGTAGGGTGGGCTGCGTTTTGCGCGCCCACCAGCGACGTTGGAAACTGCATCCCCGCGGCCGCCCCAGTCAAGATCATGAACAGCGCGCTGAGCCAGGTGGCCTGCGGCGGGGTGGCGGCCAGGCCCGCAACGGCCAGCGGCATCAACGCCGCACCGGCCAGGATCACCGGTTTGAAGCGCCCACTTCGGGCCGTATGGCGGCCGCCAAAGAAAGCGCCCAACGGCAACCCCATCGCCAAAGGCAACATGTGTAGCGCCGCGCTGTCGGCACCGCTGCCGAGCACTGTTTGGTAGCGCAGCGGCACCATCACGGTAAGGGAGATGGCCTGGAACGCGGTAATGAACACGGTGCACCAGCACAGGACCGCCGAGCGATTGTTGAACAGGCGCAGCGGCAGCAGCGGCTCACGAAAGCGTGCCTCATGCCAGGCGAACAGCACCAGCATGGCCAGTGCCGTAGCCCAGAGCGCCAACAGTGCGATGCTGTTCCACGCTTGGCCCTGGCCGACGAGGGTGATGGCCATCAGCAGCGAGGTCAACCCGACCACCAACATGCCCACGCCCGGGTAATCCACCACGGCGCGGCGCTGTGGCGTGTGCAAGCCAGCCAGGGTGCGACGGATGTACAGCCAGCCGAGCACACCCAAGGGCAAGTTGACCCAGAACACCCAACGCCAAGATAAAAACTCGGTCATGTAGCCGCCCAGCACCGGGCCAACCACACTGGCTGCGGCGTACATACTGCTGAAGTACCCCTGGTAACGGCCGCGCTCGCGCGGCGGCACCACATCACCGATGATTGCCTGGCTGACCGACACCAGGCCGCCGGCCCCCATGCCTTGCAGTACCCGCGCCAGCACCAGTTGCTCCATGCTTTGCGCAAAACCGCAGAGCAGTGAAGCCAGGGTGAACAGGCCCATCCCGAACAGGATCATCGCCCGGCGCCCATACAAATCCCCCAGCTTGCCGTACACAGGGGTCGCCACTGTCATGGCCACCATGTAGCCGGAAATTACCCAGGCGAGCAGGGCCAAGTCCTGGAATTGCGCAGAAATCGCTGGCAGTGACACCGCGACGATGGTTTGGTCCAGCGCACCGAGAAAGATGGCCAGCATCAGGGCGGTCAGGATAGACCTGAGCGCAGGAGCAGACAGCGGTTGCGGTTGGGGCACGACGGAGACCCTGGCGTGGGAGGCTGCGCCAGTTTATCTGATAGCCCACTTATGAGACACCTGATGCGATGTCCCGGCGTTCCCACACGCTTTGGCACTCAATTTTGCTACCGCGCAACGTTCCCCTGCGGCAACATGCACCGCCGGGATTATGCAGCCAACCTCTGAGACGTGCCGCTGGCGTTCTATCCGGGCGTCATCGCAGGGCACTGAATGACGCGGATTGTGGCACGCATTGGGCATAAACACAGCTACGCCCCACATGCTGCTCACGCATCAACTCCACGCGCACCACTGCCATCGCGAAAAGCGCGGCGAGGGCGCAAAACGAACAGACCATCAGGCATTTTTTTGTTTTTATGCCCATGACGTTTACCTCCTACTACTGGAAAGCTTCGTCTTGATATTGAGCATAGTCGATATGGCGCCCTGCGCCCGGTGGGGCTGCGAGCGAATTGAACAGGCAAACGCCAGCGGGTTTTGTGCCCAATAGTTGGCTGCACGGGTTTGACGGGTCGATTCTTACACGAACTTATGATGCAGCGACCCGTGATCAACAGGTGAGGCAGGTGCCGAGGGCGGCCTGAAGCATCCCAGCGGCCCGGGCAGCAGGGCGGCAGGTCAGCGCCCGGCTCTTAACCGCGCCAAGTCCCTCGATGGCGGGGCCCCGTACAGCCGGCTGTACTCGCGGCTGAACTGGGAGGGGCTTTCGTAGCCCACGCGGTAGCTTGCCGCGGCAGCTTCCAGGCCTTCGTTGAGCATCAGCCGGCGGGCTTCCTGCAGGCGCAGTTGCTTCTGGTATTGCAGCGGGCTCATGGAGGTCACCGCCTTGAACCGGTGATGCAGGGTAGACACGCTCAAGTTGACCCGGCGGGCGAGGTCTTCGATGCGCAGCGGTTGCTGGAAATGGCTATTGAGCCAGTCGATGGCCTGGCTTACGCGGTGGGTTTGGCTGCTGCACAGGGCGATTTCGTAAAGGCGGTGGCCTTGTTGCCCACGCAACAGGCGGTAGAGGATCTCGCGGCGAATCAATGGCGCCAGCATGGGAATGTCACGTGGGGTTTCTACCAGCGCTACCAGGCGCACCAGCGCATCGAGCAAGGCACTTTCCATGCGCTCCACATACAGGCCACGCTCGGGCGGGCGGGTGG
>NZ_JAAOCA010000049.1 GCF_014694385.1 Pseudomonas typographi | reverse complement strand
GCCCAGCTGACGAATCGTTACCCCGATGCGTTTCCCCACTTTTATGTAGAGCTCGACCGCTCGGATGCGGTCTTCGTATGAATACATGAACTACCTCCAGGTAGTCCAAGATTTCCGCCGCATCCCCCCTTCGGAATGCGGTCAGGTTTTTGGACGACGCCCTCGTGTTGGCGCACAACCACGGTTGATGAACGGCCATGGATACCCCGGGGTTCGCCGCCCCGGCTAACGAACCGGCCGTGCACAGGGATAGCGAGGCGAAGTTCGCCCGCATGCCGGGCTCAAGCGCCATAAAGCTGAGCCGCCATTCGTTACATCGAAAGGCGGCTGGCACGGTCGGGCCTAGCGAAACCAGGCTCTTCGCGGGCGGTTTTTTTCTCAATCGCGCTTGGTGCTTGCGGTCATTGCGCTCGCCGATCACATAGAAGCGGCGTTTTGCCGTTTCCGGTATTCACGTGGCGAGCAGTTCATGATGCGTTTGAAGGCGTTGCTGAACGCACTGTCTGAATCGTAGCCCAGCTTCTGTGCGATGGAAGAAATCGTGACCTGGCTGTTGCGCAGCGCACGCGTTGCCAGTTGCATGCGCCAACGTAGCACATACTCCAGCGGGCTCGCGCCGGCCTTTTGCTTGAATTTCAGTGCTAGGGTTGAACGTGATACGCCAGCGACCTGGGCCAAGTCCTCGACGGTCCAACGCCGGGCCGGGGCGGCGTGGATGGCCTGAAGGACCGAGCCGAGGCGCGGGTCGGACAACGCCAAAAGCCAGCTCGGCGGGCCGCTTGCTTCCTGGGCCAGGTATATCCGCAGCACCTGCACCAGCATGATGTGGCCAAAATGCTGAACCATCAGCGAGCTGCCTGGGGAAGGCTGGGTAAGCTCATGGGCCAGCCGCTCCAGCGCCCAGCGCAATACCGATGCCTGTTCCGAGCCGTGTTTGATAACGGCCACCGCCGGCAAGGCATCGAACAGAAGGGCCGCTTCCTCACCAAAGGCGAAACGACCGCCGATCAAGAAGAACTCACCGGCATTGCCACAATGGGCAATACCGTTGACCGCATGGCGATAGACCGTTTCGCAATTCACCGCCGGCAACGCGAGATCGCTGCCTAAGGAAAAGGCCCGCTGGCGGGACAACAGAAAGCAGTCGCCCGCCTTGAGTGGGATCGGCTGCTGCTCGCCATCGACGCTCAGCTCGCAGGTGCCATGGACGACGGCATTGAATTTGATGCCCTCTGGTGGCGGAAAGTCTAGGGCCCACGGGCCGCCGGCCTTCAGCCCTGCGAAAACGGAGCTTTGGGTGCCGAGCAGGGCAAGCATCTCAGAAAGCGGGTCCATGGCTGTATTCGGACGATCTCGATAGAAAGTTGGACTTTGTTGCATTCACGATCCTGATTCTAACCCGGACAATACGCTGAATGGGTTTTGCCCGGCTTCTATCTATCTCAGGTTTCAGCACACGCCATGGCCCACAAACAGTCCCCTATTCACTCCGGTTTCGGTGCCCATACCACCGCCGCAGAGGTGCTCGAAGGTCGTGATCTGCACGGCGTCACCGCTATGGTTACCGGGGGCCATTCAGGCCTGGGGTTGGAAACGACGCGAGCGCTGGCCAGCGCGGGTGCTCACGTTATCGTCGCGGCGCGCGACCCGGGGGCCGCTCGCCCAGTGCTGGCGGGTCTGGGAAACGTCGTGGCCGATCGCCTGGACCTTGCCGATCTGGCCAGCGTGCGCGATTTCGCCGGGCGCTTCCTGGCAACGGGCCGGCACCTCGATATGCTGATCGGCAGCGCTGGCATCATGGCCTGCCCGGAAACCCGCCGGGGGCCGGGCTGGGAGGCGCAGTTCGCCACTAATCATCTCGGCCACTACGCCCTGGTGAATCTGCTTTGGCCAGCGCTCAAAGGGGGCGCCAGAGTGGTGGTGGTGTCGTCGGCCGGCCACCATCAGTCCGCTATCCGCTGGGCCGATGTGCACTTCACCCAGGGCTACGACAAGTGGTTGGCTTACGGGCAGTCGAAAACGGCCAATGCATTGTTTGCCGTCCATCTCGATCGGCTCGGCCAGCATGAAGGCGTTCGCGCTTTTTCGCTGCACCCTGGGAAGATTTTTACACCGCTACAGCGCCATATCACACAGGGCGAAATGGTTGCCGCTGGCTGGCTCGACGCCAGTGGCCAGCCCGCCGACCCGACGTTCAAAACGGCCCAGCAGGGGGCCGCGACCCAAGTATGGGCAGCGACTTCTGCGCAGTTGCAAGCCATGGGCGGTGTGTACTGCGAGGACTGTGAGATCGCCGAAATAGATGCCAGCGAGCCGCCGTCGTTTGTCGGTGTTCGGCCCTATGCCGCCGACCCCGTGCAAGCGGAACGCCTCTGGGCGCTGTCGGCCACGCTGACCGGCATTGATGTTTTCTCGCTCAAATGAAGTGCCACAATGCTATGAAAAGGGTTCGCGGTTCGCGTCTACGCCGGCTAGAAAACTGGCGACGATCTGCCGGCTTTGCCTCAGGTGGCGCAGTTTCTCGTCCAGCTTTTCGACTTCCTGGCGCAGCGCTGCCCGGACTTGCTGGCAGGGCTCGAACGCTGGGCTGTTGTCGATCATGCAGGGCAACAATACGCGGATAGCTTCGATCTTCAGGCCCGCCGCACTGAGCATGCGGATGCGCTGCGCCGCTTGGACGTGCGTGCCTTTATAGTCGCGGTAACCCGAGCCGGTACGTGCTGGTTGCAGCAAGCCTTGCTGCTCATAGTAACGCAGCATCCGCTCACTGATGCCTGTGCGCTGCGCCAGTTCTCCTATCCGCATCCCACCCCCCATAACCGCTTGACCTTCACAATGCTGTCAAACTTTAGCCTTGAACCGTCTTTAACAAAAGCAGGGGTTCTAGCGCATGGCTATGGTCGAAATTGAGGGTACACAGGTTTTCTATCGGGTCGATGGGCGCGGGCCTGGATTGGTGCTGGTGCACGGCACCGGCGGCGATGGAGAAAGCAACTGGGGGCACTTGGTTGGGCGATTGGCGGCGCACTGGACGGTGGTGCGGCCCGACTACGCCGGTTCCGGCAACACCGTCGACGATGGCCGTGGTTTGTCGGTCGAGGCCCTGGCCGCGCAGGTCGTTGCGGCTGCGCGAGCGGCCAACGTGGTGCCGTTCGACCTCGTCGGCTTCTCGCTGGGGGCCAGCGTCGCGGCCTTTATTGCGGCGCAATACCCCGACGATGTGCGGGCGGTGGTATTGCTGGCCGGTTTCGCCGCGGGCACCGACAGCCGTATGCAAATGGAATTCGGCTTATGGCGTGACCTGATCGGTACCGATCGGCGGGCGATGGCCCGGCTGTTGCTGTTGACCGGCTTCAGCCCTGACTTCTTGCGGAGCCTCAGTACCCAGCAGCTTGAGGACAACATCGAAGCCATCGTGACCGGCAACCAGTGGGAAGGCATGGGGCGCCAAGTGGAATTAGACCTGTCGTTGGATGTAAGCGAACAGGCCAAGCGCATCAACAAGCCCACCTTGGTGATGGGCTGTACCCAGGACCAGATGGTGCCGCCAGCCCATGCACGGGCGCTGGCGGCGGCGATTCCGGGCGCACGTTACGTGGAGCTCGACAGCGGCCACTTGGCGCCGTTGGAGCGGCCCGATGAGTGCCTACACCAGGTTGTCGATTTCCTACGGGCGATCGCAACCGGTTAACGGTGTTCATGCGTGGGTGTTTGATATTGAAACGGTGGTAGGCAATGGCATGAGCGGCGGATATGACATTGCCCGGCTGCGGCCGCCCGATGAAGGCGGGGCGATAAGCGTTATTCCCGCCAGCAATGCCCCCCATGGGGATATGATCTGGGCGGTGCGGGCCCGCTGTGCGGGCATGGCCGCTATGGCCGATTGGCGCCGGCGCGACAGGCCTCGGCCGGTAACACCCACTTACCACAGTGTTGATGAGGAGAGACGCCCGCATGGACCGGATGGCGGCAATGGAAACGTATGTCAGTGTGGTGGAGGCCGGGTCATTCTCTGCCGCGGCCAAGCGCCTCAAGCTGGGGCAGCCGGCCGTCTCAAAGTCGATCGCACAGCTTGAGGCGAGGCTCGGTGCGCGGCTGCTGCTGCGCTCGACGCGGGGGCTTGCGCTGACCGATGCGGGCCAGCGCTTCTACGAGCAGGCCAGGCGAGCGATCGAGGCGGTAGAATGTGCCGAGCAAGTTGTGCGTGATGCGTCTACCGGGTTATCTGGCGTGCTGCGCGTCAGCGCCGCCGTAACGTTTGCCCGCTTGCACATTCTGCCGGCACTCAAGGTGTTTCTTGACCGGCACCCCAACCTGCAAATCGATATCGTACTGGACGACCGTACAATAGATTTGCTCGAACAGGGCGTGGACGTTGCGCTGCGCATGGGCTCGCTTGACGATTCCTCTATGACTGCACGGCGTCTTTCACAAAGCCGGCGGCACGTTGTGGGCACACCGGCTTACTTTGCTCAGGCAGGCACGCCGACAGCGCCCGCGCAGCTGAGCCAGCACCAGGCTGTTGTTTATTCATTACGAGGCGGTGGTGAATCGTGGTCGTTCAGCCAGCATGGTAAGGCCGTCGCCGTGGTGGTATCCGGCCGCGTGAGCGTAAGCGCTGCCGAGGGTATTCGCACGGCGGTACTTGCGGATATGGGCCTTGCCATTGCCTCGGAGTGGATGTTCGCCCCAGAGCTTGCCAACGGCACGGTGCAGGCGGTGCTCACCGACTGGGAGCTACCGTCGATCGACCTGTGGGCGGTGTTCCCGGCCGGGCGGCTGGTGAGCGCGAAGGCGCGCGCGTTCGTCGCCTTCGTTGAGGAGGTGCTGGCCGCCCCAGCCGCGAGCGTTGGCTCAGAAGCCGAGCTTGCCGATTGATGCCCCGCCATCGACGTATAGCGTCTGGCCAGTGATGAAGGCGGCATCCTCGGACAACAGGAACGAGACGCTGGCGGCAATTTCTTCGGGCTTACCGAAGCGGCCCATCGGCACGGCACGCAGGTACCGTTGTTCTGCTTCGCTGCCCACCGGGTTGTTCTGGCGAAACAGCGCGGTTTCCGTCGGCCCTGGCGCTACGGCATTGACGGTGATGCCAGAGCCTGCCAGTTCCAGCGCCCATGAGCGGGCAAAGCTCACCAACGCGGCTTTCGCCGCTGCATAGGCGGTGCGCTGCGGCATACCCAGAATCGTCAGGCTGGAAATGTTCACCACCCGCCCCCAGCCACGCGTTCGCATACCTGGGAGCAATGCCTGAACGGCCTGTACCGCCGGATGAAGGTTCAACGCGAAAACATCATCGAGCTGGTCAAGGCCAATCTCGCCGAGGGGCTGTGGCTTGACCAGCCCAACATTGTTCACCACACCGTCAAACGCGTAGCGACCGATCAAGTCGTGTAGCACGGCGTCGGTCGCGGTGCGGTCAGCCAGATCGACACTCACCAGGTCGCCTGGAAAGTCGACGGCGTCGCGCGCAAGGCCTACGACGTGATGGCCGGCCTGCAGCAGCCGCTCGGCGAGCGCCAGGCCGATGCCTTTGCTCGCGCCTGTAATAAGAAATGTACGTGTTGCCATGGGGCGTCCTCTGAATCGGAAACCGCGCCACCCAAGGGCGCGGTAGGTGGTGAAGGTCAGGCCCTGGCCGCCGCTTTCTCAAGCACCGGAAACATTACCGATGGGTCTGGCCGGCGCGTATAGTCCGGGTTGACCTCCGAGTACAGTACGGTGCCGTCCTGGCCGATGACGTAGCGCGCCGGCATTGGCAAGGTCCAACTCGGGTCGTCGTTGAAGGCCGGCAGGTCGTTCTTCAGATTTTTGTACAGTTCGACCAGATAATCGGGCAACGCGAACCGTAGGCCAAAAGCCGCACTGGTTTGGCCGCGAGGGTCGCTCAGTACCGGGAATTTCAATTGATTGGTGCGCACCGATTTGCGGCTGTTAACGGGCGTCTGCGGCGAGATCGCGACTACATTCGCCCCGTAGCCCTGGATCTGCGGTAGCGCTTCGTTAATGGCTTGCAGTTCGATATTGCAATAGGGGCACCATACCCCGCGATAGAAGGTGAGCACCAACGGGCCCTTGGCAAGCAGCGCTGCAGACGAGACGGCGTTGCCTTCTTGATCCGTGAGGTTGAACGCCGGCGCGGCCTCGCCCGCTTTCACGGCCCGGCCCGCTTGGCCGCTTGCGATCAGCTGTGCCGTGGCGCGCTCCATGATGGGGTGAATGCTTGGCGGCGCGTAGTAGGGCGGTTTGCCCGCCCTGAAATCAGCCTTGAATGCATCGAGTGTGTCTTGCAGTGCCATGGGTAGTCTCCGAAAGGTGGCAGGCGTTGAATCAGCTTACGGCCGGCGGTTTCGTCCATTCGTTGCCACCCATGAAGGCGTCGAGTTCGGTATGCACGATGTGGTTGGTGTAGTTGCTCATCACCTTGGTGGCCACGCCAAGGATGACCTCAAGCACGTTTTGGCGGGTGTAGCCGGCTGCCAGGAAGGCATCGACCTGCGCATCGGCAACGAAACCTCGCTCGCGCACCACCAGCGTCGTGAACCGATGCAAGGCCTCAAGCTTTACATCGGGCAGCGGCGTGCCAGCACGCAACGCCGCCAGCACTTGGGCATCCATCTCGATCATTTTTGCCAGCGCGCTGTGCCCGGCCATGCAGTAGTGGCAGTTGTTCTCGAAATTCGAGGTCAGGTACACCACCTGCTGCTCGTGCGGCGTGAGCGTGCTCTTGGAGAACAGCTCCCACAATGCCGAATAGCCGGCCAGCAATGCCGGGGATTCAGCCATGTGCGCCTGCAGGTTAGGCACGAAGCCAAAGGCGCGCTGGGTGGCTACGAGGTCTGGCCTGGAGGCGGCCGGTGCGTTGTCGGCGGTGTAAGTTTGAAAGGTACTCATCGTGTGCTCCCGTGTGGTTGGCGATGAGCAAAGGATGAGCGGCAAACCCGGGGCGAAGAAGGCAGGTGCCCTCGATAACAGTCATTCCTGGCAGGCATGAAGCGTGGTGCGCGCCCCTATGGCCGCTTTGTACGTTGGCAACACAGCCGGCCGGCGGCGACCGGCTTGCTTGGTAAAGCCGAGCTAACCGTTGGCTTGCCGCCCGATTGGCTGGCGCGAATGGCCGCGCAACCGCAGTGCATTGCCGACCACCGACGCTGAGCTCAGGCTCATGGCCAGCGCGGCGAACATGGGCGAGAGCAACCAGCCGGTCAGCGGGTACAGTAGGCCGGCGGCCAAGGGCACGCCCAGGCCGTTGTACACCAGCGCGAACCACAGGTTCTGCTTCATGTTGGCCACGGTGGCCTGCGACAGGTCGCGGGCGATCGCGATGCCCCGCAGGTCGCCCTTGACCAGGGTCACGTGGGCGTTGTTCATTGCCACGTCTGTGCCAGTGCCCATGGCGATGCCGACGTCCGCGCGGGCCAGCGCCGGCGCATCGTTGATACCGTCACCGGCCATCGCTACCACACGGCCTTGCTGTTGCAGCCGTGCCACCAGCGCCAGTTTGTCTTGGGGCTGAACCTCGCCATGCACCTCGTCGATGCCCAGCGTTGCCGCCACCGCCCTGGCCGTGGTCGCGCCGTCGCCGGTGGCCATGACGATGCGGATGTTAGCCGCGTGCAGTGTTTGCAGTGCTTGCAGCGTGCTCGCCTTGACCGGGTCGGAGACCGCCAGCAACCCCGCCAAAGCGCCATCCACGCCCAGGTACATAACGCTGGCGCCTTGCTGGCGCAACGCCTCGGCCTGCGCCGCCAGTGGATCTGCGGCCACGCCCACTTGCGCCATCAGCACCGTGTTGCCTAGCGCCAGTTGCCGGCCGGCGACGCGGCCACGCACGCCGATACCCGAGCCGGCGTCGAACGCCTCCACCGCCTGCAGCGCGATGCCGCGTTCGTGTGCTTCACGAACAATGGCCTCGGCCAGTGGATGCTCGCTGCCCTGGTCGAGGCTGGCGGCTAATCGCAACACCTCGCTGGCATCGAAGCCGTGGGCTGGCACTGCGCGGTCAAAGGCTGGGCGCCCCTCGGTAAGGGTGCCGGTTTTGTCGACGATCAGCGTGTCCACCTTGCCCAGGTTCTCGATGGCCGCTGCGTCACGAAAGAGGATGCCCTGGGTCGCCGCGCGCCCGGTCGCCACCATGATCGACATCGGGGTGGCCAACCCCAACGCGCAGGGGCAGGCGATGATCAGTACCGACACTGCATTGACCAAGCCGAACACCCAGCCCTGCTCGGGCTTGAAGAGGCCCCAGGCGAAGAATGCCAGCGCCGCAATGCCCACCACCAAGACCACGAACCACCTCGCCACGCCGTCGGCCATGCGCTGCAGCGGCGCCTTGGAGCGCTGCGCCTGGGCGACCATCTGCACGATCTGCGAGAGTACGCTGCCGGTACCGACGCGCTCGCAGCGCATCAGCAATGCGCCGTGGGTGTTGAGCGTGGCGCCGATCAGCTTGTCGCCCGAATGCTTGGCCACCGGCATAGGCTCGCCGGTCAGCATCGATTCATCGACTAAACTGCCGCCTTCAAGTACCACGCCGTCGGCGGGAACCTTCTCACCGGGGCGGACGCGCAGCCGGTCGCCCACCTGCATATCGGCCAGCGCAATATCTTCCTCGGTACCGTCTTGCCGTACGCGCCGCGCGGTCTTCGGCGAGAGGCCGAGCAACGACTGGATCGCTGTCGAGGTTTGCGCGCGTGCGCGCAGTTCGAGTATCTGCCCCAACAGCGTCAGCGAGATGATTACCGCGGCTGCCTCGAAGTAAACGTTGGCACGGCCCATCGAGACGAAGGCGCTGGGGAACAGCCCTGGCGCCACCGTGGCGACCACGCTGTAAACGAAGGCCGCGCCGGTGCCCAGGCTGATCAGCGTCCACATGTTGGGGCTGCGGTTGGCCAGCGACTGCCCGCCGCGCTGGAAGAAAGGCCAGCCGGCCCAGAGCACAACGGGCACCGTCAGGGCCAACTCGACCCAGCTTTGGGCGCCCATGCCCATCAGGTGCCACCGGTGACCGAACATGGCCAACAGCAGCACAACCACCGACAGCGGAAGCGACCACCAGAAACGCCGGGTAAAGTCCTTCAGCTCTGGGTTGTCGCCTGCTTCCAGGCTCGGGAGCTCCGGCTCCAATGCCATGCCGCACTTGGGGCAGTTACCCGGTCGAGCCTGGCGGATCTCAGGATGCATCGGGCAGGTGTAGAAGGTGCCGCCCGGCGCAGGCTTGGCATGGGCATGCTCCGGCGGCGCAGAGGGCGCAGAGGGCGCAGAAGGGGTGGCCTGCGCACTGCCAACATAGCGGCCGGGGTCAGCATCGAATTTGGCTTTGCATCCCGCGCTGCAAAATCCATAGGCCGTCCCGGCAAAGGTGGTGTGGTGGGCGGGGGGTACCGCGACGTCCATACCACAAACAGGGTCTTTTGTAGGGGGTGGTTTGCCAGGCGTGCTGGCAGAGTCGTGAGCGGCGGCAATGTCCGCCGTGGGTGCTTGGCCGGGAACCTGTGGCCCGCGGCCGTGCTTGGGTGAGTGCATAAACGTTCCATAGGCCGTGGTGGCAGGTTATCAGGCGTTCGTCGAAGCCGGGAGCCGATGGCCCATGACGATAGCCCCGGCGTCTATTTTACGCGCGGCTTCGATGATGGCGGATGGCGCCACTGGCCCGCCCGGCGTAACGCTGGCTATGGCCTTTCAGCAAAAAGCGCCTCGGCCATGAAGTCGATGAAAACGCGCAGCCTCGGCGCCAGGTGCTTGCTGGAAGGCCAAAGCAGGCGAAAGGTGCCTTGGTACTCGATATACGTATCCAGCACGGTGGCCAGTTCGCCCCGGCCGATGGCCTCGCGCACCATGAAGTCTGGCAGGCAGGCGATGCCTAGGCCGTCCCTGGCAACGTCCATCAGCGCCTCGGTGGTGTTGCACACCATGGTCGCGGGGACCGCCAACGGCATGGTGCCTTCCGCGTGTTTTAGCGGCCAGGTTTCAAGCTTCCCCGTGCTGGGGAATTTGTGCTGAAGGCAGGCGTGGCGCAACAGGTCGGCAGGGTGCCGAGGCGTGCCCTGGCGGTATAAATACCCAGGCGCGGCTACCAGCAGCAATCGGTATGTGCCGAGCAGGCGAGACATCAGGCGCGAGTCCGTGGGCTCGCCGGTGCGCACCACCGCATCGAAACCTTCTTCGATAACGTCCACCAAGCGGTCCGAGAAGTCCACATCCAGTTCGATGGCCGGGTAACGGTGCATAAAGGCCGTGAGCGCCGGCATGACCAACCTGCCAACCAAAGGCAGGCTGATGCGCAAGCGCCCTTGCGGGGCCTTCCGGGTTTCGGCCAGTTCCAGTTCGGCCGCCTCGACTTCGCACAGAATGCGCCGGCACCGCTCCAGGAACAGCGCCCCCTCGGCGGTCAATGTGATGCTGCGGGTGCTGCGGTGAAGCAGGCGTACCCCAAGGCGTTCTTCAAGCCGCGCGACGCTTTTGCCCACGGCCGACGACGATACCCCAAGCTGGCGGCCGGCCTCGGAAAAACTGCGGGTTTCCGCAGCCTGTACAAAGAACGTAATACCGCCAAGCGATTCCATCGCGGCTCCCAGTTGCGACTATGTGTCCGATATGTTGTGAACATTAGCATTATTGTCTTGCATAGCCGTGCCACCGAAGATGGCCGCTTGTATTAACAAGGCGAAACCATGGCACATTCCACAGCAACCGATACCCTCGACGGTGGCCGCGCAGGTCAAGCCTCGGCGCCTCTGCCCATCGCTTCGCTATTGGCCTTGGCCCTGGCGGGGTTTGTCACGATCCTCACCGAAGCGCTGCCGGCCGGTTTGCTGGCGCAGATCAGCGCCGGAATGGGGGTTTCGCAGGCGCTGGCCGGGCAATGGGTAACCGTCTATGCCGTCGGTTCGCTGGTCGCGGCCATTCCCTTGACCGCCGCCACCCAAGGCGCACGGCGCCGGCCGCTGCTGCTGGCGGCGATCGGCGGCTTCGTGGTTGCCAACACCGCCACGACCTTTTCTACCCACTATGGCTTGACGATGTTCGCCCGGTTCCTGGCCGGCGTTTCGGCGGGGCTGCTCTGGGCGCTGTTGGCCGGCTATGCCGCGCGCATGGTACCGGAGCAGCAAAAGGGCCGGGCCATCGCCATTGCAATGGTCGGTACACCGCTGGCGCTGTCACTTGGCGTGCCAGCCGGCACATGGCTGGGCAGCGTAGTGGGCTGGCGTACGTGCTTCGGCATCATGAGCCTGCTGGCGCTGGCCCTGATGGCGTGGGTGCGGGCCAAGGTCCCTGACTTCGCCGGCCAAACCGCCGGCGGGCGGCTGCCGTTGGTGCAGGTTATTACCCTGCCGGGCATCCGCCCGGTGCTACTGGCAGTGTTCGCCTTCGTCCTAGCGCACAACATCCTCTATACCTACATCGCGCCATTCCTGACCACGGCTGGCATGGCTGAGCGGACCGACCTGGTGCTGTTGGTGTTCGGTGTCACGTCACTGCTGGGGATCTGGGTGATCGGGGTATTGATCGACCGCCATCTGCGCGCGCTGACCCTCGCCAGCACGGCCCTGTTCGGCCTTGCGGCGCTGGTGCTGGGCGTGTTGGGTGATGAGCCGGCTGCGGTTTATGGGGCCGTGGCAGCCTGGGGCCTGGCCTTCGGTGGCGCGGCGACGCTGTTTCAAACCGCGCTAGCCAAGGCCGCTGGAGAGGCTGCGGATGTTGCGCAATCCATGCTGGTCACGGCCTGGAACGCGGCCATCGCGGGGGGTGGCCTCCTCGGCGGCGTGCTGTTAGCCCGCCTCGGTGCCGGTGCGTTCTGCCCGGCATTGTTGCTGCTATTGCTAGGGACGCTTGTGGTGGTTTGGCGTGCGAGGGGGCGGGGGTTTCCAGCGGTCGGGAGGTAAAGCCCGCGGGTGTGGTGATGCTTCGGCAGTTGGCTGCGTAATGTTCAAGGGCTTTTGGTAACGGGCCGCGTCGCCCCGGCGCGGCGCAGGCTGTTCTCGCGTTCCTGTGGCCGCGGTTCGCGCCCGCCGTGGGAGCAAGCGATTTGAACCGGTGTCGCTGCGTCACCTTGGCGGTTTTGGGCCATCGTATCGCTAATGGGAAGAAACGTAGCCTGCCGCCGAATGGGCCGGCGGCACCGCGAAGTGCTCTCGCATGCGCCGGGTCTCTTCCGCGGGGGGGCGGCCGAACAGGCGCTTGAACTCACGGCTGAACTGCGATGGGCTTTCATAGCCTACCGCTTGGCTGGCGCTTGCGGCCGTCATGCCTTGGCGCACCATCAACAGCCTCGCTTGGTGCAGCCGCGTCGATTTCACGTATTGCATAGGCGAGGTACTGGTAATGGCTTTGAAATGGTGATGGAAGGTTGGCACGCTCATACCCGCTTCGTCGGCCAATTGCGTGAGGTCCAGCGGTTGCGCATAGGTGGCATGAATACGGCGCAGTGCCTTGCCAATCTTTCCGAAATGCCCCTGCATTGCCAAGGCGGCACGCAAGGCGTTGCCCTGGGCGCCGGTGAGCACGCGGAAATACACTTCACGGACCCGCGCTGGCCCCAGTATCGAAGCGTCGATCGGCTCGGCCATTGCCTCGAGCAAACGCAGTACAGACGCCGCCAGCGCGGTATCCATTGGGCTGGACATCATGCTTTGCGCAGCCGCTGGCGTGGGGCTGCCCTGGCGGTCGATCTGCATCGCCAAGTCCGCTGCCACTGGCAGGTCCAGGTGCATATAGATGGCCAGCAGCGGGCGCTCTGGCGATGCGTCGGTTTCCATCACGAAGGGCACCGGGACAGAAACGGCAAGGTAATGCTGCTCGTCATACTGGTAAACCTGGCTTGCGAAATAGCCGCGCTTGCACCCCTGGCACACGATGACGATGCCGGGGTCGTACAACACGGGCGTGCGCGATAACGGGCGATCCGAGCGCAGGATGCGCACGCCCGGTAATGTCGTCAGGTTGTAGCCTTCTTGGGGCGCCAGGGTCGAAAGCAAGCCCAGCATGCGTTCGCGATCCGGCTCCATGCTTGGGGGTATCGGACCTGTTTGCTTCATAAAAATACCCGCCAACCCATAGGAATAGGCAATAAAACTAAAAGATATGGCCTAAAAGGTAGCCGCCTAGGCGAATAGTATGCACGTGTCTTTTATCCATGAGAGGGTATTGCATGTCATCTTCCAAGGTTCTATTTATCACAGGCGTCAGCAGCGGCTTTGGCCGTGCGCTCGCGCAAGAGGCACTGGCCGCTGGTCATCGTGTGGTCGGTACAGTGCGCAGCACCGAGGCCAAGCAAGCGTTTGAGGCACTCGACGGTGCCCGAGCCTTCGGGCGTATCCTTGATGTAACGAACGTCGACGCGATTGGTGGCGTGATCGCCGAGGTAGAAGCTAGCGTCGGGCCGCTGGACGTACTGGTCAATAATGCCGGCTACGGTCACGAAGGCGTGATGGAAGAGTCGCCGCTGGGCGACATGCGCCGGCAGTTCGATGTGAACGTGTTCGGCGCGGTGGCCATGATGAAGGCGGTGCTGCCCTATATGCGGGGGCGCCGCCGCGGCCATATTCTCAACATCACATCCATGGGGGGGTTCATCACCATGCCGGGTATCGCCTACTACTGCGGCAGCAAGTTCGCCCTGGAAGGCATTTCTGAAGTTGTGGGCAAAGAAGTCAAACCTTTGGGTATCGCCGTCACGGCGGTGGCGCCTGGCTCGTTCCGCACCGACTGGGCGGGCCGCTCCATGGTCCGGACAGATCGGTCCATTGCCGACTACGATGCCCTGTTTGACCCGATCCGTAAGGCCCGCGAAGAGCGGAGCGGTAAGCAACCTGGCGACCCGGTGAAGGCCGCCCGCGCCATGTTGGCCGTGATCGACAGCGACACGCCACCGGCCCACTTGCTGTTGGGCAGCGATGCACTGGGCCTGGTACGTGACCGGCTAAAAGCGCTTACAGCCGAGATCGACACCTGGGAAGCCGTAACCCGTTCTACGGATGGCTGACCGCCGCTACAGTGCTCAGTAGCAGGCCAATGCGACCGCCGGCCGCCCACCGGCAGCGTATTATCCTGGCGGGAAACCTAATCCTAATAAAGAGTGCGCTGCCGGCGGCGACGCCGCACGCGCTATCGCCCCTGTAGGCGTGGCTAGTGGGCATGCATCCCCATCAGTTGCAGGGCTTGGGCGAGGTCTTCCATGCGGTCGAAGCGGCGCCCGCTGACGGCGGGCAGCGCTGGGGTCTGCACGTAGATCTGCTTACCGTCGAGGTAAATGTGCGTTTGTGTGAGCGCGCCCTCCAAGTCGCGAAAGGTAAGGGCGGCGCCGGCACCATGCTCACGCAGCGAAAAATCGCCAGGTTCGGCAAGCCGCTGTTCGTCCAGCGCAGGCAAGCGCAGTGTTGCGCCCGCAGGTGGGGGCACTGCGGTGCGTAGGCGTAAATCGCTGCGCAGGGTGGCTTGCCGGCGCGTGCTCTTTACCGGCATGGTAATGCCTGGGTCTGGGGCGAAGCCTGTGGGGGTGCCGGGCGCAACGTCTTCGGCGCGGATACTCAGTACCGCTTCGAGGTCCGCCAGCCCTGGCACGCCCAAGTACGTGTCGGTATGGCTGTTGCCTACCAGGGCGAGCCAGCGATGCGCGCCTTCAGCGCTTTGGTCGGCGGTGATCACCTCGTGGCTGAAGTAATTCATGATTTGCTGGCGGGCCGTTCCCCGGTGGTCGACCAAGCCTTCGAGGCGGTAGCTTGCCAGGCAATCGATCGCGCGGATGCGCAGCCCTTCGGCATTGGCCGTTTGCACCAGTGTGAGAAATGTGTAGCGCCCGCTCGGGTCGGTGGCATGGCCGTGGTCCAGCAACTGCAGGTATTTGCGCAAGGGGTCGGGCATCTTCCCTGTGTGGGCGAAAACGTCCAGGTCGGCCTGATGAAAATCAGTCAGCAGGTGCTCCAGGTAAAGGGTACGAACGCGTGCCTTGGCCAACTGCGGCATGTTGGCGATCAGGAAGTGTTTGCTACCGGCGTCGGCGTGGGCTTCACCTATGATCACGCCATTACTGTGCTCGTAGAGCGCATCGATGATGGTCCGGGGCGGTGCCTCTTTGGTAAGGCTGGGCGCGGCGGGGCGTTGCGGTAGCGCCTCAAGGTTTCGGTAAAAGGCCCGGCTATCGGCATAGAGGCGGTCGCGCAGCGCCTCGAAGCGCTGTGCCGGTGACGGGCCCGGGCCCGCCCTCAAATCGACGTAATCGGGGTCCAGCGCTTTGCTGCCAGGGTTGAGGACCGCCTCGGCAAGTTGTTTCTGCAGGTCTGCAGGGGCGTCATAGGGGGTAGGCGCTGCCGCTGGCAGCTTCGCGCTGCGCCTGCCCACCCAGGGGAATTTGCCCAGCACCTTGCCGCCGCCCCTAAGGCCCGGGCGCGGCGCCAATTCCCATTCGCCGGCTGCGTTCAACCTTACCGGCACGCTCTGATAGAAAGAAAACGGGTTTTCCGGGTCTATGATCACCCAACTCTTGAGTGCTTCGGTATAACGCACCGCATAGGAAAACCCGCCCATTTGAATGTAGGTGCGGCCGTTTTCGGTCATGTATACCTGGCGTAAAAGGCCGCTTTGCTGTGGGGTATAGGCCCCCAGCACCACGTTGCTTTCGAAGGTTTCCAACAGCGCCTGGTGGGTGGCCGGGTACTGCCGCCCTGGGGTTAACTCGGGCAAGGTTTGGGTGGGTTCTGCGGCCAGCTCCACCGGGGTTATGGCCTCGGCCAGAGGGGCTTCAGGCGCCCAGGCACCCTACAGAAATACGCTGTTGAACAACAGCTCGACCGCGCCGCTGATTGCGCCTACCACACCCGCTTGCCGTTGCGCGGTGGTGCTGCCATTAACGGCCTGGTCGATGTTCAGGCCCATATCGGCCAAGCCCGCGCCAACCACCGCCAACGCAACGGGCCAATCCAGTGCAGCCATGGGCCCGAACACCCGGTTCACCGCGCTCAGGTAGCCCATCCACATCTGTTTGCGCAGGTCACCGTTGCCCCGCAGGGCGATAGCTGCGTCGCTGGCCATCCTGGCTCGGCAACGGTCGCGCAGGGCGCTGAACAGGTCGCCGTGGATGGGCGCACCCAGGACCTGCAGCAGCGAATGATCTTGGCTACCCCAGGTGGTATAGAGCAGGTCGATGGTGTGGGTCAGGCCAGCGGCGCGCTCAGGGTCAGCCACATCGCTTAGCGAAAAGTGCGTGAGGAACTGCGCACGGTTGTCGGCTGCGTTGTTGTTCATCAATAGCCACCAATGCAGGTCTTGCAGGCTTTCGAAGGCGTGGAACGCTTGGACCTGGCCGGGCACGTACAACCAGCGGCGGCCGCTGGGTGCCACCAGGTGCACGATGTCGGTGGTTTGGTAGCCGCCGATGTTTAGCCAATGGGCCTGCAAGCCTACCAGTGGCACGCCCCGCTCCAGCATCGGTACGTTCGCCGGCGCGGTGGTGCCGCCTGCGGTCGCTGCCAGCAGCGTGCTGACGTCGGCATCGCTCAGGTAGCCAGCCTGGCGATCCTCCAGCGCCTTGGCGATGAACGTGGCCTTGGCCAGAGTGCGATAAGCCTGTGCGTACTGCTGCCAAAACTGCTCGAGGGCGGTGGTGTAGCGGGTTTTGAAGGCGATGTTCCAAAACGCTTGCAGCACGTGGTCCGGTAACAGGCGAACCTCGTGGGCCTCATCAAATGCCTCGGCGCTGGCCGGTACGGTATAAAAGCCGCTCAGTACCCGCAGGTTATCGGCGGCGTCTTGGTCCTGGGCGCTAAACCGCCGCATCACAAGCTGCACCAGCGTCAGGCTTTCCACAGGGTGCCCGTAATGTGCCCAACCCGTGTAGGTTCGCGGGCTGCTGGCAGCGTCGCTGAACCGGTGCCAATACACCGCATCTGGGTCCAGCGAGTGGATGCCGTGGTCGGCCAACAGGTCCAATGCCACCTGGCGGGCCATTTGGCGCAGGTCCGGGCAGGCCAGGGCCATCGCCCGCGCGGCATCGTGCAAGGCGAGCAAGTCGGGTGTGGTGGATGTCGTCATATCGGTGCGCTCCTGGTCAAAGGAGCTGCAGGGTGCCCAAGCGTTGTTGGCGGGGTGCGTTAGATAGATGTTGTTACGTGATATGTAATGAAATGAAAGGCACCCTTGGCGCTTGTATTCTTGGGCGCTTTACATCTATGCGGGTGAAGGCATGGCGGTGACTCGGCGGCAATTAGTGGCCGGTGCCAGCGGGCTTGCCGTTGTGGCGGGCGGCTGCGCCCTGGCGCTGCGGTATGGGCTGGGGCGCCAGGCGCCTGCGTTGCATTTGACCGCAGCCGAGCACGCCATGCCCTTGGTGCCCGGCTGTGTCACGCCAGCATGGGCGTACACGCACACCGCGCCTTGCGCCGAATTGCGCGTGCGCCAGGGCGAGCGATTGCACGTGCGGTTCCATAACCGCTTGCCGGTGGCCACCACGGTTCATTGGCACGGCATTCGCCTGCCGTTGGAAATGGACGGCGTGCCCTATGTGTCGCAAATGCCGGTATTACCGGGGGAGTACTTCGATTACCGCTTCAAGGTGCCCGATGCGGGCAGCTATTGGTATCACCCGCACGTGGCCAGCGCCGAGCAGTTGGGCCGGGGGCTGGTTGCGCCGTTGATTGTCGAGGAGCGCGAGCCGACCGGTTTCGCCCACGAGCGCACGCTCAGCCTGAAAAACTGGCACGTCGATGAACGGGGCGCCTTCATGCCCTTCAGTGTGGCCCGCGAGGCGGCCCGCAATGGCACGTTAGGGCGGCTGTCGAGTATCAACGGGGTACCGCAGGGCACCCTCGACGTGCCGGCCGGGGAGGTGACCCGCGTGCGTTTGCTGAACCTGGACAACACGGCCACCTACCGGATCAACCTCAGGGGCGAGTTCCAGGCGCTTATTTATGCCATCGACGGCAACCCGATCATGCCCCGGCCGTTGCGGGGCGATTACTGGCTAGGCCCGGGAATGCGCCTGTGCCTGGCGGTGCGTGCCCCAGCCGCCGGGGGGGAGGTTGCCTTGCGTGACGGGCCGGTTCGGCTCGGAACCTTGCGTTCAGTGCCCGGCGATGGGCGGGGCCAACAATGGCCGCCGGCATTGCCGCCGAACCCCTTGCCGGAGCCGGACCTTGCCCATGCCCAAACGCTGGTATTCAACTTCGAATGGGCCGGTAAACTCTCGGTGGGTACCGCCCTAGGCCGCGCGCCCAGTTTGTGGCAAGTCAACGGTGTGGCGTGGGACATCGACGACAAAACCTGTGCCGAGCGCCCGATTGCCCGGTTGCAGCACGGGCGCAGCTATATCCTTGAACTGCGCAACCTTACCCAGTATCAACACCCGATCCACCTGCACGGCATGAGCTTCAAGGTGCTGGCTTCGAACAAACGCCACATCGAGCCTTATTTCACGGACACATTCCTCCTGGGGCGTAACGAACGTGCCCAAGTGGCGCTGGTAGCGGATAATCCTGGCACGTGGATGTTCCATTGCCATGTGATCGATCACATGGAGACTGGCTTGATGGCGGCTATCGAGGTGTCCTGATGCGTCAACCGTTCATCGTCGATCGCAGCCGCGATCACGATTTCATGCAGCAAGCGTTAGTGCTGGCCGAGCAAGGCGCGGCCTTGGGGGAGGTGCCGGTGGGCGCCGTGCTGGTGCAAGGCGGCGAAGTGATCGGCCGCGGCTTCAATTGCCCGATCACCACCTTCGACCCCAGTGCCCATGCCGAAATGGTCGCCATCCGTGACGCCGCCCGCGCCGTGGGTAACTACCGCCTTCCGGGCACCACCCTGTACGTGACCCTCGAACCCTGCAGCATGTGCGCGGGGTTGATCGTGCACTCGCGCATCGCCCGCGTGGTATTTGGCGCCACCGAACCCAAGGCCGGGGTGGCGCAAAGCCAGGGCCGGTTTTTCGACCAGTTGTTTCTCAACCATAGGCCGCTGTTGGAGGGGGGGGTATTGGCGCAGGCATGCGGGCAGGTGTTGAGCGCGTTTTTCAGCAAGCGGCGGGGGTAGCCGGGTTTAACCGCCAAGCCCCGGCGAACCGCGGGTGGCGCGCAGCGTTTGGCCTGGCCATTGCCCTTTATAGCGGCCCCGAATCCTGCCCCTGGCTCGGTTTGCTTTTGTCTACCCCTGGCACATGCAGGTTACCGTCGACCACCTGGTTGCCTTCGCCCTGTGGCTGCGTGACCCAGGTCAGGATGTCGTAGTAACGGCGGATGTTGGCCACGAAGTGCACGGTTTCGCCCCCGCGGGCATAGCCGTAACGGGTTTTGCTATACCACTGCTTTTGCGCCAGGCGTGGCAGCATTTTTTTTACGTCCAGCCATTTGTTAGGGTCCAGCCCCTCGCCCAGGGCCAGCTTGCGGGCGTCTTCGAGGTGGGCGGTGCCGATATTGTAGGCGGCCAGGCCGAACCAGGTGCGGTCTGGCTCTTTGATGCTGTCATCGAGCTGGTCGACCATCGAGGCGAAGTACTTGGCCCCCCCCATGATGCTTTGGCGCGCGTCCAGGCGGTTGGCCACGCCCATGGCTTGGGCAGTGTTCTGGGTCAGCATCATCAGCCCGCGTACACCGGTCTTGGACGTTACAGTGGCTTGCCACATCGACTCCTGGTAGCCGATGGCGGCGAGCAAGCGCCAATCGACCTTTTCCTCACGGGCGTAGGCCTGGAAGTGTTTCTCGAACTTGGGTAGGCGCTCTTGCAAGTGTTGGGCGAAGGTATAGGCGCCTACGTAGCCAAGCACGTCCACATGGCCGTAGTAACGCTCCTTGAGCCGCTGCAGGGTGCCGTTCTTGCGCGATTGGTCGATGAACGCGTCGATCTCGTGAAGTAGGCTGTTGTCTTCGCCCGGCGCCACGGCCCAGCGCTGGTCACGGGCGTCGCCCAGGTCGAAAGCCACCCGCACATTGGGGAAATACACCTGGTTCATTGCCACTTCGTTAGAGTCGACCAGGGTGTAGTCGATTTGGCCCTCGTCTACCATGCGCAGCAGGTCGACCACCTCGACCTGGTCGGAGGCCTCGTAGTCGAGGCCCGGATACTGCTGCTTGAGCTCGGCCAACTGTTCGGCGTGGCTGCTACCCTTGAGCACCATGATCTTCTTGCCCACCAGGTCTTTGGGCTCGGTGGGGCGTTGCTGGCCATTGCGGTAGATGACCTGCGGTGTCACTTCCAGGTAAGGATGGGAGAAGCGCACTTCCCGCGCACGCTGTTGGCTGCTGACCAAGCCGGCGGCGGCCAGCGCCGGGCCGCCAGGTTTGCCCAACTGGCTGAACAGGTCGTCAATGTTGTCGGCGGTCTGGATCTCTAGCTTGACCCCCAGTTGGTCGGCGAAGCGCTTGACCAGTTCGTATTCGAAGCCGGTTTCGCCGCTGCGGTCCTGGAAATACGTAGCGGGGCTGTTACGGGTGATCACGCGCAGCACGCCATCCTCCTTGATGCGCTCGAGCGTGCTGGGTTTGTCGTCGCAGCCGTTGAGCGCCAGAAGAAGGCCAATCACCAACAGCCACGTGAAGTGGCACAAGCGTAGGGCGGTCTGGGCAAACATGCGCAGCAGTATACTTAAAGCGCCAGCGCCACCATATATCGACAGCTTCAGATATCTCTGATAGGCCACTGCAGGTGAACCAGCCGTCAACGCCCCATGCGCTACAGGTGCCCTGCGCGGGCGGTTTAGGCTAGAATGCTCGGCCTTTATGCACACCCCCTTCCCGAGGCTGTTCCGAAGATGCTGATCCTGCGCGGTGCTCCTGCCCTTTCTGCCTTTCGCCACGGTAAATTGCTGGCGCAACTGACCCAGAAAGCCCCCGCTGTCACGGGCGTTTACGCTGAATTCGCCCATTTTGCCGACGTGACTGGCGAGTTGGCCGCTGAACAGCATAAGGTACTGGGCCGCCTGCTCGAATATGGCCCCAGCGTGCCGGTGCAGGAGCCCTCGGGGCGGTTGTTTTTGGTGTTGCCGCGTTTTGGCACCATTTCGCCATGGTCGAGCAAGGCGACCGATATCGCGCATAACTGCGGCCTGGCCGGGGTGGCCCGCCTGGAGCGCGGCGTGGCCTACTACGTGGCCGGCGACCTCGACGAGGCCGCCGCCGCGCGGGTGGCCGAGGCCCTGCACGACCGCATGACCCAGTGGGTTTTGCCGCGCCTGGAAGACGCCGCCGGGCTGTTCAGCCATGCCGAGCCCAAGCCGCTGGCCGCGGTGGATGTACTTGGTGGTGGGCGCGGGGCGCTGGCCAAGGCCAACGTCGAGCTGGGCCTGGCCTTGGCCGACGATGAGATCGACTACCTGGTCGACGCCTTCCGAGGCTTGGGGCGTAACCCTCACGACATCGAGCTGATGATGTTCGCCCAGGCCAACTCCGAGCATTGCCGGCACAAAATCTTCAATGCCAGTTGGGATATCGACGGCCAGGCTCAGGAAAAGAGCCTGTTCGGCATGATCAAGAACACTTACCAACTGCACAGCGAAGGCGTGCTTTCGGCCTACAAAGACAACGCTTCGGTCATCGTTGGGCATGTCGCCGGGCGTTTCTTCCCGAACCCCGACACCCGTGAATACGCGGCTGTTCAAGAGCCCGTGCACATCCTGATGAAGGTCGAGACGCATAACCACCCGACCGCCATCGCCCCGTTCCCTGGCGCCGCCACCGGCTCCGGCGGCGAAATTCGCGACGAAGGCGCTACCGGCCGTGGCGCCAAGCCCAAAGCGGGGCTGTCGGGTTTTACCGTGTCGAACCTGAACATCCCGGGTTTCGAGCAGCCTTGGGAGCAGCCCTATGGCAAACCTGAGCGCATCGTGACCGCGCTGGACATCATGATCGAGGGCCCGCTCGGTGGCGCCGCGTTCAACAACGAGTTCGGCCGCCCGGCGTTGGCCGGTTATTTCCGTACCTTCGAGCAGGCCGTGGGCACCGCCCAGGGTACCGAGGTGCGTGGCTACCATAAGCCGATCATGCTCGCCGGCGGGCTGGGCAACATTCGCCAAGAACATGTGCAAAAGGGCGAGATCAGTGTCGGTGCCAAGCTGATCGTGTTGGGCGGCCCGGCCATGCTGATCGGCCTGGGTGGTGGCGCGGCTTCGTCCATGGCCACCGGTGCCAGCTCCGCTGACTTGGATTTCGCTTCGGTGCAGCGCGAGAACCCCGAAATGGAGCGCCGCTGCCAGGAGGTCATCGACCGTTGTTGGCAGTTGGGCGAGCACAACCCGATCAAGTTCATCCACGACGTGGGTGCGGGCGGGCTGTCCAACGCGTTCCCGGAATTGATCAACGACGGCGGCCGTGGCGGGCGCTTCGAGCTGCGCAACGTGCCCAACGATGAGCCCGGCATGGCCCCGATGGAGATCTGGAGCAACGAATCGCAAGAGCGTTACGTGATGGCGGTGGACGCCGCCGATTTCGAACGCTTCCAGGCCATTTGCGAGCGCGAGCGTTGCCCATTCGCAGTAGTCGGCGAGGCCACCGAAGCACGCCAATTGACCGTGAGCGACAACCACTTCGGCAACAACCCGGTCGACATGCCCCTCGATGTGCTGCTCGGCAAGGCGCCGCGCATGCACCGCAAGGTAGCCCGGGAAGCCGAGCGAGGCGATGATTTCGACGCCGCCGCGCTGGAACTCGAAGACAGCGTGCAGCGTGTGCTGCGCCACCCGGCCGTGGCCAGCAAAAGCTTCTTGATCACCATCGGCGACCGTACCATCACCGGCCTGGTCGCGCGCGACCAAATGGTCGGCCCGTGGCAAGTGCCGGTGGCCAACTGCGCAGTCACCGCCACCAGCTTCGACGTGTATACCGGCGAAGCCATGGCCATGGGCGAGCGCACCCCCCTGGCCTTGCTCGACGCGCCCGCCTCCGGGCGCATGGCCATCGGTGAAACCCTCACCAACCTCGCTGCCGCACCCATCGCCAAACTCTCCGACATCAAGTTGTCCGCCAACTGGATGGCCGCGGCCGGCCACCCGGGTGAGGACGCCCGCTTGTACGACACGGTCAAGGCCGTGGGCATGGAGTTGTGCCCGGCGTTGGGCCTGACCATTCCCGTGGGCAAGGACTCGATGTCCATGAAAACCCGTTGGCACGAGCAGGGTGCCGACAAAAGCGTGACCTCGCCGCTGTCGTTGATCGTCAGCGGCTTCGCCCCGGTGAGCGATGTGCGTCACGTGCTCACCCCGCAGTTGCGCCTGGATAAGGGCGAAACCGACCTGATCCTGATCGACCTGGGCCGCGGCCAGAACCGCATGGGCGCGTCGATCCTCGCCCAGGTGCACGGCAAGCTCGGGCAACACGCGCCGGATGTAGACGACCCCGAAGACCTCAAGGCGTTCTTCGCGGTGATCCAGGGCCTGGGCAGCGATGGCCACCTGTTGGCCTACCATGATCGCTCCGACGGCGGCCTGCTGACCACTGCGCTGGAAATGGCCTTTGCCGGCCACTGCGGCCTCGACCTGCGCCTCGACACGCTGGCGCACAGCGAGCAGGAAATCAACCCAGTGCTGTTCAACGAAGAGCTTGGCGCGCTGATCCAGGTGCGCCAGGACGCAACGCCGCTGGTGCTGGCGCAATTCAGCGCCGCCGGGCTGGGCGATGATTGCGTAACGGTGATCGGCAAACCGGTCAACAACGCCTCGGTGGCAATCAGCTACGCCGGCCAGGTGGTGTTCCAGGGCGAGCGCCGGCTATTGCAACGGCAATGGGCCGAGACCAGCTATCGTATCCAGCGCCTGCGCGACAACGCCAGTTGCGCGGACCAAGAGTTCGACGCACTGCTGGAAGAAGACAACCCGGGCCTGTGCGTCAAGTTGGGCTTCGACGTGAACGATGACGTGGCTGCCCCTTACATCAAAAAAGGTGTGCGCCCGCGCGTGGCGATCTTGCGTGAACAGGGCGTGAACGGCCAGGTCGAAATGGCTGCGGCGTTCGACCGCGCCGGCTTTACCGCCGTCGATGTGCACATGAGCGATATCCTCAGTGGCCGCGTCGGCTTCGAAGGCTTCAAGGGCTTGGTGGCCTGTGGTGGTTTCTCTTATGGCGACGTGCTCGGTGCCGGTGAGGGTTGGGCCAAATCGGCGCTGTTCAATCCGCGCGCGCGGGAAGCCTTCCAAGGTTTCTTCGCGCGCAGCGACAGCTTCACCCTCGGCGTGTGCAACGGTTGCCAGATGCTCTCCAACTTGCACGAACTGATTCCGGGCAGTGACTTCTGGCCGCACTTCGTGCGCAACCGCTCCGAGCAGTTCGAGGCGCGGGTGGCGATGGTGCAGGTGCAAGAATCCAATTCGATTTTCCTGCAAGGCATGGCAGGCTCGCGCATGCCGATCGCTATCGCTCATGGTGAAGGCCATGCCGAGTTCGTGAACGACCAGGCCTTGGTCGAGGCCGACGTGTCGGGTTGCGTGGCGCTGCGCTTTGTCGACAACCACGGTAAGGTCACCGAAACCTACCCGGCCAACCCCAACGGTTCACCCCGTGGTATCAGCGGCCTCACCAGCCTGGACGGCCGCGTGACCATCATGATGCCGCACCCGGAGCGGGTGTTCCGCGCGGTGCAGAACTCCTGGCGCCCAGACGAATGGAACGAAGACGGCGCCTGGATGCGCATGTTCCGCAACGCGCGGGTATGGGTTAACTGAGGTGTTCAAGTTGTGCTTTTTCGTTCCGCCCAGCCACCTGGAGGCGGTGAAGCAAGCGCTGTTCGCCGCTGGCGGCGGTAGGGTCGGGGCCTATGACCATTGCTGCTGGCAGGTGCTGGGCCAGGGGCAGTTCCGCCCTTTGCCCGGCAGCCAGCCGTTCATCGGCAGCACCGGCGAGGTGGAGTACGTGGGGGAATGGCGGGTGGAGCTGGTGGTGGCCGATCACCTGATCGAGCCGGCCATCGCCGCGCTCAAGGCCAGCCACCCCTATGAAACCCCGGCATACGAGGCCTGGCGGTTGGCGGACTTATAAACAGTACGGGTGGGCCATGGCCCACCCGTAGGGTTTCAGCCCCGCTTATGTTCGATTTTTGCCTCCAATACTTGCTCGCGGTCATGCCCGCCGGTGCGGATAAGCCCGGTGTTGAAGTGCTCGTCGGCCTTGGCTTCGGCGCTTTTGCTGCCGACCAGTTCGCCCAGCACATTGCTGATCAGGTCCTGAGGAGAAACCGAGCCGTTCAGGCTCACATCGGCGCGGTAGTCGCGCCCCTTCAGGCCCTCGGTGTGGACCGGCCCCTCTCCCAGGTTCACCTGCCCTAGTATTGCCTTCAGCACAGCGCCATGCAGGCGAGTGCTGCCCTCGACGGTCAGGTCGATGCCATCGCGGCCGCGTATCTCGGTGGGCTTGGCGGCGTTGGTGCGGTGGGTACGGACCACGTCCAGTGCCAGGCTCGGGCTGGTATTCGGGTCCAGCGCCTGTATGTCCTTACCGGCTTTTTCTTTAACTTTGCCGCCCAATGGCCCAGCCACGGCGGTCACGGCGTTAAGCAGGCCCTGCGGGTTATGCTCGCGGCTGATACGCCCGTCCAGGTTCACCTCGGTGCCCACCACGCGGTCTTGCCGGGTCGCCACGGTCAGGTCGCCGCCGACATGGCCGCTGATCTGCTCGGCGTTCACCCTTACACCTTCAAAACGCGCGCTATCGGCGCTGGCCAGGTTCAAGGTGGTGGTGGTAATGCCGGTGTTTTCGTGGGTGAGGCTGTCGAGGTTATCGACCTTGACCTTCAGCCGCGCATGCAGCCCAGACGCGTCGGTGTCTTTGTTTCCGGTACGCAGGGTGTTGGCGCCCGCCCCGGCAGTAATGGCCAGGTTGTCTTTGGTTTCGGTGGTGCGCGCCGCTTCGACCAGCACGCCGCCATAAGGCGCTTGCAGGTCCATATGCTTGCTACGGACCTGCCCCCCTTGCACATGCAAGGCTCGTTCGCCGGTGCCGCCGGCGACCAATGCGAGTGTGTCGACCATCAGCTTAGCGCCTTGCTCCTGGCGGCTGCGTTCGGCGCTGCGGGCGATGTCTATATGCCCGCCGAGCCCGCCACCCTTGCTGGCCTCGGCGGCGGAGAGGCTCACTTGCAAGCCGCCGCCCAGGCGCTCGCCCGCCTTGCTGCGCTCGTTCATGGCCGCAGCCATCTCCAGTGTGCCGCCGGCCTTGACGCTCAGGCTTTCGAGCGGCGTGGCCAGCGTTCCGGCGCGCAGGCCTTCGGCCTTGAAGTCTCCGGCCACCTCGAACGTCGCGGCCTTGCCGTCTATGGCCGCCACCACCGCCTGGCTGCCCTGGCTACTCTCCACTGCGTGGCTGGCGCTGCCGCCGCCGCCGAGGCTGCGAGCCTTGTTCGGCGCGGTACCGGCTTTCGCCCAGGCGAAGCCATCGGTGGTGGTGGTGCTTTGAGTTTCGCGGTCATTGGCTTGCACGATCTGCAGGTCGCCACCGACCTTGGCGTTGACCTCGCCCTTGAATTGGGTGCCCTCATAGCGGCCGTCGGTGCCTAGCTGAATGGGAATGCCGCCGGCGCTCTCTATCAGCGAGGGTACGGCTTTCGCACGGTGTTTTTGCTCTGCCAGCGAACTGCCAATGCCCTGGAGCCTGCCGTTGATATCTGCGCTGGTGACTGTGTCTACTCGCACGGAACCGTTTACGTCCAAGCGGGACACTTCGCTGCTGTAGGTGTCATGGGCGGCGGTCATTTCGTGGCTGTTCGCCTTCACGCTCACCTGGCCTTCGCTGGCCTTGTAGCGGGTACCTTGGTCGGCGAGTTTGCCGGCGACTTCCATGCTGACTTGGGCGCCCTGTATGTCGGCGACCTTGGCCTTGCTGTGCTGCTCGGTCGCAGATCGCTGGCCATAATTACCGACCAGGTCGATGCCAAGGCTCGGAGCGTCCAGCGCTTCTTCGAGCCCTTTCTGGAACGCCACCTGGTCGCGGCCTTCTATGACCTTCTGAATGGGCCGGGTCAAGTCCCGGGTTTCGGCGTTAAGCCCCGCGGTGCCTTCGGCGACGGTGCGTGAACTGTTCTGGCGTGCGGTGTCATGCACCGCTTCGTTGTTCACCGTTCCGGCTTTGAACTTCACCTCGCCGCTCGCCTTGATCTTCGCCCCACGGTTGTCGACTTGGCCCTTGCCGTGGTCGGCGGTCAGTAAGGTGTCGCTGGTGCTGGTGATCTCGGTTCGTTCGGCAACGGTGGTCTCGCGGCCCTGGCGCTCGCGGGTGTGCTCACCGTAGGAAAAACTGCCAGAGCGGTCCATGCCGCCGGTCACCCCGATGCCTGCCCCAGAGGTGTGGGTATCGGTGTTTTCCTGATGCAGGCTACTGCTGCTGCCGAGCACGATGCGTTGGCCCGATACCTTCACGTCGCCGGCGCTGGCATTGACCTGGGCGCTGTCTAGCCGCGCGGTGCCGCCGGCGTCGAGTTGCACGGTCGCGCCCTCGAGAGAGGCACGTGCCAACGTCTCATCGACCGTTTCGCTGGTTTTGCCCACTACTTCGTAACCTGCCTTGGCCTGGTACTGCATGGAGCCGGCCTTGTTGTCTTCTTTTTTCTGGGTTTCGCCGGCCGAGGCGGCGAAGTGCCGGTTGCTGTTCTCGCGGTGCTCGGCCCGCCGGTTGCGCTCGGGTACTACCAGCACATCGCCTGCGGCCTGGATATCGAGCGCCGCGCCGGCTTTTGCGCTGGAGCCTTTGACCTCGACGTGGGTGGCCGAGGCGATGCGCAAATTGCTGGCGGAGCTGGCTTCGCTGGCCTTGGCTTGCATGCTCTGGTTGTGCTCGGCCTGCTTGTTACCGAAGGCGCCGAATACCGTATGGTCGCTGGTGGTGTGCTTCACCTGCTTGAGGTTGTGGCTGCTTTCCAACACAACCGCACCGGTTTTGCTCTGAAGCGTGGCATCGGCCTGGCCGTGCACCCGGCTACCCGTGATGCGCACCTGATCGGCGGTCACCGTCAGCACCCCGCCAGCCTCGATGTTGCTGCCTACCTGCAGCGTTGTGCTGCCCTGCTTGTTTTCGCGGCGCTTGCTGACCAGCCCGCCGAGGTGGTCGCCGCCGTGTTCGCGGTATACCTCGGCCTCGGTCAGCTGTTCGCTTTCGACTTTTAGCTCGCGCGCCAGCACCGCCATGTCCGCAGTGCTGCGCACTTCGCTGCCACGTACCCCAATGTCGCCGCTGCTGCGCAGGCTCACGGTCTGCGCTTCGATGCGCGTGGGCACCAGCCGTTCGCTGGTGCTTTGGCCGGTACTGTCGTTGCCCCAAAGGCCCTTGCGGTGGATGGTGCGGGTGTTGACCTCGGTGCTGTCCTTGGCGGGCAGAATGTCGAGCGAGCCTGCGGCGTCGAAGCTGGTGTGGTTTTCGGCGCGGATGTCCGTCGCCTTCATCGCCAGGTTGCGGCCGGCGTTGAATTCGACATTCTCTTGTGCGGTGATCACGGTTTGCGTGTGCTCGGTCTTGTGGGTGGTGCGCTCGACCTTTTTGCGCTCCACCACCGTGCCGAGGAACCTGCTGTTCCAGTTTTCTGGCCGGTCGCTGCGTTCGCTGCTACGGCTGCCGGGGCTGATTCGTATATCGCCGCCGGCGTGGCCGCGCACATTACGCGCCGCGGCGCGAGTGTTGTTAATCAGCAGGTCGTCACGGGCATTGAGGCTGATGTCGCCTTGGCTGGCAGCCAGGCGGGTGGCCTTGGCCAACTCGCCCACCCGCAAGCCCCCGGCAGAGCTCACCTCGATGCCGCCGGTTTCGGCGAAGAAATCCGTGCCGGCCATGCGTACGCCGGCGCCTTCTGCTGTGCTGACGACACGGATGCGGCCCACCCGCATGCCGCCCAGCAGGCTGGTGTCGATGCCGACTTCGCCATCGCCCTGGTGTGTTCCCAGCACTTGGCCGGTGGAAGGGTCGACGCTGTTGCGGCCGGTGATCACTGTGAGCGCGCCACTCAGGTTCGCTTCGCCGTCGATGTGGACCTTCGGCGCGATCAGGTCCACCGCCCCCTCACTGGACAACCCGGCCGTGCCGACGTCCAGTTGGCCGCGGGCGTCGAAGGTATTCAGGCCGGTAATGCGCCCGCCTTCGAGCTGCGGTGTGCCGACCAGAAACGCCGCATGGGGCGAATTGATCAAGCGGCTGCCATTGACGTGTATCCCATTGGGGTTGGCGAGGATGTAATCGGCAGCGTGGCCGAAAATTTCCTGGGGGCCATGGATGCGCGATGCGCCGGTGCCGACCACCTCGTTGAGGATCGTGGTGGCGGCCGCACCGTTGAACCGGCTGTTGGCATTGAGCTGGCCGGCCAGTATCGAACGGCCGGCGTCGAGCGAGTTGTTCAGCACCGCGCCCGGGCGGCCGACGTTGTATTCATTGAACTGGTTGTGCGACAAGCCCTGGGCGTTGGGCGCGACGATATCGACCACCGGCACGTCGCCGTGGGGCACCACCAGGGGCATGCCGCCGGCGCCCGCGACGGGGACGATACCGCCATTGGCAATGGCGCTGGCCGGTGCCAATAGGATGGCCGCAATGGCCCAGCGCAAGGGGTCGGCGTTAAGCCGGGAAGGGAAGGGTAATGGCTTTCTCACAGGTCTTTTCCTTATTGTGGTGGTCAAAAACGCGCTTGCAGTAGCACCTGCCAATAGCCGCCGTAGCCATGTCGGCGGCTGTGGTACAGCGGGTGTTGGTAGTCCAGGTCCAGTTGCAGGTCGCCCCGGCGCAGGTTCAGGCCAACGGCCGAACCTGCCAGGCGCGTGTTGGGCTTCTGGCCTTGGCCCAGGTCCAGGCCCAGCCGCGGGGCGGCGATCAGGCCCTGGGCATAGCGACGGGGAAAGCTGACGGTGTTGTGCCAGGCAAGGCCGCGGGCATGGAACGCCCCGCCGTCGCGAAAGCCGCGCACGTTGTAGCTGCCGGTGAGCGGTAACAGGTCCATGGGCGGTAGGCTGTCATCGCTGTATTGCGCCACCCATTGGCTGTTCCATTGCCAGGCCTGGCTAAAGGTATGGCTGGCATAGCTGTGGCCGAACTGCAGGCCCCAACTTTGAAAGCGCGCCTTTTGCGGG
>NZ_JAAOCA010000048.1 GCF_014694385.1 Pseudomonas typographi | reverse complement strand
CGGGTAAGAGCTTCGTTGGCGCATGGGAATCCTGGCGATAAGGGTGATCGCGTCCGCTAAAAAATAGACGGACAACATCGCCCTTAATGCTGGAGTTCGGTAGGTGTGTTCACCGGGCGCTTACGATCAAGGTGGCCGTGTTCGACCCGGTGATGTTCGTGTTCATCAACCGCGCTCGTAACCAGGTCAAGGTGTTGTATTGGGAGCGCAACGGCTTTTGCCTTTGGCTCAAACGTCTCGAAGCCGAGCGTTTCCACATCTGCCCCAACCCTCACGAGGAATCCATCCAACTGACCGTCGATGAACTGAATTGGATGCTCGACGGCTTTGACCTGTGGCGCAATAAACCACACAAGATCTTCACCCCGCGCTGGGTAGCATGACGCCGGGCCGGTATAATCCGGCCCATGAAATCGGCCTCCCAAACGTTGCCCAATGACCCCGAATTGCTCAAGCGCATGCTGCTGCAAGCGCTTCAGAAAGGTGAGTCGGATCAGCAACGCATTGCACAACTTGAAGAGCAGGTTGCGATCCTGCGGCATCGCTTGTTCGCGCCCAAATCCGAACAAAGCACCGACGCCGATTCTCCCCAGTTGGCGATGTTCAACGAGGCTGAGGAAGTTCTGGCCGAGCCAGCTGCTGCACCGGAGACTGACGAGGAAACCGTAGCGCCTACCAAGCGTCGCGGCAAACGCAAGCCTCTGCCAGCCAACCTGCCACGCATCGATGTGGTACACGAGCTGCCAGAGCACGAGCTGACCTGCGATTGCGGCTGTCGCAGGCAGGTGATCGGTGAAGAAACCAGCGAACAACTGGACATTGTGCCGGCCAAGTTCCAGGTCATCCGCCACATCCGCAAAACCTACGCGTGCAAGGCCTGCGAAGCGGCGCCGGTGACAGCGGACAAACCTGCGCAACTGATCGAAAAGAGCCTGGCCAGCCCAAGCGTATTGGCCATGTTGCTCACCACCAAATACGCAGACGGCTTGCCGCTGTACCGTTTCGAGAAAGTGCTCAACCGCCATGGCGTGGAAGTGTCGCGGCAGACCTTGGCGCGCTGGGTCATCCAGTGTGCGGCGCAATTTCAGCCGCTGCTGAACCTGCTGCGCGACCGGTTGTTGGAAAGTCCTGTTATCCACTGCGATGAAACGCGGCTTCAAGTACTACACGAACCCGGACGTGACCCCACGGCGCAATCCTGGATGTGGGTGCAGGCCGGTGGGCCACCCGACACGCCCATTATTCTTTTCGACTACGACCCCAGCCGAACGCAGGCTGTGCCGCTGCGTCTGCTCGAAGGCTATCGTGGCCATGTAATGACCGACGATTACGCCGGCTACAACGCCGTGGCGGCGTTACCGGGCATCACTCGGCTGGGCTGCTGGGCGCATGCACGGCGCAAGTTCGTCGAAGCGCAGAAAGTACAGCCCAAAGGCAAAACCGGCCGGGCCGACATGGCGCTGAATCTGATCGGCAAATTGTATGGCATCGAGCGCGATTGCAAGGACGTCAGCAAAGAAGAGCGGCTTGCTGCGCGGCAAAGTCGCAGCGTGCCAGTGCTTGAACAACTCAAGCGCTGGCTCGACAAAACCCAGCCCAATACCCTGCCGCAAACGGCACTGGGCAAGGCCGTGAATTACCTCGCCAGCAACTGGACCAAGCTTGAGCGTTACGTCGAGGGCGGCCACCTGCCAATGGACAACAACCGTGCGGAGAATGCCATCCGGCCGTTTGTGATCGGGCGCAAGAACTGGATGTTCAGCGACACGCCACAAGGCGCCCATGCCAGCGCGCAGATCTACAGCCTGGTCGAAACGGCCAAGGCGAACGGGCGTGAGCCCTATGCCTGGTTGCGGCACGTGCTGGAGCGGTTGATGGCGGCGCAGAGCGTGGATGATTACGAGGCGCTGCTGCCGTGGAATTGCCCGGCTGATAGCTGACGGGGGCGCGTCGAAAATCGTTAGGCAAGACGGGGTCTATGGAGCGCTTATTCCGGACACAAACGCGTGCCGATAAGTAACGAGAGCGACTCAGCTTCCGTGCTTACAAGCAACGCCAGGCTGTTTTACACGGTGATGTATCGTTCACTGGCCTGCCCCGCCTTCAGCTGGGCAAGGCGATTCTTTAGCCTAACGGTAAATAGTGACTACACCACATCGAGACGTTCGCGAACCAGCTTCATTGTTTGCTCGGCGGCGACAAGAGGCGATTGGGGCGGTCCATTTCCGTGAGCGAGCGATCTACACGGCGTTTTCGAGGAGTTCCGCATACCCTCCCTTCTCGCTAAAACATCCGTTGTAGAGCCTCTCCGTTAGCGTCAAACGCACCCCATAGCAAGCAAGTTATGCGGGTAGATGACGAGGACGAGGCGGAAGGATAGACTGCGGTAAAGTGACTCTTGGGGCTTGCAAAAAGGGTCATTAGAAAGAAAACTATCAATGAAATGGAAATCAGCATGCAAATTATCATACCTATGTCTGGCTTTGGCGAGCGATTTCGTCGCGCGGGCTACTCGGTACCTAAACCACTGATACATATCGAAGGCAAACCTATAATTGCCCATGTAATCGACATGTTTCCCGGTGAGACGGATTTTATATTCATCTGCAACGAAGAGCATCTGGCCGAAGCGGCCTATCAAATGGAAGACACGCTTCGTCGCTATTGCCCCGCCGGTAAAATCATTGGTATCCCGCCTCACAAATTGGGACCTGTTTATGCTGTGCTGGAAGCCTCCTCTTTGATAAAAGAAAATGATCCAGTTATAGTTAATTATTGCGACTTCACATGTTACTGGGATTGGGAGAATTTTAAAGAATTTGCATCTGCAACGCAGGCATCTGGCGTGATACCGGCATATAAAGGATTTCATCCGCATACATTGGGTACGACAAATTATGCGTACCTGCAAGAGCGCAATGGCTGGGTAAAGGATATTCAAGAGAAGCAACCCTATACCAGCGATAGAATGAATGAGTTTGCTTCGAGCGGGACTTATTATTTCGCGTCGGGAGCGCTGATGAAAAAGGCGTTTTCAGATATTCTGAGGGAAAATATCAACGTAAATGGGGAGTATTACGTTAGTTTGGCTTATAAACCGATGTTGTCAGACGGGCTTCCTGTGGCTGTTTATCCCCTTCAGCATTTTATGCAATGGGGCACACCGGCGGATGTAGACGAATATAATGAGTGGTCGAAAATTTTTAAACGGCTGATTGAGAATGAAGCTGATCGGCCACAGATTTCGGGTAGCCTTGTCATCCCGATGGCAGGGCTGGGAGCTAGATTCGCGAAAGAAGGATATACGTTAACGAAACCTTTGATTCCAGTATCTGGTCGACCGATGGTATTACAAGCGGTGCATGATTTACCTAATACAAAAGATCTATCATTTATTCTGCGTAGCGATATGGATGGCGTCGATAAGATCATAAGCCAGATTGAATCAGCCTTCCCCGGTGCCCTTATAGCAACCGTGCCCGCAGTGACCGATGGCCAAGCATGCACTGCTCTGATAGGTTTGGAAAAACTGGCTAGGAAAGCTGGAGGGCCCATCACCAATGTGACCTTTGGGGCTTGTGATAATGGCGTACTGTTTGACCAGTCCGCCTTTTTAGAGTTATGTAATGATCCGTCTGTTGACGTAATTGTATGGGGCGTAAGGAAGCACACTAACGCCATACGACATCCTCACATGTTCGGCTGGATAGAAGAAGTGGATGGAAAGATAACATCTATTTCCGTCAAAAAGCCTTTAAAGGCGCCTGAACATGACCCGATCGTCATCGGTACTTTTACATTTCGGCGCAGTGCGGACTTTGTAAATGCTACACAACGGCTGATTGGCAGAGATGGACGCGTTAATGGTGAATTCTATATGGACTCATGTGTCAATGATGCCATAGCGTCGGGCTTGAATTGCGTTATGTTCGAGGTTGACAGTTTCATTTCTTGGGGCACCCCAAATGATCTTAAGACCTTTGAGTATTGGCAGTCTTGTTTCCAAAAGTGGCCAGGCCATCCCTATAGCTTGGAGCTTGACAAACGGGTACCAGCCGACCAAGTGGAAATATTAAAAGCTAAATACGCTAAATCAATACCTTTAGTGCCGAACTCACCATTATGATAAGACGAGAATTGGGCTTTTTTGCACTGATAGGCGCCCTAACCGTAGGGGTAGACTTTTTAGTTTATTTTACCCTGGCAAATTTTATGTCGGTTCAGGTTGCAATCTCCAAGCTTATTGGCTTTGTTGCTGGTAGCCTATTTGCCTATTTTGCTAATCGTTATTGGACATTTAAAGTAGACGCTTCTATAGGGAATAGTGCTTGGCGGTTTGCTATCGTTTACATTATAACCCTATACATAAATGTGGCAGTTAATAGTCGCCTACTGATGTTATTGGAAGATCACCGTTGGTCAGTCCAGCTTGCTTTTTTAGGTGCTACAGCGCTATCAGCTACGCTGAATTTTCTAGGAATGAAATTTTATGTATTCTCGTTGCGGCCTAGTAAGGAAACAGAATGAAATTCTCGCTCGTCATCCCCTGCTACAACGAAGCTAAGAATATCCCGCTGCTACTCGAACGTTGCACCCTGCTCGTCCAAAATCCAAAGTTTGAGGTCATCATTGTCGATAATGGGTCTACAGATGAATCATCTGCTCTACTGTCTCGGTTGTTAGCGACTAGCCCCCAATTCCGATTTATTCGGGTTCCTGTTAATAAAGGTTACGGATTTGGCATTTTGGCAGGGCTGAGCATCGCTCACGGGGATGTCATCGGCTGGACGCATGCCGACCTACAAGCTGATCCCTGTGACGTGTTAAAAGCGGCCGAGCTGTATGAATTACACGGATCAGAGATATTCGTAAAAGGGAAGCGTTTTGGTCGCCCATTTGCAGATCAGCTATTTACGTTAGGAATGAGCTTGTTCGAGACTGTGCTTTTGCGCCGAAGACTCTGGGATATAAACGCTCAACCTACCTTATTTCCCAGAACTTTTTTCCTATCCTGGGAGAATCCGCCGCATGATTTCTCGCTGGATCTATTCGCGTATTATCACAGCAAAACTGCTAAATTAACTACTCACCGCTTTAGGGTAAGATTTGGCAGTCGAGTCCACGGAGTATCACACTGGAATGTGAACTGGAGAGCCAAGCTGAAGTTTATTCGTAGAACAATTGGCTACAGCCTCCAGCTACGTAAACGGGTAAAATTATGAATATCATTGTTCATCGAAGAAATCTGTTAAGCGAGCTACGGGCGACGCCACGAGAGTTTGGTATAGAAGTGGATATCAGAACCAATGGAGATGAGTTGATTATTCATCATGACCCCTGTATGCCGGGCAATAGTTTTCTTGATTGGATAAACGAGTATAAACATGGGACGCTGATATTGAATGTCAAGGAGGAAGGGCTCGAAGAGCGGCTGATAGATGTCATGGCTAAACGAGGTATCCATGACTATTTTTTCCTAGATCAGTCCTTCCCTTTCTTAGTGAAATGGTCAAACCAAGGAGAGCGCCGCTGCGCTGTACGTGTTTCTGAATTCGAATCCGTAGAAACGGCAATGACCCTTGCCGGAAGAATTGATTGGGTGTGGGTCGATTGTTTTACCCATTTTCCCCTGAGTACACAGGATGCGCATAGGCTTCAATCTGCCGGGTTTAAACTTTGCCTCGTATCGCCAGAGCTACAGGGTCGAGACGCTGAAACGGAAATACCGGAATTGAAGGCTAAGCTTGATAAACTTAGGATCGTGGCAGAGGCAGTTTGCACAAAACGCCCAGACTTATGGGGGCGGACTTGAGATTTATGAAGACTTTTTATACCCAGCCCCTATTTTGGGCCGGGCTTATACTTCGTATATTATGCATTTTCATCGTGCTGCCTACCGCGACAGTTACTTGGTACGCGCCCTTTCTAACATTCAGTGTACAAAACGTGACGCTGGACCCTTGGTCGGCGTGGATAGACGGCGGGGGTATGCCTTCAGCCTTCCCTTATGGTTATGCAATGTGGGCCATATTCTTACCAGTCACATTACTGTTCAAATTTCTGTCAGTCCCGATCGCCTTCGCCTATGCCGGTACTTTATTGGTTGTAGACATTGCTATACTGGCGCAATTGAAGAAAATGCTTAATGCGAACGATGAATTTTTACTAATAACGTATTGGCTTTCTCCCATAGTTTTAGTGGCAAGCTATTTTTTTGGCTATAATGATCTGGTACCGGTGTTGTTTATTCTATCGGCCGTTCTTTTTGTAAAAAGGCTTCGATTTTTCTGGGCTGGAGTATTATGTGCGGCTGCCTTATCCGCCAAATTAAGTATGATAATAGCGGTCCCATTTTTTCTCATTTACTTTCTGCACAATCGAAAAATCAACCGGTTTTTCCACATTTTTTTAACGGGCCTCTTTGTGGGTGTGGCCGTGTTGTTGGTGCCGTTCGGGTTTTCGGCGGGTGGCGTTGATATGCTGATCAATAATATAGAAATACGTAAGATTTATGACCTCAGAGTTGAATTTGGTTATGGCTTCCAGTTATATCTAGTGCCCCTTATCTACTGCTTCATGATTTATGCGGCTTGGCGGGTAAAGCGCCTAAATTTTGAACTCTTTAATGCCACTTTGGGTATGGCATTTTTGCTCGTGGTGATTTTAACGCCCATCACACCTGGGTGGTACGTATGGATCATGCCGTTGCTCGTGTCATATCAACTTCAGAGTGATCGGTTTGCGGCAGTATTGGTCGGACTATTAACCGCCGCCTATTTGCTCTGCAGCATGTCATTGGGTAGTTGGGGATTTGTTACGGTAAGTGGCTTATTCAATTGGTTACCGAATATGCCAAAATCCTTCGAACAGACAACACTGTCTATCCTGCAAACCATGCTCGTGGCATTGGGCATGATTCTGGTGTTTCGTATCTGGCGCGAAACGGTCAGCAGAAATGATTTCTTCCGGCTTAGTCGTAAGCCATTTTTACTGGGTATCGCGGGCGACTCGGGAGCGGGTAAGGACACCTTTTCCGAAGCGATTCGAGATCTCTTTGGGCACCATTCGGTAGCTACAATCTCGGGTGACGATTATCATCTCTGGGACCGGCAGAAACCTATCTGGCAAGTCATGACGCACCTAAATCCTATGGCCAATGATCTAGAACGGTTCGGTCAGGACGTCTTTTCGTTAACGGATGGTAAAAGCATATTGTCTCGCCATTATGATCATGCAACCGGTAAAATGAGCCGGCCTATAAAAATAAAAAGCAATGACTTTATAATTGTAAGTGGTTTACATGCATTGTACTCGCCTATTGTTAGGCAATGCTATAGCTTGAAAGTATTCTTAGATATTGATGAGGATCTGCGTCGCTTCTTCAAGCTTCGCAGGGATGTCTTCCAGCGCGGGCATTCGGTCGAAAGAGTGTTGGCATCATTTGCCCGTAGAGAGCCGGACTCAATCAGATTTATACGGCCACAAGCTATGCATGCGGACCTTATATTTTGTATCCAACCGATCCATCCACGAATCTTGGAAGATTCAGAAAATCACCCTTTACGATTTAAATTGTGTGCACGTTCGCGTCACGGCTATGACGCTGTACTGCTTACCAGAGTTCTAATCGGTGTGTGCGGGTTGCATGTTGATATGTCTGAAGGACATGACGGCCTGGATGTAACATTGATTATCGAGGGTGAACCTACAGCCGACGATATTGAGCAAGCCGCTGAAATGATTTGCCCTAATGTTTTTGAGTTTCTGGATATATCTCCCCGCTGGGAGGATGGTGTATTAGGGTTAATGCAACTTATTACGCTATCTCATGTTAATCAGGCACTGAGAAAACGATTTATATGATGAAGATTTATAATGCGGACCGTTTTCATCGGTTGCCAGACGCGATATTATTTGATACGGATAACACTTTGTATCCTTATGACCCTGCCCATGCGGCAGCACAACGAGCCGTCCGCGATAAGGTGGTAAAGACCTTTTCCATTAGTCCTCAGGAGTTTGATAAGGCGTTCAAAAGCGCGCGGGACCAAGTTAAAACTCGCTTAAAGCATACTGCGGCATCGCACAGTCGCCTGCTTTATCTTCAGCGCATGCTTGAGATTATGGGGCTAGGGTCTCAAGTACTGCTTGCGCTTGATTTTGAACAAACCTATTGGAGAACATTTCTTAACAATGCGATTTTATTTGATGATGTGAAGGAGTTATTGGATGACATCCGGTTACTCAATATTCCGACAGCTATCGTGACAGACCTTACGGCACAAATTCAGTTCCGGAAAGTAGTATACTTTGGTCTCGATAATTATTTTGATTATATAGTCACCAGTGAAGAGGCGGGATTCGATAAACCTCATGAGGCGCCATTCAGTATTGCTTTAGAAAAAATGCGCCCCCAGGGAAGTTGTATATGGATGATCGGTGATAACCCGGTCAATGATATTCGCGGTGGTCGGGAAAAAATAAACGCTGTAACGTTACAAAAAATTCACCCTGGTACCCCGCTAGGGGTTGGGCAGGAAGCTCCTGACGCGGCGTTTGATAAGTTTAGCTCACTACGGGACTTTCTATCGGCCTTAAAGGAAAAAATATGAAGCGCTATGGAAACTCGCAGTTGGGATTGGATATTGCTCGCTTTTCGGCCAAAATCGGTGCTGACTCGCTTATCGTGCAAGGTGCGGGTGGGAATATATCATGGAAAGATAGCGGGTCTTTATGGGTAAAAGCATCTGGGACATGGCTAGCTGAAGCGTTAATAAACGATATTTTTGTCGAAGTCAATCTGGTTCATATACTTGAGAATGTTGAAGGTGGCAACTATGTGGTTGAGCCCCGTGCTGTGGGGGTTAGCCCGTTAAAACCATCAATCGAGACGTTGCTACATGCGTTGATGCCCCATTCTATTGTTGTTCATTTGCATCAAGTGGATTTACTTGCCTGCTTGGTAAGGCGCGATGCAGAACAGTTTATTGGATCCAAACTTGGAGAGACTGTTAGGTGGACCTTGGTGAATTACTACAAACCCGGAGCGATGCTTGCCAAGGCTGTCAATGAGGCGCTATCAGCGCGACCCGATGCGGACATTATTTTCCTGAAGAATCATGGAGTTGTAATCGGTGGAGATTCAGTGTCAGATGTTATGCAGAAGCTATTGTGTATCGTTGATCTCTTGAAGGTTCCATTTTATACACATGATGGTATCAACCCGGGTTCGGGCAAGCTGGGCTATATGCCGGTTTCGGAACCCTCACTCCATGCGTTAGCGGTGGAATCTTATTATTTGGATCGCCTTGTATTATCATGGGCGTTATACCCAGATCACATTGTTTTCTTAGGCCCCCAGGCTCATGTTTGTGATGGGTGGGACGCGGTATCAGAGAGCCGAAATAAAGCTGTTACTCCCAACCTGTTATTTGTCAAAGGCCATGGCGTGTACTCCAAGAATCCATTAACTAGAGCCGAAAGCGCGCAGCTTAGGTGCTACTATGATGTTCTGTCTAGGCTTCCGCTGGGTACCGAGCTACAGGTGCTTTCCAAGGCGGATGTACAGGGTCTGGTAAATTGGGAAGCGGAACAATATCGTGTCAATTTATCTAAATAATGATTTTGGCAGATCAGGGAAGTCAAAATTTATGAATTTATTGGTAAGCGCCAAGGAATCTTTGTTTGATATTGCTCAACAGGAGCGTCTAAATAACGAAAGGCATGACCGGGGCCGGTTTTTTTTCTTTCTCACGTTACTGTTTTACAGTGCCTATATGGCGCTTATGCAATCCGGCTGGGTATTCAGTGGTGAAATGTGGGCAGAGATGGCCACTAATTATTTTCTGAATGCCCAGAGTGTAGATCTTTCGCAGCAGCTTTTCGCGACCGACTATGGTTATATTCCACTGTTGCAGCGTCTTTTAGCGCTGTTTGCACAGTCGCTGGGTGCTCCTGCCGAAGCGATACCATACTATTACACCTGGAGCGCTATTTTACTATCGGCGGCTTTGGTTGGTTCATTTTGTCTGCCTATTTTTAGGTATCTTATTTCTTCCGATGTTTTGAGATTTCTGTGTTCGATATCCGTATTGCTAATCGCCGATTTTGAGACTAGAACCTTTATCAATTTTACATATTTTGGCGTATTCTTTATAACCATATTGCTTGCACTTTCGCTTGCGCGGCCCGATATAAAAGCTCCTTGGTGGGCGTGGATCATCTGCCTGCTGGCGTTATCGAAGCCTGTCGTATTTGCTGCTATTCCAATGCTCATGGTAGTGGCGGCTTTTTCCAAAGGTAGCTTTCGAATTATATCAATAGTTACAGTGGTTTTATGCGTTTTTCAGCTATATATGATATTGAACAGCCACTCTGCAGGGACGCATGTTTCAACTGTTGATTTCTCTTGGTTTCAAAAATGTGATGCAGCGCTTCGATATGGCCTTGGTTTTCTAGGGTCATTTATTTTCGGCCGGCCATTTATTTTCGAGCATCCCAGGCCTCTTATATGTGGCGGGCTGGTGCTAGGTATTATAGCGATGACGCTGTTCCGAATGCGAACCCCTGCCAATGCGCTGATCGTCGCAGGCCTATCACTCATTCTCTTCAATGCGGTGCTATTTTCTTTCACATTGACCGAGCAGTGGAATATAGCGAAATTAGATATGCTCAGAGCAGTGCCCCTGTATCGACATACTGTGGTGGCTTTCTCTGGATGTATACTGGTGGCTGCAGGGTGGATAGCAACGGTTACAAATAGCGTGAGCCTATCTGAACATAGGGGGGTGCGGCTTTTACCTCCGGCGATTTTTTTACTTTGGTTCGTCTTTTCCGGATGGGCTTCTTTCTCTGCCGTATTAAATAAAATGCCGCTGTCGCCGACGCTTAATAGCTCTCAATGGCAAAACATGGCTGAGGCTATTGATGGAAACGGCCCCATATGTGTTCCAATAAATCCCATGGGATGGGCATACAGGCGTGATTGTACTAATTTATCTCTTGACCTTGATCGAAGTGTTCCTTATGGCTATAAGCTGGCCACGCAGGGTAGCGGGAATATGCAAATGCCAGTCCCAGCCTCTATTCTGGGTAGACATGTTTTGTCGTTGGCCGTACTGGTCAAGTCAACGACTACCGGTTTGACTTCCTTGAAGTTGACAGTGGTATTAAAGCTCAAATCAGGGGCTGTTTCTATATTTTCAGGCGATGGCCGCGTCCCCTTGTCGGGGGGGGTACTTTTGTTGACGGCAGACGCTCCAGTGGATGCTAACTTGATAGAGTCCGCATCCCTGCAGGTAAAACAACCAACACAAATAGGATACTTTTTAAACGATCCAGCCAATACACCCGCCATGACTTGGTACGGCTATTAATGTGCGTTCAGGTCGGGCCAGTTCCCACGTTCTGTCGAGCAACGTCATGAGTTCCATACGCGCTGCGAGCTCATAATACAGGGGCTTAGGGCGGCGGCGCGTCGGGTGTATGCTGAGATAACGCTAGGACGGTAAAGCGCTCTGGTAAGTATGGTTGTGGTGAACACCATTCACCTACCTTAACCGCCCCTTGCCATCAGTAGGTGGTCAGTCATAGGATGACTGACCACAACAAAAACCAAGGACCGCTCCATGCGCACCCCGCTGTTGTTCGTCGCTTCCGCACTCGCCGCTTCCCTTAGCCTCCAGGCCCATGCCATGACATATGCCTATATCTCCAGCCCCGATGATGGGCTGATCTCCCAATATCGCCTCGACGAAGCCAACGGCGCTTTGGCGCTGGTGGAGCAAACCCAGGCCGGCGCACAGGTGAACCCATTGGCGTTAAGCCCGGATGGCAAGGCGCTGTATGCGGCGTTGCGAAGCAAGCCATACACCGTCAAGGGCTACAGCATAGCCCCCGGCAGTGGCCACCTCAGTGCCATTGGCCAAGCCCCACTGGCCGATAGCCTGGCCTACCTCGCCACCGACCGCAGTGGCCGTTGGTTATTGGGCGCATCCTATGGCGGCGACTTGATCAGCAGCCAGCCGATCGCCGCCGACTACCAGCCGGGTGCGGCCATTCAAACCGTCAAGACCGGCCCCCACGCGCACTCGGTACGCACGGACCCCTCGAACCACTTCGCCTATGCCGGCAACCTCGGCGCGGACCATGTGCTGCAATACCGTTTCGACGCAGCTACCGGGCAGCTTTCGCCGATCGGCAGCGGTTATGTGAGCACACCCGCCAAAACCGGCCCGCGGCATATCGCCTTTTCGCCGGATGGGCGGTTTTTGTATGTGGTAGGGGAAATGAGCGGTACTGTGACAGCCTATGCCATCGACCCACACACCGGTGCGCTGAGCGAACGGGGTTCGGCTTCCGGCATTCCGCCAAGCCTTGGCCTGGTCCATGGCGAGGCGCGTGACGCTAGCAACAACAACCTCGAAGGTGACCCCACCCGGCGTATCTGGGCCGCCGATTTACGGCTGTCTCCCGATGCCACGCTGCTCTACATGACCGAGCGCACGTCGAGCACCGTATCGGCGTTCAGCATCGATGGCAGCACCGGCAAGCCCACGTTCGTGGGCAATTATCCGGTGCAGGAGCAGCAGCCACGCAATATAGCCTTTTCGCCCAATGGCCGTTGGTTGTTGGTCACCGGCGAAAAAAGCGCCACGGTCGGCAGCTACGCCATCGGTGAACATGGCGCGCTGAAACGCGTGAGCGAAGCGCCGTCTGGCAAGGGCCCCGTGTGGATCGAGGTGTTGCAGCCTTAACCCGGAACGGCAACTCGCTACCGAGGCTGAATATTTTCGGCTGTTTCGTTGTCTTAGTTCAACTTGCCGGCCTAGGTTGATGAAGGATCGCGATGAGCAAAACCGCCTCGGCATTCGTCCCGACCGCAGCGTTCACGTTGGCCGTGGGCCTGCTGTTGGCGGCGCTGGGCAGCGGTTGGCTGATGCATACCAACCAGGTGCGCGTGCAGGCCGCGGTGGCCGAGGCCGCACAGCGTACCGTTGACGCTGTACTCAACCGCGTGCGCCTGTACCAGTACGGGCTGCGCGGTGCGCGCGGTGTAGTCGCGGTGCTGGGCGAGCAAAACCTGACCCGGCCGTTGTTTCACCGTTACGCCCAGACCCGTGACGTTAACGCTGAGTTTCCCGGTGCGCGGGGCTTTGGCTTTGTGCGGCGGGTGCGTGCCGCCGACCAAGCGGCGTTCATCGAGCGCGCCCGCGCGGACGGCGCACCGGCGTTCGACGTGCACCAACTCACCGCCCAGCCCGGCGACCGCTTGGTGGTCCAGTACCTCGAGCCCGCGGAGGCCGGCCAAGCGGCCATTGGCCTGGATATTGCTTCCGAACCGGTGCGCCGTAGCGCGGCACTGGATGCCATTCGCAGCGGCGAGGCTCGGCTGACCGGGCCGATTACCTTGTTGCAGGCCACCGGCAGGCCGGAGCAATCGTTTCTGATTTTAATGCCGGTGTACGCCAGCGCCGCGGTCCCGAGCAATGAGGCTGATCGCGAAGCACAGGCTGTGGGCCTTACGTTTGCCCCACTGTTGATGACCGAGATGCTGGCAGCATTGGCCCTGGACTTGGATAACCAGCATGTGATGCTCAGCGACGTCACCCACCCCGGCCAGCCGAAGGTGTTTTTCAACAGCGCTGTGCCGGAAGGGGAGCAGCTTTACCCCCAGCAACTGCAAGCCGACGTGTTTGGCCGCCGCTGGCAGTTGGACCTGAGCGTGAGCTCGGCCTTCATCGAGCCATTGGGGTTGCTCTCACCCGGCTGGGTACTGCTGGCCGGGTTACTCGCCAGCGTGCTGCTGGCCGCGGTCGCGGGCGCCGTTGCACTGGGCCTGTACCAGCGCCGGCAAATGGCCGGGGCACGCATGGAGTTGGGCTCGCACGCCGACAGTGCATCCGCTGCGGTTATTGGCCAAACGCTGCAAGGCCGGGTCGGCAGTTGGAACCAGGCTGCCGAGTTGTTGTTCGGCTACAGCGCCGAGCAGGCAGTGGGCCGTTCGCTTACCGAATTGGTGGTGCCCGCTGCCCGGGCGCACGAAGAGCAGCACATGCTGGCCCGCATTGCCGCAGGTGAGGTGGTGGGGCAGTTCGAAACCGAGCGGCACAACCAACTTGGCGAGACGCTCGACGTGTCGATTAGCCCCTCACCCGTATACGACCCCCGTGGCAACGTGGTCGGTGCGTCGCTCACGGTGCGCGACATTTCCCTGCAAAAGGCCCAGGCGGCGCAGATCATCAAGCTCAACGCAAAGCTGCGTGCGCAAGTCAACGACAGCATGGCCACCAACCGCGCGATCCTCGAGGCGGTGATCGACCCGGTGCTGACGGTCGATGCCAACGGTTGCGTGCGTTCATTCAACCCCGCCGGCACCCAGTTGTTTGGCTACGGGCCGCAGGCCATCGTCGGCCAGAACGTGAAAAAACTGATGCCGCGCGTTTATTGGCGGCTGATCGACCGGTTGATCGCCCGTGGCATGCGCCAACGCAACCTGGCGCAGCAGCGGCGCTTCGAGATCAGCGGCCAACGCCAAGACGGCAGTATTTTCCCGGCCCGGGTATCGGTAGGCATAAAGAGCAGCAACGACGAGCGAGTGTATGTGTGCGTCGTCAGCGACATCACCTTGCAGCGCCGCCAGCACAGTGAACTGATGGCCATGCGTGACCAGTTGTTACTGGCGGCAGAAGCGGCCGAGTTGGGTATCTGGGCCTGGGATTTGGCCACGGATGAGGTGCACTGGAACGAGCGCATGAATCACATCTATGGGCTCCCCAGTACTGCCGGCGATGGCAAGGTGCTGCTCCAGTGCTGGCTGCATCGCCTGCACCCGGCCGACCAGGCGCCTACCCAGGCGGCGCTGAACGCGTTGGTCGAGTCCGGAACCCCCTACGCCGTGGAGTTTCGGGTAATTCTCGGCAGCGGCCAGGTGCGTTACGTAAAGGCCGCCGGCAAGGTAGAGCGCGGCTTGGACGGCAGGCCGAAGCGGGTGACCGGGATCAACCTCGACATCACCGCCCAGCGCGAAATGGAAGCGCGCCTGCGCCAGGCCAAGGCCCAAGCCGACGACGCCAGCGCGGCTAAGTCGGCATTCCTGGCCAACATGAGCCATGAAATTCGCACCCCGATGAACGCCGTGCTCGGCATGCTGCAGTTGATGCAGCGCACGGCGCTGGATGCGCAGCAGATGGACTACCTCGCCAAGGCGCGCCAGGCCGCTACGTCGCTGCTGGAATTGCTCAACGATGTACTCGACTATTCCAAGATCGAAGCCGGTAAGCTGGCGCTGGACCCATACCCCTTCGAGCTCGATGCCTTGCTGCAAGAGCTGGCCGTGATCATGGCCGGTAACCAAAGCAACAAGGAAGTCGAAGCCGTCTTCGACATAGACCCGCGCATCCCACCCTGGCTGGTGGGCGATGCGTTGCGGCTCAAGCAAGTGCTGGTGAACCTGGCCGGCAATGCGCTGAAGTTCACCCTCCAAGGTGAAGTGGTGGTGCGCCTGAGCCTGCTGCACCGCCTCGGCCGCGGGGTAGGGCTGCGTATCGCGGTGCAAGACAGCGGTATCGGCATCGGTGCCGACCAGCGCGAACGCATTTTCGAAGGCTTCAACCAAGCTGAAGCCTCCACCACCCGCCGCTTTGGTGGGACCGGCCTGGGGTTGGTGATCAGCAACCGCCTGGTCAGGTTGATGGGCGGCACATTGCAACTCGACAGCGAGCCTGGGGTGGGTAGCCGCTTTTGGTTCGACATCGTGCTGGAGGCCGACCGCTCGGAGGCCCACGTGCAGCCGCCTAACCGCGGCCGCCCGAGCTGGCGCCTGCTGGTGGCCGACGACAACGGCACCAGCGCCGATGTACTCGCCCGCACGGTGCGTGCCCAGGGTTGGCATGCCGACGCGGTGAGCAGCGGCTTCGAAGCCGTGGCGCGAGTACGCGACGCCGTGGCGCAGGCCAACCCCTATGACCTGCTATTGATCGATTGGCGCATGCCCGAGCTTGACGGCCTGGCGGCCGCGCGCCAGATCCATGACAGCCTAGGTGCGGCCGCCCCACGGATGATCATGGTTACGGCCTACTCCGACGACATGCGCGCCACCACTGGCGCCCCGGGCGAAGATTTCGTGGCCCTGATGACCAAGCCGGTGACACCGCTGCAACTGCGTAATGCGGTGTGCGATGCCCTCGGCGGCGCCCCGGCCCAGCGCGTGCTGCCACCGGCCCAGCGGCCATTGCGGCTTGCGGGCCTTTACGTACTGGTGGTCGAAGACAACGCGCTGAACCGCCAGGTGGCCAGCGGCCTATTACGCGCTGAAGGCGCCCGCGTGCGTTTGGCCGAGAACGGCCAGGAGGGCACCCTGGCGGTGCTGGCCGGGCCAGAGCCTTATGATGCGGTGCTGATGGACGTCCAAATGCCAGGGATCGATGGCCTGGAGGCGACCCGGCAGATCCGTGCCGACCCGCGCTTCACCGGTTTGCCGATCATCGCCATGACCGCCAATGCCGGCGCCGAAGACCGCACGGCCTGCCTGCAAGCGGGTATGAACGACCACTTGGGTAAGCCCATCGACCTGAACCACTTGGTTGATGTGGTGCGCCACTGGGCCGGCCGTAGCAAAGCGCCGCCACCGCTGGCTGCCACCCCGGCACGGGCGGCCGGCGGTTTGTTGGAAGATTGGAACGCAATCATGGCGCGCTTCGATGGCGATCTACCCTTGTTGCGCCAGGTGCTTGGCGTATTCGTTAGCGATTGTGGGGCGTTACTCCAGCGCCTACGCCAACTGATGGCCGAGCCGGACAGCCAAACGGCGAGGGCGGTGTTCCACGCGATCAAAGGCAGCGCCGCCACCATGGGTGCCCAGGCGTTGAGTGAGCGGGCCGGGGCGTTGGAACTGGGCATGAGCCGAGATGACCCGGACGTGCTGGCGGCGTGGCGGGCAGGCACCTGCGTCGATGAGCTCGCCGAGCTATTGCAAGGCAGCGCCCACGCCTTGTGCGAACGGTTGGGCGAAGCACAGCCGGAGCCAGGCCCAGAGCCCGGCACGGCGCCCGCAGCGCTGCCCCCGGAGCAGTGGCGTGGCCAGTTGTTGCAGTTGGAGGTGGCCCTGCAAACCGGTAACCTGCAGGCCCTGAAATGGGTACAGCAACTGGCCGAGGGCGCCCCAGCGGCAGCGGCGGCCTGGTTGCCACGGCTGGCGGGGCAGGTTAAAGCGCTGGATTTCAAAGCCGCCCTGGGTACCCTGCGTAACCTGCGCGAGACGTTGCAATGACCCCTTTCATGGACTACTGGGCCCAGCAACTGGGGCGCCCGCCGCGGCTGCTGGTGGTGGACGACCAACCGGCCAACATCTTGGCGCTTAACCAATTGTTCTGCCAGGAGTGCGAAGTGTTCATGGCCACCAGCGGCGAACAGGCCCTGCAGCAGGCCGAGGCGCAGCGGCCCGACTTGATACTGCTCGATGTGCTGATGGCCAGCATGGATGGCCATGAGGTGTGCAGGCGGCTGAAGGCCAACAGCCTCACCGAGGCGATCCCCATTATCTTCGTGACCGCCCACCGCAGCGAGGCCGACGAAGTGCGGGGGTTTCAACTGGGCGCGGTGGATTTCATCAGCAAGCCGGCCAACCCGGTGATCGTGCGCGCGCGGGTAGAGGCACACCTCAAGCTTAAGCTGCAGGGCGACCTGCTCCGCCGCGTGGGGCTGCGGGATGGGCTCACCGGGCTGGCCAACCGCCGGCATTTCGACGAGCAACTGAGTGTGCAGTGGCGCCAATGCCTGCGTGACCAGCAGCCGTTGGGGCTGATCTTGCTCGATATCGACCATTTCAAACGCTACAACGACCACTACGGGCGCTTGGCCGGTGACGGCTGCCTGCGCACGGTGGCGCAGGCCCTGAGCAAAGCCCTGCAGCGCCCGCAAGACCTGACCGCGCGCTATGGGGGCGAGCAATTCGCCTGCCTGCTGCCACGTACCGACCTGGACGGCGCGCGCCATGTTGCCGGGGCGTTGCAAATGCGTATCGAAGCACTGAGGCTCGAGCACGAGGCTTCCCCGCTGCACGGGCGTATCACGTTATCGCAAGGGGTCGCGGCGCGAGTGCCGCACGCCGAGGAGGGCCCACAGGTGCTGGTGGAGGCGGCCGCTGCCCAATTGCACCTGGCCAAAGCGAGCGGCCGGGCAACCTATTGCGTCCAGCCGGGGTAAAGTTTGCTTACATAGCTACCCTGGCAAGTATTTCCCAGTGCGCTAGGGTTGTTTCGGGTGGCCCAGGAAGGGCCGCATTTGAACTGTTAAGGAGCCTTTCATGCGTACCACCGTACTGTCTTCGTTGTTTGCCCTTGCATTGGCCGTCACCCCGCTGGTCAGCACTGCCAACACGGGTGCCCATACCGCGCCGGGCGCGCCAGCGGCGGCCAACAGCCTGGCCAAGGTCAACCTCAATTCGGCGGATGCCGACACCTTGCGCCGCGAACTGGCCGGCATCGGCCAAGCCAAGGCCGACGCCATTGTTGCCCACCGCGAAGCGCATGGCGCTTTCACCTCGGTCGATGAACTGCTCGAGGTCAAGGGCATCGGTAAGGCCTTGCTCGACCGCAACCGCGACCGGCTGGCGCTCAACCCCTAACGGCCCGCCATGCCTGGGGGCGTTTGTGGCCCTCAGGCAAACCGCACTAACAGCGTGGGCAAAAATGCTTCCCACCTTCCTCGCGCCAGCCCAGCTCGGCGATCCGTGCTTCGGCTGCCGCGCCTTTTGCGGCTTCGCCCAGGGTGGCATCCACGGCGAACTCAAAGGCCAGGCTGTTGCCGCAGGCGTCGCAGTTCACGCTCCAATTATGAATGGCCAACTCTTTGAACGCCGGGCCGTTGGCCACGGCGGTCCAGCGGCCCACCGGGTTGATCAAGTGGCGCACTTTGTCTACCGCCAGGCGCATGAACAGCTCACGGCTGCCTTTAAGCGTCACCAGCAGCACGTCGCCGGCATGGATGGCGCCGCCATTGCCGGTGACCTGGTAGCGCCCTGGGGTTAAGGCGCGGCACTCGATCAGGGTGTGCTGCGGGGTGAGCAGGCTGTAGCGGAAATCGTGTTCGACCATGGGGCCTCCAAAAAGGGCGCGCAGTGTAGCATGGCCAGCCACGGCTAGCCCCACGCCCCGAGCGCACGCAAACCAAACGTGCCGCGACCTTCAGGCGTGCCGGGCATCAAGCATTCACCCGCGCTTGCTCGGCGAGCCGCACGATGGCCTGGTCGAGTTCATCCAGCGCTGCCTCGGCCGCGGGGTTGGCTTGCTTGAGCAGGGTTTCGCTGCGCTGGCAGGCGCCGCGCAGTTGCGGCACGCCGCAATAGCGGGTGGCGCCGTGCAGCCGGTGCACCCGTTCGATCAGCGCTTCGGGGTCGGCGGCTTCGCGGGCGTGGCGAATGGCTTGGCGGTCTTCATCCAGGGCGGCCAGCAACATGGCCAACATGTCCGCGGCAAGGTCCGGCTTGCCCGCAGCCAAGCGCAGGCCTTCGTCGTGGTCCAGTACCCGCTCTTCGTGGCCGTTGCTGTCGCCCTCGCTACGGCCTGGCGCCGCGGCGTGCAGGCTCAGGCCCGTCCATTTGAGCACGGTTTGCGCCAATTGCCGCTCACTGATGGGCTTGGTCAAGTAGTCGTCCATGCCACTGTGCAGTAGCGCGCGCTTTTCATTGGCCATGGCGTGGGCGGTCAGCGCTACCACCGGCAGGGCGGGACCGGGGCGGTCGGTTTCCCATTGGCGGATTTTTTCGGTGGTTTCGCGCCCGTCCATGTCGGGCATCTGCACGTCCATCAGTACCAAGTCGAAATGCCCTTGCTGCACCGCCTGCAGGGCGGCGCGGCCGCTGTCCAGGGCAACCACCTCGGCGCCCATGTCTTCGAGCAGGGTTTGCACCAGCAGCAGGTTGGCGGGGTTGTCGTCCACGCACAAAATGCGCGGTGCACGGCTGTCGTCGCTGCTGGCCGGCAGCGCCGCGGCCGGCTGCTGGCGCCCCACCAGCGCGCTCAAGGTGCGGCGCAGCGTACGGTTGTAGGGTGGCTTGGGTTGCAATTGGTTGTGTGGGTCTGGCACCGCCCCGTGGTACACGGCCAAGTCGTTGGTCGGGCACATCACCAGCACCTGGCAGCCATGAGTGTCGAGTTCAGCCAGGTAAGCTTTCAGGTGCTCGGCGCTCAGGCTGGCTTCGGCCACCCCCAGCACTGCCAGCTCGAACGGCTGGCCGGCGCGGGCGGCAGCCGCTACGCTGTCGGCCATGCGCTCCAGGCTGGGGAATGAGGTCACCAGCAGGCCACAGTCTTCAAGCTGGTGCTCAAGTGCCTGGCGTGCCAGGTCGTGAGGTTCGTACACCGCCACCCGGCGCCCGGCGAGTATGGCCGGTGGCAGGTCTTCGGCGTCTTCGCTGGCCCTGGGCAGCGGGATGCTGAACCAAAACGTAGAGCCTTCCCCTGGCGTGCTGTCGACACCAATCTCCCCGCCCATTTGTTCCACCAGGCGCTTGGATATCACCAGCCCCAACCCCGTGCCGCCAGGTTGCCGCGAGAGTGAATTGTCGGCTTGGCTGAAGGCTTGGAACAACGCCTGGATGTCTTGCGCCGAGAGGCCGATGCCGGTGTCTTGCACGCTGATGCGCAGTTGCACGTGCGCTTCGGTTTCGTCCTCGAGCATGGCGCGGGCAACGATGGTGCCTTCGCGGGTGAATTTGATCGCGTTGCTGACCAGGTTGGTGAGGATCTGCTTGAGTCGCAGCGGGTCGCCGATCAGTGCCAGCGGGGTGTCCCGGTAAACCAGGCTAACCAATTCCAGGCCCTTGGCATGGGCGGCTGGGGCAAGAATGGTGAGGGTGTCTTGCAACAGGTCGCGCAGGTTGAATGGGGTGGCATCGAGCACCAGCTTGCCGGCTTCGATCTTCGAGAAGTCGAGGATCTCGTTGATGATGCCCAGCAGGTTATCGGCGGATTTCTCGATAGTGCCCAGGTAGTCTTGCTGGCGCTGGGTAAGGTCGCTGCGCTGCAACAGGTGGGTAAAGCCAAGGATGCCGTTGAGCGGCGTGCGGATTTCATGGCTCATGTTGGCCAAGAACTCCGACTTGATCCGGCTGGCTTCCAACGCTTCGCGGCGGGCCATGTCCAGTTCGATGTTCTGGATCTCGATGGTTTCAAGGTTCTGGCGCACGTCTTCGGTGGCTTGGTCCACACTGTGCTGCAGTTCTTCGTGCGCGTCGCGCAGGCTGGCGGCCATGCGATTGATGCCGCTGGCCAGTTCGTCGAGTTCCTGGCTGCCCATTGGCGCCAGGTGGGTGTCGAACTTGCCGCTCTGGATTTGCGCCACGGCGGCCTTGATGCGGCCCAGGGGCAGGGCAATGCTGCGTGCGATCTGCAGCGCCACCAGCAAAATCAGCAGCAGGCCAGCGCCGATCAGCAGGGTGCTGGCAAACATCATCCGGTAACCACGCAACAAGGTGTTGGTGTGCGACATCTCCACCTCGACCCAGCCCAGCAGGCGGTCGTCTTCACTGGGCAGGTAAATGCCGGAAAGCGCGCGGTGGCGGCCGAACACCGGCTGCAGGTAGCGGGTGGCGTCATTGCCGCTGACCTGCTGCAGGCGCGAGGTGTTGCCGGTGGGTATGGTATTGAGCATGGTGGGCCCGGCGTGGGCCACCACGCTGCGATCCACTGCCAGGAACGACACGCTGCGCACGTCGGGCTGCTCCAGCGCCTGCGCAGAGATGCGCTCCAGCCGTTTGGTATCGCTGCCGGCCAGCGCCGGCGCCACCAGCGGGGCCAGTTGCTCGCAGACCATTTCGCCGCGGCGCAGCAGCTCCGCACGCAACTCGCCTTGTTGCAGCCAGGTGAAGTACCCGCCCAATACCAGCGCCATGCCGATGGCCGGCAGCATCGCCAGCAGGATTACCCGCCCGCGGATTCCCAATTTTCTAAACACAGCCACTACCCCAGCCCAGGCCCATGGGGCGCACGATAGCATTTTTTATGCAGGCTTCAGGGGGGGGCCGTGAATATGCCGGGGGTGATAACCCGCGGCGTTCATACCGTCGATGCTGTAGGGTAGGCTGCATGATAAACCCGCGCACGGTACCAGCGGCGCGCCGGGCGTGGGCGAGTCTAGCGAGGCGACCCATGAGTGTTTGGTCTTGCACGTTGGCCGCGTTCCGTGGGCAGGTTGCCGCAAACGTGCCCGTGCCCAGTTGCGGTGCTACCGCCTGCGTATGCGCAGCCTTGGGCCTCGCCTTGCTGCTGATGGCGCTACGCAATGCGCAGCACAAGGCTCCGGATGCCGACCGCCAGCGCCTGATTGAAGCCGCTGAACGCCTGTTGCCGGCACCGCCGTCGCACGCAGCCACCGACGGCAGGCAAAATGCGTTGAATGTCACCCTCGGCGCATTGGCCGGGGCGTGCTCCTGCCTGGAGGGGCTGGAACCGGTCGAGGGCAGCTTGCCGTGGGTCGCCGCGCCCCTGCAAAGCGAGCTGGTGGCCGCCGCGTTGATTCTCCACGCCGGGCTTTCGGCCTTGCTACTCAACGTAGCGGCCGATGCCGGCGAGCTGGATGCCGCACAAGAGGCCCTCGATCCGCAGCAGATGGCGAGCCAACTGCAAACCGCGGCGGACGAAGGGCTGCGGCGTATTCGCGGTTAGCCCTTGCTGTGGGTCGAAGAACTGGGTGCGATCGCCACCCCGCGTGGCCCGGCCACACCCCATATCGCTAAGCCAACCAGCGGCAGTATGAAAATAAGCAGCGTCCAGCCGGCCTTTGCGCCGGTGCTTTTGGTGCTGCGCCACACGCTCACGATCGCCCAAATATCGAGCAGTAAAATGATAATGGATACGCCGATGCCAAACAGTGAGGTGTCCATGGTCCAGTCTCCTTATCAATCAGAGTGTGGCGCGTCAGGGGTACACAAAAAGCCTGCTTGCCCTCTACGTCAGGTAGCAGGTACCCCGACGATGCCATCCGCCACGGGGGCGTCGATGTGGTTGCTGCCCGGCGTCAGGATGACCTTGCGGCAATCTTCTTGTTTTTTGTCGAACAGCTTGTAACCCTCCGCCGCCTGTTCCAACGCCATGCGGTGGGTGATGATGGTTTCCGGGGTGAGCTTGCCCGTTTCGATAAGCCCTAGAAGCTCTGGCAGGTACCGTTGCACATGGGTTTGGCCCATGCGAAAGGTCAGGCCCTTGTCGAAGGCATCGCCAAACAAAAAACCGTGGATGAAGCCCGCATATACTCCTGGCACGCTCACCACCCCGCCGCGCCGTACCGCGGCGATGCATTGGCGTAACGCCTTGCCGCTGCTGCCTTCCAACTTGAGGGTGGCCAGTACCGTTTCGGTGGTGCTGCCCTTGGCCTCGAACCCTACGGCATCGACCACGCCGTCTACACCGCGCGAGCCGGGGGTTTGGCGGATGATCGTGTCGGCCGGGTCGTCGTCCTCATCGAAGTTGATGGGCGTTACGCCATACGCCTGCTGCGCATACGCCAGCCGGTAGGGGTGATGATCCACCATGAAAATCCGTTCGGCGCCTAGCATTTTCGCCACCGCAGCACAGAGCAGGCCCACGGGCCCTGCACCGTAAATGGCGATGCTGGAACCGGCACCGATTTCGGTGTTTTTTACCGCCTGAAACGCCGTGGGTAGGATGTCCGACAAGAACAGCACTTTTTCGTCGGCTAATGTGCCCGGCACCTTGAAGGGGCCCCTATTGGCTTTCGGCACCCGCACATACTCGGCCTGGCCACCGGGCACGCCACCATATAAATGGCTGAAACCAAACAAGGCGGCCCCCGGTGGAATCGCCTTTTTGTTAAGGATCGCGCCGCGCCCGGGGTTGGTGGTTTCACAAGCGGCGAACAGCTCGTGCTGGCAGAAGAAGCAACTGCCGCAGGCGATCACGAACGGGATCACTACGCGGTCGCCCGGCTTTACCGCGGTTACGCCGGCGCCAGCTTCTTCGACCACCCCCATGAACTCGTGGCCGAAAATATCGCCGTGTTCAACGCTAGGGATCTTGCCCCGGTAAAGGTGCAGGTCCGAACCGCAAATCGCCGTGGCCGTCACCCGCAGGATGATGTCGTCCGCGTCTTGCAAAACGGGGTCGTCAACGGTGTCGACTTTGACGTTATGCGCACCGTGGTAGGTGAGTGCTCTCATGGTGTAGCCCGCCTTCTGTGATTGGCTTCTATAGCAGCAGAGGCAGCGGCCACGCGGTAAGTTCAGCGCACTTCGGGTGCGGGCGGATTGGCGGTCGGGGCGCTACACCGCAGGCGATTCCCCCCCGGCTAATGTGGCGTTTCAGGCCGGGCTGCTAAAGATTGCCAGGGCGCGATGGTTCAATGCCACGGTGGGCCTTCGGCAACACGCTGGACGAAACCGCCTGATTCTCAGCTATACCCTACCGCTGTGGTAACCGGCCCGAATACTGCTTACAGCCTCTGTACCGTTCATACGAGATCCTGACTATGCAAGATGCTCTCAACCTCTGGCCGTTGCTGGGTGTGGCGGCCATCGTCGTAGGCTTTGCCCTGCGCCTGAACCCACTGCTGGTGGTGGCTTTGGCAGCGATCGTCACCGGCTTTGCCGCGCACATGCCCGCCGAGGCGTTGTTGGCCGCCATCGGCGCAGGCTTCATCAAAACCCGCACGCTGCCGCTGATCATTCTGTTGCCGCTGGCTGTGATCGGCCTGCTCGAACGCCATGGCTTGCGCGACCATGCCCAGCATTGGATCAGCCGGTTTCGCGGGGCCACCGCCGGGCGCCTGCTGATCGGCTACCTGTTCGTGCGCGAAACCACCGCTGCCCTGGGCCTGACCAGCCTGGGTGGCCACCCGCAGATGGTGCGCCCGCTGCTGGCGCCAATGGCCGAAGGCGCCGCGGTGTCGCGCCATGGCACCTTACCGGCAGCGGTGCGCCAGCGCCTGCTGGCGTTCTGCGCGGCCACTGACAACATCGGGCTGTTCTTCGGCGAAGACATCTTCGTGGCCTTCGGTGCCATTGCCCTGATGCACACCTTCCTGCTCGGCGCTGGCATCGATGTGGAGCCGCTGCACATCGCTGTATGGGGTATTCCCAGCGCAATCAGTGCATTCGTTATCCATAGCCTGCGCCTGTACCGGCTCGACCACTACCTGGCGCGGCACAAGGCCACCGCCGCTGCGCCAAGTGCGCAGGAGGGTGCCCGATGATCCTGTCCATTCAATACCTGTACTGGCTAGCGGGGGTGGTATTGGCAATCACGGCGGGGATGATCCTGTGCGACCGTGACCATCCAAAGCGCTGGGCCAGCAGTGTGTTCTGGGGCCTGTTCGCCGTGGCGTTCCTGGTGGGCGAACGGCTGCCACCGGCCGCAGTGGGGGCAGGGGTGCTGGTGATGGCGGCGCTGGCAGGCTTCGGCGGCGTAGGCATCGGCCGCTACCGGGCGTTGGCCGAGGGTGCCCGCCAGGAAGCGGCGCGGCGGCTGGGCAACCGTTTGTTTCTGCCGGCGCTGGCCATCCCGTTGCTCACTGTGGCGGTCGCCCTGGGCTTGAAGAATGTGCACATCGGCAGCCTGGCATTACTCGACCCAGCCAACACCACCTTCGTCGCCCTGGGCGTGGCCAGCCTGGTTGCCCTGGCGTTGGCGTGCCGTACCACGGGCGACACGCCATTGCAGGCAATGCGCGAGTCGCGCCGGCTCACCGAAGCGCTCGGCTGGGCGCTGGTGCTGCCGCAGATGCTGGCCATGTTAGGCCTGGTGTTCAATGACGCCGGCGTGGGCAAGGCGGTGGCGCACCTGGCGACCGCCTACATCGACATGGACCTGCGGCTGGTCGCGGTGGTGGTTTACGTGCTGGGCATGGCACTGTTCACTATAGTGATGGGCAACGGCTTCGCTGCCTTTCCGGTGATGACGGGCGGCGTGGGGGTGCCGATCCTGGTGGGGGTGTACCATGGCAACCCGGCGGTGATGGCGGCCATTGGCATGTTCTCCGGTTACTGCGGCACGCTGCTTACACCCATGGCGGCCAATTACAATATCGTGCCGGCCGCCCTGTTGGAGCTGCCCGACAAATACGCGGTGATCAAGGCCCAGATACCTACGGCATTGGCCATGCTGGTGGTCAATGTGCTGTTGTTGTACGTATTGATGTAAGGGTCACCCACCGAGGTGGCCGCGCCAAGGCGGGTGCGCTGCCCCAGCAGTTCGCACCCGAATTGGCACGGCCACAAAGGCACCGTCAACTGCGGGTACATCCCCCTGGGTTCACTGCTGCCACGTATCGAGCAGCACTTGGTCGAGCACCTGCCTGGCCCCCCATGGGCGGGGGTCGTTGACCACCGCCACCACCGCGTAGGTATGGCCTTGTTCATCACGGCTGAAACCCGCGATGGCGCGCACGGTGTTCAAGGTGCCGGTCTTGATATGGCCCTCACCCACCAGCGCGGTGCCCTGCAGGCGTTTGCGCATGGTGCCGTCCATGCCCACCAGCGGCAACGAGCTCATGTATTCGGCTGCATAGGGGCTGCGCCAGGCGGCTTGCAGCAGCGCCGCCATCTCCCGGGCACTCACCCGTTCGGCGCGCGACAGCCCCGAGCCGTTTTCCATTACCAGGTGCGGTGACACCAAGCCCTTTTTCGCCAGCCACTGCCGGACCATGCGCTGGGCCGCCTTGCCGTCGTCGGCATCGGCGTCGGTGCGGTATTGCGCGCCGATGCTCAGGAACACCTGTTGGGCCATGGTGTTGTTGCTGTATTTATTGATGTCGCGGATGATCTCGGCCAGGTCTGGCGAAAAGGCCCGTGCCAGCAGCTTGGCGCTGCCCGGCACTGGCCCTTCGCGGTCACCGCCCTGGATGCTGCCGCCCAGTTCTGCCCAAATAGCGCGCACGGCGCCCGCGGTGTAGGTGGGGTGGTCGAGCAGTGACAGGTAGGTTTGTGAACTGCAGCCATTGGCCAGTTGCCCGCTCACCACCACGCTGATGCTGCCGTCGGCTTGGCTGACCGGGTTGTAGCGCACATCGCCCCCGCATTTGTCGCCCGATTGCGCCTTGACTTGGTTGTCGATGCGGATGCTGGCGATGGGCGGCTCGGCGGAGACCACCACCCGGCCGCTGTCATTACGGGCAATCATGCGCAGGGCCTTGAGGTTGACCATCAGCGCGTCGGGGCGTACCAAAAACGGCGCGTTTTCATCGCCGCCGTCGTCGTCGAATGCCGGCAGGGTGGCGGGTTGCTTGAAGTAGCTGCGGTCCAACACCAGGTCGCCGGTGATCTGCTGCACGCCATTGGCGCGCAGATCGCGCATCAGTAGCCAAAGTTTTTCCATGTTCAGCTTGGGGTCGCCGCCGCCTTTTAAGTAAAGGTTGCCGCGCAACACGCCATTACTCACGTTGCCATCGGTGTAGAACTCGGTTTTCCACTGGTAGGTAGGGCCCAGCAGTTCCAGCGCGGCGAAGGTGGTCACCAGTTTCATGGTCGAGGCCGGGTTTACCGACACGTCGGCGTTGTACAGCGTCGGCACGCCTGGCCCGTCGAGCGGCACCACGGCCAGCGACAGTGCATCGGCGCCCAACTTGTTGGTTTTCAGGGCTTGCTCGACCTTGGCGGAAAGTGCCGCCGCGTTGGTGGCGCTAGTGGCGGTGGGGGCCTGGAGCAGCAGGGGCAACAGCAGGCTGGCGAAAAGAACGGGACGCAGGGATTTTGTCATGGATCGCAGGGCCCTTAGGGCAAGGTATAGGACGGCGAGGGCAACCGATTATGGTCGTTGCGGGCGCCCGGCTTCAAGTTGCAATACCGCTGCCGTAGCCTGTGGCGCAAATGAGCGCCTTCCATTGGCTGCGCCATCGGCTCGCCGTCCTGCTTGCGTCGGGCGCCCCGGCCCTCCACACTTCGCCCCTTTATCACTGTTGAGGAACTGCCCAATGGCTACTAACCGTTCGCGCCGCCTGCGCAAAAAGCTTTGTGTCGATGAATTCCAGGAGTTGGGCTTCGAAATAAACCTGGAATTCAAGCAAGGCTTGCCGGAGCAGAGCGTGGATGCCTTCGTCGAGGCGTTTCTGGCCCAAGCCATCGAGGCCAACGGCTTGGATTACGTGGGTGCCGAAGACTACGGCTTGGTATGCCTGGGCAAGCGCGGCTCGGTCAGCCCAGCGCAACGCGACCAGGTAGAGGCCTGGCTCAAGGGCCGCGAAGAGCTCGACAAGGCCGAGGTCAGCCCGCTGATGGACGTGTGGTACCCGGAAAAACCCATTAACCCTGCCGCCTAAGGCCGCTGGGGCGAGCGCCGTGGCTGTAAAGGCGCCGCCGCTACCGGCCTGGTCACCTTCAGGCTTTGCAGGCCGGTGGCCCTGGGCGCGCCGGCCGCTGTTCGCGGCCATGGCGCGGGCCAAGGCAGGCCGCGCCATGGCCCAGGCAAGGCCCGGGGCGCCTCACAGGCCCTCGAGCTTCTTGCGCTCCCGCGCCAGGTCCGCGGTGCTCAGCGGTACGTAGCCCTCAGCACTGTCGGTCTGCTGGCGCACCAGTGCCTGCCCTTCATCGCTCAAGGCCATACCTAGGTATTGCTTGATGAACGGCTCCAGCGGCTGCCCGGGGGCGGCATTAACGAACAAGTGCAGGTAAGCCGACAGCGGATAATGGCCTGCTGCTACATCGTCCAGGCCGGGGCCATAGGCGGGTTCGCCAGGTGCCCGGCTCAATGGCACGATGCGCAGCGCGGGGGCAAGTTGGGCGGCATTGGCCCAGCCGACCACCGCGATGCCATGGTTGTCATCGGCCACTGCTTGCAACACCGCGGCGCGGTCGGCCAACGCCTCGTATTTCGGGCTGAACGGCAGGCCCGCGAAGCGCGCCATACGCAGATTGGTGGCAAAGCCGCCATCGTCGCGCAACCCGTACACATGAATGCGCCGGGCTGCCCAGGGGCCACTTAGCTCGAGCTGCCCCCAGGTGTTGATATCGCCGCCTGGCTGGCCGGCAGTCATGAGCTTGGCCAATTGTTCCATGCTCAGCTGTTTCAGCGGGTTGTTGGGGTTTACATACACCGCCGGCGGCGTTTTGCCATGGGCACGCGGGCCATAGCCCGAATAGCCGATGCGGATGTCCAGTGGCTCGTGGCCAAACACCTGCTTGAACCCGTTCATATCCCCCAGCCAGGGTTCACGGGCCAGCGGTGCGATGGCCGTGGCGCCGGCGGCCAAGGCGGGTAGCCCGGTGCTGGAGCCCTTGGCGGTCAGTGCAAAGCGAAACCCGGGGTGTTCGCGCACGAACAACGCATTGAGCTGCTCGATCAGGGGTTGCATACCGTCGTTGCCGATAATCGAAATTGCGCCGTTATCGGTCAAGTAACTGGCCTTGGTGGGCATTTGCAGGGTGTCGGCGTAGGCCTGGCTCAGCCACAGGCTTGCGGCCAACAGCGCGCTACGGGTGATGAGTGGGATCATTAGGGTGCTACCTCGTCCAGTTTCGCCCGCTCGGCTTGGGCTTGTTCGGCTGTCAGCGGAAAATACCCGTTGGGTTGGCTGGCGATGATCTGTTGGCCCTGGCGCGACAGCACGAAGCGCAGGTATTCACGCACCACCGGGTCCAGGGGTTTGCCGGGCTCGCGCCGCAAGTAGAGGTACAGGTAGCGGCCGTAAGGGTAGCGGTCGGCGGTCACTTGCGCCGGGGTGCCGGTGGTGGTGGCAGCACCGTCGGCGCCGGTGATCGGCAACTGCTTGATGTCAGCGTTCTCCAGCCCGATGGCGGCGACGGCCAGCCCAGCGGGGTCGGCCGCCAAGCGGTGCAGAATCGCTTCGGTGTTGTTGTAGGCCTCATAGCCGGGCACCAAGGGCCGCCCACCCAGATGGTTGGCTTGCATATAGGTGCCGAAGCCGGTGAATTCCGGCGTGCCATACGGGTGAATGCGCCGCTCGCGCCAAGTGTCCGCCAACCCCAATTGGCCCCAGGTAGATAAATCACCGTCGGGGTTACCGATACTGACCGCCCTGGCCACTTGCTCGGCGCTGATCTGGGCGAGGGGGTTGGCGCGGTTCACGTAGGCGGCCAGCGAGGTGGCCAAGTGCTGGGAGGTATCATTGGCGGCATGGGCGATGCGGATTTCCAGCGGCGGTGCCCCCACGGCCTTGGTGAATGCTTGAGTTTCCAGGGGGTTGATTTCCCGGCCCATTGCGCCGAACAGCGTTACCCCATAGGTCAGCAGCGGCACGGCACTGGTGGTGCCCTTGGACTCGTCCCTGAAGCGCCAATCAGGGTGGCTTTTTACCAGCGCTGCATTGAAGCGCTCAACGATGTAACGCACGTGCTCGGCACCACCTATGCGGATGGCACCGTCATCGGCGAGATAGCGGGCGTGCACGTCGACGGTAACCGGCGTTGGCTGGAAGGCCGGCAGCCCGGCATCGACGGGTATCGAGTTGGCGGCATGTAACGGGGTGGCCATGTACGTGGCGCTGGCCAGTACGATGCCGTGAAACAGGGACCTCTTCATGATAGTTCCTTGAAGGCGGGTTCAGAATGCCAGGGCGGCTTTGGCGGTCAGTGGCGGCGCCTTGGCCAGAACGGGCATTCACGCAGCACTGCTTGGGTAACCGTTTGCGACACCGCAACGGGCCAGGTGTGGCGGGGCAAGCGGGGGACAAGGG
>NZ_JAAOCA010000047.1 GCF_014694385.1 Pseudomonas typographi | reverse complement strand
CCCCCCCCCCCTTATCTCAATCTGTAATCCCTTGGCGCATTCAAATGCCAAATGACATCACCGTCGCCGACACAATTGACGCCGTGCCACCACCGGTATTGTTCACCTGCCACGCGCCGCCCGGCTGAACGACAGCGATCAGCGGGTATTGGATCGCGTGAGGAACCGTCTGCGCACTCGACACAATCTGGTTCATGGCGTTAATGGAGCCAGGGCCTTTTCCAACGTACAGTTGGGCGCTGGCCGCTGCGCTCGTCGTAGGCGTAAGCGATATCGTCATGTACACAACGATTGGCACGCCATAGGTATTCGTCTGTACCTGGCCAAACGTCATTGCCAGGGTGACAGGCATCGTTCCGGCGCCGGGATGTCCGCAGCGAAATTGGTTATTTTGAGCCGCCACCGTGAAGTCGTTGATAGTAACCCCTGGATTACCTACTTCTAGCCGATTGCAGTCCGCGTGTCCTTCGAAGGCAAAACCCGATCCACTGTACATAACATTGAGTTTATTGAATAAGCCGAAGATCTCAATGCCAACACCATCAGTTCGGCTTACGTTCTCAATGGCAATTATATCGAATACGTTATCGTTCGAGTTGTAATCGGTTCCATCAGGAGTTCCGATACACATTCCTTGGTAGCAGGCAGCCATGTTTTGAATCTTTATTCTGTTTACTTGCGCAGCACCCAGCGCGGCATCTACAGACTTCATCATTATGCCCATGCCGGTATATTCTATTATGCCTATTTCGAAATCATTATCCTGAACGTGCTGCAGGCTATAGACGTTGTTGGTGCAGTTGAAATATATACCGTACCCAGTGAAGGTATTCAGAGAGTCAACCCGAACTCTGCTGAACTGCATGTTTCTGATCTCGATGCCGTGGTTTCCGCTATCGACGTAAGTGTTTGGCGTTGCAGTATTGCCATAGGTAGTAGCCTGTATCCCGGCAAAATGCAGATTATAGAAATACCGGCTCTGCCCTGAAGCCAACGCCGTGCTGCCTATGATAACGGCTGCCCCGGTCTGACCCTGATACAAAATCCAGCCAAGGAACTCTATCTGAATCGGAATATCCAGGATCAGTGCAGTGTCGATAATCAGATTCAGGTGGGTAGGCGATGTTAGCTTTCCCCTCGGCCCTCGCGTATCACCGCCCAAAGCTGCGGTCCAATCGATAGCCCTCTGTATTCTGTCTCGCTGGTCTGAACCGTCAGCGACAACGCCCCATTGAGTGAGGTCGGTGACATTGTCATGCTGGAGCTTCCAGCGCGCCCCGTCCGCGGCGACGATTACCGTGCCGCCATTGTCTTCTGACGTTGTGTCAGAATCATCTACATAGAAATAACCGCCGCCCTTTGTGCCTATCCCATAGTAACCAAGGACGTTTGCTTTTGTGTTCTGGGTGGAGGACACACTTCTTAACGCTTCAATCGACTCGACCAGGCGCGGCGACCCATATTTCAAATAGTCGTAAAGCGATCCGCTTCCGTAAAGTATTCCGAGAGTGTTGTTGATTACGCCGGTGAATTGCTGAAAATAAGATGCTGCCCACCCTTTTGTTGCTGCGTCCTGATCTGATACAGGATCTGCCACGTTCGAGATGATTCGCGACTCAGCGTCGAAATACGATTTCCCGACCGGCCTCGTCAGCGCGCGGGTGAGCCCCGCAATGCACTGCTGAATCAGCATGGTCAGGTAGTCGAAAACGTTCTCATGCGTCTCCGCGTAGAAGCGGCCCTGATTGCGCAGGTCGGTATCCTGGACGGGGGCAAGCTGCCTGGAAATCGCCAGGGTGATCCCGTCAGCCGGCGCCGCCGTGGCGATAACCGCGCCGCCATCCTGAGCCCCGGCACCTACAACCGAATAATCGGTACCCATGACCAGGGTGGTGCTTGCCCCGTCCTCCGTGGTGGACGTGACCACCAAGTCGGTATTGGTGAGGAAGCGGAACGGCACAGGGAAAGCAGTGGTGGTGCCGTTGCCGTCATACTCAATTTCGCTATCGGTGGTCGATACGGTCAATTTTCAGTGCTCCAGAAATGCGAAACCCCGCACGGGGCGGGGCTTCATAGGTGATAGCGTTTGGTGTTTAGGGGTGGCGTCCAAGCCTGCTGGGCATCGTGTCGACAGCCAGCTGCTATTGCATTGCCATTACATAAATCGTAGATTCCGGTGCTTCGATAACCGATGTGGATCGGCCTTCAAGGAATGAAAATGAAGAAAGCGTTTTTGATTTGCGCCAATGCACTACTCTTGACGGCGTGCGTCAGCGATCAAGCAACCACGGAAGAGCTTTCGCGCTACAACGGAAAGACTCTTGACGAGTTCGTTATTGCTAATGGAGCCCCTAGAAATAGCTATGCGTTAAAGGACGGAAACACCATTTATTATTGGTCAAGCGCTAAAAGCGTTTACATGCCCGGGGGTTCTACAACCACATTTTCCGGTTCACAGGCTTACACTCAAACTTACGATGGAGGCAATATAAAAACCGAATGCCAGCTTGACATTCTCGTCAACCAAGGTGGCGAAATACTTAGCGTAACTATGCGGAAAAACACCATCGGCTATTGGACATCCTCGGCATGTCACGAGTATGTCAAGTAAGTTAACGAGCTATGCCAAGCGGGTCCGCATAGCTCTGCGATGGCCGAATCAGGAATGTCTGCCCATTTTCCTTCTGGATGCGCTGCTCGGTACGGCGTAGCGAACCAGGGTTCATCGCCTCTTGCAGGGAAAAGAAGAACAGGTGATCCAGCACTATGCGGCTGTAGAACAGGTTAAGGAATGGCGTGTTGTTTTGCGCCAGGCGTAGCGCCGAGGCTGCGGTGTCGTCGCCCGCCTTCGCCCTACTCCACAGGTTGGCCAGGTCGGCGGCGGTGCCCAGTGCCGGGCCTGCGGCCGACTCCAGCGCGCTGTTGCCGAACCGGCTGGTTTCGCCGAACAGGTAATCACCGAAGATGCCAAGGCCGCCGCCTTGGGCCATGGCTGCCATCCAGGTCTTGGGGTCATTCGGATCTCTAGGGGTTTTCATTTTCCAAGAATCCTTGGCCGCCATGGACAGATACCCGAATGCGGTCGTCCAAAGAATCAACTGCGCAATAGCAAGCTTTTCACCATTCCCATTGCGAAGGGCGGCGATCAGATCGCGGCCGCCGCGGAATCGCTCCGACAGACCGGTGGGCGTATAACCACGGCCGTATAGATCTCGGCCCATGGTCTTCTGCATGTACGCCGCCGGGAAGCTTTTGAACTGGGTGACGAAGCGCAGCAGGTCGCCCGGGATGGTGCCGGGCTGGGTACCCTGATTCATGATCGAGCGGGTCCGGGCGTCAGGTTCGAGCACGGCGTAGGTAACGCGGTCGTTCACATAGGTGCGCAGGGATTGCTGTAGCCCGTTGCGCACATCACGGATCGCGCCTTCGCTCACCGGGCGGCCCTGCTCTTTGAGGTATTCGGTCACTCGCTCATCTGGAATGCTGGCCACGCCATCGGAGGTCATGTACTCGCGGCCATCGGCCATGCGGGTATCCATGCCGCGTAGTAGATCCCACTTCGCTTCGTCCAAATCGTACAGGCTCAGCGCGCGCCGGTAGTTCACATCCAGGGCTCCCCAGGCGCGACCTTTGTTTTGTGCCAGGTTGTGGGCCATCATCAGGCCGGCGCTGGCCTTGTTGGCGTCGGTCCACCACGATAGGCCATTCAGGCGGAAGAACAGACTCATGCCGCGGGACATCTTGCCGCCCATCGAATCATCTGCCGAAAACCGGCGCATGATCTCTCCGCGCATCGAGTCGGCGTATACCCCGAAGCTGGCCAGGATCTCGCGCTGCTCAGCGCTTCCCCTGCCCTTGAGCAGTCCACCGGCCATGTCTCCCAATGAACCGAGGAACGATTTGCCCTGATACCTGAACTCGCTCGCGGCCACCGGCAGGTCGGTGAAGCTGGAAAGCAGCGCCCCACCAAGCTTGGAGAGGGATTGCCAGGCGCGAACGTTGGCGGCCACCCTGGCCTGCGTGGCGCTGCCGGGAATGCGTGTCTGCCCGCTGACTTCCTTGAAGCGGTTGGCGATCTTGCCGCGCGCCTCGGTGTTGAAGTTTTTGAGCGCCTGATTGTCGCCGGTCTTGCGCACGTCCTCCTTGAGTACATCGACGATCATGTTCAGGTTGGCTTCGGGGTTTGTGCCCAGCCGGCGCATCAGGGCGGTGTTCTGCCCGGCCATGTCCAAGCCGCGCAACACCGCCTCGCGCAGGTTGCCGGTGCCATAAAGCTTGTTGTATTCATGCCAGGCAATACCGTCCTTGAAGTGCAGTACGCGTTCCTGGCTAAGCCTTTTGGCCAAGTTGGCCGGCCCCTTGAACCCATTGGCAGGGCGATCTCCTGGGGCTTTCAGGTGGTCGCCCGACACCAGGCCGTTGAACACCCCCTTTAGAAACTGGCCCACGTCGCTGACCCCATCAAAGGTTGAGGGGTCAAGGCGAGGCAGGACATCGCGCGCCCACTGGTCAAATCCGGCCGCACCGATTTTTTCGCTGTCATGGCTCTGGCGGGTGATATAGCCGTCCAGCTTGCCGATGCTGGCGCCGGCCCGGTTGGCATCGATCCTGGCCGCTTCCTGATATTTCTGAATGGTCTGGGCTATCTCCACCACCTGGGGGTTGAGATGCTTGGTATCCATTTCCTTGCCAATGCGCCACAGGGCATCGGCGATATCCTGGTCGGAGTCGCCCTTGGCCAGGATGCCCACCAGATCAGACCGGTCAAGGTCGGCCAGCAGGCCGCCAATATAGGCGTCGGCCCGGCCTTTTTGCTCGGCGGCGATGGACGAGCGAGAACCCTGGCGGGCCAGGTTCGTACCAACCAGCATGGATTCCAGGCCTAGGTCCGGCCGGTCGGCAAAGTTCGACCGGACGAAACTGATGGCCTTGGCGCGGGCCTTCATGTTCAGCAAGGCGTTGCGGCGCTCGATGATGGATGCGTGCTCTGCCTGCCTGGCCAGGTCGTCGGCAGCCTTCAGCACCGCTTGTTCGCTGCTTAGGGCGCCTTCGCGGGCCATGATCGCCTTCTGCCGGTCGCGCAGCAGGGAGAATATCTCCTGGATTTCCTTGTCTTCGATATCGCCAACGGCGGCGCGCACGGCGTCGGCGCAGGGGCTTATCCCAGCAGGTAGATTTGCCATCAAGCGTTCCTCAATTCACATGCGGCGGCAGCCTGATAGGCTTTCGAATATTGCTGGGCCTTGGCGGCATACGCGGCGGATGCCTCGTCCTGCTCCCGGCCAATAGCCTCTATGGCATCCCGCGATTCCGGGTCTAGCTGGTCAAGCAGCTGCTTTACGTTGGCTTCGTCTTCGGCCAGTGCTGCGCGGGCTTCCTCGATGTCGTCAATGGCTTCGGGGATTTCGTCAACCCGGCGGCTTTCGGCAAGGCCGGCAGGATCTAGGCGCCGGGCCTGAGGCTGGCGCAATGCATCCATGGCAGCCGGTGCCTTCGCCGGATCGGCCAGGTCGAACAGATTCTGCACGTCGACATCTCGGCCACTGACCGACTGGGCCACGGCGGTGCGCAATGCGGCATCCCGGGTTGTCCACTGCGCGTCCTCGGCGGTTTCCCGAGCCGTGCGGATGGCAGCCCCCAGGGGGCGCTGCTGATAGCCCTGCATGATCTGCCGGGTTCTGGCTTCGATCTGAGGCTGCAACCGCTCAGGGATGACGCCGCGATCCAGTTGGGCAAGGTCCGCGCGGTTGAATTCGCCGGCGCGGTTGCGCTCGATCTCGGTATTGATCTGCGCCTGGCGGGTCTGTAGCTGCTCGCGCTCGGCAGCGATGGCGTCCCTGGCCTGCCGCTCGGCCTGCTTGCGGCTGACGCGTGGGCCCTGAAAGTCGCTAGCGCGCTGCTTGAACGTGTCATCAAGTGCCATCAACCGATCAGTGATGCTTAGGCCTTCCAGCTTTAAGTCGCGCACGTTTCCTACCCGATCAGCGGATAGGGTTGGCCTGATTTCTTCGATGGCCTGAACCTGGGCGGTCTGGCGTAGATTTTCCTGGTCCGCGTCGATTCCCCGTTGCAGCGAGGTGCGCAGGGCTGTATCTGGGTCATCATCGAACAGTCGGCCGAGGTCCGGTGTCGTGCCTTCTGTTCGCGGCAGGCCAGGCTGGTCGAGCATGGCGTCAGGTCGCTGGGTCGGCGTCTCGCTGGCCAGCCTGCGGCGCAAGGCGTCGGACACAGCACCGCCGATGGCATGCAGGCCGCCGCCCAGCACTCCACCCATGGCAATGTTGGCCAGGGAGTCGGACAGACCATATTCGGTCTGATCCTGCTGGGCGGCCATGAGCGGCAGCGGTTCCAGGATGGCAGCGCCAACTGCACCTTCCGCGGCTCCGACACCCGCCCTGATGCCTGCCCGGCCAAACGCCCCCGAGGCGCCGGCCAACATGCTGGCATAGCGCGCCTCACCCACCACCGGCACGAAGGCAGAGGCGATGTTGAGCGGATCAAGCAGGGAAGCGCCAAGCCCCGCGGCGATTTGCGCCGGCAACGTTCCGCTGGCCGCGCGGGCCATGACCTGCTGCCGGGCGGCCTGCTCGCGTTGGCGGTCGATGAGGATATCCAACGCGCCTTGGCGGATGCCCTGCGCAGGGATCTTCAGATCGAAGCCGGCGGCTTTTGCCTGGGCGGTGGCCTGAGCGGCATCAATCAGCGGGGTGTCGGGCTCCAGGCGTGGCGGCACCAGGATCGATTCGGTGTCGCCGGTAAAGCGGCGGCCCTCTTCGGCCTGCTGCAACTGCTCGGTGCGAACGATCGACGAACTGGGGTTGGTGGAAAGAGCGCCACCAAAAGATGCATCGAACACATCCCCAGAATCGGCCGGTATATCCAGCATGGTGCGCCGGTCGAGCGTCTGGGCATCGCCTGCATAGATCGTCATGGCGTCACCGTCCAGGGATATACAACGCCCTCTTTACCGGTGGTGGCCTGGATGCCCAGCCCTTGCAGTTGTTGCCAGGTCCGCTGTACAGGTTTTCCGTCCTTGCCTCTCATTGCGTAGCCGTTGACGGTCAGCGTTAAGCCAGTTTCGTCGCCATTGGTCACCCACTCACCACCGGCGCGCACGGCGCTTTCCAGCTGACGGGCATTTTCCTCCGGCGTGACGCCGCGCAGTCCCGGCAGCGGCATAAGGTCGGCTCCACTGATCTCGCCGAGCGCGCGATCAGCGCCGCGGCGGATCGAGCCGGTATCCAGTGCTTTGGGTACCCGGTAGGTGTCGAAGAAATCGTATTTGTCATTGACCATGCCGCTGGCGACCTTCTGCACCGCCTTGTCGGTTGGCATCCCCTGCAGGACATAGGCCGTTGCGGTGCGCACAGCGGTGTTGTACATCGTGTTGTAGGTATCGATACCGCCGGCCTGGCCGCGCAAGGTCTGGGCAAAGTCCGTCATGGCGGTGGCCACGCTTTGCTGGATCTCCTTTGCCTGGCCCTGCTGAAGGCCCTTGTTCAATTCATCGTCCTTGATCGGTGCGACGGCGGCCATTTGCTGGGCTATATCCGCCGGAAGTCCGGTGGCTATTACCTGGGCTTCTGCCGGCAGCTTATTGCCCAACTGCTGGATGACCGGGCCAAAGTTCTTGCCCCATTGGGCCTGCATCTGCTCGATCAACTGCGCGGCGTTGTCGCTGTCGCCGGCGGCTACCTTGCTGTTGAAGTTCGCTGCAAGCTGGTCCGCCATGGCATCGGGCAGTAGCTTGACGGTCTGCACACCCTGGCGCCGCTGCTCGGCGGCTGTCGCGGTGAAATAGGCGCTATAGGCCTCTGGCGTGCCGTCTTTCTGTGCCTGGGCCAGCGCCTGGCGCACCGGTGCGCTGTATTTGGCCACGTAAGCGGCCGGATCTTCTTTTTGCTGTTTGAGCAGGGAGGCACCGACAGTTGCCAAGTGCTGGTAAAGCTGGGAGTCTTCTTTAAACCCCTTGCCAACCGCATTGCCATCCACATACTGCTTCGCTTGGTCGCTATGGAGAGCCTCTGCGTACGCGGTGGCATCTTTAGGATTGTCAAATTTTCCAAGGTTCCGGCCGGTCTTCAGAAAGACATCAATCGCCTCCTTGTCACTCATGATCCTTCCGTCATCGCTGACTGTGGGAAGAAGGATCTCCTGGCCGTCGAAATTCGCGGAAATCGATCGCACCGTACTGATCGATCCGTCTGCGTTCTTCACGCGCGGCCTGCTGTTCAGGTCAATATTGCCCTGCTCGATCATGCCTTGCGCCGGCTTCCCGTAGAACGGCTCAGTAGGCTTCAACTGCTGAGTCGGGACAGGGTTGAATCGGTTTAGAATGTCTTGACGCTCTTCGGGTGTCGCGGTCGCAAATTCTCGGATGGCCGGGGCGATGTCCTGCACCTTCTTGAACTGCTCGTAATGCTCGCCAGCCTTGTCGCCGTAGGCTTGCTTGAAGTCCGCCAGGTTTGGGGGGTTGTCGAATTGCAGGCCCTGAAGATACGCGGCCTGGGCATCCTGCACCCGGCCACTCAACTCCTGACGGGAAATGGCCTGCAGTTGGCGCTGCTCGACCAGCCGCTGGCGGGCCTCGGCCTCTTGGCGCTTGAATGCCTGATCGATGGTCGAGGTGGCGCGGATCTGGTCGTCTGCCGTCATGCTGTCCTTGTACTGGTCGTACAGGGATCGGGCCTTCTGCGGCGAATCGATGACCATCCGCTGAATGACCGAATGCGATAGCGAACTGTTTGCCGACTGGAGCTGCGCCTGCCTTTCCTCTGGCGACCAGCCAAGGCGCTCGGCGCGCTGATCGAGCACGGCATTCATTTTGAGCCGGTTCTGCTCGATGGCCTGCGGGTCGTTGTAGTTCAGGGCCGCAGAATCCATGGAAAGCTGGATAGATGATTTGTCGACATCATCCTTGTAGGCCTGCTGCTGGCCGAATTCGTAGCTGCCCAGTTTCTCCTGAAGACTGCCGCGGCGCGCCAGCGCAGCCTGCTGGAACATGCGCTTCTGCTCGGGGTTGGCCAGCGATTCGAGAATCCCTTGGGACTGCTGGTCGTACTGGTCGAGCGTCGTTTTGGTGATATTGAGCGCGCCGGAGCCCTTCTTGGTGAAGGCGCCTGCCTCTGGATCGAACAGGGCCTTGTTCTGCCAGGTGCCCAACTGGCTGTCGGCATTGATCAGTGCGGTCTGATTCGCCTCGGCCACTTCCTTTTTATGCACCTGATACATCGAGCCCGCTAGATTCTCGACGCCCTGGGCCAGGCCGGAGGCATCGACGCTTGCGCCAAGGGCGCGCGGCGCCTGGGCGACCTCGGGGGCAACCTGGCGCTGGTAGCTTGGGATGCGAGCCATTATTTCCTCACTGCAACATACTGTAGGAACGGGAACCGCCGGTCAGCAACGAGCCGAGGGCGTTGAGGCGCGACGATTTGTTGTTGGTCTTGGCCTGATTCACGACCTCGTTACCCTGGGTCACCAGGCCATACGCCTGATTGAAAGCGTTTTTGCGCACCTGGCTGGCGTCGGCAAGGGAGTTTTCGATGGTCGAATCCTGCGTGCGCTGGGCGCTGCCGCTGCTGGTGTCGATACCGTTGGCGGCGAAGCCCACCTTTTGCGTGGCGGCCGTCTGCTGCCCCTGCTCGGTGATGAGGTCGGATTGATAGTCGCCCTGGTTGATGACCTGATTGGCCCGGGTGTTGTAATAATCCTGCTGACGGTTGGCCGTCTTGATGCCGGCCTTGCCTGATTGGATCTGGCTGTACGCGCTGAGCACGCTACCGCCTGCCGCTAACCCTGCTACTGCGCCCATAACTCGCCCTTCATGGTAAATGGGTGGAAAAGCTCGCCGTTCACGCCATACGGGATAGCCTCCTGCTGGTCGAAGCCCATCCAGAGCATCCAGCGCAGGGCCAACGTGTAGCGCGCATCGGTGTAATTGATCAGTGCCGCGTGGCGCTTGCGCATGGCGGCGACCTCGACCAGGCATTGCCGAAGGAAGGCCCGGCGGTGCTGGTTGACGGCGTAGGTGCTGATCATCCATGGCACCCCGATACGATCGTCAAAGCGCACGCAGCCGAATGCGGCGACCACCCGGCCATCGACCACGAACGCCCGTGGCTTATCGCTGAGGTCCAGCGCGCGGCGTAGCTCAATCTCCAGCGTGAAGCCGTTGACCGCCTCGAACTCTTGCCGGTCGGCCGGCCGCGCGTGCTCGATCAGTTGCCCAAATACCCAGTCATCGACCGGGCGCATCTCACCCACCGGCCTGGACATTGGGAATAACCCCCAGGATGGTCAGCGGCAACGGGTCGGACTGGCGAATGAACATCCTGCCGGCGTCGTTCCAGTCGCAACTGACCGGAATCTCGGCCCGGCCTGTGAGCAACGTGATCGGCTCGCCATAGTTCTCTGTGGCGCGCTGCTTGAATTCGTACAGGTGATCGGCATCTGAGCCGGCAAATAGGCCTCGGCTCTCCTGGCACAGCACCGTCACGCCATTGATTCGCTTCTTGTTGGCCAGGAACGCTTGGTTGTTCTGCATGGTGATGTCGAGCGTTTCGAAGTCCGCCGTGATCGGCAGGCCTATGTGCGCGACCAGCACCGGGCTGTCGAGGGTGATCGAGCCGCTGGAAACCACGTCTTGCGGCATAACATCGCCGTCAGCCAGGATGGATACGGTCTTGCCTTCGAGGTGGCCAAGACCGCTGATCGTGGTCGCGGCCAAGCCCCAGCGCGTGGCCGATACGCCCTGCAGCGAGTCCGGGACAATGGTTTGGGGCTCGACCGTGACGGACGTAGCCGAGGAATATGCGGTGATCTTGGCCACCAGCACGTCGCCAATCGTGTCATCCGTCCCGCCGCCGTACAGCATCACGCTGCGCCCGACCATGGCGGATGTGAACACGGAAGCGCTGGTGGTCAACGTCAGTGGGTTGGGGTACTTCCAATCGGTGCCGCCGGTGAGCGTTGCCGTGCCCTCCTGGCGGCCGTCATAGGTCAGGCCGCAATCCACGAAGAAGGCCCGGTCATAGGCGTAATCACCGCTGCCGTACTTGGTCAGCTGGCGAGACGCCATCCGCTCGATATAGCGCTTGGTGACGCCGTTGATGGTTCGCTTGACGATGGCATACAGCACATCTTCATCGCCCTCTGGCACGCTGGCCACGGACTCGAACACCCCATCGGTGTCGTGCCGGTGCCAGGCGTAGACCTGTTGATCGGCCATGAAGGTGAAGCCCAGCAGCGCGCCATCGTTGCGCACGATCCACACCACGCCATTCGGCGCCAGGGTGAATGCCATGTCGTCGAGCGTATAGCCGCGCATCAGGTGCGACGACAGCACGCTGACATCCTGGGCAACGAACCCGTCAGCGACATAGTTGTAGGCCAGGGTGGCCAGCTTCCCGCCGCGCGCCTGGACGTACAGGGCCGTGTTGCCGTACACCGCCGGAATCACCGAGTTGGTGCCGACATAGCTCTGCGGAATGGCCGATATGCTGTCAGGGGTCACGCCTGACTCATCGGCGGCAGTGATCGACCATTCCGCCCCAGAGGTCAGCGCCAGCAGTTCGCGCAGCGACACCAGGTGGCGGATCTGGTTGACCTCCCGGCTGGCCAAGGTGATCTCAATGCCGTCATCGTCGCGGCTGGGGTCTGAATAGCCGAAGTTGTGGAAGTCGCTGGTGCGGCTCATCCAGATCGTTTGCGGCTGCGAGCTGCTGGCCGCGAACACCATGCGCTGCTGGAAATAGCCCACGGTCGATGGATAGTTCGCATTGTCGAAGGGGTTGTACCCTACCGGCACGGTCTTGTCGGCGTCGGGGGTGATGTTGATGTCGGTGAAGGCATTGGTGGTCGCCTTGCCAATGTAGCCGAACACCCCCGAGGATTTGTTCTTGTACACGTTGTAATGGTCGGCGCCGGACACCGCCGTCCAGCTTAACGTTGCCCCGGGCAGACTGTCCCAGCTGTCCACTGTCGCGGTGTTGCTCGGCCATGACTCCACGGAGCCGCTGGCGAATGAACTCACCGCCGTGATGCGGTATTCGTAATTGCTAGTGGCATCGCTGCCGCCGGATCGCGCCGCCGCCGTCAGGCCAGAGGGCGCCGAGATATCCGGCTCGAAGCTGATTTCGGTCAGCGTCCAGTTGGTAGCCCCCAAGCGTTTCAGCTCGCGCGGGGCATAGCTGGGATGCACCAGGGTCAGCACATCCGCCGACTGGGTGAACTGCAAGGCAGAGAGGTCGGCCGTGGTGTAGGGGCTGGCGATCTCGTAAACCGTGCCGCCGCTGGTGACCTGGCCGCCTTCGCTCACGAAGCGAATGTATTGGTTGCCGAACTCAAGCACGTAGGTCTGCTGGGTGGAGTATTGGAACGGCACCAGCCGGGTAAACACCGAACTGTCCTTGACCTCGGCCGTGAACTCAAGGCCGGCCCGGTTCTGTACACCGCCCTCTGGCAGCACCACGAAGTTCCGGCAGGTGCGCAGCCCGGTGTAGTACCGGGCCAGGTCAACGCGCGCGAACGTGGCCGGCGACATCTCGCCCGCGCTGAACGAAGGTTGAATCAGGTCCGCCATCAGCCACGCCCCGAAATGAAGGACGACTCTGGCACGTAGTCGTTCGCGCCCTCGTTGAGCATCGCGGCGGCGGCGCCGGCGATTTCGGATCGGTACATCTGCTCGCAGGTCTGGGCAACGTTCGCATCCTTGGCAATCGCCGGGGCAATCTGCCCGGCCAGGCGCCACGCCAGGGCAGAGACAAAGATCGGATCGAACAGCTCGGGGGAATCAACCTTGATGGTGTACTCCAGCGTTGCCGGGCTCACGGAGGTGGAAATCAGCCGGCCGCTCGAGCCATTGATGATGCGAAAGCCGATGCGCGGAATGCGCGGGCGCTCGATGCGCTCAGGGAACGGCCAGTAGCCCTCGGGGAATGCCTCGTTCACGATCCGGCGCGCCTTCAGGCAGTCGGTCGGCATCGAATAGCAGTACGGATATTCGGGGTCTGGGTTTGTGGACACCTGGGCCAGGGAGACAAAGGCCGTAGCAAACGCCCAGGGATAATCACGCAGCACAAAGTCGCGGGATGGCTCATAGAACAGGCTGCACTGCTCGGCCTGAATGCTGGCCTCGGTCAGGGCATTGATGCGCTGGCTGTTGCCAATGCGCGACAAGGCCATGTTGCAGATGTCCACGACGCTGGGCATGGGTGATCCTCAAGAATAAGAAAGGGCCCCGGAGGGCCCTTGGGTTTACTCGGTGGCGACGGTATCGTCGGCAGCGGTTGCCGCCGTGGAGTCTGGAATTTCTTCCAGGTTCGCGCCTACCTCGCCCTCGTACTGCACCTTTTCGCCCGGCCGGTACAGGCGATCGCCGATATAACTCAGCTCTTTCACCACGTACCACTTCGGGCCAGTTGCTTTCTTAGCCATGGGATAAACCTCAGAAGTTGTAACCTTTGGCGTAGGCGCGGAACGCCTGAACGTCTTTGGTCAGGAACGCCGAGAATTCGCCGGCAGTCAGTGGCCCCGTGGCCACGGTGTAGCGAACACCCACATACTGCTGGTAGGCGTCAGCAGGCAGCTTGATGGCGGCCAGGGTCTTGCCACCGGTCAGATCGGCCAACGCATAAGCAGTGGTCGAAAAGTGCACGGTTGGGTCGGTTGCCAGGTCTTCGGTGCTGGACGACTCCAGCGTTACCGTCACGGTGGCGGCGCCGGCGGCCGTGGCGGCGGTGTCAACCTGAACCACCAGGTAGACGTCTTCACCCACGCCGATGTCGCGCACAGCGTTGCTGTTGACCGAGTTGCCAATCGGCGCCAGGTCATAAACGTTCGTCGATACAGCCGAAGCGGTTACTGCCTGGCTGTCCGAGAACTCGGCTTGCTTGTCAATGTACATGTCGAACTCCTTAAACCACGCGGGCTTCGGCGTTGAGGATGGCGTCCACTCGACGTACCGGCACTTCGCCGAACATCAGCGCAGGCTTGCCGGAAACGTTGTCGTAGCTCAGGGTGCCGGCGGCGACCTTGTTCACGGTCTGGCGGCGCAGGAATGCGCGCACACGGCGGGAGACGTAGAACACCGGCGAAACACCGGTAAGGCCCTGGATCAGTTCGAGCGCCTGGGTCATCAGGTCAATGATGTCAGCGCCGGTTGCGGCGTTCTTGGTCAGCGTGGACACATCGATGTTCGCGATGCGAACGATGTAGCGCCAATCCTTGACGGCCACGCCGCACTTCCACTGGTACTGATCCATCAGTGCGCGGAAGCGGTTCCCGTTCTCGTCGAAAGCATCGCCCTCCCCAAGATCCTTGTGCACCAGTCCGGCCTTAGACCCTTTCGGGTAGATGCCGTGGACAGTCTTCTCACCCCAGCCGACCAGCCAGATAGAGGTGTTGGTGGTGCCGGTGCCGCCGGCATCGATGACGTTGGCGGCCGTTGCAGCCGTAGCTGTGGAGACGGTGCTGAAGCGAGGCGCAAGCCCGGTAAACGACTCCGGCGTTACATCGGTGTTGCCGTACAGCACGCCTTGCTGCATGGCTTGGTTCATCGCCTCGATGAACGAGGACGACTCGGACAGGCGGAAGGCGGCGGTGTTGCCGTTGAGCAACGCCAGGTCTACGTCAACCTGGCCGCGACCTTCCATGATGCCGCACGACTCATCGACTTGCGCGGTGGTGGATTTGCTGGGCGGCACACCGCTGTTGAGTTTGCGGTAGATGACCGAAGGCAAGCCGGTGCGGGTGGTGATGCGCGAGCCGGTAGGCAGGTTGCCTTCGTACCAGGGCATATCCAACAGCATTTCGTTTTCCTGGGCCAGCAGCTCAGCGATCGGCATGATGCCGCCGCCGTCTGGGTTCATGCGCTTGGCGACGTCAAGCAGCGTCGGGACGGTATTACCAATGGTGGCCATGTTCGGCGCTCCTTACTTTGGATAATTTGGGTACATGCGTTCCGCGATGGAACGTTCTGCGGGTACATCTGTTGCGGCACGATGCAGCTTGCCTTCTGAGAGCTCCTTGCCAACCTTGTGGAAGAAGCGAACGACTTCAGGGTGTGAGCCGAGGCCGGATTCCTTGAGCATCGCGCTCAGCTCGGGCGTACCGAAGTCCGCCAGCGCCTTCTGCGCAATGCTCCGGCTCTCGGCGAGCTTGGCCCCGCCCAGTTCCTTGTCCTGCTTGACCGCTGTTTCCCACTGGGCCACATGGCTGTTGCGGGCTTCGATGGCGGCCTGCAGTTGCGCCTCGGGCGAGTTCGCGGCGGTGTAGCGCTTGGCGTCCATCTCGACGAGCTTCTGCGCTTGCTCCTGGGTCAGCCCCAGCTCCTTGAACACGCCCGACCATTCACCGAGCGCAGCCTCGTCCAGCGTGTAACCCTCGGGGAGGTTGCTGAACTCGTACTTCTCGGGGATGGCTGGCGCCTGTTGCGCTTCGGCCGATTGCTCGGTGCTCTGCGCGGCTTGCTGCTGGCTTTGATCGGTGGCAGCGGTCTGCTGCTCCGTGGTCGCGGCCTGTGACGTCGCACTCTCTGTCCCGCTTGCGGTTGTGGTGGCGGTGTCGACTGCATCGGTCATTGGTTAACCTCATCGGGTTGTTGGCTGTTTTCCCGGACCATGACCGAGTAGAGGTCAGGACACAGGCGGTGAATTTCGGCGGTGAGCTTCAGCCCAATCTGGCGCCGGCCCTCGTTCAGGCTCATGCGCCCGCCATGGGTATCGAAGGTGGTGTGGAACATGCAGGACTCGCACAGCCAGCCCCACACGATGCGGCGGCCGCGCAGGTCGCCCATGAGCCACTGGAAATCATCGTCCCGGCGCTTCTCGGCCAGGCGCACCTTTGCCTCCCGCGCTTGCAGGATCTCGTCGTCTTCGTACATTTAGGCTCCCAGCATTCGGCCCAGCGCGTTGTCTGGGGTGAGCTGCGTTTCGGACAGCACCTTGGCGCCCTGGATGCCGCTGGCCAGCGCTTCCTGCTGTTGCTGCTGCTGGGCCTGCTGGGCGCGCTGCTGGCGGATGGCATCCACTTCTTCGTCACCGCGCACGACCGTGGGCACGACGCCCGTGGAGTCGGCGTATTCGTCGATGAGCTGATCGGTGTTGACCTTGTCCTTGGCCTCGGGGAACACCGCGACCAGGCCACCGGTGAACTGGGCAAAGCGCTCCAGGCTGGTGACGTTCTGCGCTTTCTGTGCCTGGGCCAGGATCGAGATGTAATCGGCCTCGACATCGAGGTCATCCATTTCTTCTGGCGGCTCGGGTAGCAGCGGCTCGCCGTCAATCACCCCGGCCCAAATTGGCAGGGATTGGCGCAGCATGATGTTGAAAACGCGCTCTATCACCGGGTCCAGGCCTTCGAAGTCCACACGCTCGACCACCGGGCCCAGCATCGCCATCTTCTCTTCCTTGCGCGCCACGATCTCGGTGGCGGTGCGCACGTCATCCATCTGGCTGATCATCAGGAACAGGTCGGTGTAGAACGACCGCCGAATGCGGGCTTCGTGCTTGGCGATCTTGTCCGACACAGCCGAAAGCCAGCCGAAGTTGGGCTGGTAGATCGGCGCCATCTGGTTTTGCTGGCCCATCATGTCCACGTAGGTAATGCTGCCCGGGATCGTGCTGGAAGGCTTGCCATGCAGACTGCTGGGGGCTTGCAGCGCCGGATTGGCGCCCTGCTCCACCAGGCGAGCCGAGTTGCGCTCATAGAGCTGCAGCGCCTTGATATCGCCAAGACAACGCCGGCCCGGGCCGGTGCCGTAGCAGTCGCCGCCCAGTGCATCCCAGCGCATCACCGCCACCGGAAATTCGTGGAAACCTCTCTCTTCGAGCACGTCATCACCCGGCGCGGACTTCTCCCACACCAGGCCAATGAACGGCAGGTTCTTGCTGTCCCTGCGGGTCGTATCACGTTCGGTGTTGGGCTCGACCATCTGCACGCAGTCGAACCATTGATCCTTGTTTCCGGCAACCAGCGCGCCCTTCGCGGCGGTGCTCAGCGCCTCAAGACCGAACCGCTCTTCCATCTGGGCAGCCGTGAGCTTGAACTTGCGATAGAAGGCGTTGACCTTGCCGTCGATGCCGTTGGCCACGTAATACTCACCTGCGGTGAACACTTCGCAGCTGATAACGGTCTTGGGGTCTTCGTCGATCCAAATGGCCCCAGTGCCGAACACCCCCATTTCGAGATAGGAAACGTGCTGGCAGTTGTAGTAATTGGAGCGCAGCAGCACGTCGCGCACGCGAATGGTGGATTCGTACAGCCAGGACTTGACCGGGCCAAACTCCATGGCCTTGCGTGACTTGATGGCCAGGTTGAACCATGGACGAGAGCGCGAGGTAAGGCCCGACATCATGCCGGCGGCCAGTGCACCAGCATCCTCGGTAGCCTCGTTGTTGATGATCTTGTTGTTGCGCCGGTCGCCCTTGTTCGCCTCTTCGCTCAGCACCCTGGAGCGCATCGGCAGGATGAAGTCGGACAGCTCACGCCAGTTGGCTTCCCACGATGTGCGCTCGTTCTCAAGCATTTTGAGGCGCTTTTCGGCGCGCTTACGTAGGGATTCAGCCATTGTCACGAGCCCAGCAAGGTTTTAGTGGTGGTCGAGGCAGCCGTGCCAGATGCCCCGCCCAGGATCGTGGACGACAGCCCGGCCGCCTGGGCCCGGCGCTTCTTGTCGGATGCATAGCTGTCGGCGTCAGCGCTCGACACAGAGTTGTTGTCCACGTCATCGACGGTGGTGGTCGAAGTGCTCGGCGTATCGCCCAGCACGCTACTGGCCAGGCCCAGTGTTGCAACGTTGGCCACGCTCTTTATCGCGCTTCCCATGGTGATACCTCAGTTGAAAGGGTCGTAGGTGGATTGGTGCTGGCCATGCTCTACCGGCCTGCACTGGAATCGCTGACGGGCAAAGCGCCGCATCATGTACGCGTACCGAGTGGCGGAAAGAATGTCGTCGTTCAACTTGACGATCTTTCCGTTCTCGTCGCGGTGGTAACTCATCTTCTCGTCGAAAAAGTCACTCAGGTGCGAGAACACCTTGAAGCGGCCCGTGGTCATGCGTTCGTACAGCTCAACAAGGCCGATCTCGACGCCAACCCCACCGTCCGCCCATGTGGCGTGCGCCGATAACATCTGCCAGCCCGCATCGACGTAGGCTTTCTTTTGCTGCTCGCCCGATGACTTTTCGGACTGCAAACCATCTGAAGGCCAGGCGGTGGGCACGTGATTGGCCCAGGATTTAACAGTGCCCCACACCGTGGATGGCGTGACGCGAGACTTCTTCCAGGCCTGGGCCAGGTAGATCGTGTCGGCCTCTAAGTCGATCCAAAGCTGCACGTGCGCTTGCGGGTGATCCCAGCCGAAGTCCATGCCGTTGATGACCCAGTAATGGTCTGGGCATGGGAACGGCTGGCATTTGATCTCGTCGTCGCCGAAATCGAATATCAAGCCTGTGCCCAGCAATGGAAGCCCCTTCGATCTCATGTCGCGCTGCCATTCCGGGTACATGCCCAGAAGCTTGCGCTGTGTGTCAGCAGTCAAGTGCGGTGCATCTGCCCAGGTGGCGCGCTGGATGTATTGCCCCTCGGCCGGGCAGTCCATGAACTGCACAACAAGCTCGGTGCGCCCGTTCTCCGGGGTAAACGTCAGGATGCCGCGCCCGCCTTGGCCGTTGTCGCCAGTGGCCGTCCGGGTCAGCACCTGCGGGTATATCGTGTTGTCGCGAGGCTCTTCGTCGATGTGGTACCAATCAACGCTGTCGCCCATGATCGCGTGCTGTCCCTGGCTGTAGGACCAGAACTGCACTGTGGATATGCCGCCGGTCTTGTGCCTGACGGTTATCTGCCGCATCGCGCCTGACGTGCCGGTGGCCGACAGATGCGCGACGATCCGATCTGCAGGTATCAGACCGCCTGTCCACTTGCCAGCCTCAAGCGTGCCGAACAGCGGGGTTTGCAGCAGATCCCGCGTCTTCTCCATCGAGAAGCCCAGCAACCAGCACATCGGCGCATGGCCGAACCTGTGGCCTTCCCAGTCATCCGGGTAATCACCCAGCAAATGCATGGCATCGATCGTAAGCCCGGTGCGCGTCTTGCCCACCCGGTTTGCAGCCATGAGCATGCAGGATGTGTGATCTGCCGTGGCCTTTACAAACTTGCGCTGCCATTCGTACAGCGTCTCGAATTGCAACAGGTGACGCCTTTGCGAATCCCGGCGCGCCTTTTCCTCCAGCAACGCCAGGAGTTCGAGTTTCTCAGCCTTGCTGACCGGAGAGCTTGGCGATACGGCGATCAAGTTCTTCTTCCGTCAGTCTGCTGCGGTCATCGCCGGGTTGTTCGGTGCCAACGTCATAGGCTTGGCGTTCCAGAGCGATCAGGTTCTTGAGCGTTTCGCCCAACTCCTTGAGTGTCTTGGTGCGCGATGGCAGATCAATGACCTTGCGGTACAGGTCATTCAGCTTGTCAACGCCGTTATCGTCTGGGCTGGCCAGCAATTCACCCAATCTGTCGAACAGCTCGCGGTTATCGGTCAAGCCCTCAAGCTCTTCCAGCAGCTTGTTCGCCAGCCTGCGATAACGAGCGATATCAGTGCGGTGCCCGATGCGGATGTTTGCAATAACCTGGGCATTAGCTTCAACAATGCCCCGCTCGGTTACCACCTGTTCTTTGGTAACCGCACTGGTAACCTGCTCTTTGGTAACCAGCGAATCAGCCTTCGCCTTGATCTTGGCGGACAGGTCACGCACCCATCCGTCCCGCTTGGCTCGCTTCTGGATGGCGACGTGAGAAACGCCACACGCTGCGGCGATTTCCCGGATGGACAGTAGGCCCGCCCGGTACAGGTGCTCAATGCGCTCCCAGTCTGGGGCCTGCTTATCGGTCATGGTTAAGCCACCAAGGCGAACGGGTTACCGACAGCCATCACTCACCCGTCAGCACGTAGAGGTAGCTGGCGAACGCGGCCGAGAGATTATGGCCGGCGTATACGATCAACCTACCACTGTCGTGAAATTCGATGGAATCGCCATAGGCGCGCACTATATGGTCGGCCGTGACGTAGATTCTGTAAGTGGTCATGTCGCTCTCCAGGGTCAAACCAGCTTCTTGGCCAGCGCTACAGCTTCATCCCACACCACGTCGATCTCGTGGCCGGCAAACTTCAGCGCAGCCTTGAGCTTCTCCAGCAGTACGTCGGTTTCGCTCGCGGCCACTGGGGTTGCCGTGGTGGTCGCCGCAACCGTGGTATCGGCGGTGGTATTGGTGCTGTCGGCGGTGGTGTCGGTGGTGTCGGTCACGGTGGTTTCCTTTTGAAATAGGCTCTTGAGCCAGGTCAGAATTTTCATTCGCCAGTCACTGTGGGCGTTTCAACGGAAGCCGCCGGCGTTTCCGTTGTTTCGGTGGCGGTGTCGGTGGTGGTTTCCGTCGCGGTGGAATCGGTATCGACGATTGCGTCAACACGCACCACGGACAGGAACGAGTTGAACTGCGCCAGGAACTCGCCCGCGGCGTTGTACAGCTTCAGGCCGTTGCTGTCCTGGACGTAGCTGGATGCCTCGACTGTCAGCAGGTCATCGGTGGTGCGTACTCGGTATTGGCTCATTTCGCGCTCCGGCAAACATTGGTGATGTAGCTCTGCAGCCCGGTCACTTGTTCTCGGGTGCGGATGATGGCGGCTCTGAGATCGGCATAATCTTGTCGAGCAGTTGGATCGAGTTCGGGGGTTCCTGCATCAGCGCTGCCGGTGGCGCTGGGATTTGGCAGCTTGGGGCAGGTGGCGCGGACGTACACCCGGCGCTCACCAGTGCCAAGCTGAGCCACAAGCTTGTTCTTTTCGGATTCAGCATGGGCAATGGCTTCCTGAAACTGGGTATCAACGGAGTCGCGAGCAGTGAGCTTCTGGTCCAGCGCGGCCTTGTCAGCCTCAAGCTGGGCGATGCTGGTCTGTTGCGCCTTGATGGTGTCGGCCTGATTGCCGATGTGCCACCAGCCAAGGCCCATAATGAGTAGGCATGCGGCCAGGGCAATGAGCAGGTACTTGGTCACGATAGAAACAACTCCCGCTCAGCGGCACGGCGCCGGGTCAGCCCTGGCAACGTCACGCCGCCGGCCTTGTCCCAGCGCAGGAACTGGGCGGCGGCCCCGGCATAATCCTCTGCGTTCAGCTTCTTGAGCAGCGTCGAGCCGGCCAAATTGCCGCTCCCTACGTTGAAGCTGAAGCACACCAGGGCATCGAACTGGTTCTGGCTCAGTGGCACCTGTACCAGCCGGCTCACGTCGCGCTCGAAGTCGTGCAAGTCATCGCACAGCAAGCGTTCAGCCTCGGCGCGATCGATCTTCATGCCCATCCTGATATCAGGCCCGGTATGCCCCCAACCAATCGTTACGACGCCAACGGAGTCTCTATAGGCGGACAGACGCAAGCCTTCGAACGCCTGGATAAGCGCTACGCCTTTGTCGCTGGTGACCATGGGTTATTCCGGGTTTGACGGGGGTTTAAAGCAGTGCTCACAGTTCAGGTGCCGGCAGAGCCAGGCCCTTATCCGGCGCCACCAGATGACCATGAAGATGTTCCGCACCGCGGCGAGGCCCAGGGATAGGTGAAACGTCAGGCCGGCAGAGGTCGGCCCAAAGAAGATGTCTTGGTCGCGCGTCATCACCACGTAGCCACTGATAGCGATGGCCGAATAGATCAATTTCCCAATGATGCCGTCCTTGACCTTTCCGCTTAGCACGCTCCAGGTTGCCCACAGGACAATCAACGCACAGGCGAAGGAATTGAGCAGGTCGAGTGTCATGGGGGATTTCCTCCTCCAAACCTCTGGCGAATTAGCGACCACAGGTCGGCTGTCTTGATGGCGCGATTGATCGCAGCCATGAGGGAGCCACCAAAAGTGCCAAGGAGAAAACCAACGCCAGCGACATTGCTCGGCTCGACCACTCGAAGGTAGGTGCTAACGATCCCGGTCAGGTACAGCGAGCACGCCACGCCGGTAATCAGGAATATCACCCATGCGCGCCAACTCGTTAAATCTTCCTTGTGCCACCAACTGGCGATGACGGCACCCACTAGGCCGGCAACAACCCAGTCGAGCTTGTCGAGCAGGCGATGAAAGAACTCCATGCTCGGACCTCTTGCTTCTGATGGTGTGGAATAAATCGGCCGGCATGGGGAGCCTGGCGCAGACCTGAATCGCGGGCATAAAAAAGCCCCGCACGCTGGCGAGGCTCTTTGAAGCGGTAAAACCGCAGAATTGCCCGTATATTGGGCCGTATCCGCGCGGATGTCAATCAGCCATTAGGTGAGAGATAGTCGCTGGATTTTCCGTATCTTTCATCAAACCACTCGGAGAACTTTTCCATCTCTACATCCTCTCCCCGGGCCACAACCGGCAACCACTGAATTGCGCTCATATTGGGATATGGGAATTTCTCCAGTTCCACGCCGAACTCTCGCGCCTTTCGCTGTATGTCAATGGTTACGGAGCGCAACACTCCATGACCCACGCCAATCTTCCTGCGAAACTCTTTCACGCCGCATCCCTCATCATTTCGAGCGAACTATCCACCCATGCTACACCGGCCTTGATCAGTTCGCGCGCCTTGGCTTCGCTCATTTCAAAGTGCTTCCCTACGCGAACGGCCGGCCACTTTGCGCCGAAGTACAGCCACACCATGTCACCCATCATCTGATTGCGCAGAGTCAGGCGGGCGACGGCGCTGTCTACCGACATAGCTACCTCATCGATGATCACGAATGACTTACACGTAAGTTGCTCAACGTTGTCGCGCATGATGGCGAATGATGGGGAAACGTACCTTGGAACACCCATACCCGACATTCTCCACCAGCCCCATTGCTCTAGCAGATATTCGGTATCGCCCAGGGGGCGAGACAGCTTGTTGATATTCACTCGCTTGCTCATGCTGCCTCCCCTTCTACTGCTTGAATGCGAACGCGCACGGCGCCGCCCTTGGTGGTTTCTTTGCTCATGCGCAATTGGGGGATGAAGTTGCGGTCATCCACTTTGAGTGCGTCTGCGATGCCATCGAGCAGGGCCTTGCAGGAGGACAGCAGATTGTCCAGATCGCGGCGCCGGGCATCGGGCGGCACAAACTCCATGACCACCAGCAGCTCACCGGCGGGGGCGGCGATCTTGGCCTGCAACGCCAGCAGGTGGCAGTCCGCCCGGTACTTGCGCGCCGCATTGGCCTTCTTTCTCCAGTGGCTGCGAGCGTTCGGGCTGCAGGCCGCCGGCGGCCATGGCAATTCCAGCATCGTCATTTCTGAACCTGCGCCTTGTACTGGTTGATCTGCGCATAGAGCGGTGCGCGGTCCTTGTCGGACGTCAGGCTGGCCACCTGCTTGGACAGGGCGTTGAGCGCCACCAAGGTGTCGTGGCTGGAAACGGTACCGGCCTGCCAGGCGTTGAAGGCGTCCGTGATCTGGTCGGCCAGGGTGGTGGTTGGGGTTGCGACCGTAGCGACCGGTACCGCGGCCGCCCCATGGCACACCGTCAGTGCGGAGAAGGTGGTCCGCCCTACCCCTGTTCCGCCGACCTTCTCCTGGCTGTAGACGCCAGCCTTGAAATACCAGGTGTCGTTGGCATATGAGGCCATGTCGAACTGGTAGCCATCGGCCGGCAGGGTGTCGTTCACCACCTGCTGGCCATTGATGAAGAACTTGGCCTTGCCGTCCTTGGAAACCTCGGCGCGGTAGGTGAATTGCTCGCCCAGTTTGTAACCGGTCAGGAGCTTGGGCTTGTCCTCTGTGCCATCGATCTTGCGGCGTAACTGGGCGTAGATCGTCGTTCCCGTTATCTGGATCTTCAGGGGCGGGTGGTTTCCATCGCCGTGGATCTGGCCGATGATCGCCTTCTTGCTCGCGGGCAGCTCGTCCACCGAAAGAGTGGCTTCGATGCTGTGCAGATCAGCGCTACCGGCCTTCCAGTTGGCTTCCTTGTCGTCACCATTGGCCAGCGTCTCGCGCAGCTCAGAGCGCGGGTAGGTGCTGTTCTTGGTTGATTTGATGTTTTCCCCGCTCGATGGGGCGATAAAGGTCAGAGCCCCATCGGACTGCCGGACGAAAAACTGATCGGTGTAGCCGGCGTTCAACGTCTTGGTCGGAATGACCTTGGCGCCAGCCGGAATGGTCAAACTCCACAAAGAAAGGTCGATCATGCTGCCACCCCCTGCACCTTCATGAGCCCCTGGCCAATCCAGTAGGCTTGTGTTTCAGCTACAGCGCGGATCACGTCGCGCCAGTCCACCGCCACGCGCGTGCCGTCGAATGCGTTGCGGGCCCGGCCATCCAGCAGGTCGTGGCAGCTCGAGCAGGCGAAACAGGCCATGTAGTCCGGGCCCTTCATGCCCATGCCCTTCTGGCCGCAGGGCACGTGGGCAAGCACGGTGGTTTCCGGGTTGCGATTGCATATGCCGTAGAAGCGCAGAGCACATTCCTGGCCCCGGGCGCTGTCGCGAAGTTTTTTGCTGACCACTTTCATGCGTAGCTCCCGATCATGTCGGCGGCAGCCTGGGCCTGCGCCTCGGTTTCGAAATGCGCGGACAGCACCAGGCGCCAGCAGGCGTTGAACACGTCGCGGTAAAGGGGCTCGAATTCGGCGTCGTCCATGTTTGCCCAGCTGATGGACTTGCGCTCCTTGCGGATGCCGTCAGGGGTCTGCACCAGGTGGAAGTGGCCGGCCTCGATGGTTATCCAGTCGCGGAAGGCCTCGCGGCTCTTCTCCACGGACGGGAAGCGCGCGGCGCGCTCGGCCTGGAGTATCCCGATGTACGCCTTCACAGCATCTTCCAGTTGCCCAGGCCTACCGTTCAATTGCTCGAAATACCTGGCCAGCCCGAGAATGCCGCGCATTTCCTGCCGAGGGATCAGGCCGCCGGCGGGTTCCCAGTACTCCCACGCCAGGTCGAGCATCGAGAAGAACTTCCCATGAAAGCGCGCGTTACGCATCTTGGTGAACTTGCCGTGGATGACCTGGCCAGCCTTCCATTTCTGGACCAACTCTCGGTCAGCCTCGGTCGCCGGTACCAGGCCCTGGGGCGTGCGGATCAGTGCGAGATCAGCCATGGCCGGCCTCCTTGCTCATGGCAGCGTCGATGGCCGAATCAGCGTCAGCACCAGACAGCAACATTTCAGAACCATGGTCGAGATAACGAACTGAGCCATCTTCAGTGCACACTGCGATCAGCGGCGTTTCCACCAAAAACCTTGGTGCGATATCACGCATCCACCGATACCGCTCGGCATCCTTGCGCAGCGCCTCAACCTCGGCCCTGAACTGATCGCGCTCACGGATCGCCGCATTCCTCTCGCGCTTGGCCTGCTTGTAGTCCTTGCCGAGCGCCTCGCAACTGCCGCGCAGGCTTTTGTTTTCTCTGCGCAGCCCCTCGTTCTCGGCCCTGAGCTGATCGCGTTGCGATACCAGGGACTTATGCGAATGGATGAAGTCATCGAGAAAACCGGACTTCGACTCAAGTGCCGATAACAAGCCAAGGACAACGCCAGGGCTGCAGGAAGCGATAAATGCTGCGTACTTTTCTTTCAGAACGTCAGTTGCGACAGGCTCGACGACAAGCATTTCGCCAGGCTCTTGACGCCCCAGCACGCAAAGTTCCCGCTCGTTCTGTAAAACACCAACTCCGTATGTTCCGGTGTCGCCGTGCGGCTCGTATGCCCATGGGGCCAGGGGATATTCGGCGTTCGCAGCCTCAGCCAGCCGCTTCAGCTCTGCATAGTCGATGGTCATGGCTTCACCCTCACGCCTGCGGCTTCGAGACCCGCCCGGTCATACACGGCGGTCTTCTCGCACATGCGGTCATCTATCCTTTCGGCAAACTCGCTATCCCAAACCGCCCTGCCCCCACCACATGCGGCGTAGTCGCCTATGACGGCATACGGTTCCGGCAGCTCAATCACCAGCGCGGCGCGGGAGGCTCGCCAGCCAGCACTGAAACTTGCAAGGCTAACGAGCCCGTCTGCAAGCCGATAAGCGCCGGCCCAGTCATCACCTTTAATCAAGTGCGCAGCAATGCTAGTGCGATGCTTTTTAAACTCTTCCCGCAATTTCTCGTTCATGTCAGCCATGGAGAGTGTCCTCCTGCTCAAAGTCGGCAAGATGGGCGAGGAACTCTTCTTGTTCCTGGGCTTGCTTTTTCAGCAGCGCGGCGCGGGAGGCTTGCCATGCCTGATAGGCCAAGTGTGCCGGGTACTCCTTGAAGCAATTTCTCTCCGGCTGCCACTCAGCAGTCAGCCCATGAACTTCGAGCAGCCACGCCTCAAACTCTTCCCGCATTTTCTCGGTGCTCATGCCATCGTCCTCCCGATCTCGGCAGCGGCTCTGACGATGGCGCGGCGCATGGTTATGCATCTATCAGCGGCCCAGTCTTCACTGATAGAGTCAACCTCTACGTAGTACGAATGGCATATAACATCCATCGCTAGCGTCGACATCAGCCGCAGCGCATCGCCGTCATCGGTGAGCGGGTTCCAGTACGCCATTCGTTTCTTGAGAAAGATCCCCACGTGGATAGGGTTTTCACTGTGGAAATACTCTCCTTCTACGCCGGCCGCCTTCGCCGCCAGCTCAAGCAATTCGCGGTCTGTCATACCAAAACCCTCCGCTTAACAAACACAAACCCACTCCCCGCTTCCTCGACGATGAAACGCCGGCTGGTGAGGTGGGCTATTAGGGGCCAGAAGGTGTAGAGGGTCATTGGCGAGACCTCTTTGCGATCTCAGCGAATACTTGAGCTTTGCTCAATAACTCCTTGTGAGCCTTTTTGGCATCATCGCCATCGTTGGTCAGCAGGTCGTAGAGGTCCGGACTCACAACCATGGTTCGGCCGGGTAGGGTTTCGGAGCGAATCAGCTTGATGTCCATACCGGACAAAGTGGTCTTGTTCATGGCAGCAGCTCCCTCGGCACGCTTACGGTGTCGCCCATAACAGATGCGACGATGGCGCGGCAGGCGGCGATCAGGGGTGTTTCAGCCTCGGCGATGAAGCCATTACACGCACTCGGCCCACCCCAAACAAACGCCTCCCATGAATTCAACGGGGCAATGCAATCGAGGGAGACGCCGTACTTCTCGATGAGCGGCCCGCCTTGGCTCCAGTCGGCTGAGGGTTTCCATAATTCTTTTACGAACCCCTTGGCGTCTGGGATAAACACGCCGGACTCGGCCCGCGAGAACAGCTTCATCTGATGGCCTGCGGATATCCCTGTAGCCCAATCCAGCGCCGCGCCTTCCAGATCCTGCGTCTTCACCTCCACGAAATCGCTCATGCGGCACCTCGCTTGGCGTTCAGCTCGGCCTGCAAAGTCTCGTTCTGCTCGATCAACTCCAGCACCACCAGCCGCCAGTCAGGCACCACCCGGTGCAACTGCTCCAGGCAAGTCACCAGATGGTCGCGGGCTGCGCGGGTTTCTTGATCGGTACCGCAATCGACGTGGGCCTGGACGGCCGCTTTGATCTCTTGGATGTTCATGCGCGCCCCTGGCTGTTGAACATGGAACGGACAGAAGCCTTGCGTGGCTTCTCTGGCTCTGGCGGGGTTTCGTCGTAACGGCGCGGTGCGGCGTTCACGAACCGGGCGAACTCACCCTGGAACTGAAGCGTGCAACCGTCTGGCTTGGCATGGCGGACCTTGACCACGTCAATCTCGGTCAGGCCGTTCTGGCCGGCTTCGGAGTCTTTGTCGCGGTGGGCCATGATGATCACGTCAGCGTCCTGCTCGATCTCGCCGGAGTCGCGAAGGTCGCTCATCCGTGGCTTGGGATCGGCGCGGTTCTCGATGCCGCGGTTAAGCTGGGCCAGCACCACGATGGGCAGCTTCAGCTCCTTGGCCAGCGCCTTGAAGCCACGGGTGTACGAACCCAGCTCCAGGTTGCGGTTCTGGAGCTTGCTGTTGGGGTCGGTGGCGATCATGCTCAGGTAATCCACCACGATCACGTCCAACGGCTTGGCGCGGTGCTGGAAGCGGGCAATGGAGCAGATGCGGGAGAATGTCAGGGCGCCTTTGTCGCAGATGCGGATATCGGCCGTGGACAGCTTTGCAACGGCAGCTTCCATGCGGATCTTGGAGTCTTTGTACTTCGCCGCTTCGCCGCTTTCGATCCAGTCCTGCCGAACACCGGCTTCGGCGGCCAGCGAGCGCCGGGCCAGCTCGGTCTTGGACATTTCCAGCGAGAACACCAGGGAACCACCGTTGCGGCGGATGGCCACGCGGTCGGCCAGGTTCATGCCCAGAACGGTTTTCCCGGTACCAGGCCGGCCGGCGATGATGGCCAGGTTGCCCGGGCGCAGCATACGCACGATCTTGTCCAGGTCTTCCAGGCCGAAGTCCTGGCCAACGAACTGCTTGCCGTCCAGCCGGTCCTGCATGTCCTCGAACACCGGGCCCAGGGCTTCACGCATGGTCACCACGTCCGGGGCGTCTTCCTCGGCGTTCAAGCCCATCACCAGCGCCTGCGCCTCGGCGTATTGGTCGTTGATCAGTCCGGGCGTAATGGCCATGGCCATCAGCTTGTCGCCCAGGTCATGCAGGCGACGGGCCTTGGCGCGATCCATGACGATCTTGGCGAAGTGCCGGGCGTTGGCCGAGCTGACCACGTTCATCGCGATTTCGGCAGCGTAAACCAGCGTCATGGCGCCGCTCGGCAGTTCCGGCTTCACATCGGCAAGGGATACCGCATCAGGCACGACGCCCTTGGAGTGACAGCCCAGGATCAGCGCGTACAGGGCTTGGTGGTCTTCGAAGTAGAAATCCTGGACGGCCAGTTTGGCGCCGATGACCTCGCACAGGTCAGGGGTACGCATCAGGGCGCCCAGCAGGCTTTGCTCGGCGTCTTCAGCGATCAGAGGGCGATCAGGCTGCATCGTACTTGCCCTCCAGGAAGCGCTGGATGGCCGATGCGCGGGTCAGAAACTCGAAGTCAGCCTTCCAGCTGCGGTTGTTCAGGCCGAGAAGGAAATTCGAATTCAGAGCGTCGTTGAACAGGCCTTCCCAAAACTCCAATCCCTTCTCGCGGACAACGAACTGCCCTTCGAGCTTGAGGTTGTAGGTTCCCCGGATGCGTTTGCGGTCAGATTCGTTCAGACCCATGCGGCGAGGAAGCTTGCCACCGAGGATCGTGTTGTACAGCGAGCGGATTTGCTCGTAGGGAATCTTGTCGGTCGGCTCTGGACTTGAAGCATCCGGTGTCGGCTCGGCGGGGGTCGTTGCGTCAGCGGCGACATCCACTCCGTTAGGAGTGGTATTTGTATTTCTGTCTTTTATGTGTGTAATTTTCAACACAGTGGCAGGTATGTTTTCTACACAGTGTGTATATTTCAACACGGTGGATTTCTGGTCTATTTTCCACTCTGCCGGAGGCATGAAACTGATCGGATCGCGACTGCCACCATCCCTGTACAACACCCGCTGACGGATCAGGGAATTGATTGCCCTGGACACGTTTGCGCGCTCAGCCTCCGGCCGCCCTTCCTCGGTGTACATCATCTTGGCAACGTACAGCGCGGCGACCTTAACGGAATCTTGGTTGAACCCAGCGGTCAATCGGTGGATTGCCAATGCGACACGAAGCTCCCTGCCCGACAGCTCGGCCCCTATCAGAGCCTCGTACAGGTCGTTGTCCATCCGGGTGAACCCCCTGGACTTGTCAATTTGGAAGATGTTTGTAATCATGTGCTGACTCCGCAATTGCTGTACTGAAGCCGCCCGGCCAGGCGGCTTTTCTTTGCCTGTAATTCGGCAGAGGCCCTCTGCCTTACCCTGACGAGCCCCTCTCAGAGGCCCTCTTTGGGGCCACCAGCTTCAGCACCTTGGCTTTACGCCGGCCAACCACTGATAAGGCGCCCTCACCTACCGCCGTTTCCACGACGTGGTTCATTGCTTGGCTGAAGGTCCAGCCCCTGGCAGCCATCAATTGCTCTATCCGCGCCCGCGTTGGCGGTGGGATCTTGTCCAGTTCTACGGTCATTCGGCCCTCCAAAGGGGCTTCAGCCCGCGATATCTTCTTGTTTGTCCTGCATCAATTCCTCGATCACGCCGTTGGCCACAGCCCACTCGATGATTTCGTAGAGATACGTCGCGTGCTGCATGCGGGTCTTGTTGGCTGCTCGGCGAAGAATCCGATCCAGCACAGGTTCGAATCGAACCTTCACCGGAATGGCTCTTTTTTGGCTGGGGTCTACGTACATACGGGTGGTGCTCCTTGATGTGGGAAATGGTTAGGCGGCTGAAAGGGATTCGGTCGGATACAGATCCGGCCGAAGCTCATGGCGGGATACGCCAGTAGCTTTTTCGATAGGGAGCGCCTGACGCGCGGGAACACCACGAACCTTCCAGTAGGAAACCGCCATGGGGGTCACGCCAAGCAACTGGGCAAGGGCCTTGCCAGAGCCGGCCGCAAGAATTGCGCGTTCAAGAGGTGTGGGATTCATAAACATTCCGCCATCGGCGAGTAAACACGCGTCAACGATACGTTTATTTAATAAACAACGCAACCCCGGTAAACTTTGTGTTTATGACTACTGAGAATTCAGGCGACCGCCTGCGCAAATGCCTTGATGAGAAAGGCCTGAGCCCAACCTATTTCGCCGCGCAGATGGACGTTTCCAACCAGACGCTGAACAACTGGTTCAGGAGAGGTGTTCCGGCCGCGAGGCAGGTAGACGTTGCGCGACGGCTTGGTGTCGAGTTTCATTGGTTACGCTCAGGTGACGGGGAGCGGGATATTCAAGGCTTGCCTTTGAGCAATGATGGCGAGGTTGATCGGCGCTCGAATGCTGAATATATTGGCCCTATCGAGGTCTGGGATAACAACACGCCCCTGGACTCCGACGAGGTTTCTGTACCCTTCCTAAAAGAAGTCGAACTGTCTGCAGGGAGCGGAAAAACAGTGGTCGAGGAGTCGCCTTCACAAAGGTTACGTTTCGGAAAGCTGACCCTTCGTCGGCAGAACATACAGCCCAGTGACGTGGTATGCGTTACCGTCAGAGGTAACAGCATGGAGCCAGTGCTTCCCGACAAAAGCACGGTAGGAATAGATCAAGGCTCCACCTCAATCGTTGACGGCAAAATGTATGCAATCAACCACGGCGGTCAGCTGCGCGTGAAGACGCTCTATAGGCTTCCAGGCGGGGGAATTCGGATTCGTAGCTATAACCGCGATGAGCACCCTGATGAGGAATACTCCGTTCAACAGATGAACGACCAGGAGATCGTCATTCTCGGCCGGGTTTTCTGGTCTTCCGCTCTCTGGTAGCCGCGATGATAAACCGACTGTTTGCCTATGCATCCCTTGCTTCATTCGCAGGGCTTGCTATTACTGTCGCGGCCTACCTGCTGGGGATTGAGCAAACTGGGCACGTTTTCGTCGCATGTTTTTTTACGATGATCATTTGCGGGTTGGTGTCGGCTCTTCGCCGTGAGGGCGGCGCCCGAACTGAGGACATCGTGACCCTTGCTGTCGCTGCAATCTTGGTTGGGTGGTTGATCATTCGCAATCTGTAGCCATACCTCAACCCCAAAATCTACCCGCTTCGGCGGGTTTTTTTTGCCAAAAATAAACATTAATAAACAAAAGGTGTTGACGTGTTTATAAACGTGTTGTTTACTACACCCATCGCCCCGGCCCACACCGCCGAGGCAGGGCCGAGAGGCCTGCCGCTCTTTAACATCGCTGAAGACGAGTCACCCGGCGCCAGAGTTCTTTTCCTGACAGTGGCAAAAGTTCGGGTGAACAGTACGCAACACGGCCTGCCTACCCACTCGGTAATTCGGCGCACGAGGTTGGCCGAGAGGCACCCTATTCAACTGCTGCGCCCGGCAAGCCGACGCGGCGGTCAGTACCGACATTCGATTCAAGCCGCGACCGTCGCCAGTAGCGGGTCGCGGTGCAAGACCGACCGCTTCACTGAAGCGCCTTCGATGAGGGCGCTTTGGGAAGATAACGGAGGAATATCAATGGCTAGCGACGGCGTAAATGGACCTGTGCAAGTAGAGATCCAGGTGCACATCACGAACGGCAGGCAAAACGGCGTGGCGAACATCAGCATGGGAATAGGCAAGTACCCGACCCCTTCCGATATAGCTGACCGCATAGCGGCCTTTGAGCACGACGAGCTCCCTGGCGCAGCACCGGGCTTCCGCTTGCAGACGCCGCAGGAATTCTGGGATACGGCCTGCCTAGATCGTATCGGCGGCAAGTTAGCATGTCCGCCCACTTGGCAGGCTTGGAAACCGCTCGACTGACCCAACGAACAACGCCCTGGAGGGCAAGATGAGACCAGTAATGACAATGAAGGGCTTGCACGATAACAGCGGCAGGCGCACTGGCATTGAAGACGCCGCAGAGGGCAAGTTTCATGGCTGGGGCGTCGAGTACGAGGAGTTCGAGAACGGGCCAGGCAACTACACGGTGGCCATCGTCGAGATGCCAGACGGAACGGTGCAAACGCTCGTACCTTGGCTGATTCGCTTCCTTGATAGCGATGACGCTGAGCAGCAGGCTCTCGACGATTTCATTTCTAATCCAATCACCATCGGTTGAACAACCAGCGCCACGTCAGCCTGACGTAAAAGGCCCTATACCGGTGATGGTTGAGGCCCTGGGTGGTCAGGGCTAATCCGGTTAACCCACCCCTTGGCATTCGCAAGAGTGCCCATCGAAGTGAGCTATCAGCGCGGACCACCCATAGGCCTAAACGTATATGAGGCGACTAGGGCCGGGATAGCTCACTTCGATGCGGACGAGCCCACACCGCGAAAGCGGCCCCCTGCATCGAATCGCCTTTGGGTTGCGACTACGCGGCCGGGCGTGACAGCCGGGAAAGACCGGCACCCTTTCTATAGGTGGCCCCGGCCTTCCCAGGGAGCGAGCAATAGGAGATACCGCCATGAAGCGTTAAACCGAGGTTGCCCAGCAACAGTCTACCCAGCCACTACAGTGCTGAGCGCTTTGACCGACGGGAGAATATCGGTCACGGAGTGCGCCGGCTTGCTTCCGGCCCCGTTAGCCAGAAGGCCATCATGGCGGTCCTGCACCGAACGGCTGATTGCATCAGCGCCGGAACCGTTACCGGCACCATTTCAACCCAAGGTTGCCCACCACCCTCAAAGCCACGGAATTCGTGGCTGGGCACGGAAAAGCAGCCTGTTTGCCCACCACCACCTCCCCCCTTCAATCGACCGCATCAGGCAGGCACCAGGCATGGCTATTCCCCAGTTTGGTCACTGGAGCTTGGTGCCTGCGCTAATGCGGTTGGACAAATCAGCGCACACGGAGGCGCCCCAT
>NZ_JAAOCA010000046.1 GCF_014694385.1 Pseudomonas typographi | reverse complement strand
CCCCAAACCCGCCCAAAGATCAAAAACACATAACCTAATGCCCTCACTTCGGTGTCTGCTCGCCTTGCTCCGCCACCACCACCAGGACGGCTAGATTGATCCGACCCTAGAGCTTGAACATGAACCCATCACCGTACCGCCGCCTGTTTCCTGCCACTGCCTTGAGCCTGTTCCCGTTGGTCTGCACCACACCCCTCGCGCATGCCGACGAGAGCGCACAACCGGACACCGCGCTCAAAGCCGTAACCGTGACTGCCACCCGCCGCGAAGCTTCGCTGCAAAAGGTACCGGTGGCGGTCTCGGTGGTCGATGGCGAGCAACTGGAACGGGAGAACCGCAACAACATCTCCAGCATTGTCCAGGAGGTGCCGACGCTCAACTACCGCCCCGCGGCCTCGGCCAAGGACTCGTCGCTGTTCGTGCGGGGGGTGGGCACCATATCTACTTCGCCGGGCGTGGAGCCGAGTGTGGCGACGGTCATCGACGGGGTGGTCTATGGCCGCCCTGGGCAGGCGACGCTGGACCTGCTCGACGTCGAGCGCATCGAGGTGCTGCGCGGCCCCCAGGGGACGCTGTTCGGGCGCAACGCCTCGGCCGGTGTGCTCAACGTCGTCAGCCGCGATATCAGCGACGAAACCCACGGCTATGCCGAGTACTCGCACTACGGCAAGGGCAATGAGAACCGCACGCGCTTCGGCATCGGCGGCAAGCTTACCGACACCCTCAAAGGCTCGATCAGTACGCTATGGGGCGATTATGACGGTAACGTCACCAACGACTACAACCACCATCGCGTCAACGGCTACAACACCAAGGGCGTGCGCGGCAAACTGCAGTTCACCCCCAACGACGACCTCAAGGTAACCTTGATCGGCGACTACGCCGACGGCACCAACACCGCCCCCAGCGGGGTCGCCGAAAGCGCCAGCACGGCCTATTTCGCCAACAATTTTCCGGGCCGCCTGAGCGATCACAACCGCCGGGTCGATAACGACTTCAAGACCTACGCCGAAGACACCCACAAAGGCCTCTCGGCGCAGGTCGATTGGTCGCTGGGGGCCTATACGCTGACCTCGATCACTGCCTGGCGCGGCTGGGACAACCATCAATATCAGGACCAGGACGGCCTCGCCGGGCTGCCCGACGACGCCCTGCACGACACCGGCCGTGTCAATTACGATCAGTACAGTCAGGAGGTGCGCCTGGCGTCGCCCACCGGCCAGCTTCTCGAATACGTAACCGGCGTGTACCTGTTTCATGGCCAATCGAAAGAGGCGTATTCCCGCCAGTTGGTCGACCTCGGCACCACCAACAACGCTCACGGCCAGTTCAGCGCCACCAACGACAGCTACGCGCTGTTCGGCGAAAGCACCCTGAACCTCACCGACACCTGGCGCCTCATCGCTGGCGCACGGGCCACCCACGACGAAGTAGAGTACGACCACTGGCGCACCTCGTCATCGCCCACCACCCTGCGCTCTATGCGGCCTTCGTACGCATCCTCGGGCGATACCAGCGACAACGGCTATTCCGGCCGCTTCGGCGTGCAGCATGATTTCAGTGAAGACCTGACCGGCTACGTGACCTACTCGCGCGGCTACAAGGGGCCGGCGTACAACGTGTACTTCCAGATGTATTCGGCCGACACCCAGGCGCTCGATCCTGAAACCTCCAACGCCTACGAGATCGGCCTCAAGAGCACAGCCTTCAACAAGCGCCTGACCGCCAACCTGGCACTGTTTCGCACCGACTACGACAACTACCAGGCCAATTTCTACGACCTGGTGGCCGGCTCTCCGGTCACGCGCCTGATCAACGCCGGCTCCGTGCGTACCGAGGGCGCCGAGCTGGACTACGCCTTTCAGGCGACCCCGCAACTCAAGCTCTCGGGGGCAGTGGCCTACACTCACGCGCGCATCGTCGACTTCCAGTGCCCGGCCGCGGCCGCCGCGGGTTGCGACATTAACGGCAAGCCGCTGCCGTTCGCCCCGGACTGGAAAACCTATGCCCGCGCCGACTACAGCATTCCACTGAGCAACGGCCTGGATGTGGAACTGGCCGCCGACTACAACTGGCAAAGCGAGGTGCAGTACAGCCTCGACCAGAACGTCAATACCCGCCAGGGAGCCTATGGCATCTGGAACGCCAGTGTCGCCCTGGCCGACTACAACCGGGGCTGGCGCGTGGCGTTGGTGGGCAAGAATCTGGGCAACCGCTCCTATGCCCCGATGCTCGCCACCAGCAGTAACGCCGTCAATCGCACGGTGCCTCGTGACGACGAGCGTTACTTCGGCGTGCAACTGCGCAAGGACTTTTGACCCCATGGCCAAGCGACCCAATTTTGTGGTGATCGTCGCTGACCAACTGCGCGTGGATTGCCTGCCCGGTTTCAACGACCAAACCCCGGTGCGTACCCCGCACCTGGATCGCCTCGCGGCCCAGGGCGTACGCTTCGGCCAGGCGTTCACCCAGCACAGTGTGTGTTCACCGTCGCGTGTATCGTTCCTGTCGGGGCGCTACCCCCATGTCGGCGGGCACCGTACCTTGCAGTATCTGCTCACCGAGGACGAGCCTAATTTCCTCCGTACCTTCAGGGACAACGGCTACCACGTGGTGCATGCCGGCGCCCGCGGCGATACCTTCGCCGCCGGTGCGGCCGAGCGATCGGTGCATGAGCATGGCTTTGCCGACCCGGCGCTCAATGACCTGCGCGATTTCTTCCGGCCGCGCCCTGGGGCGCCGGCGCCGGGTGGTAGCCTGGAGCGCGCTCATTACGAGGGCGAGAAACCGGCCGGGCAGGTGGGTTTCGACGAGGCGGTGATCCGCACCGCCGAAGCCTGGCTGGCCAAGCCCCACCCTGAGCCTTGGGTGCTGTACATCCCGCTGGTTTCGCCCCATCCGCCGTTCGCCGTCGAGCAGCCGTGGTTCTCGCTGTACCCGCGCGACGCCATCGCGCTACCGCGCCACGGCAGCGGTCCGCAGCCGGCGTTTCATGCTGAATTGGCACGGCTGCATGGTTGGGATCGGTTGCAAGCGCAGCACTGGCAGGAGCTGCGAGCGGTATATTTCGGCATGGTCTCGTACTTGGATAGCCTGGTGGGGCGGGTGATGGCGAGCGTGCAGCGGCACCCTCTAGGCGGCACGACCTACACGGCGTTTTTTTCCGATCACGGCGAGTACCTGGGCGACTATGGCCTGGTGGAAAAGTGGCCTGCGGGCGTCGAGGAATGCCTGGTGCGCACGCCGCTGATCATCTCCGGGCCCGGCCTGGCCAAGGGCGCGCAAAGCGACGCGTTGATCGAGTTGATCGACGTGTTTCCGACGTTACTCGACCTCGCGGGTGTCGCGGCGGACCATCCACATTATGGGCGTAGTTTTGTCGGTTGCCTGCAGGATCCGTTGCTTGAGCACCGGGACGCAGTCTTCAGTGAGGGCGGCTTCAGGGAGGCCGAATCCGACCTGTTGGAGCGCGGCGGCTATCCCTACGACCTCAAGAGCCAATTGCAGCATGACCAACCCCGCAGTGTCGGCAAGGTCGTCGCTCGGCGCGATCAGCAGTGGACTTACGTGTGGCGGTTGTATGAGCCTGCCCAGCTGTTTCACCGCCCAAGTGATCCCCATGAGCAGCACAACCTGGCTGGGCTGGCGCAGTACGCGGCAGTGGAGCGAGCGTTGATGGAAAAGGTGCTGCACTGGCAGGTTGAAACGGCGGACCTGATTGACCCCCGGCAGCAGGAACGCTTTGCCGCGGTGGCACTGCCGCGGCCCGGGTAGAGGCCGCTTGCCGGCCGCGCACCCGCTGGGGCCGTGCAATATGGGCGGCCTGCGCATTGAGGTACCCTGCCTTCGTTATTCCGGCCCTGCTGTGGTGTGGGGGCCGGGATCATCGGGCTGGCGGGTAAGGTAGTCCACCTTCAGCACGCGATATACAAAGCCTCCACATCCCGGATCAGCTCCCGGCTCGGCGCGACATAGGGCCCTTCGCGGGTCAGTTCATGCAGCAGTTCTTCGCGCAGTTGATGAAACTCATAACTGCCTCTGTGCCGCGGATGGGGCAGGTTGATCGCCACTACGCGCTTGATCCGCCCTGGCCGTGGCGCCATGACTACCACGCGGTCGGCCAGGTAGATGGCCTCTTCCACATCGTGGGTCACCAACAGTGCGGTGATGCTCGCCTTGGCGCGCAAGGTCAGCAACTCGTCCTGCAATTGCTGGCGGGTGAGCGCATCGAGCGCCGCAAAGGGCTCATCCAGCAGCAATACCCGCGGGCTCGCCACCAGGCCACGGGCAATCGCTACGCGTTGCGCCATGCCGCCGGAGAGCTGGTGGGGATACGCCTGGCTGAACGCGCTCAGGCCCACCAATTCGATGAACCCGGCAATGCGCCGATCCCGCTCGGCCTTTTCCAGCGGCTGGGTGGCCAGCCCCAAGGCGATATTTTGGGTCACGGTCAACCAGGGGAATAGGCGGTGCTCCTGAAACACGATGGCGCAGTCACTGGCGTTGCCATCCACGGCGACACCGTCGAGTTCGATGGCACCTTGGAATTCGCGATCCAGGCCGATCAGCAAGCGCAGCAAGGTGGATTTGCCACAGCCGCTGGAACCGACGATGGCGACGAATTCGCCGGGAGCGACGTCGAGGTTGAAGTCGTGAATGGCTTCGATGGGCTGGCCGTCGACGGTGAAGCGCTTGTTGACGTGGCTGAAATGCAGCAGGGGCGAGAGGGGGAGCGTCATGCATGTCTCCAGCGCGTGGCGCGGCGTTCGAGGGTTTGGCCGAGGTAGTTGAGTACCGCGCCGGCAAGGCCGATCAGCACCATGCCGGTGAGGATACGGTCCGTTTGCATGAGTTGTTCGGCGCCGATCATCAGGCTGCCGATGCCGCCGTCGGAGGGCATGAAGTATTCGGCACCGATGGTCCCCAGCCAAGCGTAGATCAAGGCCAAGCGCAGGCCGGCGAAGATGCCGGGGGCGGCGGCGGGCAGGGTCAGCCAACGCAGGCGCTGCAGCAGGCCCAGGTGCAGCACTTGTGAAGCCTCGGTCAGTTGCGCCGGGGCTTGGGCCACGGCACGCTGGGTGGCCACCAACAGCGGAAAGAATGCGGCCATGGCCACGAAGGCCCATTTCGCGCCTTCGCCCAGGCCGCACCACGCGGTGATCAGCGGTACCCAGGCGAAAATCGCGATCTGGCGCAGGGCGCTGAAGCTGGGGCCGAACAGGCGCTCGGCCCGCGGCGACAGGCCGAGCATCAGCCCGCCCAGCAAGCCCAGGCTGCCACCTATGAGCAGGCCGCCGAGGGTGCGTTGCAGGCTCATGCGCATGGCTTGGATCAGGCTGCCGTCGGCGAACCCGGCCAGGGCGCTGGCGACCACCTTGGCGGGGGGCGCCAACAGGTTGGGGTCGACCCAGTGTTCAGCGCTGGCCAGCTGCCATAGGGCCAGCAATAACACCGGCAGCACCCAGGCCAGGGCCCGTTCGCCGAAGGTGTTGGGGCGCTGCAATTGCAACTGGCCGAGGCTGGTGTGAGGCCAGAACACCAGGCGCCGGTCGAGCCAGCCGATGCCGCGGTCCAGGGCCACGCCCAGCAAGCCGATCAGTACGATGCAGACGAAGACAATATCGAGCATGAACAGCTGGCGCGCCCAGACCATCAGGTAGCCCAGGCCCTCGCTGGAGGCCAGCAGCTCTACCGCCAGCAGCGAGGCCCAGCCGGCCGACAGCGCCAGGCGCACGCCGGCCATGAACGAGGGTAAGGCGGCGGGTAGGATGAGCCGGCGCAGGCGCAGGCCAAAGGGCAGGCGCAGCACCGTGGCGGCTTCGCGCAGGCGCGGTTGGGCGTCGCGTACGCCGACCAGGGTGTGCATCAGCACCGGCATTACCACCGCCTTGATAAGCACGGCCATCTTCAGCGCTTCGCCGATGCCGAAGCAGACCATGAACAGCGGAATCCACGCCAGGGTCGGGATCTGCGCCAGGGCGCTGAGGGTCGGCAGGACCATACGCTCGGCGCGCCGGCTGGCCCCCAGCCATGCGCCGAGCAAGGCGCCGGCGGCGATGCCGGCCAGCAGGCCGCGCAGCAGGCGCTGCAGGCTGATCCAGAGGTTGCTCCATAGCTCGCCGGCGGCCAGTTCCAGCAGGCTGCTCCAGACCAATTCGGGGGTCGGCAAGATCTGTGGGCTCATCCAGTGCCGATGGCTGGCCACCCACCACAGCGCCAGCACGCACAGCGGCACGATCCACGGTAAGGCGCTGCGGCCGAAGGCCGGCCAGCGTAGTCGCGGCGCGGCGGAAACGAGGTTGAGCGGTTGCAGGGCTGACACCGTGAGCTTCTTCGCACATCAGAGGGATAAAGGTGCACGGGATTAAAAACCGCAGCACAGCGATGTGGCCAATGCATTCAGGGTATAAATCGCATGCGTTAGCTGCATGTGGGTGTCACGCGCCTGGCCAGTGGTAAGGGTAAGAGATTAGTACGGTACCGACAGCTTCACGCTGGCGGCCTGGGCATTGAAATCGCTTCGGTTTGCGCTGTGTAGTCCACTGGGAGCTGCGCACCGGCCGCGCTCAATGGCCCGACCCAACTCAGCCCTTTGCGCACCAGTCACGGGCTGGCCTCGCCGGGGGCCGTGGTGAAGCGCTGGCTGGCGGCGCCGGCGAGGCGCGCGCTCACGGCACTGGGGTCGTTGATCAGGTTATAACCCACACCCAAGGTGTTGCGGCTATCCATGAAAGCTACCCTGCCTGCTAAGGACTGGAAGCGACGGTATAGCCAGCGCTTGCCAATGTGTCAAAGAAAATACAATGCCCCGCGCACAGGCCCCACGGTTCGCCGCTCGTTACAGGCCGCAACCTTTCAACACCAAGGTCAGAATCGTGTTCACTGCCGCGTCGTAGTCTTCATCATCGAGTTTCGGCTTGCCAGTCACGGTGCTGATCTGCCAGTCGAAGTCGGCGTAAGTCTGGGTCGCGGCCCACAGGGTGAACATCAGGTGCTGCGGGTCGATCGCCGCCATCCGGCCTTGGGCGATCCAGCCACGCAGGCAGGCGATGTTGTGCTGGGCCTGGCGGTCGAGGCGCTCGACCAGGTCCGGCGCGAGGTGCGGGGCGCCGTGCATGATCTCGCTGGCGAACACTTTCGAGGCGAACGGCAGGTCGCGGGAGATGCGTACCTTGGCCCTTACGTAGCGGCTAAGCACGTCGCACGGGTCGCCGGCCGGGTCGAAGGGTTGGGACGCGGCCAGAATGGGCTCGACGATGCTGGCCAGCACTTCGCGGTAGAGGTTTTCCTTGGACTTGAAGTAGTAATACACGTTGGGCTTGGGCAGCCCGGCGCGTTCGGCGATGTCTTGGGTCTTGGCGGCGGCGAAACCCTTGTCGGCGAATTCTTCACTGGCGGCGCGCAGGATCAGTGCGCAGTTGCGTTCGCGAATGCTGCTCATCGCGGCGGTGCGGTCCTTATTTCTGCCGCCCTGGCAGGGAAACACGGGCGGGCCGGCATGGTAGCACAGCCCCCGGCAGGTTTCAGATCGCCAGCGACAGCCTTAGCCCGTCATAGATCGCGGCATGGATGTCGCGGCTGGCCACCGCATCGCCGATGCGGAACAGCTGAAAACGCGCCTCTGGCTGAGTGTTCACCTGCTGTTCGCGGATGCCGATGAACGCCTCATGGTCCAGCTCGCCGCGATTACGCGACAGGCCCTTGAGGGCAAAATACAGTTCGTCCATGGGCAGCGTCCCGTGTTCTACCACCACATGGTCGACCCGCCGCTCATAGTGCTCGCCGGTGGCCTCGCACCACAGCCGTGCCAGCTTCTGGCTGCCGGCAGCGCGCACGCCCACCAGGCGCTGCGAAAAGGTTTGCTGCACCCCATGGGCGACGAATACCTTCAGGTACGCCGGCATGTTCAGGCCCCCCACATCGGGCCCGAGCGAGGTTTCGCCCGTGACCAGTTGGACGCTCACGCCTGGCATCTGCGCCAGGGTCTCGGCGCAGCTCATGGCCTGGTGGCCGCCGTTGCCGTCGAACACCAACACGCTGCCCTGTGGCGTGAAGTCGCCGGTGAGCACGTCCCAACTACTGTGCACCAACGCGTTGCCTTCTTCGAGGAATTCACAATCGGGGATGCCGCCGGTGGCGATGATCACCACGTCGGGGGCCAGTGCCAGCACGTCGTTGGCTTCGGCATAGCAGTGGTAGCGAAAGCTGACCTCCAGCCGTTCGCACTCGGCCAGGCGCCAGTCGACTACGCCGATCAACTCACGGCGCCGGAGCGGCGCGGCGGCCACCCGTACCTGGCCACCGGCGTGGCTGGCTGCTTCCAGCACGCTAACCCGGTGCCCGCGCTCGGCGCACACGCGGGCGGCCTCCAGCCCCGCGGGGCCAGCGCCCACCACCACCACGTGCTTGCCCGGCGCGGGGCTGGGCGGGGTCAGTTGGGGGATACGCGCTTCGCGGCCGGTGGCCGGGTTATGGATGCAATGCGCTTCGCCGGAGATGTAAATGCGGTCGATGCAGTAACTGGCGCCTACGCAAGGGCGGATGCGTTGCTCTTGGCCGGCGGCGACCTTGGCCAGCAGGTACGGGTCTGCCATGTGCGGGCGGGTCAGGCCCACCAGGTCCACCAACCCTTCGCGCAGGGCATGGCGCGCAGTGGCCACGTCGCTGATGCGCGCGGCATGCATCACTGGCACGGGGACCGTCCGCCGCACCGCGCCGGCAAGCTCCAAATGGGGCCCCGCTGGGGTGCCCATGCCGGGTATCACCCGCGCCAGGGCTTCGCCGCTGTCGATGCGGCCCTTGATCACGCTGATGAAATCCATGCCGTGATCGGCCAGGGTACGGGCGATGGTCAAACCTTCTTGTTCGCTAAGGCCGCCGGGCATGGCTTCATCCACGGCCATCCGTACGCCGATGATAAAGCCAGGCCCCACCGCCTTGCGCATGGCCGCCAGTACCTGCAACGGGAACCGCACGCGCCCTTCGAGGTCGCCGCCATAACCGTCTTCGCGCCGGTTCCCGGGGCTCCAGAAAGCGTCGAACAAATGCCCATAGGCCTCGATTTCCACGCCGTCCAGGCCAGCGGCCTGGCAGCGCTGCGCGGCTTCGGCGTACTGGCGCACGATGCGCGTGATGTCCCAGTCTTCCATCTGCTTGGTGAAGCTGCGGTGGGCATGCTCCCGGCCCCGTTGCGGCCACATCAGCGGCAACCAGTCGTCGCTGAAGTTGCTGGCGCGCCAGCCCAGGTGTGACAACTGGCACATCACCGCGCTGCCGTGTTGGTGCACGCCATCGGCCAACTCGCGCAGCCACGGCACCACCTCGTCTTTGTACAGGTGCAGGTTGCCGAACGCCGGTGGGCTGTCGGCGGCGACGATCGACGAGCCGCCGATCATCGTCAACGCCACGCCGCCCTTGGCTTTTTCTTCGTGGTAAAGGCGGTAACGCGCCCGTGGCATGCCACCTTCGGAATAGGCTGGCTCATGGGAGGTGCTCACCACCCGGTTGCGCAGGTGCAGGTGCTTGAGGGTAAAGGGTTGTAGCAGCGGGTCGTTAGTGCTGGCCATGGGGCGTCCTCATCGATAAGCCGGCGGCACATCAGGGCTGGGCGGCGCTGGCGGCTTGTGCCGCCGCGGCGAACATGGCAGCGAAGCGCGGTTGGTTGGCGGCGTAGTATTCGGCCACCACCGCATCGCTGCTGCTCTGCTTGGCCTTGAGCATCAGTTGCTCCAGGTCGGCCAGGGGCAGCGAGTAATGGGCGAAAAAGTAGGCCACCTGTGGGTATTGCTGGCTGAAGCCTTTGCGGGCCACGGCGTGGATCTGCTCTGCGCCCCCGAAGATCTGCTTCGGCTCTTTGAGATAGCGCAGTTTCCATTTGGAGAACATCCAGTGCGGGTTCCAGGCGTTGATCACCGACCACTGGCCGCGGCTGAGGTTGCGCTCCATCTCGGTGAGCATGCCGGTTTCCGAAGAGGCCACCAATTTGTAGCCCTTGAGCTGGTAGGCATCGATGGCCTTGAGTGACAGCTTGTATTGGTCGTTGCCCGCCTCGGAGGTGAGGATGCGCCCGCCGAGTTTCTCTTTCACTTCGGGCTTGTTGAGGTCTTCGAGGCTGGCCACCTCGCTTTCCGGCACGATATCGGGCACTGCCCAGCCGATGCGACCCTCATAGAGCACACCGAGGTCTTCGAGCTTGCTTTGGTACTTGTCCCAGAACGCTTTGTGGGTATTGGGCAACCACACCATTGGGATCAGGTCGATGTTGCCGTTGGCCAGGGCTTGGAACTGGATGCCGATATCGGCCTGGATCATCTGCACCGGTTGCTTGAGGTGATCCTGCAGGGCGGTTTGCGCAAGCTTGGCGGTGATCTCGGTATCGGACCAATTCACCCAGCCAATGCGCACAGGGGCCGATTCGGCGGCGTGAGCCAGCAGGCTGCTGGCGGTGAGGGCCAGGCTTGCCAGCCAGGCATAAGCTTTTGGTCTATACAGCGAAGGGGCGGGCATAGGTGTCTCCTGTTCGTTGTGCATGGCATTTGCTAGGCAGTCGGAGGCAGGGATCTTGTTATAGGGTGATCTGACCAGAGCCCAGCGCCGGGCTCAACCGATTAAAACTGCCGGTTCGGGTAAGGAAAAGTTATGGAAAGGCTACGCCGGCGCTTGCCGCCATTGACCGCGTTGGTGGTGTTCGAAGCCGCCGCGCGCTTGCAAAGCTTTACCCTGGCCGCACAAGAGATGTGCATCACCCAAGCGGCGGTCAGCCGGCAGGTGCGCCTGCTCGAAGGGCACCTGGGCAACCCGTTGTTCATCCGCAACCACCGTAGCGTGGCGCTTACCACGGCTGGCCAGCGCCTGTTCGAGGCGGTGGACGAGAGCTTGGAGCGCATCGCCCAGGCCAGCACCGAGATCCGCAGCGATGCCAGTGGTGCGGTGACCATCGCCGCCACCGTATGCATGGCCACCTACTGGTTGATGCCGCGCCTGGATGCGTTCCAGCAGCAGCACCCGCAGGTGGCCTTGCGCCTGTTCGCCTTGGATCGCGAAGTGGACCTGCGCGCCGAGAACGTCGACATGGCCATCACCTGCGGCAACGAAGGGCAGCGCCATGGCGTGCGCATGAGCCACCTGATGGACGAAGTGCTCGTACCGCTGTGCAGCCCCGGGTACCTGCAAGGTCGTACCCTCAGCGAGCCGCAGCAGTTACTCGGGGAGCGGCTGCTCAACCTGGACCGCGAGCACTGGCGCGGCTTCAACTGGGCGGTAGCCGACTGGGGCGCCTGGTTCGACCAGATGAACGTGCGTGGCGTGCTGCCGCCGGCGCGCCTGGCCTTCAACAACCATGCCCAGCAGATCCAGGCCACGGTCGATGGCCGCGGTATCGCCCTGGGCAGCCCGCATATGCTCGCCGACCTGCTCGTCGACGGGCGCTTGGTCGAAGCCTTGCCGCAGCGTTACGCCACCCGCCGCGGCTACTACCTGGCCGTGAACGAGCATTCCAGCCGGCCGCGGGCGGTGGCGGCGTTGCATACCTGGCTGCAGGGCGAAGGTCATGCCGCCACGGCATGATGTGTGGAGTATTGTTCGCTTGCGGTGCCCCCGGCACACTTCGATACTGCCGCCGCAGCCTTAACGAGCGACCGCCATGGCCGAGCCGCCCCGCTACCGCTTTACCCCCGCCTTCGAGGCGCCTGCCGGCTCCGCGATCCGCGAGTTGTTCCCATACCTGTCGAGGCCGGGGATGATCTCCTTTGCCGGCGGTTATCCGCCGCCGGCGCTGTTCGACCAGCCCGGCCTGGCCACGGCGGCGCAGAGGGCCTTGGGCACCGCGCCGGTCGACTGCTTGCAGTACTCCGCCACCGAGGGCCTGCCGATGTTGCGTGAGCAGTTGCAGGCCTTGATGGCGCGCCGAGGGTGCCAGGTGGCGCTTGAGGAACTGATGGTCACCACTGGCTCCCAGCAGGGCCTGGACTTACTGATCAAGGTATTGCTCAGCCCCGGCGACCGCGTACTGGTGGAGCGGCCCACGTACCCGGCCACCTTGCAAGCGCTGCGCCTGGCCGGCTGCCCATTGGCCGGGGTGGCCACCGATGCCGAGGGGCTCGACACCGGCGCCTTGGCCGTGCAACTGGCGGCTGAGCCCCGTGGGCGCTTTCGTTTGCTCTATTGCGTGCCGAGCTTTGCCAACCCCACCGGGGCTTGCCTGCCGCTGCAGCGACGCTTGGCCCTGCTGGCGCTGGCAGCCGAGCATGATTTTCTCATTGTTGAAGACGACCCCTACGGCGCCTTGCGCTTTGCCGGCGAGCCGCTGCCATCGTTGTTGGCGCTGCAAAGCCAAGTGCCCGGTGCCCAGGGGCGGGTCATCCACCTGTCGAGCTTATCGAAGGTGGTGGCGCCGGGCTTGCGGGTGGGCTGGATGGTCGCCCCGCTGCCGGTGCGCCAGCGCTGCACCATCGCTAAGCAAACGGTAGACCTGTGCACCTCACCGTGGGCTCAGCGCATCGCCGCTGAATACCTGGCGGCCGGTGCCCTGGAGCAGCACCTGCCTACCTTGGTGGCCGGTTACCGGGCCAAGGCCGAACGCATGCTCGCCGGCCTCGCGGGCCTGGCTGGGCAGCTTGAGGTGGCGCCGCCGCAAGGGGGGATGTTCGTGTGGGGCCGTTGCCGCCACGGCGTGCTGGCCAGCGACCTGTTCCAGCGGGCGGTGGCGCGCAACGTGCTGTTCGTGCCCGGTACGGCGTTCTTTGGCGATAACCCCGACCCCGCCAGCCTGCGGCTGTCGTTCGCCGCGCCCGGGCTGGCGCAGATCGATGAGGGCCTGGAACGGTTGAACCTGGCATTTCAATCCGCTTGAGCAGCGGCATCCGGTAACGCCATCGGGCTAGCGACAGTGGCTGCCTGGCCGCGCTTTTATCCTATTCAGCCCAGGTTCAGCGAGAGTTCAGCCAGCGTTCAGCGCCCCGGCCATAACCTGCATGCGTTCAAACCACGGGCCCGGCCCGATAAGGAGCGCGACATGAAAACGCTACAGAGCTTGCTGCTGGCTACCGCTTTCGTGGGTGCTACCACCCAAGCGATGGCGGCTACGACGGACTTCGCCGGCCTTACCTATGGCGAAACCCGCGACAAATTCGATAAGTCCCGCCCGCTCAATGCCAACCTCGGCGACCCCCACACCGATGGGGTGATCAAGCACGAGGGCAACTGGGGCGTTCGGGCCGGCCAGCAGAACGACCAGGGCCGCTACTACGCCACCTACGAATACACCGCCGGCAGCCACCAGGGGCTGAAATTGCGCCAGCAGAACCTGCTGGGCAGCTACGACCTGTTCTACCCGCTGGGCAATAGCACAAAATTGTTTGGCGGCGGCACCTTGGGCCTGACCGAACTTACCCAAAAATCCGCCGGCTACCGCCACGACAGCGCCACCGGCTATGCGGTCGGCGCCCAGGCCGGTATTCTCCAGCACGTATCGCAGAACACGTCGGTCGAGCTGGGCTATCGCTACCTACGCAGTAACGCCAAGGTCGATTTCGACCAAAGCGGTGGCAGCAAACAAGGCTCGCTGCAACTGAACAGTTCGGCGCAAACCTATCTGGCGGCCAACTACCAGTTCTGAGCATGAGCGGGGGCAAGCCAGGCCACTCGGCCCGGCTTTGCCGCGTTCGCCGAGCGGAGGCATCAATGAAACTACTGGTGGTGGAAGATGAAGCGCTGTTGCGCCATCACCTGCGCACACGGTTGGGCGACAGCGGCCATGTGGTCGAGGCGGTGGCCAACGCCGAAGAGGCACTGTATCAGGCCGAGCAATACAACCACGACCTGGCGGTGATCGACTTGGGGCTGCCGGGCATGGGCGGGCTGGACCTGATCCGCCAACTGCGCTCGGCCGGCAAAAGCTTTCCGATTTTAATTCTCACCGCCCGCGGGAACTGGCAAGACAAAGTCGAGGGCCTGGCGGCCGGGGCCGACGACTATGTGGTCAAGCCGTTCCAATACGAAGAACTCGAGGCGCGGCTGCATGCCTTGCTGCGCCGTTCCAGCGGCTTTACCCAGGCCTCCATCACTGCCGGGCCTCTGCTGCTGGACCTGAACCGTAAGCAGGGTATGCTCGCCGGCCAACCGCTGGGCCTTACCGCATTCGAGTACCGCATCCTCGAATACCTGATGCGCCATCACCAACAAGTGGTGGCCAAAGACCGCTTGATGGAGCAGCTTTACCCCGATGACGGCGAACGCGATCCGAACGTGGTCGAAGTGCTGGTGGGGCGTATCCGCCGCAAGCTCGAGGCCGCTGAAGGCTTTCGGCCGATCGAAACGGTGCGCGGGCTGGGCTACTTGTTCACCGAGCGTTGCCGGTGACCCGCTCGCTGCGCCTGCGCTTGATGCTGGCGGCGGCCATCCTCGCCGTGTTGTTCATGCTCGGGCTGCTGCCGGCCCTGCAAAGTGCGGTGAGCCTGGCGCTGAAAGAGGCCATCGAGCAGCGCCTGGCCTCGGACGTGACCACGCTGATTTCATCGGCGCGGGTCGAGGGCGGGCAGTTGCGCATGCCGGCGTTGTTGCCGGACGAACGCTTCAACCTGCCGGATGGGCGTTTGCTGGGGTATGTGTACGACCGCCAGGGTAAGCTGGTGTGGCGCTCGCGCGCTGCGGCCGAGGAGAACGTGAGCTACAGCCCACGCTACGATGGCCAAGGCAATGTGTTTTCCCGCGCTGCAGGCGATGATGGCCGCGAGTACTGGGTGTACGACGTCGAAGTGAAACTGCTCGGTGGGCAGAACGCGGCGTACAGCTTTTTGGCTTTGCAGTCGGTGGACGATTACCAAAACACCCTCAAAAGCCTGCGCGAACATTTCTACCTGGGCTTTGGCGCGGCGCTGCTGGTGTTGCTGTTGTTGCTCTGGGGCGGCCTGACTTGGGCGCTGCGCTCGCTGGGGCGGATGACGTTGGAACTTGACGAGGTCGAGGCGGGCCGCCGTGATGGCTTGTCTGACGACCACCCCCGTGAGCTACTGCGCCTGACCCGTTCGCTCAACCGGCTGCTGCGCGGCGAACGCGAGCAGCGCAGGCGCTACCGTGATTCCCTTGGCGACTTGGCGCACAGCCTGAAAACCCCGCTGGCCGTGTTGCAAGGGGTGAGCGAAAACATCGCCCAGCGTGGCCAAGACCTGGAGCAAGCGCTCATCCTGCAACAGCAGATCGAGCGCATGAGCCAGCAGATCGGCTACCAGTTGCAGCGCGCCAGCCTGCGCAAAAGTGGCCTAGTGCGCGACCGCGTAGCTCTGCGGCCGTTGGCCGAAAGTGTGTGCGCCACCTTGAGCAAGGTGTACCGCGACAAGCCGGTGCAGGTGCACATGGAACTGCCCGAGCCGGCCTACTTGCCGATGGAACAGGGTGCCCTGCTGGAACTGCTCGGCAACTTGTTGGAAAACGCCTACCGGCTGTGCTTGGGGCGTATCGACATTCGCCTGGAGCATGATGCCCACGGGCTAACGCTGTGCATCGAGGACGACGGCCCCGGCGTGCCGGCCGGCCAGCGTGACCGCATACTCAAGCGCGGCGAACGGCTCGATACCCAACACCCAGGCCAGGGCATCGGCCTGGCGGTGGTCAAAGACATCATCGACAGCTACGACGCGCAACTGGTGCTCGCGGACTCGGCCCTGGGCGGCGCGGCCGTGCGGGTTCGTTTTCGCCAGGCTTGATGGCGGTTTTCCGCCAACCAACGCCGCCATAGCCCTGCGTTTGGCGGTTTTTCGCCATGCATCGCTGTGATGCCCTGAGCTTCTATACTGCTTGCAGCGCCCATCAGTGCTGGCGAAACGCTTGCCCGGCATAAGCTGGCACGCCCTTTGCCCTCTCATAGCCAGGCCTGCCATCGTGCGTGGGCCCCGCCAACAACAAATTCCCCCAGCCAGGGGGGTTCGTGTACAAGGTGTCGTGCCCGTTGGGTAAGGGATTGCCGGACGATACGCCTGAGGAAACTGCTATGACGACTCGCCAGCCGCTTTACAAATCGCTGTACTTTCAGGTGATCGTCGCGATCATCATCGGTGTCCTGATTGGCCACTTTTACCCCGACACCGGCAAGGCGCTCAAACCACTGGGCGACGGCTTTATCAAACTCATCAAGATGGTGATCGCGCCGATCATTTTCTGCACCGTGGTGAGCGGCATCGCTGGCATGCAGAGCATGAAAGCGGTGGGCAAAACCGGCGGCTACGCACTGCTGTATTTCGAAGTGATTTCTACCTTTTCGCTGATCATCGGCCTGATCGTGGTCAATGTGGTACAGCCCGGCGCCGGCATGAATGTGGACCCCGCGACCCTGGATGCCTCGAAAATCGCCAGCTATGTGTCTCAGGGCGCCGACCAGAGCGTGGTGAGCTTTATCCTCAACATCATCCCCGACACCATCTACAGTGCGTTTGCCAAGGGTGACGTGCTGCAGGTGCTGATGTTCTCGGTGATGTTCGGCTTCGCCTTGCACCGCCTGGGTGACTATGGCCGCCCGCTGCTCGACCTGATCGATCGTTTCGCCCACGGCATGTTCAACATCATCAACATGATCATGAAGCTCGCCCCGCTCGGTGCATTGGGTGCGATGGCCTTCACCATCGGCGCCTACGGCGTGAGCTCGCTGGTGCAACTGGGCCAACTGATGCTGTGCTTCTACATCACCTGCGTGTTGTTCGTGCTGCTGGTGCTCGGCCTGGTGGCCCGTATCCACGGCTTCAGCGTGCTGCGCGTGGTGCGTTACATTCGTGAAGAACTGCTTATCGTGCTCGGCACCTCGTCGTCCGAGTCGGCCCTGCCGCGCCTGCTGGTGAAGATGGAGCGCGCTGGTGCCAATAAGTCGGTGGTCGGCCTGGTGATCCCGACCGGTTATTCGTTCAACCTCGACGGTACGTCGATCTACCTGACCATGGCCGCGGTGTTCATCGCCCAGGCCACCAACACTCACCTGGACATCACCCACCAGATCACCCTGTTGGCGGTACTGCTGCTGTCGTCCAAAGGTGCCGCCGGGGTCACCGGCAGCGGGTTTATCGTGCTGGCTGCCACCCTTTCGGCCGTGGGCCACCTGCCGGTGGCGGGCCTGGCGCTGATCCTGGGCATCGATCGCTTCATGTCCGAAGCCCGCGCCCTGACCAACCTGGTCGGTAACGCCGTGGCCACGCTGGTGGTCGCCAAGTGGGTCGGCCAACTGGACGAAGACACGCTGCAGCGTGAATTGGCCTCCGGCGGCACGCCGTTGGAACTGGCCAACCCCAAGGATGAACTGGGCGTGGCTGAAACCCGGTGATCGTGTAACGGCTGGCGGTCACAAAGCCCCTCCCGTGAGGGGCTTTTTACGGCGTGCAATCTTATGCCGTTCGCTGTGTCGAAAGGGCAACCCTACCGAGGAATCAACGGGTGGCCAAAGACGTCAAGAACCCCTGTATCTCCGACTGCAAGCTGCGCGACGGCATATGCCGCGGCTGCGGGCGCGCCAAAGACGAAATCAAAGGCTGGAAGGCGATGAAAAACTCGGAGAAAAAAGCGGTGGCCGAGAAGGCGAAAAAAAGGCTGAAAAAGAACAAGTAATGGGCAGCGGGCTATAAACCCCCGGCGCGCCACGTTGGGCGCCCGCAGCGCTGTTTCAATATTTGCGCGGCAACGCCGGCCATGGGTCCGGCACCACGAACAGCCGCGCCTGTTCATCCCCTTCGGCGTTCACCCGCACCACCATCTGGGCTTGCATCAGCGGTTCCTGGCCCTGCAGCCAGTGTTCGAGCTGTTCGCCGTCCAAACCCTGCAGGCTAGCCGCCGGGGCCAGCCAGCGTGCCCGGGGCAGGGGGCTGAAGCGGGCATGCGGCACGCTGTCGGCAAAGGCCCGCCAATGGCGGCGATGCAGCCAGGTACCGCGCAGGTGCGCCGGGTGCGCACCCAGGGCGGCCAGCCCGCCTCGCGGCCAAGGGTAGAACAGGTAGCCGCCCAACCACAGGCTGGCCACCGGCTGGCAGGCGCCTACCGCGGCGAGCACCGTGGTGGCGGCCGGCTGCTGGGCCAGGCGCAATTGTTGTTCACCCAGGTGCGCCAGCTTGCGGTCGAGCCGATCGTGGCAGCCGGGGCCCAACCACTCGGAAGTGCTGCGGCCATGGCCGTTGGGCGGCCCCAGGTAGAACTTCACCGCCAGCTCCACATGGTGGGTGCCGGCCGCGTCGCGCAGCAGCATGTCGAACTCGCCCAAGGTGCGGGCGCCGTCGCGCACTGGCAAGTTGGCGGCCAGCAGCTCCACGCCCGGCGCGGCGGCCACGGCGAATTGCCATAGCCGCTCGTAGTAAAGGCCCAGCCGGCGTACCGAGCGTTGCGCCAGGAACGCCAGCAGCGCCGAGGGCTCGGCGTCCAGCGTGTGCAGCCAAGCGGCCAGGCGCTGGGGCGCCTGTGCCCATTCGCTGGCGTGCAGCGGGTGGCGCTGTGGCCACGCGCTATGGGCCAACAGCGGCGGGCTGGTCAAGGCCCAGGCCAGGTCGCGCACGGCGTCGTGGCGCAATTGCAGGGGCAGGGTGGCGAGCGATTCGAAGGGGTTCATGGGAGGCTAGTATGGCGTCTCAGAAGTAGGCTGCACGATGTTGACGATGCCTTTTGCCGCCGTGCTGCGTTGCCGCGCTTGGCCATAGCGCTGCTATGGCTCCTCACTATGAAACGCCACAGTGGGAAGGGTAGAGCAATGTACCGTACCCGCCGAAGGTTCATCTGTTCGGTTCTACGGCCCAGATAAATAGTTGAGCACACTCCGGAGGCCGGCTTGCAGGTACAGTTGCTTAATTGGTGTACATACACTGTAGAGGTATCGCCTTTCCCCTAGCATTTCGGTCGTTTTTGTAGGCTCTGTACGAAATATTTTCGAGCGAAGGTGAGGCAAGGCGAAAACAGGCGAGGAAGCGGACAGGGCCCGCACCCGGGTTTACTGGTTGTAAATGAGCATTCCGTGATTACATCCGTGATTACATCCGTGATTACATCCGTGATTACATCCGTACCTGTTTTCAACGCGGCCTCACCGAGCGCAGATACATTTCGTACAGAGCCTAGTAGTGGTGCCCAGGTATCAGGCTAGGTGCCCGCTGAATCCGATTTGGCCCAACCCCGCGCTTTCCCCCATAATCCCACGCACACGCCAGCCCAGTAGTGTCGGGAGCACCATGGAGCAATTTCGCAATATCGGTATCATCGGCCGCCTCGGCAGCACCCAAGTGGTAGACACCGTCCGCCGCCTGAAGCGCTACCTGCTCGACCGCCACCTGCAGGTGATCCTCGATGACAGCATCGCCGAGGTGCTGCCTGGGCATGGGCTGCAGGTCAGTGCGCGCAAGTTGCTGGGTGAGGTGTGCGACCTGGTGATCGTGGTGGGCGGCGACGGCAGCCTGCTGGGGGCCGCCCGTGCCCTGGCACGCCACCATACCCCGGTGTTGGGCATCAACCGCGGCAGCCTGGGTTTTTTGACCGATATCCGCCCCGACGAGTTGGAAGTGAAGGTGGGCGAGGTGCTCGACGGCCACTACCTGGTCGAAAACCGTTTTTTGCTCGAAGCCGAAGTACGCCGCCATGGCGAAGCCATTGGCCAGGGAGATGCGCTCAACGACGTGGTGCTGCACCCCGGCAAGTCTACCCGGATGATCGAATTCGAAATCTGGATCGACGGCCAGTTCGTGTGCAGCCAAAAAGCCGACGGCCTGATCGTCGCCACGCCCACAGGGTCGACCGCCTACGCGTTGTCGGCCGGTGGGCCGATCATGCACCCCAAACTCGACGCCATCGTGATCGTGCCAATGTACCCGCATACGCTGTCGAGCCGGCCGATCGTGGTCGATGGCAACAGCGAGCTGAAAATCGTGGTGTCCAAGGACTTGACCATCTACCCACAGGTTTCATGCGACGGCCAGAACCATTTCACCTGCGCGCCCGGCGACACCATTACCGTGAAGAAAAAGCCGCAGAAGCTGCGCTTGATCCACCCGCTGGACCACAACTATTACGAAGTCTGCCGAACCAAGCTGGGCTGGGGTAGCCGTTTGGGCGGCGGCGGAGGCGACTGATGCTCGACCCTGCGCGAAGTTACGACCTGATCGGCGATGTACACGGTTGCGCGAACACCCTCGAACACCTGCTCGATGTGCTGGGTTATCGCCTGCAGGGCGGGGTATGGCGCCATCCGCGGCGCCAGGCGGTGTTTCTGGGCGACATCATCGACCGTGGCCCGCGTATTCGCGAGGCGCTGCATATCGTGCACGGCATGGTCGAGGCGGGCGAAGCGTTTTGCATCATGGGCAACCATGAGTACAACGCGCTGGGCTGGCACACCCGCGCCCCGGCCGGCACCGGCCAAACCTGGGTGCGCGAGCACACCCCGCGCCATCGGCGGCTGTTTGGCGCCACGCTGGAGCAATTCGAGCGCCACCCCGATGATTGGAAAGCTTTCGTGGGCTGGTTCTATACGCTGCCGTTGTTCGTCGACGCAGGGCGTTTTCGCCTGGTGCATGCCTGCTGGGATCAAGCGCTGGTCGACCCACTCAAGGCGATGTTCCCCAATGCCTGCGTCGATGAGCCGTTCATACAGCAGTCGGCGTTGCCCGGCAGCTTCGCCGCGCAGGCGTTCGACCGCTTGCTGCGCGGTACCGACATGCGCTTGCCGGGCGGGCGCACGCTCACCGGCGGCGATGGCCTGACCCGGGCATTCTTTCGGACCAAGTTCTGGGAGCAAGACCCGCAAACCTACGGCGATATCGTGTTCCAGCCCGATGCATTACCCGATGAGGTGGCCAGCCAGCGCCTGAGCCCGGACCAAAAGCAGGCGCTGCTGTGCTATGGCGCCCACGAGCCCATGCTGTTCGTTGGCCATTACTGGCGTGACGGCCACCCGGCGCCGCTGCGGCCCAACCTGGCCTGCCTGGACTACAGCGCCGTGCTTCACGGCAAGCTGGTGGCCTACCGGCTGGACGCCGAAACGGCGATCGACCCACACAAGTTCGTGTGGGTCGACGTGAAGCGCCCGGAATTGGCGCCATGAGCGCAGTGGTGGTGTTACGCCTGCCCTTGGTGGTGGACCTGTCGGCGTTCATCGGCGTATTGCGGCGCCTGCGCGTGCCGCACCGGGTCAGCGAAGAGGGCGGCGAGCAGGTACTCTGGGCCCGCAACGAGCGCGAGGCCGAAGACATCCGCCACCTGTACGAACGCTACGCCCAGGGCGAAGTGGACAGCGCCGCATTGGGTTTCGAGCCCCCGGCGCACAGCCGCCCGGGGTGGCAGCAGCAGCTCAAGGCCAGCCCGGTCACCACCGGTATCCTGTTGCTGTGCCTGGTGGTGGGTGCCCTCAGCCTGCTGGGTGAGCACTTGGAGCCCCTGCATTGGTTGACCTTTCTCGACTTTCGCGTGCAGGGGGATTTGGCCTACTTCCGCCCCTGGGCCAGTTCCATGGCTGCCGGGCAGGTGTGGCGGCTGGTCACGCCGATGTTCATCCATTTCGGCATCTTGCACCTGGCCATGAACAGCCTGTGGTTCTGGGAGCTGGGCAGGCGCATCGAGTGGCGCCAAGGCAGTTGGGCGTTGTTGGGGCTAAGCTTGGGGTTCAGCGCCGTGTCGAACGTGATCCAATACCTGTGGAGCGGCCCCAGCCTGTTCGGTGGGCTGTCGGGGGTGCTGTATGGTTTGCTTGGGCACATCTGGCTGTACCAGTGGCGCGCGCCTACCCCGCTGTACCATATGCCGCGCGGGGTGTTGGTGATGATGTTGGCGTGGCTGGGGTTGTGCCTGTCGGGGTTCGTGTCGCTGCTGGGCTTCGGCGAAATCGCCAACGGGGCCCATGTGGGTGGTTTATTGGTCGGTTGTGCCACAGGGTTATTGGGCGGCACGCTGGCGCGGCGTAAACTAGGGTAAATCTACCGTTACTGGCCTTGGATACACCGATGAGCACGTTTGCCCAACTGATCGAGAACATCACCCCGGAAATCTACGAGAGCCTGAAGACCGCTGTCGAACTGGGCAAGTGGTCCGACGGCCGCAAACTCACCCAGGAGCAGAAGGAGCTGTCGCTGCAAGCGGTGATCGCCTGGGAACTGCAAAACGTCCCCGAAGACCAGCGTACCGGTTACATGGGCCCGCAGCAGTGCAGTTCCAAGGCGGCCCCGGTGCCGAACATTCTGTTCAAGTCGGATGCCATCCATTGATCGAACTGGGCCGTGGTTCCGTTCGTAAAATGGCCGTGCGCTTGCAAGCACCGGTGGTTCAATACGGCTTGGCGCTGGGCGACACCTCGGTGCCGTTGAACCCGCTGATCGGCCAGCGCCTGCGCTTGGAATACCTGGGGCAGATCCACTGCGTGAACTGTGGGCGGCGCACCAAAACAAGCTTTAGCCAGGGCTATTGCTACCCCTGCATGCAGGTGCTGGCGGCCTGTGACCTGTGCATCATGAGCCCGGAAAGGTGCCATTACGACCAAGGCACCTGCCGTGAGCCGGCCTGGGGGGAGCAATTCTGCATGGCCGACCATATCGTTTACCTGGCCAACTCTTCGGGCATCAAGGTCGGCATCACCCGCGCCAGCCAGTTGCCCACCCGCTGGCTCGACCAGGGCGCCAGCCAGGCGCTGCCGATTCTGCGGGTGGCCACCCGGCAACAGTCGGGGCTGGTCGAAGACCTGTTCCGCGCCCATGTGCCCGACCGCACCAATTGGCGGGCGCTGCTCAAGGGTGACGCGCCGCCGCTGGACCTGCCCGAGGCGCGAGAAATGCTCTTCGATCGCTGCGCCGGGGGCCTGGCCGCGCTGCACGCGCGCTTTGGCCTGCAGGCCATCCAACCGCTGCCGGGCGCCGAGGTGGTGAACATTCGCTACCCGGTGCAGGCTTACCCGGCCAAGGTCGCCAGCTTCAACCTCGACAAGGCGCCGGTTGCCGAAGGCACGCTGATGGGCATCAAGGGTCAATACATGATATTCGACACTGGCGTGATCAACATTCGCAAATACACGGCCTACCAACTCGCCGTGCACCAGTAACAAGGACTAGGCCCATGCGTACCGAACAGCCCAAGACGATCTACCTCAAGGATTATCAGGCGCCCGATTACCTGATCGACGAAACGCACCTGACCTTCGAACTGCACGATGACCATACCTTGGTCCACGCGCAACTGGTGATGCGCCGCAACCCCGCCGCCGGCGGTGGCCTGCCACCACTGGTGCTCGATGGCCAGCAACTGGAGTTGCTGTCGCTCAAACTCGATGACGCCGAATTGGGCAGCGCTGACTACCAGCTCAGTGAAGATCACTTGAGCCTGCAGCCGAAGGCCGAGCAATTCACCCTCGACAGCAGCGTGCGCATCCACCCGGAAACCAACACTGCGTTGGAGGGGCTGTACAAATCCAGCGGGTTGTTTTGCACCCAATGCGAGGCCGAAGGCTTTCGCAAGATCACCTATTACCTCGACCGCCCCGACGTGATGAGCACGTTCACCACCTCGTTGTCGGCTGATAAGCAAAAGTACCCGATCCTGCTTTCCAACGGTAACCCGGTCGCCCAAGGTGAAGACCAAGGCGGCCGCCACTGGGCCACCTGGGAAGACCCGTTCAAGAAGCCCGCCTACCTGTTCGCCCTGGTCGCCGGCGACCTGTGGTGCGTCGAAGATACTTTCACCCGGGCTTCTGGCCGGGATGTGACCCTGCGCATCTACGTGGAGCCGGAGAACATCGACAAGTGCCAGCACGCCATGGACAGCCTGAAAAAGTCCATGCGCTGGGATGAACAGGTCTATGGCCGTGAGTACGACCTGGACATCTTCATGATCGTGGCGGTGAACGACTTCAACATGGGCGCCATGGAAAACAAGGGCCTGAACATCTTCAACTCCAGTTGCGTGCTGGCCAAGGCCGAAACCGCCACCGACGCGGCGCACCAGCGGGTCGAAGCGGTGGTGGCCCACGAGTATTTCCACAATTGGTCCGGCAACCGCGTGACCTGCCGCGATTGGTTCCAACTGTCGCTCAAGGAAGGCTTCACGGTGTTCCGCGACGCCGAGTTCTCCGCCGACATGAACTCGCGCACCGTTAAACGCATAGAAGACGTCGCCTTCCTGCGCACCCACCAGTTCGCTGAAGACGCCGGCCCCATGGCCCACCCGGTACGCCCGGCAAGTTTCATGGAAATCTCCAATTTCTACACCCTCACGGTGTATGAAAAGGGCTCCGAGGTGGTGCGGATGCTGCGTACCTTGCTTGGCGCCGAAGGTTTTCGCAAAGGTAGCGACCTGTATTTCGAGCGCCACGACGGCCAGGCGGTGACCTGCGATGATTTTGTCCAGGCCATGGAAGATGCCAATGCCGTGGACCTCAGCCAATTCAAACGCTGGTACAGCCAGGCCGGTACGCCACGGCTGGCCGCCAGCGAACAATACGACGAAAGCGCCAATACCTATACCCTGTCGTTTCGCCAAAGCTGCCCCGCCACCCCGGAAAGCGCCGAGAAGCAACCGTTCGTGATTCCGGTGGAGTTGGGTTTGCTCGACGCCCAGGGCCGCGCCTTGCCGTTGCGCCTGCAGGGCGAAGCCACGCCCCAGGGCACCACCAGGGTGTTGGCGGTCACTGAAGCCGAACAGCACTTTACTTTCCTCGACGTGCCGGCCAAGCCGTTGCCGTCGCTGCTGCGTGGCTTCAGTGCACCGGTGAAGCTGAGCTTCCCCTACAACCGTGACCAGTTGATGTTTCTGATGCAGCACGACAGCGATGGCTTCAACCGCTGGGAGGCCGGCCAGCAGCTGGCGGTGCAGGTGCTGCAGGACATGATCGGCCAATACCAGGCCGGCCAGCCGCTGGTGGCCGATGTGCGCTTGCTTCAGGCGTTCGAAACGCTGCTGGACGACGACAGCCTCGACCAGGCCATGGTCGCTGAAATGCTTTCGCTGCCCGGTGAGGCCTACCTCACGGAAATCAGCGAGGTGGCCGACGTCGACGCCATCCATGCGGCCCGCGACGTGGCGCGCAAGCAGTTGGCCAACCATCTGCATGCCCGGCTGTGGCGCCGCTACCAGGCTAACCGCGAGGTTTCCCGAGTCACGCCGTACCTGGCCAGCGCCGAACACTTCGCCCGCCGCGCGTTGCAGAACATCACCCTGAGCTACCTGATGCTCAGCGAGCGCGAAGACGTGTTGGCCGCGACGCTGGAGCAGTTCGAAAACGCCGACAACATGACCGAACGCCTCACCGCCCTGGCGGTGCTGGTCAACTCGCCGTTCGAACGCGAGCGCGCGGCCGCCCTGGACCGTTTCGCCGAGCAGTTCAAGGGCAACCCGCTGGTGATGGACCAGTGGTTCACCGTACAGGCCGGCAGCACCCTGCCCGGCGGTTTGACGCGGGTGAAGGCGCTGATGCTGCACCCGGCGTTCACGATGAAAAACCCGAACAAGGTCCGCGCATTGATCGGTGCGTTCGCCAGCCAGAACCTGGTGAACTTCCATGCCGCCGACGGCAGCGGCTACCGTTTCCTGGCCGACATCGTGATCGAGCTCAACGGTTTCAACCCGCAGATCGCCTCGCGGCAGTTGGCGCCGTTGACCCGCTGGCGCAAATACGACAGCGCTCGCCAAGCGTTGATGAAGGCTGAGCTGGAGCGGATTCTGGCTTCCGGCGAGTTGTCGAGCGATGTGTATGAGGTGGTGAGCAAGAGCCTGGCCTAAGGGCTGGGCACGGCCTTAGGCCTCACGGGGTTTCTTGCGGCTTGGCGCTGGCGGCCTACGCGCCGACGGCGCCTTGCGCTTGCCCTTGCCCCAGGCCTTCTTTTTGCCCAAAGCCGGGCCGCTGATGCTCAACTGCAAGCCCATGCAGCGTTGCACCTGCTTGCTCATCCAGGCCGACTGCTTGGCCACGAACGCTTCCAGCGGCATTTCGCCGCTTTGCACCATGTCCAGTGCCTGCTCCCAGATCGCCGTGGTGCCAGGGTCGGCAATGGCCCGTGGCACCGCATCGATCAGGCTGAACGCCGCGGGCGTGGCCGCCAACGCCTTGCCCTGCTTGGCCAGGTAGCCGCGCTCGAGCAGGCCCTGGATGATGCTGGCGCGGGTGGCTTCGGTGCCGATCCCGGTGGTTTCCTTGAGCTTTTGCTTGAGCAGCGGATCGTCCACCAGTTTGGCGACGTTTTTCATCGCCCCGATCAGGTCGCCTTCGGTGTAGGGCTTAGGCGGCTGGGTAAGCATGTCTTTGAGCTGCAGCTTGCCCACCGAACACCATTGGCCTGGCTGCAGCGGTGGCAGGGCCTGCACCGGTGGCGCGCCGCGTGCCGTGGCCAGTGCTTCGGGCAGGGCGCGCTTCCAGCCCGGTTCGGCCACCACCTTGCCGGTGGCCTGCAGCCGTTGCCCGGCGCAGTCGAAGGCCGCGCGGGTGCGGTCGTATTCGTGGTCCGGCAGGAACTGCGCCAGGTAGCGTGCGCGCACCAGGCTGTACACCGCCTGGTGCTTGGCGGGCAACCGCGCGAGCGCGCCGGCGGCCGCGGTGGGGATGATGCCATGGTGGGCACCGACCTTGGCGTCGTTCCAGGCCCGCGAGCGGCGCGTGGGCAACAAGTGCGGGGCCAAGGCCAGCAGGGCGCTGTCGGCCTGGGCAAGGGCCCGCAGAATCGTCGGCGCCTCGCCGTGCTGGCTCAGCGGCAAGTAACCGCAGTCGCTGCGCGGGTAGGTAATCAGCTTGTAGGTTTCATACAGCGCCTGGGCGATGTCGAGGGTTTCTTGCGCGCCCAGGCCGAGTTTTTTCGAGCACACCTGCTGCAGGGTGCCGAGGTCGAATGGCAGTGGCGCCGCTTCGCGCACGCGCTCGACCTTCACCTGGGTGGCCTGCGCCTGCCCGGCGCGGCTGATGGCCGCGGCGGCGGCCTCGGCCACACTGCGTTGCAGGCAACGCCCTTGCTCGTCGCACACCGCCGGCGGCGCCTGCCACTGGGCGGTGAAGCTGCCGGCCTCGGTGGCCAAGGGTACGTCGATGGCCCAATAGGGCACCGGCACGAAACTGGCGATGGCGCGGTCGCGGTCGACCACCAGGCGCAGGGTGGGCGTTTGCACGCGGCCCACACTGAGCACGCCCTGGTAGCCGCCCTGGCGGCCGAGCAGGGTGAACAGCCGGCTCATGTTCATGCCGATCAACCAGTCGGCGCGGGACCGGCCTAGCGCCGAATGATACAGGTTGAAGGTTTCCGCGCCCGGCTTGAGCGCGGCCAGGGCCTTGCGGATGGAGGCGTCGTCCAGCGCCGACAGCCATAGCCGCTGCACGGGGCCCCGATAACGGCAGTGTTCGAGCAGTTCGCGGGCGATCATTTCGCCTTCGCGGTCGGCGTCGGTGGCGATCACCACCTCGCGAGCTTCGCTTAGCAGGCGTTTCACCGCCTTGTACTGGGCCGCGGTCTTGCCCTTGACCTGCATCTTCCATTGGCCAGGGATAATCGGCAGGTCTGCCAGCGCCCACTTTTTATAGCGAGCGTCGTAGGCGTCGGGCGGCGCGGTTTCCAGCAGGTGGCCGATGCACCAGGTGACGTTGACGCCCTGGCCTACCCAGCAGCCGTCGCCCCGGCGACGGGCGCCGAGCACCTGGGCGATGTCCTTGGCTTGCGAGGGTTTTTCACACAGAAAAAGGCGCATGGGCGATTGAGCAACCGTTGAACAGGCCGCCAGCATGGGCCAGCGGCCTGCTTCAGGCAAGCGAAAAGTGTATGTATATACAGTATCTGTGTTGCCGATGTTTGCCCGGTGCGGTGTTCTCTGGCTAAATCGCTTGCCCAATAAGAAACGGACCTTCCGATGGCCACCTTTGAACAACCCGGCCGGGTGCCGGTTATGTTGCAACTGTTTCCGTTGTTCACCGTGGTGATCTGGGCGGGCAATACCGTGGTGACCAAACTCTCGGCCGGGCTTATCGGCCCGGCGTCGATCACGTTTTACCGCTGGCTGCTGGCGTTTGTAGTGTTGCTGCCGTTCACCGCGGCGGGGCTATGGCGCGCACGTGCCCAGGTGTGCCGGCATTGGCCCAAGCTAGCGGCGTTGGGCACCTTGGGCATGGTGATTTACCAGGGCTTGGCGTATTACGCCGCCCAGACCACCAGCGCCACCAACATGGGCATCCTGGTTGCCTTGTCGCCGCTGTTCTCGGCACTGCTCAGCAGCTTGCTCGCCGGCGAACGCCTTACCCGGGGCGCCGTGTGCGGCGGCGTGGTATCGGTGGGTGGTGTGCTGTGGTTGATCGCCCGGGGCCACTTGGCAAACCTCGCCCAGATACAGATGGGCGGCGGCGATGGGTTGATGTTGCTTGCCGTATTGGCTAACGCCCTGTATGGGGTGTTGTTGCGCCACTGGCATTTGCCGCTTGGCAGTTGGGCACAATTGACCGTGCAGGTGGGCTGCGCCCTGGTGTTCCTGCTGCCCTGGTACGGCCTGAGCGAACGTTCGGCGCTGACCCCGGCCAATGTCCCACTGGTGCTCTATGCCGGCCTCATCGCCTCGGTGCTCGCGCCCTGGCTATGGATCAATGGCGTACAGGCCGTTGGCCCGAGCCAGGCCAGCCTGTTCCTCAACCTGATCCCGGTGTTGGTGGCATTGGCCGCGGTGCTCTGGTTGGGCGAGAAATTGGCGGCGTACCACTTCGTAGGCGCCGCCCTGGCACTGGCGGGGGTGTGGCTGGGGCGGGCGTGGCGCGCGCCGCTGTGGGCTATTTAGTTCACAGCCCCAGGTTCTTGCCCAGTACCACCCCCAGCGCATCCCGGGCGTCGTCCAATTGCACCAGGGCGGCCTGGCGCGCGCCCAGTGCGTCGCGGTTCTGGATGGCGGTGAGGATCGCCTTGTGCCGGGGCAGCGCCAGCTCGTGCAGGTTCGGCCGCTGGTTGGAATAACGCAGCGCCTCGCGCAACGCCGCGGCGAGCATGTTGCACAGGTGTGTAAGCAAGTCGTTGTGGGTGGCTTCGGCGATGCGGCTGTGAAAGTCCAGGTCTGGCTCCAGCAGGGCGTCGGCCGACCCCGAGGCTTCCATGCGCTGGTAGGCTTCGTCGATCGCCAACACGTCTTCGGCACTGGCATGCTGCGCAGCCAGCGCAGCGGCCGCCGGCTCGATGATCGCCCGTACACTGGTGAGCATGGCGAAGAAATCGTTCTGCGGGGTGCTTTGCATCAACCAGTGCAGCACATCCGGGTCGAGCAAGTGCCAGTCACCGCGCGGCTTGACCACCGTGCCCACACGGGGCCTGGAAAACACCAGCCCCTTGGCCACCAGCACCCGCGTAGCCTCACGCAACACCGGGCGGCTGACCGCGTACTCCTCGCATAAACTGGCCTCTGGGGGCAGCTTAACCCCCGGTTGCCATTGCCCGGCGACAATGCCCATGCCGATGTCCTGGACGATGCGCGCATGCATGCTCTTGCGGTCGGACGGTTTGCGGTAATCCATGGGGTGGGGCGGCTCTGTCGAATCAAGGCGCTAAAGCTACAAGCTGCGAGCCCTTCACCGCAAGCATGAGCGGGCATTCGCTCAATGCGAATGCCGTGGCACCTCCGACCCTCGGCAGCCGACCAGGAAGTCAAAATCACAGCCTTGGTCGGCCTGCATCACATGGTCGATGTATAACTGCCGGTAGCCGCCGGCGATGAAGTTGTTCTGCGGCGGCTGCCAATCGGCCAGGCGGGCGGCGAGTTCCTCGGCGCTGACGTCCAGGTGCAAGCGGCCGCTGGCACAGTCCAGTTCGATCCAGTCGCCTTCCTTCACCGCGGCCAGCGGCCCGCCGGCGGCGGCTTCGGGGGCTACGTGCAGCACCACGGTGCCGTAGGCGGTGCCGCTCATGCGCGCATCGGAGATACGCACCATGTCGGTCACGCCCTGGGCCAGCAGCTTGGCTGGCAGGCCCATGTTGCCGACCTCGGCCATGCCCGGGTAGCCCTTCGGCCCGCAGTTCTTCATGACCAGGATCGAATCGGCGGTCACGTCCAAGTCTGGGTCGTTGATGCGTGCTTTGTAGTCTTCGAAGTGTTCGAACACCACCGCGCGGCCACGGTGCTGCATCAGCGCCGGGGTGGCGGCGGAGGGCTTGAGCACGGCGCCTTGCGGCGCCAGGTTGCCGCGCAGCACGCAAATGCCGCCGTCGGCCACCAGGGGGTTGTCGAGGGCGCGGATCACCTCGTCTTGGCCATAAATAGGCGACGCCTTTACGTTTTCCCACAGGCTTTTGCCGTTGACGGTCAAGGCATCGGGGTGCGGCAGCAGGTTGTGCTCGCCCAGGCGGCGCAACACGGCTGGCAGGCCGCCGGCATAGTAGAACTCTTCCATCAAGAAGCGCCCGGACGGTTGCAGGTCGACCAGGGTCGGGGTGCCGCGGCCGATGCGGGTCCAGTCGTCGAGCTCAAGTGGCACGCCGATGCGCCCGGCGATAGCCTTGAGGTGGATCACGGCGTTGGTTGAGCCGCCGATCGCTGCGTTCACCCGGATGGCGTTTTCGAACGCTTCGCGGGTGAGCACCTTCGACAGCCGCAGGTCTTCCTTGACCATGTCTACCGCGCGCATGCCCGACATGTGTGCGAGCACGTAGCGGCGTGAGTCCACCGCAGGGATGGCCGCGTTGTGCGGCAGCGATACACCGAGGGATTCCGCCATGCACGCCATGGTCGAGGCGGTGCCCATGGTGTTGCAGGTACCGGCTGAGCGCGACATGCCGGCTTCGGCCGAGAGGAATTCATCCAGGCTGATCAGCCCGCCCTTATAAGCCTCATGCATTTGCCAGACGATGGTGCCGGCGCCGATGTCGCGACCGTGGTGCTTGCCGTTGAGCATCGGCCCGCCGGTCACGACGATCGTCGGCACGTCGCAACTGGCCGCGCCCATCAGCAAGGCCGGGGTGGTTTTGTCGCAGCCGGTGAGCAGCACCACACCATCGACCGGGTTACCACGGATCGCTTCTTCTACGTCCATGCTGGCCAAGTTACGGGTGAGCATGGCGGTGGGGCGCAGGTTCGATTCGCCGTTGGAGAACACCGGGAACTCCACCGGGAAGCCCCCGGCCTCGATCACGCCGCGCTTGACGTGCTCGGCAATCTGGCGGAAGTGGGCGTTGCAGGGGGTGAGCTCGGACCAGGTGTTGCAAATGCCGATGATCGGCTTGCCGTGGAACTGATGGTCGGCGATGCCTTGGTTTTTCATCCAGCTGCGGTACATGAAGCCGTTCTTGTCGTTGCTGCCGAACCACTGGGCCGAACGCAGGGTGGGTTTTTTATCAGACATGGTTATTTCTCTTATTGTAAGACTTAATAAAGCCGGATACGGCCAAGATAGGCCGAAAAAACCGAGATGTGAAGTGGTTGTGCGGTAAATAGTATTACTTTATAGTCATTCGCACATGGGCAGCCCACAGGGCCTGCTCGCTGTTTCCATAACAACAACAACGTGGAGACCACCCCCATGGGCCAGGAACTCGCGCTCATACGGCGCATCACCCTCAAGCTCGTTCCCTTCCTGGTGCTGTTGTACTTGGTGGCCTACGTCGACCGTTCGGCGCTAGGGTTCGCCAAGCTGCACATGAGCACCGACGCCGGCATCGGCGATGCCGCCTACGGCATGGGTGCCGGGCTGTTCTTCATTGGCTACTTCTTGCTCGAAGTGCCAAGCAATCTGTGGCTGGAGCGGTTCGGGGCGGGGCGCTGGTTCGCCCGCATCCTCATTACCTGGGGCGCGATCACCTGCGCCATGGCGCTGATCCAGGGGCCATACAGCTTCTATGTATTGCGCTTTTTGCTGGGCGCGGCAGAGGCCGGGTTCTTCCCGGGGGTGCTGTACTACATCACCCAGTGGTACCCGGTACGCCACCGCGGCAAAATCATGGGCCTGTTCATTTTGTCCCAGCCCATTGCCATGCTGATCACCGGGCCGTTATCCGGCGCGCTGCTGGGCTTGGAAGGGGCGGGCGGGTTGCACGGTTGGCAGTGGCTGTTCATCGCCGTCGGCCTGCCGGCGATGCTGCTGACCTGGCCCACCTTGCGCTGGCTGCCCGACGGCCCGCAGCAGGTGAGGTGGCTCAGCGACAGCGAAAAAAACTGGCTGGCCAGCGAGCTTGCCCACGACCTGCACACCTACGGGCAAACCCGCCACGGTAACCCGTTGCACGCCTTGAAAGACCGCCGCGTGCTGCTATTGGCGCTGTATTACCTGCCGGTCACGCTGAGTATTTACGGGCTGGGCTTGTGGCTGCCCACCTTGGTCCAGCAATTCGGTGGCAGCGACCTCACCACCGGTTTCGTCTCGGCGGTGCCTTACGTGTTCGGCATCGCCGGGCTGCTGATCGTGCCGCGCAGCTCCGACCGCTTCAACGACCGCTACGGCCACCTGGCCGGGCTTTACGTGCTCGGCGCGCTGGGGTTGTTCTTCAGCGCCTGGTTCGCCACCCCGGTGCTGCAATTGGCCGCCCTGTGCGCGGTGGCCTTTTCGCTGTTTTCCTGCACAGCGGTGTTCTGGACGCTGCCGGGGCGTTTTTTTGCCGGGGCCAGCGCCGCGGCGGGCATCGCCTTGATCAACTCGGTGGGTAACCTAGGCGGTTACCTGGGGCCATTCGCGATCGGTGCGCTCAAGCAACACACCGGCCAACTGGCCAGCGGCCTTTACTTTTTGGCGGCGGTAATGCTGTGCGGGCTGCTGCTCACCGTTGTGGTTTACCGCGTGCTGGAGCGGCGCCACGCCTTGGCCCCCGAGCAGTTCGCCGCCAGCGCCCGTTCACGCCTTAGTTGATAAAAGAGAGAACCTTATGCGATTAGTGCAATTTCAAACCGCCGCCGGCGAACGCCGCGTGGGTGTGGTGCAGGGTGACCAGGTGCGCGAGGTGCAGGGCGCCGCTAGCGTGCGCGAACTGGCGTTGGCCGCCATCGAGCAGGGCGGCGATTTGGCCGGCCAGGTGACCAAGCTGGGCCTGGGGGCGGTGCTCGATTACCGGCAACTGCTTGATGAGCTGCGCATTTTGCCGCCGCTGGACCACCCGGACCCGGCCCACCTATTGGTCACCGGTACAGGCCTTACCCACTTGGGAAGTGCCGCCACCCGCGACAAGATGCACCAGCAGGTAGGCGATGAAAGCGCCCTGACCGACAGCATGAAGGTGTTCAAATGGGGCGTGGAAGGCGGTAAGCCGCCGGCGGGCCAGGTGGGGGTACAACCGGAGTGGTTCTACAAGGGGGATGGCGGAATCGTCGTGCGCCCCGGTGCGGCCTTGCCGTTGCCGCCGTTTGCCGAAGACGGCGGCGAAGAGCCGGAATTGGCCGGGTTGTATGTGATCGGCCCGGACCACCGCCCCTACCGGCTGGGTTATGCCCTGGGCAACGAGTATTCCGACCATGTGATGGAGCGGCGCAATTACCTGTACCTGGCCCATTCCAAGTTGCGGGCTTGTGCCTATGGCCCGGAACTGCGGCTGGGGGCGCTGCCTGAGCACCTGGAAGGTACCAGCCGCATCCTGCGCGATGGCCAAGTGCTCTGGGAAAAGCCTTTTCTCAGCGGCGCTGCCAACATGTGCCACAGCTTCGACAACCTTGAATACCACCACTTCAAGTACGCGCAGTTCCTGCGCCCGGGCGATGTGCACGTGCATTTTTTCGGCACCGCCACGCTCTCGTTCGCCGACGGTATCGCCCCGCGCCCAGGGGACCGATTCGAGGTTAGCCTGGCCGAATTTGGCGAGCCATTGGTCAACAGCGTTGGGCAGGCCGAGGCGGTATTCGACATAGGGGGTGTTGCGGTGCTTTAAAGCACCCGGCGCACGCTTCACATCGCCCGAGGCCTGCGCCGCTGCTGGCAGCCTGCATGCCCGGGTCCATTTATAAAAAGAGGTTTGAATCCCATGCCCGCTCACGCCACCACCCTCGGTGCGCTCACCCAGAGCGCCGCGCTAATCGAAGAGCGCCTGTACCGCAAAGTCAATTGGCGCATCGTGCCGTTGTTCGTTTGCTGTTTCCTGTTTGCCTACCTCGACCGCGTCAATATCAGTTTCGCCAAGCTTGAGATGCAAAGCGATCTGGGCTTCAGCGACTCGGTCTATGGCCTTGGCGCGAGCTTGTTCTTCGTGGGGTATTTCCTTTTCGAGGTGCCGAGCAACATGTTGCTACACCGGGTGGGCGCGCGGTTGTGGATTGCGCGGATCATGGTCACCTGGGGTATCACGTCGGCCTGCATGATGTTCGTGGCCAGTGAAACCTGGTTCTACGTGCTGCGTTTTTTGATTGGCCTGATGGAAGCTGGCTTTGTGCCGGGGGCGTTGTATTTCTTTACCCAGTGGTACCCCAGCCAGCGCCGGGCACGGATCAATTCGTACTTCAAAAGCTCGATATGCTTGTGCGGCATCGTCGGCGGGCCGCTTGCCGGGTTGATCCTCGGCCACTTCGACGGGGCGGGTG
>NZ_JAAOCA010000045.1 GCF_014694385.1 Pseudomonas typographi | reverse complement strand
GCCCCGCCCATGCAACGGCCGTTGGCAACGGCCAGCACGCACGGCGAGCAACCTGACCCTGCTTATCGCGACGGCCCCAGGCTGACGCCAGAACAGCGTCGATTGCTGCGCCACACGCCGCGCTTCGACGGCCGCCGCCAAGCCAATCCGCCAAGCCTTCCTAGCGACCATCTCCAAGACTTGCTGGCGATCGACCCGCAGGCTTTGTGTTACCGCTTCGAAGATTTCGATACGGGCATCAGAGCGCTGATGACAGCGTCTAGGGCCCGGGCGCCAAGGGCGCTGCACGATCGGTGCGCAAGGGCGTTGACCGCGTTGGCCCAGCAGGCGCAGGGCTCGGTTCGCCACTGGCCCGCCTCTGATATCAGCGCGATGGGCTTACTGTGCCGCGATGTTCGAGCCGACGTTCAAAGCCACCAAGCGTTGCTCATCGCGCTGGCGAATATGCTCCTTCAACATTTGCCATCGCTGGATGCTGTTATGTTACCGGTAGTGGCCAACCTACTAAGCCATTACAAGCGCAGCGGCCGCGCCCTGACGGATAGCACGATAGCCCAGGCAGTAGCACTGCTTGCAGAGCACTTTCTTTCTGCCGGGCAGCCCCCAACAAATGTGAAGCCTCTGTCGTTACTGGCCAATTGTTTTGGCAAATGGTCAACAATGAATCACTGTGCCGCGGCATTATCCGCCCTCGCGCGCGACGTGTACCAGGGCCGGCTCCGCCTTAGCGGCGCCGAACCGCAGCACCTGGCCAACCTGGCCAATGCCTGGGCCAAGTGCGCCGAGCAGCCCGACTGCGCCCAAGCGCTGGCCAGCCTGGCGCGCGGCGTGCACCAGGGCCGGCTGCGCCTGGGCGGTGCTGAACCACAGGCATTGGCCAACCTGGCCAATGCCTGGGCCAAGTGTGCCAAGCAAGCCGACTGCGCCCAGGCGTTGGCCAGCCTCGCGCGTGACCTGCACCAAGGCCGGCTGCGCTTGGGCGGCGCTGAACCGCAACACCTGGCCAACCTTGCCAATGCCTGGGCCAAGTGCCCCGGGCACGCCGATTGCGCCGAGGCGCTGGCCGGCCTCGCACGCGACCTGCACCAGGGCCGGCTGCGCCTGGCCGGCGCTGAACCGCAAAACCTGGCTAACTTGGCCAATGCCTGGGCCAAATGCACCGAGCAGCCCGACTGCGCCCAAGCGCTGGCCAGCCTGGCGCGCGGCGTGCACCAGGGCCAGTACCCCCTGGCCAACGCTGAACCACAGCACCTGGCCAACCTAGCCAATGCCTGGGCCAAGTGCGCCGAGCAGCCTGATTGCGCTCAGGCGCTGGCCAGCCTGGCGCGCGACGTGCACCAGGGCCACCACCGCTTGGCCGGCGCCAAGCCACACGAGTTAGCCAACCTGACCAATGCCTGGGGCAAGTGCCCCAGGCACCCGGACTGCGCCCAGGCGCTGGCCAGCCTGGCGCGCGGCGTGCACCAAGGCCACTACCACCTGGGCTCCGCCAAGCCACAAGATCTGGCCAACCTGGCCAACGCGTGGGCCAAGTGCACCGAGCAAGCCGACTGCGCCCTGGCACTGGCCGGCCTGGCGCGCGGCGTGCACCAGGGCCAGTACCGCCTGGCCGGCGCCGAACCGCAGCACCTGGCCAACCTCGCCAATGCCTGGGCCAAGTGCACCGAGCAGCCCGACTGCGCCGAGGCGCTGGCAAGCCTGGCGCGCGACGTACATCAGGGCCGGCTGCGCCTGGCCGGCGCTGAACCCCAGGCATCGGCCAACCTGGCCAATGCCTGGGCCAAGTGTACCGAGCAGCCCGACTGCGCGCGGGCGTTGGCCAGCCTCGCGCGCGACGTGCATCAGGGCCGGCTGCGCCTGGCCGGCGCTGAACCGCAGCACCTGGCCAACCTGGCCAATGCCTGGGCCAAGTGCCCCGAGCACGCCGACTGCGCCCTGGCACTGGCCGGCCTGGCGCGGGGCGTGCACCAGGGCCGGCTGCGCTTGGCCGGCGCTGAACCGCAGCACCTGGCCAACCTGGCCAATGCCTGGGCCAAGTGCCCCGAGCACGCCGACTGCGCCTTGGCGCTGGCCAGCCTCGGGCGCGACATGCACCAGGGCCGGCTGCGCCTGGCCGGCGCTGAACCGCAGCACCTGGCCAACCTGGCCAATGCCTGGGCCAAGTGCGCCAGGCAGCCCGACTGCGCTGAGGCGCTGGCCAGCCTCGCGCGCGAGGTATACCAGGGTCGGCAGCCCTTGGCCGGCGCCGAATCCCAAGCACTGGCCAACCTGGCCAATGCCTGGGCCAAATGCGCCGGCCACCCCGATTGCCGCGCGGCAATCGACTATATCGCGGCCCAGGCTCTGGGAGGTGATGGGCCGGCCTTCGCTGACGCCGACATCCGACATGTATCGCTCTTGGCTCATGCCCTTTCCCGCAACGCCTTAGTCGCTTCAGCCGCCGATGGTGAAGGCGACATCGCCAGCCGGTCGCACCAGCATTTGACGGACCTGACCCTACGCTTGGAGGAAACCCCGGCGACGTTCGCCACCGCCGAGACGCAAAGCCTTGCGCTATTGCTGCGTGCCCTGGGCCAAGCCGGGCTGCGCGACGAGCGGCGGCGCCTGGTGCCGAGCATGCTTGAGCGCTTGGGGCAACTGCATAGCCAGGCGCGACCCTTCGCAAGCGTTACGTTGGAAACCTTTGGCCACCTGTGTATCGGTTTGCGCCCCCTGGCCCTGCAGAACTTACGCAAGCAGCGCACCTTGCGGGGTGAGGTGCTGCAGGCCTTGGACCGCCTGCAGCCATTTATCGCCCGGGCCTTGGCCCAGCAGAGCGCATCCACGGCTGACATCCGGCAGAGCCTGCTGCCGGCCGTATCCACCCGCTATGTATTGGAGACCTACAGTGTCGTAGCCCATACGTTGCGGCCGCGTAACCTGCCGCGTGCGCAGGACGGTCGCCACACGGGCAAGGCGTTAGCTGAGCGACGTCAAGCGTTGAGCCACTGGCTCAAAGCAGAAGAAGCGCGCCTTCGCCCCTTGTTCGAGGGCAGCGTCGATGTCAGCCTGTGGGACCTTCAAGCACGGCTGCGAGCGCCCGGTACCAGCTCAGCGGGCACGCTGGACCGCTTAGTGGCCGAGCGGGCGAGCGCTTGGCAGGCCAAGCAGCCTGCGTCGGTGTTCGATGTGCGCCAAGCGCTGGCTGCCATGGACCACCCGCCCCATACGCCCTCGGGCCAGATGGGGCTTTACCGGCCAGCGCGAATCGACGTGAGGGGCAAGCCGCTCGGTCAGCCAGGCGATGAGCGTTATTACGTGCTCACCCACCTGACCCACGGGAAGCTGCCGTTCGCCGTAGTCGAGTTGGGCAACGCGCCGAGCCTGTCGGTGCTTGAGCGCCCCATTACCTTCAACGACCAAACCTGGCGCAGCGACGTCGTTGGCGGCAGCCGAATGAAGAAAGGCCAGTTACGCACCCAGCAGCTTATGAAGGCCGAAGGGGAGCGCCCTGGCGGCCCGCAATTGCTGGCGCTGCGCCTAAGCGAAACGCTGCCGGGTAGCGCCTATGACGACCTGGCCCGGTCGCTGATGCCGGCGCGCGAGGATTTCTTCCGCTTCCAGCGCATGTTCCTGTCCTCGCCTCCACAAGGTATCCCAGGGTTAAAGCCCCAGGATCACGTGCTTGAGGGTACATTTCGCATCGGCATCCTACCCGACCGAGCGGGCCAGCACAGCTTTCGTTTCAACGATGCTCAAGGCCGGCCGATTGCCTTGCAGCCACACGATGGGTGCGGGTTCGTACGGCAATCGCTGCTCGCGCGGATGCCGGCCTGCCAAATGGCGTGGGGGCACGGCGCTGGCGGCAAACCCGCCCAGCCGTTGCCACCCTATGCTGCACGCGAACCGGGTCACCTGCCGGGCCAGGCGTTACAGCATTACCCCCTCAGCGACGCGGTGGCCACGGAGGTGCGCGAGCAGCTAGGCCGGCAGTTGGCCGATCGGCCGATGGAACACGAACGGCTGTTCCGCGCCGTGACCACCGGACTGATCCAGGGGCTCACCGCCATTGCAGTGCCGTCCGCCGATGGCCGGGTGCACCTGTCGTCGACCAAGGCGGCTGACTTTTTGCGTCACGGCGGCGGCGTATTGATCGGCCGCTCGCCCTACGACAAACCCAACCTGCGCCCATTCACTGCCAACCAAGTGGCGACGGCCGAGCAGAACGACCCCACTGCCACCTTCCTGGACCGATGCACCACCTTGCAGTACAGCTATGTCGGTGACCAAGCACAGCCCGACGGCGGTAATACGGCGCTGTTCGCCAGCAAGGGGTTGATGGTCGGTATACCCGACGACCTCTGGCCGCAGGCGTTTTCCAACACCGACATCGTCATGTCGGCCCAAGACATCAAAACCCACTCAGCATGGAAAGCGGGTAAGCAGCGTGTCGAGGAAGACACCCTAACGCGCTCGCGGGGGCTACTGGTGGCCAATGAAATCCTTATGCCCGGTTCGTTGATCGCCATGCCGCGGGCCGAGCAGCAGCGCCTGGACGGCGACTTCGATGGCGACACCGTGCTGATCGTGGCCGGGCGGCCGAAACTGTTCGAGCATGTACGCCTGTTTGATGCACAAATGCCCCGGCCGCCCGTGCTCAAGCCGGCCAAGACCCATTCGACACCCTTCGACGCCAACGATGACCATTACCAGCACGGCCGTTCCGAGGAAATCCTGCCGGTGTACGCCGGCGTCCTGGAGCACTTCAGCATGCTGCAGACGCGGTATCTGGCCCAACCCCAAACCACGCGGGACACCATCGCCGCGCGCATGCTCTACGGCGCCTTCGAGGGCTTGCCCAAAGGTTGGAAGCGCCAAGCCAGAGCAGCGCTGGAGGGCGACACCATAACCCCCCAGCACATCGAAGCGCTGCACCAGGCGTTGCTTGAGCAACAACGTAAGGCCCCAGCCCGGCGAGCGCCGGCCCGCGCCATGGAAGCCGAGCTGCTGAGGCAATTGGAGGCCTTGCACACGCCGCAAGCTAGTGGCATGGCGGTGGAGCACGCGCGCCCACTGCCGGTTCTGCCCGGCACGGATGAAATAGCCGGGATGGCGGCCCTGCGCGAGGAATATCCAGCGGCGACCACGCCTGCCGAACGGATCAGGGTACTGCTGAGCTACTACCCCGAAAGGCAGTTGTCCTCACGTGTCGGTTATGAATGCCCCGACGACGCCCAGCAATGCCTGCAGAACCTGCTGAGCCTGGGCATCAAGGCCGGTACCGATGCCTACAAGAGCCAAACCGGTGTGTACCCGTTCAGCGTGCTGGGCCGTCGCTTGGACCGGCTACTGCGTACCCAGGGCCCGGTGGTGGAAGTGCCGTACACCAAGGGCACGGCGCGCCGCTTGGCAAATAAACGCTTCGATGCGGACAAGGCGCGGCGGGAACTCGCAAATAACCCGACCCTGGCGGCGGCGGTGATGAGGGCGGCGCTAGACGTGCCAGCAGTGCAACAGGCGCTGCATGAGCAAAAGCCAGACATGGGGCCCGGCGCCAGCGACCGACAGCAGGCACGTATGCTGGCCACCGAACTGGAGGCCCGCGCAGGTGTTCATTACCCCCGGGTCGCCCAGACCTTGGAACAAGCGCTCAAGACCGCGGGCGGGGGAATGCTCTTCGACCGTAATCAGGAACATAAGGGACGGGAGTCGATGCTCGATAAGATCTTGCGTCGGCAGCAGGCACAACCTACGAACAGTATGTTGCAGGCCGCGAGCAACGTTAACGATGCATTGCGCTTTTATGTGCAGTTGGACGAGCGGGACTTCGTCAGGCAATACCGGGCGATCATAGATGCTTTGGACAAGGGCGACACGCGCCGTTTGCGTACCCGAAATTGCTTCACCCTGGGGGCCAATGCACGCTACAAGGGCATCAACGTCACCCGGTGCATGACCGCGAACGGTGAAACGGTGCCGTTCGAAATCCAGTTCCACACGCCGCAATCACGTACGGTCAAGCACCAGACCCACGCTATCTACAAGGATGCGCAACGGCGGCAGTTGCGCGGTAGCCAGAACGAGCGCATCGAAGAACTCGAAGAAACGATGCGCCAGCGTTGGCGGAACGTGCCGGCGCCACCGCAGGTGCAGAGCATTGGCAACAGCGGCGGCGACTGGCCAGAAGGTGGACTGTGGAACGCACTCACGGGAACGGCGCTACCAGATGAGCCGCTAGACGAAGAAGACGAAGCGCAGGACGAAGACGAGTAATTTTTACTCCTCACCGATGAATGTGGTGGGCGGGTCATGGGATTGCTGATCTCGCCCTGGTTCACCTTATACCGTGTATCGCGCAAGAGGGTGACCACTGGCGCGGAGCACGATCAGTGCGGGGCCGCCCTATAACCCGAACAGCGCCCTCGCCCCCGCCACCAGCAACGCCTGGCGCTGCTGCGGCTGTGGCGCAATACTTTGCAGCCATTGAAATTGCGAGGCGTAACCCACTTGGTGCTCATGCTGGGTATGTGGCCAATCGCTGCCCCACACCAAGCGCTCGGGACCAAAATGCTCCAGCAACAGCGGCAGCGCCTGGCGCGCGAAGCTCAGGTTTTCCTCCAGGGTACCGCCCAAACGGTAGATGGCCGACACCTTCACCCACACCTGGCCGTCGCCGCCCCACTCCAGCAGGCGCCGGAAGGTGGGGTGGCCGACGCCGAAGGCGGCATGCGGCCGGCCGAAGTGATCGATCACGACCTTGCAGCCGCGCGCCCGCAGGGCTGCGCACAGGGTGGGGATGTCTTCGACCTGGCGGTGCAGTTCCACATGCAAGCCCAGTTCGGCGGCCGTGCCCAGCAGCGGTTGCCAACTGGGTGCGGTCAGGTCCGGTAGGGCCTTACCCATCAGGTTCAAGCGGATGCCCACCACCCCTTGCGTGCGCAGCCGTTCGAGGGCTGCCGGGGCAATGCCCGGCTCGACCACCGCGACCCCGCGCAAGCGCCGCGGGGCCTTTGCCAACGCGGCGAGCAGGTAGCTGTTGTCGCTGCCGAGAAAACTCGGTTGCACCAACACCCCATGGCTTAGGCCATGGGCATCGAGGTGGCCCAGCCATTGCGCCAGGGTGGCATCGTAAGCCGGGGTATAGCGCCGCCCCTCGGTCAATGCCAGCGAACGGTCGAACACATGGGCGTGGCCATCGACACCGGTCACGTCGTGGGATATTTGTATCGTCATCGCATCAATCAGGCATGAAGGGCGCCGCCGGGCACGGCGGCGCGGTGGGTAAAGTCAGGCTTGCGAAGCGCTGGCCGAAGGCGCTGCATCTGCTGCCTCGGCGGTGTCGAGATTACGGCCACGGGTTTCGGGCAATACCAAAGCGGCCAAAACCGCCACCCCATAGGCGATGCCGGCATCGATGCCAATGGCCGCGCCCAGCGACATGCTTTCGCTCATGTGCCCAACCAGGAATGGAAACATCGCCGACAGTACACGGCCGAAGTTGTAGCAAAAACCCACGCCGGCACCGCGCACGTCTGCCGGGTACAACTCGTTGAAAAACGCACCCAGGCTGGCCGGGATTCCGGCGGCGAAAAAGCCCAGGGGAAAACCCAAGAACAACATTTGCGTATTACTCAAGGGCAGGAACACATAGCACTGCACCGTGACCACGCAGCACAGCGCGAACAAGATGATGTTCTTGCGCCGGCCGAGCTTGTCTACAAGTACGCCGCTGCACACACAACCGCAGAAAAACGCGACGATGATCACCGCCAGGTAGCTGCCGGAATTGAGCACCGACAAATGCCGCTCGGTTTTCAAGAAGGTCGGCAACCAGGTCATCACCGCATGGTAGCCGCCGTGGGCGCCCAGCCCGAGAATGCCGCCGAGCAGCGTCACCCGCAGTAATTCAGGGCGAAAGATACCGGCCAACGATGCGAACAGGGCCCGGTCTTGAGTGCGGTTGCGCTGGCGCACCGCGGCCTCTGGCTCTTCTACGTTGCGCCGAACCCAGATGATCAACAACGCCGGCACCAGCCCGACCAGGAACATCACACGCCAGGCGTAGTCCTGCGGCAGGAACGAGTAGATCAACGTGTACAGCGCCACCGCCGCGCCCCAGCCCCAAGCCCAGGCGCTTTGCACGGTGCCCATGACCTTGCCGCGGTAGCGCGGGTTGATCGACTCGGCCATCAACACCGCACCGGCGGCCCATTCACCCCCGATACCGAAACCCTGCAGGGCCTTGATCACCACCAATTGGTCGAACCCACTCACGAAAGCAGAGAGGAACGTGCACACCGAGAACCACAGGATCATCCACTGCAAGGTGCGCACCCGGCCGTAGCGATCCGACAGGGTGCCGCCGAGCCAGCCACCGAGGGCCGAAGTGATCAGCGTCACCCCGCTGATCAGCCCGGCGTCGGCCTTGCTCAAGGCGAACACGGCCAACAGCGCCGGAATCGCCAAGCCGAACATCTGGGTTTCCAGCGCGTCCAGCGCCCAGCCGCCGAAGCAGGCCCAAAACGTTTTGCGCTCGCGCGCGGTGATGTCGCGGTACCAATTGAACATGAGGTTGTTGTCCTTTTTAGTGTTGGCAGCTTTTTTTAGCGTTGTGTTTCAGTAGCTCGCACGGCCATTGACGCGTGAATCCTGGTGCAAGCGAGGCGCAGCAATGCCACCCGGCAGCTAAAAGCCCCGTCAAAAGGGTGCAGCCAACTTTGAAACACCAAACAAGGTCTAGCGAATCTCCACGCTGTAGCGAAAATGCCGCGCATGCCCCCGCGAACGGCGCCACTCCAGCGGCTGCCCGGAATAACCACGGGCCACCCGTTCAATCACCACCACTGGGCTGGCCGGCTCGATGCCCAGCCATTGGGCGTACTCGGCATCGACCGGCTCGGCAGTCAGGGTTTCGTCGGCCGAGGCGATAACCTGCCCGCAGAGCTCTTCGTAGATCGGGTACAGCAGCGGCCCTTCCTGGTTCAGGTCCAGGTTCAGGATCGGCTCGAACGGCGCACGTGGCAGCCAGATCTCTTCGGCTAGCACCGGGTCGCCTTCCAGCAGACGCAAGCGCTGCAGGCGGATCACTTCGGCGCCGCCGGCTAGTTGCAACGCATAGCTGACCACCGGCGTTGCCGGCAACGCCTTGACCGACAAGATGCGGCTTTGCGGCACCAGGCGTTCACCTTGCAGGTTTTGGAAACGGAAGAACCTGAACAGCGAATCTTGGAACTGCGCGCGGCGGATGAACGTGCCACGGCCCTGTTGGCGCTCCAGAATGCGTTCCCCCACCAGCATGTCTATCGCCTTGCGCACGGTGCCGATCGACAGGCCATATTCGGCCGCCAACGAGGCTTCCGTGGGAATGGCTTCGCCCGCCTTCCAGTGGTTCCCGCACACCTGTTGGGCGAGTTCGTCCCGTAGCCGTTGATAAAGGGGTAAGCGCTCGTCGCTGGAAAGGGCATTCATACACGGCCTCGTTCGCTGTTGTATTTATCTAGTCATATATATGAATTATGCCAAGAAGTATTCACCGCGATTACGGTGCCGTCAAGGCAGATTCTTAACGTTGGTCGGAAGTTGTGAACCTTGCCGCACCACGGCGTTCCCTCCGAGTAACCATGCCGCATACGGTCGGGCATTTAATGGCCTGGCAGCGGGTTCGCAGCGACGGGGGCGGTACGCTCGTCCAGGTCGGCTGCCTATGAGCGCAAGTCAGTTCTCAACCCCCACGCCAGCGAAACGTTGCGCAATTTTATGGCCGAAAACCCATGATTTTCGAAATCAAAACGCGCCCAATAGCGAAGCGGGCTTCTTTTAGCAAAATTTAGTTACACGCGTTTCGGTATAGTGGCCCTTTCGTTCTCGACTGTAAGGCTCCACGATGACCGCCCCCTCCGACGCAGCCCGCGTCGCCCTGCTTTCTGCCCGAATAGACCGCCTGCCGGCGGTGGCCAGCTTGTGGAAGCTGGTAGCCCTGTTGTCGATTGGGGGGTTCTTCGAACTGTATGACTTGTTCCAAACCGCCTACATCAGCCCTGGCCTGATCAAAGCCGGTATTTTCGCCAGCGGCGCCGAGGGCGTATTCGGCGTTTCAGACCAAGCGGCATTTGCCTCGGCCACCTTTCTGGGCCTGTTCTTCGGCGCCAGCTTGCTCAGCCCCCTGGCTGACCGCTTCGGCCGGCGCACGGTGTTCACCTTCGCCTTGATCTGGTACACCGTGGCCACAGTGCTGATGGGTCTGCAATCGACCGCGCTGGGGATCATCGTGTTTCGTTTTTTGGTCGGTATTGGCTTGGGGATCGAGCTGGTGACCATCGACACGTACTTGTCGGAGTGGGTGCCTAAGCGCATGCGCACCTCGGCCTTCGCGTTTGCCTTTTTCGTACAGTTCTTGTCGGTGCCGGCGGTGGCGCTGATGAGCTGGTGGCTGGTGCCGCAAGCGCCATTTGGCGTGGCCGGCTGGCGCTGGGTGGTGCTGGCCAGCGCGGTGTTCGCGCTGTTCATTTGGTGGTTGCGCAAGCGCCTGCCCGAATCACCGCGCTGGCTCGCCCAACACGGCCGCTTCGAGGAAGCCGAGGCCATCACCGCCGCCTTTGAACAGCGCTGCGCCCGCGAACTGGGCCGGGCCCTGCCCGTACCCGAACCGGAAGCCGTAACGCTGCAGGCCCATGGCCGTTTCGCCGACATCTGGAAGCCGCCCTATCGGCGCCGAGCGCTGATGCTGATCGCCTTTAACTTCTTCCAGGCCATCGGTTTTTTCGGCTTCGGCAACTGGCTGCCCGCGCTGCTTGCCGGCAAGGGCATGGAAGTCACTCACAGCCTGGGCTATGCCTTTATCATCACCCTGGCGTACCCACTGGGCCCGTTATTGTTCACCCGCTGGGCGAACCGTTTCGAGAACAAATGGCAGATCGTCGGCGCGGCCATCGGTACGGTGATCTTCGGCACGCTGTTCGCCCTCCAAAGCACCGCCACCGGCCTGGTGGCCTGCGGGGTGATGATCACCTTCTGCAACGCCTGGTTGACCTTTGCCTACCACGCCTACCAAAGCGAACTGTTCCCCACCCACATCCGCGCGCGGGCGGTAGGGTTCTGTTATTCCTTCAGCCGCCTGTCGACCGTGTTCAGCAGCCTGATGATCGGTTTTTTCCTTGAACACTTCGGCACGCCAGGGGTATTGGCCTTTATCGTCGCGAGCATGCTGGTGGTCACGGTCACGATCGGCGGCTTCGGCCCGCACACCCGCAACCTGGCGCTGGAGCGGATCGCCCATTAGCGCCGAGCGTGGCGCTGCCCACATGAAACCGCGAGGCCATTCATACCAGCAAGGCAACTTTGGCGGCGGGGCTGCGGTCTGGTTCAGTAACCTGCACGGTTACGGCGCCGGCCGCTGGCCGGGCCGCTAATCGACTTCACCGTCGAAAGGACCCTTTGCCATGCCTTCAACCACCTCCCCCGACCTCGACCGCCTTTGCACCGACACCATCCGTACCCTGAGCATGGACGCGGTGCAAAAAGCCAACTCTGGCCACCCCGGCACACCCATGGCCCTGGCGCCAGTGGGCTATACCCTGTGGAAGGGCTTTTTGCGCTACCACCCCGACCACCCTGATTGGCCCAACCGTGACCGCTTTGTGTTGTCTGCCGGGCATGCCTCGATGCTGCTGTATTCGCTGCTGCATTTAGCGGGCGTGGTGGAAATCGACGAACATGGCACCCCTACCGGGCAACCGGCGATAAGCCTCGATGACATCCGCCAATTTCGCCAGCTTGACTCCAAAACCCCAGGCCACCCCGAATACCGCATGACCACCGGCGTTGAAACCACTACCGGCCCGCTGGGCCAAGGCTGCGCCAACAGCGTGGGCATGGCCATGGCCTCGCACTGGCTGGGCAAACAGTTCAACCAGGCCGGCGCGACCCTGTTCGACTATGACGTGTACGTGATTTGCGGTGACGGCGACATGATGGAGGGCATCAGCAGTGAGGCCGCCTCACTGGCGGGCCACCAAAAGCTTTCTAACTTGTGTTGGATCTACGACAGCAACACCATCAGCATCGAAGGGCACACCGACCTTGCCTTCAGCGAAGACGTGGCCGAGCGCTTCAGAGGTTATGGCTGGCACACCTTGCATGTGACGGATGCCAACGACACCGCGGCGCTGGCCGAGGCGTTGCGCACCTTCAAGCGCACCGAGGATGCCCCCACGCTGATCGTGGTCAACAGCGTGATCGGCTACGGTGCACCGACCAAGCACAACACCGCCGCGGCCCACGGCGAGCCGCTGGGCGAGGAAGAAGTGCGCCTGGCCAAGAAAGCCTACGGCTGGAATGAGAACGACAGCTTTGTGGTGCCCGCCCAAGCTCAGCATTGGCTGCGTGATGCGCTGCGCGAACGCGTGGAAGAAGCCTACGCCGGTTGGGAAGCGGCCCTGGCCCGCCTGCAAAGCCAACAGCCGGCCCTGGCCGACCAGTTGAGCCGCATGCGCGAAGGGCGCATGCCCGACGGTTGGGACGCCGACCCGCTCACCTTCGAGGCTGACACCAAAGGTGTCGCCAGCCGGGCAGCCGGTGGCAAGGTGCTCAATGCCTTCGCCGAACGCATCGACTGGCTGCTCGGCGGCTCGGCGGACCTATCGCCCTCGACCAAGACCAACCTCACGTTCGAGAGCGCGGGCAGTTTCCAGGCAGGCCATTACCATGGGCGCAACCTGCACTTCGGGGTGCGTGAACATGCCATGGGTGCCATTGCCAACGGCTTGGCGCTGAGTTACCTGCGCCCGTACACATCGACCTTCCTAGTGTTCAGCGATTACATGAAGCCGCCTATCCGGCTGGCAGCGATCATGGAATTGCCCGTGATTTTCGTGTTTACCCATGACTCCATCGGCGTCGGCGAGGATGGCCCGACCCACCAACCCATCGAGCACCTGGCGCAGTTGCGGGCGACCCCAGGGCTGATCACGCTGCGCCCGGGCGATGCGAACGAGGTGGCCCAGGCCTGGAAGCTGGCGCTGAGCCAAACCCATCGCCCCTGTGCCTTGATACTGTCGCGCCAGCCCCTGCCCACCCTGGACCGCAGCCAATATGCAAGCGCCGAGGGCACGGTGCGCGGTGCCTATGTTCTGGCCGACAGCGACGGTGGCGAGGCGCAAGTGATCCTGCTGGCCACCGGCAGCGAACTGAGCCTGGCGGTGGAAGCCTATACCCAGCTACAGGCCAGCGGTGTTCGCGCACGGGTGGTGTCGATGCCCAGTTGGGAGCTGTTCGAAGAACAGGATAAAACCTACCGTGACCAGGTATTGCCGCCCCACGTCAGCGCCCGTGTGGCCATCGAACAGGCCGGCCCGTTAGGTTGGGACCGCTACGTAGGCCCTGCCGGCGCCAAAGTGGTGATGAACAGCTTCGGCGGCTCTGCGCCGCTGGCCAAGCTGCAGGCCAAGTTCGGCTTTACCGTGGAGAACGTGGTGAAAGTGGCGCGGGCAGCCCTACAAAACGCAGGCGGCCTCTAGCTTACCCTTACCGGCCAGTGGGGCGGCGCCGGCGCCAACAGCGCCACCCACTGCCACGCGCGCACCGCCCGGGCCGCTTCACAACAACGGCGGCGAGGCTGACACCACCCGCAGCGCCAGCCCTTCGTAAGGGTCCAGGTGAATAGTGAATTCACCCGCTTCGCTCAGGTCGCCCTCTACCCGCTCATTGATGATATCCACCACCGGGCCCGGCGCAATACCAGGCAGGTGCAGGGTTTCATCCAGGGCCGCGGCGCTGAAGTTAAGCGCGGTGATCTGCGTGCCGCGGCCGGCCGGCAGCTCATGCACCATCACCAGCAAGCCGGGATGCTCTACATCCGGCACCAGGATCTGTTTGCTCGCTGCAATATCGTAGGCGCGGCGCACAGCGAGGATCTGCTTGAGTTGGGAAGCGAACGAGTCTGGGCGTTCCAATTGCTCCGGCAGGCTGCCATAAAGCGACCGCGCCCTGGGCATGCCGCCGTGTGAAGCCGCGCCCGAGGGGTCGGAGTCGACCAGGTCATAGGCACCGCGATGGATCCAGCGGGTGTCGCCATCGGCCATCAAGTGCGCCACCTGCTCGTGGGGCAACGGCAGCGCACCGACCAAGTCCCAACCAGACAACGCGAACACCCCCGGCTGCATAGCGTTGTACATCACCAGCAACAAATGGATGTACTGCACCTGGCGAATTTGCTCCGGGGTCATGGCATCGAGTTCGCGAATGCCCAACGCCGCGGTGATGATGCTGGCGGTGGTACAGGCCACGCCGTTGGTCACGAATTTGAGGTTGTACGGTGCATGTTCCCCGGCCAGCCGTTCATACATTTCTTCACGAATGTGCTCGCGCAGGATGTTGCCCGGGAACGTTTGGCCTTGGTAAAGGTACTGGTCATGGGCATGCAGGGTCCAGAAATGCACCAGCTCCAAGGTCAGCTCATCGTGGTTTTGCAGGGCGTGAATCAACGACGCCGGGTCGATATTGAACGCGTGCATTTCACGCAGCATCAAGCGCAAGAACTCGGTGCGGCCCGTAAGCAAGGCGTGCTGGTAGGCCGGGCGGGTGATGAAATCGTAAGACAGGTCGGCGCCCCCGTGAGACATGGCGGCGATGTCGTCCAGGGTCAGGTTCAGCTCTTGGAAGCTGAACCCTCCCGCCTTGCGGATCGCCCCAGCCAACAGCTGGTTACCGGTAATCGACAGCGGGTGGCTTTCTGACCATGCAGTGCCTTCGGCGCGCCGCTCTACCCCGAGAAACCCATTGGCGTCCAGGCGCAGCACGCGGGCACCGACCACATCGATCGCGTGCAGGGCGTCACCGATGATCATCTGCTGGGCGGCGAAACTGGGGTCTAGCCAGTTCAACGACGGCTGGCCTTCCTTGAAGTAATGCAGGTACACCCAACGCCGCTGCTTGCCATCGACCCCGGTAATGGGCGCGGTAGCGCTCCAGTCCGTTTCCTTGACCCCTGGCTCGAAGAAAATCACCCGCTGCAATTGGCCCACGATGTAATGCTTGTCACGCAGCGCATCGACCACCGCCGCCGGTAGATTCACCGCGTCGCGGCCGGCCGGTACGTCGGGCAGCAGTGCCCAATCGTCCTCGCGCACTTCTACCATGTGGTATAGGCCCGGGTAGTCGGCGTAGGCGATTTCAGCCAGGCGAAAATCCGCCCCTTTGCCGGTGTGCGACGGGATGGCGTCTTCGATCACGATCGCATTGTGCGCAGCTGCCATGCGGCTTAAACCCGCTAACTCCGCCTCGGTACCCAGGGCCGGGTCTACATCGAAACTGATACGGTCGAAGTTGCCATCGATGGTGGGGGTATAACGTTTACCGTTCAGCCCGCCAGAGCGCTTCAACGGACCATTGTGAATACCCTGGATGCCGATCTGCGACAGCGCATGCCAAAGGTCCTCATCGCTCAGGGCTTGCAGCACCGAGGCCCCTTCACGGGTCACGATCGAGGCCGGGTACGCGGTGAACCACACCGAGGCGATGGCCGAGGCATCCCGTGCACGGGCCTGGGCGAACGGCCGCTGCCACAACCGCGCCTGCCCGGAGTACAGCCGCGCCCGGTCCTTGGCCGCTTGCAACATCGAACGTTCGACCAACCACTGCACATGGGTAGGGTCAGGTGTAGGCATGGGCAAGGTTCCTTATGGCCAGGTAACCCTTCCTATGAGCGCAGCGGCGGCAGAACGTTGCATCAGGGTACAGCCGCGGCGCCCCGGGTTGGCTTGCCGCCCGCTGGCAGGCAGCGCCTGGCAGCACGGAATTTCAGGCCGTTGTATCGCCACTTAGGCGAAACTGGCTTGGGCGCTGCGCCGGCGGTCGAGCATTACCACCACACTGGCTGCGGCGACCAAGCACATCGCCCCGGCCACGAAGAATGCCGGCAAGTAGCTGTGCAGCTCGGTGCGCGACCAGCCCGCACCATAGGCCGCCGTCGCCGCCCCTAACTGGTGGGCGGCGAACACCCAGCCGAACACCAACCCCGCTTGTTCGCGGCCAAAACGGTCGGCCACCAGTTTCACCGTGGGTGGCACCGTGGCGATCCAGTCCAAGCCATAGAACACCGCGAACACCGACAGCCCGTAGGGGTTGAACCCGGTAAACGGCAAAAACATCAGTGACAGCCCACGCAGCCCGTAATACCAACACAATAACCAGCGATTGTCGTAGCGGTCCGAGAGCCAGCCCGAGCCGAGCGTGCCGACGAAATCGAACAAGCCCATCACCGCCAGCAAGCTGGCCGCGCCCACGGCGGCCAGGCCGTAATCGCCGCACAGCGATACGAAGTGGGTTTGCACCAGGCCGTTGGTGCTCAGCCCGCACACGAAAAAAGTCCCGGCCAGCACCCAAAACGTCAAGGTGCCCGAGGCCGTTCTCAACGCGCGCAACGGCGACAGCAGGTGCGCCTTGAACGACTGTGGCGGCACGGGCGCGGCCACCGTGGTTTCGCCATACAATGGCAAGCCCAGGTCAACCGGGCGGTCACGCAGCAACAACAGCGCCACCAGTGCCGCGACGAGCAGCAGCGCGCAGACGAACAACGTGGCGCTGCGCCAGCCATAACGGCTGGTAAGTTCCGCCATCAACGGCAGGAACAACAACTGCCCCGTCGCGGAACTGGCCGACAGCAGGCCCAAGACCACGCCGCGGCGGTGCACGAACCAGCGGGTGGCGACGGTAGCCCCCAGTACCATCGCCACCATGCCGGTGCCGATACCCACCACCACGCCCCACAGCAGCAACAGTTGCCAGGCCTCGGTCATGCCCAGCGAACCTAGAAAGCCCAGCGCAATCAGCGCCATGGCGCTGACCACCACGGGGCGCAGGCCGAAGTGGTTGATCAGCGCCGCAGCGAACGGGCCCAGCAGGCCAAACAACACCAGGCGTACGGCCAGGGCCACGGAGATTTGCGAGGTCGACCAGCCGAACTCTGCCTGTAGTGGCTGGATCAGCACCCCCGGTGCGCCCATGGCGGCGGCCGCCACCAGCATCACCAGGAACGTGGCGAACACCACCGCCCAGCCATAATGGACCTGCCGGCGCGCCAGGCCGGCGGCAAGGTAACGCTGGATCATTGGGACCCCTTCAAGGAAGAATCAGGCAAGGGTAAAAGCGCCTTGATACAATTAGAACCATATTAGTGTGGTATTTCAGAAGTTGCGCAAACCCGCGATAACCGCCACCAGGCGTGGTCCAACCTGACAACCCCATGAGTAAGGTACCCCCATGGCCGATTCCCAAGAACATCCCGATGAATTCAAGCCGGACGACCTGCCACGAATCAACGACCCGGGCAACGAAGACCCTGGCTCGGAAATGGACGATGCACAGGTGCCGTTGCTGGACGAAGAGGCCGAATGAGCCTCGCGGCCCGCAACCTCCCCTGCGCTACCGCCTGAATACGTCGCGCCGCACGTATCGCGGCGCGGTACACTCAGACCACCTGGGTGGCTAATTGCTTGTTTTCAAAAAAGTAACCGGCCAGGTTGCGGTACACCAAATCCGCCATCGCCCGGCGCGTTTCAAAGGTGCCACTGGCCAAATGCGGCAGCAACACCACCTTGTCCAGATCGATCAACGCTTGAGGCACCTTCGGCTCGTGCTCGAATACGTCAAGGCCGGCACCGGCGATAGTGCCTGCTTGCAGCGCCCGGATCAGCGCCGTTTCATCGACCACGCTGCCGCGGGCGATGTTGATGAGGTAGCCTTTTTCGCCGAGCAATGCCAGGCGCCGGGCGTCGATCAGGTGCTCGGTGCCCGCACCGCCGGGCACCGCCAACACCAGCACGTCACAGGCCTGGATCATCGCGTCGAGGTCGGCATAGTAGGTATAGGGTACCCCCGGTTTTTCCCGGCGGTTGTGGTAAAACACCTGCATGTCGAACGCGGCTGCACGTTTGGCAATTTGCTCACCGATGTTACCCAAGCCCACGATGCCGAGCTTCTTGCCGCCGACCTTGGTGGCCATGGGAAACTTGGCGGCTTCCCATTTGCCGGCGCGCAAGAAGCGCTCTGCCTCGGGGAGGCGGCGCATCACGTTAAGCATCAGCGCCAGGGCGATGTCTGCCACGCACTCGTCGAGTACACCGGGGGTGTTGGTCACCACGATACCGCGGTCTTTGGCCGCGCCGATGTCGATGGCGTCGTAGCCCACGCCAAAGCTGAAGATGCCCTCAAGGTTGGGTAGCTGGCCAATCAGTTCGGCCGTGGCGCCGTATACGCCACTGGTCACGACGCCGCGGATGCTGGCAGCGTGGTCAGCCAACCAGGCGGCTTTGTCAGGCAGTTCATAATAGCGGGTGGCGGCGAAGTGGGATTCCACGTTTTCTTGCAGCGCAGGGTGCAGCGCCCCCATGATCAGCACCGGGATGGCTTGGGTCATATTACCTCCTGTTAGGTCGTCAACGACGTTGTTGTTATACGCAAGCTCAACGAGCTTCGGCAACACCTTGGCCAGCGGCCGGGTGATTAGGTCATCGTACAACCTTGCCGCGGTATATCACAAGCAGGCGCAACTCGGTGGGGTGGCCTGCGGGCGATTTACCCCGCCACGAAGCGCATCGTCGCCAATTCCACTAAGGTGAAATAGCCCTCGCTCCAACCCGCCGTGTCGATGTGCCAAACGTTACCCAGCCGGCGCGGCCGGCGCAGCGGGGTATGGCCGACGATCACTGCGCGCACGCCTTGCACCCCTGCGTCGTTCTTGGTTTTAAGGCGTTCGCGGGACCACTGGAACACCTCATCGATGGCGGGGTCTGGCGCCAACTTGCCTTGCAAGTAATCACGCAGCGTTGCCCAACTGGGGAATGGGCAATTGGCGTGCACCAGGCCTACCAGGCCGCGCCGGGTTTCGACCTCCAGGGCCACCGGCAACTGGCCAAGCGCGGCGGCATAGTGGCGTTGGCGCTCGGGGGGGCTGTCGAGAAACCAGCCGCCACCGCTGATGCGGTAGTCGAACACATCCAATTGCGGGTCGCCGGCCAAGTATTGCTGGGTAAGCACTTCATGGTTGCCCTGCACGGCGTGGAACCAGGGCTTGGCCAGCCAATCCAGGGCCAACTCGCTCTGCGGCCCTCGGTCGACCAGGTCGCCGACACTGAACAAGCGGTCTACCCGCGAATCGAAGCCCGCGCGCTGCAGCACCTGCTCCAGGCGCTGGAAGTGCCCGTGGATGTCGCCCACGGCAAAATCCCGGCCCCGGGTGTTGAGCTTGAAATGCTTGAATCTGGCCATGGCGCTGCCTCCTTGTCGCTCAGGGCTGGCTCGCGAGCGCCAGGGCGTTGCCCAGGCCCCGCCCCGGCGGCGTGGTAATAGCCGCAGCGGCCAGCGGTGCAGGCAGCGAGCGGGCGAGCGACAAAGTGGGCGATAGCGCAGAAACATTCACAATGGCAGGGCCGTAATAACTGTAATAACAAAGGTACACAGTCTGGCATCGCCTGTAGGCGCAATCAACGGGCCAGCGTTTGGCTCGGCCATTCACCGAACAACACACGGTAGCTGCCGGCGAAACGGCCCAGGTCCCAGAACGCCCAGCGCATGGCCACTTCGGCCACCGTGGTACTGGCCCGCGGCGCCTGCAACAGGTCGCGCCGCACCATGTTCAGCCGGCGCAACCGCAGCCACTGGGTAGGCGACAACCCTGTGAAGGCGCGAAAGCCCTGCTGCAACCGGCCCAGCGAAACCCCAGCCAGTTGCGCCAGGCGCGGCGCGGTGAACTCACCCCGCGGGTCGCTGGCGACCGCATCCATCACCCGATTGAACAATTGCCGATCATGTTGGCGCGGTTGCAGCGCGCTACGTGGCATGCCAGGCGGCTGCGAGCATTCGAGCACGAACAGGCAATCTTCCCACAGTTGCCGCGCCAGGGTCGCCTCGTTCAAGGGGCTGCCGTCGCTGCGCAACGTTTTGCCCAGCCAACCGCTGAACACCCGCGCCTGCACCGACACCAATGGCGCCAGGCGCCAGCGCCCTACACTGGCCGGGTCTACACCGTGGCAGGCGAGGAACGGGCCATGGAACACCACTGCCAGCTCACGGTAAGCCGGCGGGGTAACCCAGCAGTTTTCACAACGTTCATCGAGTAGGTACAGGGCATTTTGCGCGGTATCGAAGCTAAATACCAAGGCCCCTTGGGGCGCGACGAAATGCTGTTCGACCCGGGTGTTCAGGCGCTCTTCGAACACTTGCACCTGGCCGGCCATCTCCAACATGCGCAAATGGCCTTGGAACACCCCGGGCGACATCTGCCGGTAGTGCTGCGCCCAACCGGGCGTGCAGCGGATGTGTTCATCGAGGTCTGCGGTGGTAATGCTTTGGCTGCGCATGGGCGGGGTCCGCTGAACGTATTCGCACCCGTTTGGTGCAGATTGCGGCTGGCAAAGTGGATAGACTCACCGGCGCCGCTGGGCGAGCATAGCCCCGCCCGGGCCTGGGACGAAAGCCCCCGGCCTGCCGAAGTTGACCCGGCCACCCTCAACCCAACCCAACCCAAGGCAAGCAAGCCCATGCCCGAACCGTTGACCGCGCACGCCCCTTCCTACTATGCCGCCACTGCCATACCCACGCCGGATCGCCCACCCTTGGCGGGTGACCACAGTGCCGATGTGTGCATCATCGGAGGCGGTTTCACTGGCCTCAATACCGCCCTGGAACTGGCCGAGCGCGGGCGTTCGGTGATCGTGCTAGAGGCCCGGCGCATCGGCTGGGGTGCCAGTGGCCGCAACGGTGGGCAGTTGATCCGCGGCCTGGGCCATGACCTGGGCCAATTCACCCGTTACGTAGGTGATGCTGGCGTGCAGCAGCTGCAACGCGCCGGCGTCGAAGCAGTAGATATCGTACGCCAGCGCATCGCCCGCCATGGCATCGCCTGTGACTTGCGCTGGGGCTATTGCGACTTGGCTAACCGGCCGGCGCATTATGAAGGGTTCAAGGCCGAGCTTGAGCATCTACAGCGCCTGGGCTACGAACACCAGGTGCAGTTGGTGCCACCCGCGCAGATGGCCAGCGTGGTCGGCTCCGCGCGCTACGTCGGCGGCTTGGTCGACATGGGCTCGGGCCACCTGCACCCGCTGAAACTGGCCCAGGCCGAGGCGCAACTGGCCGAAGCACTGGGTGCTCGGTTGTTCGAGGCCAGCGTGGTGACCGCCATAGAACCCGGCGCGCAGGCCACGGTACGCACCGCCCATGGCAGCGTGCGCGCCAACCAGGTGGTATTGGGCTGCAACGCCTACCTGGGCGACCTGGTGCCGGCGCTGGCCGGCAAGGTGCTGCCCGCCGGCAGTTACATCATCGCCACCGAACCCCTGGGTGACACCCTTGCCCGCGAGCTGATCCCGCGGAACATGGCACTGTGCGACCAGCGCGTCGCCTTGGACTACTACCGCCTCTCGGCCGATAACCGCCTGCTGTTCGGCGGCGCGTGCCATTACTCCGGCCGCGACCCTTCAGACATCGCCGCGTACATGCGCCCGAAAATGCTCAAGGTGTTTCCCCAACTGGCCGAGGTGCGCATCGATTATCAATGGGGCGGGATGATCGGCATCAGCGCCAACCGTTTTCCGCAGCTGGGCCGGGTGCCTGGCCACAGCAACCTCTATTACGCCCAGGGTTACAGCGGGCACGGCCTAAACGTGACCCACCTTGCCGCCAGGGTACTGGCACAGGCGATCTGTGCCGAGGACGAAGGCGCGCTGGAGGTATTCGCCAAGGTGCCGCACCGCACGTTTCCTGGTGGGCAGCGGCTGCGCTCGCCGCTGCTGGCGTTGGGGATGTTGTGGTACCGGATCAAGGAACAGTTGCGCGGGGGTTGAAGCCCCCCCGGGCCATAGAAGCCGGGGCCACGGCCACTACGGCGCCGACAGTAAACCGAACGAGACAGCCCGGAATGATTAACCCAATAATGCCCGTAAAAAGGAAAATACACCCTATGCACGGCGCAACTACTCAATACAAAGAGACAAATATTCCCCTATAGCCGGCCTACACTCATTCTTGACGCACCCCTCTCCAATAATCACAACAGCAGGGATGTCACGATGAACCCTCATGAGCCTTTGCGGCTACACGTGCCCGAGCCCACCGGCCGGCCGGGCTGCCAGACCGATTTCAGCTATCTACGGGCCGCCCCTGCCGGCCATGCGCGCAAGCCCGCGCTGGATGTGGACCCCAAAGCCACCGCCGGGCTGGCCGTTGGCATGGTCCGCGTGCTCGACGAGCAGGGCAATGCCCAAGGGCCGTGGGCGCCGTCGATCGCCCCGGGCATTCTGCACGCGGGCCTGAAGGCCATGCTCAAGACGCGCCTGTTCGATGCGCGCATGCTCACCGCCCAGCGGCAAAAGAAGATGTCGTTCTATATGCAGTGCCTGGGCGAGGAAGCGGTCGCGTGCGCCCACACCTTGGCCCTGAACGCCGATGACATGTGTTTCCCGACCTACCGCCAGCAGGGCATCTTGATCACCCGCCAAATGCCGTTGTTCGAGATGATCTGCCAGTTGTTCTCCAATGCGCGCGACCCGCTCAAGGGCCGCCAGTTGCCGGTGATGTACTCGAACAAAGCCAAGGGCTTCTTCAGCCTTTCTGGCAACCTGGGTACCCAGTTCGTGCAGGGGGTCGGCTGGGCGATGGCCTCGGCGATCCGCGGCGATAATCGCATCGCTTCAGCCTGGATTGGCGACGGCTTTACCGCCGAGACGGACTTTCACACCGCGCTCACCTTCGCCCATGTGTACCGGGCGCCGGTGATCCTCAACGTGGTCAATAACCAGTGGGCGATCTCCAGCTTCCAGCACATTGCCGGCGGCGAAGCCACCACCTTCGCCGGCCGTGGCGTGGGCAGCGGCATTGCTTCGCTGCGGGTCGACGGCAACGATTTTCTCGCTGTGTATGCGGTGTCCCAATGGGCCGCCGAACGGGCACGCCACAATTATGGCCCAACATTGATCGAGTGGGTCACTTACCGCGCCGGCCCGCACTCCACCTCGGACGACCCCAGCAAATACCGCCCCGCCGATGACTGGGGACGGTTCCCGCTGGGCGACCCGATTGCCCGGCTCAAGCAGCATTTGATCAACCTGGGGCAATGGGACGAGGCGCGCCACGAAGCGCTGGCCGTTGAACTCGAACAAGAGATCATCGCCGCCACCAAGGCTGCCGAACAGCACGGCACCCTGGGCGATGGATCGATCGCCAGTGCCGCGACGATTTTCGAGGACGTGTACAAGGACATGCCCGCGCACCTGCGCCGGCAGCGCCAGCAAATGGGAGCATGAAACCATGAACGTTGCGTGCGAACCCAGCCAGCCCAACGAACAGGCCACCCAGGTGATGACCATGGTGCAGGCGATCCGCAGCGCCCTGGACGTGATGATGGCCCGTGATGAACGCGTGGTGGCCTTTGGCGAAGACGTGGGCTATTTCGGCGGGGTATTCCGCTGCACCGAAGGGCTGCAGGCCAAGTACGGCAAGCAGCGCTGCTTCGATACGCCGATTTGCGAAAGCGGCATCGTCGGTACCGCCATCGGCATGGGCGCCTACGGCTTGCACCCGGTAGTGGAGATCCAGTTCGCCGATTATGTATACCCGGCGTACGACCAACTCGCCTCGGAAGCCGCCCGCCTGCGCCACCGCTCGGCCGGCGAGTTCACCGCGCCGATCACCGTGCGCATGCCCTGTGGCGGCGGTATTTACGGGGGGCAGACCCACAGCCAAAGCCCCGAGGCGATCTTCACCCAAGTGTGCGGCTTGCGCACGGTGATGCCATGCAACCCCTATGACGCCAAGGGCCTGTTGATCGCCAGCATCGAATGCGAAGACCCAGTGATCTTCCTGGAGCCCAAGCGCTTGTACAACGGGCCCTTCGACGGCCACCACGAGCGCCCGGTCACGCCCTGGGCGCGGCACCCCCAGGCGGCAGTGCCAGAAGGTTACTACCAGGTGCCGCTGGACAGCGCCGCCATCGTGCGGCCCGGCGCTGCGGTCACGGTAATCACTTACGGCACCACCGTGCACGTGGCGCTGTGCGCCGCCAGCGAGACCGGCATCGATGCCGAGGTGATCGACTTGCGCAGCCTCTGGCCGCTGGATTTGGACACATTGGTAAACTCGGTGCGCAAAACCGGCCGTTGCGTGATCGTCCACGAAGCCACGCTATCGTGCGGGCTGGGCGCTGAGTTACTGGCGCTGGTGCAGGAACATTGCTTCTACCACCTGGAGGCACCGGTGGAGCGCGTCGCGGGGTGGGACACGCCCTACCCTCACGCCCAGGAATGGGCTTACTTCCCCGGGCCAGGGCGGGTCGGCGCCGCGCTAAAGCGCGTGATGGAGGCATAAATGGGTACCCATGTAATCAAAATGCCGGATATCGGCGAAGGTATTGCCCAGGTCGAGGTGGTGGAATGGTTCGTGGCGGTGGGCGATGAAGTCGCCGAAGACCAACCGCTGGCCGACGTGATGACCGACAAAGCCACGGTGCAGATTCCAAGCCCGGTGGGTGGCACGGTGTTGGCGTTGGGTGCCGAACCCGGCGCCACACTGGCGGTGGGCAGTGAGCTGATTCGCCTGCAGGTAGACGGCCACGCCCACCCCGCCGAGGCCATCCCTGCCCCGCCGGTTGCCCCGGCAGCGCCCAGCGAAACCCTCACCGTGCAGCCGGAACACCATGCCCCGGCCCCGGCGGCTGCGCCACCGAACCGGCCGCTGGCATCACCTGCGGTACGCCAACGGGCCCTCGACACCGGCATCGACCTCGCCCAGGTGCAGGGTCGGGGGCCCAGCGGGCGCATCGAGCATGCCGACCTCGACGCCTGGCTGGGCGCTCAGCCGCGGCCGGCGGCGCCGCCCAGCAAAGCGGTCGAGCGGGTGCCGGTGATCGGCCTGCGGCGCAAGATTGCAGAACGGATGCAGCACGCCAAACGCCATGCGGCTCACTTCAGCTATATAGAGGAGGTGGACGTGACCGCGCTCGAAACCCTGCGCGCCGAGCTCAACCAGCGTTACGCCACACAACGCGGCCACCTGACCCTGTTGCCACTGTTGGTCAGGGCAATGGTGCTGGCCCTGCGTGACCACCCCCAGTTGAACGCGCATTACCGTGACAGCGAACAACTGCTCGAGCGCTACCGCGCTGTGCACGTGGGCATCGCCACCCACAGCGAGCACGGTTTGCGGGTACCGGTACTGCGCCATGCCGAAGGCGGCGACCTGTGGCATAACGCCCGGGCCCTCGCCGAGTTAGCCGAGGCCGCGCGCCAGGGCCGCGCCCCACGCGAAGCGCTGAGCGGCTCGACCATTACCTTAACGAGCCTCGGGGCGCTGGGCGGCATCGCCTCCACGCCAGTGCTGAACCTGCCCGAGGTGGCCATCGTCGGGGTTAACCGCATTGTCGAACTGCCACGGGTGGTCGCCGGGCAGATCGTGGTGCGCAGGGTGATGAACCTCTCCAGTTCATTCGACCACCGGGTGGTCGACGGCATGGACGCTGCGCGCTTCATCCAGGCCATGCGCCAGTGCCTGGAGGCCCCTAGCACCCTGCTGGTTGGCTAAGGCAGCACATGCCTACCTAGTAACAGGACTGGCACCTGTAACAGCCAGCTGCACGCCCTACAGCGATGTGGTTTACCTACCATTAGGCAGGCCATCGGCACACTATCGAAACAGGTGATTCCTACCACTGCGCCTATCGATTTCACCGCAGGCTCCCTGGGGTGTTCAATAACGTTAACGAAAACGAACACCTTCATCAGCATGAGGACACCACCATGAAAACCGCGTTTGCAATCGCAGCCCTGGCTGCAGTGTTTACCACCGGCGCCTACGCCCAGGATGGCGCCGACCGCAGCTTGGCCGGCATCCCGGTGGAGCAATACCACTACGGCATGAACCTGGATGTGCAACGGATCATCTCTAAAACCGACATCAGCGACAAAACCGGTGTGGTACCGGTGACCATGGTTTACCAAGACAGCCACGGCCAAGTCCACAAACTGCAATACCTTGAAAACGGCGGCTTCGACATCGACGCCAACGGCTAAGCGCTGTAGCAGCGCCAGCCAGCTCAAAAGCCCCGCCCATGCGGGGCTTTGGTTTTTCCGGGCACCCCATTAGGTTTAGCGCAAAGCGGTACGGCCAACCGTACAGCTTACGGTTCCCTGCTACCGCGCCAGGCCGGTTGTGCGGTAATGGCCAAAAGCTGAACTGGCGTTGTGCATGCAAGTCCCATAAGGTAAGGGAACCCTCTGGAGCCTGGAGCGAACGTGCACGCCGAAACCAGCAGTACCGCCCCTGAACCGCCTGCGAGCGGCCAACGCGAAGTGCACCGCATGCGGGTGCTGACCGTTAACACGCATAAAGGCTTCACCGTATTCAACCGGCGCTTCATACTGCCCGAGCTGCGCGAAGCGGTACGCAGCACCCAGGCCGACCTGGTGTTCCTGCAGGAGGTGCTGGGCGGCCATGACCGCCACGCCAGCCGCTTCGCCAATTGGCCACAAATGTCGCAGTACGAGTTCCTCGCCGACGCCATGTGGAGCGACTTTGCCTACGGCCGCAATGCGGTATACCCCGACGGCCACCACGGCAACGCGCTGTTGTCGAAATACCCGATCTTGCATTACCGCAACCTTGACGTGTCGATCACCGGCCCCGAACGGCGTGGCTTGCTGCACTGCGTGTTGCAAGTGCCCGGCCATGCCGACGGTGTGCACGCCATCTGCGTGCATTTGTCGTTGCTCGAAAGCCACCGCCAGCAACAGCTGTTGCTGTTGCGCAAACTGCTCGACTCATTGCCCGAACACGCGCCGGTGATCATTGCCGGGGACTTCAACGATTGGCAATTACGCGGTAATGCCGCCCTCGCCCGCTATGGCGACCTGCACGAAGCCTTCGAGCGGCACCATGGGCTGCTGGCCAAAACTTACCCGGCACGGTTCCCCATGCTGCGCCTGGACCGCATCTACCTGCGTAACGCCACCAGCCACGAGCCGAAGGTGCTGGGCACCAAGCCCTGGAGCCACCTTTCAGACCACCTGCCACTGGCGGTTGAAGTGCACCTTTAGCGCGGGAAGCTTATGCAGGCTCGCACCTGCATACTGTGTGGATCGGGGTGGCGGGCTAAACCCTCGGTTTCAATACCAACACCGCCAACGGCGGCAGGGTCAGCGACAGCGAATGGGGCTGGCCGTGGCTAACGATTTCATCCGCTTCCACCGCGCCGCCATTGCCGACGTTACTGCCGGCATATATCCCGGCATCGCTATTGAACAATTCGGCCCACTGGCCGCCCAATGGCACGCCGATTCGGTAGGCATAACGTACCTCGGGGGTAAAGTTGGCCACCACCAGCAGCGGGTCGCCGTCTTTGCTCCAGCGCAGCCAGGCATACACGCTGTTGGCGGCATCATCCCCAATCACCCACTGGAACCCTTGGGGTACACAATCCTGTTGGTGCAAGGCCGGTTCTTGGCGGTAGATTTTATTGAGGTCGGCCACCAGCGTTTGCACACCCAGGTGTTCGGTGTACTGGGTGAGATACCAATCGATCTGGTGGTCGTGGTTCCACTCACGAAACTGGCCGATTTCGCAGCCCATGAACAACAGCTTTTTACCCGGATGGGCCCACATGAAGGTCAGGTACGCCCGCAAGTTGGCGAATTTTTGCCAGCGGTCCCCCGGCATCTTGTCGATCAGCGCTTTTTTGCCATGCACCACTTCATCGTGGGAAATCGGCAAGATGAAGTGCTCGGAGTAGGCATAGATCAGGCCAAAGCTCATTTCACCGTGGTGATGTTTACGGTGGATCGGGTCGTTCTGCATGTAATCGAGCGTGTCATGCATCCACCCCATGTTCCATTTGTAAGCAAAGCCCAACCCGCCCTGCTCGGTAGGTTGGCTGACCCCCGGCCAGGCCGTGGACTCTTCGGCGATAACCAGCACGCCCGGTGTTTCATGGGCGACCACGTCGTTGAGGTGGCGAAGAAAATCGATCGCCTCGATGTTCTCGCGGCCGCCGTATTGGTTAGGCACCCACTCGCCGGCCTTGCGCGAATAATCGCGGTACAACATCGAGGCCACCGCGTCGACCCGCAGGCCATCCACGTGGAAGTGTTTAAGCCAATGCAAGGCCGAGGCGATCATGAACCCGTGCACCTCGTTGCGCCCCAGGTTGTAGATCAAGGTGTTCCAGTCTTGGTGGAAGCCCTCCAGGGGGTTGTCGTACTCATACAGCGCGGTGCCGTCGAAACGGGCCAGCCCATGGGCGTCGGTCGGAAAATGCGCCGGTACCCAGTCGAGGATGACGCCGATGCCGGCTTGGTGGCAGCGGTCGACGAATTCGGCAAAATCACGGGCGCTGCCGTAGCGGGCGGTTGGCGCGAACTGCGACAACGGCTGGTAGCCCCAGGAGCCGCCAAAAGGGTACTCCATGATCGGCATCAGCTCGATGTGGGTAAACCCCAGCTTCTGAATGTAGGGGATCAACCGGTCGGCCAATTCATGCCAGTTATATTGCCGGGCCACTTCCCCGGCCTCGTCCAGTTCAACCTGCCAAGAGCCTGCATGCAGTTCATAAATGGACACCGGCTTATCCAACGAGGGCTGGTTGCGTTGCTCCAGCCAATCATGGTCATTCCATGGGTAATCCAACGGCGGCGCAACCTTCGAGGCGGTCGACGGCGGTAATTCGGTGGCCAAGGCCATGGGGTCAGCCTTCAGCGGCAGGATACCGTGCTGGCCGAGCAGTTCGAATTTGTAGGGCTCACCGGCCTGCAACCCGGGAATGAAGATTTCCCATACGCCAGAGGGAATACGCCGGCGCATGGGGTGGCGGCGGCCGTCCCAGCCGTTGAAATCGCCTACCACCGACACACGCCGGGCGTTAGGCGCCCACACAGAAAACCGCACGCCGGCCACGCCATCGACCGTTAGCAATTGCGCGCCTAGGGTGCTGCTGAGTTTGCGGTGGTTGCCTTCAGCAAACAGGTAAAGGTCCGTTTCGCCGAGCAGTTCGCCGAAGCTATACGGGTCGGCGGTGACTTGCTCGCCGCTGGCCCAATGGATTTTCAAGCGGTAACGATCTGGGCCCGGCAACGGGCCAACGAATAAGCCCGGTACGCTGTGCTGGGCGAGGTCGGCCTGTACTTGATCGTTTTCCCAGCCCACCAGTTGAACCCGCAAGGCGTTGGGCAGGTAGGCGCGCACGCTGCGGCCGCCCTGGCCGTCAGGATGAGGGCCGAGCACCGCGAACGGGTCGCCGTGCTCGGCGCGTACCAGCGCCTCGATGTCCGATTGCGCCGGGAAAGCCCCTTTGCCAGGGCCCGTGTGTGTGTCGTATGGCGCATGCATAGTGTTTCTCCCATCATCCTTCGAGCAGCCCAGCCAGCCCCTGCAAGGGAACAGCTAACCAGGCCGGGCGGTTTTCCGCTTCATAAGCGATTTCGTAGGCGGCTTTCTCCAGGCTGAACAACACCTGTGCCGCGTGGGCGCCCTGCGGGTAGGCCCACGCATGGGGCACTGCGGCCGTGGCCCGTTCATACGCGGTGAGAAACGCCTGTTGCGAATCCTGGTAATAACGCTGTGCCACCTGGGCACGCAGTTGCGCGGCGCCGCTGGTGGCGTCCAGCACCTGGGTACTGCGCACGGCCATGGCGGCGGCATAATCGAACGAGCGCAACACGCCGCTAACGTCCTTATACGGGCTGTATTTGCCACGCCGCTCCTCGAGCGGGCGCGCCGGCTCACCTTCGAAGTCGATCAGGTAGGCATCGCTCTGCACCACCAACACCTGGCCCAAGTGCAAGTCGCCGTGCACGCGCATCACCAGCCCGCCTACCGCATCGGCCGCCAACGCATCAATGCGTTCGAGCAATGCCTTGCGCTGGGCCAGCACTGTGTCGACCAGGGGGCGTGCGTCGTCGGGTAGCGTGCCGCGGTGCTGCTCGATCAACCGCAGCGCACGTTCGACCTGCGCGCTCACGCTTTTGCTCCATGCCTGCGCGTCTTTATTCGTGCTGGGCCTGGCGGCGAAAGCCTGGTCGTCGGTGGGCGCGGCCAGTACGGTGTGCATTTCGCCCAGGCGCTGCCCGAGCAAACCGGCGAAGTGGGCCAGTTGCTCCAAGGCGTCGTGGTGTTGCTCCAACTCTGAATAAGCGTTTTGCAGGGCGTCGCGCACGGCGCGCTCCAGGTTATTCTGGGTCCATTGCCAAGCATCGCCCTGGTTGGCCAGGTAACCCTGGGCGATCATCAGCAGGTGGGGGGTGCCGTCGGTCGCTACGCGGGTTACGGAGCCCAGTAAGGGCGAGATATTGGCGTAACCGGCCTGGGTGAGGAATGCGCCCATTTCGAGTTCAGGGTGGGTGCCACCGCTGACTTTGCGGATCATTTTCAACACCATCGCACCACCGATCACTGCCGAACTGTTGGACTGTTCGGCGGAGAGGTAGCGAATGTCTGGCTCTGCGGGCAGGCTCAGCGCCTCCAGTTTTTCGGTGGCGGCAAAGCGCAGCTCACCATCATCGCAGGGCAGCACAGCACCCCGCTGGATGGCCTGCAGCACGGCACGGATGAAGCTGTCCAGCATGAAGCCATCGGTGATCAAGCCCACCTGGCGCCCGCGGCGTACCCGTGCCAGGGCCAACTGCTGAGGCAATGCGCTGCTGATGTACTCTTCGGGCAGCAGGCCGAACGGAAACTGATAACGGCTAACCTCACCGCCCTGGGTCACTTCTATTTCGCTGAGCAGGGCCGGGTACGGCAGCGAAGAAAACCGCACACCGTAAGCAATGTGCAGTTGTTCGATGGGCGAGTCCTTGCCGGCGAACCAGCGGCGCTTGGGCAAATATTGCTTGAGCGCGGTCTGCTCCAGGGTCTGGCGGCTGGGCGCGTCGAGCAGTTCCTCAAGGCGTTTTTTCAGCACCAGGGTAGCGAAGTCCGGCAGGCTTTCTGCCGGTTCAACGTGCCAACTGGGCATCTGGGCCTCCGGCGCGAGCAAGAACCAGTAAAAGGCATAGGGTGGCAGGGTGAGCAAAAAATTCAGTTGCCCGATCGGCGGGAATGCGCTGCCGCCGAGCATTTCCACCGGCACCATGCCCGCGTATTGGGATAATTCCAGCTCCGCGGCCTGCGCGGCCCGCGACAGGTTGGCCACGCACAGGATAATTTCGGTTTTGCCGTCGGCGGCGGCGTATTCACGGGTATAGGCCAGCACCCGGCGGTTGCTGGGGGCGAGCATTTTCAGCGCGCCGCGGCCAAAAGCTTGCTGCTGCTTGCGCACCGCGAGCATGCGCCGCGTCCAGTTCAACAACGAATGGGGGTCACGTGCTTGGGTTTCGACGTTCACCGAGGCATAGCCGTATAGCGGATCTTGGATCGGCGGCAGTACCAGGCTGGCCGGGTCGGCGCGGGAGAACCCACCGTTACGGTCGATCGTCCATTGCATGGGGGTGCGTACGCCGTCGCGGTCACCCAAAAAGATGTTATCGCCCATCCCGATCTCATCGCCATAGTACAGCGTCGGGGTGCCAGGCATGGATAACAACAAGCTGTTGAGCAACTCCACCCGGCGCCGATCACGTTCGAGCAACGGCGCCAAACGCCGGCGAATGCCCAGGTTGATCCGCGCGCGGCGGTCGGCGGCGTAGTAGTTCCACAGGTAATCCCGCTCACGGTCAGTGACCATTTCCAGGGTCAGCTCATCGTGGTTGCGCAAAAAGATCGCCCACTGCGCATTGGCTGGGATGTCGGGCGTTTGGCGCAAAATGTCGGTGATCGGAAAGCGATCCTCCTGGGCGATGGCCATGTACATGCGCGGCATCAGCGGGAAGTGAAACGCCATGTGGCATTCATCGCCATCGCCTTCGCCAAAATACAGTTGCGTGTCTTCCGGCCACTGGTTGGCTTCGGCCAACAGCATGCGGTCGGGATAATTGGCATCGATTTCGGCGCGAATCTGTTTGAGCACTGCGTGGGTTTCAGCGAGGTTTTCGTTATTGGTGCCGTCGCGTTCAACCAAATAGGGGATGGCGTCCAGGCGCAGGCCGTCAACGCCCATGTCGAGCCAGAAGCGCATCACCCCGATCACTGCCTTGAGCACCTGGGGGTTATCGAAGTTCAGGTCTGGCTGGTGCGAATAAAAACGGTGCCAAAAGTACTGGCCGGCGACCGGGTCCCACGTCCAGTTGGACTTTTCCGTGTCGAGGAAGATGATCCGGGTGCCGTCGTATTTCTGGTCATCGTCGGACCACACGTAGAAGTCCCGCGCCCGCGAACCCTTCTTCGCCCGGCGGGCACGCTGGAACCACGGGTGCTGGTCGGAGGTGTGGTTGATGACCAGTTCGCAAATGACCCGCAGGCCGCGCTTATGTGCCTCGGCGATGAACCGGCGGGCATCGGCCAGGGTGCCGTAGTCGGGGTGCACGGCCTTGTATTCGGCAATGTCGTAGCCGTCGTCGCGCCGTGGCGAGGGGTAGAACGGCAGCACCCAGATCGTGTTCACGCCAAGCTCGGCGATGTAGTCGAGCTTGGCGATCAGCCCGGGGAAATCGCCGATGCCATCGTTGTTGGAGTCAAAAAAGGATTTTACGTGAACCTGATAGATCACCGCGTCCTTGTACCAGAGCGGGTCGTAGAGGAACGCGGCACTGCGAGGCTTTTTATGTGTGTGGCGTGGGTTTTTCATGTGGCGTGGGCTGTCCTTCTTAGAGGGCCGCGGCTTCGATGCGCCAGATGCCAAAGGGCAAATGCCAAGGTTCGATACGCATCCATTGGGTTTTGCCATACCAGGTCCAGCGGTGCCCGGTCATTAAGTCTTCCCCGTGGGTGGCAGCGTCGTCGCCCAGGCCTAGCTCCCATAATGGCAATTCGAAGTGGGCCTCTTGGGCGTTGTGCGGGTCCAAGCTCACAGCGATAAGAACGAAGTTGCTGCGGTCGGGTGTGCGCTTGGCAAAGTAAAGGATATTGTCGTTCCAGCAGTTGAAAAAGGCGCAGCCCAAATGCGTTTGCAGGGCCGGGTTTTGCCGGCGAATGCGGTTAAGCTGGGCGATTTCGGCGATGATGTTGCCCGGTTGGGTGAACTCACGCGGGCGAATCTCGTATTTTTCCGAGTTCAAATACTCTTCTTTGCCCGGCACGGGGGCCGCTTCGCACAACTCGAAACCTGAATACATGCCCCACAACCCTGACCCCATGGTCGCCAGCGCGGCACGGATCAAAAAGCCCGGGCGGCCGGAGTCGTGCAAAAAGTAAGGGTTGATGTCTGGGGTGTTAACGAAAAAGTTCGGCCGGTAACACAATGCCAAAGGGGGCTCATTGAGCTGAGTGTAGTACTCGGCCAACTCCGCCTTGGTGTTGCGCCAGGTGAAGTAGGTGTAGCTCTGGCTATAGCCCACCTTACCCAGCCGGGCCATCATCGCAGGCTTGGTGAAAGCTTCGGCCAGGAACATCACCTCCGGGTCTTGGTGGCGGATGTCTTCGATCAGCCACTGCCAGAACGGCAGCGGCTTGGTGTGCGGGTTGTCTACCCGGAAGATCTTCACACCCTCTTGTACCCACCCCCATACCACATCCCTCAGTTCAAGCCACAAACTGGGCACCGCATCGGCGGCATAAAAATCGACGTTGACGATGTCTTGGTATTTTTTCGGCGGGTTTTCCGCGTAGCGGATGCTGCCATCGGGGCGCCAGGAAAACCAACCCGGGTGCTGTTTGAGCCAGGGGTGGTCTTGCGAACACTGGATCGCGAAATCCAGGGCGATTTCAAGCCCATGTTCGGCGGCGGCCTGGACCAGCCGGCGAAAATCCTCACGGCTGCCCAGTTGCGGGTGAATCGCCTCATGCCCGCCCTCTTCGGCGCCGATGGCATAAGGGCTGCCAACATCGTTGGGCCCAGCGGTGAGTGAATTGTTCGGGCCCTTGCGGTGCGCCCGGCCAATCGGGTGAATGGGCGGGAAATACAACACGTCAAAGCCCATGTCGCGGATCATTGGCAAGCGGCTGTGCACATCGTTGAAGGTGCCGTGGCGCTGTTTGTCGTCGGTGATCGAGCGCGGGAACAGTTCATACCAACTGGCAAACTCCGCGCGTTCACGCTCTACGTCCAGCGGGTATTCGGGGCTTTTGGACAAAAACGGGCGATGGTCGGCCTGGGCCATCAGCGCTTGGGTATCGGGATGCAGCAGCAGGGCCACCTTGTCGTCGCGCTCCAACGGCCCAAGGCGGTCATGCACGTGCTGTAATTCGCTGCGCAACGTGTCACTGCTGCGCCGCGCCGCGTGCTCAAGCAGTAGCCGCCCCTCCTCCAGCTCCAGCTCGATGGGCACGCCGGCGCCATATTTTTTCTCAAGCTCGTAGCAGTAGCTGGCGAATTCGTCTTTCCAGGCTTCGATACAGAACAGGTAACGGCTGGCGCTATCGGGGGTGAAACGGGCCTGCCAACTGTCATTGCCCAGTTCCGCCATGGCCACGCTGTGCCACGCTTGGCTGCCGGCCTGGCGCCAGCGCACGATCACGGCGAGTTGGTCATGGCCATCGGTGAATACCTTCGCGTCGACGGTGACCTCCCGCCCCACCAGGCCCTTGGTCGCGAACGCGCCGCCGTCCAGCACGGGGGCCACCTGCTCGATGGCGACACGTGGCAACAGCAAAGCCTTCGACAAGCCCAACGGTTCGTCGTTGGCCTGGCCTTGGGCCGCCGTGGGCCCTTGTTCGAAGGTCTGGTCAGCGGTCATTGCGTTGTGCTCCTGTAGCCGTCAATGAATAGGATGCTTGGGTTTTCGAAGCCCACCGAGGCGGGAAAGTTCACCCTATCTGGGCACCGCTGCCGTGGCGGAATCATTCGCCCGCCGGTGTTGTCCACCGCCCCGCACGCCTAGCAAAACTTACCCGGAGTACACGCTCATGAGCATTCCGATTCCGGCTGAAACGCCAGACCCGAACATCGATGACCCAACCCTAC
>NZ_JAAOCA010000044.1 GCF_014694385.1 Pseudomonas typographi | reverse complement strand
CCGCCGCCGTGCGCAAGGCCATCGCCGGCAAGGCCGTTGCAGCCGAGCGACGGCGCCGCGATGACGCCCTGCGAAGCGCCGAGGGGCGGCCGCAGCCGCCGGCACCGCGGGGCGAAACCTTCTCGTTTTGAAGCAGCGCCGCTGGCGCCCCCAGCCAAACCGAACCCGGTTTGCCCCAGCGCCCAGCGGCCACGGCGGGGGCAGCCCAGCATGTTTTGACCACCTGGATGTGATTAAACCGCCCCTACCACCTTGCCCCGGGGCCGTTCGCTCTGCACCATGTGCACCTTTGAACGTGTGAGTAACCGGCCCGTGACCGCCCCTGCCTGGTATCTGCCCCTGAGCGACGCACTCGCCACTGCCTTGGCACAAGGCGCTGCGCTTGCCGAGCAGCGCTTGTCGCGTTGCGAAACCGCGGCAGTGCTGTTTTTGCAGCATTTACCCACGCTGAATTTGCAGCGCCCGGCACCGCTGATGTTACAGCGCCATTTCGCCGGGCTGCTGCGCCAGCCGCCTTCGCAGCTCGAACGCACCCTGGCCGTTTTTTTCGATGCCGGCGCGTTCGGCCACGGCCTTATGGTATCCGGTGGCTGCGCTATCGGCCTGATGGACCAGGCCAGCGTTGACCGCCAGGCTTACCTGCTGGCCGACGGCAGTTGGGATTTCGACTATGCCGCACGCTTTGCCGAGCGCGAAACGCCACTGCGCCATACCTTCACCAGCCCCACCGGCGTGCGTGTGCGCGTCAGCGACCACCAAAACCGGCTGTTGCAAACACTGCAGGCCAACCCCGGCGACTCGGTGCAGGCCCAGGCCCACGCCGGCACCGGCAAAACCCACTTGCTGGCGGCCATCCTCGATCACCTGGGCGCAGGCCGCTGCCTGTTCCTGGCTGACACCGAAGCTAAACTGGCACCCATTCGCCGGCGTTTCCCCCAGGCAGCCACCAGCACCTTCCTGGCCCTGGCCGCCGCCAGCGTAGAGCGCTCACTGGGCTGGGCATTCGCCCCGTACCGCAGCCGCCCCGAGTACAGCATGACCACCGCCGATGTGGCCCAGGCGCTGGCATTGCCCGAGGTATACCCGTACAGCCCGGCCCAGGTGGCGGCTATCTGCCGCGGCACGGTGGTAAAGTTTTGTGCCTCCAGCCATGGGCTGCTGGACCTTGCGCACATCCCCAAGGCCTACCAATGGCTGGAGGAACCTGCGCGCTTGCTGTTGGTGCACCACGCCCGCCGGCTGTGGGACGCCTTGTTCCAACCGCCGCAAGCAGGGGTTACCCTGCCCATCCGCAGCGCGCATTGGATCAAGCGCATGGCGCTGGCCCGGGAAGTGATCGACGAGCGTTACAGCCACGTGCTGATCGATGAAGGCCATGACCTGACCGCGCCCATGGTGCAGATTCTCGACCGCAGCCCGCAGGCGGTGATCACCCTGGGGGACCGTTACCAAAACCTGGCGGGGGTCACCGTAAGCCATGCGGCAACCATTCGCCATCGCGACATGCGCCTGTCACTGCGAGCCGGCACCGCCCTGCAAGACCTGGTGAACCCCTTGATAGACGCCTACCCAGGCAGTCTCGATCTGCCCTTCGAGGGCGACCGCACCCGGCATACCCAGGTGTGCCCCTACCCCGCCCTGGGCATCCCACAACGGCCGACGCTCATCCTGGTAAAGGACCACTGGGGGCTTTGGCAGTGGGTAACACGCCTGGCCCATGCAGGCATCCATTGCCAAGTGGTGGCCAGCGGGCCGGATGAATTACTAAGCCTGGTGCCCGATGCCGGGAGGTTGTTTCGTAGCGATGTCCGCTCCAACCGGCCCGAGCTTGCGCGTTATCGCAGTTGGGACCAACTGCGCCGAGCCAAGGCCGCAGACCCCAGCTTTGCGCGTATCGAACAGTGGTTGGCCGGCCAACACGACCACCGCCACCTCAAGCCTTGGTACAGCCTGCTCGCCCCGGCGCAACTGGCCAGCAGCGAAGGCTACCGGGTGGCCTTGGTACGTGATGTGCGCAATTTTGAATTCCCCTCACTGGCGCTGGCCGACGACCTCTACGCCGGTGGCCCGCTGCATTCCGACCGGGAATTGCCACGGCAACTGGCCCTGCTCTACACGGCCATGACGCGGGTGCGCGATGAACTGTTTTTGCCGGCCAACCATGAAGAACTGCTGCACTCGCTGCTGGCCAAGCGGCCAAAGCCGTTACGTCGGTAAGGCCGCTGGGTGTTCATCGCTGCCCGCTAAACCGGCGCTTTACCTTACCGCCCAGCCTGGCTTTACGCGCCCCCCGGCACCGAGGTGCTCGCCTGACCCACCCCGCCGTAAGCGGCCGGCCACTGCACCCACCTGAGCACCCGGGCATAGCGATTGGGCAAGCCTGTCTACCCATCAACGACCTCATAAGGATAGGCCTGCTGACATAGAGCGATTATGGTGTTCCTTAGGCTGCGATGTACGGGATCGGCGTCCATACGAGGGTGCCACATGGCCAATATATTGAACGAGGGGACAGCCGATGGCAGGGCAACGCTTACGAGCCCTGCAGGGGGGCAGCCAGAAATAGTGTTGCCCAAACAGGAGCCCGGCACTACGGCGATAAGTTCTGATCGCCGGGCGATCCGCATTGCATCGGGGTATCCCGGAACTAACACGGTGATATTCCTTTTCAAACCCATGGCCGCCAGTACGCGATTGAGCGGCTCAATTGCATGTGCTTCCTGTAACGCTGCAACGTGGTTGAAGGCAGCAAAGCGCTCAAGCGTCACCGGCGTACTGGCTAGGATCGGGTGCCCGATGCGAACGACGCCGACGTATGCGTCTTGAAACAGGAACCGGGTACGAATCTCTGGTGCGGATGTGCCAAGCCGACCGATTTCCAAATCAACCAAGCCGTCGCGAAGCGGTTGTGCATCTTTACCGGGCCTGGTTTCAAAGCTTAGGCGGATGCCGGGTGCTAGTTGATTGACCGCCGTCACGACTGGGGCGCAAAGCCATTCCATGAATGACTCACTCGCCCGGACAGTGAACGTTGCTTCTACGGAGGCGATGTCCACCTCACTTACCTGCGGCCGTAGAATCACCCGGGCATCACGGGTCAACTCGTGCACCCGATCACGTAGTTCCGCGGCGCGGGGCGTCGGTACGAGCCCCCGCCCGGCGCGTACAAGCAACGGGTCGCCGGTCACCGAACGCAGGCGAGTCAGCGTGCGGCTCATGGCCGAGGCGCTCAAGCTCAGCCGGTCGGCAGCACGGGTCACGCTGCATTCTGTAAGCAACACGTCAAGCGCCATGAGAAGATTCAGATCAACGTCGCTCATAGGAAACCTGCTGAAGTAGAGCCGCCTGACAGGGCGTTGTCTGCAACTATATTGTGATTCCCTTGCGCCTACCGCTTTTTATGGCGCCTCCCTATAGTCAAGGCACCTTAAGGGCAAAGGGAGCCAGGCATCATGTCTAACGATGCGTTTACCACCACTGCCGGTACCGTTCTCATCATCGGCGCGTCTCGGGGTCTAGGCCACGCCATGGCCGCAGAGTTTTTGCAAAATGGGTGGAGCGTCGTCGGTACCATTCGCGGCACGGCCAGGACAGCACTGCATGATCTAGCAGCCGAACACAAAGGGCGTGTCGAGATCGAGCCCCTCGACATAACCCAACCGGATGAAATCGAAGCGCTGTACCAACGCCTTTGCGCAAGGTGTTTCGATGTGCTGTTCGTGAATGCCGGTACCGCCAATGCCAACCAGGATGAAACCATCGCAGAAGTGTCGACGGACGAGTTCGTTCGAATCATGATCACCAATGCGCTGAGCCCGATGCGCGTGATCGAACGCCTGCAAGGCCTGGTGCCTCCGAGCGGCCTGATCGGCGTCATGTCGTCGGGACAAGGCAGCATCACCAATAATGAGAAAGGTGGCCACGAGGTGTATCGCGGGAGCAAGGCAGCACTAAATATGTATATGCGCAGTTATGCCGCACGGCATGCCGAAGATCCGCGCGCATGGGTGTTGATGGCGCCAGGATGGATACGTACGGCGCTAGGAGGGCCAAGCGCCCCGTTCAGCCTCGAAGAAACCGTTCCGGAAATTGTCCGTACGCTCCTCTCGCTTCAAGGAAAACAGGGCCTGCGGTACGTCAACCGCGAAGGTAAAACCATCCCCTGGTGAATACCTGGCCGTACACCGCTGCTCTGATGTCGGCTGCAGCGAGAATACATCGCTGCTAAGCGGGATACCCAATGACACTGACGGGTATTGAGGACCGCCGTTTGACCGCTCAAATGCCGACCAGAGGCTGGCGCTGCGCACGAGTTTGTTCAATGATTGCGCCAGCCCCGAGCGAGCGATCTTCGGCCCATAGCGGCCAAGCTCTTCTCCTGCCGGTACAGCGGCAAGCGGTCAGCGAACTTCGCCACCATCACCCAGCGGCGCACCCGTTCAGGCTGGCGCCTGGTTACCACCACGTTTCCAACTGTACACCCGCGTTAGACCCATGCAACGCCGAACCATAGGCCCCGGTGTCCGACAACGCCGTGCCGTCATCGGCCGCCAATTGCGCGGCACGGTTCCATTTCGCGTAGGTGTAGTACAAGCGCACCTCCGGCCGCGTCAAAAACCCCTTGCCGACGCTCCACGTAGGCGCGATGGTGAACTTGTCAAGTTTGCGCTTGCCGCCGCTGTCTGGGCGAATCTGGTCGTGGCCGTATTCGGCCACCAGCTTGAAGTGCTCAGTGAAGGCGTATACCGGGCGCACGCCGAACGATGTCTAGGTCGAGCCCTGGTCGTTGGGGGCCTTGGTTTTCTGCACCACGGCCAGCAACTGGCCGCTGAAATTATCGGTAACCTGCCAGCGCGGCGACTCCAGCACCCGCCACGTGGTGGTATCGCGTGAGGCGGTCAGTTCACCGGTTTGCCCCAACCCGGTGCCAGGCCCCTGGCCGTACTGCACCACGAAACGGTTCTGGCCACCGAAGAATTTTTCCTGGTTGTGCTCCAACGTCAACGACCACCCGCTGTGGCTGCCCTCGACCTGCCCGGCTTTTTGGATGTAGCTGGCGCCCAACTCCAAAAAGCCGTTGGGATTAACCTGCCAGTTGCCCACGTTGAAATCATGGCGGGTGGCTTTGTGCGGTTGGTCGGTGGTGTCTTCGCGGGTAACCGAATAGCTGAACAGGTAACCGCCCAGTTTGTAATCCTCGATACCCACACCCTCGCCGCTAGGGTTCCAATAGTAGAAGTCGCCGATATGAATGTCGTGGCGCTTGTAATAACGCCGCCCCGCCCAGAACGTGCCGCCATTGAGTAGCGGCGACTGCAGCCCTGCCCATAGCTGCGGCAGGCGTACACGGCCGTCGTCATCTAAAAAGGTGGGGAAATGGTTATAGGGCTCGTACAAGCTGGCCATGCCCCCTACCCGCAAAACGGTGCCATCATCGCCTCGGTAAAGGTCTTGGGTCAGCTCCAACTCCCAATACGTTTCGCATTCGTTGCCCAAGCGGTATTTCATCGGCGCACCGGGCAGTTGAAAACACTGCTGGGTGCCGCCGCTGGTAGCTCCGGCGGTGCCCACGCGCCCATAGCCGTTGAACTCCAAGCCCTGGGCACCTATGGGCACCGCCATGGCAACGGGCAGCAACACACTCAGACCTGCTTTGCGGTGAAGTAACATCACGCTCTCCTTAATTCGCTGCTGCATGGTCGTTTGCGTCGCAAAAAAACGACCTCGACGAACGGAAAAAGTGCAACGCAGCGTACGCGTGCCGTTTCAATGGAACTCCCTGGGTAGGCCGCGATTCAGAAACGTAGGCCAGAACAACAAGGAGTACGCCATGACCACGCGGGAAGTGCCTTCGGCTGCCGCAGAACACGGTGACACGGCGCAACGGATCTATGAAACCGACCTGCCCGCCCGCCTCGACCGCCTGCCATGGGGGCGGTTTCATACACTGCTGGTGATGGCCCTGGGTATTACTTGGCTGCTCGACGGACTGGAAGTGACGTTGGCCGGTTCCGTATCCGGCGCCCTGAAGGACAGCCCAGCCCTGCACCTGAACAACGCCGACATCGGCCTGGCCGGTACGGCCTACATTGCCGGGGCGGTATTAGGCGCATTGTTTTTCGGCTGGCTCACCGACCGCTTGGGCCGGCGCAAGCTGTTCTTCATCACCTTGTTTTTGTATATCGGCGCCACCGCGCTTACCGCGTTCTCCTGGAACCTGTGGAGCTTCTTGCTGTTTCGCTTTCTGACCGGTGCTGGCATTGGTGGTGAGTACACCGCGATCAATTCGACCATCCAGGAATTCACCCCGGCACGCTTTCGCGGCTGGGTAGACCTCACCATCAATGGCACCTTTTGGGTGGGTGCAGCCCTCGGCGCGGGGGGTTCGATCGTGCTGCTCAACCCCGACGTGGCCAGTGGTGACCTGGGTTGGCGGTTGTGCTTCGGCATCGGTGCGGCGTTGGGCCTGGTGATCATGCTGATGCGCTTGTGGGTGCCGGAGAGCCCACGTTGGTTGTTGATTCACAACCAGCCGGAGGAAGCCTTGCGCATCGTCGAGCAGATCGAGCGACGGTTTCGCGACCTTGGGCATACACTGGCGCCGCTGAATGAACCGCCCCTGCGCCTGCATTCACGAGACCACACGCCGTTGGCGGAGGTGTTCAATTCATTGTTCAAGGTGCACCGCCAACGGGCGCTGGTGGGCCTGACATTGCTTACGGCCCAGGCATTCTTCTATAACGCGATTTTCTTCACCTACGCGCTGGTGCTCACTGACTTTTACGGTGTGCCTTCGGCGCACGTCGGCTGGTATGTGCTGCCGTTTGCGCTGGGTAACTTCTGCGGGCCATTGTTGTTGGGGCGGTTGTTCGACGTGGTGGGGCGCAAGGTGATGATCAGCCTCACCTACGTGCTTTCCGGCGTGTTGCTTGCGGCCAGCGGCTACTTGTTTGCGCGGGGGGTGTTCACGGTGGTGGAGCAAACCGCGGCATGGATGGTGATTTTCTTTTTTGCCTCGGCGGCAGCCAGTTCGGCGTACCTTACGGTCGCCGAAACCTTTCCGCTGGAAATCCGCGCGCTGGCCATTGCGGTGTTCTATGCCTTCGGTACGGCTTTGGGTGGGATCATCGGCCCTACCCTGTTCGGCGCGCTGATTGAAAGCCATGACCGCTTTAATGTGTTCGTCGGGTATTTGCTCGGCGCCGCGCTGATGGTCGGCGCGGGGCTGGTGCAGGCGCGTTGGGGCGTGGCGGCCGAACGCCAGGCGCTGGAGAAGGTCGCGCAGCCGCTTTCGCAGGCCGCTTAACGGCCCATGGCGGCATGGGTTGCTCAGGGCGCGATGTGTTTTCGAACGGGGGGCGCCATGTTCGCCGCCAGCGCGATCGAGCTGTCGCGCTGGGTCGGCGGGCGACTCAACCAGCAAGCACCGGCCGCGAGGGAGCCAAACGTGGCCTGGTGGCGAGGCGCGTACTGTTTGAACGATCACACCACTAAAACTTGTGCCTTTTCGCCACCCTGTCGTTTAAATCTGCACGTCGAACATCACGGTGATATCCCCTTCCCACATGCTGCCAGGGAATTTGACCATGTCGGTGACAGCGGTGGTTTCCAACTCTACCGCCCCACGGCTGAAAGCTTCGAAGGTATATCGGAAGTCCTTTCCGGTACCGACCGGGGTGCCATCGCTTGGGCCTATGGGCGATGCGCCGTTTAGCCAACTGAACCCTACTTTTACCGGCACCTGTTCAGTGCCCCCAGTGCGCGTCAAGGCACATAGCGAGTTCGCGGCCACCGTGCCACAGCGATAGCTGAACGTACCCCGCGTGCCGTTGCTGGCTACCCGCAAGTTAAAGGGTAAAGAGTTCACCAATTTGCTGGGCACCGCGCCACCCGCCTGCCAACGGTCCCATTCTGCCTTGCCGCCCGGAGGGGCAAGCGCCACCACACTGAGGTCGTTTTCGAAGACCAATTCGAAATCCTTCTGGATGGTCAGCTTGAAGCGCACCTCGAAAACGCTTGGCGGTGGCGAGACCATTCCGGGGCCAAGGGCGATATCGCCGGCTTCGCCCGCGGTCAGGATGAGTGTGCCCTCGTAAATGCCAGGAGCGATACCCGCGGAGGGCACGCGAAGATAGGGAGAAATGCCAACCGTGATTTTGTAACTGATCTCTTCATCGGCCGACGGTTGAACCGGTGGGTTTAACCTCGATACGGAGCATAGCCCCGTAGTATTGGGGTCGAGCTTTAACATGTTCGGCGGCATGTACTGCAAAACGCACGCCCAAATGTTCCAGTCAGTTTGCGGATCAGAGCGGGAACCCAGCGAATCGGTTTCTGCCGTCCAGCTTTGCTGAGTCACGGTAGCCTGAAATTTCAAGTCCATATTGAAACTTCCGGTGTCCGACGTGAAGGTGATTCTTTTTATACCGGGAAGGGCAAATCGTGGCGTACGATCGGCGTCCGCGCCATTTCCCAAGGCGACGATTCGGCTGTACTGTATATCGAAGCCAGCGCAACCGTTGGACGAATTCCCGCAGGCTGGATCATTACCGATGTTGACATAGGTCGCTGTGGTGGGTGTCCACGCCTCCTTATCGACCACTTCGGCCAGCGCCATTGGCGCGCTCGCCAGCAATAGCGCACCGGCGGCTAGGCGGGCCAAGCCTGGAAGTAGCGCCATGGTTTTTTTTCGGTTCATGTGTTCGGTTCTCTGCAGTTCGATGCGTGGGGATTACCTCTCAAGCGAGGCGGGGCGATCACTCGGGGTAGCGCAGCGCGTGGCGCGTTTTGCCTTCTACCAACTCAAAGCGCCACTGTTCGCCGGCGGCCTTCTCTAGGCCATGGCTGCGCCCTGGGCGGATGTATACGGTTTGGGGCATCTCACAAGCGGCCGTTTTCAGGTCACATCGCCTGAGGCCTTCGAGGATCACGCTGCTATTGCCCTGGTTGCTCAGCACCAGGTCATTCGCGCCGGGCACCCGCTGGGTGTTGTAATACGGGTGTTCGGGGCTCACGATCAGTACCCCGCCGTAGCCGTGGAGCACTTGCACTCCGGCATGGGAGGCCTTGCCATAAGCGGTCAGGTCTTCGTCTGTGGCGGCGAATACGTCCCCGGCTCGCGGTGCCACCGGCCTATAGCGCAGGCGAAAGTAGCGCTCCTGCTCGCGGGTACCGCGGTAGATCATCTGCATCAATTGGCTACCGCCGGCGGGGAGAATGAAGCGCGCCGGGGTGACCAACAACGGCCGCAGCATTCCATCGGCCGGCAGAGGTACTTCGTGGCTTTGGCCATCCGCCGTGAAGGTAACCTGCGCCAGCTCCACTTGAACGAAAGCGGTCAACTGGCCCGTATTGCCAAGTTGTTTGACCATGCTGGAGCGCCCGGCAGCCAATGTATCGACCAGCGCGCCAGGCACCAGTCTCGGCCCCACCGGGGCCACCGGCATCGCCGCTGCTGCAGTGGCGCCCGACAGGGCCGCGCCGCAAGTAGCGGCAAGTACCACCAGCCGCCAAGGGTTGCGCTTCATCGGCTTAGGCTCCGTGGTTCGGGGCGATGGCCGCATCGGCTACCTCACGCGGGTCGCAGGTCAGGTCGCCGACCAGCAGCACGTTGTTGTCACGTTGGGCGAGCGCCATGTCCACCTCCACCAGGCAACTGCGCGTACCTTGGCGCACCTCTAGGGCAGGTGTGCTTTGGCTCATTTCCACGGCGAAGAAGCCGTCGGCCTCCGTCACACTGCGGCTGGCATGGTTGGCCACGATAACCCCCGGCAATGCTTTTTGCCTTGAGTCGAGTAGGCGCCCGACCACGGTGACCGTGCGCATGATCCGCACTTGCTGGTAGGCGACACCACCTTTGTTAAGGTGATACCTGGCAACCCGCGGCTGCACACTGATCGGCTCGCCGTCGTCACCCTCGGTGTCGAAGGTGAGCTTGCCGGGTTTGTAGGCACTGACCGGCACCAGGTTGCGCCCAGCCCGCAACGTGCCTTGCAGGCCTTCACCATCAAGGCTTTTGAGCTCCACGCCGGGCGCATCGCTGATAACATCGATGACCATGCCGGATGGGTATTCGCCACGGGAGCCTGCGATGGCCATGCCCCTTTCGGCCATGGCCACGGTGTTGGAGAGGTTCAAACCCCCACCCAATTCTCCGTTATACGACGAGCTTTGCACGTAGGCATCGCCGCTGGCCACGGCGCTCTCGAAACTGGCCCGGCCGCCCAGGCCAACGCCGTAGCTGTCGTGGTCCAGGGTGCCGGTCACGCTCTTGAGCACCGGCCCGTCTACCCGATGCTCGTAATTCACCGACACGGTTTGCTCACGGCTACCATCGCGGGCGGTGCGGCTGCCGAGACTACCGTATAAGCTGTTACCTTTAGCGCCCAACTGCATGGACAGGCTCAGGTCGATGCCCCGGTTGCGCCTGTTGGCGCTGCCCAGGGTGCCCGGCCGGTCGAACAGCGAGGCTCGCCACGTAGCATCGGAGCCGAACAGCTCGCTGCGCTGCAGCCAGGATAAGTCCGCGCCCACGCCATTGACGGCGCCGTCGCTGTGGGTCAGCCGTGCATTGAACGAGCCGCGGTGGGTCACCTGGTGCTGCCAGCTCAGGGCGTTTTGCTGGGTGTCTTTCACCTCCCGAATGTAGCGTGGCGCGACGAAGGCCGGCAGGTCACGGCCCAGGCTATGGGTGTAGAGCCAAGTGCGATTATGGCTAGCGATTATGCTACCGCTTGTGTAGCGGTACACCGCCTGTAGGTCCAGGCCATTGCCGCGGCCTTCGGTGCGAGAGAGGTTGGCATAGCCGCTGAGTTGCTCGGTGGCCGTCCAGTCTAGCGACAGGCCATATTGTTTGGTGCCGTCGAGCTGTTCCAGCGATGCGCCCAGAATCGCCCGAGGGTGCAACAGGTAGTTGCCGATCAACCCGGCATTGAAGCCTTCATCACGGTTGCTGTAACGTTGGCTGCTCAACAGCTCATGGCCTTTACCCAGGTAAGCGTTGTAACGCCAGCGTCGGCTACTGTCGCGCCAGTTCGTGGGCTTGTAGATCAGCTCTTCGCGGGTTTCGATGACCTGGCCGTCTTCGACCAGCCGCACCTCGACGCTGTAGATGCCACCCGGCAGCTTGCGCGTGTCCAGCGCCTGCAACCCGGCTTCCACGGGTGCGCTGTGGATCAATGCATCGGCACGGTACACCTCCACCGTGGCCGGGCGGTTAGGCGTCACATAGATCGGGGTGGCACTGGGCTGGTCGCTGTGAATCAGCAACGTGTCGCTGCTGCCGAACATCGCCCCCAGGGTGCTTTGCGGCAGGCCCGACAAGGTACGCGGTTCGCGGCTCAGCCCCTGGGTGCTGGGGTTGAAGTAGCCCAAGCGTACAAAACGTTCACCAGCCACGTGGTCGGCGTAAAGGCTGCCAAGGCGGTAATCGTCACTGCTGTAACCGTGACCCGCGCTACGGTTGAGCTGCCCTTGGCCAACCCCGGTCCATTGGCCCAGGCTGGCAGTCACGGTGCCTTGGTAGGTGCCGTACATCTGTGACTCGCTGCCGGCAATGTTCAGTTGGTTGTTGAGCAGCACCCCACGGCTGGTCTCGGGGGGGCGATAAAAGCGTTGCTCGGTAGGGTCGCTCTCGGCCTCACGGGTAAGAATCGACAAGTGCGAGCGCTCCAAGCTGTAGTGGAGCGCGATCAGATCATGAGGGCACGCCTGCTCGCAGCTGCCCAAGGGAAAGGGTTGCGCCAGCGCAGCCAGCCAGCGGGTACGGTCATCGTCGCCCAGGCTGGATTCGCCGAAGTCGTTGTATTTGAGCAGCTGTACGGTGTTGTCGCGCCCCAGCATCAGCATGGCGTCGCCTAGGTAGCTACCGTTGAGCTCTACCCGTACCGCCAAGGGGGTGTCGAAGAAATACTCACTGAACTCAGCGGGTAACCCTTTGGCCTGTTCCAACAGGCCCCCAGCGATGACGGGCGCCCCAGCCCCGGCCAACGCTGGCGCGGTGAGCCAGCCGAGCGCGCACGCCATGGCCAGCCGCAACGGATTGAGTGCGAACACGTACAAACCTTCCTATCGAATGGCACAAACGAACGGGCACTGATGGCCCGTCGTGGTGAGAACCGTGGCTTAAGGCGCGGCGTTTTCGAAGGTCATGCTGATCATTCCGAAGTATTCGCCTGCCGGTTGGGTACCACTGGTGGCTGAAATCTCCACCGGCATGTTTTGGCCAGCCGCGGCTTCTGTTTCAGTCAGCAAGGTCACCGGGGTGTTCACGGTCACGGCTTTACCATTGACGCTGACGGCCAGTGCGATGGTATTGCCACCACCGGTGATCTGCGCGGGGGGGTCCAGCTTGGCGGTTACCGTGTTAGCGACGGCCTTGGCATACAGGAAGTTACCGGTCACTGGCAGCAGCTTATCATCCATGCCTACACCCATTTGCACCGGGCGGGTGGTCCAACCTGTCGGGTCGAGTACCTTGAAGTCGCTGGTCGGAATGCTTGCGGTCACGGTGATCATTTTGGTGATCGGATCGGCCATGGCCACCTGGCTAGCGAGAACCAGGGCTAAGGGGGCCAGAAAGATTTTTTTCATGGTGAAGCTCCACTGCGTGAATGTTACTGCGATAAAGGGGCAAGGGCTTAGCCCTTGATTTCATAGCGCCGCGCCTGGCCATCGCCTTGCTGGTGCTTGAAGTGGTACACCTCGGCCGAGTGCTTCTCGAAGTGCTTCGTGTGCCCTGGACGCACTATCGCGGCCCCGGGTTCGGCGCAACTGCCGCCGGCGTCGCAACGCTGCAGCAGGTCCAGCACCGCTGTCGCATTGCCGGTGTTGCGCACGGAGAAGCCGGTGGCGCCCTGCTCGATGGCGATCTCGTGGCGGGCATTTTTGGGGCTCACGTACAGCAGCGTTCCGTAGCCGGCCATCACCTGCACACCGGCACGCAGGGATTGTGCGTAGGTTTGCGCCTCTTCGGCGGTGAGGGCGAAATCGCTCCGGCCCTCGGGCATCACTGGGTTGAAACGCAGGCGAAACAGCCGCTCGTGGGCACGTTCGCCATTGAACACAAAGCGCACGGTCTGCATGCCATTGGCCGGGATAATCAACCGCGCCGGGCTCACCACCAGATCGCGCTGGCCACCGGCGGCGGCATCGTCCAGGGGCACTTCCTGGTACGTGCCGTCTGCTTGGGCAACCAACTCCCAGGCCCGCACCTTGACGAACGCCGCAGTGGTGCCGCTGTTGTAAATGCGCTTGGTGTAGGTGGACTTTCCGGCATCGAGGTAATCGTTGAATTTACCTACGCCCAGTTGTGGGCCCGCCAAGGCGACGCCAGGCAGTAATGCCAAGGTGGCGGCGAACGCAAACACAGCTTTCATGGCATGCCTCCGTGAAAATGGGTAACCGTTTAGGGGTGCGCATTATCGGGAGGAGCAAGCGGAAACGCTTTAGCGAATATTCCCAAAAGAGTTTGGAAAGGTCCTACAGACCGTAGAAAGAGGCGAAGCTGAAATTCTCGCGCCGAAGTGGCGTTCTTGGCGGCCAGTGGTTGGCCGCCGAGCGGCGGCCATGGTCAAGCCCTGTGGCGTCAGGCCCGGTGTGCGGCTTGGCCAAGCGCCCATAAGCGGGCGATGTCGCCGGCGCGTTCGCGCAGCAAGCGGGGGGCTTCGCGGCAAGCATCGTCGAGGGTCATAGGCCCGCTGGCCAGGGAAAACGCCGCCTGCACGCCGTGGGCATAAAGCGCTTGGTAGTGCTCACCCAGGGTACCGGCCAATACTATCACCGGCACCCCGGCCGCCCGGGCGATACGGGCCACGCCGAACGGCGTCTTGCCGCGCAAGGTCTGGGCATCGAAGCGCCCTTCACCGGTGATCACCAGCGCGGCACCCTCCACTGCCTCGGCCAAGCCAGCGAGCTCAGCGACCACTTCGACACCTGGGCGGAAACTGGCCTGCATAAACGCCTTGGCGGCAAAGCCCACGCCGCCAGCTGCGCCGCTGCCGGGTTCATCACGCAGGTCACGGGCCAATGCTTGGGCGGCATGGTCGGCAAAATGCCCCAGCGCCGCGTCCAATACCGCTACCTGCGCAGGGTCGGCGCCCTTTTGCGGGCCAAAAACATGGGAAGCACCGTGCGCGCCGCACAGCGGGTTATCGACATCGGCGGCTACCTCGACCTTTACCCGCGCCAAGCGCGGGTCCAACCCACTGAGGTCGAGCCGGCCCAAACGGGCCAATGCGGCCCCACCCAACGGTAAGGGCTGGCCTTCATTGTCGTAGAATTGTGCGCCCAAGGCGCGGAGCATGCCGCTGCCGCCGTCGTTGGTGGCGCTACCGCCGATGGCCAGCACGATATGCCGCGCACCCGCATCAAGGGCGGCACGCACCAGTTCACCGGTACCCAGGGTGGTGCTGGCACAGGCGTCACGCTCTTCGGGCCGTAGCAACTGCAGGCCACTGGCCTCGGCCATCTCGATAACGGCTGTACGGTTGGCCGATAACCAACCCCATTGCGCCTGCACGGTGCCGCTGAGCGGGCCATGGGCGCGCAGCGTGCGCAGCTCACCTTGGCTGGCGGCGACGATGGCCTGCAACGTGCCCTCCCCGCCATCGGCCATCGGGCATTGCACCACTTGCGCGTGGGGCAACGCCGCGGCCACGCCTTCGGCAATGGCCTGGGCCGCCGCCGCGGCACTGAGGCTGTCCTTGAACGAATCCGGCGCGATCACAATCTTCATAGGGTTTTCCTTGTTCGATGGCCCATGCTGCCACGCCCCTGAGCGCCGCGCCCTGGGCTGGCGCACAAGTATCGGTCGCTGAATTTGTTCAATCGGACAGTGCGGCGGCCGGTAACAATTGCACGCCCAGATACAGGTTAGCCAAATCCGCCATGCGCGCCGGGTCCAACCCGGTGTAACCGCGGATGCGTTCAAGGCGATAGCGCAGGCTGTTGCGGTGCAAGCCGAGCGCATCGGCACAAGCCTGGGCTTGGCCGTTGTGGGCACACCAGGCGCGCAATGTGGCCAACAATACGCCGCCCCGGTCGTGTTCGACCAGGCCCTGCAATGGCGCCAACCATTGGCGCAGCGCCGGGTCGTCACGCAGGCGCCAGAGCATGGCCGGCAAGCGATACGTGGCCAGAGCCAAGCGGCGCTGCCCAGGCAGTACCTGGCGGCCATAGGCAAGCACGTCGTTCACCTGCGCGCAGCCTTGGCGCAAGCTGGCAAGGCCTGCCGCGTTCTCGCCCTGGGCCCATTGCAGCACCGGCCAACCGAGCCCGCCCAAGCGCGCCAACAAGCGCTCTTCGTCCAACGCCAGCGAGGCAGGCCGGCACCACAACACATGCCCTGGCGCCGGGCTGGTACACCAACTGTCGGGGTAGCGGTTGCACAGCCATTCGGCCAGTAAATGCAGCGCTTGGCCTGGCCCCACCCGCAGCGCGTAGGGGGTGCGCGCCAGGTGCGGCTTAAGCCCCAATTGGCCGGCTTCAGCCAAGCACTCGGCGCTCGGTTCCGGCTGGCCGAGCAGTAGCGCTTGCAAATCGTCGCGGCGCTGGCGCCGCCACTGCTGTTGGGCCTGCTGGCTGCGCTGGGCCAGCAGCATCTCGGCGGTCATGCGTACCAGCGCCGCATAGGTGCGCACGGTGTCGGGCGCGCCGGTGATGCCCAGCACACCGACCAACCGCTGTTCCAGCAGCAATGGCAGGTTCACCCCCGGCTGCACATTCTTCAACCGCCGTGCGGCGTTCGCGTCCAGCTCCACTACCCGGCCATTGGCCAACACCCACTGCGCCCCCTCATGGCGGGTATTGATCCGCTCGGGCTCGCCGCTGCCCAGGATCAGCCCTTGGCTGTCCATTACATTCACGTTATGCGGCAAAATGGCCATTGCCCGGTCTACGATGTCTTGTGCCAAGGCATGGTCGAGTTCGAACACTGATGGGGCTCCGTGCAGGCCGGGAAAGGTGTTGGCGCACAATAGCAAGCGCCGGCCATTGTGCACAGGCACAAAGACAACCCTTAAGGCCTTGGCAGACACTGCCACCACCCGTACGGGTTAGAACAATACACAAAAAGTGAGAAACGCCATGACCCACACCCTTGCCGCCGAGCCCGGCGATGCGCTGTACCGGCGCGTAACGCTGCGGCTGATCCCGTTTATTTTCGTGTGCTACCTGTTCAATTACATTGACCGGGTGAACGTGGGCTTTGCCAAGCTACAAATGCTCGATGCGCTCAACTGGAGCGAAACTGTCTATGGCTTGGGCGCCGGTATCTTCTTCATTGGCTACGTGCTGTGCGGGGTGCCGAGCAACCTGGCGCTGACCCGCTTCGGGCCGCGGCGCTGGATCGGCGTGATGATGATCACTTGGGGGGCGTTGTCCGCCGCCTTGCTGCTGGTGAACACCCCGCTGCAATTCTACGGCGTGCGGCTGCTCACCGGCGCGGCCGAAGCCGGTTTCTTCCCCGGCATCGTGCTGTACCTTTCGCAGTGGTACCCAGACCGCCGGCGCGGGCGGATCATGGCGTTGTTCATGTCGGCCATTCCGGTGTCAGGGTTGGTCGGCGGGCCGTTCTCCGGCTGGATTCTCGGCCACTTCGCCGCAGGCCAAGGGGGCCTCGCCGCCTGGCAATGGATGTTCCTGCTCCAGGGCGTGCCGACGCTGCTGCTGGGGCTGCTGGCTTTCGTGCTGCTCAGCGACAGCGTAGCCACCACCGGCTGGCTGAGCCCGGCTGAGCGCGAGCAACTACAGGCCGAACTGGACGCCGACGCCCGCCATAAACCCGTACGTAGCGACCACTCACTCAAAGCGGTGTTCGCCGAGCCGTTGGTGTGGGTGCTGGGCTTTATCTATTTCTGTATCCAAAGCGGCGTCTATGCAATCAACTTCTGGCTGCCGTCGATTATCAAGAGCCTCGGCTTTGCCGACCCGCTGGTAATCGGTTGGCTGAGCGCCATCCCGTACCTGTTGGCAGGGGTGTTCATGCTGCTGGTGGGCCGCTCGGCGGATCTACACCGCGAGCGCCGCTGGCACTTGGTGGTACCGATGTTGATGGGTGCGGCCGGGCTGTTGATCGCCGTGAATTTCGCCAGCACGCCCGCATTGGCCTTGCTGGGGCTGTCCATCGCCACCATGGGCGCGCTCACCGGGCTGCCGATGTTCTGGCCATTGCCTACCGCTTTCTTGAGCGCGGGCGTGGCGGCCGGTGGCCTGGCGATCATCAACTCGGTGGGGCAAATGGCCGGCTTCTTGAGCCCCTACGTGGTGGGCTGGATCAAAGACCAAACCGGCTCCACCGATGCGGCGTTGTACAGCCTGGCCGGGTTGATCGTGGTCGGCGCCATTGTGGCGCTGAAGGTGGCCGCGCCTGGCCGGGGCAAGCCGGCTTTGGCGAAGGTTTAAGCAGCGGTTAACGCTTAGAACCCGGCCCCGCGATCGCGGTAGCGCCCAGGGCCCGCTGGCGTATATGGCGCCCCCGCCGCCGGGCCCTACGGCGGGGCGCCTGCAAACCAGGTAAACGGCTTTTTAATCTAAAAGAACAGGGCTCAAACCACCGGCCGCCCGCTGAAGAAATGCGCAGGGTCATTGAACCCGGGCGTCGATGCATGCCCCGGCACCACCAGGCTATCGATGAAGGCCTCGTCTTCTGCCGTAACGTGGTAATCCAAGGCAGGCAAGTAACCCTCCCAATGGGCCTCGGTGCGCGGCCCAACGATCGCCGAGGTCACCAGAGGGTTATGCAGTACCCAGGCAATGGCGAAAGCCGTGGGCGTGGTACCGCGGTCTTTGGCGTAGGCAGCCACCTGCTGGGCGATGGCCAGTGACTCAGGCCGCCATTCGGTTTCCTGGATGCGTTTATCCTGGCGCCCGGCGCGGGTATCGGCCGCCGGTGCTTGGTCCGGGGCGTATTTGCCGGTGAGCACACCGCGCGCCAGCGGGCTGTAAGGCACGATCCCAAGGCCATGGTAGGCGGCCGCGGTAAACACCTCCTGCTCGGCCTGGCGGTTGACGATGTTGTACAGCGGTTGCACGGCGATCGGCGCGTCCACGTTCAAGCGCCGGGCCACGTTCACCAGCTCGGCGATCTTCCAGCCACGGTGGTTCGATACCCCCCAATAGCGCACCTTGCCTTGGCGGATCAAGTCGCCCAAGGCCGAGACGGTTTCCTCCAACGCGGTGTCGTGATCTTCGCGGTGCAGGTAGAACAGGTCGATGTAATCGGTGCCCAGCCGCTGCAGGCTCTGCTCGGCACTGTACAGCAGGTGCTTACGGCTGGCGCCGACGTTGTGTGGTAGCGGCGATTGTTGGCCGGTGGGGCTTCCGGCCTTGGTGGCCAACACCCAGGCATGGCGCTGCGCGGCAATGGCGCGGCCAACGATGCGCTCGGACTCGCCCTTGTTGTACACGTTGGCGGTGTCGACGAAATTCACGCCGCGGGCGAAGGCACTGTCGATGATGCGCCGCGAAGTGGCCTCGTCGGTCTGGTCGCCGAACATCATGCTGCCCAGGTTGAGGGGCGAGACTTTCAGGCCGCTGCGGCCCAGGTTACGGTAGTGCATGTCAGTTCCTTTTGGTCAGGCGAAAAATCGGTTGGCCGGGCGCGGCAGCCCCAGGTGCTCACGCAGGGTGCGGCCTTCGTACTCGCGGCGAAACAACCCACGCCGCTGCAGCTCTGGCACTACCTGGCCAGTGAACGCCTCAAGCCCACCCGGCAGCCACGGGAACATGATATTGAAGCCGTCGCTGCCGTGGCTTTCCAGCCACAATTGCATGTCATCGGCAATGCTCTGCGCGGTACCGACGAAGGCTAAGCCCGAATAGCCACCCAGGCGCTGCGCCAACTGGCGCACCGTCAACTGCTCGCGGTCGGCCAGGGCCAGTACCCGCGCGCGGGCGCTCTTGCTATCGTTGGTGTCTGGGATCTCAGGCAGGTAGCCATCGGGGTCGAAGCGGCTGGCATCCACTCCCAGGGCAACGCTCAACGAGGCGAAGGCACTTTGTTCGTGTACCAGTGCATCGAGCCGGGCGCGGATCGAACGGGCCTCTTCCAGTGTGTCACCGACCACGACGAAGGCCCCGGGCAAAATCTTCAGGTGCTCTGGGTCACGCCCCAATGCCGGCATGCGCCCTTTCACGTCGGCATAAAAGGCCTGCCCCTCTTCCAGCGTGCTACTGGCGGCGAATACCACCTCGGCGGTTTCTGCCGCCAACTGCCGGCCAGGCTCGGACGCGCCGGCCTGGACGATCACCGGCCACCCCTGCGGCGGGCGGGCGATGTGCAAAGGCCCGCGCACCGACAGCAGCGGCCCTTCATGGGCCAAGGTGTGCAAGCGGCCAGGGTCGAAATACACGCCCGTTTGCACATCGCGCACGAAGGCGTCGTCCGCCCAACTGTCCCACAGGCCGGTGACCACTTCGTAGAATTCCCTGGCCCGGGCGTAGCGCTGGGCGTGGTCCAAGTGCTGCACAAGGCCGAAGTTCAGCGCGGCATCCGGGTTCGCGGTGGTGACGATGTTCCAGCCGGCGCGGCCTTCGCTGAGGTGGTCGAGCGAGGCAAAGCGGCGCGCCACGTGAAACGGCTCATCGAAGCTGGTCGAGGCGGTAGCCACCAGCCCGATGCGCTCAGTCACTTGGCTCAAGGCACTGAGCAAAGTAAAAGGTTCGAACGAGGTGGCGGTATGGCTGCGCTTCAGAGCTTCGCGCGGCATGTTCAACAAGGCCAGGTGATCGGCCATGAAGAAAGCGTCGAACTTGGCCGCCTCCAGTGTTTGTGCCAAGTGCTTGAGGTGCTTGAAATTGAAGTTCGCATCGGGCCAGGCACCTGGGTAGCGCCATGCCCCGGTATGGATGCTGACCGGGCGCATGAACGCACCCAGCTTGAGTTGGCGATCGGTGGCCATGGGGCGCCTCCTGATGGTTAAACGCTTTACACCCTAGCCGGCTCGCCCTCGGCAGGATAATTCCATTTGGGCATATGCTCAGGCTCGTAACGGCCGGGAGAACGCGCGCGGCACTTCGGCCAGCCCAGTTCCCCGGCACCCTGCGAAGTAGGCACGGGGTACCAGCGCATCGCTACGCTGTGGCAAGGGCTGATGATGGATTGCCCAGCCTACGCCGATGGCTGGGCCCCCGCCAGCACCCCAAGCGCCTGCGCCGGGGGGTTATCGTGGCGGGCACACAGGTGGCTGGGCAGCCCTAGTAAACCGGTAACGTCCGGAAAAACAGCCGAGCGCTGGCGCCGCGGCTTTTCCCCTGTAAGATACGCGGCTTTCTTTAGTACAACCGGCCAGGTATGCACTGGCCTTTTCAGGGAAAGCCCCGCATGAGTGACCCACAAAGCCCCGAGCACCTGCATCGCGGCCTCAAGAACCGGCATATCCAGTTGATCGCGCTGGGCGGGGCCATCGGCACCGGGCTGTTCCTGGGCATCGCCCAAACCATCCAGATGGCCGGCCCTTCAGTGATCCTGGGCTACGCCATCGCCGGCCTGATCGCCTTTTTCATCATGCGCCAACTGGGGGAAATGGTGGTCGAAGAGCCTGTGTCGGGCACCTTCAGCCACTTCGCTTACCGCTACCTGGGGCCTTTCGCCGGGTTCATGTCGGGCTGGAACTACTGGGTGCTCTACGTGCTGGTGGGCATGGCCGAGCTCACCGCGGTGGGCGTATACGTGCAGTACTGGTGGCCGGACGTCCCCACCTGGGTATCGGCTGCAGTGTTCTTCGTGATCATCAACCTGATCAACCTGTGCAACGTGCGCCTGTATGGCGAGATGGAATTCTGGTTCTCGCTGATCAAAGTCGTGGCCATCATCAGCATGATCGCTTTTGGCGCCTGGCTGCTGGCCAGCGGCCAAGGCGGCCCGCAGGCCACGGTGGCGAACCTGTGGAATGACGGCGGCTTTTTCCCCCATGGCGTGGCGGGGTTGACCATGGCCATGGCAGTGATCATGTTCTCCTTCGGTGGCCTTGAGCTGGTGGGCATCACCGCCGCCGAGGCGGACGACCCGCGCCGTAGCATCCCCAAGGCCACCAACCAGGTAATTTGGCGCATCCTGCTGTTCTACGTGGGTGCACTGGCGGTGCTGTTGGCGCTGTATCCGTGGCAGAAGGTGGTCAGCGGCGGCAGCCCGTTCGTACTGATCTTCCGCGCCCTCGACGCCCAAGTGGTGGCCACCCTGCTCAATGCCGTGGTGCTCACCGCCGCGTTGTCGGTGTACAACAGTTGCGTCTACAGCAACAGCCGCATGCTGTTCGGCCTGGCGCGCCAGGGCAACGCCCCACGCGCCCTGCTGAAGGTCAACCGCCGGGGGGTGCCGCTTACGGCATTGGGCGTGTCATCGGTAGCCACCGGCCTGTGCGTGGTCATCAACTACGTGGTGCCCGGCGAAGCCCTGGGCCTGCTGATGGCCCTGGTGGTCGCCTCGCTGGTATTGAACTGGTGGGTCATCAGCATCACCCACTGGACATTCAAGCGGGCCAAACAGGCTGAAGGCCACATCTGCCATTATCCGAGCTGGGGCTACCCTGCCACCAACATCCTGTGCCTGGCATTTTTGGCCGGGGTGTTGGTTGTGATGTGGCTAGGGCCGTTCAAGGTGTCGGTACTGCTGATCCCGGCCTGGCTGCTGCTGTTGGCGGCGGCGTATAAAGTGACTAACCACCGCCGCCGCTGAGCCGGTCAACGCGCGGCGGTTTCGCTGGCCGGGGGTACGCTGAAGCTGTGGTCAAAGGTGTTTGCCGCCTTCAACTCGACGGGGATCATCCCAGTTTGGTGGTAGAAGTCGGCGACCTCCTGCTGCTGTTGCACCACGTTGTCGCTAATGGCTTCCCAGTGCTGCGCGCGCCGCTCGAATTGCAGGCGCGCCACCTCCGGCGGGAAACCAATGATCGCGGCCAAGCTCTTGGAATAACTGTCCAGGTTGCGATAGGCCCAACGCTGGGCCAGGGTAATGCGGTTTACGTAGTCTTGCAGTGCCGCGTGGCGCGCTGGGTCTGCCAGCGCCTGGTCGGTCGCGGCGAGGAAACTATTGCCCGCCAGCAACCCGCGGCCACTGACCAGCACACGAGCCTTGTCTACCAATTCGGCCTGGGCGGTGTAGGGCTCCCAGGTAGCCCAGGCATCCACCGAACCATTGGCCAGGGCGATCTTCGCATCCACCGGCCCGAGGAACTTGAACTCTACGTCTTTCGCGGTCAACCCGGCGCTGGCCAGGGCCTTCACAGCCACATAATGGCCAATGGAGCCGCGCCCGGTGGCAATGCGCTTGCCTTTGAGGTCTGCGGCGGTTTGCAGCGGGGAACCTTGTGGCACCAACACCGCCGTACCGTAAGGGTCGGCCTGGTCCACGGCGATGGCCTTGACCGGCGCACCGGCCGCCGAGGTAAACAAAAGCGGGCCATCACCAATGATACCGGCGTCCGCGGCGCCAGCGTTGAGGGCTTCGGTCAACGGCGCGGCGGCCGGGAATTCGGCCCACTGGATCTGGTAGCCAGGCAGGTTGTCCAGCGCATGGGCAGCCTCAAGCTGGGCGCGCATGTTGCCCTTTTGATCGGCGATACGCAGGGTAATAGGCTCGGCGGCCTGTGCGGCGACGGCCCCCCCAATAAGCAGCACAGCAATCACGTGTAGCAGTTTCAAATCGTACTCCACAACGCCCGGTAGGCGGCTCAACCAACGATACACTGCAGCGCCGAGCGTACGGTCGCTGCGTTTTCAGCCACGTTAAGCCTGCGCTTTTCTCCGATGGAAATTCGATTTGGGCATATGCTTAAGTGAATGTGTCGAGTTGTCTGCCTTCAGACGTCTGATGACAGCTTGCCGCCCCTGACCTGCCCCCCCTGTGATGAGGACCCGATGACCGCCCCGCCCGCACACGCCAATGTCACCTTGACCATTCTTTCTATCGTGTTCTATAGCCTGATCGCGTTTTTGTGCATCGGTTTGCCGATTGCCGTGTTGCCCGGTTACGTGCACGACGAACTCGGCTATGGGCCTATGGTGGCGGGCCTGGTGATTGGCCTGCAGTACCTGGCCACCTTGCTGATTCGGCCATTGGCTGGGCGCCTGGCCGACTCCATGGGCACCAAGAAGATCATCACCTGGGGGCTGTACGGCATCGCTGCCAGTGGGCTGTTGACTTTGATCGCTACGCTTTGCCAAAGCTGGCCGGCGCTGAGCTTGGCGCCGCTGCTGGCGGCGCGGTTGTTACTGGGCTGCGCCCAAGGCATGGTGGGGGTGGGTACCGCCAGTTGGGGTATTGCCGCGGTGGGTGCGGAGAATACCGCGAAGGTGATTTCTTGGAACGGTATCTGCTCCTACGGCGCGGTGGCTTTCGGGGCGCCGATCGGCGTGGTGCTCACCGGCTCGCTCGGCTTCAACACCCTTGGCCCGGCGCTGGTGGTGCTGGCCTTGGTCGGCCTGGCGGTGCTGCGCAACAAGCCCTCGATGCCGCTGGTACGGGGTGAACGTATGCCGTTCTGGTCGGCGTTCGCCAAGGTGGCCCCCTATGGTTTGGCACTTACCCTGGCCTCGATCGGCTACGGCACCTTGACCACGTTCATCACCTTGTACTACCGCGAGAACGGCTGGTTGGGCGCTGCGTATTGCCTGACCGCCTTCGGTATCAGTTTCGTGGCGGCCCGGCTGGTGTTCATCAACGCCATTAACCATTACGGCGCCATGGCCACCGCCTTGGCGTGCATGGCCGTGGAAACCCTGGGGTTCTTGCTGCTGTGGTTGGCGCCTTCGCCGGCGTGGGCACTGGCCGGCGCCAGCCTCACCGGTTTGGGCCTGTCGCTGGTTTACCCGGCGCTGGGCGTTATCGCCATTCGGCAAGTGCCCAGCAGCAGCCGCGGGGCCGGGCTGGGCGCCTTCGCCGTGTTCTTCGACCTGGCGCTGGCCGCCGCCGGGCCGCTGATGGGCGTTGTGGCCTCGTACATCGGCTATGGGCCGATCTTCCTGGTCGCCGCCGGGTTGTCGCTGGCGGGACTTGGGCTGATCACCAGCCTGGGGCGCAAGGCCCAGTGAGCATTGCTCGGCAATCACTGGTCGGCGGTTTGTAGCCCTGCACGGCTAGCCGTGCCCAGGGCCTGGCTAAAGAACGTGCCGGCTTCACTGACCAAGCTTTTATGGATCGACACCCGGTCCACCCCCTCGCCATCGGCGCACAGCGCCGGGGCGCGGGCGGCCTGCTCGGCGCTGCAAGGGGCGAGGAACACAAAATGCCCGGCACCGGCCAATAACCGGTATTGCGGGTGCCGTGGCAGCTTGCGCGCCAGCGCGCCCGCGTTTTTGTCATAGGCCACTAACTGATCGTGGTCGCCGGCATAGATCAGGGTGGGTACGTTCACGTCCTCCAGCGTATGGCGGCCGAACATCAGGCTAAGCGGCGCCATTAGCAGCAAGGCGCGTACCCGCGGGTCAGCCTGCGGGGCCAAGTCATCCCGGTCGGCGACCAATTCACCATGGGCCTTGCAGGCGTCCTGGTCGCTGGGGTATTGGGCACAGTAATCGCGCAAACGCTGTAGGTCCGGCTGGGCGCCGGAAAGTATCAAAGCGGTTTCGCCACCCGCGGAGTAGCCAATCACCCCCACCTGCCCAACGTTCACAAAAGGCGAAAGCATGGGTTCTGCCAGTACGGCGGTGATAGCGGCGGAAATCTGCAGCGGGCGGCCGTATAGGTTGCTGAGTGTGCCCAGGCGGCTTTGGTCCAGGTAGTTGTCACCGGGGTGCAGCACGGCCACCACCACGAAGCCCTGACGGGCGATGGTGGTGATCAGATCATGCAATGCCAGGGGCGTACCGTTGTTGCCATGGGACAACATCAGCACGGGGAAACGGCCGAGGGCAATAGGTGAGTCTTCACCGGCGGCGATGTCGTAGCCATCCACCAGCCCGGCGTGCACGCGGGCTTGGGTCGGGTAGAACGCGTACGCCTGCATGGCCTGGCCATCGAGCGGGTCGGCGAAGGTCAAGCGGTGGTAACCCACGGAATAGTGACTGGCCGGCGCCGCCAACAGCTGCACCGAAAAGAAGCTTAAACCCAATAGCCATAACGTGCTTGCACAAAAGCGCACCATCCGTATGCCCTCGCTCACGCCGATTGCCCTGGCCCCTGGTGGTCATCACCGGGTTAGGCGCCATGACGATGGCAAGCGCCAAGCGCTCAGCGTGTAATGCAGCAAAAGGCAGGCCAATGTGTTTTGTGGTCACAAAACGAACCGCCGCCGTACCCGTGGGGCACAGCGGCGGCGTATCTTTTCAGACTGCGGCGTGGCGCGGCGGTTCAGGCAGGCTTGAACAGGCCTTCGATGTGCGCCTGGGCGTCGGCGATCGCCTTGGCGCGGGCCTCGTCACCGTAGGCCAGGCCCTCGGCAGTCACCACCTGGATGTCGGTGATGCCAAGAAAACCCAGCAGTAGCTTGAGGTAGTCAACGTGGGCCGCACCGCTGGGCTGGCCGGTATGCAGCCCACCCGCGGTGGCCACGATCACCACTTTTTTGCCACCGCACAGCCCTTCTGGGCCGTTTTCGGTGTAGCGAAAGGTCTTGCCGGCCACGGCGATGCGGTCTATCCACGCTTTGAGCTGGGTCGGGATGGTGAAGTTGTACATCGGCGCGCCGATCACCAGCGCATCCGCGCCCAGGAATTCATCCAGCGCGGCCGCATTAAGCTCGGCTTCACGCTGTTGCTCGCCATCCCGGGATTCGGCCGGGGTGCCAGCGGCCAGCAGGCTCGCAGCGGAGAAATGGCCGAAGGCATCGTGGGCCAAATCACGGTAGGTCACCTCCACCCCCGGCTGCTTGGCTTTCCAGGTATCGGCGACCAAGGCGGTCAGTTGGCGCGAGGCGGAATTGTCACCCAGAATGCTCGAATCGATGTGCAGCAGTTTCATGTGGGGCCCCCTGAAGGCGATCGTTGGATGGCGCTATCCTATCCAAAGCGGGATTGGCTGATTAGCGCCAAAAAATGCATTGGATTGTTCTATTTATAGAACGATTAGCACCGACGAGGGTGCCCTTATGGTGTGTGCCGGCGGCCTTCGGCATTGAGTTTAGGTGCCTGAGGCGTGCGGGTCAGCTACCGCCACAGCGCCAAAATCTTCTGCCAGTTGGTCTATCAACAGCCTAACGGCCGGGGCCAACCCTCTTCGTGACGGGAATACCGCGTGGATGATCCCGCACCGCAGTGTATAGCCGGCGAGCACCTCGACCAGCTTGCCGGCCTGGAGTGCATCCCTAACCATAATCTCTGGCATTTGGGCGACACCGACCCCTTCCAAGGCTGCTTGCAGTAGCGTGCCCAGGTCCGATGTGATCAAGCGGGGCTTATGGGTAACCTCGAACGGTTGGCCTTGGGCGTCGATCAAGCGCCAGCGATGCTCGTGGTTAGCCGGCCCCAGGTCGACGCTGGGCAGTTTGCCCAACCGCGCTATATCCAATGCGGGCTCCGCCGGCACCAGCGACGGATGCGCCACCAGCTTTTGCAGGCTTTTTCCCAGAACCCTTACCACCAAGTCGACGTTTTCGAGCGGCGGAAAACGCACCCGTAACGCGATGTCGTACCCTTCACCGAGGATATCGACCCGGCGGTTGGTGCTATCTATGTAGACCGTGACCTTCGGGTAGTTGGCCATGAACCGAGCCAGCGTGTCGCTCACCCCCATGGCGGCCAGCCCTGGGGGGCAACTGATACGCACGATACCTTGCGGCTCGGACCTGGAATGCTCTATGGCCGCCTGGGCCGCATTGGCCTCGGCGAGCATGGCTACACAGTGCCGATAGTAGCTGTGGCCAACCTCGGTGACCAAGAATTTGCGCGTTGAGCGGTGTATCAACCGTACGCCCAGCCGCTCTTCGAGCAGTGTAACCCGTCGGCTCAATTTGGATTTAGGTATGTCGAGCTTGCGCCCGGCTGCAGCAAACCCCTCGTTATCTACAACTTGCACAAAGTAATAAAGGTCGTTCAGGTCGTACATCGAGCAAGGCCTACCAGGGTTCAGCGGCTGACCCTACCATAACCCAACAGAGGCAGCGGTAGTCTAGGCCGCCGGGTTTATAAAGATGTCGGCTCAATCAACACTTGAAAAGCGCGCAGTTGCGGGTGTCTGATGGGCCAATGACTGAACGAGGCGCCCGCGATGACGTTGGACGAGATGGTTCGCTATTGCTTGAGTTTGCCCGGCGCCCGGGAAGACTACAAATGGGGTGGCGTGAGGGTGTTTTCCGTGGCCGGCACTAAAATGTTCGCCGTAGCCCACCTGCGCGGCGGCAACGATTTAGCCTTCAAGGTCGAGGAAGAGTTGTTCCTGGGCTATTGCGACCGCCCCGGGTTTCGCCCGGCGCCCTACCTGGCACGGGCCAAGTGGGTAAGCGTGCAAACACCAGAGCGGCTTTCGGCCGGCGAATTGCGAGACCTGCTCAAGCGCTCTCATCAATTGGTGGTGGCCCGCCTGCCCAAACGGGCGCGGGTAGCATTGATGGCAGAGTGAACAGCCCGCGTGGTGCCCCGTTAGCTGCACAGGATTGACAGCGCCCTTTGCCGCCGCGCCGCGCGTGCCCGACGGTAACATTCCCGGGGCGATGCCCGGGCGGCACCGACTCGGCGCATCGGGCTATCGCGAGTGCACCGAGGTTTCGCCTTCACGCCACAGTTCATGCCCCAGCAAGTCGCCCAGGGCCAACGGCCGGGCGAAATAATAACCCTGGGCCTGGCCGGCGCCCATGTCGCGCAGCAGGTCCAGCGCCGCAAGGTCTTCAACGCCCTCGGCCACCACCGACAAACCCAGCGATTCGGCCATGCGCACGATAGCGCGAACAATGGCCCGGCTACGGACGCTGGTGGTCAGTTCGAGAATGAACGATTTGTCGATCTTCAGCCCCGTGAAGTGGAACTGATGCACATAACTGAGCGATGAGAACCCTGCACCGAAATCGTCGAGTACCACGGACATGCCCCGCTCGGCCAGATGGCGCATCGTTTGGCGGGCCAGCTCTGGCTCAGCCACCAGCGCGCCCTCGGTCAGTTCCAGGCAGATCCGGTTCGGGGCTACGTTGAACGTGCTCAACAGGTCGAGCACTTCGCCGGCAAACTCGGGGCGGGTCATGCTGTAGCTGGAGCAATTCACGTGCACGGTCGGCCAGCCGGCGTGTTCAGGCTGGGCCAGCAATTGCGCCACGCAGCGCAGCATATAAAGGTCGAGCCGGCCGATCAGGCGCAAGCCCTCCAACGCCGGCAGGAATGCGCCGGGGGCCAGCACTCGGCCGTCGGGTTGGCGCCAACGAATCAAGGCTTCGAGCGCTATCAGTTGGCCGCTGGCCACATCGATGATCGGCTGGAAGTACGGAACCAACTGGTCGCTGCGCTTGAGCGCATTACGCAATGCCCCTTCGCGCTCGACTTGGTCAGAGAACTCCCGGCGCAGCTCGTGGTTGAACACCGCAAAGCTGTCGCGCCCGGCGTTCTTGACCCGGTACATCGCGGTGTCGGCGTCGCGCAGCAGGTGCGAGGGTTCACGGTGGAACTGCTCGTCGGCGCTGACGATGCCGATGCTGCAGGAAGAAAACACCGCTTGGCCATCGATGTGAAACGGCAGGTCGAAGGCCGCCAGAATTCGCTCGGCGATGTCCACGGCCACGTCGGCCGGTGCTTGCGGGGCCAGTACCGCGAACTCATCGCCGCCCAGCCGGGCCAGTAGGTCGCTGTCGCGCAGGCAACTGCGCAGGCGCGCGGCCGCGGCCATCAGCAGCAGGTCACCAAACTGGTGGCCGCGGCTGTCGTTGATCAGCTTGAAGCGGTCCAGGTCCAGGAACATCACCACCAGTTGCCGGCCGTCCTGGCGGAACTGCTGCCATTCCCACTCCAGGCGCTGTTGCAGGTGGCTGCGGTTGGGCAGGCCGGTGAGCGAGTCGTGGATGTTTTCGTGTAACAGTTTGGCGTTGGCCAGGTCCAGCTCCCGCGTGCGGTCCTGAACCCGAGCTTCCAGGCGCAGGTTGGCCAGGTGGATCGCCTCGGCGGCACTGCGCCGCGACAGTGCGGTGTCGATATGGCGCGACACGAACGTGAGCAGTTCTTGGTCGCGCCGGGTGTAACAAATGTGCGGGGAATAGCTTTGCACCACCAGCACCCCGCGTACCGCTTCTTGGTCGAACAGCGGAATACCTAGCCATGACTGCGAGCGTACCGGCTCGTTGGTGTTCTGAATTTCGCCCATCTCCATCAGCCGGGTGGCATCGTCATAATCGATCAGGCAGGGCCGCCGCTGGCGGATTACGTATTCGGTCAAGCCGCGCTGGCCACGGCGGGGCCCAGGCCGGCGAGTGAGTTGTGCGTCAATGTAATAAGGGAAGTTCACCTCGCCGGTTTCGGCGTCGTACAGGGCAATGTAGAAATTGCGGGCATACAGCAACTCGCCCACGATCCCATGTAACTGCGGGAACAGTTGGGCCATATCGCCGGGCTGGCTAGACAACTCGGTAATCTGGAACAACGCGCTTTGCAAATGTTCGGCGCGTTCGCGCTCGGCCACCTGCTGGCGCAGCGTCTCGTTGAGCTGAGACAGCTCGCGGGTACGCTCGGCCACCACCTCCTCAAGATGCGCGCGGTGCAGGATGCGGTCCAGCGCCATGGCCACGTGGCGCGCCACTACCAGGAACAACGCACGGTCCTCGGCACTGTACAGGCGCTGGCTGTCGTATACCTGTATGGCGATCATGCCGAAGACTTCGTCGGACGCGTTTTTCAGCGGGGCGCCCATCCAGAACTCCGGCACATGGCCCACGCAATAAAAGCGCCCGCTGGCCCATGCCTCGGCGATGTCGTCGCGGGTCACCAGCAAGGGCTGGCCGGTGGTCAACACCGTACCGGTCATCGACAACCGTTGGCGGTCCAGAAACTCGCGGCCGTCGCTCTCCACCGCTTCGTCGTCAGTGGTATCGACATAGTAGGGGTAGGTGATTTCGGTACTACGGGCGTCGTACAGCGCCAAGTAGAAATTTTCCGCATTGATCAAGGTGCCCAGCTCTTGGTGCAAGCGAACCATGAACGTGCCGCGGTCGCGCACCGAGGTGGCTAAATGGGTAATGGCGTACAACACTCGTTGCGTATGTTGCGCCCGTGCCAGCGCCTGGCTCTGCAAGCATAGCCCCAGGCGCAATGCCAATGCGGCGAGCTGTGCGGAATCGTGACCCGGCTGCGGGGCCAACAGCCAGCCCAGCACATGTTCGCCGTGGCCAGTCGCCCAGCGGTGCAAGCCGTGCGCTGCACAAAATGCATCCACCGCAGCGGGGTCCAGGGTGGCCGGCCAGTGGAATGCGTCACGTCCGTGTCCTGCCAGTTGCAGGTGCTCCCCCGCCCGGTAGAAGCCCCATTGCTGGCTGTGCCCCGACTGCGCGGCCTGGGTTAATACCAGGTCTAGGTCTCGCAATTCCATGGGGTGCTCCAAGCGGTATGGAAAAATGTTCAGCCATAATCGTTTGAGCCGATGGGTCATGGCAAGAGGCCAGACCCCTCGTATCACGCAACACCCCTGCCGTATGTCGCTGGCTGATAAATGGTGGGCAATAACGTCCTCATAGTGATGAACCTGCCACTGTTATACGATGTCGTATTTGCGGCATTAACCGTTTTGGTATCAAAAGCGGCCCTACAACAACAACAATGGGAGAGATACGCCTATGGCGCGCGCCAACCCCGTCGATAAACACCTAATTACCCAGCGCGAGCACGGCTTCAGCCTGGCCCGCATCGGCAAGATGCTTGGCCCCGGGATCATTGCGGTGCTCGCCTGGCTCGGGGCAGGTGACCTGATCACCTCCTCGGTGGCAGGCGCAAACTATGGCTACAGCATGATGTGGGTGCTGGCCATATCCCTGCTGCTGCGGTTTTTGATCGTCAACATCATTGCGCGGTTTCAACTCTGCAATCTCCAAGGCATGAGCATCTTGGGCGGTTACGCCCAACTGCACCCGGTGTTCGCTTGGTTCATGCTGGGTTATGCGCTGGTGATGGGCCACCTCACCAACGCCTATATGCTCAAGGGTGCCGGCGAAGCGCTGGCTACACTGCTGCACCTGCCCTACCCCTTGCTGTGCTCTTTTGCCGTGATGCTCGCGGTGTGGCTGCTGGTAGGCCGTAACATCTACGGGCAGATCGAGCGGGTGATGAAGGTGCTGCTGTGCTTGATGACCTTGGCGTTCCTGGCTTTGGCAATCATGTCGCGGCCTGACCTGGGCGGCATCCTCAGGGGCACCCTCGGCTTTAGCATTCCGCCGGACAAAGGCGTTCACGGTGCGCTGTTGGTCGCGGTATCGGTGATTGGCGCGGTGGCGGGTTCCATTGCCAACTTCGTACACCCCTACGTGATGAAAGAAAAAGGCTGGACCGGGCCAGAGCACCGGCGCTTGCAGCGCAACGACCTGCTGTTCGCGGTGCTCGTAGGCATCATCATCAACCTGGCGATCTGGGTGGTGGGTGCCGAAATTCTCGGCCCGAACAACCTGAAGGTGGAAACCCTCGACGACCTGGGCCAGGCCCTGCGCATGTTCTTTGGCGAAGCCGGTTGGTATGTGTTCTTCGTAGGAGCCTTCGCCACCTTGTTCGCCAGCGTCGCCGGCAAGACCACCGCGTTTCCGCGGCTGATCACCGATGCCGTGCAACACATCATGCCCTCGCGTAAGCAACGCTACGGCAAGGTGCTGCACCAAGACCCGCTGCACAAATGGTTCATGATGTTCATTCTGGTAACCCCGTTGGTATGGTCGTTACCCGGGATGCCCGACTTCGTGACCCTGACCATTGCCGTGAATGCGCTGAACATCGTCGGCCTGCCGGTGATCTCACTGGGCTTGCTGGTGATGAGTAACCAGAAAAAGCTCATGGGCCAATACCGCAACAACCTGTTCGAGAACATCGCCCTGGGCTTCGCCACCGTGCTTGCGCTGTGGGTAGCGTTCCAATTGGGTGCGCAATTACTCACCGCTTAGGCCGGCGGCCAGTAACGTGGCTAACAGCTTCTGAAGCACCCCAAGTGGGGTGTCTCAGAAGTGGGCCGCCTTTTGGCCAGCACCTTTTGTACCGTGCCGCGTTACCATCCTTCACCCAGCAAGAAAATTCGTGCGTACGACGTGGGCGCGAACTGACCAGCCGCCAGCAACCCTTCCTCCAAATGCCTGATTGTCTATCATTTTGTCAAAATGTAGTGCTTTTAATAAATTCACTACAGAATAGTTGACGCTGCGAATTTCCCCTTGCATGATGCAGCCATCTCCCCCACCGGGGAGCATGTAAAAAGCGGCCTGATAAGCCTGGCCAGCCGCCAGGCACGCCGCGACTGTGCTGCCCACAAGGCAGATTGATGAGCTGACCCGCATGGCAGCCCTGGCAGGGCGCGCACAGGCTGGAAATTGTCAAGCTGCTGGGCCGGTAATGCCTCCCCTTGTCAATTCCTGCCCAGCCATTGTGCGCTTGGCTTTTGCTTGTAGCGTCAACAATAAGCCACTACACAGTCGCAGCAGCAGGCTGTAGGCGATCGCTGTACATCAACCAGACGAGGTGGAGGCATGAACATGAACTTGAATAATCAACCGACCGTCGATGACCTGGCGCGCTTGTTCGCCGGCCGCCGAGACACCCATGACAGCCACATTCTGTGGGTATGTGAAAGCGGCGAGGTGCATGTCGAAGCACTGGGCCCAGAGGCTTGCGAACATGCATTCGAAAAACAGCGGCCGAGCATGCGTGCCCGGCTTCGCACTTACCGCCGCGGTGGCGGGTACGTAGGTAAGAAAGCCGCCGCCGATCACGATTTTCTATCCCGTGTGCTCTATACCTTAAAGCGCGAATGCCAGGGCCTGGAGCATGGCGCAGTTAAAGTCGTCGACCGCTATTGCTAGCGGATACCGCCGGGCCGCTTTACGGTTGATGCGGCCCAGCGGTGCGCCACGGTCGGTGCATGGCATAACCTTCCCGGCTGGCACCTAATTGGAAGTTAACTGCAATGCTAACGCGGCCTGGTACTCCAAGGCCGCGTTGCCACGCCTCGCCAGCGAAAGCCACCCATCAATGCCGTAAGAACGCCTGGAGCACCCCATTCACCGGCCACTTCCTGCCCGTGGTGCAAGGTGTACACTTAAGTTCCGGTCTAATCGCGGCAAGGGGCGTTTATATGCGCGCTTATTGGGGCTTGTTGAGTGTCACCGTGTTTAGCCTGGGGGCCGTCGAGGCGGCTGAGTTTTCCTCGGCGCAAATCTGCAAGGCAGCCATTGCGGTCGAAACGAACCGCACGCCCACGTCCATGAAAACCGAACGGCCTGGCGATACGCCGCAGATCTCCTACCGGCGTGAAGACGGCGACGTGGTCCGCTACCGCTGCCGCCTTGAGGGTACGCGGGTGATCTGGGCTGCCTACTTGCGCGACGAAAAAGCCTGGGGCCGGTGGCGCAATGCCTACAATGATGGCGATGCGCAAACCTCTTACACCATTGCCGAGGGCAAGCTTACGATCGATTCTGGTGAAAAAGTAGCTCCCCTGTTTGACCTGCGGCAAAATTGCTTCATTGGCCGGCGGGGGATCACAGAGCATGATGGGACAGTTATCGAGTGGGCAGGAGCGACTGTTTTACTTGTTCAACCTTGAAGATCACATCCCAGCCAATCATCTTCTGCGCAGCATTGATCAGTGTCTCGATCTGAGTGACCTGCGCCATTACCTCGCCGATTTCTATAGCCCTATCGGGCGTCCGTCGATTGATCCTGAACTGATGATCCGCATGCTGATCGTGGGCTATTGCTACGGCATTCGCTCAGAGCGGCGGCTGTGCGAAGAGGCCCATTTGAACCTGGCGTATCGCTGGTTCTGCCGGTTAAGCCTTGAAGATGAAGTCCCCAACCACTCGACCTTTTCCAAAAATAGACACGGCCGTTTTCGGGACAGCGATCTGTTTCGCTGGTTGTTCAATGAAGTGCTGCGTCGTTGCATGGACGCAGGCTTGGTCAAAGGTGAAGGCTTTGCCGTGGACGCCAGCATCATCAAGGCGGATGCGAGTCGGCAGCGCGGCGTACCGGGTGATGAACAGATCAACTGGAGCGATCCGGCCCTGAGCACTCGCGCCGTGCGTGAGTACCTTGAAGGCCTCGATGAGGAGGCTTTGGCCGAAACGCTACCGAAACGCCTGTCGCTGACGGATCCTCAGGCCCGCTGGACGGCTGCTCCAGGCGGCCCTGCTTTCTACGCTTACTCCACGAATTATCTGATCGATACCGAGCACGGCGTGATCATGGATGTGGAACCCACACCGGCTCATCGAACCGCAGAAGTCGAGAGCACCAAGACGATGATCGATCGGGTCGAAGCGCAGTTCGACATCAAGCCGGAACGCCTCATTGGCGACACCGCTTACGGTACCGCGCCGATGCTGGTCTGGATGGTGGAGGAAAAAGACATCGAGCCGCATGTGCCGGTGTGGGACAAAACTGAGCGCAAGAGCGACAGCTTTTCGAGTAACGATTTCCACTGGAATGAAGAGGCCGAGGAATACCGCTGCCCAGCCGGCAACCCATTGTGCAGCGAATGGCGAGCCTTCAAGAACGAGCGTTCGCACGTCACCAAAGCCAACACCATCATCTTCCGATCCAGACAGACCGACTGCGCGACATGTCCGACGAAAGCCAGGTGCTGCCCGAACACTTCGACTCGCAAGATCGCTCGCAGCGTCCATGAAGCCGCTCGCGATGTGGCTCGGCGCATTGCAGCAACGCCGGCATATCAGCGCTCTCGCCACGAACGTAAAAAGGTCGAAATGTTGTTCGCCCACCTCAAGCGCATCCTGAAATTGGATCGCCTGCGGCTACGTGGCATAAGTGGCGCGACGGATGAGTTCACGCTGGCCGCTGCGGTGCAGAACCTGCGACGGCTGGCCAAATTTTCATCTCAAGGGCCACCAGTCACGGGATAGGTGCGCCTGCACCAAGCAAAAAACCTCAAATTAACCCAATAACAGAGCGGCAAAGTTCATCGAAGGACCGAAAAACCACTCAATGTGGTGAGTAGGTTCTCCGGTGGTGGTCGTGCCTGAGTTCAGGCCATTTGAAAATCCGACTTTTTCAACAGAATCGATCAACAACGCGCGTTCGGGCAACGAAACGTTCAGCCGCTCGGACTTTTCCGGCCAATAATGACGCCGGCGCCTCAAGGCGCGCTGTTAAGCGCGCCCGTTGGGTTATGGCCATGCTCAGGCGGCCATTTTCCACCAAGCGTACGGTGAACACCCCTTGCAAGCCGGCGTTATGCATGGTGATTCTTTATATGGCTGGCGCGTCGGTAGCACTGGCTCGAAGTGCTGCCAAATCCGCCTGCTGGCCGAAGATGCCCCAGCTTTCCTCTTCGACTTCGTGAATCACCACATAGACTGGGGCCACCGCTGTGCCTCCCGGACGGCAATCAAGAATCGCGGTGGCGCCCTCAATCAACCTGCGCTTGTTTCTCGCATCGAGACCGCCGTTGATGACGTATATCTGAAGCGACACCACCGGCAGCCACGCCGCCGTCTCTCCCATGAATACGGCATCGGGCGGATACTCGGCAAAGTAAGTCCATACGGTGCTGCGTACCATGGGCGAGTGAGGCAGTGCTTCGCAACTGATCCCCAACTGCATGAGAGCCCCGGCGACCTGTTGACGCGCGGTGGCATCGAACGTCCCCGCAGGGGCATGGATGATGAATTTAGGCATCGGAAATCTCTAATACAGGAGACAGGGGTGCGATGGACTCCGCCTTAGGCAGAACCCATCGTTGATAAATCAAATCGATTGGCCGCCGGAGACTTCGATGCGCTGGCCTGTGACCCACCGGTTGCTAGGAGCCAAGAGACTGGCGATCATTGGGCCTATGTCGTCGGGCACGCCCACGCGGCCAAGCGTGGTCATATCGGCAAAAGCATTGTTGTAGTCGGGGATGTCGCGTACTGCTCCACCCAGGAAATCGGTTTCTATCGCTCCGGGGGCTACGGTATTGACGGTGATACCACGGTTGCCCAGCTCTTTGGCCATGTATACGGTGAGTGTTTCGACTGCGCCCTTGGCTGCCGAGTAGGCCGAGAAGCCTGGAAAGGACACACGGGTCAAGCCCGACGAGAAGTTTATGATACGCCCGCCTTCTGCCAATAACGGCAGAAGGGACTGGGTCAGGAAAAATACCCCTTTGACGTGCACGTCAAAGAGCGCGTCGAACTGAGCTTCCGTTGTGGCAGCAAAGTCAGCCATTTCGCCATGTCCGGCGTTGTTGATGAGGTGGTCGATGGTATCGTGGCCCCAGGTGTCGTTCAGTGCCGCGCGCACGGCGATCACGAAGTCGGGGAAGGACGACACCTTACTCGTGTCCAATTGCAGCGCGACGGCCTTGCGGCCTAGCGCCTGAATGTCGGCTACCACGACATCCGCAGCTTCTTTGCCATTACGATAGGTAACGATCACATCGCCACCCTGGCGAGCGATGCTCAGCGCAGTGTTGCGCCCAAGGCCACGGTTTGCACCGGTTACAATTGAAATAGTGGTCATCGTTATACTCCTGCCAAGCAGATGCTGAATGAGCGTTAACGATGACGTGTTGCTGGCGTTGCAGGTTGCGTGATCGGCCACTTGAATTGCCTATTCGTTCAAATTGTCAGGGTGACAAGTAAACGGGTGTGGATGCACACCGCAACGGCGGCGCGGAATTTGCCTGTTTCTCCAAATTATTTGCTGCATTATCCAGTGGTCTTGCGTCGGCAAGCATTCGACATTGCACTAGGCTGATACGGACTGAAGGGTTGATGACCTATGAACGATCTGCTCAAGGCTGTGAGCCGCTACGCTGACGCTCATCATCGGGGTGGCATTGCTGCCACCCCTTTCCCCGGGCTGGTGATTCTTCGGGAGACAACGCCGACGGCGCTGCTCTACGCGATCTCAAGGCCGTTGGTTGCGCTGGTGCTTCAAGGGAAAAAGCGTGTCTCGATGGGCGACAAAATCTTTGAGTTCGGTGCCGGCGAATCATTGATCATCACCGCTGATGTACCAACAGTGAGTCAGATCATTGTCGCCTCTCGGAACGAGCCTTACCTGGCATTTGTCGTAGAGCTTGATCACGTACTCATACAATCATTGGTCGTCGAGATGGGCACGGCCCCCTTTACTGTGGGCGAGCCCTTACGGGTAGAGTCCACAGAAACGGAGGTGACAGACGCAGCCCTGCGCTTGCTTCGCCTGCTTGATCGACCTGGTTCAGTGGAAATACTAAAAGACCAACGGGTCAGAGAACTCCATTACTGGCTCCTATCAGGACGCCATGGCGGAGCCATCCGAGCGCTTGGGATTGCCAGCAGCCACGCCCAAAGAATTGGCCGTGTGATCGCCAGGATTCGTGAGGAGTTCGCCCAGCCGCTGCGAATGGAACAGCTGGCTGAGACAGCCGGTATGAGCCTTTCAGGGTTCCACACCCATTTCAGGACGGTCACCTCGCTGACTCCGCTTCAATATCAAAAACAACTCAGGCTAATCGAGGCAAGGCGAAGGCTTCTGGAGGGCGTACCTATCGCCAAAGCAGCCTATGAAGTAGGGTACGAAAGCATCCCGCAATTCACGCGAGAATACGGTCGCATGTTTGGCGTGCCCCCCGCGAAAGATATCCGCGAAGTAAAAATGCTGCTTAGCACATCGGCTTAGTCTTGCGCCAATTGCTCCGCTCATTCTGCTCCTAATTCCGGACGCATACCAAGAGCACACCCTTCGCGCCGATTTCGAGGTTCGCCATGCCATTCATTTGTAGGCGCCCGCTGAAGTGACCTTGCATGATTCAAGCAGATACCCACTGGTGCGGCAGCAGTTCATCGATTTCGCTTGCCCGCTGCGTTGGTAACTGCGTAAGCGCCCGGTGAACACACCTACCGAACTCCAGCATTAAGGGCGATGTTGTCCGTCTATTTTTTAGCGGACGCGATCACCCTTATCGCCAGGATTCCCATGCGCCAACGAAGCTCTTACCCGAA
>NZ_JAAOCA010000043.1 GCF_014694385.1 Pseudomonas typographi | reverse complement strand
GCTCGGCGCGGCTGCGTTCCTCGACGATACGCCCCAGGTACATCACCGCGACTCGGTCGGCGAGGTGTTCGATCACCGCCAGGTTATGGCTGATCAGCAAGTAGGTAAGGCCGAACGCCTGCTTCAATTCGAGCAGCAAGTTAAGGATCTGTGCCTGCACCGACACGTCCAGCGCCGAGGTGGGTTCATCGCAGATCAGTACATCCGGGCGCATGACCAACGCCCGAGCGATGGCGACCCGCTGGCGCTGGCCACCGGACAACTGGCCGGGGTAGCTGTCGATCACCCGTTTCGGCAGGCCGACCACTTCGAACATCGTTTCCACTTGCTGGCGTTGTTCGGCAGGGGTGCCGATGCCATGCACGATCAACGGCAGGGTGACGATCTGGCGCAAGGTCTTGCGCGGGTTCAGCGACGAGTACGGATCTTGGAAGATCGGCTGAATGTGCCGCGCCATCACCCGGCGGTCCGCAGCGGTCAGGTGCTTGCCATTGACCAGCACGTCACCACTGCTGGGCGCCAGCAGGCCCAGCAGCATCTTCGCCAGGGTGCTTTTGCCACAGCCGGACTCACCCACCAAGCCCAGGGTTTCACCACGCATCAGGCGCAGCGAAACACCGTCCACCGCCTTGAGCGTGGCGGGGGGTTTGAACAGCCCGCGGCCAATGCTGAACTCGCGGCGGATGTCGCACAGCTCCAAGGCGATATCGCGGCTCATCGGCCACCCCCTTTGGCGCGCAGCGGCGCCTGTTGGTGCAGCTCGGCGAACACACAGCGCACCCGATGGCGTTCAACTTCACGCTCGGCGACAGGCTGCGCGCAGATATCCACAGCCTGGCTGCAGCGGTTGCGAAACGCGCAACCTGGTTGCACGCCCACCAGGCTGGGCACCAGCCCGGGGATCGAACCCAGCGGTTGGCCGGGCTGGGTGCGCCCGGGAATCGGAATACTCGCCAGCAACCCGCGTGTGTAGGGGTGCTGTGGGTTTTCGAACAGCTCGGCGGCAGGCGCCGCCTCGACGATTTCCCCGGCGTACATCACCGCGACCTGGTCGGCGATGCGCGCCACCACGCCAAGGTCATGGGTGATGAAGATCACGGCGGTGCCGAATTCACGCTGAATACTGCGCAACAGCCGCAGGATTTGCGCCTGGATGGTCACGTCCAGCGCCGTGGTGGGCTCATCGGCAATGATCAGATCCGGTTCACACATCAGCGCCATGGCGATGACCACGCGCTGGCGCAACCCGCCGGAGAGTTGGTGGGGGTACTGCTGTAAACGTTCTGCGGGGTTGCTGATGCCAACCTTTTCCAGCATTTGCCCGGCCCGTTCCCACGCCTGGCCACGGCTAAGCTTCTTGTGCTGGCGGACCACTTCGGCCAATTGGTCGCCGATGCTGTAGGCCGGGTTCAGGGAAGTCATTGGCTCCTGAAATATCATCGCCAGGCGGTTGCCGCGCAAGTCGCACATCTGGCGTTCGCTTTGGCCTTGCAAATCGATGCCATCGAGGCTCAGGCGCGTTGCCGTGCGTTGCGCCTTGCGCGGTAGCAGGCCCATCAGCGCCAGCGAGGTCAGCGATTTGCCGCAGCCGGACTCACCGACGATACACAGCATTTCCCCGCGCTCCACCACAAAATCCAGCCCGCGCACAGCGTGCAGGGTGCCGCCTTCCAGGGGGATATCGACGCGCAGGTTTTCCACATGCAGAAGCGCCATGGCTCGAGCCTCCTAGTTACGCCCATCAGGCAGGATAAGGTCGCGGATGCCGTCGCCCAGCAGGTTGATGGCCAGCACCAGCAGCATCAACGCCACGCCGGGAATGGCGATCACCCAGGGTGAAAAAAACATGTAGGGCTTACCCTCAGCGATCATCAGGCCCCACGACGGGGTCGGCGGCTGTACGCCGACGCCGAGAAACGACAACGCCGACTCCAGCAGGATGGCGTGGGCCATTTCCAGGGTTGCCACCACGATCAGCGCGCCCACCAGGTTTGGTAGGATTTCGCTGAACAGGATGCGTGGCGTGGTGCAGCCCAATGCTTGGGCCGCCGCTACGTATTCGGCGTCGCGTATCTGCTGCACGGCAGCACGTACCACCACCGCAAAACGGTCCCACAGCAGGCAGCCGAGCAACACGATCACCACATTCAGCGACCCACCCATCAACGACGCCGACGCCAAGGCCACCATGACCACGGGCATGGCCAACCGGGTGGTGATCAGGTAACTGATCAGCGCATCTACCTTGCCGCCGAAATACCCGGCCAGCAGCCCCAACACCGTACCGATCAGCCCGGAAATCACGGCGGCGGCCAAGCCGATGAATAGCGATATGCGCGCCCCGAACAGCAACCGCGACAGGTAATCGCGGCCTAGCTTGTCGGTGCCCAGAGGATATTGCCAAGTGCCCTTGGCCATCCATACCGGCGGCTTCATGCGTTGCATCACGTCTTGGGCGTAGGGGTCATGGGGGGCGAGCAGCGGCGCGCAGACCGCGCCGATGATGATCAACAACAACAGCCCGGCGCCGAGGGCAAAGCCACGGTGGCCGAAGCAATGGCGCAGCCGCCGGCCCAGGCCCGAAGGCGGGGGCAGGTAGTCATTGATGGCGAGGGTAGCTGGGGTGCTCATAAGCGCCTCCCGTAGTCTGGTGTGGGCCTAACGCACTCGAATCCGTGGATCGAGCACGGCATTGAGCAGGTCTGCCAACAGGGTCAGAACGATGTAAATCAGCGCGATCAACAGCACCACCGCCTGCACCACCGGGAAGTCATTGCGGGCAATCGCATCCCAGGCCAACTGCCCGATACCCTGGAGCGAGAACACGGTTTCGATCACCACTGAGCCGCCGAGCATAAAACCGAACTCCACCGCGGCCACGGCCACCACCGGAATCAACGCATTGCGTAGCGCGTGCTTGAACAACACCCGGCCCGGGCGCAGCCCTTTGGCGCGGGCGGTGCGGATGTAGTCCGACGCCAGCACATCCAGCATGCCGGCGCGGGTCAAGCGCATGATCGCTGGGGTGGCGTAATACCCCAGGGCAATGGCCGGCATTACAAAATGCGCCCAGGTGGCGTTGCCCGACACCGGCAGCCAGTGCAAGGTCACGGCAAACAGTACAATCAGCATCAGGGCAAACCAGAAACTCGGCATGGCTTGGCCGAGCACAGCGATGCTCAGCGCCAAGCGGTCGATCCAGGTATCACGCTTGACCGCCGCCAGCACACCCAAGGGGATCGCCACCACCAGCGCAACGACCAGCGCCATTGCCCCCAGGCTTAGGGTGATAGGCAAGCGCGAAGCAATCAGGTTGTAGACTGACTCCTGAAAAAAGAATGAATTGCCCAGGTCCAGCCGTAACACATCCCCTAGCCAGTTCACGTACTGGGTCGCCAGGGGCTTGTCGAGGCCGTACTGCACGCGAATCTGTTCGATCTGTTCGCTGCTGGCTTCCGGGCCACCGATGGCGGTGGCCAGGTCACCGGAGAGGTGCAACAGCGAGAAGCTGATGAGGGAAACGGTAACGGCAACGCACAACGCGATGCCAAGCCTGCGCAAGAGAAATCCGAGCATGGCAAATGTCCTCGGTGGGCCCTGGCCAGCGCTTAAGCCGGGCAGGGCAGGCGGTCAGTTCCAACGCGACAGCACGAAACGCGGCAGCTCGTCTGGGTACGGCTTGAATTGCAAGTCGTGGTTGTAGGCATAGTTCAACGAATAGTTGAACAGCGGCGTCCAATACGCCTGCTCGCTAATGCGCTGCAAGGCCTTGCGGTAGTTCGCCTTGCGCACTTCCGGGTCCAGGGCGTTGTCGGCGGTCTGCAGCCAGCCTTGCACTTGCGGGTCCTTGATGTTGTCGTCTGGGTTGCCTTTGAACCAGGTGCCCGCCGAGGCAGAGGTATCGAGAATGGAGAACGAGCCCCAGGCCTGGAACGATATAGGCACATGGCCGCCGCGTTGCTGGTCGCGCAGGGCCGCGTATTTCAGATAACGCAGGTTTGCCTTGATGCCAACGGCGCGCAAGTTGCCGATGATCGCTTCGACATAGTCACGGTCGCGATAGGCAAAGATCTCGGTCTCGAAACCGTCCGGGTACCCGGCTTCCTTAAGCAGCGCTTTGGCCTTGGCCGGGTCGTAGTTGTACACCGTGGCAACGCTGGGGTCGCAACCGAACTGCGCGGGGTAGCAGGCCACTTGCAGGGGCTTGCTCTCGCCCCCGACCAACTGCGAGGCCAGGCCTTCGCGGTTGATGGCATAGTTGATGGCCTGGCGCACTTTGAGGTTCTTCATTGGCGAATTCTCCGATGAAGTCCCACGTGCATCCAGAATCAAGAAGCCGATACGCATGGTGCCACCGCTGACCACGCTCAGGTTGGGCATCTGCTTGAGCTGCTCGGCCTGGTCCGGCGCCACGCGCCAGATCCAGTCCACCGCGCCGGTCATTAGTTCGGCGGTACGGGTCTCGGCATCCGGAATCACCTTGAACTGCAGGTTCTTGATATGGGGCATGCCCTGTGGGCTGTCTTTGAAGTAGTCGTCATTGCGCACCAGGGTCACGCCCTCGCCAGCCACCACGGACACCACCTTGTACGGCCCGGTACCGATCGGTTGCTTGCTGTACCCCGCCAGGCCGACTTTTTCAAAGTAGGCCTTGGGAAATATCGGTACGGCGTTAGACAAGTATTCCAGCGCAGGCGGGAAGGGCTTTTTCATGTGCAGGCGCACCTTGAAATCACCGAGTTTTTCGGCACTGCCGATCCAACTGACGTTTTGCACCGTGACCACTTTGGAGTCGGGGGCCACTACATAGTTGAGGGTGAACACCACATCGTCCGCGGTCAGTGGCGTGCCATCTTGAAATTTCACCCCTTGGCGAATATCGAAATCCAGCGTGCTGTCGTCCACCTGTTTCCAAGCGGTGGCCAGCATGGGTTTGTATTCGCCCGTATCCGGGTCGCGGTAGACCAGGTTGTCCCAAGCCAGGCGGGCGAGCACTACGCCCTCGCGCAGGTCATTGTGGTAGGGGCTGATGTTTTCCGGCTCACTGTCGGATGCATACACCAGCGTGTCATTGGCCTTGTCAGCGAATGCGAAGGTGGAAAAAAACATGCCCAGCAGTACTGCGCTGCGGGCGAAACCTTTGATGCCCATGCCGTGATCTCCATGGCGAGTGAGTGTGGATCAAAGGGCAGAGGTCGCAGAAATGCGAAGAAGGGGGTGCGGATCTTTTATTGGCTCTCGACAGGATCCTAGGCAAAGCGTATCAATGCCACAAGCACCTTCTTTCGAAGCTTTGATTGCCAAAAAGGCAAACCTCGAGGGCCCATGCAACTCTACGGCGTGCAATCAACCGCCTTGCGCTACTTTCTGGAAGTGGTGCGCTGCGGGTCTATCAGCGAGGCCTCGCAGCGGCTGAACGTTGCCGCATCGGCAGTGAGCCGGCAGGTCGCCAAACTGGAACGGGACATGGACTGCTCGTTATTCGAGCGCCGTGCCCGGGGCATGGTGCTGAGCGAGTCTGGCGCACGCTTGGCCGCCTATGCCCGCAAGTCTGAACTGGAAGCTTTGCAGGTGATCTCTGAAATCAAAGAGCTGCATGGGCTGCAGCGGGGGCTGGTACGCATAGCCTGCTCCGAAGGTTTCGCCATGGAATTTCTGCCCAAAGCCATTGCCGACTTTCGCAATGCCTACGGTGGGATTCATTTCACCCTCGAAGTATTCCCGCCTGCCTTAGCCACGGCCAAAGCGCGCTCGGGCGAAGTAGACTTGGCGCTGACCTTCAGCCTCAGCCCGGAGCGCGAAATCAAGGTGGAGTATGCCGCGGTGGGGGTGATCCACGCTATCGTCTCGAACAACCACCCACTGGCCACCCGGGCACATGTTAGCTTGGCCGAGCTGCAGCCTTACCCTATCGCGCTGCCCATGGCCAATACCACCCTGCGCCAACTGTTCGATATCTGCTGCGGTGTGCAAGGCCTCTACTTCGAGCCCGTGCTTACCAGCAACTATTTCGGAACGCTCTATCGCTTCGTGATGGACGAAGGGGGAATCAGCCTGGCCGGCGAACTGACCGTACATAACCGGATAGAGCACAAGGAGCTACGGGCGCTACCTATCACCGACGCTGAGCTTCAAGCGCGCCGGATCGAACTACAAAGTATGGCGGGGCGAACACTGCCGTCGGCCGTGGCGGCGTTTCGGGATTTTCTGGTAGGAAGGTTAACGCTGGTAAATACGGGGGCGAAATGAAAGCGCGGGCGCGAGTAGGGCCGCAGTGGCTGGCGCCCCCGCGTTTAAGCGGGGGGTTTGTGTTTAAGCCGTTCTTACGCTGTGTTGACGTTCTCACCTGGGTGAGCCTGCGTCACATCAGAAATCCAGGTTCGACACCGCCAAAGCATTACTCTCGATAAAATCACGGCGCGGTTCAACCGCATCACCCATGAGGGTGTTGAAGATCTGGTCCGCGGCGATTGCATCTTCGATCGTCACCCTGAGCATCCGGCGCGTGTTCGGGTCCATCGTGGTTTCCCACAGTTGGTCTGGGTTCATTTCGCCCAAGCCTTTGTAGCGCTGGATACTGTGGCGCTTGGTACTCTCGGCCATCAACCATTCGAGGGCTTCCTTGAACTCTGTGACAGGCTTCTTGCGCTCGCCACGCTGAACATAAGCACCTTCGTCCAACAAGCTGGCCAATTGAGCACCCAAGGCGGTGACGGTTTTGTAATCGTTGCTGGCGAAGAAGTCGCGGTTGAACGTGACGTAGCTGGAAAGGCCGTGGGAGGTGATTTCCACTTCCGGCAGCCACACGTTGCGCTCCCGATCTTCACGCAGCGACGCCTTGTACACTAAGCCGGACTTCTCCGCGCGCGCCAACCGCGCGGAGAATTTTTCAAGCCATTGGTTCATGTAGGCAGGGTCAGCCATTTGCTCCAGCGATACCGCCGGCAGGTACACGAAGTGTTCGGTGATTTCCTGCGGGTACAGCCGGGACACACGCTTGAGCGTTTTCATCACCGTGCGGAAATCATTCACCAAACGCTCCAACTGCTCACCGCCAATGCCCGGTGCAGAATCGTTCAGGTGTAGGCTGGCGTCTTCAAGGGCCGACTGAGTCATGTAGTCTTCCATGGCCTCATCGTCTTTGATGTACTGCTCTTGCTTACCTTTCTTGACCTTGTACAGCGGCGGTTGGGCGATATACACGTAACCACGCTCCACCAGCTCGGGCAACTGTCGGAAGAAGAAGGTCAGCAGCAACGTACGGATGTGGGAGCCGTCTACGTCGGCATCGGTCATGATGATGATGTTGTGATAGCGCAGCTTTTCGATGTTGTATTCGTCACGGCCGATACCGCAACCCAGGGCCGTAATGAGGGTGCCGACCTCTTGTGAAGAGATCATCTTGTCGAACCGCGCTTTCTCCACGTTGAGGATCTTACCCTTCAACGGCAGAATTGCTTGGGTTTTACGGTTGCGCCCCTGCTTGGCCGAACCGCCTGCGGAGTCACCCTCCACCAGGTAGAGTTCAGACAGTGCTGGGTCTTTTTCCTGGCAATCTGCCAATTTACCCGGCAAACCGGCGATATCCAAGGCGCCCTTGCGTCGGGTCATTTCACGGGCCTTGCGCGCGGCTTCGCGCGCACGGGCAGCGTCGATCATTTTACCGACCACCGACTTGGCTTCGTTGGGGTTCTCCAGCAGGAAGTCGGAGAAGTATTTACCCATCTCCTGCTCGACGGCGGTTTTTACTTCCGACGACACCAGCTTGTCTTTGGTTTGCGAGCTGAATTTAGGGTCCGGTACTTTCACCGAAATGATAGCGGTCAAGCCTTCCCGAGCGTCGTCGCCTGTCGTCGCCACCTTGTTCTTCTTCGCCAGCCCCTCTTGCTCAATGTAGTTATTCAGGTTGCGGGTGAGCGCTGAGCGGAAGCCTACCAGGTGAGTACCACCATCCCGTTGGGGGATGTTATTGGTAAAGCACAGCAGGTTTTCGTTGAAGCCGTCATTCCACTGCAGGGCGATTTCCACACCCACGCCATCTTCGCGCTGCACATTGAAGTGGAACACCTGCTGGTTTACCGCCGTTTTGTTGGTGTTCAGGTATTCAACGAATGCGCGCAAACCGCCTTCGTATTTGAAGTGCTCCTCTTTGCCCGAGCGTTCATCCTTGAGGACGATGCCGACGCCAGAGTTGAGGAAGGACAGCTCGCGAATCCGCTTGGCGAGAATGTCCCAGCTGAAGTGGATGTTCTTGAACGTTTCAGCCGAGGGCTTGAAGTGAATCTGCGTACCGCTGGTTTCGCTTTCGCCTACTACCTTGATCGGTGCTTGGGGCACGCCGTGTACGTAGAGCTGCTCCCATATCTTGCCTGCCCGGCGTACAGTCAGCAGCAGCGATTCAGAAAGGGCGTTTACCACAGACACCCCAACGCCGTGCAACCCGCCAGATACCTTATAAGAGTTGTCGTCGAACTTCCCACCGGCATGGAGGACGGTCATGATGACCTCCGCAGCCGAGATCCCTTCTTCCTTATGGATGTCTACCGGTATACCGCGGCCGTTGTCCCGTACCGTGATGGACTCGTCGGTGTGGATAGTGACGGTGATGTCATCGCAATGCCCGGCCAGGGCTTCGTCAATCGAGTTATCCAGCACCTCGAACACCATGTGGTGCAGGCCGGTACCGTCATCGGTGTCGCCGATGTACATGCCAGGCCGCTTGCGCACAGCATCGAGGCCCTTGAGTACCTTGATACTCGAAGAGTCGTACGTTTGGTTTTCGCTCATGCCTTACTCCCGACGGTCGAGCGCTTGGGTAATATGGCCATGTTCCACGTGGAACATGGCCACTGGCGTATCCGCCTGCCAGTCGCTGCTCAACAATTCATGATGTACGCAGGTGATGAACACCTGACACTTCAAATCTTCCAACAAATGGCAGAGTGCCTTCCGATGGCGTTCGTCCAATTCGGAAGGCAAGTCGTCTACCAGGTAAACGCATTGGCCCCTTCGCACCTGGCTCACCAAATGCCCCTGTGCAATACGCAGCGCACAGACCACCAGCTTCTGCTGCCCACGGGACAAAATGTCCGCGGCATTATGGGGCCCTATCTTCAAACGGAGGTCCGCTCGCTGTGGGCCCGAATGCGTATGGCCTAGTTGCTGATCCCGGGGCAGCGATGCCGTGAGCACCTCAGCCAAGGGTCTGTCCTTGTCCCAGCCTCGGTAGTAGCTGAGGGTTAAGTCCCCAAGCTCTACCAAATCGCCCAATACCTGTTCAAAAACGGGTTTGAGCGCCTTGATGTAATTCCGGCGAAATTCGTCGATCTGTTCACTTGCTGAACACAGCTCGCGATCCCAGGCCGCCTGGGAAATGGGGTCCAGTGTACCACGGCGCAGCCATGAGTTTCGCTGCTTGAGTGCCTTCTGCAAGCGCTGCCATGTGGGTAAAAACCGAGGTTCCACGTGGAACACGCCCCAATCAAGAAACTGCCGGCGAATTTTGGGTGCGCCTTCAAGAAGCCGAAAACTGTCGGGGTTAATCAGTTGTAGCGGCAAAATTTCCGCGAGTTGGGCTGTGCTCTTAGCGTTCTGCCCATCGATGCGAATGGTGAACTCTCCTTGGCGTTCCCGGGATACCCCCAGGTTGCACTGGCGCCCTTCACCCAAATCGATTTGGCCAAAGACGGTGCAGGCCGTTTGCTCGTGCTGGATTACCGGTTGCAACCTGGCGCTTCGGAACGACCGGGCTAGCCCCAGGATATGCAGCGCCTCAAGCACGCTGGTTTTACCGCTGCCGTTTTCGCCGTAAAGAATGTTGATGCGTGGGGAGGGAAGCAACGTCACCGGGTGCAAGTTTCGAACCGCGGTGACGGTGATACGACCGAGCGCCATCTAAGAGTGGTCAGGGTCAGAGGCGCATCGGCATAACGACATAGGCAGAATCGTCGTTGCCGGCTTCTTGCAGCAGTGCGCTGCTATTGGAATCGGATAGCACCAAGCGAACTTGCTCGGTCGCCATTACGCCGAGTACGTCGAGTAGGTAGCTGACGTTGAAGCCAATCTCCAAACCCTCGCCATTATAATCGACGCTGATCTCTTCCTCGGCTTCTTCCTGCTCAGGGTTATTAGCCTGGATTTTCAGCTGGCCGCTGCCAAGCAACAACCGGATGCCGCGGTATTTTTCGTTGGAAAGAATCGCGGTACGGCTGAATGCTTCGCGCAGCGCCTGCCGGTCACCCAAGACCAACTTATCCCCGCCCTTGGGCAGCACCCGTTGGTAGTCGGGGAATTTTCCGTCTACCAACTTGGAGGTAAACGTGAACTCGCCGGTGGTGGCGCGAATATGATGTTGGCCCAACACAATGCTGACTTGGCCATCGGGCTCGGTCAGCAGGCGCGCGAGTTCAAGGATACCTTTGCGGGGAACAATGACCTGGTGCCGATCCGCCTGGCCAATGTGAGCCTCCATCGCACACATTGCCAAGCGGTGGCCGTCGGTGGCAACCGCACGGATCACGTCCGCATCTACTTCGAGCAGCATGCCGTTGAGGTAGTAACGAACATCCTGCTGCGCCATGGCAAAGCCGGTGCGGTCAATCAACCGGCGCAGCTTGCTTTGTTCCAACGTGCAGGTAAGCGAGCCAGGGCCCTGCTCGACCGTGGGGAAGTCATTGGCGGGCAATGTGGATAACGAGAAACGGCTACGGCCGGCTTTGACCAACAGCTTTTGCTCGTCCAGCTTGATGTCGATCAGTGCATCGTTGGGCAGGCTTTTGCAGATATCCATCAGCTTGCGCGCGGGAACGGTGATCTCCCCCGGTTCTGCAGGCTCTTCCAACTGCACGCGGCCCACCAGCTCAACTTCAAGGTCTGTGCCGGTCAACGATAGCTGTTGCCCGTCTACGATCAACAATACGTTGGATAGCACCGGCAACGTCTGCCGGCGTTCAACGACGCCGGCGACCAGTTGCAGCGGTTTCAACAGGGCTTCTCGTTGAATGGTGAAATGCATGGTCTAGTCCTTTGCCTTAAATAGCTGCACGAATGAGCATCATGTGGTCAACGTCCTCAGCAAATTCTTGTAGTCCTCGCGGATATCCGCATCGGACTCCTTCAGTTCGTTGATCTTGCGGCAGGCGTGCAGCACCGTGGTGTGGTCCCGCCCACCGAAAACGTCGCCGATTTCCGGCAAGCTGTGGTTGGTCAGTTCTTTGGACAGCGCCATCGCCACCTGGCGCGGCCTTGCGACGGAGCGAGAACGGCGCTTGGAGAGCAGGTCGGAAATCTTGATCTTGTAGTACTCGGCCACCGTTCGCTGAATATTATCGACGCTAACGAGTTTATCTTGTAGCGCCAACAAATCCTTCAACGACTCGCGGATCAGCTCGATGGTGATTTCGCGCCCCATGAAATGGGAATGCGCGATCACCCGCTTCAGCGCGCCTTCGAGCTCGCGTACGTTAGAGCGAATACGCTGGGCGATGAAGAACGCAGCGTCGTGCGGCAGCTCCACTTTTGCCTGGTCGGCCTTTTTCATCAGGATCGCTACACGGGTTTCGAGCTCTGGTGGTTCTACCGCCACCGTAAGGCCCCAACCAAAGCGGGATTTCAGGCGCTCTTCGAGACCTTCGATCTCCTTCGGATACCGGTCGCTGGTCAATATCACCTGCTGCCCACCTTCGAGCAACGCGTTGAAGGTGTGGAAAAACTCTTCCTGGGAGCGCTCCTTGCGGGCGAAAAATTGAATATCATCGATCAGCAACGCGTCCACCGAACGGTAGAAGCGCTTGAATTCGTTGATCGCATTCAACTGCAGCGCCTTGACCATGTCGGCCACGAAGCGCTCGGAGTGCAGGTACACCACCTTTGCATTCGGGTTCTTCTTGAGCAGGTGGTTACCCACAGCGTGCATCAAGTGGGTTTTACCCAAGCCCACCCCACCATACAAGAATAAAGGGTTGTACCCGTGCTTGGGGTTATCCGCCACCTGCCAGGCCGCTGCACGAGCAAGCTGGTTGGATTTACCCTCCACGAAATTTTCGAAAGTAAAGGTGCGGTTGAGGTAGCTGGTGTGCTTGAGCGCCCCCTCGACTTGCACATTACGTTGCCCATTGCGGCCTTTACCGGGCGACGCGGAATCGTATACCTCGGTATCGACGTTCGCCGAGTCTTCCCTGGCTACCTCGGCCAATATCGACGGCTGTGGCGCGGGCTGCACGGGCGTAGGGATAGACGCTTGTACAGGCGCCGGGGCCGAATCGGCCGACTGCGCCGCCGCCACTGCAGCCGCCAAAGGCGCATTGAGCGACGCCCGTGGCGCCGGGTTGCGCCGGCTACCGATCAACAGCGCCAAGGCGGGTACCGAGCCGTCACCCTGCTCGGCCATCAGCTCAAGCAGCCGCCCCAGGTATTTTTCATTCACCCAATCAAGCACGAAACGGTTAGGCGCATAGATACGCAATTCTCCGCCTTCGGCTTCCACTTGAAGCGGGCGTATCCAGGTATTGAATAGTTGAGCAGGCAGCTCCTCGCGAAGCAATTCGACGCACTGCTGCCAGATTTCCACTGACACGGATATCCCCTGAAAAATAAAGCGCCCCAGGGCGCCCAAAAAACGATCGTTATTGTACCGGCGTTACGCCAACTTATCCACAACTGCTGAAGGGGCCTCCCCGAAAAAAACTGTTTAACGCAGCAAAATCAGGCGTGTAGTCCGCTCGAGGAGCCCTGTGCATAACTGCCCTTAAGCCTTTTGGACAACCCGAGGGGAATGCTGTGGATAATTCACCTGTGGATAAATAACAGCTTTATCGACAGCTTTTACGCACATGTGGCACACCTAATACAAGGCTTGTGGACAACCCTTAATTTTTACGCATCCAGCACTCTAAGCGGGCTGCAGCGTGTTATCCACAGGAGGATAGCTCTATAAATGTATTAACAAAAACCAAAAAGCTTTTTATATGTCTTTAATTTTGTCTATGTAAGCCGATCCGTCGCGCAAACCGCTGAGCCAGGGGTGAATGAAAAAACTGGTCGGAAATTGACCTGCGGGCAGGGTTTCTCTAGAATCGCCGGTCTCTTAAAAACAGGGGCCATCCCGGCCCTGGTAGACGAACCAGGTAACCTCCCATGAAACGCACTTTCCAACCCAGCACCATCAAGCGCGCCCGCACCCACGGTTTCCGTGCTCGCATGGCAACCAAGAATGGCCGTACCGTTCTGTCGCGCCGCCGCGCCAAAGGCCGTAAGCGCCTGGCCGTTTGATTCTCGGCATAGGTAGGTGAGTCAGGACTTCAGCCGGGCCAAGCGCTTATTGCTCCCTCGGCAATTCAAGGCGGTCTTTGACTCCCCGACCGGCAAGGTTCCAGGGAAGAACCTGTTGATCCTTGCGCGCGACAACCAACTCGACCATCCTCGCCTGGGCTTTGTGATCGGAAAGAAAAGCGTGAAGCTTTCCGTGGAGCGGAACCGACTCAAGCGGGTGATTCGAGAATCGTTCCGCCAACACCAGCATCAGCTGGCGGGGTGGGACATTGTCATCGTGGCTCGCAAAGGCCTTGGCGATACAGAGAACACTGAGCTGCAACAGCACTTCAGCAAACTCTGGAAGCGCCTATCGCGATTGCGAACTGCCACGCCGGTCGATACCGAACCGAAGGGGCTACAAAGTCAAAATGCGTAAACTGGTTTTGTATCCGATCCAGTTTTACCGTTACGCCATTAGCCCCCTGATGGCTAACCATTGCCGTTTCTACCCCAGTTGTTCCTGCTATGCGCTTGAAGCCATCGAACGGCATGGCGTGTGGCGCGGAGGCTGGCTGGCCGCTCGTCGCCTGTGCCGCTGCCACCCCTGGCATCCTGGCGGTGTCGATCTCGTCCCCCCGATTTCTTCTTCTCGTACTTCTTCGATAGCCGAGTAATCATGGATATTAAACGCACGATCCTGATGGTCGCCCTGGCAGTCGTGGCCTATACCATGGTCCTGAAGTGGAACCAGGACTATGGCCAGGCACCGCTGCCGAACAACCCTACGGCCAACCAGGCACCAGTGCCTTCCGATGTGCCCCAGGCACCTTCGGACAACGCCTCGGTTTCTGACCTGCCCAATACGGCACAACCGGCGCCGCCTTCAGCGTCAGTGGCCAGCAGCGGCGAACTTATCCACATCCGCACCGATGTTCTGGACCTGGCCATTGACCCCAAGGGCGGTGATGTCGTACAGCTGACCCTGCCGGAGTACCCCCGCCAGCAGGACCGCCCAGACGTGCCCTTCCAGTTGTTCGACAACGGTGGTGAACGTGTGTACATCGGCCAGAGCGGCCTGGTAGGCGCCAACGGCCCGGATGGCCAAGCCTCTGGCCGGCCGCTGTACAGCAGCGAGCAAAAAAGCTACCGGTTGGCCGATGGCCAGGAGCAACTGGTTGTCGACCTGAAGTACAGCGCTGGCGATGTGAACTACATCAAGCGTTTTACTCTTAACCGCGGCGAGTACGATGTGGTGGTGTCCTACCTTGTGGACAACCAAAGCGCACAACCATGGAACGGCAACGTTTTTGCACAGCTTAAGCGGGACGCGAGCTCCGACCCTTCGGCCAGCACCGCCACTAGCACCGCCACCTACCTGGGCGCGGCCCTGTGGACACCTTCGGAGCCTTACAAAAAGGTGGCGATGAAGGACATCGACAAGGGCAGCTTCAAGGAAACCGTACAAGGCGGCTGGGTCGCTTGGTTGCAGCATTACTTCGTGACGGCATGGATACCCAGCCCGCAAGACAGCAACAACGTTGCTACGCGCAAAGACAGCCAGGGCAATTACATCGTAGGGTTCACCGGCCCTACCCTGACTGCGGCCCCTGGCGGCAAGGCACAGGCCCAGGTCACGCTGTATGCCGGGCCCAAAATCCAGGACAAGCTCAAGGCGTTATCCCCAGGCTTGGAGCTGACCGTCGATTACGGCTTTCTGTGGTTCATAGCCCAGCCGATCTTCTGGCTGCTCAAACATATCCACAGCCTGCTGGGCAACTGGGGCTGGTCGATCATCTGCCTGACCGTGCTGATCAAGCTGCTGTTCTTCCCACTGTCGGCGGCAAGCTATCGATCGATGGCGCGGATGCGCGCGGTAGCGCCGCGCTTGGCCGCGCTGAAGGAACAGTTTGGCAGCGACCGCCAGAAAATGTCCCAGGCGATGATGGAGCTGTACAAGAAAGAACGCATCAACCCGCTGGGTGGCTGCTTGCCGATCGTCGTGCAGATGCCGGTGTTCCTCGCCCTCTACTGGGTGCTGCTCGAAAGCGTCGAAATGCGCCAAGTGCCGTGGATGTTCTGGATCACTGACCTGTCGGTAAAAGATCCGTTCTTTATTTTGCCGATCATCATGGGCGCGACCATGTTCATCCAGCAGCGCTTGAACCCTGCGCCGCCAGACCCGATGCAGGCCAAGGTGATGAAACTGATGCCGATCGTGTTCACCGTGTTCTTCCTGATGTTCCCGGCAGGCCTTGTGCTTTACTGGATCACCAACAACACGTTGTCGATCCTGCAGCAGTGGGTCATCACCCGCAGAATCGAAGCGGCGAGTAAAAAGGCCGAAGCCTGACTTTGTGGTGTCACACCAGCAATGCGAAAACGCCCCTAAGGGGCGTTTTTGTTATCCGTAAACTGCCGATACAAAAGAGCCTTCCCAATGAAAAAGGACACTATCGCTGCCATCGCCACCGCACAGGGCCGGGCGGGTGTGGGTATCGTCCGGGTCTCCGGGCCTTTGGCGGCGAGCCTTGGCCAGGCACTGACCGGCAAACGGCTCAGCCCACGCCACGCCCATTACGGCACCCTAAGCGACGGCACCGGGCGAGTGATCGATCAAGGGCTGGCGCTGTTTTTCCCCAACCCGCATTCCTTTACCGGCGAAGACGTGCTCGAACTTCAGGGCCACGGCGGCCCTGTGGTCATGGACATGCTGCTGGCCGCTTGCATTGCCGGCGGCTGCCGGCTCGCAAACCCCGGGGAATTCAGCGAAAGGGCTTTCCTCAACGATAAGCTTGACTTGGCCCAGGCAGAAGCCATCGCCGACCTGATCGAGGCCAGCTCTGAGCAAGCCGCCCGCAATGCCCTGCGCTCACTGCAAGGGGAGTTCTCCAAGCGGGTGCATGAGTTGGTCGAGCAATTGATTGGGCTGCGAATCTATGTCGAGGCCGCCATCGATTTCCCTGAAGAGGAAATCGATTTTCTGGCCGACGGCCACGTGCTGCGCCAACTCGAGGCGGTAAAGGCACAACTGGCCGGCGTATTGACCCAGGCCAACCAAGGGGCGTTACTGCGCGAAGGCATGGCCGTGGTGATCGCTGGGCGGCCGAATGCCGGCAAATCGAGCCTGCTCAACCTGCTCGCCGGTAAGGAAGCGGCCATCGTGACGGACGTCGCCGGCACCACCCGTGACATTTTGCGTGAACATATCCACATCGATGGCATGCCGCTGCACGTTATCGACACTGCCGGGCTGCGCAGCACCGAAGACCAAGTCGAACAAATCGGCGTACAGCGCGCGGTCAAGGCGATCAATGAAGCCGACAGGGTATTGCTGGTGGTGGATTCGACCGCCCCGGAGGCCGCCAACCCTTTTGCGTTGTGGCCTCAGTTCCTGGACAACCCCCCTGCGCTTTCGAAAGTGACGCTGGTGCGCAACAAAGCCGACCTGTCTGGCGAGCCTGTACAGTTGGTGGAGCACAGTGACGGCCATGCCACATTGAGCCTCAGTGCTACCCACCCTGGCCAGGGTCTGGAGCTACTGCGCCAGCATCTGAAAGCCGTGATGGGCTACCAGCAGACCGCGGAAGGGGGCTTCAGCGCGCGCAGGCGCCATTTGGATGCCTTGCGGCGGGCCCAGGCCAGCCTCGATCACGGCCACCGCCAGTTGGCCTTGGCGGGCGCGGGAGAGCTACTGGCTGAAGACCTCAGGGTGGCCCAGCAAGCCTTGGGCGAAATAACCGGCGCCTTTACCTCGGACGATTTACTGGGGCGTATCTTCACCAGTTTTTGCATCGGCAAATAACCGCCAGAATCCTTATGCCGGCGATAAGCCGGCTTTTTTTCGTCCGCTGAACGCCGGGGCGCCCGATGAGGCACATCAGGAGCCCTGTGGATAACAGCCCCTAAGCCTTATTGATAACCCCAGGGATAACCCGGTTGAAAACCCTGCCTGTGGGTAAACCCATATTTATACACAGGTGATACGCGGTTATCCCATAGGCCCAGGGCTACATAGAAACAGGGCTTACCTCAAAAAAATATCATTAAATTCAACATATTGTATGGTTTATCCACAGAAAACCTGTTACTCATATATAAACATAAAAACAAAGCTTTTAATCCTTTTTTTCTTTTTGTCTCTGTTAAGCGACCACTTGTACACAGCTGGTTAATTTTTGGTCAAAAAGCTTCAATCCACAGCGCGCTTTCCCTATACTGCGCAGCTGTCCCAATTACCCAGCGACAACAGGCACGAGGTGCGTGGTGGATTTCCCTTCCCGTTTTCAAGTGATCGTCATCGGTGGCGGCCACGCCGGTACCGAGGCCGCACTGGCGTCCGCACGCATGGGCGTGAAAACCCTGCTGCTTACCCACAACGTGGAAACGCTGGGGCAAATGAGCTGCAACCCCGCTATCGGCGGCATTGGTAAAAGCCATCTGGTCAAGGAAATCGACGCCTTGGGCGGCGCAATGGCCTTGGCTACCGATAAGGGCGGCATCCAGTTCCGTGTGCTGAATAACCGTAAAGGCCCAGCAGTGCGTGCCACTCGTGCGCAGGCTGATCGCGTGTTGTACAAAGCAGCGGTGCGCGAAGCCCTGGAAAACCAGCCCAATCTGTGGATATTTCAACAGGCCTGTGATGACTTGGTCGTCGAGCAAGGTCAAGCCCGGGGCGTGGTGACCCAAATGGGCTTGCGCTTTATGGCCGATGCCGTGGTGTTGACCACCGGCACCTTCCTGGGGGGGCTTATCCACATAGGGCTGCAAAATTATTCCGGCGGCCGCGCGGGTGACCCACCCGCCATTGCCCTTGCCCAGCGGCTTCGCGAACAAGCATTGCGCGTAGGCCGCCTCAAAACAGGCACGCCACCGCGCATCGATGGCAAAACGGTGGATTTCTCGGTGATGGCCGAGCAGCCCGGCGATACACCAACGCCCGTGATGTCGTTCATGGGGCGCCCGGCCATGCACCCGCGGCAGGTGAGTTGCTGGATTACCCATACCAACGCACGCACCCACGAAATCATCGCGGCCAACCTGGATCGTTCACCGATGTATTCCGGTGTGATCGAGGGAGTAGGCCCGCGTTATTGTCCGTCCATCGAAGACAAAATCCATCGGTTCGCCGACAAGCAAAGCCACCAGGTGTTTATCGAGCCAGAAGGGCTTACAACCCATGAGCTTTACCCGAACGGGATATCCACATCATTGCCGTTCGACGTGCAACTGCAAGTGGTGCGCTCGATCCGCGGCATGGAGAACGCCCACATCATGCGCCCTGGCTATGCCATCGAGTATGATTACTTCGACCCTCGTGACCTGAAATACAGCCTCGAAACCAAAACCATTGATGGGTTGTTCTTTGCCGGGCAGATCAACGGCACCACCGGCTACGAAGAGGCCGCCGCACAGGGCCTGCTCGCCGGTGCCAATGCCGCGCTGCGTGCTAAAGGGCTCGACAGTTGGTGCCCCCGCCGCGACGAGGCGTACATGGGAGTGATGATCGATGACTTGATCACCCTGGGTACCCAAGAGCCCTACCGGATGTTCACCTCCCGCGCCGAATACCGGTTGATCCTGCGTGAAGACAACGCAGATTTGCGCCTCACGGAAAAAGGCCGCGTGCTGGGCCTGGTCGATGATGAACGTTGGGCGGCATTCGAGGCTAAACGCGAAGGTATCGAGCGCGAGGAGCAACGGTTGCGAGGCACGTGGGTGCGCCCTAATACGACCATAGGGGATGCGATCGCCGAAAAATTTGGCACCCCACTGGCCCACGAATACAACTTGCTCAACCTGCTCAGCCGCCCCGAAATCGATTATGCCAGCCTTGTGGATATCACCGGCCGGCAGGCAATCGATCCACAGGTCACCGAGCAAATAGAGATCCGCACCAAGTACGCCGGCTACATCGATCGCCAACAGGACGAAATCGAGCGGCTACGTGCCAGCGAGAATATCCGCCTGCCTGCCGACATCGACTACCTCGGCATTTCCGGGTTATCCAAGGAAATTCAAGGCAAGCTGGCCAATGCTCGGCCGGAAACCCTCGGCCAAGCGTCGCGCATTCCTGGCGTAACGCCGGCAGCGGTCAGCCTTTTGATGATCCACTTGAAAAAACACGGCGCGGGCCGCGGGCTGGAGCAAAGCGCTTGAGTACGTGGGCCGCCGAGCGACATGCCGAAGAGTTGTCCACAGGTGCCCATGCGCTGGGCATCGACCTGCAGGGCAAACAGATCGAACAACTACTGGGCTATTTAGGCCTGTTGATCAAATGGAACAAGGCGTACAACCTCACGGCGGTGCGCGACCCGGACGAAATGGTTTCGCGGCATTTGCTCGACAGCCTCAGTGTGCTGCCGTGGTTGGGCGATGCCGAGCACTGGCTGGATGTGGGCAGTGGCGGCGGCATGCCGGGCATCCCGATGGCGATCATGTTCCCGCACAGGGCCATTACCACGCTCGACAGCAATGGCAAGAAAACTCGCTTCCAAACCCAGGTGAAGCTCGAGCTGGGGTTGGCCAACCTGCATGTTGTGCATAGCCGGGTTGAGCAGCATGTGCCGCCTGAACCCTATGGCGGTATCATCTCCCGGGCCTTCAGTAGCCTGGCCGATTTTGCCCAGTTGACGCGCCACCTGGGCGACCGGCAAACGCGCTGGCTCGCAATGAAAGGCCTGCACCCGGCCGATGAACTGGTAGCATTGCCGCCTGACTTCATCTTGGATGAAGCGCAAGCCTTGGCAGTACCCGGTTGCCAAGGGCAGCGCCATCTATTGATACTGCGCCGCACGGCAATGATTGGGAACACAGGCAACAATGGCTAAGGTATTCGCAATCGCGAACCAAAAAGGCGGCGTGGGGAAAACCACCACCTGCATCAACCTGGCGGCTTCGCTGGTGGCGACCAAGCGGCGCGTACTGCTGATCGACCTCGATCCGCAAGGCAATGCGACCATGGGCAGCGGTGTGGATAAGCACGGGTTGGAAAACTCGGTCTACGACCTGTTGATCGGCGAATGCGACCTGGCCCAGGCCATCCACTACTCGGAACACGGCGGTTACCAATTGTTGCCCGCAAACCGGGATCTCACCGCCGCCGAAGTGGTGCTGCTCGAAATGCACATGAAAGAGAGCCGCTTGCGTACCGCACTGGCGCCTGTGCGCGAGAATTATGATTTTATCCTCATCGATTGCCCGCCTTCGCTGTCGATGTTGACGCTTAACGCATTGGTGGCGGCTGACGGCGTGATCATTCCCATGCAGTGCGAATACTTCGCGCTCGAGGGCCTGAGCGACCTTGTGGATAACATCAAGCGAATCGGCTCGCTGCTGAACCCTGAGCTTAAGATCGAAGGCCTGCTGCGCACGATGTACGACCCTCGCCTGAGCCTGATCAACGATGTGTCCGCGCAACTGAAGGAACATTTCGGCGAGCAACTGTACGACACAGTGATCCCGCGTAACGTCCGCTTGGCCGAAGCGCCGAGCTTCGGCATGCCAGCGCTGGCTTACGACAAGCAATCGCGCGGCGCCCAGGCCTACCTGGAGCTGGCCAGCGAGCTGGTTCGCCGCCAGCGCCGCAAAAGCCGCGCTGCCACCGCAATCTAAGGAGCTGCAATGGCCGTCAAAAAACGAGGGCTCGGTCGCGGGCTGGATGCACTGCTCAGTGGCCCGACCGCCAGCGCACTGGAAGAACAGGCCAACGAGGTAGCGCACAAAGAACTGCACCACCTACCGCTAGATGTGATCCAGCGTGGCAAATACCAGCCGCGCCGCGACATGGACCCACAAGCACTCGAAGAACTGGCCCAGTCGATCAAAAGCCAGGGCGTGATGCAGCCGATCGTGGTACGGCCCGTGAGCCAAGGCCGCTATGAAATCATTGCCGGTGAACGCCGCTGGCGTGCCAGCCAGCAAGCGGGGCTCGATACCATCCCGGCGATGGTCCGCGAAGTGACAGATGAAGCCGCCATCGCCATGGCGCTGATCGAGAACATCCAGCGCGAAGACCTCAACCCGGTCGAGGAAGCCGTTGCCCTGCAGCGCTTGCAACAGGAATTCCAACTGACCCAGCAACAGGTCGCCGACGTGGTTGGCAAGTCGCGGGTCGCGGTGGCCAACCTGATGCGGCTTATCTCGCTGCCGGATGTGATCAAAACCATGCTTGCCCACGGGGATCTCGAAATGGGCCATGCCCGTGCGCTGCTCGGTTTGCCCGATGACCAGCAGGTCGAAGGGGCGCGACACGTTGTCGCACGTGGGCTCACGGTTCGCCAGACCGAAGCCTTGGTACGGCAATGGCTTAGCAGTAAACCCGAGCCGCTGCCGGCGCCGAAGGCCGACCCGGACATCACCCGCCTGGAACAGCGCCTGGCAGAGCGGCTAGGCTCTGCGGTGCAAATTAAGCATGGAAACAAGGGCAAGGGGCAGTTGGTGATCCGTTACAACTCTCTGGACGAACTTCAGGGCGTTCTTGCCCACATTCGTTGAAACAATTGAGCTTGTACGGCCAGTCGGAAAACCCTACCTGGCAGTTGAACGGGGGCTTAACCGCCCCTATACTCTGCGCGCATTTTGCCGGCACATTTTATGCCAAGTTATTGATATATGGCGCGCCGGCCAACAGGAGTCGATTCGGTGGAAACCCGCATGCCAAACCGCTTGCCATTCCATCGGTGGGCAGTATTCCCGATCTTGTTGGCACAATTGGTCGTTTCACTGCTTGCAGCCGTGGTGCTGTGGCAGTGGCAGGGGACGGTCAGCGGGTATTCGGGCCTGATGGGTGGCCTGATCGTGTGCTTACCCAATGTGTATTTTGCTTATAAGGCGTTTCGGTATACCGGCGCCAGGGCAGCTCAAGCCATTGTCCGGGCGTTTTATGCCGGCGAGGCGGGCAAATTGATTTTAACGGCAGCGCTGTTCGCGCTGGCGTTCGCTGGGGTGAAGCCACTGGCGCCGTTGGCGCTTTTCGGCTGCTTCTTGCTGGTCCAAATGGTCAGCTGGTTCGCACCCCTGCTCATGAAAACAAGATTTTCGAGACCTTAGGGCGTTTGAGGCAACCATGGCAGCAGAAACCGCTTCGGGCTATATACAGCACCACTTGCAGAACCTGACCTTCGGGCAACTTCCGGATGGCGGCTGGGGCTTCGCCCACTCCGCCGCAGAAGCCAAGGCAATGGGCTTCTGGGCATTTCACGTAGACACCCTGGGCTGGTCGGTTGCGCTGGGCGTGCTGTTCGTCCTGGTTTTCCGCCTTGCGGCGCGCAAGGCAACGTCCGGCCAGCCGGGTTGCCTGCAGAATGTCGTCGAGGTACTGGTCGAGTTCGTCGACACCAGTGTGAAGGACAGCTTCCACGGCCGCAGCGCGGTCATCGCGCCGCTGGCGTTGACCATCTTCGCCTGGGTGTTCCTGATGAACGCCATCGACCTTATCCCGGTCGACTGGATTCCCCAGGTAGCGGCCAGGCTGTCAGGCGACCACGAAATCCCATTCCGTGCCGTCTCCACCACCGACCCCAATGCCACTATGGGCATGGCGTTGTCGGTGTTCGCGCTGATCATCTTCTACAGCATCAAGATCAAGGGCATCGGCGGCTTCATTGGCGAACTGACCCTGCATCCGTTCAGCAGCAAGAACCTGCTGGTTCAGGCCATCCTGATCCCAGTCAACTTCCTGCTGGAGTTCGTCACCCTCATCGCCAAGCCGGTTTCGCTGGCATTGCGGTTGTTCGGCAACATGTATGCCGGTGAGCTGGTGTTCATTCTCATCGCTGTGATGTTCGGCAGTGGCCTGCTTTGGCTCAGTGGCCTGGGCGTGGTGCTGCAATGGGCGTGGGCTGTGTTCCACATTCTGATCATCACGCTGCAAGCGTTCATCTTCATGATGCTGACCATCGTTTATCTGTCGATGGCTCACGAAGATAACCACTAAGGCTCGTCTGGCGCGTCTTACAAGCCCTTGCTTCAGGGCGGGGGCGGGGCGCCAGCCGCAGCGAACGCTTCGGCACGCCCTGTAACCTTTTTGTTTTACCGTTCTAAACCTAAGAAACCTAACCAATACGACGTAAAAAGTCGGGAGGAAAGATGGAAACTGTAGTTGGTCTGACCGCTATCGCTGTTGCTCTGCTGATCGGCCTGGGCGCCCTGGGTACCGCCATTGGCTTCGGTCTGCTGGGCGGCAAATTCCTGGAAGGCGCTGCCCGCCAGCCGGAAATGGTCCCAATGCTGCAAGTCAAAATGTTCATCGTTGCGGGCCTGCTCGACGCCGTCACCATGATCGGTGTGGGTATCGCCCTGTTCTTCACCTTCGCGAACCCCTTCGTTGGTCAGATCGCTGGCTGATCACTCGCATCACGAGTGTGTTGGTGTGATGGACTAAGAACGAGCGAGGTGTTGGCGTGAACATTAATGCAACCCTGATAGGCCAGTCCGTTGCGTTCTTCATTTTCGTGTGGTTCTGCATGAAGTTCGTATGGCCTCCGGTCATCGCGGCTCTGCAGGAACGCCAGAAGAAGATCGCAGATGGCCTTGACGCTGCCAGCCGTGCGGCTCGCGACCTGGAGTTGGCCCAAGACAAAGTGGGGCAACAACTGCGCGAAGCCAAGGCTCAGGCCAGCGAAATCATCGAGCAGGCCAAGAAGCGCGGCAACCAGATCGTCGAGGAGGCCCGTGACCAGGCCCGCGTCGAGGCTGAACGCGTGAAAGCTCAAGCTGCAGCGGAAATCGAGCAAGAAGTAAACAGCGTCAAGGACGCGTTGCGCGCCCAGGTGGGTAGCCTGGCCGTTAGCGGCGCCGAGAAAATCCTGGGTGCTTCGGTTGATCAAAACGCGCATGCGGATCTGGTCAATAAACTGGCCGCAGAGATCTAAGCGAGGGCGATCATGGCAGAACTGACCACGTTGGCCCGACCTTACGCTAAGGCAGCCTTCGAGCATGCCCAGGCCCACCAGCAACTGGCCAATTGGTCAGCCATGCTCGGCCTGGCCGCCGCGGTGTCGCAAGACGGCACCATGCAGCGTTTGCTCAAGGCCCCGCGACTGACGAGCGCAGAAAAGGCCGCCGCTTTTATTGAAGTGTGCGGCGAAAAGTTTGATGCCCAGGCACAGAATTTCATTCACGTTGCCGCGGAACACGAGCGCCTCCCGCTGTTGCCGGAGATCGCCGCGCTGTTCGACCTTTATAAGGCCGAACAGGAAAAAACCGTAGACGTGGACGTCACCAGTGCTTTTGCGTTGGACCAAGAACAGCAAGACAAACTCGCCAAGGTTCTCAGTGCACGGCTCAGCCGGGAAGTGCGACTGCACACTGCGCAGGACTCCGCCCTCATTGGGGGTGTGGTCATTCGCGCCGGCGACCTGGTAATCGATGGCTCGGTGCGTGGCAAACTCGCGCAACTGGCCGAAGCATTGAAATCTTGAGTTTGAAGGGGCAGCAGAGCAATGCAGCAACTCAATCCTTCCGAAATTAGCGAAATCATCAAGGGGCGCATCGAGAAACTCGACGTGGCGTCCCAGGCCCGCAACGAAGGCACCGTCGTCAGCGTTTCCGACGGTATCGTGCGGATCTACGGTCTGAACGACGTCATGTACGGCGAGATGATCGAATTCCCTGGCGGTATCTTCGGCATGGCGCTGAACCTCGAGCAAGACTCGGTCGGTGCTGTGGTGCTCGGTGGCTACACCGAACTGGCCGAAGGCATGCGCGCCAAATGCACTGGCCGTATCCTGGAGGTGCCGGTCGGCAAGGGCTTGCTGGGTCGCGTCGTCGATGCACTGGGTAACCCAGTCGATGGCAAGGGCCCACTGGCCACCACCGAAACCGATGCGGTCGAGAAGGTCGCGCCGGGCGTGATCTGGCGTAAATCGGTAGACCAGCCGGTGCAGACCGGTTACAAGGCGGTCGATGCCATGATCCCGGTAGGCCGTGGCCAGCGCGAGCTGATCATCGGTGACCGCCAGATCGGTAAAACCGCCCTGGCGATCGATGCGATCATCAACCAGAAAGACAGCGGCATCTTCTGCGTGTACGTGGCCATCGGTCAAAAGCAGTCGACCATCGCCAACATCGTGCGCAAGCTCGAAGAAGCCGGCGCCCTGGCCAACACCATCGTCGTTGCCGCCAGCGCTTCAGAATCGGCTGCGTTGCAGTACCTGGCACCGTACTCCGGTTGCACCATGGGCGAATACTTCCGCGACCGCGGTGAAGACGCACTGATCGTTTACGATGACCTGTCCAAGCAGGCTGTTGCCTACCGCCAGATTTCCCTGCTGCTGCGCCGCCCACCAGGCCGTGAGGCCTACCCGGGCGATGTGTTCTATCTCCACTCCCGCCTGCTGGAGCGCGCTTCGCGCGTATCCGAGGAATACGTCGAGAAGTTCACCAACGGGGCAGTCACTGGCAAGACCGGCTCGCTGACCGCATTGCCGATCATCGAAACCCAGGCTGGTGACGTTTCCGCGTTCGTTCCGACCAACGTGATCTCCATCACCGATGGGCAGATCTTTCTGGAAACCGGCATGTTCAACTCCGGTATCCGCCCGGCCGTGAACGCTGGCGTGTCGGTATCGCGCGTGGGCGGTGCCGCTCAGACCAAGATCATCAAGAAGCTGTCTGGCGGTATCCGTACCGCACTGGCGCAGTACCGTGAACTGGCGGCATTCGCGCAGTTCGCTTCCGACCTCGACGAAGCGACCCGCAAGCAACTGGAACACGGCCAGCGCGTGACCGAGCTGATGAAACAGAAGCAATACCAGCCGATGTCCATCGCTGAAATGTCGCTGTCGCTGTATGCCGCCGAGCGGGGCTTCCTGACTGACGTCGCCATCGACAAGGTGGGTAGCTTCGAGCAGGCCATGATCGCCTACTTCAAGCGTGACCACGCCGATTTGCTGGCGAAGGTCAACGAGAAGGGTGACTTCAACGACGAAATCGATGCAGGCCTCAAGGCCGGCCTCGAGAAGTTCAAGGCCACCCAGACCTGGTAAGCCGCAGCGGGGGCAGTGCCCCCGCTTGCTAACCTGATAGGTGATACATGGCAGGCGCAAAAGAGATACGCAGTAAGATTGCGAGCGTAAAAAGCACGCAAAAAATTACCAGCGCCATGGAAAAAGTGGCGGTCAGCAAAATGCGCAGGGCACAGACGCGCATGGCTGCCAGCCGCCCCTACGCGGAGCGCATCCGCCAGGTGATCGGTCATCTGGCCAACGCCAACCCCGAGTACCGCCACCCGTTCATGATCCAGCGCGACGTAAAGCGCGCCGGCTATATCGTGGTGAGCAGTGACCGTGGCTTGTGCGGCGGCTTGAATACCAACCTGTTCAAGGCCCTGGTCAAGGACATGGCCACCAACCGCGAGAAAGGCGTGGAAATCGACCTTTGCGTCGTCGGTAGCAAGGGTGCCGCGTTCTTCCGTAACTTCGGTGGCAACGTGGTCGCCGCGATTAGCCACCTGGGCGAAGAGCCTTCGATCAACGACCTGATCGGCAGCGTCAAGGTCATGCTCGACGCTTACCTTGAGGGCCGGATCGATCAGTTGTCCGTCGTGTCGAACAAGTTCGTGAACACCATGGTGCAAAAGCCCACGATCGAGCAGTTGGTACCGTTGGTCGCTACCCCGGACCAAGCGCTCAAGCATCACTGGGACTACCTCTACGAACCCGACGCCAAAGAGCTCCTTGAAGGCCTGATGGTGCGCTACGTGGAATCGCAGGTTTACCAGGCGGTGGTCGAGAACAACGCAGCTGAACAAGCGGCGCGGATGATCGCCATGAAGAACGCCACGGATAACGCCGGTTCCGTAATCAAGGAACTGCAGTTGATCTACAACAAGGCTCGCCAGGCTGCGATCACCCAAGAGATCTCGGAAATCGTCGGCGGCGCTGCCGCGGTTTAACGGTTGAAAAAATTCAGAGGATCCAGCTATGAGTAGCGGACGTATCGTTCAAATCATCGGCGCCGTCATCGACGTGGAATTCCCGCGTGACAACGTGCCGAACATCTACAACGCCCTGAAGGTTCAGGGCGCCGAAACCACCCTGGAAGTTCAACAGCAGTTGGGCGACGGCGTGGTGCGTACCATTGCGATGGGCTCCACCGAGGGCCTCAAGCGCGGCCTGGACGTGGTCGATACCCATGCGGCCATCTCGGTCCCAGTAGGCAAAGCCACCCTGGGCCGCATCATGGACGTGCTGGGTAACCCCATCGACGAAGCGGGCCCTATCGGCGAAGAAGAGCGTTGGACCATCCACCGCGAGGCGCCCTCCTTCGCTGACCAGGCCGGCGGTAATGACCTGCTCGAAACCGGCATCAAGGTGATCGACCTGGTATGCCCGTTTGCCAAGGGCGGTAAGGTTGGCCTGTTCGGTGGTGCCGGTGTGGGCAAAACCGTGAACATGATGGAACTGATCCGCAACATCGCCATGGAGCACAGTGGGTATTCCGTGTTCGCCGGTGTGGGTGAGCGTACCCGTGAAGGTAACGACTTCTACCATGAGATGAAGGACTCCAACGTTCTCGACAAGGTAGCGCTGGTATACGGCCAGATGAACGAGCCACCAGGAAACCGCCTGCGTGTGGCCCTGACCGGCCTGACCATTGCCGAGAAATTCCGTGACGAAGGTAACGACGTTCTGCTGTTCGTCGATAATATCTATCGTTACACGCTGGCCGGTACCGAAGTTTCCGCGCTGTTGGGTCGTATGCCTTCGGCCGTGGGTTATCAGCCGACCCTGGCTGAGGAAATGGGCACGCTGCAAGAGCGCATTACGTCGACCAAGACCGGCTCGATCACTTCGGTCCAAGCGGTATACGTACCGGCGGATGACCTGACCGACCCGTCGCCAGCGACCACCTTCGCCCACTTGGACGCCACCGTGGTACTGTCCCGTGACATCGCCTCGCTGGGTATCTACCCGGCGGTCGACCCACTGGACTCCACTTCGCGCCAGCTCGACCCGCAAGTGGTTGGCCAGGAGCACTACGAAGCCGCCCGCGGTGTTCAATACGTGCTGCAGCGCTACAAAGAGCTGAAGGACATCATCGCCATCCTGGGCATGGACGAGCTGTCCGAGCAGGACAAGCAATTGGTATCCCGCGCCCGTAAGATCCAGCGCTTCCTGTCGCAGCCGTTTTTCGTGGCCGAAGTCTTCACCGGTGCCCCGGGCAAATACGTTTCGCTCAAAGACACCATCGCAGGCTTCAAGGGGATCCTCAACGGTGACTACGACCACGTGCCCGAACAGGCGTTCTACATGGTCGGCGGCATCGACGAAGTGATCGAGAAGGCCAAGAAACTGTAACCCTGGCGCCCGCATGCGGGCGCCCCTCAGGTTGAGGCAAACAGATGGCTATGACTGTCCACTGCGATATCGTCAGCGCGGAAGAGGAAATTTTCTCTGGCCTGGTCGAGATGGTGATCGCCCACGGTAACCTCGGTGACTTGGGCATTGCCCCCGGCCACGCACCGTTGATCACCGACCTCAAACCCGGCCCGATCCGCGTAATCAAGCAGGGTGGCGAAGCCGAGGTGTTTTACATCTCCGGTGGTTTCCTCGAGGTGCAGCCCAACATGGTGAAGGTACTTGCCGACACCGTGCAACGCGCTGCAGACCTGGATGAAGCTTCCGCCCAGGCGGCCGTGAAGGCCGCTGAGAAGGCGCTGAACGAAAAAGGCGCGGACTTCGACTATAGCGCTGCAACCGCACGCTTGGCCGAAGCCGCTGCTCAGCTTCGTACCATCCAGCAGATCCGCAAGAAATTCGGCTAAGGTCGCGGTTTTCTGCATTGAGAAAACGGCATTGAGAAAAAAGGGTAGCTTCGGCTACCCTTTTTTCTTTGCCGCCGCCAACCTTGGCCGCGCCTTTTTCGGTAATTGATTTCATGTCGCTCGATATTGTAATTCTCGCTGCTGGGCAGGGCACACGCATGCGGTCTGCGTTGCCGAAAGTGCTTCATCCCGTTGCTGGGCGTTCCATGCTCGGTCACGTTATCCACAGCGCCAAGCAGCTTTCGCCTGTGGGTATCCACGTGGTGGTCGGCCACGGTGCGGAGCTGGTTCGCCAAAGTGTGGCCGCTGATGACGTAAGCTTCGCCGTCCAGCAACGGCAATTAGGCACCGGCCATGCGGTGGCCCAGGCATTGCCGGCGCTGGCGGCCGATACGGTGCTGATCCTGTATGGCGACGTGCCGTTGATTCAAGTCGAGACGCTGCAACGCCTGCTCGCCCGGGTGGCCGCACAACGCATTGCCTTGTTGACCGTTGAATTGGCCGACCCTACCGGTTACGGCCGGATCATTCGTGACGAACACGGCGCGGTGCAGGCCATCGTCGAACAAAAGGATGCAACCAACGCCCAGCGCCTGATTCGCGAAGGCAATACGGGCATCCTCGCCGTGCCACGCAGCCACCTGGCGAAATGGTTGGGGCAGTTATCCAACGACAATGCCCAGGGTGAATATTACCTCACCGATATCATTGCCATGGCCGTGGCCGACGGCGTGGAAGTGGCCACCGAAAACCCCGCGCAAGCAGCGGAAGTGCAAGGTGCCAACGACCGCCGCCAATTAGCCGAGCTGGAACGGGCCTACCAGGCGCGAGAGGCCAACCGGCTGATGGCCGAGGGTGCCACGTTGCGAGACCCGGCACGCTTCGATGTGCGAGGCGAGGTCAGCGTCGGGCGGGATGTACTGATCGACATCAACGTGATCCTCGAGGGGCATGTGGTGATCGAGGACGACGTACAGATCGGCCCCAACTGCGTGATCAAAGACACCACCCTCAAGCGCGGCGCGGTGATCAAGGCCAACAGCCACCTGGACGGTGCCGTGGTCGGTGAGGGCGCCGATGCGGGGCCTTTCGCCCGGTTGCGGCCCGGCACGGTGCTGGGTGCTGGGGCCCATGTGGGTAACTTCGTGGAACTGAAGAACGCCCAATTGGGGGCGGGCGCCAAGGCCGGGCACCTCAGTTATTTGGGCGACGCCGATGTGGGCGCCCGTACCAACATCGGTGCCGGCACCATCACCTGCAACTATGACGGGGCCAACAAGCACCGCACGGTGATGGGCGAAGATGTGTTCGTAGGGTCCAATAATGCCCTGGTGGCGCCGGTGACCTTGGGCAGCGGTGCCACCACCGCGGCGGGGTCGACCATCACCGACGATGTGCCAGAAGCGCAATTGGCGGTGGCGCGCGGCCGCCAGCGCAATATCAGCGGCTGGAAGCGGCCAGTGAAAACCAAAAAGCCCTGACCCGTGCACGTGCGCCCGGGGCTGCACCTCAGGGCGCTGGGTGTTATGCGCATAGCGCTTGACGGCGGCAGCGCAATAGGTTTTGATTCGCGCATATTAATTTCGAATCGAAACTTATAGATGTCGAAACGCAATACAGCGCAACGTCGCCATAACATCATCGAGCGCCTTGCCGACACGGGCGAGGTGAGCGTCGACGAGTTGGCCAAGGCGTTCCAAACCTCCGAGGTCACCATTCGCAAAGACCTGGCGGCGCTTGAGAGCCATGGCCTGCTACTGCGCCGGTATGGCGGCGCGGTGCCGGTGCCGCGTGAATTGATCGAGGATGTACCGAGCAAGGTTTCGGTGTACAAGCAAGCCATCGCCCGGGCTGCGGTGGCGCGCATCCGCGAGCATGCGCGGATCATCATCGACAGCGGTAGCACCACGGCCGCGATGATCCCCCAATTGGGCCGCCAGCCTGGCTTGGTGGTGATGACCAATTCGTTGCAGGTGGCCACCGCGCTGGGCGAACTGGAGCACGAGCCGGTGCTGTTGATGACCGGCGGCACGTGGGACCCCCATTCCGAATCGTTCCAGGGCCAAGTGGCCGAACAGGTGTTGCGTTCTTACGATTTCGATCAGCTCTACATCGGCGCCGACGGCATCGACCTGGCGCGGGGCACCACCACGTTCAACGAATTGCTCGGCCTCTCGCGGGTGATGGCTGAAGTGGCCCGCGAAGTCATCGTGCTGGCCGAGGCCGACAAGGTCGGCCGGAAAATCCCGAATGTGGAACTGCCATGGAGCAGCGTCCATGTATTGATCACAGATGATCGCCTGTCGCCGCAGGCGCGCGATCAGATTCAGGCGCTGGGCATCACGCTGGTGTGCGCCGAAACCCCTCAGGAGAAGTGAACCATGTGTGGAATCGTGGGCGGTGTCGCCGAGCGTAACGTTGCAGCGGTATTGGTCGAAGGGCTCAAGCGCCTGGAATATCGAGGGTACGACAGCGCCGGTGTGGCGCTGATCAGCCGTGACGGCCAATTGCTACGCCGGCGAAGCACGGGCAAGGTGAGCGAACTCGCTGAATCGCTCATCCAGCAGCCGCTCATCGGCCAACTGGGGATTGCCCACACACGTTGGGCTACCCATGGCGCACCCACCGAAGCCAATGCCCACCCGCACTTTTCCCGAGGCGAAGTCGCAGTGGTGCACAACGGCATCATCGAAAACCATGAGGCCCTGCGCAAGGAATTACAGGGCCTGGGTTACGCATTTGCTTCGCAAACCGATACCGAAGTGATTGCCCACTTGTTGCACTACAAGTTGCAGGAGCAGGGTGAACTCACCGCCGCGCTCAAGGCCACGGTAAGGCAGCTACAGGGCGCGTATGGGCTGGCTGCCATTTACCTGGGCCAACCCGACCGCCTGGTGGCGGCGCGCAGCGGAAGCCCACTGGTGGTGGGCCTGGGGCTGGGCGAGAACTTCGTCGCTTCCGACCAGTTGGCGCTGCGCCAGGTGACCGACCGCTTCATGTACCTGGAAGAAGGTGACATCGCCGAAATCACCCGGGACACCGTTCAATTATGGAACCACGAAGGGCAGCCAGTGCAGCGCGAAGTGGTGCGCTATCACGAAGGTGCGGAGGCCGCCGACAAGGGTGAGTATCGCCACTTCATGCTCAAGGAAATCCACGAACAACCGGCGGTGGTGCAGCGCACGCTGGAGGGCCGCCTGGGCCAGCAGCAGGTGCTGGTGCCCTCGTTCGGCCCCCAAGCGGCGCAGCTGTTTGGCCGTGTGCGCAATGTTCAGATCGTGGCCTGCGGTACCAGTTACCATGCCGGGATGGTCGCCCGGTATTGGCTTGAGGGCTTGGCGGGGATCCCCTGCCAGGTGGAAGTCGCCTCGGAGTTTCGTTACCGCAAGGTGGTGGTGCAGCCTGATACGTTGTTCGTGACCATTTCACAGTCCGGCGAAACCGCCGACACCTTGGCGGCGCTGCGCAATGCCAAGGCGCTGGGGTATCTGGGCAGTTTGGCGATTTGCAATGTGGGCATCAGCTCGCTGGTGCGGGAGTCTGACCTTACCCTGTTGACCCTGGCCGGGCCCGAAATCGGCGTCGCATCGACCAAGGCTTTCACCACGCAACTGGTGGCGCTGATGCTGTTAACGCTGGCCATAGGCCAGGTGCGCGGCACACTGCAGGCGGGCCTGGAGGCCGAATTGGTCGCTGAACTGCGCCGCTTGCCGGTGCGCCTGGGCGAGGCGTTGGCCATGGATACCACGGTCGAGCAAGTTGCCCAGTTGTTCGCCGAGAAACACCACACTCTGTTCCTGGGGCGCGGCGCGCAGTTCCCGGTGGCCATGGAAGGCGCCCTGAAACTCAAGGAAATCTCCTACATCCATGCCGAAGCCTACCCCGCCGGGGAACTCAAGCATGGTCCCTTGGCGCTGGTGGACGCCGACATGCCGGTGGTCACGGTGGCACCTAACAACGCGCTGCTTGAAAAGCTGAAATCGAACCTGCAAGAAGTGCGTGCGCGGGGCGGCGAACTGGTGGTGTTCGCCGATGCCCAGGCACAGCTCAGCAATGGAGAAGGCACCACGGTTGTATCGATGCCGCATATCCATGATGCGCTCGCGCCCATACTGTATACCGTGCCCCTGCAGTTGCTGTCGTATTACGTGGCGGTGCTCAAGGGCACCGACGTGGACCAGCCGCGCAATCTCGCTAAGTCGGTGACGGTGGAGTAGGTTATAGGCGGCAGCTCGGTGCTGATCGTAAAGATTAAAGTCTGTCTCTAAATATTAAAAACTGTCTCGCTTGGAGCCCTTAGGGCGCCCAAGCGGTCTGCGTCATTCCGGTTCTCCGGGCCTTGAAGAAGTCATAGGTGCTCCCCTTTGCTCTTAACCATCCAACCGCACGAATGCCTACGCTCATTTTTAGAAAGACATTTCTTCCTGGACCCTCAATCACCGGAATCAATCAGGTTCAGACAAATCTCCACGTACTATATGCGGGGATCCAGCATTCAATCCATCGCTGAGGTACTGGGAAGGGGCGACACGTACGGTTTCAATCGTCTGCTCCACGACCACACAAGCTACTCGCAAGTGGCGGTTTTCCTTAGTTCAAATCAAAAAAGCTACACCCGATCGGATTGTCAGTCAGCTACGGTGCGGTTCATCACGGAGCATCAACTTCCGGGGATCTGCATCCAATGTGTGAAAGACGATATCGCCCAGCTTGGCTTCCCCTATTGGAGGCGTGACCATAGATACGTGAAAGTATGTTCGAAGCACAACACACCCTTACTAAGAAAGTGCCCTATATGTGCTAAGGATATCAGCGTTCATGGCTACGCATATGGTCATGATCTGCTATGGAAAGGATGTAACGGGTACTATATTCACCAGTGTGAATCGAAATTAAATTATGATGGCTGGCAGCTAGCGCTTTCCGAGATATTCACTGAGATTGGCGAGTCTAAATTCACAGTTGATCTGGAATTTGTTATAGCGCATATTAGTGGTGAAGTTAAAAAATTGTCAGACCTTGGAATTATTTCGGAAACCAAAATAAAAGCATTAAAGCATCGACTCAATACATCTAAGAGAATAGGCGAAGCAAGCTACGAGTATCGACCAGACTTCAAATATAGCGAGTGCATCATCTATGTGATTGCAATTGTGTATGGCAGCTTTGCAGGCTTGCTGGATAGCGTGCGTGCGGTTGACGGGCCGGTGCGGAACGTAGATGACCTTATGCATGTCAAACATTGAGTACTCACTAAATATTATCTTTGTCATCAAAAAAATCGCTGAACGCATTCATCAAATCATCATTTGTTGGCTTTCCTAAGGAAGGTCGCTTAGAGCGCTTAGGCGCTTGATCTTTCATATCGGTACCCACCTTCAGACTCTTGTGTGCTTCTCGCTCAGGAGCCGTCAGCGCACCCTCGAATGCCGCACGCGCGACGCGGTTATCCCGCTCCTTCCGCACGAATTGCACCACATTGGACCGCATGGGCGTGCCGAAGGGACATACAAGATCTTCTCGCTTCGATTTTTTCTGAATTGCAATACGCTCTAGCTCTTCAACGTCTATCCGGTTTGCATAGTAAGCGCTTGAGATATACGCTTGATGGACATCTTCAATCTCAATCCATGTACGATTAGAAGTGCGGGCTTGAATGTAAGACTGTTTGATAAGGTGAATGGCGGATCGCTTAATTCCGAAGCAGCCGCGATATATTTCGTGAGAAAAATCTGAAGGTTTCGCCCGGATTCGCCCACCACTTGCAGCGATACATTCGTCAATGAAAAATGCCCAATCTTTTGACTCTGGGGCGTCCGGAAATATGATCCTAGGCTCCGCTACCAAGCGTTGCGTATCTTCTTGGTTGCGCTTGATTAGTTTATGTCCCAAACTAAAGTTCGATACATACACCATGGGCAATCCGAGACTAGACATAGTTAACAGTATGTCGGTCGTCAAGGCTACCCCTTTCCCTGGTGTCAGATGCTGCATCTCTTCAAGCACTGCTAGCGAAACCCCGAGCTTGTTTGCATGCTGCTGCGCTCGCGATTTGAGGACTGAAGCATTCAGCCGACTAGTCGCCTCTATTCCAAGAAAATCTGCAAGTAACTGTTTGCCAGATGCTTTGCCCCTTGCGCTGGCATACCAGTGAGAATATGTCGTATGAGGTGTCATACAATGATCAATATCAATTTCGGTGGGGCCAGGCATCATGCGGAGTAACGCTTCTACCGTTGCCGATTTACCCACACCAGCCAAGCCAGTCAAGCAGATAGGAAAAGTTTCAATTGGGGTGGGGTAGTACCACCCTTTGATGAAAATCTGTTGTGTTTCAGAACGCATCGCTGAGTGTACTGCTGCTTTACCCACCATCTCTGAAACAAATTCCAAGCTGAAATCGTTTGGTATGAAAATCTGCTTCAGATTTTGTTCTAAGAGATGTGCCGCCAGCATCGTGGGCAATTGATCAATGTCGTGGATGGGGTCTGGGCGAGATGTTACTGTTTTGCGAATGTGCTCAATGTCAACCAACCCGTCGAATCGTGTCCGAATTTTCTCGATCATGATTTTACACCTATCAGTCGTCTTTGATCTTCTAAGTCTCGCTGCGCCCCCGAACCCATGGCCGGAACTCCCAGCTTCCGAACGCCGGCATGCCAATTTTTACCTGTATCATTCTCATGCTCAAGATAGTGATACTGTTCAATTGCAACTTTCTGATGTCGATGTTTCCCCTGGGCTTGGAGTCGGGATTTGTCGACCAGCTGGAGATCCTCCAGTGATATGTCGCTGCTACCCGGCCTTGTACTTGCCGTGTAAACAAAGCTCAACTCATGAAGTCGTCCCTCGACTTCAATCCATATGTGACGAACACACATTATCATACTGTACGCCATCACATTAATCACACCGTTACGCGCAACGCGGTCGAATACGTCTGTGTCAATTAGTGACTTCGAGTTGTATTTGCTTCCGAAAAAATAAACGCCATTTTTGCGGATCACTGCAGGCATCGGAGTCAAGAATTCCCTAACTGCTTCATCAAATGGCATCTTGATGCCATGATTTCGGCCTAGTTGGTCATGATATTTCCAAATATTCAAACGGGATGGTGAAAAACCTTCTAGCCACATGTCTCCATCCATTCGCTCGCTTGCATCGCACTTCTCGTTATCCTTTATCACCCGACGGATTTCTCTGCGAGCCATTTCAACCATATTAAGACCGCTATGAACGTGCACCGCTTGGTCTTTAAATTGTTTATCCCTTGGGTGGGATGATTCAACCGAAGCTTTCGATTGACCAGAATGGGTAGGTGTCAGCTCTAGACGGCCAAGCCATGCTTTTGCATTAGCGACATCCATATGCGCCGCGGGACCCCTATCAAATACCATCTGGCTTGAGAGCCCCTCACATGGCCATTCATCAGGCTTGATTGTTATTCCAAACAGCTCACAGTATTTGACCTTACCGACTGCTATACAAAATAAAGCCATTCGGTACGTCTCTAGGCTTTCCCTACCTCTGGCGAATCCGATACCAACAACTGCTCCTGAAAGCGCGCATATTGCCCTTACAACGCAAAATGAATCCAAGGGGGCGCCCTCGATAATGCCAGAAATTTTCTCGCTTGGATAATAGCCGTCAAACTCCAGTCGCTGGTTTAGGTTACTAATCATTCGTGCAAAGCTTCCGATGTCGCCCGACTTGGCGCGGGCAGCACTAGGCCCCTTCATTTCCGTCGCCAAGGCTGCCGGATCTGTTTGCTTCTTGACCCAATCCCAGAATTGGGAAGAGCTTGGATAAGGCTCTCCGTTGGGATGGAAGAACTCTTTCCCGCTTGAGCCTTCACGAATACCGCATCCAAAAACCTTTCGCAGTGAAGCTCCGTAAATTTCGTCCTTGGTCCTGTCTACCCTTCTGCACAGCAGAAAGCCCTTCAGGATCTTTTCTTGCATGTCAGGTGTTACTGGATAACCAAAATTTTGACCATGGCTAGAAGGGCGACCTAGTTTTTTATCGGTTTTTTCGCTTCTATCCCAAGTGCCGCAGTTGTTCAGGCGCGGCATCAGAGCCCACTTAGTCTGCCCAAATAGTAGATAAGTGAAGAACCATAGCCTGATCCTAGCAGGATGCTGCCTCGGCTTCGAAGCCCTAGCGTGAGCATTGATCATGGCCTCTGGATCATCTGAAGCCAGTATCTCTGCCGTCTTGGGAATCAGTTCAGCGATACTCAATAGGCGGCGGTCAACTTTTTCCTCATAAGACTCCTTAGGACTAACACGGCGAGCTTCGCGCCAGGATGATTCGACGCCACCTGCGGCTCCCAGCCATGGGGGGTAATCATGGCTGCCCGTCTCTACTATCTCACCAGCCTCCAGCGCTGCCTCGTAGCGCAGGCGGGGCAAGGTATGCAGGACAGCATTTGACCCTCTCTCATCGAATTCGACCAAACGGACACGGTTGGACATTCCGTCGCTGATGAGAAAGTGGTATTCCTTTTCTTTCACCAGCGCGCCGCACCCATCAGGCGCGATCAGCCGAGATCCAGCCATCATTGAGCTGTTTCCGAGAAGAAATTCCGATAGTGGTCAATGACTTCGCAGCGGACCCGTCCAAGTGGTTTGTCGATCTGTATATATTGAAATAGGTCCACTGGGAGTACACGATTCCAAATATCTTGGTATATCCGCGCTATGAATTGGTCCCGATGTCCCCATTTATTACCGTAGTTGATGGCAGCAAGCGCAAGGGGATTACCGGTTTTAAAATCATCTTGCAGGCGTTCGCTAAAATCCTCCAGCAGCTGTGGATCAAGATTAAGAGGGCGGTCATGTAACCCAAAAATCTGATCAAGATTGGCTACGACAATTGGATCAATATCATCGAGCGATAGATTTAATGTTCTTATTTTTGCGCTTAAGTAATATAGTTCTTCCAAGTGAAGACGTAACTCAGCAGACTCGCGATCTTTTCTACGTGCTGCCAATGACTTCACCGAGGTAAGTCGTTTCTCCATAAAGTCAAACTTAGATAGCTTGATGTTCCAATTCAGTGCGTAGGGTGCCCCTCCCAAGTCATAGATATAAATCAGGAGATCTCCCAAGTAGGGGTAGGCGGACCATTTGCGTCCGCCGCTTGATGTCCTTACCACTACCTTTGCGTGATCCATCCCTATTTGCTGCGCTATAGCGAGCGTGCCTGTGAGGGGGCTAAGGCTCAAACCTAGGGCAAACGGGTGTCCGTGCAAGGGATGGACTTGTGGCCCCGGGTGCAGCATTTTCTGCTCGTGGATTTCAAAAACAGCTGGATTGAACAACGCGAGCTGGGTGAAGACCCGTTCAGGAATGGATAGCAGATGAAGTGTGCGACCGAGCTTGCTGAACGAGCCCCATGAAAGACAGGACACCGTTCCCCCCTTAAGATAAGGGATAGGCAAACGGGTATGTTTATGACTAACAGCAACGATAAGGGTGGCGAGCTGCTCAGCCAGGAACGCCGACGCCGC
>NZ_JAAOCA010000042.1 GCF_014694385.1 Pseudomonas typographi | reverse complement strand
TACGCGTATCTCAAGGATGTGCTGATGCGGTTGCCGACGCAGAAGGCTAGTGAGATCGAGCAACTCCTGCCACATCAGTGGATGCCGGGCTGACCTGCGCAAGGCGTATTCCCCGTACGCTTACGGTCAATCGATGGTTCGAAACACCCTTTGATCGGCCATCCCTACCGGCGATAAGCGACTACTATGAGCGGCTAAGTGACCGCCCCGGTTTTCGCTTGTACGGAAGAAACGGCACGCCCTAGGGCCTAAAGTAAGAGGATTCAGCCGAGAGGTTCGGCATACACCTGCTGGGTTGATTGATCTGATAACGGGTACTACGCCCGCCGCCGGGCGGGCGCCGTAGGCAACCCTTCTCCAGTAGGTCGCTTAAATGTCGGGTGGCGGGCGCTTTGGATACCTGGGCGACGGCCTGGTACTGTGCTGCGCTGGTACCAGCCTCGAAGCCTTTCTTTCCACCGTCGAGTGGGCGGTTGAGTACCTTAATCTGTTCGGGAAGGAGTGAGTCTGTCTGATGTGCCTGCCAAAAGCGTGCGTTGGCCAGCACGCGACCCATGCGGCAAGGGCTTGTTCCAGGCGCAGTGTGCCGAGGAACCAATGCACCCGAACCGGCCTGGTGCGTAAGCGAGAGGCCTGAACCCCGGAAAGCAAAAAGCCCGCGGTTAGCGGGCTCTAGGGGTATTGCTTAGCCGCCCTCGAGCGTCTATGTACATCAAATGGTGCCCAGGGGAGCAACTACCCGGTTCGCACAGAAGCGTGCAAAAGTGGGCCAATTCCTGCAACCCACTGACAGTACTGGGTTTTTACACCATCCCCATTGCGGCTTTTCATATCGAATGGTGTAAGCCAAAAGCTCCCGCGCAATGATGTGCATCAATTCTTCGGCTTACTTAACCCTTCGTCGGAGAAGGCCCACTGCCACTAACCAAGCGACGTCACTGGTAGCGCACCCCATTCTCACTGGACCAACCGCAGGTATGGAGCACACATGGCCCAAGTTTCAGACACCAAGGACATCACCAACCAAACGGCCCTGGGCAATTTGCTGGCCACAAGCGCAGGTAGCCAGGTCAGCAGAAACCCAACTGAACTCATCGTGCAGGGCACCCCAAACAACGACTCTATACACGGTGGGTTGGCCAATGAACTGTTGATGGGCGGGGCAGGCAACGACTATTTAGTCAGCGGGGGTGGCAACGATGTGCTGGTCCCCGGTGCTGGAGGTGATGTCTTGGTCGGCGGCTCAGGCAGCGATGTATTTCGCTTCGACCGAATCAGTGATAGCTATATCAAAGGCTCAGGCGAGTACACTGACGCCATCAGCTATTTTGATCCCGCCCACGATATCCTCGACGTGTCGGCCTTGGGCTATAGCCATTTGGGCAATGGCTATGGTGATACCCTGCATCTACGTAGCGAGCCCTTGCGCGGCATATACATTTTGGAAAGCTACGAGCCGAATTCTAACGGTCAACGTTTTGCCGTGCAGTTCCTGTCCAACAGCGGCCTTATTACCGATGCCAACCTACAACCGCTGATCACTGGCACCTCGCACAACGATCTGCTTCCAGGTACCGACGCCGGCGAAACCGTCAAGGGCGGCGCTGGCCGCGACACCATCGAAGCCGGTGCGGGTAATGACCGCCTATTCGGCGGCGTGGGGGGCGACACCTTGAGCGGCGGTGCGGGTGCCGATAACTTCGTGTATACACGGATCAGCGACAGCTACCGTAACGATGCCAGTGGCAGCTACAGTAGCCGCGACCTTATCACCGACTTCAGTGGCAACGGCCATGACATGATCGACGTCTCCGCATTGGGTTTCACCGGGCTGGGTAATGGCTACAACGGTACGCTGAAGGTAGTTCTAAATCTGGCCGGCGATGCTACCGCGCTTAAATCTTTAGAGCCCGATGCCAATGGCAACCGCTTCGAAATTCTGCTCAGTGGGAACCATGTCAATGAGCTCAACTCCAGCAGCGTGCTGTTTGCCCCGCCCAGTGACGCGACGGCGGTGACCACACCGCAGCCGATCATCCCGGTGAATTTGGCCGGCGATGATAAAGCCAACCGCCTATATGGCTACTGGGGCGACGATACCCTGGCCGGCGGCGCCGGAAACGACACCCTCGACGGTAACGTCGGCAATGATGTGCTGACCGGTGGGTTGGGCGCGGACAAGCTCACCGGTGGCTCAGGCAATGACCGCTTCGTGTTCACAAGCAGTGCTGACAGCCATGCCGGCAGCAGCGACCTCATCACTGATTTCATCTGGGGCCAAGACAAACTCGACGTCGCCGCGCTCGGCGTGACCGGCTTGGGCGACGGCAGTAACGGCACCTTGCGCATGACCTATGATGAAGTGAATGACCGTACCTACTTGCGTAGTAACGAGGTAGGTGCCGACGGTCACGCCTTTCAGGTCACACTAGCCGGATTCGACTACACGCGATTGATCACCAATGCCGACCTGGTGGTTGCCGATGCGACAGACGTGACGCTCCTTGCGCACCCTGCTGTTGACCAAGTGGGTTGACACCGGCTGAATAGCATATTTTCCCACCTTTAATTAACCGGACATCTGCAAGAAAGGAACAGTGAGCGGGCCTAACGCACACTGTTCCTGTTTTTTCACAGTGGCAGGCAACTAGGCGTGCAGTCAGCTGGTTGTAGCCTCAGTCGTAATGCTTTAGATCCACTTTAGTCGTTCAATCTGATGGCTGTAACGTCCGCGCTGGATCAGATACGGCCGATGGCGGACGCGCTCAAAGGGTGACATTTCTACGTGAGGCGGCTGAATGCTGTGAAAAGCGTTATTAAAAAATATTCCAATTAAATCATCTACTTAAATTCGGCTAACAGTTAGTATCATTCCGATAGCTTGACGGGGAGGTAGTCAACCTCTATCGAGTTGTCGCAAATCACTTAGAAGAGTTCATGCGCCAGTTTAAGTGGTCGCTTGTCAGCCGGACTATGTTTGATTGGGCGAGGATGCAGGTACCCATCGCGCTCACCGATATTCAAAGGGCAGCACGGTTTTTTTACCTGCAGCAACTGTGCTTCGGTGCAAAAGCCACCGGCCGGACGTTCGGGACATCCACCACCGCGCCACCGAAGCTCAATCTTTTACGGATTGAAGAGCAGCTTAGCGAGGCGCACATGCGCTTAGCGCGGGTCACGATTGAGAATCTTGATTGGAAGGATTGCATACGGAGGTATGACCGCGACCACCTCGCCTGCGGGATGGGTCAACATGAAATCGACTCTTCCAAGGGGGCAGCTACACCCTCTTTCCTGCTCGCATCCACATGAGCATCGCCACGCACGCTCATCGGTCCCTGCATATGCGCGCACGCTGTCGCGCAGCCAGCTAGCTAGCTGACCCTTGGCGCCTCAGCGCTTGCGCCTATTGCGAGCCACGTTGTCAGGCGTTACGCCACAATTACGCCAGGCGAAAAAAAGGCCTTGTAAAACAAGGCCTTTTTTTCGTTTTTTGGTGCCCCGGGGGAGACTCGAACTCCCACTCCTTTCGAAAACGGATTTTGAATCCGCCGCGTCTACCGATTCCGCCACCGGGGCAATGGCGGCGAAGTATAGAGAGCCCTCGGTCGGCGGTCAATCACGTTTCATGGTCAATGTGCTGATTTTCCGCTAGAATTTTTGGCCCTGTACAGCCGAACCCCATCATGCGCGTCGCCGATTTTTCCTTTGACCTCCCTGATTCCCTGATCGCCCGCCATCCCTTGGCCGAACGCCGGGCCAGCCGCTTGCTGGTGCTCGATGGGCCGACGGGGGCGTTGGCACATCGGCGCTTCGCCGATGTGCTGGAGTATCTGCAGCCCGGTGACTTGATGGTGTTCAACAACACCCGGGTGATCCCGGCGCGGCTGTTCGGGCAAAAGGCGTCTGGCGGCAAGGTCGAGGTGCTGGTTGAGCGGGTGCTGGGTAGCCATGAGGTGCTGGCCCATGTACGCGCCAGTAAGGCGCCCAAGCCTGGCACCCGGTTATTGATAGACGGCGGCGGCGAGGCCGAGATGCTCGCCCGCCAGGATGCGTTGTTCCAACTGCGCTTTGCCGAGCCGGTGCTGCCGTTGCTGGAGCGGGTGGGGCATATGCCGCTGCCGCCGTACATCGACCGCCCCGACGACAGCGCCGACCGCGAGCGTTACCAAACCGTGTACGCCGAGCATGCCGGCGCGGTGGCCGCGCCCACGGCGGGCTTGCATTTTGATGAGGCACTGCTGGAAGCGATCCGCGCCAAGGGCGTGGGCACCGCGTTCGTGACCTTGCATGTGGGCGCCGGGACCTTCCAGCCCGTGCGGGTCGAGCGCATCGAAGACCACCACATGCATAAAGAATGGCTTGAGGTGAGCGGCGAGGTGGTGGCCGCTGTGCAGGCGTGCCGTGCCCGTGGTGGCCGCGTGATAGCGGTGGGCACCACCAGCGTGCGTTCCCTTGAAAGCGCCGCGCGTGATGGCGAACTCAAGCCGTTCAGCGGCGACACTGACATCTTCATTTACCCAGGGCGGCCGTTTCATGTGGTCGATGCCTTGGTCACCAATTTCCATTTACCCGAGTCCACGCTGCTGATGCTGGTCTCGGCGTTTGCCGGTTACTCGCAGACCATGGCCGCCTATGCCGCGGCGGTGGAGCAGGGCTACCGCTTTTTCAGTTACGGTGATGCCATGTTCATCACCCGCAACCCGGCGCCGGAAGCTCCCGCAGGCAGCGCGCCCGAGGAGCTTGCATGAGCCGCACCTGCCGTATGCAATTCGAGCTGCTGGCCACCGACGGCAAGGCCCGCCGAGGCCGGCTGACCTTCCCCCGTGGCGTGGTGGAAACCCCCGCGTTCATGCCGGTGGGCACCTACGGTACGGTCAAGGGCATGTTGCCACGGGACATCGAGGCGATTGGCGCGCAAATCATTTTGGGCAACACCTTCCATCTGTGGCTGCGCCCCGGCACCGAGGTGATCAAGGCCCACGGCGACCTGCACGATTTTATGCAATGGCAGGGGCCGATCCTCACCGATTCGGGCGGTTTCCAGGTATTCAGCCTGGGGGCGATGCGCAAAATCAAGGAAGAGGGCGTCACCTTCGCCTCGCCGGTCGATGGCGCCAAGGTGTTCATGGGCCCGGAAGAGTCGATGCAGGTACAACGCGACCTGGGCTCGGACATCGTGATGATCTTCGACGAATGCACGCCTTACCCGGCCGACGTGGAAACCGCGCGCCGGTCGATGGAGCTGTCGCTGCGCTGGGCACAGCGCTCGAAAGACGCCCACGGCGACAACACCGCGGCGCTGTTCGGTATTGTGCAGGGCGGCATGCATGAAGACTTGCGCATGCGTTCACTGGAGGGGTTGCAGCAGGTCGGCTTCGACGGCCTGGCCATCGGCGGGTTGTCGGTGGGTGAGCCCAAGGAAGAGATGATCCGGGTGCTCGACTACCTGCCCGGGCGGATGCCTGCAGACAAACCTCGTTACCTTATGGGGGTTGGCAAGCCGGAAGACCTTGTGGAAGGTGTGCGCCGCGGGGTCGACATGTTCGACTGCGTAATGCCCACGCGTAACGCGCGCAATGGCCACTTGTTCACCGACACCGGGGTGCTGAAGATCCGTAACGCCACCCATCGCCACGATGATTCGCCGCTGGACGCTGCCTGCGACTGCTATACCTGCCAGCATTTTTCCCGCGCTTACCTTCACCATTTGGACAAATGCGGCGAAATGCTCGGCAGCATGCTCAATACCATCCATAACTTGCGCCATTACCAGCGCTTGATGGCTGGTTTGCGCGAGGCAATCCAACAGGGTAAATTGGCCGCCTTTGTCGATGCCTTCTATGCCAAGCGCGGGTTGCCCGTGCCGCCGTTGAACTGATTTCCCTCATTACATAATTAGCAACTGGAGCGCTACATGAGCTTGCTGAGCTTTCTGATCCCCACCGCGCAGGCGGCCGATGCCGCAGCACCCGCTGGCCCCTTTGGTGGCGGTTTCGAGTGGGTTTTCCTGGTCGGTTTCCTGGTCATTTTCTATTTCATGATCTGGCGCCCCCAAGCCAAGCGTGCCAAAGAGCAGAAAAACCTGCTCGGCGGCCTGCAAAAGGGCGATGAAGTGGTCACCTCCGGGGGTATCGCCGGCAAAATCACCAAGGTCACCGACGATTTCATCGTGCTGGAAGTCTCCGACAACGTCGAGCTGAAGTTCCAGAAGGGCGCTGTCGCGGCGACCCTGCCAAAGGGCACGCTCAAAGCGATCTGATCGGCAGTTTTTTACCTTACCGTCGGGGCGCGCAACGCGCCCCGCGTTATGAACGGGCGGCGTGATGCTGAACAAATACCCTCTGTGGAAGTACATTCTGATCGTGGCGGTGCTGGCGGTCGGTTTTATCTATTCCGCACCCAACCTTTACCCCGACGACGCGGCCATCCAGGTCACGGGTGCCAGCAGTGCGCTGCAGGTGACCCAGGCCGAGATCGACAAGGCTAGCAAGGCGCTGGGCGATGCCGGTATCAAGGTCAAGGCAGCGACCATCGCCGAAAACGGCAAGGGCGGCCTGTTGCGCTTGGCCAAACAGGAAGACCAACTGCCCGCCAAGGACGTGGTGCGCAATACCTTGGGCGATGATTATGTGGTCGCGCTGAACCTGGCCCCCACCACCCCGCAATGGCTGCGCGCCCTGGGCGCGCACCCGATGAAGCTGGGCTTGGACCTGTCCGGTGGCGTGCATTTCTTGCTCGAAGTCGACATGGACAAAGCCGTTGACGCTCGCCTGCAGGTGTACGAGGGTGAGGTCAAGGCGCTGCTGCGCAAAGAGCGCGTGCGCTATCGCAGCCTGCCACAGCAAGACGACGCGATCCAACTGGGCTTCGCCGACGACGCCACCCGCGATCAGGCGCAGGCGCTGATCCGCAAGAATTTCACCGATTTCGACCTCACCACCTCCAGCCGTAACGAGCTGGCGGTATTGCGCCTCGGGTTGACCCAGGCCAAGCTGGCGGAAATCCGCGAGTACTCGATCAAGCAGAACCTCACCACGGTGCGCAACCGTGTCAATGAATTGGGTGTGGCCGAGCCGCTGGTGCAGCGCCAGGGCGCCAACCGCATCGTGGTCGAGCTGCCCGGCGTGCAAGACACCGCCGAAGCCAAGCGCATTTTGGGTAAAACCGCCAACCTCGAGTTTCGCCTGGGCGCAGGCCCGGACGACACCCGCGCCAGCACCGAAACCTTCGAGTTTCGCGATGGCAGCCGCCCACCGGCACCGGTCGAGCGTAGCTTGATCATCACCGGCGACCAGGTCACCGACGCCCAGGCCGGCTACGATGAACATGGCCGCCCGCAAGTGAACATCAAGCTCGATGGCCACGGCGGCGACTTGATGAACCGCGCCACCCGCAGCAATGTGGGGCGTAGCATGGCGGTGATTTTCATCGAGCAGAAGCCTTCGACCAAGACCGTGCGCCAGGTGGTAGACGGTGTGGAGCAGAACGTCAGCGTTCCGACCTTCACCGAAGACAAGAAAATCATCAGCCTGGCGACCATCCAGTCGCCGTTGGGCAACCAGTTCCGCATCACCGGCCTGGACGGCCAGGGCGAATCCTCCGAACTGGCATTGCTGCTGCGCGCCGGTGGCCTGGCGGCGCCGATGTACTTTGCCGAAGAGCGCACCATCGGCCCGAGCCTGGGTGCCGACAACATCACCAAAGGTATCGATGCATCGCTCTGGGGCATGCTTTTCGTGTCGCTGTTCATCATCGCCATCTATCGCTTCTTCGGCGTGATCGCCACCGTTGCGCTGAGCTTGAACATGGTCGTGCTGTTGGCCCTGATGTCGATCCTCGGCGCTACCCTGACCCTGCCCGGTATCGCCGGCATCGTGCTGACCATGGGCATGGCGGTAGACGCCAACGTGTTGATCTTCTCGCGTATCCGCGAAGAGATTGCCGCCGGCATGGCGGTGCAACGCGCCATCCACGAAGGCTTCAACCGCGCCTACACCGCGATCATCGACGCCAACCTCACCAGCCTGCTGGTGGGGGGCATCCTGTTCGCCATGGGTACCGGCCCGGTCAAGGGCTTTGCCGTGACCATGTCGCTCGGTATCTTCACCTCGATGTTTACGGCCATCATGGTGACCCGCGCGATCGTCAACCTGATCTACGGCGGCCGTGACGTCAAGAAGCTGTGGATCTAAGGGGCTGCCATGAAACTCAAGACGATTAACTTCATGGGCGTGCGCAACATCGCATTCGCCGTGACCGTGTTCCTCACCCTGCTGGCACTGTTCAGTTGGTACTACAAGGGCATCAACTTCGGCCTGGACTTCACCGGCGGTACGCTGATCGAGCTGACCTACGAGAAACCCGCGGACTTGGGCCAGGTGCGCAGTGAACTGGCCAAGGCGGGCTACCGTGAGGCGCTGGTGCAGAACTTCGGTGCCTCTACCGACCTGCTGGTGCGCATGCCCGGCGATGACCCGAAGCTGGGTAACGAAGTGGCGGGCGCCTTGCAGAAGTTCGGCAGCGATAACCCCGCTACCGTCAAGCGTGTGGAGTTCGTAGGCCCGCAGGTGGGCGAAGAGCTGCGCGATCAGGGCGGCTTGGGCATGCTCCTGGCGCTGGGCGGGGTGCTGGTATACCTGGCGTTCCGCTTCCAATGGAAGTTTGCCGTTGGCGCGATCGTTTCGCTGGTGCACGACGTGGTGGTGACCATGGGCATCCTGTCGTTCTTCCAGATTACCTTCGACTTGACCGTGCTCGCCGCGGTACTGGCCATCATCGGCTACTCGTTGAACGACACCATCGTGGTGTTCGACCGGGTGCGGGAAAACTTCCGGGTGATGCGTAAGGCTTCGTTGGTCGAAAACATCAACGTATCCACCACGCAAACACTGCTGCGGACCATCGCCACCTCGGTGTCGACACTGTTGGCGATCGCCGCGCTGTTGATATTCGGTGGCGACAACCTGTTCGGCTTCTCGTTGGCGTTGTTCATAGGCGTTATGGCGGGCACTTACTCCTCCATCTATATCGCCAACGTGGTGCTGATCTGGCTGAACCTCACCAGCGATGATTTGATTCCGCCAGCTACCAAAGATACGGCGGACGAACGCCCCTGAGGCCTTGCTCGGCAGGCCGTTAACCCCCTGAAAAGGCGCAAGTATTGAACTTGCGCCTTTTTTTTCACTCCAAGGCTGGGAGTGAGGCGGGTAGCCCCGTTATCGTGTTCAGGAGTACACAAAAGTGAATAAATCGTTGCTGATTGGTGCAGTGCTGGGTGCTGTCGGTGTGACCGCCGGGGGTGCTGTCGCAACCTACAGCCTCGTTAATAAAGGGCCTGAAAACGCTGTGGTGCTGGCGTCCGAGCCGATCAAGGAACAGATCAAGACGCCGCGCCAGGAATGCCATGACGTCACGGTCACCCGGCAAAAGCCGGTGCAAGACCAACATCAAATTGTCGGCAGTGTGCTCGGCGCCGTGGCAGGCGGCTTGCTGGGCAACCAGGTCGGTGGCGGCAACGGTAAGAAGCTCGCTACCGTGGCCGGCGCCGTCGGGGGTGGTTACGCGGGCAACAAGGTGCAAGAGCGCATGCAGGCCAACGACACCTACACCACCACGCAAACCCGCTGCAACACGGTTAACGATCTCAGCGATAAGGTGGTGGGGTACAACGTGAAATACCAGCTCAAGGGCCAGGTGGGCCAGGTGCGCATGGATCATGATCCGGGCTCAAGCATACCGGTCAACCCCCAGGGCCAACTGGTGTTGACCCAAGGCCAGCCGGGCCAGCCCGTGCAATAGCCTGCCCCGTTAAACAAAAAAAGCACCGCACGGTGCTTTTTTGTGTTCGGTGGCGCTTAGCTTAACGCTTCATCGACGCCGGCAGGTGCGGCTGGATAGCGGTCAACACCGCCTTGAAGCACTTGGTGTTGCCGGCCACGATATGGCCTTTTTCAAGGAAGTCGTGGTTGCCGGTGAAGTCGCTCACCAAACCCCCGGCTTCTTGGATCAGCAGCGCGCCGGCGGCGATATCCCATTCTGACAGGCCCGATTCCCAGAAAGCATCGAAGCGCCCAGCAGCGACGTAGGCGAGGTCGAGGCTGGCGGCGCCGGCGCGGCGGATGCCGGCGGTTTGGCCGATCAGGCTGCGAAACATGCCCAGGTAGTTATCCAGGTGGTCCATTTGGTTGTCGCGGAACGGGAAACCGGTGCCCAGCAGCGCGCCGTCCAGGCTGGTACGTTGGCTCACGCGCATGCGCCGGCCGTTGATCTGCGCGCCGTGGCCACGGCTGGCGGTGAATTCTTCTTGGCGCACGGGGTCGAGCACCACGGCGTGTTCGAGCCGGCCGCGATATTTGCAGGCGATGCTCACCGCGAAGTGCGGCACGCCACGCAGGAAGTTGGTGGTGCCGTCGAGCGGGTCGATGATCCACAGGTATTCCTGGCCATCGCCTGAGCCGGCATGCAGGCCGGTTTCTTCACCGAGAATGGCGTGGTTCGGGTAGGCCTTGCGCAAGGCCGTGACAATGTTGTGTTCGGCGGCGCGGTCGACTTCGCTCACGTAGTCGTTGGCGCCCTTTTCGTCGACCTTGAGGCTATCCAGCCGCTCGATGGAGCGGAAGATCAATTCACTGGCGCTGCGGGCGGCGCGCAGCGCGATATTCAGCATAGGCTGCATGGATGTGTTCACCTAGGTGGTTAAAAAAGAGCCGGGCATTCTACCAGAAACTGTTCCGGTAAAAAGAGCATGGCAGGCGTCGTGGCGTTGTTTTCGTCGGTTCGGTACTATTTATGCCTTTTCGCGAGCCAAGGCGCTTTACCGTGCTGCAGAATATTCGTGTCGTACTGGTCAATACCAGCCACCCCGGCAACATCGGCGGGGCTGCGCGTGCCATGAAGAACATGGGGTTGGGGCAGTTGGTGCTGGTAGCCCCGCACAGCTTCCCGGCACCGGAGGCCAGCGCGCGCGCCTCGGGTGCGGACGATGTACTGGCCAACGCGCGGGTGGTGCCCACCCTGGAAGAGGCCTTGGCCGGTTGCGCGCTGGTGTTGGGCACCAGTGCCCGTGACCGCAGCTTGCCCTGGCCGATGCTCGAACCGCGTGAATGCGGGCATAAAACCGTCGTGGCCGCCGCTGGCGGGCAGCCCGTGGCCTTGGTGTTCGGCCGCGAGCATGCCGGGCTTACCAACGATGAGCTGCAGCGCTGCCATTTTCACGTGCACATTCCGGCGAACCCGGACTTCAGCTCGTTGAACCTCGCCGCTGCGGTACAGGTGCTGGCCTATGAGGTGCGAACCGCATGGCTGGCCACTCAGGGCGCACCCGCCGCGGGGCCTGAGCCCGCGGCGCCAGCGCTGGCGACCATGGACCAAATGGAAGGGTTCTACCGGCACCTGGAGACCACCTTGGTCGAGGTCGGCTTTCTCGACCCCGCCAACCCCCGGCACCTGATGGCCCGCCTGCGCCGGTTGTTCGGGCGCAGTAACGTGGACCACACCGAAATGAGCATTTTGCGCGGTATCCTCACCGAAACCCAGAAGGCGGTACGTGGCGAGCCGCATAAGCGTAAGGAGCCCTAAATGTTCGAGCGCATGCGAGAAGACATCCGGAGCGTGTTTCACCGGGACCCGGCCGCGCGTAATGCGTTCGAGGTGCTGACCTGCTACCCAGGGCTGCACGCCATCTGGTTGCATCGCATAGCGCATGCCTTGTGGCGGCGCCAATGGAAGTGGCTGGCCCGTTCGGTGTCGAACTTCAGCCGCTGGCTGACGGGCATCGAGATCCACCCCGGCGCGCGCATCGGCCGGCGGTTTTTCATCGACCATGGCATGGGCATCGTTATTGGCGAAACGGCTGAACTGGGCGATGACGTTACCCTTTACCAGGGCGTGACCCTGGGAGGCACCAGTTGGAACGCCGGCAAGCGCCACCCTACGCTGGAAAACGGCGTGGTGGTGGGCGCTGGGGCCAAGGTGCTGGGCCCATTCGTGGTGGGCGCCGGCGCCAAGATCGGTTCCAACGCCGTGGTCACCAAGGCGGTGCCGGCTGGCGCGACCGCCGTGGGTATTCCGGCGAAGATCATCACCCAGGAGGCCCCCGGCGACGAGCAGGATGCCAAGCGCAAGGCCATGGCCGAGAAAATTGGCTTCGACGCCTACGGCATGGCCGGTGAAATGCCGGACCCCATGGCGCGGGCGGTGGGGCAGTTGCTTGACCACCTGCACGCCGTCGACGGCCGCCTCGAAGGCATGAGTGCGGCGCTGACCCAACTGGGCAGCGATTATCGCGGCAAAGACTTGCCCGAGCTTCGTGACGAGGATTTCGACTGTGTCAAAGGCGAGGCGCAAGCGGAGCGGGCCGCCAACGGCTGAAGCGTAAGCGGCGCTAGAATTGTGTGCTATCATCTTTCGCCGTTTCGCTGGCATTCCTGAGTAATTCACTGGGTCTTATAGTTGACTCATTTACTCGGGAATAGCATACTTGCCGCATCGTGATCCCCATCCAGCAACCTCGTGGTAACGACCCATGCGACTGACCACCAAAGGCCGATACGCCGTCACCGCCATGCTCGACCTGGCGTTGCATGCGCAACTTGGCCCCGTCTCGCTGGCAGACATCTCTGAGCGCCAGGGTATTTCGTTGTCTTATCTGGAGCAGTTGTTCGCCAAGCTTCGGCGCCGCAACTTGGTGTCGAGCGTGCGTGGCCCGGGTGGCGGGTATCAGTTGTCGCGAAACATGCAAGGTATCCAAGTGGCGCAGGTGATCGACGCGGTGAACGAGTCGGTCGACGCTACCCGGTGCCAGGGGATGGGAGATTGCCATTCCGGCGATACCTGCCTCACCCACCACCTGTGGTGTGACCTGAGCCAGCAGATTCATGAGTTCTTGAGTGGTATCAGTTTGGCCGACCTGGTCACCCGTCGCGAGGTACAGGAAGTGGCCCAACGTCAGGACCTGCGCCGCTGTAACGGGCGTGCGCCGATTCTGGACACCATAGAAACGTCCGTCGTCGACTGACCGCCCATAGAGCGGCGCGCGAGAGCCTGATAGGAGATTTTCAATGAAGTTGCCGATTTACCTCGATTACTCTGCCACCACGCCGGTCGACCCGCGTGTTGCCCAAAAAATGGTCGAATGCCTGACCCTCGATGGGAACTTCGGGAACCCTGCGTCGCGCTCCCACGTATTTGGCTGGAAGGCCGAGGAAGCGGTGGAGAATGCCCGCCGCCAGGTCGCCGACCTGGTCAACGCCGACCCACGTGAAATCGTTTGGACCAGCGGTGCCACCGAGTCCGACAACCTCGCCCTGAAGGGTGTGGCGCACTTCTACGCCGGCAAGGGCAAGCACCTGATCACCAGCAAAATAGAACACAAGGCCGTGCTCGACACCGCGCGCCAGCTTGAGCGCGAAGGTTTCGAAGTGACCTACCTGGAGCCCGGCGAAGACGGCCTGGTGACCCCGGCCATGGTCGAGGCGGCGCTGCGCGAAGACACCATTCTGGTGTCGGTCATGCACGTGAACAACGAAATCGGCACCATCAACGACATCGCCGCCATCGGCGAGCTTACCCGTTCGCGCGGGGTGCTGTTCCATGTCGATGCGGCGCAGTCCGCCGGCAAGGTGAGCATCGACCTGGCGAACCTGAAAGTAGACCTGATGTCGTTCTCTGCCCACAAAATCTACGGGCCCAAGGGTATCGGCGCGCTGTATGTGAGCCGTAAGCCACGGGTTCGCCTGGAGGCCGCCATGCACGGCGGTGGTCACGAGCGCGGCATGCGCTCCGGCACCCTGCCGACCCACCAGATCGTGGGCATGGGCGAGGCGTTCCGTATCGCCAAGGAAGAAATGGCCAGCGACAACGCCCGTATCAAGGCATTGGCCGAGCGTTTCTACGCCAAGGTGTCGGGCCTCGAGGAGCTGTACGTGAATGGCAGCCTTACCTCGCGCGTGCCGCACAACCTGAACCTGAGCTTCAACTATGTCGAAGGCGAGTCGCTGATCATGGCGCTGAAGGACCTGGCGGTTTCGTCCGGTTCGGCATGCACCTCCGCTTCGCTGGAACCGTCGTACGTATTGCGCGCCCTGGGCCGCAACGACGAACTGGCGCACAGCTCGATCCGTTTCGCCTTTGGCCGTTTCACCACCGAGGAAGAAATCGACTACGCCGCCGCCAAGGTCTGCGAGGCCGTGACCAAGCTGCGCGAATTGTCGCCGCTATGGGACATGTTCCAAGACGGCGTCGACCTGTCGAAGATCGAGTGGGCAGCGCACTGATTATTCAAGTCGCCAATACAGGCAAGGAAGCTGGTGGGCCCTGCTACAGGGCCCACAGAGCGACTACTGATGAGTTAAGAGGATAGAACACCATGGCTTACAGCGAAAAGGTCATCGACCACTACGAGAACCCGCGTAACGTGGGTAAGCTCGACAAGAACGACCCCACCGTCGGCACCGGCATGGTCGGTGCGCCGGCATGCGGCGACGTGATGCAACTGCAGATCAAGGTCAACGACCTGGGCGTGATCGAAGACGCCAAGTTCAAAACCTATGGCTGCGGCTCGGCCATCGCTTCCAGTTCACTCGCCACCGAGTGGATGAAAGGCAAAACCATCGACGAAGCCGAAACCATCAAGAACACCCAACTGGCCGAAGAGCTGGCCCTGCCGCCGGTTAAAATCCACTGCTCGGTACTCGCCGAAGACGCCATCAAGGCCGCCGTTCGCGATTACAGGCAGAAAAAAGGCCTGCTCTGACCGCATTGAAGGAGCTGCAATGGCTATCACCATGACCGAAGCTGCTGCCAACCACGTTCGTCGCTCCCTGCAAGGGCGCGGCAAAGGTGAGGGCATCCGCCTTGGGGTGCGCACCACCGGTTGTTCCGGCTTGGCCTACGTGCTTGAGTTTATCGACGAAGCCGGTAGCGACGACCAAGTGTTCGAGAACCACGGTGTAAAGGTGGTCATCGACCCCAAGAGCTTGGTGTACCTCGACGGTACTGAACTCGATTTCGTTCGCGAAGGGTTGAATGAAGGCTTCAAGTTCAACAACCCGAACGTGCGCGGTGAGTGTGGTTGCGGCGAAAGCTTCAACATTTGAGGTAAGCCCGTGGGTACTCTTTGCCACTATGCGCTGTTCGACCTCAAGCCGGCCTTTCGCCTGGACCTTGAGCAGTTGGCGGTGCGTTACCGCGAGCTGGCGCGCGGCGTTCACCCCGATCGCTTCGCCGATGCGCCGGAGCGTGAACAACGCCAGGCGCTGGAGCAATCCGCCGCGTTGAACGAGGCCTACCAGACCCTCAAAAGTGCGCCGCGCCGCGCGCGTTATTTGCTGGCCATTTCAGGCCATGAAGTGCCGCAGGAAATCACCGTGCAAGACCCGGTGTTCCTCCTGCAGCAGATGCAGTGGCGTGAAGAGCTCGAAGAACTGCAAGAAAACGCAGACATCGACGGTATAGTACCGTTCAAGAAGCGCCTGAAGGCCGCCCAGGCGAGCCTGGAAGACGACTTTGCCGGCTGCTGGGATAACCCGGCCGAGCATGAACAGGCCGAGCGCCTGATGCGCCGCATGCAGTTCCTCGACAAGCTGGGGCAGGAAGTGCGCCAGCTCGAAGAGCGCCTCGACGATTAACCCTGTGCCGCTTCGGTCGCACGCCTGATATCAGATAAGCATGGCTTTACTGCAGATCGCCGAACCTGGCCTGAGCCCTCAACCGCACCAGCGACGCTTGGCGGTGGGGATCGACTTGGGCACCACCAATTCGCTGGTTGCCGCCGTGCGCAGCGGCCTGTCCGAAACCTTGCCCGATGAGCAGGGCAGCGTGATCCTGCCCTCGGCCGTGCGCTACCACGAAGGTTTCGTGGAGGTGGGTGCCGCCGCCAAGGCCGCCGCCGCCAGCGACCCGTTCAACACTATCGTTTCGGTCAAGCGCCTGATGGGTCGCGGCATCGCCGACGTCAAGCAACTGGGCGAGCAATTGCCCTATCGCTTCGTCGAAGGCGAGTCGCACATGCCGTTCATCAGCACCGTGCAAGGGCCGAAAAGCCCGGTAGAGGTGTCGGCCGATATTTTAAAGGTGCTGCGCCAGCGCGCTGAGGCCACCCTTGGCGGCGAGCTGGTAGGGGCGGTGATTACCGTGCCGGCTTATTTCGACGATGCCCAGCGCCAAGCGACCAAGGACGCTGCGCGGCTCGCCGGGCTCAATGTGCTGCGCCTGCTCAACGAGCCGACTGCCGCGGCGGTGGCCTATGGCTTGGACCAAAGCGCCGAGGGCCTGATCGCAATCTACGACTTGGGCGGCGGCACTTTCGATATTTCCATTTTGCGCCTGACCGGCGGTGTGTTCGAAGTGCTTGCCACGGGCGGCGACAGTGCGTTGGGCGGGGACGACTTCGACCACGCCCTGGCGCAATGGATTATCGAGCAGGCAGGTTTGCCTGGCGACCTTTCGCCTTCGGCCCAGCGCCAGCTCTTGCAAGTGGCCTGTGCGGCGAAGGAGGCGCTCAGCAGCGCCCCCCGCGTGCCAATCGCCTATGGCGACTGGGCCGGTGAGGTGTCTCGCGACACCTTCGATGCATTGATCGAACCTATGCTTGCGCGCAGCCTCAAGGCCTGCCGCCGCGCCGTGCGCGACGCAGGTATCGAGGTCGATGAGGTGAGTGCCGTGGTGATGGTGGGCGGGTCTACCCGCGTACCGCGCGTGCGGCAGGCTGTGGGTGCATTGTTCGGCCGCGAACCGCTGATCGACATCGACCCCGACCAGGTGGTGGCGGTGGGCGCGGCGGTGCAAGCCGACCTGCTCGCCGGTAACGCCCGCGAAGGCGGCGAATTGCTGCTGTTGGACGTGATCCCGCTGTCGCTGGGGCTCGAAACCATGGGCGGGCTGATGGAAAAGGTCATCCCGCGCAATACCACGATCCCGGTCGCCCGCGCCCAGGATTTCACCACCTATAAAGATGGCCAGGCGGCCATGATGATCCACGTGCTGCAGGGTGAGCGCGAGTTGGTCAGCGATTGCCGCTCTTTGGCGCGTTTCGAACTGCGCGGCATCCCCCCGATGGTGGCGGGCGCCGCGAAAATCCGAGTCACCTTCCAGGTCGATGCCGACGGGCTGCTGAGCGTGTCGGCCCGTGAGCTGGCGTCTGGGGTGCAGGCCAGCATCGAGGTCAAGCCCTCGTATGGTCTCACCGACGGCGAAATTGCCCGCATGCTCAAGGATTCCTTCGCCTTCGCCAATGTGGATAAAGACGCCCGCCAACTGCGCGAATATCAAGTCGACGCCGAGCGCTTGGTCGAGGCGGTGCGCGCGGCACTGCAAGCCGATGGCGAGCGCCTGCTCGACCCCGAAGAACGGGAGGTCATCGAACTGCAGGTGAACGAACTGCACGCGCTGGCGCGCGGCAACGATGGCGCGGCCATCGACCAACAGACCAAGCGCCTGTCGCAGCTTACCGACGCGTTCGCCGCTCGGCGCATGAATTCCACTGTCAAGGCCGCCCTCGCCGGGCGCAACCTGGACGATATCGAGGACTGAACCATGCCGCAGATTATTTTTCTGCCCCACGCCGAGCACTGCCCCCAAGGGGCGGTGATCGAGGCCAGCCCGGGCGAAACCATCATCGCCGCGGCCAAGCGCAACGACATTGACATCGAGCACGCCTGCGAGATGTCATGCGCTTGCACCACTTGCCATGTGATCGTGCGCGAAGGTTTCAATTCCCTGGAGCCTTCGGACGAACTCGAAGACGATATGCTCGACAAGGCCTGGGGCTTGGAACCTGAGTCGCGGCTATCATGCCAGGCGGTGGTTGGCGAGCATGACCTGACCGTGGAAATTCCCAAGTACACCATCAACCAAGTGTCCGAAGGGCACTGACAGGATGCAATCATGAGTCTTAAATGGGTGGATGTGCAGGAGATTGCCATCCAGTTGGCCGAGGCCCACCCTGACGTGGACCCACGCCATGTGAATTTCGTGGCATTGCGCAACATGGCCATGGCCCTTCCGGGCTTCGACGACCACCCGGACCGCTGCGGGGAAAAGGTTCTTGAAGCGATCCAGGCGCTGTGGATCGAAGAAGCGGATTGAAACGCACCGCTGTTAGGCATTACCTAAGAACCCGCGTATAATTCGCGGGTTTAATTTTTGGCTTCACTCATTGTCTTCGGAGTTATACATGGCTGTTCAACGCACTTTTTCCATCATCAAGCCCGACGCGGTCGCCAAGAACGTCATTGGCCAGGTCGTCTCCCGCTTCGAAGGCGCTGGCCTGCGCGTCGTCGCCTCGAAAATGGTGCAATTGTCCGAGCGCGAGGCCGGTGGTTTCTACGCCGAGCACAAAGAGCGCCCATTCTTCGGTGACCTGGTCAAGTTCATGACCTCCGGCCCGGTCGTGCTGCAAGTGCTCGAAGGCGAGAACGCCATCCTGAAAAACCGCGAGCTGATGGGCGCCACTGACCCGAAGAAAGCCGAGCCGGGCACCCTGCGCGCCGACTTCGCCCAGTCGATCGACGAGAACGCCGTACACGGTTCGGACTCCGAGGCCTCGGCCGCGCGTGAAATCGCGTACTTCTTTTCCGAAACCGAAGTGTGCGCTCGCATCCGCTGATTGCGCAGCAGAGCGAAGGTGGTGAAACCATGGCCGTTGTGACCGCTAAAACGAACCTGCTGGGCCTCACCCAGCCGGAAATGGAAAAATTCTTCGACTCGCTCGGAGAAAAGCGCTTCCGCGCCGGCCAAGCGATGAAATGGATTCACCACTTTGGCGTCGATGATTTCGACGCCATGACCAATTTTGGCAAGGCCCTGCGCGAAAAGCTCAAGGCCACCGCCGAAATCCGTGGCCCGGAGGTCGTCAGCGAAGACATCTCCGCCGACGGCACCCGTAAATGGGTCGTGCGCGTCGCCTCCGGCAGTTGCGTCGAGACGGTTTACATTCCCCAGGGCAAGCGCGGCACGCTGTGCGTTTCGTCCCAGGCGGGCTGTGCCCTGGATTGCAGTTTCTGCTCCACCGGCAAGCAAGGCTTCAACAGCAACCTGACCGCCGCCGAAGTGATCGGGCAGGTCTGGATTGCCAACAAATCGTTCGGCAGCGTGCCGGCCACCGTCGACCGCGCCATCACCAACGTGGTGATGATGGGCATGGGCGAGCCCTTGCTGAACTTCGATAACGTGGTTGCGGCCATGCACCTGATGATGGACGACCTCGGTTACGGCATTTCCAAGCGCCGGGTGACGCTGTCCACCTCTGGCGTGGTGCCAATGATCGACGAATTGGCCAAGCACCTTGACGTGTCGCTGGCGTTGTCGCTGCACGCACCCAACGACGCATTGCGTAACCAGTTGGTGCCGATCAACAAGAAGTACCCGCTCAAGGTGGTGCTCGACGCCTGCATGCGGTACATGGCCGCCCTGGGCGAGAAGCGCGTGCTGACCATCGAGTACACGCTGCTCAAGGATGTCAACGACCGGCCCGAGCATGCCGCCGAGATGGTCGAGCTGCTCAAGCAGGTACCCTGCAAGGTCAACCTGATCCCTTTCAACCCGTTCCCGCATTCTGGTTATGAGCGCCCCAGCAACAATACGATCCGGCGCTTCCAAGACACATTGCACCATGCCGGTTTCAACGTTACCGTGCGCACCACCCGTGGCGAGGACATCGACGCGGCCTGTGGCCAATTGGTGGGGCAAGTAATGGATAAAACCCGCCGCAGCGAACGTTACATTGCCGTGCGCCAACTGGCGTCGGATGCCGAGGTGGCACAGTTGGCGGCCTCCAGGCCATGATGCCGGCTCCCTGAAGAGAGGATCTCCATGACGTTGCGCGCCGCGCTCCTGCTGTTGCTGATTGGCTTGGTTTCCGGCTGTGTAACCACCGGTAAAATCAACCCGATGGACACGAAAAAAGGCCGCAACGAAGCGCGCGACGCCTACATCCAGTTGGGTTTGGGGTATCTTCGCCAGGGCGATACCGAACGCGCCAAGGTGCCGCTCAAAAGCGCGCTGGACCTCGACCCGCGCAGCCAGGCCGCTAATGCCGCGCTGGCACTGGTGTTCCAGGCCGAGCGCGAGCCACAGCTTGCCGAGGAGTATTTCCGCAAGTCGCTGTCGGCCGGTGAGGATGCGCGCATTCGCAACAACTATGGCAGTTTCCTGTACGAGCAAAAACGCTACCCAGAAGCTTACGAAATGTTTCAAAAGGCGGCCGACGACCCGTTGTATCCTGAGCGCTCCCGGGTGTTCGAAAACCTCGGCATGGCCGCCTTGCAGCTTGGCCACCGGGATGAAGCGCAAGGGTACCTGGAAAAAGCCGTGGGCATGAACCGCCAGCAGCCGCGGGCACTGTTGGAACTGGCTGAAATCGCCTACGCTCGGCAGCAGTACGTGCCGGCTCGGGATTACTTCCAGCGGTTCAGCCAACTGAGCGAGCAGAATGCCCGCAGCCTGCTGTTGGGTGTGCGCCTGGCCAAGGTATTTGATGACAAGAACACGGCCGCCAGTTACGGCCTGCAACTCAAACGACTTTATCCCGGTACGCCGGAATACCAGCAATACCTGTCGGAGCAATGATGAAAGTGGCCCACCCAGAAGTTGTCGCAGCGGCTCGCACGAACCCGGGGGAAACACTGCGTCTGGCTCGCGAAAGCAGAGGCTGGACGCTTCCCGAGGTCGCCACACGCCTCAACCTGACCCAGGTATCGCTTGCCAACCTTGAGGCCGGCGCCTTCGACCGCCTGCCAGGGCATACCTTCGCCCGCGGGTATATCCGTGCATATGCCAAGCTGCTGAGCATGGACCAAGCCCCGCTGGTCGAGGCGTTCGATCAGTACACCGGCACCAATGCCGAGGGCAGCGAAGTGCATGGCCTGGGGCGTATCGAAGAGCCCATGCGGCTGTCGCAGAACCTGCTGCGTATCGTGAGCCTGGTGCTGTTGCTGTGCGTGATCGGCGGCGGCTTTTTTTGGTGGCAAGATCAATACGGCGCCCGCCGCGAGCCCGCCAACGCGCCTATGGAGCACGTAGAGGTCGAAAGCGCCGATGGCACCACGCAGATCCATCCCATCGACGAACCGGAAGACCCAGCAGCCAACCCGGGCAGCGTAACCCAGGCACCGGTGCCTGGGCAGGTCGAGCAACCGGCACCGGCTACCCCTACGCCGGCCCCGAATCCGCCTGCGTTGGCCCAGCCGCCTGCGGCCGCCGCCAGTGGGCCGGGTACCGCGCCCCCACCGGCTGCCGCCCAGGTACCGGCGCCGGTGCCGCAGGCGCAACCGCAGGCCTCGGCGCAGCCGCTGCCGCCGGGCCCCGGCGAAGGCCAGGTAAACATTCAGTTCAGCGCCGACTGCTGGCTGCAAGTCACCGATGGTAACGGCAAGGTCATGTTCTCTGGGCTCAAGCGCAAGGGCGACAGCCTCGGCGTGAATGGCAAGCCACCCTTGCAAGTGCGGCTGGGCTACGCCCGTGGCGCTGAGCTTACCTACAACGGCCAGGCCGTAGACTTGAAGCCTTTCACCAGTGGTGAAACCGCACGCGTCAAATTGGGGCAATAACATGCACGGTGAGAGTCCGATCAAACGCCGCCTATCCCGCAAGATCTGGGTGGGTTCCGTACCGGTAGGGGGCGACGCCCCCATCGCGGTGCAGAGCATGACCAATACCGATACCCTGGACGTGGCCGCCACGGTGGCGCAGATCGCCCGCCTGGAAGATGCCGGTGCCGACATTGTGCGGGTGTCAGTGCCCGACATGGACGCCGCCGAGGCGTTTGGCAAAATCAAGCAGCAGGTCAAGGTGCCGCTGGTGGCCGATATTCATTTCGACTATCGCATTGCGTTGCGCGTGGCTGAACTGGGGGTCGACTGCCTGCGCATCAACCCCGGCAACATCGGCCGCGAAGACCGCGTGCAGGCGGTGGTGTCCGCCGCCCGCGACCGCGGTATCCCGATCCGTATCGGGGTGAACGCCGGGTCGCTGGAAAAAGACCTGCAAAAAAAATACGGCGAACCCACACCGGCCGCCTTGCTTGAGTCGGCGCTGCGCCATGCCGACCATCTCGACCGCCTCGATTTCCAAGACTACAAAGTCAGCGTAAAGGCGTCCGACGTGTTCATGGCCGTTGAAGCGTATCGGCTGCTGGCCAAGCAGATCAGCCAGCCGCTGCACCTGGGCATCACCGAAGCCGGTGGCCTGCGCTCCGGTACCGTCAAGTCGTCGGTGGGCCTGGGGATGCTGCTGGCCGAGGGGATCGGCGACACTATCCGCATCTCGCTGGCGGCCGACCCGGTCGAAGAAGTGAAGGTGGGCTACGACATCCTCAAGTCGCTGCGCCTGCGCTCGCGCGGGATCAACTTCATTGCCTGCCCGAGTTGCTCGCGGCAGAACTTCGACGTGGTCAAGACCATGAACGAACTCGAAGGGCGCCTGGAAGATTTGCTGGTGCCGATGGACGTGGCCGTGATCGGCTGCGTGGTCAATGGCCCTGGCGAGGCCAAGGAGGCCCATGTGGGGCTTACTGGCGGTACGCCGAACCTGGTCTATATCGACGGCAAGCCGTCGCAAAAGCTGACTAACGATAATTTGGTGGATGAGCTGGAACAGCTTATCCGGCGCAAGGCGGCTGAAAAAGCCGAGGCCGATGCGGCGCTGATTGCGCGTGGCTGACCGCCCGTGGCTGGCCGCCTGTAGCAAGCAGCCCATGACCGAACACACGCTTAAGGATTTTTTGTGAGCAAGTCTTTGCAAGCCATTCGTGGCATGAACGATATCCTGCCCGAGCAAACGCCGCTGTGGCGTTATTTCGAGGGCACCGTGGCGGGGTTGCTGGACGCCTATGGCTACCGCCAGATCCGGATGCCGATCGTGGAGTTCACCGAGCTGTTCAAGCGCTCGATCGGTGAAGTGACCGACATCGTCGAAAAAGAGATGTACACCTTCGAAGACCGCAACGGAGACTCGCTGACCCTGCGCCCGGAAGGCACCGCGGCCTGTGTACGCGCGGTGCTCGAACATGGCATTACCGGCGGTGGCCAGGCGCAAAAGCTGTGGTACATCGGCCCGATGTTTCGCCACGAGCGCCCGCAGAAGGGCCGCTACCGCCAATTCCACCAGATCGGCGTGGAAGTATTCAACCTGGCGGGCCCCGATATCGACGCCGAATTGATCGCCTTGACTTGGCGCCTGTGGGGTGCGTTGGGCATTCGTGATGCGGTCAAGCTCGAGCTCAACAGCCTGGGCACCAGCGCCGCCCGGGCCCGGTACCGCGATGCCCTGGTTGCATTCTTGGGTGAGCGCCTTGGGCAGCTCGACGAGGACAGCCAGCGCCGGCTCAAGACCAACCCGCTGCGCATCCTCGACAGCAAGGTGGAGCAAACCCAGGCGCTGTTGGCCGATGCGCCAAAGCTTGCCGACTACCTCGACGAAGAGTCACAGGTGCACTTCGAGGGGCTCAAGGCGCGCCTGGACGCCGCCGGTATCCCCTATGTGATCAACCCCAAGCTGGTGCGTGGCCTGGATTACTACGGCAAAACCGTATTCGAATGGGTCACCGACCAGCTCGGCGCCCAGGGCACCGTGTGTGCCGGGGGCCGTTACGATGGGCTGGTGGAACAAATGGGCGGCAAGCCCACCGCCGGGGTGGGCTTCGCCATGGGCATCGAGCGGTTGATCCTGCTGCTGGAAACCCTGGGGCAGGTGCCAGCCTCCATCGCCCGGTCAGTTGACCTGTACCTGTGCGCCTTCGGTGAACAGGCCGAGCTGGCAGGCCTGGCGCTGGCCGAGCGGGTGCGTGACCAGTTGCCGTCGCTGCGCCTGCAGGTCAATGCCGGTGGCGGTAGTTTCAAAAGCCAATTCAAAAAGGCCGACAAGAGCGGTGCGTTGTATGCGTTGATCCTGGGGGACGACGAACTGGCCCGGCAAGTGGTAGGGTTCAAGCCCCTGCGCGGCCAGGGCGAGCAAGAGCATATCGCCTGGGCTGACCTGGCGAGTTTTCTCGCCAGCGTCGACCTCACGGCTTGACCCGCGCAACGCGCAGTATTCGAACATAGGAGTATCGGGGTGTCTGGTAGCGATGATGAAGAGCTGGTCCAATTGAAGGACTGGTGGCAGCGCAATGGTAAGCCTTTGGTCACCGGTGGCCTGTTGGCGCTGGTGGTGGTATTCGGCTGGCAGGCATGGCAGCGGTACCAGGCCAACCAGGCCCAGGGCGCCTCCAACCTGTATCAGCAATTGGTCGAGGCCGCGCTTAGCCCGGATGGCAAACCCGACCTGCCCAAGGTCAACTACCTGGCCGGCGAGCTCGACAAGAACTTCGCCGGCACCGCTTACGACCAATACGGCAAGCTGTTCGTGGCCAAGGTAGCAGTTGGCGCGGGCAAGCTGGACGACGCGGCCACGCAACTGCAGGCGGTAGTCGATAAGCCCGCCAACGCCACCTTGGGGGAGCTCGCCCGCGAGCGCCTTGCCCAAGTGCTGGCGGTTCAGAATAAAGCCGAGCAAGCGCTCAAGCTGCTCGACGGCGAAGCCGACAAGGCTTTTGTTGCCAGCCGTGAAGAACTCAAGGGCGACCTGTTGGTGCGCCTGGGGCGCACCGATGATGCGTTCGCCGCTTACCAGAAGGCCAAGGCCGCGTTGCCCGATGACGCTGCGGTCGGTGGCCTGCAGACCAAGCTCGACGACCTGGCCAAAGGGGATGCCTGACGTGATGCGATGGAAACATGTGGCGCTGTTGGCGCTGGCCCTGGCCGTGGTGGGTTGCAGCAGCAACAGCAAGAAGGAACTGCCCCCGGCCGAACTGCAGGATTTCAAGGAAGAGGTCAGCCTCGCCAAGGTCTGGAGCTGCAGCGTGGGCGATGGCCAGGGCGACACTTACAACATGTTGGTACCGGCGGTGGAGAACAACACGCTCTATGCCGCCGACGTGACCGGCGTCGTCATGGCAATGGACCGCATGACCGGCGACGTTCAGTGGAAAAAAGACCTTGAGCGGCCGATCTCCGGCGCGGTAGGCGTGGGCTATGGCCTGCTGATCGTCGGCACCCTGCGTGGGGACGTCGTGGCGCTGGATTCGGCCACGGGCGAGCAAAAGTGGGTGGCCAACGTGAAAGCCGAAGTGCTGGCACCGCCTGCGACCAACGGTGACGTGGTGGTGGTGCAAACTCAGGATGACCGCCTGGTCGGCCTGGATGCCAACACCGGCGACCAGCGCTGGGTGTATGACAGCACCCCGGCAGTGTTGACCCTGCGTGGTACCGGCGCGCCGCTGGCGACCAACCAATTGGCGATCGCCGGGCTGTCCAGCGGTAAAGTAGTCGCGTTGGACATCAACAGCGGCACCCCAGTCTGGGAAAACCGCGTGGCAATCCCCCAGGGCCGTTCGGAACTGGACCGTGTCGTAGACATCGACGGCGGCCTGCTGCTGTCCGGCGGTGTGCTCTACGTGGCCAGCTACCAGGGCAAGATGGCTGGGATAGACCTGCAAAGCGGCCGTACCGTGTGGGAGCGGGAAGCATCGAGCTATGCCGGCGTTGCCCAAGGCTTCGGCAGCCTTTACGTGGCGGAGGCCAGCGGTACGGTCGAAGGCGTCGATGAGCGCTCGACCACCGGGCTGTGGAGCAACGACCAACTGGCCCGCCGCCAGTTGACCGCGCCGGAAGTGTTCTCCAGCTACATCGCCGTGGGCGACATGGAAGGCTACCTGCACTTGCTCAGCCAGGTCGATGGCCGTTTCGTCGGCCGCATCCGCGTAGACAGCGATGGCCTGCGGGCGCGCCCACTGGTGGTCGGCGACATGATTTATGTCTACGGCAACAGCGGCAAGCTCGAGGCGCTGACCGCCAAGTGATGCGTTGACTATGCTTGGGGCATACCTGCCCCGGGCAGCCCGGTGAGCCGGGCGAAACACCCGGCCGCTGCCTTGCAGCGGCCTTTGCATTTTCATGAATTTCGTTGGAGAGCCGCATGGTTCCCGTAATCGCCCTGGTGGGCCGCCCCAACGTTGGGAAGTCCACCCTGTTCAACCGCCTGACCAAAAGCCGTGATGCCATCGTGGGCGATCTTGCCGGCCTGACCCGCGACCGCCAATACGGTGAGGCGCTCTGGCAGGGGCGGTCGTATATCGTGATCGACACCGGTGGCATTTCCGGTGACGAGCAAGGCATGGATGAAAAAATGGCCGAGCAGTCACTGCTGGCCATCGAAGAAGCCGACGTGGTGCTGTTCATGGTCGATGCCCGTGCCGGTTTTACCGCCGCCGACCAGATGATCGCCGAGCACCTGCGCAAGCGGAACAAGCACTCGCTGCTGGTGGCCAACAAAATCGACCACTTCGACCCGGACGTGGCCCGTGCGGAGTTCTCCCCGCTGGGCATGGGTGATGCCATCCCAGTGGCTGCCGCCCACGGCCGTGGCGTCAATAACCTGCTCGAAGCGTGCCTGGGTGAGTTCCCCCGCGACCCGGAAGCGCCCACTTTCGAAGACGTCGCCGAGGGCGAAGAAGCGGTACGCATCCCTGGCCCGAGCGAAAAGGACGGTATCAAAATCGCCATCATCGGCCGGCCCAACGTGGGCAAGTCGACCCTGGTCAACCGCATGCTCGGTGAAGAGCGGGTTATCACCTACGATGAGCCCGGCACCACCCGCGACAGTATCTATATCCCCTTCGAGCGGGACGGCGAAAAATACACCTTCATTGATACCGCAGGGGTACGTAAGCGCGGCAAAATCCACGAAGAAGTCGAGAAGTTCTCGGTGGTCAAAACGTTACAGGCCATCAAGGACGCCAATGTGGTGGTGTTCGTGATGGACGCCCGTGAAGGGGTGGTCGACCACGACCTCAACCTGTTGGGCTTCGCCCTGGAGGCCGGGCGCGCCATCGTGATCGCGCTGAACAAATGGGACGGCATGCAGCCGGGCGAACGCGACTACGTGAAGACCGAGCTGCAACGCCGGCTGTTCTTTGTAGACTTTGCCGACATTCACTTCATTTCGGCGCTGCACGGCACCGGCGTCGGCCATTTGTATGGTTCAGTGCAGGCCGCGTTCAGGTCAGCGGTCACCCGTTGGCCCACCAGCCGCCTGACGCAGATCCTCGAAGACGCCGTCAGCGACCACCAGCCGCCCATGGTCAATGGCCGCCGGATCAAGCTGCGCTATGCCCACCTGGGTGGCGCCAACCCGCCGCTGATCGTGATCCACGGCAACCAGACCGAAAAAGTCCCCAACTCGTACGTGCGTTACCTCGAAAATACCTACCGGCGTGTGCTCAAGCTGGTTGGCACGCCGATTCGCATTGAGTTCAAGGGCGGCGAAAACCCCTACGAGGGCAAGAAGAACACCTTGACCGACCGCCAGGTCAACAAGAAGCGCCGGTTGATGTCGCACCACAAAAAGGCCGAAAAGAAGCGCAAGGACAAGCGCTGATACCCGTAGGGCAGGGCGGCCTTTGCCGGCGGCCCCTGCGCTAGGCTATCCTGCCGGGTCTTTGGCACTCGGTGTTTTAGCTAGGCGGGATAAAACCATGATCAGCAGCAAGTTGCCGAATGTTGGCACGACCATCTTTACCACCATGTCGCAGCTCGCCGCTCAGGTGGGCGCCATCAACCTGTCCCAAGGGTTTCCCGATTTTGACGGCCCGCAGGCCTTGCGCGATGCGGTTGCCTACCATGTGGCCAACGGGCATAACCAATACCCACCGATGACCGGCCTGCCCGCCCTGCGTGAACAGGTTGGGCATAAGCTGGCGCGCTTTTATGGGGTAACGGTCGACACTGAGCGGGAGATCACCATCACGCCGGGCGCTACCCAGGCCATCTTCTGCGCGATCCAGGCGGTGATCCGCCCTGGTGACGAGGTGATCGTCTTCGACCCCACCTACGATAGCTACGAGCCTTCGGTGGCACTGGCCGGGGGGCGCTGCGTGCACGTACCGCTGGCCCCGGCCACCTTCGCCATCGATTGGCAGCGGCTGAGCGATGCCATTGGCCCGCGCACGCGCATGATCATGCTCAACAGCCCGCACAACCCGAGTGGGGCGGTGTTCAGTGGCGCGGACCTCGACCAGTTAGCGGCGCTGATCGGTGAGCGTGATATTTACGTGGTCAGCGACGAGGTGTACGAGCACTTGATTTACGACGGCGTGGCCCACGCCAGCGTGCTCGCCTGCGAGGCCCTGTACCGGCGGGCCTTCGTGGTCAGTTCGTTCGGTAAAACCTACCATGTAACCGGCTGGAAAACCGGCTACGTGGTCGCGCCGCCTGCGCTGACCGCTGAACTGCGCAAGGTTCACCAGTTCGTCAGCTTTTGCGGGGTTACCCCGATACAGTGGGCGTTGGCAGACTTCATGGCGGCGCACCCCGAGCACCTGGATGAACTGCCTGGGTTCTACCAGGCCAAGCGGGACCTGTTCTGCGACTTGCTGCAAGGTTCGCGCTTTCGCTTCACGCGCACGCCAGGCACTTATTTTCAGCTGGTCGACTATGCTCAGATCCGCCCCGACTTGAACGATGTCGACATGTCGCTTTGGATGACCAAGGAGCACGGCGTAGCCTGCATTCCGGTATCGGTGTTCTACAATGAGCCGGTTCGCGAGCAGCGCTTGGTTCGCCTATGTTTCGCCAAACGTGAGGAGACCTTGCGGGAAGCCGCAGCCAAACTATGCGCGATATGAGTTCACTCCCCGACCTGGCCGTTGCGCTGGTGCAAACTACGCTGGCGTGGCACGACCGAACCGCTAACCTCAGCCAGTTCGACAGCTTGCTCGAACACGCCCAAGGGGCTGATCTGATCATCCTCCCGGAGATGTTCACCACCGGGTTCACCATGAACTCGGCCGCGTTATGCGAGGCGCCCCACGGGCCCACCAGCCAGTGGCTACTGCGCAAGGCGGCCGAATGTAACGCGGTGATCACCGGCAGTGTGATCATCCAGGCTGAAGATGGGACCTACCGCAACCGCCTGCTGTGGGCCACGCCCACCGGCGAGCTGCTGCACTACGACAAGCGCCACCTGTTCCGCATGGCCGGTGAACATGAGCACTATACGGCCGGCGAGCAGCGGATGGTGTTCGAGGTCAAGGGCTGGCGGGTGCGCCCACTGGTGTGCTACGACCTGCGCTTCCCCGTGTGGAGCCGCGATGGCGAGGGCACTGACCTGCTGCTGTATACCGCCAACTGGCCGGGTGCCCGGCGCCTGCATTGGAACCGCCTGTTGCCAGCACGCGCGGTTGAAAACCTGTGCTACGTAGCGGCGGTGAACCGCGTGGGCACCGATGGCAAAGGCTTTGCCTACGCTGGCGACAGCCAAGTGCTGGATTTCCAGGGCGAGACGCTGCTGTGCGCCGGCGATGCCGACGGGGTGTTCCAAGTGTGCCTGGGCGCGGCGCAACTCTCGGCTTACCGGGCGCGCTTCCCGGCGCACCTGGATGCCGACAGTTTCGAATTGGCCGCGCGTTAACGCCGGGCGGTCAGGCCGCTTTCGCTTCCTTCTCGCTCAACGCCCGGTTCAACGCGCTGAACAGGGCCTTGAAGCTGGCGGTGGTGATGTTTTCGTCGATACCCACACCATGCAGCGGGCGCTCGCCGGCCACGCGCAACTCAATGTAGGCCGCGGCCTTGGCGGTCGTGCCGGCGCCGATGGCATGCTCGCTGTAATCCATGATCTCGACGCTGATCGGCAGGCTCGCCACCAGGGCTTCCAGCGCACCGTTGCCCTGGCCTTTCCAGTGCAGGGTTTCGCCGTCGCAGTTGACTTCAACGTTCACCGCGCTGCTGCTGTTTTCTTCCGCCAGGCGGTGGCTGACCAATGCATAGGGCAAGTTGGCCTGCAGGTACTCCCGGTGCAGCAGCGCGTAGATTTGCTGTGCGGTCATTTCCAGGCCCAGGCGGTCGGTTTCACGCTGCACCACTTGGCTGAACTCGATCTGCATCCGGCGCGGCAGCGAGATGCCGTACTCCTGCTCCAGCAGGTAGGTGATGCCGCCTTTGCCTGATTGGCTGTTCACCCGGATCACCGCCTCGTAGCTGCGGCCGATGTCGGCGGGGTCGATCGGCAGGTAGGGCACTTCCCACAGTGCATCGCCCTTCTGCTGCGAGAAGCCCTTACGAATGGCATCTTGGTGCGAGCCGGAAAACGCCGTGTGGACCAAGTCGCCCACATACGGATGGCGCGGGTGCACCGGCAGTTGGTTGCATTCTTCGACCACCTTGCGCACACCATCGATGTCGGAAAAATCCAACTGCGGGTCGACGCCTTGGGTGTAGAGGTTCAGCGCACAGGTGACCAGGTCTACGTTGCCGGTGCGCTCGCCGTTACCGAACAAGCAGCCTTCGACACGGTCAGCGCCCGCCATCAGGCCCAGCTCGGTAGCAGCTACACCGGTGCCACGGTCGTTATGGGTATGCAGGCTGACGATCACGCTGTCGCGGCGGTTGATGTGGCGGCAAAACCACTCGATCTGGTCGGCGTATACGTTCGGCGTGGCCACTTCGACCGTGGCCGGCAGGTTGAGAATGATCTTGTTCGCCGGCGTCGGGTTCCACACCTCGATCACCGCGTCGCACACCTCTTTGGCGAACTCCAGTTCCGTGGCGCTGAAGGTTTCCGGCGAGTACTGGAACGTCCATTGGGTTTCAGGCTGTTGGGCGGCGTATTTCAGGAACAACTGGGCGGCGTTCACGGCGATGGCTTTCACGCCTGCCTTGTCTTGGTTGAACACGATGCGGCGAAAGGCCGGGCTGGTGGCGTTGTACAGGTGCACGATGGCTTTTTTCGCCCCACGCAACGATTCGAAGGTACGGGCAATGAGGTCTTCACGGGCCTGGGTCAGCACCTGGATGGTGGTGTCAGCCGGTACATGGCCGCCTTCGATCAGCGTGCGCACGAAGTCGAAGTCGGTTTGCGACGCGCTGGGAAAGGCCGCTTCGATTTCTTTCACGCCTACCGCGACCAGGGTTTTCCAAAAGCGCAGCTTTTTCTCAGCATCCATCGGCTCGATCAGCGACTGGTTGCCGTCGCGCAGGTCTGAACTGCACCAGATCGGTGCCGCGGTAATGGCCTTGGACGGCCAGGTGCGGTCAGGCAGGTCGATGGTGGGGAAGGCGCGATATTTTTTCGATGGGTCTTTGAGCATGCTCATCAGGCTGATCCTTATTGGCGGCGGCCATTGGGCCGGCGGGGCCTTGGAATACTGGGAAATGGAGGCAAACAGGGGCGAGGCGCAGCGATTCAGCCTGGCAGTCGGTAGCTGACCAAACACAGGCTGCGGTGCTGGCGAAGCAAAATGTGGGTGCGTGCGTTGTTCATGGCTTAAACCTAACCATTGCAGGGGAACATCGCAAGCACATCAGAAAATTTGGTAGAAAATCTCAAACTAGGCTGTAGCGCAGCAGAATATCTTGGATAGTGGCGCTGTTTTTGGGCCTGATTGCCCGGGGCAAAGCAGGCCGCGCAAGGCGTCGCCCTTTTGGAGTGTAACCAACTGCTACGGCTGAAACGCGCCAATGAAAATGGCAGGGTCTACCCGCGCGTCATTAAGGCTTACGTTCCAATGCATATGCGGCCCTGTGGCGCGGCCGGTGGCACCTACCCGGCCAACCACGGCGCCACGGGTTAACGCTTGGCCCAGTCGAACATCGATTGCCGACATATGGCAGAACATGCTGATAAAGCCCTGGCCATGGTCGACGAACACCGTATTGCCGTTGAAGAAATAGTCACCCACCAGGATCACTTTGCCGGCCGCCGGGGTTTTGATCGGGGTGCCTGCCGGCACGGCGAAATCCAACCCAGCGTGTGGGTTGCGTTCCTCCCCATTGAAGAAGCGGCGCACGCCGAAGCGGCTAGACAGCCGGCCGTTCACCGGTTTATCCAGCAACAGGTTACTCGGTATGGTGCCGCTGAAGCTTTGGTAAGCGCGGGTTTGCTCGGCCAGTTCGGCGGCGATACGTGTGAGGTCTTGCGGGTTTGGGTTGACTTGGCGTTTGTTCTGCAGGGTGATGCGTTGTTCCGGGTAGCGCTTGCTGCCCACGGAGAAGGCGACGCTGCGCTCGCCGCCCGCCTGGCGCACCTGCAGCGCCTGCGGCCCTGGCTTGAGGCTCAGGGGCAAGCCGACCACGGCGCGCCAGGTAGCCTGTTCCTTGATCACCAATACCGCCTTGCCGGCGAAATACGCTTGGGGGGCGGCTGTGCTGCCACCCAGGTCGAGTACCGCCACGCCGCCGGGCACCGGTTTGTTCAGCAGCCGGGTAAGGTAGCTGTCTGCCAGTGCCGGCAAGGTAGCCAGGCTGAGTAGGGCTGCGCAAAGCCATCGGTACATGGTTAATCCAGCAGCGAAAGGTTTACCGGGGTGAGATGGTTGTCTTCCACCCTTACGGTCAACTCACCTACGCCCAGCCGTGCGTGCAGGCGCTGGCCGGGCGGGGCTTGCTCAGCGCGGCGAACGGCCTGGCCGCGATCGTCCAGCAGAATGCTGTAGCCGCGCCCCAGGGTGGCTAGCGGGCTGACCACGTGCAAGGTTTGCGCCTGCGCCTGCAACTGCAGGCGGCGCGCCTTGAGCTGGTCGTTCATCACTTTGGGCAGGCGCTGCGCCAGTGTTTCGAGGCGCTGGCGCAGCAGGGCCACGGCGCGGCCGGGGTGCTGGGCGGCCAGGCGTGCGTCGTATTGCGCCACACGTTGGCGGCGCAACGCGTGTGCCCGCTCGAACGCCCGGCGCAGGCGCATGTCGAGGTCGTCCAGGCGCTGCGCCTGTTGCCGCAAGCGTTCACCAGGGTGGCGCAGGCGCCGGGCCAGCCCATCCAGGCGCAGTTGGTCGTGGGCCAGGCGGTTACGCAGGCGCAGCAGTAGGCGCTGCTGCAGGCTATCCAGGCGTAGTTTCAGGTCGCTGTTGTCCGGTGCCAGTAATTCGGCGGCGGCCGAGGGGGTAGGGGCGCGCACGTCGGCGACGAAATCGCTGATCGACACGTCGGTTTCGTGGCCCACGGCGCTGACGATCGGCGTGGCGCAGGCCGCCACGGCACGGGCGACCTCTTCTTCATTGAAACACCAGAGGTCTTCCAGCGAGCCGCCGCCCCGGGCCAGGATGATCGCATCGAAGCCGGCGCGGTCGGCCAGGGCGATGGCGCGGGCGATCTGGCCGATGGCTTCGCGGCCTTGCACCGCGGTGGGCACCAGGGTTAATTGCACCTGCGGGGCGCGCCGGCGAAATACGCTGATGATGTCGCGGATCACTGCACCGCTCGGCGAGCTGACGATGCCGATACGCCTGGGGTGGCTAGGCAGGGGCAACTTGTGCTCGCTGCTGAACAACCCCTCGCCGGCGAGCTTCTCCTTGAGCGCCTCGAAGGCCAGGCGCAAGGCGCCGTCGCCAGCGGGCTCTACGGTGTCGAGGATCAACTGGTAATCGCCACGGCCTTCGAACAGCGACACCTTGCCGCGTACCTTGACCGCCAAGCCCTCGCGCAGCGCCTGGCGCACCCGCGCCGCGTTCTGCCGAAACAGCGCGCAACGCACTTGGGCGCCAGCGTCTTTGAGGGTGAAATACACGTGGCCAGAGGCAGGCCGCGCCAAGTTTGAAATTTCGCCCTCGACCCATACGCTGCCGAACACGTCCTCCAGTAACAGGCGCGCGCGGTTGTTCAACTGGCCAACGGTGAGTACTTCGCGGTCCAGGCCGAGCCTGGCAAAGGGATCATTCATCATGGCTGCATCATAAAGAAAAACCTGCGCCGCGGGCGTGTTTTTCCGGCCTGTGCGGCGGCTTATGCGCGCCTACCGTTCACGCGGCAAGGCTTGAATGAACGCCGGTTTCAAGCCACTATCCGGCGGTTTTACGTAAGCCCAGCAGGCCCTATGGCAAACCAGAGCATTATTGTCCCGCAGATTTCGACGTTGCCCGCCCACGAAGCGGCGGCCGGTAGAATGTTGCGTTGGTTGATCCACAAAAACGTTGTCGATAGCCAGCTCACCACCTGCGGCCTGGCTGGCGATCGCATGGCCTATTGCATCGCAGAGGGCGCGCGGCGGGTGGTCGAGCACCCGCAGGCGCTGCCCTTCGGCGCGGCGGTCAATGGCCTGCAAATCATTACGCGGCGTTGTATCTACACCCCGGCCAAGGGCTTTATCGAAGAAGCCGGCTGCCCGCAGTGCCGCCGTGAAGTGGGCGAGCCATTGTTCGAAAGCCTGGATGAGTGGTACCCCGGCGACACCGATAACTTCATGTGCCCGCTGTGCGGGTTCGAAGACGATATCAATGGGTTTCTGTTTCTGCAGCCCTGTGGTTTTTCCAATTTAGGTTTCATTTTCAATGGCTGGGCGCCGGCGCGGTTCAAGCCGGCTTTTCTCGATGCGTTCGCCGAGCGCCTCGGGTTCCCGGTACGCTTGGTCAGCGCGGTGCTCGAATAGTCATTCCTGCGTTGAGTGGCGCCCGCCATATCGGTATAATGGCGCGCTTCCATTTTTCCCGCACGGGAGCCCCCGCGATGCTGCGTATCAGCCAAGAAGCCCTGACCTTCGACGACATTCTTTTAGTGCCCGGTTACTCCGACGTGCTGCCTAACGAAGTCAGTCTCAAGACCCGTTTTACCCGCGGCATCGAACTCAATATCCCCTTGGTGTCCGCCGCGATGGACACCGTGACCGAAGCCCGCCTGGCCATCGCCATGGCCCAGGAAGGCGGCATCGGCATCATCCACAAGAACATGACCATCGACCAGCAGGCCGCTGAAGTGCGCAAGGTCAAGAAGTTCGAAGCCGGCGTGGTGAAAGACCCGATCACCATCGAGGCCGACGCCACCGTGCGCGACCTGTTCGAATTGACCCGCCAGCATAATATTTCCGGCGTGCCGGTGCTGCATGACGGCGACCTGGTGGGCATCGTCACCTCCCGCGACGTGCGCTTCGAAACGCGCCTGGACATCCCCGTGCGTGAAGTGATGACCCCGCGCGAGCGGCTGGTCACCGTGCGCGAAGGCGCTGGCAAGGACGAAGTGCGCGAGCTGCTGCACAAGCACCGCCTGGAAAAGGTCTTGATCGTCGATGATGCCTTCCAGCTCAAGGGCATGATGACCGTGAAGGACATCGAGAAGGCCAAGGCCTACCCGCTGGCCAGCAAAGACGAACAAGCGCGCCTGCGGGTCGGTGCCGCGGTCGGCACCGGCCAGGACACCGGTGAGCGCGTGGCCGCGTTAGTGGCCGCGGGTGTCGATGTGGTGGTGGTCGACACCGCCCACGGCCACTCCAAGGGCGTGATCGACCGGGTACGCTGGGTCAAGGAAAACTACCCGCACGTGCAAGTGATCGGTGGCAACATCGCCACTGGCGCCGCCGCCAAGGCCCTGGTCGAAGCCGGTGCCGATGCGGTGAAGGTCGGTATCGGCCCAGGCTCGATCTGCACCACCCGTATCGTCGCCGGCGTCGGCGTGCCGCAGATCAGCGCCATCGCCAACGTCGCCGCGGCCCTTGCTGGCTCGGGTGTACCGCTGATCGCCGACGGCGGTATCCGTTTTTCCGGTGACTTGTCCAAGGCCATCGTGGCCGGGGCCTACTCGGTGATGATGGGCTCGATGTTCGCCGGCACCGAAGAGGCGCCGGGCGAAATCGAACTGTTCCAGGGCCGCTCGTACAAGGCTTACCGTGGCATGGGTTCGCTGGGCGCCATGTCCCAGGCCCAGGGCTCGTCGGACCGCTACTTCCAAGACTCTTCGGCAGGCGCCGAAAAACTCGTGCCCGAGGGCATCGAGGGCCGGGTGGCGTACAAGGGTGGCCTGGCGGCGATCATTCATCAGTTGATGGGCGGGCTGCGTTCGTCGATGGGCTACACCGGCAGTGCGAACATCGAAGAAATGCGTACCAAGCCTGAGTTCGTCCGCATTACCGGCGCCGGCATGGCCGAATCTCACGTTCACGACGTGCAGATCACCAAGGAAGCGCCAAACTATCGCGTAGGTTGATAGGTAATTGTTGTGTGTTTGCGGGGCTGTTAAGTACAGCCCCGCTTCATTTTGATTCGAAGAGAACCTGAGCCCATGGCCCTCGACATCCACGCCCACCGAATCCTTATCCTCGACTTCGGTTCACAGTACACCCAGTTGATCGCCCGCCGTGTGCGCGAGATCGGCGTGTATTGCGAGCTGCATCCGTTCGACATGAGCGATGCCGCCATTCGCGAATTCGCCCCGCGCGGCATCATCCTCGCCGGCGGCCCCGAGTCGGTGCACGAAGCCAACAGCCCACGCGCGCCACACGCCGTATGGGAGCTGGGGGTGCCGGTGTTCGGTATCTGCTATGGCATGCAAACCATGGCCGAGCAGCTCGGCGGCCGCGTCGAAGGCTCCGACCTGCGTGAGTTCGGTTATGCGCGTGTCGATGTGGTCGGCAAAAGCCGCATCCTCGAGGGCATCCAAGACCACATCGACGACGATGGCGTATTCGGCCTGGACGTGTGGATGAGCCATGGCGACAAGGTGACGCAAATCCCGGCCGGCTTCCACGTATTGGCCAGCACACCAAGCTGCCCGATCGCCGGCATGGCCGACGACCATCGCGGCTATTACGGCGTGCAGTTCCACCCGGAGGTCACCCACACCAAGCAGGGCGGGCGCATCCTCTCGCGCTTCGTGCTCGACATCTGCGGCTGCGAAGCGCTGTGGACAGCGTCGAACATCGTCGAAGACGCCATCGCCCAGGTGCGCGCCCAAGTCGGCAGTTCCCATGTACTGTTGGGCCTCTCCGGTGGCGTCGATTCCTCGGTGGTCGCGGCATTGCTGCACCGCGCCATTGGTGATCGCCTAACGTGCGTGTTCGTCGACAACGGCCTGCTGCGCCTGCACGAAGGCGAGCAGGTGATGGCCATGTTCGCCGAGAACATGGGCGTTAAAGTGATCCGCGCCAACGCCGAGGCGCAGTTTTTGGCGAACCTTGAAGGCGAGGCGGACCCGGAGAAAAAGCGCAAGATCATCGGCCGCACGTTCATCGATGTGTTCGATGCCGAGGCTAGCAAGCTCGCCAACATCAAGTTCCTTGCCCAAGGCACCATCTACCCCGACGTGATCGAATCGGCGGGCGCCAAAAGCGGCAAGGCCCACGTGATCAAGTCACACCACAACGTGGGCGGCCTGCCGGAAGAAATGAACCTGCAGTTGGTCGAACCGCTGCGCGAACTGTTCAAAGACGAAGTGCGCAGGCTCGGCCTGGAACTGGGCCTGCCCTACGACATGGTCTACCGCCACCCCTTCCCGGGCCCGGGCCTGGGCGTACGCATCCTCGGCGAAGTGAAAAAGGAATACGCCGACCTGCTGCGCCGTGCCGACCATATCTTCATCGAAGAACTGCGCAAAGCCGATTGGTACCACAAGGTCAGCCAGGCATTCGTCGTGTTCCAGCCGGTGAAATCAGTGGGCGTGGTCGGCGACGGCCGCCGTTACGCCTGGGTGGTGGCCCTGCGCGCGGTGGAAACCATCGACTTCATGACCGCCCGCTGGGCGCACCTGCCCTATGAACTGCTTGAGACGGTGAGTGGGCGGATTATCAATGAGATCGAGGGGATTTCGCGGGTGACTTATGATGTGTCGAGTAAGCCGCCGGCGACGATTGAGTGGGAGTGAGCCTACGCCTGCTAAGGGCCTGTGTTGACTAACGAAAAAGCCCGCTGAGTAGCGGGCTTTTTTCATTTGTCACCTTCCGAAACTGGCAGATCCCTGTACCGGCTTTTCAACCCGGTCGCAGGCTCGAGGACGAGATGCTAGACTTTTTGGAGGCTACGGTGAAACCGCCGGGCGGCGTCAAGCTGGGCTCGCTGCTAGCCGTGGGGGGGCGCGAGGCAAGCCTGACGGATGAGGAGTTTACTGCCTCTGAAAGTTCGTTCGAGCAGACGCCCCTTCGGTCAGTGACCATCAATGATCGTGCCCGATACGAATGTGATTTGAGAGCAGTTATGGCGTTCGCCTCAGGTCAGCGTGATTGAACGTATCGACGCACTACCGCTGCAGATGCCTTTTCTTTCAGTAATGACTGATGATGAGGTGGGCGCTGGCGTGGCACTGATGCCAATCGGCAAGCGGCGTAAGACGCTATCGACAGCTCGGTGTTTCTTGCCTCTCAGTGTGCTACCGTGTGAGCAGAAATTGATCAGACCGTTTGGGGTACTAAGTCATGAACCACAAGCTGAACAGCTATGGCGTATCCATAGTAGAGAGGCCTAAAGTTAAAGCCATCAAGAAGCTGGACTTGGGTGGCGACTCGGGTAAGCAGATCGTTTATTCAGAAACCAAGCTCGTTCTCAGGACTCACAAGAAGACCTTTCAGAAGTTGGCTGACATGTAATGGAGTTGATCTTCTTTCCATTTGAGCGTGTTATTGAGATAAACACTCATATCTTGACTACCGAGCCCGGCATGAAGGGGGCGGTAAATATTCCGACCTTGCAAGGTGCGCTGGCACGAATCGATAATGCGATCGCCTATAATGGCCTTGACGATGTATTTGAAATTGCTGCTAAGTACACTGCCAGCATCGCGCAAGGCCACGCACTACCTGATGCGAATAAGCGTACCGGGCTTGCGGTCGGCTTGGAGTACCTTTCGCTCAATGATTATGAAATTACTCTAGATAATGATTTGCTAGCGGATGCCGTTAGGGATTTGGTTGTCGGCGATATCAATGAGCATGATTTCGCTGATGTTCTTTACTCCTGTTTCATCGCTTCTCAAAATCAGGTTTAGCACTAGGAAGGCCTGTCAATTTTGACGGCTCGATTAGCCGCAGTCATGATTAGGTAATAGCGAAGTTCTCGAGGCCATTTCGTCATGTGTAGTTGAACTGCTGGTGGAATTGTAGCCGATGGTTATTCAGATTAATTTCCGCCCGTCCCGGAGCATCAGCTACCGGCTGCCATTGCGATGAGGGAGGCTGGCTGCGCCTCGTGAGTACTGTTTTTTTGCGTGGTGATATTCATGGGTCGTTTTTCGTCTGTTGACAGCTCATTGTAAATACTTCCTCTTCGCAGTAAGAAGTCCATTTGGTAGTGGGCTTCTATATTGTCTCGATTGAAAAAATTAATTATTAAGATTGGGATTTTGATGAGCGGTCTAATGTAAGCATAAGGCTCAAGTTTAAACATCATTGTTAGGGTGTTTCGTTTAGGATATTGATCGTGTCCCAGGAAGTGGTGTAACTCATCATGGCCTTAGCCACTGAGCTTGCCGTTTAGTTGATCACGGCCGACAGCTTGGCCTGCGGATTATCGCTGACCGCCTCGAAGGCCTCCAACTGCATGTAGCGCCTTTGCAGGCACCATTCGTCGTTCTGCTCCAGCAACATCGCACCGACCAGCCTGGTGATCGCCGGATCGTTAGGAAAGATACCCACGACATCAGTGCGCCGCTTGATCTCGGCGTTCAGCCGTTCCAGCGGATTGGTGCTGTGCAGCTGCTGGCGATGGGCTTTCGGGAAGGCCATGTGCGCCAGCACTTCATCTTCGCAACCGTCCATTAGCGCCGCGATTTTCGGATACTTCTCGCGTAATTGGTCGGCCACCAGGCGCCATTGGTGATGGCATTCAGCGCGACTGTCCTGAGCAAAGACTGTGCGCAGTAACGCCGCCACCATGCTGCGCTGGCCCTTGCCGACTTGGGCCATCGCATTGCGCATGAAATGCACGCGGCAGCGCTGCCAAGTCGCGTGGAAGACCTTGGCGACAGCTGCCTTGAGGCCTTCGTGAGCGTCAGAGATAACCAGCTTTACCCCGCGCAAGCCACGGCGCATCAGGCTGCGCAGGAAGTCCGTCCAGAACGGCTCAGCTTCGGAAGGGCCAACCCGCATGCCCAGAATTTCCCGTCCGCCATGGGTGCTCACGGCCACGGCGATTATGACCGCGACCGAAACGATGCGGCCTGCCTCCCGCACTTTAACGTAGGTAGCGTCGATCCAGAGGTACGGCCAGTCGCCTTCAAGTGGTCGATCCAGGAACGCATTGACGCGCTCATCGATCTCGCCCGCGAGTCTGGATACCTGGCTTTTCGAGATGCCAGTCATGCCCATGGCCTTGACCAACTCGTCGACCGAGCGTGTGGAAACCCCCTGTATGTAGGCTTCCTGAATCACTGCTGCCATCGCCTTCTCAGCAGTTCTACGCGGTTCCAGGAAGCCAGGAAAGTAGCTGCCTTGACGCAGTTTGGGGATCTTCAGATCAACGTCGCCGGCACGGGTTTGCCAAAGGCGGTCGCGGTAACCGTTGCGGCTGTTTATGCGGTCAGGACTTTTGACGTCGAATCCGGCGCCGCACAGGCTTTCAACGTCGAAGTCCATCATCCGCTGTGCGACGAACTGGATCATGTGCTTGAGCAGATCAGCGTCTGCCCCTTTCTCAACCCACTCAGTCAATGCGATAGTGGGCTTGGTCATCGTGGTTTCTCTGGTGAGTGTTTGGTCTTCGCAAACTCAACAGTAGCCAAGAACCACGATGACCATCCTCTTTCGCCCGCAGGGCGCCTTTGGTTGGTTCAGTTACACCACTTCCTGGGACACGATCGCACCGCGTAACGGCGGAGGCCAAAACTCCAGCCATTCAGCGATTTGATTCGAATAGGTTTTGGTGTCAGGAAGCAGGGAGCTGCTAGGTCAAGATCAGGCTGTTCCACGGCGACCAACAGCGTAAATATATTGATGGTGCCGCCCTGATCGGGACAACTGGCGAACAGCTCGGTACATTCAAAATGGGTATAGAACCCCAGCGTGCCGGGCGTAAGAAGCTGGGTTAGCTCCGACAACGGGGAGCGTGGCTTGGGTGGCACGTATCGGTTCATGAGGGTAGCTGCCGCAGCTCAAAAAATCTGATTATGTTCCATTTTGAGTGCCGGGTTTCTAGCTCGATGCTGAGCAGGCTTCGCTGTGTGACGTGGTCAAAGCAGAATCTGTGAAATTCGGCTTCACTAGCTTGGCGTTTTTCGTGGCATAGGGGGTATCTGTGACGGTTACTCACTGATATTTATGGAGATTATTTAATTATTGATAATAGAGTGGGAGTGATTTGACGTCCTTCGAGGACTATCGCCAGCTATCGAAAGCTCGCCCTAACGTGTTGATTTAACAGGTAAATACGTCGCGGCATCTATCGATGGCTATCGCCGGCTAGCAAAACAAGTTGACGGTGGCGCTGGCGGTAAGAATCGAGGCCGGATTAAGACACTCCCGTTCACTATTGAGACTTTTACCGTCTTTGACGGTAAAAGTCTTCTCGGGAAAGCTTGTTTTACGCGGCTTTCCGGGCATCAGCAGGTCTCCAGGTCCCTGACGGTAAAAGCCGTCAAAAAACCGGAGAAAATCCTTGATGCTTACCGACACTGCTCTGCGAAATCTCAAGCCTAAGTCCGAGTTTTATAAGGCTTCTGACCGAGACGGGATGTACGTGACGGTATCGCCCAGCGGTACCGTCACCTTCCGCTACGACTACCGGCTCCACGGCCGCCGCGAGACGCTGACCCTAGGGCGCTATGGCCCGGGCGGTATCTCGCTGGCGATGGCGCGCCAACTGCTCCTGGAGGCGCGTAAATCCGTTCAGGTAGGTATATCCCCCGCGCTTGAAAAACAGCGCGAAAAGCGGCGGGTGGTTGCCATCAAGACCTTTGGCGCGGCAATGGAAGCATGGCTGGCCAATGCACGGTTGGCCGATAGCACCCATGCCATGCGCAAGCACATCCTCGACCGAGACATCCTGCCTGTTTTTCGCAATCGTCTGCTGACCGGAATCCAAACCGAAGACCTGCGGGCCTTGTGCGACAAGGTCAAGGACGCGCTGCGCCAGTGCGCCGACTTCCTGGCCAAACAGAGACTGGCCGAGCATCGCGGGCAGCGCGTCGTCCTCGCGCGCAATCTGCTGGCGAAGCTGCGCCGGCGCAATTGGCGCAGGCCGCGGCGGTCGTGTGTCTTGGGAGATCGGGCGGCAACGTATGCCGGGAATTGAATAACACGCAGTTCTGTCCGGGTTCGGGATCAGTCGTCCACATGGCCCCAATCGCCTGAGCGCCACGTGCGCGTCACACAATCAGGACGGGCTGCTGGTCTCGGCGGTTCTCAAATGGGCCCTTTGATCGCCCTACATTGCACGCACGCTCGCTCAACGCCTCGGCAATGGCTATCCGCTGCCGACTTGATTCAGCGCGTTGGCTTCTTGACATCGCTGCTAGGCCGGTTTGCCAGGATGGCGTCCGTAATAACGTGAACGAGATGATTTGCCCGTGGCGCGAATGGGGGTAGATCGACGAGCCAGCCGAGCGCCGCCATCAGGCCGAACAGGTCGTCCCCATTCATATCGGTACGCGCCGTACCTTCGGCCTGAGCACGGCGCAGTAGTCGCGCGCTCGCCGAGTGCACCGCTGCGCATGAAGCATAGAGAGCGGAGTCCGGGTTCGTGTGGGCGGCCGCCATCAGGGCGACAACGCCTCTATAGCTTTGGGCAAAGGCCACCCATTCACTGAACCAGGACACGAGCGCTTCGCCAGGCGAATTCGACGTTTCGAGTTCGTCTGCCTTCTGCGTCAGTGCGTCCAGGTTCGTGCATAGCAACGCTTCAAACAAGGCCTCTCGCGTCGGGAAATGACGAAGCAGCGTGGCCAAGCCGACGGCTGCCCGGCGGGCGATATCGCGCATCGACGCATCGGCACCCTGCTCCGTGATGACCTCACGCGCGACCGTGAGGATGTGGCTGTAATTCTTTTTTGCGTCGGCTCGCATGGGTTGGCTCTTTACAAGTGGATCGCTGATCCATATATTTGGATCACTGATCCATATGGTACAGAAAACCGTACGGGGGGATGCGGACAAAAACTTGGACTGGTTATGCCGCGAGACCCAGGCTCTCACGATACTCAATGGGACTAAGAGCGCCGAGGGAAATCTTGATTCTTTTCTCGTTGTACCAGCGAATGTATGAATCC
>NZ_JAAOCA010000041.1 GCF_014694385.1 Pseudomonas typographi | reverse complement strand
GGGGAGGGTGCGTGGGGGCACCAGTTTCTTCTGACACGCATTGGCTAATAAATGATCAGTACCCGTCCAATCCAGACACTACCGCTACAAATTTGCTTAAGCAATGCCGAAGATGCTGTTAAGCCAATGATTTATATTGAGTATTCTAAGATGTATGCACGATCCATCATGGGCGCAACGCTGAAGCGCCTAGAGGGCTCAGGACGTGTAGTTTGTGGCTTTGAAGCAGTTTCTAGACTCATCTGAAATGTCTGATTGAGGCTCGTTTGTACCAGTTTTTCGTGGTTCCGAAGGCGGCACTGGTACAATGCACCAGTGTGAAACTTTCATGTACCAGTGACTTATGGCATCTAATTAGAAAGCGAAAACGCAGCGACGGCTCGTATGGGTATATGGCCCAAATTCGGCTGTTTCGGGATGGGCAGCAAGTTTATCAGGAAAGCAAAACCTTTGACCGGCTTCAGGCTGCCAAAGGGTGGGCAAAGCGCCGAGAGGCAGAGCTATCAGAGCCCGGAGCGCTCGAGAGGGCGCTACGTGGCGGTAAGGTCAGCATAGGCGCGATCATTCAACGATATCTAGCTGAGTACCAACGCATTCGCGCTCTGGGCAAGACCAAGCGGGCCACGCTCAAAGCGTTGGAAGCATCGTGGCTTGGCGAATTGAGCGAAACCGAGCTGACTAGCCAAAAGCTTGTCGAATACGCCCAATGGCGCATGACGGCTGAAGGCGGAGCGGTACAGGCCCAAACCGTGGGCAACGACCTGTCCCACCTTGGCGCCGTACTCAGTGTGGCCAAGCCCGCCTGGGGCTATGACATTGTTCCCCACGCTATGGCTGATGCACGGGTAGTGCTGCGCAAACTCGGTATGGTTAGCCGCAGCAGAGAGCGCACCCGCCGGCCGACAGCGGCGGAGCTGGACGCGCTACTCGAGCACTTCTTCGCCCTACTCAAGCGCCGGCCTAGCTCGCTGCACATGCCCCGCCTGCTCGCCTTCGCCATCTACTCCACGCGCCGCCAGGACGAAATCTGTCGCATCCGCTGGGCCGACTTGGACAACGCCGGCAGCCGGGTACTGGTCCGCGATATGAAAAACCCGGGGCAAAAGATCGGTAATGACGTGTGGTGTCATTTGCCACTGGAAGCATTACAGCTGATACAGAGCATGCCGCGCCAATGCGCAGAAATATTTCCCTATAACAGCGACTCGGTGTCCACGTCCTGGACGCGAGCCTGCAAGATCCTTGGCATCCAGGACTTGCACTTTCACGACCTGCGCCACGATGGAGTGAGCCGGCTGTTCGAAATGGATTGGGATATTCCGAGGGTGGCCAGCGTATCTGGCCACCGCGATTGGAACTCAATGCGCCGCTATACCCACCTGAAAGGGCGGGGCGACCCATATGCGGGCTGGGAATGGCTGGGCAAGATCCTGGCCTCTCCAGTAGAGCTTGGCGCCCGTGCATAACCAAAGCGCCCGTTCGTGAGCCTAACCCGCTCGCCGGTAGTCGCGGTTCTGCAACTTTTCGTTTTCGACCCGCGCTTGCTCGCATAGTCGATCCAGGTAACGCGCCAGATCCACCAGGGCGATACCGCGTGCGCCCTTCTGTGAGCGCGTCATCTGTACCATTGGTAAGTCGATTTCACCGCTAGCGAGCTTGCGCTTGAATGACTCCGGCGTCAGTGGGCTGAAGTAATCCTGGCACACGCGCTCCAGCGGGATCACCGCCATGCCGTTATATTGCGCCATTAGAGGGCGTTTTATCAGAGTGCAGGGGTATAGGCGGTAATCACTCGATTTTGTCCAAATCTGTCGCCAAGCCATTGTTCGAACGAAACGTCGTATTGCGCCAGTGAACCGCCCCGGGTTTCGTGGAGGCCTCAACTCTTGAGAAGCTGAGGACATGAAAAGACTAGGACCTATTCCCTGAAGCCCGTGAACGTGCCGTGCGAATGGTTGTGGAGCATCTGAACGACTACCCGTCCGAGTGGGCGGCCATTGAGGCCATTGCCCCGAAGATTGGCTGTGCAGCGCACACCCTGCATGGCTGGACTCGTCGCCATCAGGCCGACGCTGGTCAGTGCCCCGATCAGACCAGCGAAGAGCGCGAGCGTATCAAGGCCCTGGAGCGCGAGAACCGAGAGCTGCGCAAAGCCAACGAGATTCTGCGTCTGGCCAGTGCGTATCTTGCCCAGGCGGAGCTCGACCGCCGCACCAAGTCCTGAGGGCGTTTGTCGGTCAGCATCGTGACCGTCTTGGGATCGAGTCGATCTGTCGGCTTTGCAGATCGCCCCGTCCGGTGACCGCGGGCATGCGGCCCAACTTCGTAACCCCTGGAAGAGTCGAGAAGTGGTCGAAATGGCGACCCTGAAATGGGTGCACGGGCACAACCAGCAGCGCCTACTGAGCTCAATCGGGTATATACCGCCTGCGGAGGCTGAGGCAAACGTTCACCAGCAACAAACAGGTCGGGCCATGGCAGCCTGACTTAAACTAAACGGCCTCCACGCAACCCAGGGCGATTCAAGCCGACCTTCAACGCCGCTCCACCCGATTCAAAAAACGTCGGGTTCTTTCGTTATCTGGATCAACCAATATCTCTTGCGCACTACCGTCAGCCAGGATTTTGCCGGCTTCCATGAACAGTACCCGGTCGGCGATTTCCTCGGCGAAGTTCATTTCATGGGTCACCAACAACAGGGTGGTGCGCTGCGCATGGGCAATGGAACGGATCACCGCTAATACTTCGCCGACGAGCTCCGGGTCCAGCGCTGATGTCACCTCGTCGAACAACATCACCTGGGGGCGCATGGCCAGCGCGCGGGCGATGGCGACGCGTTGCTGCTGGCCACCGGAAAGTTGGCCCGGATAGGCTGCAGCTTTATGGACCAAGCCCACCAGGCCAAGGTACTCATAGGCACGCTCTTCAGCTTCTTCTTGGGTGAGCTTCAACACCCGCAAGGGTGCCTCAGTGATATTTTCCTGCACCGTAAGGTGCGGAAACAGGTTGAACTGCTGAAAAACCATACCCACCCGATGCACCACCGGCGGCTTTTTCGACCACGGCCAACGCCAGCCTGAGCGCAGGCCTGGCACCGGCGAACCGGCGACTTCGATACTGCCTTGCTGATAGCTTTCCAGGCCTTTGATCAGGCGAAGCACGGTGGATTTCCCAGAGCCGCTGGGGCCGATCAGCGCGACTTTTTGGCCTTGGGGAATACTCAGGTCAAGGTGATCGATGACCTGGGTCTTGCCAAAACGTTTGACCACCTGTTTCAGAAGTATCTGCGGCGGAGCGCCTGGGGGGCTGTGTGCAAGATCAGGCATGGCTGCGCCTTTCGAGAAATTTGAAGAACAGAGAAGTGGGTAGGCTGATCGCCAGAAACATCAATGCCATGACCGTGTATGGCTCGTTATAGCGATAGGTCATGCCTGCGATTTGCTTGGCCGCCTGGAACAGCTCGGGAATGGTGATGACCGCCAGCAAGGGCGTTTCCTTGAACATGCCGATCAAGTAATTGCCGAGGACCGGCAACATCGGTTTCAGGGCCTGCGGCAGGATGATTCGTCGCCAAGTCGTGGCCGTGTCGAAGTCCAGGGCACGCGCGGCCTCCCATTGGCCTGCCGGCACACTTTCGATGGCGCCGCGATAGGCTTCGGCGATATAGGCACCGTAATAGAGTCCCAGCCCAATCACACCGGTGGAGATCGCCGGTACGGTAATACCGATCAAGGGAAAGGCGAAAAACAGCACATACAGTTGCACCATCAAAGGGGTATGGCGAAAGAAACTCAGGTAGCCACTGCTCAGCCGATGCAGCCATGGCCGTTTCGAGCGCTGGGCAATCGCCAGCACCAGGCCCACGATCACTGCCATTAGAAACCCCAGCACGACGACCTGCAGGGTAACCAGCAAACCCTGGAGCAAGTCCGGGAGGATCGACCAGGCAAATGCATAATCGAAGTTCATGAGCTCGACCCTTCGCGCCAAGCCGTAACGTGTCGCTCATAGCGGCGCACCAGCCAGGTCAATGGCCACGCCATGATGAAATAACAGACCAGCACGATGCACCAGATCAATGTTTGTTGGCCCAGCGTAGTAATCAGCTGGGCGCCCGAGAAGGTCAGATCGCTCAAGCTGATCAGCGACACCAGCGAGGTGGTCTTCAGCAACTCGACCAGTTGATTGCCCATGGGCGGCAACATGAAGGGCAGCGCCTGGGGCAAGATGATTCGCCGGAACGCCGTGACTGGATCGAAGTCCAGGGCCCGCAATGCATCTCGCTGGCCACGATTGACGTTGGTCAGTGCCGAACGCACGATTTCCGAACCATAGGCCGAGAAGGTCAGGCCCAGCCCGATGACCCCGGTGGTCATCGGCGACAGCCTGATGCCGAAAAGCGGCAGGATGAAGAACAGATAAAACAGCAATACCAGCGCCGAAATACCCCGCAGAATCTCGACGTAGACCGTGGCAATCCAACGTAACCCGCGCCAGGGCGAGAGGCGCATCAACGCAATGATAAACGACATCACCACCACAACGACTTGCGCAAGCAAGGTGATTTCCAAGGTCAGCAGTGCGCCGGATGCCAACTGACGTAGGATAAAGCCTGCGGTGTCTACAACAGATGGATCGAAAAACATGATGTTAGCTCCAAACCCGCCAGTGTTGGGTGGCTGAAGGTCAGCATTCACTTGCTAGAAGAGCCGGGTTTACCCAGGCGTTGCGTGTGCGGGGCAGGCATCGAGAGGTCTCGTTATGCATCCGTTGTACGAAAATTTCAGAGGCTGCAGCGTTGCTCGGCGGTCACTGTGGCTTCCGGCAGTTCATTCTCGGTGTAGCCGTATTTTTGCAGGATCTTCAGCAACTCGCCTGACGCGCGTAACTTGGCCAGTTGCTCATTGAAGGCCGAGGTGAATTCAGGGTCGTTTTTTGGCAGCCCATAGGCGTGGTAATTCCAGGTCGGCTTGCCTTGGGCATCGGGAATCTGCTCATAAGGCAGCGCACGCTCGATGGCCGGACTGTTGGCTTTTTTCACCAGGCTGATGATCTCGGCGTCAGGGAAATACACCACATCGACGCGGCCGGCTTGCAGCGCGGCCACGGCTTCGGTGTCCTTGTCGAAGAGCACGACGTTGCCGTTGGCGATGCCGCTGTCCTTGGCTTCCTGCACCTGATTGCTGCCTGGCTGCGTGGCCAGCCGTGCTTTGCCGTTGGCTGCAACGTCCTTGAGGCTGTGCAGGTTGAGCGGGTTGCCGGCTTTGACGATGAACGCGCCACCGGAGCGGGTGACCGGGTTGGAGTAACCAATCACTTTGCAGCGGGACGGGTTGATGAACAGCCCGGCGCCGATCAAGTCGAAACGCCCGGCTGCCAGCCCAGGCACCAGTGAACCGAAGTCGGTGATCGGGGTTTCAATCTTGGTGATGCCCAGCGGCGCAAGAACGGCTTTCAATACCTCGACGTTGGCGCCGGTGGCTTTGCCGTCCGTGCCGATGTAGGCGTAGGGCTGCTCGTTGGCGATACCCGCCGTCAGGCCGCTAGCACGACCTTTCTCCAACAACCCCGCCAGCGCGGGGAAAGAACATAGCGCGCTAAGCAGCACGGCCGATCCAAGTACAGTTGGCAAAGATAAAGGTTTGAGGGCTTTCATGAAAGAGGCTCTAGGGTGAGAAATGAAGCGCGTTCCCTGCGAAAGTGCGTCATTTATTTCCAGCGCCGTATTTGGAGACCCTTGCAATGGGGAGCGCCGATGCATGCAGACCTAGCGCTATATGAGGCGCATATTTATGAGAATATGGTTATAAGTGTTAATTTATAAATACCTTTTATGCATAAGCTTATGGCCACGCACTACTTTTAAGTTAGCACGGGCATGGCTACATGCTGCATCTCGACCGTTCAGCTGTTCGCCCACCCATTCTTCGTGGAAGAAATCCTCAATACGCGGCCGAGTCAAACCGCTACCGCATTGAAAGGGTATCGTTACCAGCACCTTGTGAAATACAATCGATCTCATTAACATCTCGACAGGTGCTGACCATGATCGACCGCGCGGACTCGAATGCGCAGGCCTTCCATCAGCTCTACCAAGGCAACCGCAGCTGGCTGGAGCAATGGCTCAGCCGCCGCCTGGGCAGTGGCCACGACGCGGCGGACCTGAGCCAGGATACCTTCATGCGGGTCCTGGCCGGCCCTCAGCGCATCGTCGACTTGGCGGAGCCACGTGCCTACCTCATGACCATCGGCAAGAGGCTGCTGGTCAATTTCTACAAGCGGCGCAGCCTGGAACGGGCTTATCTGGACGCCCTTGCGCAGTTACCAGAGGTGTACGCGCCGTCGCCTGAACAGCGCTGGCAAGTGCTGGAAACGCTGCATGCGCTGGACGATCTGCTGGATGGCTTGCCAGGGCGAGTGCGCCGCGCATTTTTGTTGAGTCAGCTCGAAGGCCTCGGTTACCGCGAAATCGCCGTGCGCCTCGGGGTCACCGAGCGTAGCGTCAAACGCTATATGGTTCAGGCCTATGAGCACTGCCTGTTGGTGGCGTTGTGCTGAACCCCGAACCCAGCGAAGAAGCACGGCGCGTCGCCCGGTCGGCCGCGCGCTGGCTGGTGCGGGTGGAGTCCGGGGCGCTGAGCGAGCAGGACCTTGCCAGCCTGCAACGTTGGCGTGAAGCCAGCGACCTGCATGAGCATGCCTGGCATAACGCGCAAGCGCTGAAAGGGCGCTTCGAGGCGTTGCCACCAGCGGTGGCGATGGCCACCCTGGATCGCTCGAAACAGGGGCGGCGGCAGTTGCTCAAGGGCATGCTGGGTTTGGCGGTGGTTGCCCCAGCAGGGTGGTTGGCAACGCGCGAGTTGCCCCTGGCGGCCTGGGGCGCTGACCTGGCAACCGGCACCGGCGAGCAGCGGCGGGTGACGCTGGCGGACGGCAGCGTGCTGCAACTCAATACGGCGACGGCGGTGAATATCGACGACCGGCAGCGCAGGGTTTCGTTGATCCGTGGCGAACTGTCGCTGCGCCTAGCCAACGCGCAGCCATTGCTGATCGAAACGGCACACGGCCGCAGTTGCCTGCGCAGCGGCGAAATAGGCGTGTGCCAAGACGAAATCGCTTGCGAATTCTCAATGTTCACCGGCTTCGCTGATCTTTGGCCGATGCGATACAGCGCATTGGCCCTGCGCGCCGGCCAGCGCGTGCGGGTGACCGACCGCGGCGTCGGTCCCATCGGCGTGTTCGATGTAAGCCAACCGGGCTGGCGTGAAGGGGTACTCGTGGCCCTCGACCAACCTCTAGGCGATCTCCTGCGTGATCTGGACCGTTATCGCCCGGGTATTCTGCGCTGGTCGCCCGAGCTCGAATCGCTCCGGGTCACCGGCAGCTTCCGCTTGGCCGAGCCCGACCGAGTGCTGACCGTGCTGGCCGCGACCTTGCCGTTGGAGGTGCATTGGCGAACACGCTACTGGGCGACGTTGGTGCCACGCAAAAAAATCGTTTAGGGCCTGTCCTCTTTTTGTCGCTCGCTTGTCATGGGAGGTAAGCAAACTCAAAGAGAACGCACCAATGCCTGCACTACCCCGCCAGCGGCCACATTCACGAACCCGTCTGGCGTCATCGTTTTCCGGTCCCACGTTGTGTCTGAACCTGCTGTTCGGCTTGGGCGCCTTGCCAGCACCTGTCGCCTTTGCCGAGAACCAACAGCGGACGTACAACGTCCCCAGTAGCGAGCTCGCCGCGGCGCTGACGGGCTTCGCCAGCCAGGCGGGGGTGAGCCTCTCGGTGGACCCGGGACTGGTCAATGGCCGGCGGAGCCCTGGGCTAAACGGCAGTTACAGCGTCGAGGGCGGTTTTGCCAGATTACTGGCGGGCAGTGGCCTGCAACTGCAACCGGTAGGGCAAGGTGCCTATACCGTGGTGGCTGCCTCACCAAGCGTAGGGGTGGTTGAAATCGCCCCCACTGAGATCACCGGCACCCACACCGCTTTCGCCAATGCCGAAGGTGAGGCCTACGCGGGTGGGCAAGTGGCGCGTCGAGGCTCGCAAGGTTTGCTGGGGTCGCGTGACTTCATGGAAACGCCGTTCAGCATGACCACCTACACGGGCGAGGTGGCGAAGAACCAGCAGGCACGTACGCTGGGTGACCTGCTTGCCAGTGACCCGGCAGTGCGCTCCACCAACCCGGCCGGCGGTCGCTATGAGCAGTTCACCATTCGCGGGTTCAGCCTATTCAACAGCGATGTGGCCTATAACGGCCTGTACGGCATCTTGCCGACCTACTCGATCGACATGGAAATGGCCGATCGCGTCGACGTTCTGCGCGGTCCAAGCCAGCTCATCAATGGCATATCGCCGCGCGGTAGTGTAGGCGGTGGCATCAACGTGGTGCCCAAGCGCGCCACCGACCAGCCGATCACCGAGTTCACCGGCAGCTATGCCTCCAACAGTCAGGTGGGCGGGGCGGTGGATATCGGTCGGCGATTCGGCGAAGGCAATCAGTTCGGTATCCGTTTCAACGGCGTGAAGCAGGCCGGGGATACCGAGTGGGACCATCAGAGCGTCGACCGTGAAATGGCCGTGTTGGGCCTGGATTTTCGTGGCGAGCGGGTCAGGCTTTCCACTGATCTGGGGCACACCGAACGGGATACCGATGCGCCGCAGGAACGCGTGCAGGTTGGCGCCAACGCCAAGGTGCCCGATGCCAAAGATGTGCGCGACAACTATGCGCAGCGATGGAGCAAGGCGCGTACTCGCGATACCTTCGGCACCGTGAATGGCGAGTTCGACGTCAACGACTCGGTGATGGTGTATGGCGGTATCGGCGCGCGTAAAAGCAACCATGACTTCCTGCGCCATGGCGTTTCAATTACCAATGATGCCGGCGACTTCAGCGTTCAGCCACGGGACTTCACCCGTGACGAGAACGTCCGGACCGCCACCGCAGGCGTGCGCAATGGCTTCCAGACCGGCCCGGTCAGCCATGAAGTGAACCTGGCTGCAAGCTACTTCTACATGGACTTCACCAACGGCGGTGCGCGCTATGCCGCTGCCCCCAGCAACCTCTACGACCCGACGGCAACCCCCACGCCCAGCAATCCCACCCGCCAGGACGCGAAGGTATACACCGAAAGCCGCTACACCGGTGTCGCGCTGGCCGATACGCTCGGTTTCTTCGATGACCGGCTGCTGTTCACCTTGGGTGGGCGCTGGCAGCGGGTGAAGGTCGACGACTGGACCGATGGCGTAAAAGGCGACACCGCTTACGACGAGGAGAAGGTCTCGCCTTCGGCCGGCGTTCTCTACAGGTGGACCGAGCAGTTGTCGCTGTACGCCAACTACATGGAGGGCCTGAGCCAAGGCAAGACGGCGCCGTCTACCTCGGTAAACGAAGACGAGATCTTCGCGCCCTTCATCAGCCGCCAGGTCGAGGCCGGCGCCAAATATGACTTTGGCCGCCTGGCCGTCACTGCTGCGGTATTTCGCATCAAGCAACCGGCCTACGAAACCAATACCACCACACGGGTGTTCGGCCCGAACGGCAAGCGGGTCAATGACGGCGTAGAACTCAGCGTATTCGGCGAGCCCTACAAAGGCTTCCGGCTACTCGGCGGGGTGATGTACATCGACAGCGAACTGAGAAGCACCGTGGGCGGCACCTACGACGGCAATCGCGCGCCGGCCACGCCCAAGTTCAACGTCAACCTCGGCGGCGAATGGGACGTGCCGGGCCTGCCAGGCTTCACGCTGACAGGCCGCAGCGTATATTCCAGCTCGCAGTACTTGGACCAGGCCAACAGCAAGGAGATCGACAGTTGGAAGCGTTTCGACGCCGGTGCGCGTTACGCCTTCAAGGTCGATGGCAAGGCCGTCACAGTGCGTGCCAATGTCGAGAACGTCATGAACAAGCGTTATTGGGCTTCTGCCGGCGCATCGGACGACAGCGAGCCGGGCCTCACCCTGTCCACCCCTCGAACCTACCTGCTGTCCGCCACCGTAGGCTTTTGATCATCGAGGACTGCCAGCGGGCTGGAGCTGATCGAAGGCTGGCGCGGTGATTGCCCGTGACGGCTACGCCCGCATCGTGACCCCCTATGACCATTGCATGTTTGTGCCGACTTGATTGCGGCACCCGGGGCCCCAAGGAGACGATGGTGAGGCTGGCGCAGCTGTGGGGCGTTGTTGCCCAGGGCGCTCCCGTTACAGGCTCTGTAGGAAATGTTTTCGCCCTGCCTCACCTTTGCTCGAAAAGCGCCTAAGATGCGCATTCACCCGCGCAGCCTAGGCGCGAGGTATGGCCTCATGCTTGTACAGGGTGCAAAATGAGCACCCATGCCGGAGACCCTGAATGCACACCCTCAATAAACTCATCATCGGTACATCGTTTGCCTTGATGTTGCCTCAGCTCGCGCTCGCTGCAGCGCCAAATCAAGTGTTCGGTTGGGAAGAGGAGGCTGTGTTATTGCCGGAACAGGCGGCCGTCAAGGTTGAGCTTGATACCTCCGCGCAAACGTCGTATTTGGCGGCAGCGAACATCGAGCCTTTCGATAAGGGCGGCGAAAAGTGGGTGCGCTTCACGGTGCAGGCGCCCAAGGGCTTGGCCGGCGCGCTGGCCGACATACCGTTCGAACGCAAGATCCTGCGCACGGAAAAAGGCAAAGGGTTGGCGGGCGGGCATCGACAGGTGGTGAACGTGGCGTTGTGCATCGGCACCCAGGTTTATCAGGAAGACTTGGCGCTCAAGGGGCCGGGCAAGAAGGATTACACGGTCGTGCTGGGCCGCAGCACGTTGCAGCACCTTGGCGCCGTGGACGTAACGCGTACCAACACCGCCAAGCCGGAGTGCGACGCATCGGCAACCAAACAAACCGGTTGAGCACCGCGGCCACACGCTGGCTTAGCCCGTGAGGCTGTGCCTGTAAATCTGCCGGAGGCTACCGCAAGCAGAATGCACCTGTTAGCGAAGGCGCCGATTCTTCAGCAGCCGCCATAGCAACGGCCAGCAGAAAACCAGCGGGTAGCGGTGGATGTGCGGGCTTACTGTCACCGGCTCGCCCAAATGCCTTTCAAGCTTCCAAATCACATAGTCCACGCCGTCTTCAAAGGTGAAGAATGACTTGACCAGGCGCAGCACGTTCAGCGTGCGGCCTTGAATCCTTCTGGCTTTCCAGCGCAACCGGTTCTGCCGTTGTTGGGCGGGGTCGCAGTGGCGGGTAAACAAGTCACTGTGGCGTTCCAACGGCGCCAGGCCCGCGAGGCACCCGGCTGCGTCGCGTGTCACACGGGCGTAATAATCGGCGTTGTGGGTGACGATCTCGGCGGGGCGGCTGGCTTTTTCCGGCCGCAATTCGGTGCCGTAGGTCAACGAGAACGCGCGCTCCCAGAATGCAAAGCTGGAGAACGTAGACGCCTGCGCCGGCAGCGTCTCTGCCATTATCCGCAACACCGCGTGGGCCAGCGCCAGATGCACGCGGTCCCTCACGGCCTGGCTGCGGTAATACACCAAGCGTGAAGGTTGGGAAAACCGCCCCCAGAGATAACTTTGAAACCAGGTCGAGGTGCCTTGCTCGAAGTCTTTCAGTGAAATCAAAGCACATTTGGCGCGCAGAACCCTGCCGCCGGGCGCCAGGGCCTTGAGCAGAAACACCGTCGGTGGCAGCCAGCGGTCCGCCAGTATGGGCAGCAGCCTGGTGCGCACGTGGCGGTAGTCATCTACCAGCACGTACAGGTCGACCAGGCCTTGGGTGGGGTCGCCATTGCGCAGGCAAGAGCCATAAAACAGCAATCCGCTCAAGGCATCACCGAATCGTGACCGCAGTACCTGTTCGAGTACCTGCAACTCGGAGGCCACGGGCAAGGCGCATTCGCGGGCCACGGTGGCCAGCAAAGACGGTGTCGGGGTAGCACAGTGGGTGTTAGGCATCGCCTGGCCTTTCGCTAAAGCACAATGAACCGTATCGGCGGGGTCGTCGACAGGTGAAGTGGGCCGTGGCTTGAAAATATCTCGCCATCGAGCAGGTATTCGGTCAGGTCATCGATCGTTGTATGGCTCAGGTTATGGCTGACGTACGCTTCGTTGTGCCGCATCGTCTCATTCGATTTGCCACGCAACAAGGGCAGCAGCGAGGGCAACAGGCGCGGCGCCCGATGGGCAATGGCGGTGAAATGCATCGGCGCTTTTTCGCGCCCCCAGTACGGCGTGCTGCCCAGCAACAACGTGTTCAGCGTGGTCCCTAGAATCAGCAGCCATGGGGCCTGCAAGGGGTGCGGGCCGAGGTGCAGCCGCGCGGGGGTGGCGGGGAGCAGGCTGTGCTCACGGCCGCGAAACAATGCCAACAACAGGCGCACAAAGGCCAGCGATGGCCCAAGAGCGCCGCGCACGCCCTTGGGCCGCACCCGGGTGTGGAAATAGCGCACGCCGCTGATGATCGCACCCGCGCCGAAGAACAGGCCGAACCGTGGCTGTGCCTGGTCGGCGTCAGATACTTGCAGCACGGCGCGCGCAGAAAGCGAAGGCGCCGGTGCTTGGTCGGTGAGCCAGCCGTTCAGCCTTTCCAGCGCAGCCAAGGGTTTCGAGCGCACACCCAGGTCAGCCGCGCTCATGTTGGTAGTGCCAGCCGGCAGTGCAAGCACATACGGGGCAACCAGCGGCCCCAGCCTGAGCAGTGCCGTAAGGGCCGCTTGTAGGGTGCCGTCTCCGCCGATGACCACTAGCAGGTCGGCGCGGCCCAACTGCAACGTCTCGACCGCGTGGGTAATCTGCGCCTCGGATGAAGCCTCTATCACCGTGGCATCCGCAATCCGTGCGGCGCACACGCGCAGTGGTTGCAGGTGGCGGCGTACGTAGCCACTCCCAGGGTTGAGGACGATACCGATCCGCCCGGGGCGGGGGGGCACGTCAATGCTGTTGCTGGCGCTCATTTATCTGGCCCGGTCGAAACGGTAGATGAGCCACAACGCGACCCCCAGAAGCGTAAGCGGGGGTAGCAACGTTGTCAGCATCACGTTGGCGGCCAGCAGCAAGCCCAGGCTGGCGATGATCTGGTTGCCCACATAAATCAGCAGGCCGACCACCGCCCCTATCGCCAGCCGGCCCCCCAGGCCTGGAGAGCGCTGTTGCGCGAAGGTGAATGGCACCGCGAACAGGATCATCGCCAACGTTAGGATGGGCCGGCCGAGCTTTTGCCACATCGCCATTTCGTACTCGGCGCTGGGCTGGCCAGAGTCGTTGAGAAACTGGATGTAATGGTGCAACTGCCTGATGGAGAAGCTGTCCGTTGGCAACGTCAGGTCTTTCAGGCGCCGGTCGGAGAATACCGACCGCCACACCAGGGTGCCTTGCTGGCGAATGCTTTCATCGGTACCGTTCCATTCCTTGATCTGGGCGTTTTTCAGCAACCATGTGCCATCCGCGCGGATCTCTGCGCTGGCCGCGAACACGTATGACTTCAAGAACAAGTCCGGCGTGTACTGGAAGATCTCGATGTTCACCGGGGTGTTATGCCGCGACATTGCGCCGATCCGCGCCACCTCGTTACCGTGCCGGGCCCAGATGCTACCCGAAGGGCTGGCGGCTTCCCCCGAGATGGCCAGCGCCTCGTTGCGTATTTGCACACCACGCTGTTGCAAGGGTGATGCTACCCACTCGTCGATGGCGCCCAGCAGCAGCACCAGCATCAGGCCCGCCATCACCGTGGTGATGGCAATCCGCACGATGGACATACCGGCCGTGCGCATCGCAGTCAGCTCGTGGGTCAGGGCGAGTTGCCCCAGCCCGGTGATCCCGCCCAGCAGCGCGATGAAAGGCCCCAGGTCCACGGCGCGTCGGGGCAATGTCATCAGCACCACTTCGAGCGCCAGTGGCCAGCGATAGCCGCCGGAAGTCACGTCATCGAGTTCGCTGATCAGGTCGAAAGTGGTGAACAGCGGCAGCAGCAGCGCTGCCCCGGCGACAAACCCGATCAGCACGTTACGAATGAGGTAAAGGCTGGTAATTCTCATTTCAAATGCCGACGCAGAACGGCCAGGTCGCGGCCGACGAATACCATCAATGCCGCGGCCATCAATAACGGCACCAGCCAAACACCGGGCATGAGCGGCAGGGTCGCGTTGGCCACCAGTGTTCTGCAGATATTGCTGGCGTAGAAAATCACTGCAAACAGTGCCGCGACCGGCAGCAACGTAGAGAAACGGCCCTTGCGCGGGGCGGTCCGGCTCAACGGTACCGCCAACAACGCGAGCAAAATGGCACTCACGCCGCGTGTCTCGCGCCACTGCAACTCGGCTTTATCTTGCGCCATGGTCGATACACTGAGCATGGCGGTCGAGGTGGCTTTTCGTATGGTGTCCGGTTCAGGCGCGATGGGCTTCAGGTGCAATAGCAGGTTATTGAACACGATGTTCACATCCTTGGTGCCTTGATGCTCCAGGGCATACGACGTGCCGTTGGTCATTGCCACGATCGGGTCATCCGGGTTGGGGTCCACGACCTTGGCCAGTTTCGAGCGAAAGACCCGGGTTTTTCCTTCTCCGGGGTCGTAAATCAGAGCGTTCTCCAGGCTGCCGGTCGCATGGTCGATGTGCTCGGCGAGAATCATTCGGCCATTGTCCTGGTTTAGGTTGAAGCGCTGCGGCAACAGGTGGTTAACGTCCAGGTCGGTGCGCGATGCCTGCTCCAGCCGGTGCGTCTGGGTATAAGCCCAGGGGCGGCCATACACCGAGAGCGCGGTAACGGCAACCGCAATGGGCAGCGAGATCAGGGCAATGGCACGGTACAGGCGTAAAGGGCTGGCGCCTGACGCCAGAATAGCCGTGACTTCCGAGTCGTGATAAAGCCTGCCGAGCGCGATCGCTACCGAGGTGTACAACGCTACCGGCACGAGCATTTCCAGGGCGATGACCACCTTGTAAACGACGATATCCAGCACCGACTGCAATGCCAGCGTGCCGTTCGCGGCTTGTGTCAGGTAGCGTTGCGCCGAGTAACTGGCGAACACGAAGGTCAGGATGCCGACCATGACCGACACAGGGCGCCGAATTTCGGCAATGATGTAGCGCTCGATCAGGAGCATGTGCAGACCTTGTAGTCAGGCTGTGCCGCAAGAATGAATACCGCTACGTGCGAATCGAAAGGGCGCTGGGGGCACAGCGCTTGCCGATCCAACAGGTGGGGGCAACCGAAGGTCTTGGTCAATCGTATGTTAAGTCGAGGCTCTTTGTAGCAGGGTTCGTTCGACGAGCTGATAATCGCTGACTGAGTCGACATCGACAGCGGCTTCAGCAAATGGCATGACCACCGCGCCCACGCGCACCCCGACTGCAGCCGAAATACGCTGCATCGCCTCCTCCAGCGATAACCTTCCCGCCAGGTATCGCAGTGTCGCCGCAAAACCCAAAGCGCTCGCGATCACCTTCCTCGGATTTTTGCGCTGCTGTTCGATGTTTCTCCAAAACGCCGCAAGTTTTTGGCTTTCTGGTGTCATGAACGCAAACAGGTTACTTCCGCAGTACGGGCCCCCCTGCAGCTTGATGGCGGTTCGTTTGTTTTCGGGAAACATGGCCAGCACCGTAGCCAACGGTGTCACGGCGACGGTCACGTCGCAATCGCTGGCGCCCGACTGCTCAAGGAAATAATCGACAATCTCACGGCGTAACAACGCGTGGTCAGCGGTGGTGACGACCACGGGGCGGGACGCAATGTGTTGCAGCCCCAGCCATGTGCTTGCAGCCGGCGATGCCGCCGGTTCCACGGCTGCCACTTCACCGCGGCGCAGCAATGCCTGCATGAACGGGTCGCGATCGAGCAATGCCCGAGGAGGGCCGACCAGCGTGATGTTCGTGATGTGATCGCTGCCTTGCAGCGTAGAGACGACCCGATGAAGCATCGGCACACCATTAACCGGCGTTAATGCTTTGCATCCCGAGGCGCCTAGGGCCGCGACCGGGTCACCAGGGTGTCGGTCTGCGGCCAGTACCAGCGCCGCAAAGCGCGCCCGCTCAGATGTGTTTTTCATAAAGGCGATAGCGCTTGTAAGCCGTGGCGCCGATGCGTTCCAGAATAGTGCGCATGCCCGTATTCGTCTCTAGAATCCAGGACATCTCCAGCGCGTCGATCTTGCGCCGAACGAAAGGCTGCTTGAGTGCCTCGATCAGCAGCAGCGCCAACACGGGGCCTTGCCTGCTGAACTGATAATGTTGCCGCACGCCCATCAGCGGCACCCGTGCTGTGCGGGTTCCCGACACTTTGAGCTTCCACAGTAAACGAAGCCAGCCAAACGGCAGCAGGCGGCCTTTCAACGGCGCTATGGCCTCCTGCAGGTTCGGCATCGCCACGATAAAGGCGCACGGCTGGTTATCGATTTCGGCGATGTAGATGAGATCCTCGGGTACCAGTAATTTCATTTGCGCACCCATTTCGCTGAATTCTTTTTCAGTGAAAGGTACGAACCCCCAGTTCTTCGCCCACGCATCGTTGAAGATGCTTCGCAGGGTCTGCATTTCGGCTTCGAACTGGCTCCTGTCAAGCGGGCGAATACGGATTCGCCCACGCTCGCGGTCCATCATCCGTCGCAGCGGCGCGGGGAAATTCAACTCGTCGGTGCGCATCCAATACGCCAGCAAATCCATTGCGGGCGTGTAGCGCGCTGCCGTCAGGTGTTTTTCAAGGTATGCCGGGTTGTGGTTCATGAATACGGAGGGCGGTGTATCGAAACCCTCGACCAACAACCCGCTTTCCTGATTGATGTTCAGGCTGAACGGGCCGGTGATCTGCTGCGCACCCTGTTCTCGCAGCCAGGCCTCGGCGGTGGAAATCAAGCTGTGAACCACCTCCGGGTCATCAATGGCGTCGAGCATTCCGAAGTGCCCACTGCCATTGCCATGAATTTCACGATGGAGCGTATCGATCTGGGCCATGATACGGCCGACCGGGACGTTACCGCGCTTCGCAACCCAAGCTTGCCAGGTCACGTGTAGAGACGTTGGGTTCTTGCTTGAAAGGTGCTCGCGACGTTCCATGTGAAGCGGCTCGACCCAGTGGGGGTCGTCTTTGTAAAGCAAGCCCGGCAGCGAAATGAAGGTGTTAAGGTCGTGACGAGTCTTCACCCGTTCCGTAACGATCGGAGAAGTCATTCTATTCATGTAATGGGGTGTCTTCTTCATTGGCGGGCCGGAAAGCAATGCGCGTAGCCGCGGCCCTGCCTGCTAAGCAAGCGTTGTCGGTCATAACTGCCGACTATGACTGAAATATTTTGTTACGTCTATGTGTCACGATCAATGTATGCTATCGACGAATTCGATACGCGTGGCGTTGCCTTCGGGCGTTAAGATTCTGCCGCTTTGTTGTTGATAGGCTGCAAAAGTGTATCGGTTAAATTTCGTTGTCCTTCATGCATGCAGGCATTGGTTTTTCAAGGGACCACCTTTTGCTTGGCGTTGAGGATGTGCGGCTCCGCTGCCCAGGGAAAGCTGGCAGGGCGAGTTTCTCCGCCGCGGTATTTGAAAAAGGGGTCAAACATTGACTGTTCTTTATTTGTCAGAGACAAGCTCAGGGCACTCACTTGCGCAGCGCCTTGCAGACTTTTCCTCTCTTGCCGAGGCGCTGGATTACGCCGCACTCGGGCAAACAGGCATGAATTTCTACGATCGGCGCTGTCACCTGACCGCCGTCGTGGAGTATCGGCTGTTGAAAAAACGCGCTGTGGCCGCGGCGAAAAGGCTGTTGAGCCTTGGCCTGAACAAAGGTGATCGTGTTGCGCTGATCGCAGACACGACCCCGGGGTTCGTGGAAATCTTTTTTGCTTGCCAATACGCAGGTTTGATTCCCGTTCCACTGCCTATTCCTACAGGGGTTGGGCATCATCAGTCCTACGTTGAAAAGTTGCGCGGCCTGCTTGCCAGTTGCTCGCCTTTAGCGGTGCTGGGCGGTGAGGCGTGGTTGTCTTTCGTGCATGAAGCCATCGATAAGGCGACCCAGAAATTCATCGGGACAGCCGAGGCGTTGGAAGCGCTGCCCCTGGTCGACATCGAGCTTACGCCCCCTCAGCCAGATGACATCGCGTACCTGCAATATACCTCTGGCAGCACGCGGTTTCCTCGCGGGGTCGTCGTCACTCAGCGCTCGGTCATGGCGAACCTGCGCGGTATCAGCCTGGCCGGGATCCGGCTGCGGCCCAGGGACCGATGCATCTCCTGGCTGCCCTATTATCACGACATGGGCTTGGTTGGCTTCGTGCTCACGCCTGTTGCCACGCAGTTGTCGGTGGACTACTTGCAAACTCAGGATTTCGCCATGCGCCCCAAGCAGTGGCTTAACCTGATGAGCCGCAACCAGGGCACGGTATCCGTGGCGCCGCCTTTCGGTTACGACCTGTGTGTGCGACGTTGCAGCCCGGCCGAAGTCGAAAGCCTTGACCTTTCCCGTTGGCGTGTCGCTGGGGTTGGCGCGGAGCCTATCGCAATCGCCACCCTGAACCGTTTCGCGGAGCACTTCGCGCCGGCCGGTTTTAAAGCCAGCGCCTTCATGCCTTGCTATGGCCTGGCCGAAAATACCTTGGCTGTGAGTTTCGCCGCCCCGGATGCGGGGGGCCAAACTGACCGTGTCGATCGCGACATCCTTGAGCTTGAGGGCAAAGCCGTGGCCGCCAGCGAGCACTCTACGGCCATCAGCACCTTTGTTAACTGCGGCGGCCCATTACCCGGCCACCGGCTTGAGGTGCTCGATGAAGCCGGTAACCCGCTACCGGAGCGCAGCGTGGGGCGGATTGTGATTTCTGGCCCAAGCCTGATGAGCGGCTATTTCCAGGACCCGGAGTCAATTCGGCAGATCAAGGAAACCCAGCGGCTCGACACCGGCGATCTAGGCTATCTGCTCGGCGGCAATTTGTATGTCACCGGGCGCAAGAAAGACCTCATCATCATTCGTGGCCGCAACATCTGGCCGCAGGACATCGAATTGGTTGCCGAGACGGAGCCTGAAGTCAGGCCGGGAGACGCGATTGTGTTCATCGTGCAGAAAGACGGCGAGCCTGCGGTGGTGATGCAGGTTCAGTGTCGGATCCTTGCCGAGGACAAACGTGAGCGCCTGCTGCACACGCTGTTTGCCAAAATCCACAGCGAATTCGGGCTTTCACCGACGATCGATCTGGTCCCTCCCCACAGCATTCCTCGTACCTCATCCGGCAAGCCGGCCAGGGCCGAAGCCCGTAAGCGCTTTCTCAGTCAAATCTCCATGCGTCCCGAAATGCTGGCGGCTGTGGGTTTCGCTTGATGTCATTGGTCGTGGCCCTGACGGGAGGCAGTGGTTTCATCGGTGGCCAAATAGCCCGAATGCTGGTGGCGCAGGGCTTCAATGTTCGCGCCTTGAGCAGGACACAGTCGGGGCTGAAGAAAGGGATGTTCTGGGTACGGGGTTCACTGGAAGACACCCGATCGCTTGCCGAACTGGTCGCCGGAGCCGGCGTGGTGATCCACTGCGCCGGTGCCGTCAGAGGGCGCGACGCCCATGGTTTTCGCGCCGTCAACGTAGACGGCAGCCGCCGGGTCATGGAGGCTGCGCGCCAATCCGGAACCTGTGAACGGTTCCTTCACATGTCTTCGCTGGCGGCTCGCTATCCCGAGTTATCCTGGTACTCCCGGTCGAAATTCGACGCTGAACAGGAAGTTCTGCGCGCTGCTGGCACGGTCAGCGTCGCCATCTTCAGGCCCACGGCGGTTTATGGCCCGGGGGACCGGGAGCTGCAGCCGCTTTTCTCCTGGCTGTTACGCGGCTTGCTGTTACGGCTGGGGGCAGGCGAGGCTCACCTGAGTTTCGTGCATGTGTTCGACCTGACGGCGGCGGTCGTGCAATGGGTGAGCTCGCCAGAGGCGAGGCCCGGCACCTATGAGCTGGGCGACGGCACGCTAGGCGGATACAGCTGGAAAGGCCTGGCCAGCATCGCTGCAGACATCCGCCAGGCGCGCGTGCGTGAAATTCCCGTTTCGCTCACGTTGTTGAAGTGCATCGCCCGGGCCAACCTGGCGCTTTCCTACCTGCTGCCACGGGCGCCAATGCTGACAACCAGTAAGGTCAACGAACTGACCCACCACGACTGGACCTGCAGCAACACGGCCATCACTGCCGCCCTTGGCTGGGTACCCCAGATCAAGCTGCGCCGCGCCCTGCAGGATGGCCTGTTCTGAGCGCACATCAATTCGGACGTTGAAGAGGTCAACCATGTTTACGCAACACACCATTTTAGAAAATGTCCTGATTTGCCTGCGAGACATGGTTCCGCTATCGGAGCAGGTTGGTCCGGACAGTGACCTGGTCAACGACCTGGGTTTAGAGTCGGTGAAGATGATGGACCTGCTGATGAAGCTGGAAGATGAGTACGATCTGTCGATCCCGATCAATATTTTAATGGATGTCAGAACGCCCCGGCAGCTCGCCAACGCGTTGGTGGCCTATGTGGAGAAAAGCCATGGGGCTGTATGACAAGTTCAGCCGCTTGGCGGCTGAACGCACCCATTTCCAGGATTCCGGCGCCAGCCCGTTCGGCACCCGCATCGATGCCGTTTATTCACCCACCGAAGGGCGTATTGGCGACAAAGACGTTATCCTGGCCGGCACCAATAATTACCTGGGCCTGACCTTCGACGCGCAGGCGATCGAGGCGGCGCAGCAGGCGTTGGCAGCCGAGGGCACCGGCACCACCGGGTCGCGCATGGCCAATGGCAGCTACGGCGGCCACACGGCGCTCGAAGCGGAACTGGCAGCGTTCCTCGATCGGCCTTCGGTGATGGTTTTCTCCACGGGCTATGTGGCGAACCTGGGCATTATCGGGTCGCTGGCGGGCCCACGAGAAGTGGTACTGCTGGATGCCGATTGCCATGCCAGCATCTATGATGCCTGCGCCCTGGGCGGTGCGCAGATCATTCGTTTTCAACACAACGATGCTAAAGACCTGGAACGGCGCATGCTGCGCCTGGGCGCGCAGGCCAAAGATGCGCTGATCATCGTCGAGGGCATCTACAGCATGCTGGGGGATACCGCCCCGCTCAAGGAAATCGTTGACATCAAACGCCGCCTGGGCGGTTACTTGCTGGTCGATGAGGCGCATTCATTTGGCGTAATGGGCCCTAACGGCCGAGGGTTGTCCGAAGCGCTCGGGGTTGAGGCTGACGTCGACATCATCCTCGGCACCTTCAGCAAAAGCCTGGCTGCGATCGGTGGTTTTGCTGCGGGCCGCAGCGGCATGGAAGTTTTGCGCTACGCCAGCCGCCCCTACATTTTCACCGCGTCGCCATCACCGTCGGTGGTTGCCTCGGTGCGTTCGGCACTGCGGGCCATTGCCACGCGGCCGGAACTGCGCGAATGCCTATGGAGCAACGCCCATAGGCTGTATGACGGCTTGGCGAGCCTGGGTTATGCCCTTGGGCCTCATGTCAGCCCGGTGGTACCGGTGATGGTGGGCACCAAGGAGCAAGGCCTGGGGTTCTGGCGAGCGCTGATCGACCAGGGTGTCTACGTCAACCTGGTATTGCCGCCGGCGACACCTGCCGGCGTTACACTGGTGCGCTGCAGCGTCAGCGCGGCCCATACACCGCAGCAGATTGACCAAATCATCCAGGCGTTTTCAGTGTTGCGCCCCTTGGCCGAACTGGCTGGCTGATAGCTGCCCGCGCAGACAAGGCACAGGTCACCGGGCGCTGGGTCCAGTGGTGCACGCAACACACGTTATCCGCCGCCGGGGTTCCCGTGGTGTGAAGCCTGATTTCGAATGTGAGTGTTATGCGAATTATCTTTGCTTTTGGTCGGTCTTACCCGGTGCGTACCGCCTTGATGCTACTGAGCCTCGTCGTGGCGGGGCTGGTCGAGAGCGTCAGTTTGACCACCATGTTGCCGCTGGTTTCGGTGATGCTGGGTGACAACGCTCACTCGACATTCGGCGTGCATATCATCAACGCACTGCAGAGCTTCGGCCTGCAGCCGACGATTGTGGTGTTGCTGACCATCATCGTGGTCGGCATGGCGTTGAGCAGCCTTTTGATTCTCGTCGCCAATCGCCAAGTGGGCTACACCGTCGCCCACGTGGCCACCGACTTGCGCGTGGATTTGATCAACGCCACGCTCGGCAGCCGCTGGGAATATTACCTGCGCCAACCCGGTGGCGCCCTGGCGAATGCGGTAGCGACCGAGGCCTACCGTGCGTCGACCGCCTATGAGCATGCCGCCAACATGGTCGCGTTGTCTATCCAGGCCGTGGCCTATGCGGTGATTGCGCTGGTGGTGTCCTGGCAGGCTGCAGTGGTGTGCCTGGTGGTTGGCCTGACGATTTTGCTCGCCTTGCGGGGGCTGGTGAAAACCTCCCGCCGGGCGGGCAAAAGCCAGACCAGCCTGATGCGAGACTTACTGGTTAGCCTGAGCGATACCCTCGGCTCGGTTAAACCGCTGAAGGCGATGGCACGCGAAGACATCGCCGACTCCTTGCTGCGCCACCAGGCCACCGAACTTAACGCCGCGATGGAGAAGGAAGTCACCAGCCGTGAAACGTTGCGGGCATTGCAAGAGCCCTTGCTGGCTATCCTCGCCGCAGCGGGCCTGTACGCCGGGCTGGTTATCTGGACGCTGCCTTTATCGTCGGTGATGGTGCTGATCTTCATGGTGGTGCGCGTGCTGGGGCTGATGCACAAGGCGCAGCAGCGTTACCACCGCATGGCCGCCCAAGAAAGTGCGTTCTGGGCCCTGCGCGAGGCGGTGGAAACCGCAGCGGCCGAAGCCGAACCCAAAGGCGGAACCGTGCAGCCAACGTTGAACCGGCGTATCGAGTTCAACAACGTGTCGTTCCGGTACGGCGGGCGCACGGTGCTTGAGGGCGCGTCCTTTGCGTTCGACGTTGGCACCATGACCACGTTGGTCGGGCCTTCGGGGGCCGGCAAAACCACGATCCTTGACTTGTTATGCGCGCTGCTCAGCCCCGAGGCCGGGCAGGTTTACGTGGATGGCGTGTCGCTGGCCGACCTTGACCGGCGCAATTGGCGACGGATGATCGGCTATGTGACGCAAGAAACCCTTCTGCTGCACGACAGCATCCTGGCGAACGTGACGTTGGGTGAGCCGGCGTTGACGGCGGCCGATGCCGAACGTGCTCTGCGGCAAGCCGGGGCCTGGGAGTTCATTGAAAAACTGCCGGATGGCCTGTTGTCGGTGGTCGGCGAGCGCGGTGGCAAGCTCTCCGGCGGCCAGCGCCAGCGCATCGTGATCGCCCGGGCATTGGCGCACCGCCCGCGATTACTGATTCTCGATGAGGCCACCAGTGCGCTTGATCCCGAGGCCGAACGCGACATTTGTACGTCCCTGAAAGCCCTCACCCCTGAAATAACCATCATTGCCGTTTCCCACCGCCCGCGGCTAATCGAAATTGCCGACGAGGTCATGCAGGTCAAAGATGGCGCCGTGGCGCGGCTCACCCATCAGGCGCGCCTGGCGGGTGAAACCTCGAGCGCTGGCGTTTGACCCTGTGGTGCGGCGTGTTTATATCGGATGAGACAATCCAATGAAGTGTGCAACCTATAACAACCAGCAATTGCCTAGCGAGCCGCTTGAGGCAGGCGCGCGTCTCGAGCCAGCAGGCCCGAAGCGGTCGAGCTCAGATAACCCAAAGCATAACCTGGCGCCGCTGATTGCGTTTGTGGGCTGCGACGGCGCCGGCAAATCAACCGTGTCAGACGCGATCCTTGCTTGGATGCAGGCATCGCGCAGCACGCAGAGTTGCCACTTGGGCGTCCAGTCCAAAGCGCTGGGTGAGGCCATGGTGAAGTGGCCCCTGGTCGGAAAACGCATTGCGCGGCTGATCGCGGACAATTCGCCACGGGTGAGCCCGGCGTTTAAAAAGGACGGGGAGGGGCCAAGCACCCTCGCGGCTTTTGCGATCTTCCTGTTGTCGCTGCGGCGCTGGCGGCGTTATCAGAAAATGATGGCGCTGCGGCGCAAGGGTGTGGCGGTCGTCGCGGACCGCTTTCCACAAATTGCCGTTGCCAACCTCAAAATCGATGGCCCGGGGCTTGCGAATGTCACTTACCGCAACGCGTTCGTGCGCTTTCTGGCCGGGCGCGAAAAGGCGCTGTACGCCTACATGATTAGTTACCGCCCGGATCTGGTCATCCGCTTGAACGTTGACCTGGAAACGGCCTTTGCGCGCAAACCCGATCATCGCTACGAGTCGTTGGCGCTGAAAATCGCCAATGTCCCGAAGCTTGAGTACCAGGGCGCGCCAATTCTGGACCTGGATAGCCGCTTGCCGCTGGCAGACGTTATTGCACAGGCCAAAGCCGGCGTTTCTCGTAGCCTGTCGTGGCCTCACGACGCGTTGGGCGACCGATGACTGGCCTTAGCGTTCGGATGTTCAACGGCATTCGCCATGACGACCTTACGCTGGCGCCCTTGATCGCGATCGTAGGCTCCGACGGGGCGGGCAAGACCACCCTGGCGGCGTCGGTCTGTTCGGCGCTGCAGGGCGAGGGCGCGGCCTACGCTTACCTTGGCCTGGGCTCCGGTGCACTGGGGTTGAAAATCCAGGCATGGCCGCTGCTTGGCCCGATGTTAGCGCGGCGCTTGGGGGCAAAGGCCAAGCAAGCACGGACCGAAGGCGAGCGCATTCCTGGGGTTTTCACCGCCGCGGTGATTTATGGTTTTTCCAGGCGGCGGGTGCGTCGCTTCAAGCAGATGCTGGCGTTGCGTAAACAGGCGGGTGTGGTGATTTGCGACCGATACCCGCAGTTGGAAATTCCCGGCTTCTACGACGGCCCAGGGTTGTCCGCCGCACGCCCGGCCAATCGTTTCACCGCCTGGCTGGCGAAGCGCGAGCTCAGCCTTTATCACCAGATGGCGAGTTACCGCCCGACCTTGGTCATACGCTTGAATATCGACGCCGACACCGCGTTTGCCCGCAAGCCTGAACATAATCTGGCGTTGCTCAGGCAGAAGGTCCAAGCCACGCCCTTGCTTCGGTTCAATGGTGCGCGAATCGTCGAAGTGGATGCCAGCCGGCCCTTGGCAGAGGTGCAGGCCTTGTGCGTCCAGTTGGTCCGCCAGCTGATGGCCGGCGGTTCGGCGTGAGCCACGGCCCTGGCCTGCCACGGGCCGCCTATTACTATTGAGGTTGTTATGGGATCTAGAAACACCGCGCCGGTGACACATCGCCGGGTAAATTGGGCCGGCCTCGGTTGGATGTTTCTGTTTTTCTGGTACTTCTCGGGGGTAGCCCAACTGCTGATCATCCAGGCGGGCGTCGCGGGTTGGAAGGGCATGGTCCAGGCGTCGATGGTGACGCTGTTGTGGATGGTTCCACTGCTGCTGTTTCCCGCGCGCACGCGGCTGCTGGCTGGCGTGCTGGGTATCATCCTCTGGGTATCGTCGCTGGCAGGCCTGGGCTACTTTCTGATCTACGGGCAGGAGTTTTCGCAAAGTGTGATCTTCATCATGTTCGATTCGAACATGCAGGAGTCCAGCGAATACCTGGGGCACTATTTTTCGTGGTCTATCGTGGCGGTCATCGTTGCCTATAGCCTGGGTGGGCTGCTGCTGTGGACCCGCGTGCGCCCGGTTTACCTACCGCGCAAGGCACTGGTTGCATGCTGCGTGTTGTTCCTTGGCGTTTCGGTGGGCTACAACGCCGTTCACCAGTACTTCAAGCGCGCCACCGTCAAGCTGGCGGCCGCTAAATTCGAAGAGAACATCGAAGCGGCAGCGCCCTGGCAGATAGTCGTTGGCTATCACCAATATCGCCAGCAGCTCGACGAGATGTCGAAGATGCTGGCCACGCAAGCGCACATACCGCCGCTGAAAAACCTCACTGACCAGCACGCGGGCCAACGCTCTACCCTGGTGCTGGTGATCGGCGAGTCGACGACGCGCCAACGCATGAGCCTTTACGGTTACGGCCGCCCCACCACGCCAAACCTGGACCAAATCCGCAGCCAGTTGCAGGTGTTCGACAACGTCATCGCGCCGCGCCCCTACACCATCGAGACGCTGCAACAGTTATTGACCTTCGCCGATGAGGAGCACCCCGACCTGTACCTGAGCACGCCTACGTTGGTCAGTGTGATGAAACAGGCAGGTTACAAAACCTATTGGATCACCAATCAACAAACCATGACCAAGCGCAACACCATGCTCACCTTGTTTTCCAAGCAGGCGGACGTACAGACCTATTTGAATAACAATCGGGACCAGAACGAAACCAGCCAATACGACGGCGACGTGCTTGATCCGTTTTCCAAGGCATTGGCCGACGATGCCCCGCGCAAGTTCATCGTGATTCACCTGCTGGGCACGCACATGAGCTACCACTATCGTTACCCGCCAACCTACGATTACTTCAAAGATCGCAGTGGTGTGCCGGCCAACGTGACGGATGATCAACTGGCGGTCTACAACAGCTATGACAATGCCGTACGCTATAACGACTATGTAGTGTCATCGTTGATCAAGCGTTTCAGCAATACGGACCCCAACGGTTTGCTGCTTTACTTGTCTGACCATGGTGAGTCGGTCTATGACCCCGTAGCGCCGAAGGTGCTTGGGCGCAACGAAGCGGCACCGACCAGGCCGATGTATACCGTGCCATTCATCGTCTGGAGCTCGCCCAGCTGGAAGGCCGCGCAAGCCAACCTGCCATTGGATGGCGCTTATCTGCACCGGCCCTACAGTACGTCGCATTTCATTCACACGTGGGCTGACCTCGCCGGCCTGCGCTTCGATGAATTCGCACCCTCGCAAAGCCTGGTCAACGCTGACTACAAACAGGGCCGCTTGCTGATTGGCAACCCGCACACGCCGTCTGGCTTGCGCGACTTCAACTCGCTGCCTATCGACCCATTACAGGCCCCGGCTGCTCAAGTCGCCCAGCATAAAAACGACCCGGCCCCAGGTACCGTTCCGAAAACCGCGAACGATTGATGGCTATGGGGCAGGTCGCCGGCTATCGACGCGGGTATACCGCCCCGTCCGTTGCTGAGCAACGGCTTCTGGTCGATGCCGGGGCCGGTGCGTGGCAACTATAACGCATCGGAAAAGCGCGCGTCGGGGAGGGTGACTGCGTCATTTGGTTAGGCGCTTATTCACACATTGCCGGTTTTTTTTCCGGTGCTGGCGGTTATTACCTTAGAGACATCCGTTGTTGGCCACGGCCAGTACCCGGCACTTAGGATTGCGCGGCTAGTGTGGTTTCAGACGTTGGCTGCACAATGTTGACGATGCCTTTTGCCGCCGTGCTGCGTTGCCGTCACGGCGCCTTCGCTAGCAGCATTTTCGCGTCGATGCTTGTGCGAGTGTCTGAAACACCACGCCCCCGCACGATGCTCGGGAACCTGCCGCTGAAAAGGATACGCCTCTTGAAACTGGGCATATGGATATTACTGTCGTTATCGGCCCTTTTGGCCATCCCCCACGTGGCACAGGCGGATAGTTACCCGAGCCATCCCGTTAAGATCGTTATCCCGTCACCGCCCGGTGGCACCAACGACATCATTGCGCGGTTGGTCGCCGAGCGATTGGCCGCGGCCTATGGGCAGAACTTCATCGTCGAGAACCGCAGCGGTGCCGGGGGGTTACTGGCTGTACGCAACGTCGCCCGGGCCAAACCGGATGGTTACACACTGCTGTTGTCTTTCGCCGGCCCCCTGGTGGTTAATACCGACCCGCGCGACACCGAAGGGCTGGACCCTGCGCAAGCATTGGCGCCGATCAGCATCCTGGCCGATCTGCCCTATGCGTTGGTGGTGCGCAGTAACTTGCCTGTCGATACGCTGCAGGAGCTGGTGGCTTATTCTAAGTCGCAGCGCCAAGGCGTCAACCTCAGCATCAACGCGTTTGGCTCCGATGCTCATTTGTTGACCGAGCAATTCAAGCGCGACAGTGGAATCAAAGCCGAACTGATTCCTTACCAAGGCACGGGCCCTGCGCTGAACGATCTGTTGGGCGATCACATCGACGGGTTTTTCACATCGTTTCCAGCGGTGGCGGGCCATATCAAAAATGGCCAGATCAAACCATTGCTGGTGGCTAAGCCTGAGCGCTGGCCGGGCTATGCGCAGGTGCCAACCACTGCCGAGGCGGGCATCGGCCAGGTGGTCGCCAGTGCGTGGTTCGGGTTACTGGCCCCCAAAGGCACCGAGGCCAACATCCTCGATAGCTTGAGCGAGCATGTCGCCCAGGCCCTGCAAAACACTGACGTGCGAGAAGCATTGCTCGCCCAAGGCGCCAATGCGCGGGGAGACTCCCGGGCGCAAAGTGCGCTGTTTATCGCCAACGAGCGGGCACGTTGGGATGAGTTGAAAAAGACGGTGAATATCCGCCAATAACGTTCTGCGCCCTCCCGGCCCTATCAAGGAGTGAATCTACATGGCCTTACCCGTCATCAGCAGCCATCTGGAGGACGACTTCAACGACCCCCTGGAGCAGCGCCTGGGGCGCCCCATCCAGCGCCTGCCGTGGGGGTCGCTGGACATCCCCGACAATACCGAGATCTTGCTGGCTTCGCCGATTGGCAAGGGCGGGCAGGGCCGCACCCTGCCGCAACCGGCCAATTGGCCCAAGCACATTAAATGGATACAGTTGGTGTCTTCGGGGATCGACCTCTTCCCGGCCTGGTTCCTGCGCAGTGCGCGCATCAGTACCGCCCGGGGGGTGGCTGCGCATTCCATTGCCGAGTACTGCCTGGCCGCCATGCTCTCTGTCAGCAAAGACCTGCCCAACTTGTGGGTCAGCGGCCCTGAGCAATGGACGGGGCGCCGCACGGCATCGGTATACGGTTCAACCATCGGCTTGTTGGGCTTGGGAGCGATCGGCCAAGCCTTGGCCCATAAAGCCCTTGGGCTGGGCGCGCAGGTGGTCGCCCTGCGGCAATCGAAGGCCCCGGCACCGCTGGCAGGAGTGCGGCTGGTCGGGTCGGTCGGCGAATTGATGGCGCTGAGCGATCACCTGGTGCTGGTGGCGCCTTCGACGCCATCGACCTACCGAATCATCGATGCTGCAGCCTGGGCCTGCGCCAAACCTGGCTTGCACTTGGTCAACGTGGCCCGTGGCGAACTGGTGGATGACGAGGCGTTGCTGGCGGCATTGGCATCAGGCCAGGCGGGTTTCGCCACGCTGGATACCACCGCGCCCGAGCCGCTGCCGGCGGGCCATCCGTTCTATAGCCATGGGCAAATCAAGCTGTCGCCTCATACCAGCGCGTTGAGCTGGCTGACCCGCAAACAGTTGGTGGACAAGTTCATCACCAACCTGGCGCGCTATGAAAGCGGCCAGGCATTGCTCGATGAACTGCCTTGAGCCCGCCGCTTATACGGCGACCAGGGCGCTGTACGGGCTCAGGCCAGGCGTGAGGTTCCACGAGCGCATCCATGCGTAGGTGTGCGCGAAGCGGGCTTCGTCCAGGGGGCGGCTGTGGGCATAGCGCACGAAGGCACTGGCCAGCTCCGCTTCGTCCAGGCGGTCCTTGACCGGTGCAATGATGTAGTGCTTGTAGCGGGCGAAGTCATCGTTGATCAGGTTGGTGGCTTCGTTGACCGCTTCCAGGTAGGCCGCCCGTGCGTCGGGGGGTAGCTCCGGTGCGATCACTTCAGCGCCGCGGTAAAAATTCACCCCGATAATGTGCGCGCCTTCCTTCAGCGCCAGGCTGACATACGGCTCCATCAGCGCCGCGGCTCGCAATTGGCCGCTTTTGAGGGTTTCATAGCGCACGAATGGCTCGCCGATATGCACCAGTACGATGTCTTCGCGGGCCAGTGCGCCATCTAGAAATTGCAAGGTGGTGTAGTGCGAGCCAGTGAACTCGTTGATACCGACCGGTACCCCTGCCAAATCCCGCAGTTCCTGGATCTGCGGGTCGAAGCTGACGATCACTTGGGCAATCACAGCGGGGCGCAGTGCATGCACCTGGCTGCCGCGGCGGCTACGTTCCGAGCGATCCAGGCCGGCCCACTCGCAAAGGTTGTAGGCATCGGCCCGGCGCGCTTCGTAGAGTGATTCCTTTTGCCGTTCGAAGGCTTCCTGGCTGGAATAGGCCTGCGGGGCGTGTGCTTCACTGAACTGAACGTGCAAGCCACGCTTTTCGAACAGGCCATGTTCCAGTGCCACGTGAATCGGCAAGTCGAACACCGGGACGTTAGGTGCGACCGTGAGGTGGTTTTTTAAATAAGTGTCGGCCATTCTGGCGCCCTGCGATATTCAAAATATAAAGGGCGATGTTAATCAGGCTGAGGCCGGCGCTGAAATATTATTTGGTACTTGAGCTAGAGACCTTTTAATGCGCTCGGTGGCGCCGCCAACGGTTATAACTTCAGATTAAAACGTTCAGGTGATAGCTTCGGTTGTTATGGAATAATTCGCCGCTGACAACGGCCAGGCAGCGAAACTACTTCCATGACCCAGCATAATGAACAGATGCACTTGGGCGCCGTAATCATGGCCACGGGCAATCACGTCGGCGGCTGGCGCCACCCACACGCCCGCGCCGATGGTGGCCACGACCTGGCCTTTTTCCAGCACCTTGCGCGCAGCGCCGAACAGGCTCGTTTCGACCTGCTCTTTTTTGCCGATTCGGTGGGCATTCGCGAACGCGGTGGCCCGCAGTCGTTACGGCGCTCCCATCACATCGCCCAGCTCGAACCGCTCACGCTGCTCTCGGCCCTGGCGGTGGGCACCGAGCGTATCGGCCTGGTGGCCACCGCCTCGACCACCTACAACGAGCCCTACCATATCGCCCGCAAGTTCGCCTCGCTCGACCACATCAGCCAGGGGCGAGCAGGCTGGAATGCGGTCACCTCATTTACCGACAGCGAGGCGGTCAACTTCAACCGCGAGAAGCACCTGGCACATGACCTGCGCTATGCCCGCGCCGAAGAATTCATCGCTGTGGTCAAGGGCCTCTGGGACAGTTGGGACGACGACGCCTTTGTGCGTGACAAGGCTGAGGGTATCTATGTAGATACCGAGCGCCTGCATTACCTGCACCACCGTGGCGAACACTTCTCGGTGCGTGGGCCGCTGAACGTCGAGCGTACTCCACAAGGGCACCCTGTGTTGTTCCAGGCCGGTGCCTCCGAAGATGGCCAGCGGCTAGCCGCGCGTACCGCCGATGTGGTGTTCAGCGCTGCCGACACCCTCGAACAGGCCGTCGCTTTTCGCCGTGGTCTGCAGCGCCAAGTGGCAGAGCAGGGGCGCGACCCCTTGCGGGTGAAGGTGATGCCTGGGGTATTCGTGATCGTTGGTGAAACCGAAGAAGCGGCATGGCAGCGCTCACGGGAACTCGATGCGCTGGTGCACGAGGACATTGGCATGGCCCAGCTCAACAGCATGATCGGCGTCGACCTCAGCGCTTACCCGTTGGGCGGGCCTCTGCCAACCCTGGCCCACACTCAGGGGCACCAAAGCCGCCAGCGCCTGCTGCTGGAAAAGGCCCGGCGTGAAGGGCTGAGTATTCGCCAGCTGTATCAATTGGTGGCGAATGCCTTTGGCCACAAGATTCTGATCGGTGCCCCAGAGCAAATAGCCGATGGCCTTCAACAATGGTTCGAAGCCGGCGCGGCAGATGGGTTCAACATCATGGCGCCGTTTTTCCCAGGCGCCTTTGATGACTTTGCCCGCCTGGTAGTGCCGATTCTGCAAGGCCGCGGGCTGTTCCGGCGGGAATACCAAGGCAAAACCCTGCGTGACCACTTGGGCCTGGAGCGGGTTCAGAGCCGCTACGCCAATACCTGAAACTGGCCTGCGGCGGCACCCATCGCCACCGCTGCAGCAGGCCGCTCATTCCTCCTGGAACGCCTCTACCCGCACCCGGCGAAAGTTGGGCAACAGGATCAGCAGCACCAATGCCAGCGACACCAGCAGAAACACCAGCGCGATAGGGTGGTTGACCACCTCCAGCGGGTTGCCTCGTGCGATCAGCAGGCTGCGCCGTAGATATTCCTCCAGCAGCGGGCCCAGGATAAAACCCAGCATGAAGGGTGCCGCCTCGCACTCCAGCAGGTAGAAAACGTAACCGAGCACGCCGAACACCGCGACCACCAATATCGAGAACGCGCTGTTTTCCAGGCTGTACGCACCAATGCAGCAGATCAACAGGATCGTCGGGTACAGCAGCTTGTACGGCGCCGACAGCAGGCGGATCCAGATGCCGATCAACGGCAGATTGAGCACGATCAACATCGCGTTGCCCACCCACATGCTGGCGATCACACCCCAGAACAGCGCCGGTTGCTCGCTGATCAATTGCGGCCCCGGCGCTATGCCCTGGACCATCAGCGCGCCGACCATCAGCGCCATCACCGCGTTTGACGGAATGCCCAGCGTCAGCAGTGGGATGAACGACGTCTGCGCGCCGGCGTTGTTCGCCGATTCTGGCGCGGCGACGCCTTCGATCGCCCCCTTGCCGAAGCGGGAAGGGGCCCGGGCGATTTTTTTCTCGATGGAATAAGACGCGAACGACCCCAGTAGCGCGCCGCCGCCGGGCAGGATGCCCAACAGCGAACCGATCAACGTGCCGCGAATCGTCGGCCAGGTAATCTGCTTGAACTCCTCGCGGCTCAACCACAGGCGTTTGATGCTGTCACGGTTGACCGTGCGCGCACCGCCGGGTTGCTGCAGGTTGACCAGTATCTCACTGATACCGAACACGCCCATTGCCACCGCAACGAAGTCCAAGCCATCGTCGAGCTCCGGCAAGCCGAAGGTAAACCGTTGCGCATTGCTGTTGAGGTCGGCGCCGACGCAGCCCAGTAGCAACCCCAGGGTCACCATGGCGATCGCCTTGAGCACATCGCCGCTGGCCAGAATCACCGCCGCGATAAGCCCGAGCAAAATCAGCGAGAAATATTCAGCCGGGCCGAACGCCAGGGCCGCCTCGCTGAGCAGCGGCGCGAAAGCGGCGATGAGCAACGTTGCGAAGCATCCGGCGAAGAACGATCCCAATGCCGCCGTGGCCAAGGCCTGGCCCGCGCGCCCTTGCAATGCCATCTGGTGGCCGTCCAGGCAAGTGACCACCGACGACGACTCGCCGGGGAGGTTGACCAGGATGGCCGTCGTCGAGCCACCGTACTGCGCGCCATAATAGATGCCCGCCAACATGATCAGTGAAGCTTGCGGGCCGAGCGCATAGGTACTGGGCAGCAGCATGGCGATGGTGGCGGCGGGGCCGAGCCCCGGCAGGATGCCCACGAGAGTGCCGAGGATGGCGCCGAACAGGCAATAGAGCAGGTTGTTGGCGGTAAAGATAACGCCGAACCCCATGGCGAGGTTATCAAGCATATGCATAGTCGCTGCCTGCCTTTGGATCAGTAAGAAGCACTAGAACGGCCACAACACGAAAGGGATACCCAGGCCGTAGCCGAAGATCACCACCGCCGCGGCACTGAGGGCCAGCGCCAGCAGCACCACCTCCAGCCAGCGCCGCTGCGGCGCAGCCAGCCGCGCACCCACGGTGAGGATGACGGTGGCCACGGCAATGCCCAACCGATCGACCAGCAGCGCGAACAGCACCACCGATACTGTCATGACGACCAACGGCATCGGTTTGAAGGGCCTTGGCTGCGGGCCTTCTTGCCAGAACGCGCGCACGCCGATGACCAGCCCCAGCACCAGCAACAGCCCGGCCAGCAGCGTCGGAAAATAGCCAGGACCCATTCGCGCGGCGGTGCCCATTGCATAACCACGGCCCAGTACCAGCGCCGCCAAGCCGATGCCGGCGAATAGCAGGCCGGCGTAAAAATTGGTTTTACTCGCCAGGTTCATGGGGCCTCCAGGGCGCTTGATGTCATTGCTCAGTCATTCATTTGCAGTGATGTTGTTCTGGTGAATCACACTCGCCCAGCGCGGCACTTCGCTACGGATGAAGGCGGCAAACTGTTCGGGGCTGTCGGCGATCACAGTGCCACCCTGGCGTTCGATGCGTTCGCGAACCTCGGGCGTGTGCAGCGCCGCGACCAACGTTTGGTTGAGCTTTTCGATGACCTGCGGCGGGGTGCCAGCCGGGGCCAGGATGCCGTGCCAGGCCGATACCTCGACGTCCGGGTAGCCCGCTTCGGCGGTGGTCGGCACGTCCGGAAGTTGTGGCGAGCGTTGCTGGCTGGCCACGGCCAGGGCCTTGACCGTGCCGCCACGAATCTGCGGCAACACCAGGGGCAAGTTGTCGATGTACAGGTCCAGGTGGTTGCCGATCAGATCATTGAGTGCTGAGGTACCGCCCTTGTAGGGGATTTCCAGCAAGTTGAGGTGGGTGGTCCGCTGCAGCTTGGCCACTAGAAACTGTGGGGTGCCGCCGTAGACGATGCCGAACTTCAACGGTTCTGCGCGGCGCTTGGACAACGCTATCAGCTCCCCCAGGCTATTGGCGGGCAAGCTGGGGTTGACGAAAATCACATTGGGCACCGTGGCCAGGCGGCCCACGGGGGCGAAGTCTTTGAGGGGGTCATACGGCAGGTCGGGATACAACGTCGGGCTGGTGGTGATCGGCCCGAACGTCCCGGCCAGTAGGGTATAGCCATCGGGTTTGGCCTTGGCCACCAGGCCCGTGCCCAGGTTGCCGCTGCTGCCCGTGCGGTTCTCGACCACCACGGGCACGTTGAAGGCCTTGCTCCAGATGTCGGCGGCTAGCCGCGCCATGATGTCGTTGGTCCCGCCCGGTTGGTAGGTGGCAATGATTTTGATCGGCTTGTTTGGGAAGTCGGCCTGTGCATTGCCCGCTGCCTGGCCGTTGCTCGCTGCCTGGCCGTTGCTCGCCAGGCTACCCAAGGTCAATGCCGTACCCAAGGCGATGAGCCAAGTTTTCCAAGAGGCTCTGCGGTGGTTCATTACAGTGTCCGTCGGTTTGAAAAGAACGCGAGTATAGGGAACGCGTCGAGCAACTTATTAGTTCATTTGATGCTAACTACCTAACGCTGGAAGGGGCGAAAAAGCGGCTGTTCAAGCGCATAACAACAGGCCTAAATGTACTAAGCCGCGGCGTTTTTTTTCTGCTAATACTTTTGCGCCCATTTGCCTCGCAGGAAGAACGCCAGGATGTATTCGATGCGTAATGTTAAGCGCCCGCTGAAGGCGTTGGCGCTGGCACTGGCCACCGTGTTAAGCGCCAGCGCGCTGGCCGCTTATCCCGATCACCCGGTGAAACTGGTTGCCCCATACCCCCCCGGTGGCCAGACGGATATCGTCGCGCGAATCGTCGCTACGGAACTGAGCACCGAGATCGGCCAACCGGTGGTGGTGGAAAACCGGCCAGGCTCCAATGGCCTGCTCGGGCATGCGCAAGTCGCTGCCGCCAAAGCGGACGGCTACACGTTGCTATTGGGCAACTCGGCCATGCTGGCGGTGACCGTGAAGATGATGGACAACATGCCCTATGACCCGCTGACCTCTTTTGCACCTATCGCGGTGGTCGGTGGCGGCCCCTATGTGCTGGAAGTGAAAGACAGCTTGCCGGCCAAGACCTTGCCGCAATTTCTCGACCTGGCCAAACACAACCCGGGCACACTCAATTTCGGCCTGGGCGGGTATGGTTCTTTGCCCCATCTGTTGTCCGAACAGCTCCAGTTCGAAACCGGTGCGCGGTGGCTGACAGTGGGCTACAAAGGCGCCGGCCCGATGTTGGTGGATCTGCTCAGCGGGCAGTTGGATTTCAGTATCGACAACCTGTCGTCCTCACTGGAGTACATCAAATCGGGCCGGGTGAGGGCGTTGGCAGTGTCGGACAAAACCGATCAGTTGCCCGGCGTTCCGACCTTTGCCGAAGCGGGCCTGCCGAACGTCAATGCACGCTCCTGGCACGGGGTTCTGGCCCCGGCCGGCACCGCGCCGGCGATCGTTGCGCAACTTAACGCGGCGATCGCCAAAAGCCTGGCGAAGCCGGCTGTTATCGAGAAGCTGCGCGCCGCGGGCGTCGATGTGCTCGGTGGCAGCCCAGAGGACTTTGCCAAGCTCATCGCCAGCGAAAACCAACGCTGGGGCGCCGTGGTCGCCCAGACCGGCGCCAAGCTGGACTAACCCTACCCAAACCGTTTCGCTGCAGAGGACATCACCGTGACCAGCATCGCCTGCAACGCCGGGCTCACCCGGCATTACCCCGCACCGGGCCATATTCCCGAGGCCGAATGGCTGGCCCGGTTGGACTTGGCAGCCGCCTATCGGCTGGCTGCCGCCCAGGGTTGGCATGACCTCTTGGGCACGCATTTTTCCTCTCGCGTGCCCGGCACCACCGATCAATTCCTGGTGAACCCTTATGGCTTGCTGTTCGAGGAAATCACCGCCTCATCGCTGGTCAAGATAGACCTTGAAGGCAAGGTCATCGGCGACAACGGCTATAACGTCAACCCGGCGGCCGATGTTATTCATGGCGGCATTTACGCCGCGCGCCCCGACGTCAATGCGGTGGTGCACCTGCACTCCGTGGCGGGTGTGGCGGTGGCGTCCCAGGAGCAAGGGCTGCTGCCTATTTCCCAGAACGCCATGATCATTCGTGGCCGCGTGCGTTATTACCCTTTCACCGGCGTCAAACTGGACCGCGACGAGTGCGCGCGCATGGCTGCGGCGCTGGGCGAGCAGACCGTACTTTTTCTGCAGAACCACGGCACCTTGGTCGCCGGCGCCACCCTCGGCGAGGCCTATTCATTCGTGGTCCGCGTGGAGCGCGCTTGCCAGATTCAGTTGGCGGCACAGTCCAGCGGCGCCAAGCTCAAGGTGGTCGAGCCTGAATGGATCGAACAGGCGGCCGAGTTCGGCCTGAAGCTGTACACCGAAAACAGTTGGTCGCCGGGCGCCATTACGGAATGGAACGCCTTTCGGCGCAAGATCGATCGGGACGACCCCGGTTACGCGCAGTAACCGCGCCACGGCAGCATAGGCCGCCCCCCTTTTTTTGGACAACGAGTGCCCCATGGATTTTGAATACGAGCAGGCCCACCAACGGGTCTACGATATCGTCGGTGAACTGGGGCGTTCGCGCTTCGCCCCACGTGCCCAAGGCTACGATGAGCGTGCCGAGCTACCCCGTGAAAACCTGCGGGATCTGTTCGATGCCGGGTTGCTGGGGCTCAGTATCAGCAAGTCATTGGGCGGCGGCGGTGGCGGCGCCTTGGGTGAAGACCCGTTGATTTCCTTGCTGGTGGTCGAGCAGGCGGCCCGTTATTGCCTGTCGACGGCCCAGAGCGTCCACATTCACTACAATGCCGCGCATATGGTCGACCAGATCGGCACCGACGAGCAGCGAGAAAGAATCCTGCGGCCGGTGCTGGAGCAGGGAGAACTGCTCAATGCCACCGGCAGCGAACCGGGGCGCACGGCCCGGGGCTTGTATGGTTTGCAAACGGTAGCGACCCCGGTGCCGGGTGGCTACCGGGTCAGCGGGTTGAAAAACTACGCGACCTTGGCCGACGACGTGAGCTACAACATTCTCTACGCGGTGATCAAGGATGTACCGCAACCGGAGGGCCATATTGGTTTGATGGTGCCGCGCGGTGCGCCAGGGCTAGTGGTGCGTCCCCACTCGTGGAACCCGATGGGCATGCGGGCAGCCCACAGCCCGGAGGTTGAACTCCATGACGTGTTCGTGGCGGCCGACAACGTGTTGGGGGCGCCCGGTATTTTCCCCCGCGACCATTGGCAGACCAAGTCCCATCTGAGCTTTGCCATACAGTACGTGGGGGCCAGCGAGGGTATCTTCGATATCCTCGTGGATTATCTGCCCAAGCGCGGCACGGCGGCAGACGGTTATGCCCAGCTGCGCCTCGGTGAAATTCGTATCGCCATCGATTCGGCGCGCTGGCTGGTGTATCGGGCGGTCGCGTTGTGGCGGCGCAAGGCCTTCGAGCGTGCTGAACTGTTCTCCATGAACGCCAAGTACCAGGCTATGAGCGTTGCCGTGAGCGTGATGGACAAAGCCGCGCAGATCGCCGGTTCCAGCGCATTCGCCGCCGATTCGCCGCTGTCACGGGCGATACGTGACCTGCGCGTGCAAACCCTGCACGAGAACCTCGACAAAACGGCAGCCACGGTGGGCAAGTTTCACTTGGGCCAAGCCTATGATACCTCGGCCCGCCTGTAGCGGCAGGCATGATCCGGTTCAGCCGGTGGGCGCCAGCAACTGGCGTATGTCGCTGAGCGTTTCCAGTGTCAGCACCCGCTCGATCAAACCCTCGCCAGTGGCGACGCTGTCGGGCGCCGAGGCATAGGCGAAGCAAGCACGGGCCTTGTCGAGCACCTGTTGCTTGTCGATAACGCTGGCGCTGGCTGCTTCGGCGCGCCGGCTATAGCGCTGGCCCTGGGCGCCGAGGGTAACGCTGACCGGGTACATTCGGCCCTGGGCGTGTGGGTCGGTATTGACCCGCACCTTGGCCGCCAGGGCGGCAATGGCCGGGTCCAGCGCGGCGTCGGCTTCGATATGTGGCAAGCCGAATTGGCGATCCCGCAGTGCAACGGCCAGCGCATACCGCACACTGAACTGTGCGCTGACCTGGGGATTGCCCGCGGGCACGAAGGGCGCGCCCACCAGGCGTTGCGAAAACGCCGGCAGGGTGACTTCGATCGTGTCGACGGTGTTCGGCGTTAGCCCGTGTTGCTCGATGAGGGCCAGGGTGAGGTCAAGGGCTGCATGGCTGCAACCGCAGTTGGGGTAGCGCTTGATGGTAATGTCTTGGCCGGTCCAATAGCTGCCCAGGCCCTGTAAGAGCACCGCGGCGTTGTTGCCGGTGTACTTGTTGAACAGCCCGTAATCACCTTCCAGGGCCTGGGCCGGTGCGTTCAGGCCCTGTGCGGCCAGTAACGCCGCCGTCACCCCCGCGCGCGCGGCAAACGCCGACTGCAGGCGCTTGGTTTGGCTTTGCTCAAGCATGGGTTGTTGGGTGCCGCCGGCCTGCGGTAGTGCCAGGCCCAGGGCGTGGGTGATTGCCTCGCTGCCCAGGCCCAACAACCGTGCCGCGCCGGCCGCCGCGCCGAAAACCCCCAGTACCGAGGTGTTGAACCAGCCGTCGTAGCGTGTCACCGACAGACCCAAGCGGCAGATCAGGTCCTGCGCGAGGACGTAACTGGCCAAAAATTCTTCACCGCTAGCGTGCACCTGTTCGGCCACTGCCAATAAGGCTGGCACGGCGACGATATCGGCGTGCACCGTGCCGGCCACGTGCAAAGCGTCATAGTCCAGCGCAGCGGCGGCCACGCCATTGGCGAACGCCGCCTCGGCTGCGGGCAGCCGCTGCGCGGTGCCCCAGGCTGTGGCATCCGGGCGCCCGCCCAAGGCCACGGCCAACTGCCGCACGGGCCCGCTGCCGCTGGCACCCAAACCCGCCCAGGCCACCGCCAAGGTGTCGAGCAACGTCAGCTTTGCCCGCTCGATGACATCGCTCGGCAGTTGGTCGAAGCGCATGTGATGGACGTGTTCTGCCAACTGTGCGGAAAGCGTGGCCATTGCGGCCTCCTGAATTCAAAGGCACTGAGCATTGCCCGGCGTTAACGCCCGATCCAATAGATAAAAACACTAAGCTCATGCCGCAAAGGGCCTTTGAATCGGCGGCCCAGCCAGTTATTTGGATAGACACAATGGGTCTTGGATCAGGCATCTGAAACCAGGCATGGTGCGGCGCTGGAAAACGCGATAGCCCGGGAGTAGCAGCATGAGCCACTGGTTCGACAAGCGCGTGTATTGGGTAATCGGTGCCACCGGCGCCCTGGGCCGCGCTACGGTAGAGGCGCTGGCCAGGCAAGGGGCCACGGTGATCGCCTCATCGCGCTCGGTCACCACGGCGCATTTTTCTGGGTGGCCTGGTGTGTTCAGTTGGCCCCTGGACGTGGGTGACAGCGCGGCGGTGGACCATGTTGCTGCCGGGATCATCGACCGGTTCGGCCGCCTCGATGGCCTGGTCACCAGCAGCAATGTCGCCGCTTTCGGTGAGTTCCACGCCCTGGCCGATGAAGATTGGTATCGCGTATTGGAGGCCAAATGGCTGGGCAGCGTGCGGCCGGTCAGGGCAGTGCTGCCGCATCTGATCGCCATGGGCCAGGGCGCGATTGTATTGATCACCGGCCGCGGCGGGATCGACCCTTCGCCGCAGCATTTTATCGGTTCAAGCGTCAATGCCGCGCTGGACCTGCTGGTCCAGGGCCTTGGCCGGCGCTACGGGCCGCAAGGGGTTCGCGTCAACGCGGTGGCGCCCGGCCCGATCGCCTCGCCCCGTTATCAGGCGTTGCAGCAGGCGAGCCCACAGAGCATCGAGCCGCAGACCCCGCTCGCCGGGCCGGGCAAGCCAGAGGATGTTGCCAGTGCTGTGCTGTATCTGCTGTCGGATGCCGCAGCGTTCGTCAACGCCTCTGGCCTCTATGTGGATGGCGGCGGTAAACGTTATGTGTGAGTGACTTTGTTTGTCGGAATGTGGCAATGCCCGCTGAACCCATTACTTCCCGTTTGGCCCAGCGCCTGACGGCACTGGCCTATGATGACTTGCCGGTCACCGTGATCGATAAAGCCAAAGCGCTGATGGCCGACACGCTGTTAGTGGCTGCGGCCGGGCAGGCCAGCCCGCTGGGCACGCAATTGCGCGCGGCGGTAACGGCCTCGATAGGCCGCTCGCGGTTGTGGTTCGTCGAGGGCGGCGTTTGCATGGGGCCGGTTGAGGCGGCCTTCGTCAACACGCTGCACGCCGGTGCGCTGGGTTATGACAGCGTCAACTACAAGGTGCATGCCGACCTGATTTGCCTGCCCGCTGCTTGGGCGATGGCCGAGCATACAGGGGCCAGCAGCCGGGAACTGCTCACTGCGTTTGTGGCGGCTATCGAAACGGTCAGCCGCTTGTCGCGTTCGGCCATCGGCAAGGCTGCAGGCTGGGCGGATACCGCGATTTATGGCGGCATTGGCGCCGCCGTGGCCGCGGGTCTGTTGCTCAAACTGCCGCCTGCGCAGATGTCCCATGCGCTGGGCCTGGCGATGGCGCAAGCGGCCGGTACCCAGCAGGCGAGCCTCGAGTCAGTCGCCAGCCGTCGCCTGCAGCCGGCGTTCGCCGCGCGCAATGGCGTGTTCGCGGCGCAACTGGCGGCGGCAGGCGCCACAGCGCCGAGCCAGGCCTTGGAAGGCCGTTTCGGCTTGCGCGCGTTGTACCAGTCCGGTGATGACAAACGCCTGTTCCAAGGCCTGTGGCAGGACTGGCAACTGCTGGATACCGCGCTTAAACGTTACGCGATCTGTGCGTGCAGCCAAGCTGCCGTCGCCGCGCTGGAGCAGCTTCAGGCCCTGCACCACCTGCGCGAGGATCAGGTACTGGAGATCGTCGGTTACGTATCGCCGTTCATGTTTCGTTATGTCGGCGCTGAGTTCAACCTGCAGGGCGACCTCGGCATGCTCGCCCAGCACAACCTGCGGTATCACTTGGCTTCAACGTTCTTGCGTGGCCCGATCACCTTCGAGCACCTGCAACCGCAGGCGCTGCATGATCCAGACATTATTGCCCTGCTGCACAAGGTGCACCTGCGGGTCGACCCCCACAACGACAACGATTTCGCCCCGGCCACCGTGAGCCTTACCCTGCTCGATGGGCAGACGCTGCGTTATACCCAGCAGGACGTTCCAGGGTCCAGCCATGCGCCGTTAAGCACTGTCGAACTGGCGATCAAGGCCGAACAATGCAGTACCGCTGCCGGTATCGGTGCCGGCGCGCTGTTGGCCAAGGTTTCGGCGTTCGAGCGCCTGGCATCGCTTGAGGCGTTTTGGTATTAGGCCCTGTGCGAAATAGCTTCGAACGAAGGCGAAACAGGCGAGGAAGCAGACTGCGCCCGCATTCGGGTGTACGGGCTGTAACAAAGCGCCAGCGCGCTGTACCGCTCGTGTCTCTTGTGCACGCGCGTCAGAGAGTCGTTCTGCCTAGCGTGCCTGGCATTTCAATCGCCGGGGCAGCAGATATTGCGGGCGCTTGCACGGTATGCCCGCCCCGTTCGGCACGGTGGCTTGGTGTGCCGCTTGCTCTTGCTGCAACGCCAATTTGAGTTGGGCGCGGTCCGGCGGTGATAGCCACTGGCCGATTCAATGCCCTTGATGACGCTGCGATGCCATTTCCCTGCACTGCTTACGGGATGCCTCGAGCATCGGGCTGTTCAATGCCGAGGTGTTCGCGGCCATGAAACCCGGTGCCGTATTCATCAACACCGCCCGGGGCGGCCTGCATGACGAGGCGGCGTTGGTGGCGGCGCTGCGTAGCGGGCATTTGGGCGGGGCGGGGATCGATGTGTGGGATGTCGAGCCCCCGCCGCTGGATCATCCACTGTTGGCGATGCCCCACGTGCTGGCGCGCTATCACACCGCCGGCGTTACCCACCAGGCTCGCGAAAACATGGCGCGTTGGGCGGCGGCCCAAGTGATCGATACGCTGGCCGGGCGCGCTCCAGCGCGGCTGGCCAACCCCCAGGCATGGCCGCTGTATGCCGAACGCTTTCGCGCGTTGCTGGGCTTCAAGCCCAACGGCCTGCCCGGCGTGCCCTGAGAAAGACCAGCCGTTGCGCCCCCGCGGCATGCGTCGATGTGCCCCCCCCGCAGGCGCCTCGTAAAGGTTGTGAAGTGGGGTGGGCAGTGGCGCTTATCAAAAAGGTGCAAGCGGTGAGCCCACGCGCCACCAGGCTCGGGCACTGTTCGTTGAATATTTGGCCGATCACGGCGCCCGCCCAACACCCTTCTAGGGTCCATATTCGGGCGAACGTGTGGGTCAACACACTGGCGGGCCACCGGCCAAACACGCTTTTTTCGCGCGGGTGTGAAGATTTTTTGATGTTGGAGGCTAGGGCGGCAACGCCTTACTTTAGGCGCCACACAACGTCAGTCCAGGACTGTCTTTCGCAGTGCGTTGCGCAGATAGGAAGCCACATTGAGAACTCTACCGCCCCCTTTATCGATCACCTGGCCGCAGGAGGGTGTTCGCCGCATTCCCTTCGCTGTCTATTCCGACCCTGACGTATTCGAGCACGAGCAACAGGCTATTTTCCGCGGGCCGATTTGGCATTTCCTGGGGCTTGAGGTGCAAATCCCCGACCCGGGCTGCTATGTGTTGGCTCAGGTGGGCGAAACACCGGTTATCGTCGTGCGCGGTGACGATGGCGAAGTCAGTGCGATGGTCAATCGTTGCTCGCACAAGGGTACCCCCCTGGCCTTCGTGCCATCGGGGAAGGTCTCACGGTTCATGTGCATTTACCACAACTGGTGCTTTGACCTAAAAGGCAACATGACTGCCGCTGCCTTTGAGCGCGGTGTGCGCGGTAAGGGCGGCATGGCTTCGACCTTCAAGAAGCCGGAGCATGGCTTGCAAGTGTTGCGCGTGCACCGGTTGCACGGCCTGATTTTCGGCACCTTCAGCGAACAAACACCCTCGTTCGAGGAGTACGTCGGCGCCGACCTCATCGCTAACATCGCCCGGGTGTGCGGCCGGCCCCTGCGCCTTCTGGGCCAGTACAGCCAAGCGATTCCGTCGAACTGGAAGCTCTACATCGAAAACGTCAAAGACCCCTACCACGCCTCGATCCTGCATGCCTTCAACGGCGTGATGAAACAGGACCGGCTGACCATGGAGGGCGGCATCGTAATGGGTAACAACGGCTGGTCGCACATCAGTTATTCGAAAATGAATTTCGAAACTGGCGGTGACGTTTACCAGAACGCCGAGATGCGTTCGGCCGAATTGGATATCTACGGTTTTGGGCTGCGCGACACGTCCATGACGGCGATCTGGGATGATTTTGGTGACAGTGTGTCGATGACCATCCAAACCATTTTTCCCAACTTTGTGTTGCAGCAACTGCGCAACTGCCTGGCCTTTCGCACCATCGTGCCAGTGGGCACCCATGAGTCTGAACTGCGCTGGATCGCTTTTGGCTACGCCGACGACGATGAGGCCAAAACCAATGGCCGCCTCAAGCAGGCCAACATGATGGGGCCGGCCGGGTTGATCGCCATGGAAGACGGCATGATCGGCGGCCTGGTACAGCGCGGCATCGCCGGCAGCCTGGACAAAGCCGCCGTGGTGGAAATGGGCGGGCACGGTATCGAACCCATTCCCGGGTCGCGGGTTTCAGAAGGCAGTGTGCGCGGTTTCTGGACCGGCTACCGCGCATTGATGGGTTTATAAGGAACAATCATGGGCACAGTCACCCCTGGCATTACCGTGGCACAAGCGCGCCAATTAATTACCGATTACACCTATACCATCGATGACGGCGCGGTCAGCCAATGGCCGACCTACTTCACCGAGCCGTGCCTGTATCGCATCACCACCCGGCAGAACCACGAAATGATCATGCCGCTGTCGATCATGCTCTGTGACAACCAAGCCATGCTTTACGACCGCGTCGAGGCGATTGAAAAAGCCAACATCTTCGAGCCGCACTATTACCGGCATGTGCTTTCCGACTCGAAAGTGATCGACCAGACCGACAGCACCTTGCACATGGAGACCAGTTTTATCTGTGTGCGGACCATGCTTGATGGCCGGGTAACGCTGTTCGCCACCGGCCGATACTCCGACCAGATCGTGTTTGAAAATGGCCGGTGCCTGTTTCGGTCGCGCGTGGTCATTCTCGACTCGTCGAAGGTTGACACTTTGCTTGCCATTCCGTTGTGAACGCCTTTGAGGAGAACCGAGCATGGCCCTGAGCGAACTCAACCGGCAACGGCTGGCCGAGGTCAATGTGTCCACCTTAAGCACCTGCCTGTATCGCCAGGGTGTGCGGCGAACGGTGCCGACCGGCATCGTCGCGGTAACCCGCGATCAGCCGCGCATGGTGGGCCCGGCCTTCACCTTGCGTTTTGTCCCCATGCGCGACGACCAGGGTGGCCTGGACACTTATGGCACTGCGCAGAACGTGCATCAGCAAGCTTTCGAGCAATGCCCGCCTGGCGCCGTGCTGGTCATGGACACGCGCGGTGAAACCCGTGGCTGCTCGTGCGGCGATTTGCTGATCGGGCGGCTCAAGGCGCGGGGTTGCGCCGGCATCGTCACCGACGGTGGCTTTCGCGACACGGTGCAGGTCGAGCGCTTGGGCTTTGCTGCGTATCAACGCTGCGCAGTGCCGGCGCCGAGCTTTGGTTTTTTGCAGGCCGTTGACATAAACACCCCGGTGGGCTGCGCCGATGTCGCCGTGTACCCGGGCGATATCATCGTCGGCGACGCCGAAGGCGTCGTAGTCATCCCCATCGCCATCGCTGACCAAATCGCCGAGCAAGCCTATGAGCAAACCCAATACGAACAATTCGCGGCCAGCGAAGTGGCTCAGGGGCGCAGCATCATCGGTTTATACCCAGCGACCGAGGCATCACGGGAACAGTATCGCGTGTGGCGGGGGCGCGGCGCCGATGCCTGAATACGACGAAGCGGCGCAATGGTTGCACGAGCACCTTGCGCGGCAAGGCCTGGGCGTGGTCCCCGCACGTTTCGAGGGGTTTGTGCTCGCTTACCAGCACCTGCAGGCCATGACCGAGCACCTGCGCCAGCGCAGCCAAATCGCGGTGCAGCCTGCGGCCTCTGCCGATGACGCCTGAGCCGCAGGCGAGCCTTGCGCAGGTATCCCGCGCGATCCGCGAGCGACGTTGCAGTGCGGTCGAGTACACCCAGGCGTGCCTTGACCGGGCCAGCCGGTTGCAGCCGCAATTGGGCGCCTTCGCCACGCTGCGCGGCGACGCCGTGTTAGCAAGCGCCGCATTGGCCGACGCGGCCATCGCCCGCGGTGAGTGGCGCGGGCCCTTGCATGGCATTGCCTTGGGCATCAAGGATGTGATCGACGTGGCCGGGCTACCGACCTTGGCCCAGTCGCGGCAGTTACGCGGCTATGTGCCCGAGCGCAACGCCTGGGCGGTCGACCGCCTGCTGGCCGCGGGGGCCATTGTGTTGGGCAAGCTGACCACTCACGAGTTCGCCTTTGGGCCACCGGTGGTGGGTGAATGCGGGCCGGTGGCGCGTAACCCCTGGAACCCACGGCATTTTGCCGGAGGCTCTTCCAGTGGCGCCGCGGTCGCGGTGGCGGCCGGCATGCTGCCGGGGGCGTTGGGCAGCGACACCGCCGGGTCGCTGCGCAGCCCGGCGGCGCTGTGTGGTGTGGTGGGCTTCAAGCCGAGCCGCGCGCGGATCCCGCGCCATGGCGCCTGGCCGCTGGCCGATAGCCTCGATGCGCTGGGGCCGATCGCGCGGAACGTCGAAGACTGCGCATTGATTTACCAGGCGCTGGCCCTGCCACCTGGGCCGCCCCCGCCATTGGCATTGCGCTGGCCCAAGCCGCCGCGCATCGGCGTGGCGCGTTCGTTCTTCAACCAAGGCTCGCCCTTGCAGGCCCAGGGGCGCGAGGCTATCGAGGCGGCGTTGGCGGTATTCGCAGGCCTGGGGTGCAGCGTTAGCGATGTGCCGCTGGCGCCGCTGCGCGACTGGAACGCCGCCGGAATGGTCATCTTGCTCAGCGAGGCCTACGCGTTTCATCAGCATTGGCTACGCACCCGGCCGCAGGACTATGGGCAGGCCTTGCACGATGCGCTGCTGTTGGGTGCGACGCTCTCGGCGGCCGACTATGTTCGTGCGCTTGAGCAGCGCCAGCGCCTGACCGCGCAACTGGATGCCGCCATGCACACCGTGGACGTACTGATCGCGCCCATCCAGGCTGGGCAGGCGCCGCGCCTGGAGCAGCTCAACGAGTGGGGCTTTCTGGAAACGCCGAGTTTCGGGATTGCGTTCAACCTTGGCGATTACCCGGCGCTTTCACTGTGTTGCGGTTTCGGTGATCTGGGCTTACCCCTGGGCATGCAATTGGTTGGCCGCCGCACGGGCGAACAAAGCCTGTTGCAGGCCGGCTACGCGTACGAACAAGCCTGCGCGTGGCACCTTCGCCATCCCAGCCTGTAATGGCCGGGCGTGATGCTACCGGTCGATAACGCCCAATAATAGCCGGCGGCGCTCGCGCTATTAAATAGAGCATTGAGTGCCTAATTTCTCTGCGGTTAATAGCATTCTTCAGTACTTCAATACCTCATAAACTAAGCACACGGCGCGGGGCCTTGCGCCCGCTCTCCATGGGCAGCCGGTATGGCGGTTGCCGTGGCCATCAGTGAAAAACATTTTTAGGGAAACAGCTCATGAGCTACCAGCGTATTCGTGTGGTTCCTACCACTCCCCATATCGGTGCCGAAATTTATGATATCGATTTGACCGCGCCGTTGACCGCGCCCGTCGTTATGGAGTTGAAACAGGCACTCGCCGAATTCCAGGTCATCTTTTTTCGCGACCAACCGATCAACTTTGGCCAGCACTTAGCCTTGGCGGTACAGTTTGGTGACGTCCACCACCATGTCGGCCCGGCGACCGAAAGCAAGCCCGTGCCTGAATTTCCCGGTGTCCGCGTGTTGCACTTCGATCAACACTCGAAGAAGGTCGCCGGCGAGGATTGGCATTCCGACCAAACGTGCGCTGCCCTGCCACCGATGGGGTCGATCCTGCACATCACCCAAACTGCACCAAACGGCGGCGGGGCTACCCTGTTTGGCAGCATGTATGCCGCTTACGAGGCACTTTCGCCATTGATGAAGACCTACCTCGAAGGGTTGACCGCTACCCACGATGGCCGCCGCGTGTTCGGCCCCGACGCGCCGGTGAACTCGCACCCTATCGTGGTGCGCCATCCGCAAACGGGCCGCCCGCTGATTTTCGTCAACAAGGCGATGACGTCCCACATCGACGGCCTGCCGCGCGATGAAAGCGAAGCGATACTCGGGTTTTTATATGCCCATTGCCAGAAACCGGAGTTCCATGTGCGCTTCCAATGGCGGGATAACTCGATCGCTTTTTGGGATAACCGCTGCACCCAACACAAGGCCATCTGGGATTACTACCCCAATGTGCGCCTGGGTTATCGCATCCAGATCAAAGGTGATAAGGCGCCGGCGATGGCGTGACACTTGTCACTGGCCTGATACCTGCATGCGACCCTGCTGATAAGGAGGTTGTTGTATCGCGACAGCTGGCGGTCAAGGGAGTGCTCAGCGAAGGTGCAGTGCTGAAACATGAGCGTGAACTTGTCATGTTCGACAGCTTCTCGCTGGTCATTCACAGACTCAGGTAGACGGCAACCCATGACACTCGGACTTCTCCCCCACTTTGTCAATACCGCGGCGCTTCGGTACTTTTACGAAGTGGCTCGCCATGGCTCTTTCAAACTGGCTGAAGAGAACATCTATATTGCAGCGTCTGCTATACGCCGGCAAATCCAGTTGCTCGAACAAGAGTTGGACACCAAGTTGTTCGTGCGCGACCGCAATGGCTTGCGCCTCACCTCATCGGGCGAGTCGTTGCTGTATCGCGTCAAGCGGGCGATGAAAGAGTTGAGCATCGCCCGTTCGGAAATCGACATCCTGCAAGGCGAGCACACCGGTAACGTGCGTATCGGCATCAACGAAACCGCGGCCAGGGAATTCCTGGCGGGGTTTCTCGCCACGTTTCGCCAAGCGCACCCGCGTATCACCTTCGAAATCGTGGTGGCCAATTCCAACATGCTCGCCGACATCATGATGCGCGGCGAAGTGGATATCATCGTCGGCTATGCCCTCGAGCAGCAGAGCGGGCTGCAGCGGGTAGTCTCCTACGATCTGCAAACCTGCATCACCGTGCACAAGTCCCACCGGCTAGCCGATCGCGACTCGGTGCGCGTGGCTGACCTGGTGGATGAGAGTTTTATTTTCCCCAGCGGCGATCAGACCCTGCACCACGTGTTCAACCAGGTATTCACGCGCGTGGCGGTAAAACCCATGTTCAGTGTGGTGGCCAACTCTTTTGAGTTCATCGCGGTGATGGTGGGCCAGGGGCTGGGTATCGGTTGCCAGGTCAGGTTGTCGGCCGGGCCGGATCTGATGCGCCCGGATCTGGTGTACGTGCCGATTCGTGACGTGACTATCAAGTCTGCGGTGCTGGCCTGCTATATCGCAGCCGAAGGTACGTCGAACAAAGCCACGTTGATCTGCCTGGAAGAACTGCGCGTCGCGCTGGACCAGTGGAGCCTGCAATCGGTGGAAGAGGCGCCGTGCGCGGGCGCGCAAGGGCAGGGCGGCACCCCTGGCGTCACGGCCCCGAACGCGGCCTTGAGCCTACAGTGACCGCCTGGCGCTGGCCGGTTTTCAGAGGTCGAGCACCAGCCGCGCGCTGAGCGCGCGGGAGCAGCACGGGGTGAACAGGTCGTTGCGCGCTTGCTCCTCTTCGCTGAGCACTTGATCGCGATGGTCCACCACGCCGCTTCGCACACCGGTCAGGCAAGCGCCGCAGATCCCCTTGCCGCAAGATATCGGCACCGCGACACCCGCGGCCGCGAGTACGTCGTACACGCTTTGGTGTGGCGCCACCGGGTAGATCGCGCCGCTGCTGGCGATTTGTACTTCGAAGGCACCCTCGGTCGCGTGGCTGTGCCCGGCGCTGGTGAAGTATTCACGGTGCAGGTTACCGGGGGCCCAGCCCAGGCCGCGGGAAGTGCCTAGCATTTGCTCCATGAAGGCGGGCGGGCCGCACACATACAGGTGCCGGTCGGGGCGCGCCGCGCCTGGCAATGCCGCGCGGGTGAAGCTGGCCCGGTCCGGGTACAGCTGCAGTTGCCCGGCGAAATGCTCTTGCAGGTGCGCCAGTAACGCAACGCGGGTGGCGCCGCGGGTCCGGTAGTGCAACTCGAAGGGGTCACCGCGTTGCGCCAATGCATGGGCCATGCTCAGCAACGGCGTGATGCCGATACCGGCCGCGACCAACACATGGGTAGCCGGGCTGGGGTGCAGCGTAAAGTGATTGCGCGGTGGGCTGGCCGTAAGCAGTTGCCCACGTTGCAGGTGGTCATGCAGCCAGCGCGAGCCGCCGCGCGATTGGCTGTCGCGCTGCACGGCAATCACGTAGCGGTGGCGTTCGCTGGGTGCGTTGCACAGTGAGTATTGGCGAACCCATTGTTCACCCAAGTGCAGGTCAATGTGCGCGCCGGCGCTAAAGGGTGGCAGCGGCCGCCCTTGGGCATCGGCCAGTTCAATGACGCAGACCGCGTCTGTTTCATGATATTTACGGGTGACGACTACAGTCAGCATGAAGGTTCCTGGGCACAGGCCGGGGCGATCGCCATCCAGTATTGGCTGCCGATTGCCCGGGGCTGGGGCGGTCAGAATTTGTAGTTGAGCGACGCCATGTAGGTGCGTGGTTCGGAAGGGAACACCAGTACCGAATCGAATAGGTTGGCCGAGGTGAAGTATTTCTCGTTGAACAGGTTGTTGATGCTCAACAAGGTCGACCAATTCTTGTAGTCGTAGCCCACCGAACCATTCCATACCGTGTACGCCGGTAAGCGGATCTGCTTCTGGTTATCCGCCCATTGCGCATCGACCCAGGTGAAGCCCAAGCTGCTATTCAAACGGCCTGGCCCCAGCGGCTGGGTGTAATTGCCGTACAGGCTGGCCACCCATTCCGGCACCCCGCCACGGTCCCATTCACCGCCGAGGACCGAGCCGGACGAGTCGTAGAACCGGTAACCATACAGGCTGGACGGGTCTACACCCAGCGCCGCTGCCACCGCCGCAGTGTTGAGCACGGTGTACGGCGCGCCTTTTTCACGTACCGACATTTTGCTGCCCGTAGCACTCAAGGAGAAGTGCTGGTTCAGCAGCCAACGCAACTCGGCTTCGTAGCCTTTGCTGTTAACCAGGATGTCGGACCCGCTTTGGGCATCCTGGTAGCTGCGGTCTTGGTCGAAATACGCAAGGCTGGCGTAGACGTTGTTGTCCGGGCTTTGGTATTTGATGCCGAACTCGCGCAGTTTGGAGTCTTGCAGCCAAGAGCCGTTCTGCACGTTTTCCACCGGCACGCCGCCTGCCGAGTTGGAGGCCAGGGCACCTTGCTCCGCGTAGGTGAAGTACGGCACCACACCCCATGGGGTTTTGTACGACAGGCTGATGTTGAACGAGTCCTTGGTGCCTGTGTCGCTGTACCAGTCGGCACTGCCATCATCGTTGGCATCGCTGATTAGGTTACCGGCGGTGCCGCGGGCTTTTTCCGACGCCTTCACGTCGTAGTAATCGGTACGGTAGCCCAACGTCAGGTCGAAGTTGTGCCACTGGATATCCGACATCATGAAGGCGCCGGCGTCTTTGGTGACCGAATAGTTCTGCGAACTGTAGTTGCGCTGGTACTGGCCTGGGGCGACCTCTACCAGCCCGGTGTGGCCCGAATCGAAGCTGTCGTTCGCTGTGGCGCCGACGCTCAGGTCACGGCGGTCGAAAATCTCGTCGCCGTAGGCCTCCTTGTCGATACCGTTGTAATAGCGGTAGTTCACGCCCACTGTGTTGGTCAGGCTGGCATCGCCCAAGGTGATCGGGAAACTGAGGCTGAGCTTGTCTTCCCATACGTAGGAGTCGAAGTCGGCGGTAAAGCCGTAAGACGAATATTTGTAATGGTCCATGTTTTCGTAGAAGGATTGGTTCTTCAATTCGACGCCGTTGCCCAAATCGCGAATCAGGTCGAAATAACCCGTCCTGACGATGGTGTGGCCACGGTCCGCCTTGGACGTCATGGTCTGGTCATGGTCGAGTTTGGTAGTGCCCGGGTTGGTCAATTTGCCGAGGCCACCGTCGTTGGGCACGGTGCAGTTGGCATAGCCGCCGGAGCATGAGACGTCCAGCAGCGCATTGCCGCTGCCGGAGGGGTAGCCCACACCGGATGCAATGTCGGTACGCACGTTATCCGGGTACAACTCGCCACCCCGGGTGACCAGGCTCGAGGCCGAACCGGTGATGTAGGTGCCATGATCGATCAGGTCTTGGGTGACGCGGTTCCAACCGGCGTTTTGAATGCGCTCGGAGTCAAGGTACTGGCCGCCAAACTCGGTGCGCAGGTTGTCGGTGAGGTCGAAATCGAACGCCAACTGGCCGAGCTTGGACTGTGGCTCGACATAGTCGTAGTAGCTCTTGGAATCTTCCTGCTCGTAGTAGCCGTAGACGCCCCCGCGGTGTTCACCGATCTGGATCGGCATGCCGCCCTCGGCGTGCACCTTGTACTGGTCGTACGAACCGACGGAGGTGCCCACCTCGCCGGTCGGCTCCTCGATGTATTTGCTGGTGGCGGATTTTGCCGATTTGGGCGTGAAGTTCATGTAACCGCCGATCTTGCCGGCGCCGAAGATCGGCGGCACAGGCCCGCGGACGATGTCTACGGAGCTGGCGGCCGAAATCGGCGTGGTGTAGTTGCCGGAGTTCTGCACACGCTTCATGCCGCGAAAGTAGTTATCGGCCTCTTCACCGCGTAACGCCAGGGAGCCGGCGATGCCGAAGTAGGAGCCGGTGTAGGCGCCAGGCGTCATCCGTACCAGATCGTTGATGTCACGCAGGCCGTAACTCTCGATCAGCTCCGCAGACACCTCGGTGACCGACCGCGGCGTTTCCACCAGGGGTTTGTCCAGGCCGAATACACTGGCACCGGCCGTGGCGCTGGGCATGATGCCCAGGTTGTCGTCGTAGGTTTCTTCGACGGTGTAATCTTTTAGCTTGACCGGGGCATCCGTGCTGGCCGGTGTTTCTTCCCCTTGCGCAGCGGCACACATTGTCGGGATCGCGAAGGCGACCGCGATACCCAGTTGCTTGTAGTTGAACGTGAACGCTCCCATGCCGGGCTCCTGCAGTCTTGGTGGAGGCAATAGTTGTTTTAGAGGCTCCTGGCAAATGGGATCCGCCGATGTTTAACTCGATCGAGTACGGGGCACTGACGCCAGGCTAACTACCGGTATTATTCGCCGTCGAAAGTTTGCGGCTTCCGTGTGGGGACCAAACTAATGGTCCGCTCGGTGTTCGTAAATATCAAAATATAAGCGGGTTTGGTCGAAAAATTAGCCCGCCCTCGGCGTGGTAATAACAGCGACGGCGAAACGGCCGGCCCAGCTTGGAATGGCCGATGCTGTTGTATATTTTTCCCAATAAGTTTTGAAGCGCGAAAGTTTAGTGCGTGCAGGGCGAAATACTCGTGCGCTGCACAATAGCTCGCAGAGCCTTTGGCGCGTAACGGTGGTTGCCGGGCAAGGCACGGCCATCCGGCTTACCAGCACAAGGCATCGGCCAATGATGCGCAGCCCACTGTTGAGGCACCACACCAGCAAAAACAGGCCGCCGCCAGGTTCTGGCGGCGGCCTTGTTCGGTGCGCCCAGCGGGCTACGCTTGGCGGGTCAGCCCTCGGCCTTTTTCAGGTCGAACCGCACCGTTTGCCGTGCCCGCTGCTCCTGGGCGACGCCCCCTACCATGCGCGGCTGGAATTTCCAGTTTTTCACCGCATTGATGGCGGCTTCATCGAATAACCGCGGTGGCTTGCCCTCGACCACGGTTGCCGACGCCACCGAGCCATCGGGGCGGATCACCAGGTCAAGGGTGACGAAGCCCTCGATTTTGGCCTGGCGAGCCATGCGCGGGTACGCCGGTACCGTTTGCTGCAACGCTACCGCGTTGGTACTGGCGGCCGGCGCCTCGGGCACTGGCGGTATCGGCTTCGGTGGCGGCGGTGCCACAGGTGGCGGT
>NZ_JAAOCA010000040.1 GCF_014694385.1 Pseudomonas typographi | reverse complement strand
GCGCTTGGCGTTGCACGTTGAAGGCAATGGCGGCGCGATCACGCCGTTTGGGGCCGCAGATGCGCAGGCCGAGGTAAGGCTGGATGCCGGCGACCTGGCAAGCACCCGTTGGGCCACGCGCGTGCTCGCCGCAATGAGCGACGCAGAACAGCGCGCGTTGGTGGGTGAGTTGCCGCCGGCCGAGCGGCCGCGGTCCTTGGCCGAGCGCTGGGCGCACGAGATCGAGGCCCATGCGCCAACCCTGCACCGAGAGTTGTTGCAAGGCAACCGAACCGACCCCCGCGTGCAACCCTTGTTTCGGCAATTTCCGGGGCTGACCGCTGAGCAAGCGTTGGCCATTGCCGATAGCGCCGACCAGCGCGAGGTCGATGCGCTGCTGTCCGGGCGAGTGCCGGCGCGGTTAGGTGGGGCTGCAGCCCAAGCGTTGCGCGAGTTGCGGGTGAGCAACGCGCTTGAGGCCCTGGTGCATGGCCGGCCCGGGGATGACCGTGATCGCCTGTTCATGTGTAACCTGGGGCGGCTGCCGGATTGGCCAACCACGTTGGGCATCACGTTGCGAACCGGCTCCTCACTGCGCCCGGCGTTGGCGTATGTCGGTGCCCAGGCACAACAGCAGCGCGTCATCGAGCGCCGAGGGGCGCACTATCATTTGCTCGCGGCGAACGCTACCGCTGGCGAAGGCCTGACCCTTAGCCAAGCGGTTTACCAGGCGCTGCCGGCCCAGGCGCGTGCGTCGCTGGTGGGCACCAACGGCTTGCCGGCGCTGCACGCCAGGATTGTGGAACGGGCTGTGGGCGATTGGGGCCAAGCATTTGCAGACCTGCGCCTGCGAGGCAGTGCGCGGCCCGCGGTGCAACCCCTGCAGCGGATTAATGCCCAGGTAGGCTACGCGCTATCCGGCAGGGGCCGCCTGTTGCCGGAAGCCCCCGGCCAGCCGTTACGGGCGCGCCTGGGCCGGCTGTACCCTGGGCTGAGCTTTGCCGATTTGGGGAGCTTGCTGAACACGCTTCGGGCGCAGGGCGATCGTTCATTGGCCCAGTGGGTTGCGCACTTGGAGGCTGAATGGCAGGCGCTGGACCTTGCCCTGCACCAATGGGCCTACGCGCCATTGGCGGACCGCCCAGGAGACCCGTCTGGGCTGCGCGAGGCCCACGCCGCCATGCGCCGCAGCGTAGCGCAGCGGCTTAAGGCCGCCTGGCGCCGGGAGGCTGGCCTCTCGAACAGCGCCGACGCACGGATAACCTTGAATTTAAGCTATCTAAGCGTCGAGAATTTGCCGCCGCTGTCGGCGAGTTTCAGTGCGGTGCAATCCTTGAACCTGGACGGTACCGACCTAGGCAGTGGCTTGGGCCGTTTCTTGGCGTTGTTTCCCAACCTGTTGGAACTCACGCTGAAAGATCACCCTATTACCCGCTTACCGGCGGAGCTGGCCAGCATGAGCCAATTGGAGCGACTGTCGCTGGCGGGCGTTGAATTGGCTGCCAGCAACGACATGTTCGGCCCCCTGGTCAAGGGCGCAACGCCGACCGCGGCGGCACCCCCACTTAAAACGCTGGTACTGACAGGCATACGAGGGATACCGGCGGCGGCGTTGCGCGCCCTGGCAGGCCTGCCTAATCTGCAATCGCTGCGTTGGGACTATGCCCAGGGGGTTGGCGATGCGCAGCTCTTGGCAATCGCCCACATGACACGGTTGCGCATCCTTAACCTCACGGCCAGCGGTATACGATTGACCTCGCAAAGCCAGGGGTTCCTCGGCCATCTAGGGCATTTGACGGAACTGTCATTAGCCGGCAACCCCTTGGGCTTGGCGCCGCGCCTGACCGGCTTGCGACGCTTGGCCGTGCTGGACCTGAGTAATACCCGGTTGTCGGTACTGCCCGAGGGGCTTGCCGATTTGCTCGCGCCCTGGCCGCCCGTATTAGGCCATATCGTTTTGGCAGACAACCTGATTGCAGACGTGGCGCCGCTGATCGAGCGTTTGCGCGGCCGTGAGCTGGGCGAAAATATCTTTTTGCAACTGCATGACAACCCCCTGCAGGGCCGCCAGCTTAGCGCCCTGGGGGCGCTGGGTATTTTCGTGTCGCACCGTGCCGATCAGTGGTTGGGGTCTCGGCCGGTACTGGTGCAAGCGGCCCGGCGTGCTCGCGGTAATGAGGCCGCGGCGGCGTTTCTCGATTGGCTTAGCACCCAGGTACAGTTAGTACCAAGGTCATTACTGATGTATCGCACATTCCTACGTGGCTTGCTCGGGGCGGGTGATGTGTATGCCTCTGAGCGAGCCGCTATCAGCGATTTTGATGTGCGCCTGGAGGCGTTCCAGCGGCGCATCTATACGCAGGTCAGCGACCTGGTGCAGCCCGATGCCTGGAGCCTGTCGCGACAGCTCGATGCGTTCCGCGCAGCGCAGCAGATAGGCATCGTGAACAACGACGACCCCTTCGATGCGTTGTTGCAACATAACTATCGTTATTGGCAGGCTGAATTGGTGGACCGTTACGCTCAACTTCCCGATGCTCAAGAGCAGTTGTCGGCCCAAAGCAACCGCATGTGCTTCGTCGATTGGCTGCTTGATGCGCAAAATGAGCTGGACCAGATCGACGTCATGGAGCGTATAGGCGAGCAGGACTGGCGGCCGTATCTGGAACTGGTGTCACCACGCTGGGCGCAGCAGCGAGCGTATTGGGACGCCGCCGGCGAACTGCTGCTGGAAGACGGCGCCACAAGGCCCATCGATGCCGGGCAGTTGCCTGCCGACTTGGTGTACCACCTGATCAAACCGGGGGACTCGCTTCCGCGAGCCTTCCACGGCGTCGGCGAGCCGCCGGATGTGATCGAGCCCGTGGCCGACGTGCCCTGGCGTCAGGGCGGTATGGCCCAATGGGTAACGTTGAACGAGGACCAATACCGTCGCAGTGCGGTGATCTACCGCAGGGTTCGGTTGATGGTGCTGGAGCGCGTCGCGCGGGAAATCACCGAAGCGGTGGTGGGCCCTTGGTGGGAGCCGGTTGCGCAGTGAGCCGCGCAGCGCGCCACGTGATGTGTACGGTCTAGCCGAGGCCCGCGCCGCCAGGCTGGCGTTACCCAGATGTTTTTTCACGATATCTTCACCAATGCCCTGGTAACGTTCGTAGCCTCTTTGGGGAGTAACCTGCCTTCGCACTGAAGGCGCCCAGGTCAACATCCTCGGCAACTGCCGTGGCCTGGGCATCCATCTGGACTGGTGAGACCAACGACGCTCCTGCGCCAGAAGCTGGGCATGCAGGGGTTGGTCGTTGTCTCGTGCCCGGCTGGAGTGTTGCGTTGAATCCCATTTCCTTGATATTGCTGGCCTTGGCCATGTCCACCGATGCCTTTGCCGCAGCCATTGGCAAGGGTGCGGCGCTGCAGCGGCCGCGTTTTATCGAAGCCCTGCGCACGGGTGCGATATTTGGCGTGATCGAAGCGGTCACGCCGGTGATCGGCTGGTTACTGGGCCAGGTGGCCACCCGCTTCGTCACGAATTGGGACCACTGGATCGCGTTCCTGCTATTGCTGGGCCTGGGCCTGCATATGATCTACGCCGGGTGGCGCACGGGTGCGGATGAGCCTGAGGCGAAACGTGTGCGCCACGGCTTTTGGCTGCTGGCGGCAACCGCGCTAGCCACTAGCATCGATGCACTGGCCGTGGGCGTCGGCCTGGCCTTCGTCAATGTGAATATTATGCTGGCGGCAGCAGCCATTGGCCTGGCCACCTTGACCATGGTCACGTTGGGCACCTTGCTCGGCAGGGTACTGGGCGCCGTGGTGGGCCAATGGGCGGAAATCGCCGGTGGCCTGGTATTGATCCTGGTGGGCGCCACGATTCTTTACGAGCACCTGGGGGCAGGCTGATCGGCGGCCACTGCGGCGCCCGGGATAAACTAGCGCAGGAAGGCCGCTGGCAGGGCGGCGCCTGTCAAGCACAAGATCCCGGTTCGGCGCCCGGTTCGGCGCCCGGCTCGGTCGTGTACCTCGTCGGGGTGCAGCGTCAGGGTACTGCCGGGCACACCGTGGCGCATCTGCTGGCGGTAGCGAAAGCTTTGCACGCCACTGAGGGTACGGCCGATGGCATAGGTGTCGTGCCGGTGCGGATCGAACCCGTGGCTGCCGAAATAGGCCTCGATACATTCGACGCGGGTCGGGTACTGGCTGCGTAGCAGCCAGTCGCGCAGCGGGCGGGGCATAACGAACACCTGGGTAAATGAAGCGCCAGCATACCGTGCCGTTTCATCGGGGGTATCGGCCGTTATAGGCCACGAAGGGTACTGGCCCGCGCCAGGGCCAATCGGCGCACCGGCGTTGAACCGTCAGTGCTCGAAATACCCGGCAGTGGCCATGTCTTCGAGTAGCCCCGGCCCCTCCGGTTGCCAGCCCAACCTGTGGCGCGTCCATTCGCTAGAGGCAGGGTTATCGAGGGCCGGCGAAGGGGGCGATCCAGCCAAAATGTGTTGCCGCCTCGGCTGCCACCAGGCTCTGTACCGGCACAGCCAGGCCTTGCCCGAAGGTTTCGGCAATCGCCTTGAACGCTATGCCTTGCTCGGCCACCGCGTGGAACCACGCCGCCCGCGCCGTGCTCACCGACTACCGCGCCCTTGCACCCGCGCGGCGTAACATATTGCGGCTGATGTTTCTGAACCCCGAGGTTCGCGCGGCGCAGCCGCAGTGGCCGGCCGTGGCGCGCTTCGTGGTGGCGGCGTTTCGCGCGGATGTGGCAAGGGCCAACGCCGAGGCCAGGGTGCAAGCGCTGGTCGATGAACTGAGTGAAGCCAGCGCCGAATTTGCCGCGTTCTGGCGCGCCCATGAGGTGGGCGGCTTTGGTGAAGGCACCAAGGTGCTGCGCCATGCCCAGGCCGGGTTACTGCAGCTTGAGTACTCATCATTCAGCGTAGATGGCCGTTCGGACCTCGCGCTGGTGGTGTATAACCCGGCCACCGAGGCAGATGCCGAGCGGGTACAGGCGCTAGCGCGAGACTTGCCACGCTGACCGCCCAAGCCGCGTGCGCTCAGGCGCAAAAGGCCCAAACAGCCGTGCTTGAGGGTTGCGCGTGTGCAGTGTGGCGTAAATCAGAGTGGTTATTCTTCGTCATGGTGGTTGAAGGTTTGGTCATATTGCGCGATCTTTAATGCATTATTACCAACGGCGTTACCCCCTGAACGGAACTGGCCCTATGAACGCGACCGCTGTTTTCCTCAACGCCCTGATGTGCACCACCCCCGCCCATACCAACTGCATGCCGCCGCAATTCGTGTGGATGGCGCCAAAGTTCCTGGCCGAAGACAAACGCGCCGAACAGTGTGCCGAGCATGCCGAGGCGCTGAATGGCGCACGCAAGGACCTTTCGGTGCTGTACCGCTGCGATTCACAGCGTGGCGCCTGAGGCCTAGCCCAGGCGTTCGCGCAACTGGGTGCGGGCGCGCTCTTCGGTGCGTTCGAAATGCAGCGGCGTCACGCTGATGCCACCAGTGGCCAGTATCCGGGTTTCGCTGTCTTCGGCGTCGGGCTGGTCACTGCGGCGAATGTTCAGCCAGTAGTACGCTTGTTCGCGTAAGTCGGTGCGGGGGCTAATGTTCACCCCATCGATGCGCCCGCGGCCTTGCCGGGTCACCTGTAGGGGGCCTGCTTGTTCGGCCGGCACGTCCGGGAAATTCACGTTCAGGCAGGCACTGGCGGCCCAACCGGCGGCCCATAGCCGCTGCAGCGTAGGGCCCGCCAGCGCCTGGGCGGTATCCCAGCGCACAGCATCGCGGCGGCTAAACGCTTGGCTCAGGGCGATGGCGGGTAGCCCCAGCAGCAGCGCCGCCATCGCCGCCCCGACGGTGCCGGAAAACACCGTTTCGACCCCCAAGTTCGCGCCTTGGTTGATACCCGACAGCACCAATTGGGGCGGCGCCGGCATCAGTGCGTGCACGGCCATCATCACGCAGTCGCCGGGCGTACCAGACACCGAATAACGCCGGGCGCCCCGTGGCGTCACCCGCAATGGGCTGTGCAGGCTCAGGGCATGGGAAATGCCGCTTTGGTCGTGGTCTGGCGCCACCACCCACACTTCGTCGGCCAGCGCCTGGGCGGCGGCCTCCAGTACCTGTAGCCCGGGGGCATCGATGCCGTCGTCGTTACTGATCAGAATGCGTTCGATCGGTTTCAATGGCACTCTCCTGTGTTATCACGTGGGCAAATGTCCAACGTGGGGCGCTGTTGGCCAGCCGCTGGCGCATGTCGTCGATATTGGCGACCAATTGCCGGGTCAGTGCCCGGTAGCCATTGAGGGCAGGGAAATCGCTGTACTCGCGCTCGCTGGGCAGCTCGCCGCTGCGTTGCAGGCGTTCGGCGCGGCCGTCACGCAGGGCTCGGGCCATGGCCACCAGGCGGCGGCGGATGAACCGATGTTCCTGCTGCAACGAGCGGTTAAGCGCCTCCATCGCCGCGGTGTCGTCGGCGGCCGGGCGGGTGTCGGCTAGAATTTCCAGCAGCGATATGCACAGGCGCAGGTTACGTTGCAGAGCATCCAGTTCGGTTTGGGAAATATGCACTTCCTTGGATACCGAAGCCATCAGGCTGCGTAGCTGCACCAGCGAGGCACTGAGCTTGCGCATACGTTTCAAGTGTTCGTCGCTGGTGACCACCGCGCCGGCAATGATGCGCCCATGCACCGCCGCGCATTCGCGCAGGGCATCGGCCAGGTTGTATCGCCACGAGTACACCGCGTACAGCGGCAAGGCAAACGAGAACGCCAATGCCAACACGTTGCCGATCAGGATATCCACCGTGCGCCACAGCCCATCGGCCATCGGGTTGTCGCCGTGGCCGGCGACGATGAACACGGTGATCGCCGAGAGTAGCGCGGTGTAGCCACCCTTGCCGATGGCATGGTAGGCGAAGAACCCACACGCGGAGGACATCAGCACGTAGGTGAGCAGCGACCAGCCCAGGTAACTTTGCTGCGCGACGATGGCCAAACCGATGACGGCGCCAATCAAGGTGCCGTAGGCGCGCTCCGTCGCCTTGCGGCGGATGTTGCCATGGTGTTGCAGGCCGCCGATCACGATCAGCATGGTCACCGACGCCCATTCGCCATGGGGCAGGTTGATACCGGTGGTCAATAATATGGTGGCCACCAAGCCCAGCGCCACGCGCACGGCGTGGATCAGCCGCGCGTGGCGAAAGCGCCGGTAGGGGTCCAGAAGCGGGCGCAGGGCGCGCCGTAGAAGGGGGGGCAGGCGGTTGGGATTCATCGGGCTCATTCAACGGGTGTATTGCAAGGTTTGCTTAGCCTGGTCGCGCTCCAACGCGAGATCGATCAGCCGGCTTACCAGCTCACGGTAGCTCATGCCAGTGGCTTGCCATAGCTTGGGGTACATGCTGATGCGGGTGAAACCCGGCAAGGTGTTGAGCTCATTGACCAACACCTGGCCATCGGCGCCTAGGAAAACATCCACCCGTGCCAGCCCCGCGCATTCCAGCACCCGGTAAGCTTCGACGGCGAGTTGGCGAATCCGTTCGCTATCCTGGGCCGCGATGTGCGCCGGCACCACTACCTGGGCGGCTTGCTCGTCAATGTATTTGCTGTCGTAAGAATAGAACCCGCTGCCCAGTACGATTTCGCCGCAGCCACTGGCCACCGGCTGCTCGTTCCCCAGCACCGCGCATTCGATCTCGCGGCCATCCACCGCCGCCTCGATCAATACTTTCTCGTCGTAGCGCAGGGCGTGGGCCAATGCCACGTCGAACCCGGCTTGGTCGCACACCTTGCTCACGCCCACCGAAGAACCCATGTTCGCCGGTTTGATGAACAGTGGCAGGCCAAGTTGCGCCTGTACCTGGGCAAAATCGACGTGGCCGGCCTGCGCCCGGCGGATGCACAGAAACGGCGTGACCGGGATGCCGGCGTCGCGCAGCAACCGCTTGCTGATGTCTTTGTCCATGCAGATGGCCGAGCCCAGCACGTCGGAACCCACGAAGGGTAGGCCAAGCATGCGCAACAGCCCTTGCAGGCAACCATCTTCGCCTTGGGTGCCATGTACGATGGGGAATATCACATCGACCTGGCCGGCCACCGCGTTGGCGCCGGTGGCCTGCAGCGCGCCGGTGGCCTGGCCGGGGCGTAACGTGAGCGTGCGGTTGGTGCGGTTCAGCGCGATCAAGGCGGGGTTGTCTTGTTCGAGCAAATAGTCGCTGGCGTCGTTCAGGTGCCAGTTGCCTTGTTTGTCGATGCCGATCAGCACCGGCTCGAAACGCTCAGGGTCCAGTGCATCAATGATGTTGCGCGCCGATTGCAGGGACACCTCGTGTTCGGCGGAGCGGCCACCGAACACGATACCGACGCGGATTTTACCTTTCATACGCTAAGGGCCCTCGTACATGGCGCGCGCTCGTGGTTGCGTGGCCATGGGAACAGTTATCCAAAAAAGCTTCAACACGGGGAAGGCCATCGCCGGCGCTACCAGGCGGCACTATACCATCGGAGCGTCTTTACCCTCGGTGGCTCGTGTGGTGCTTCATCGGGGTAGCCGCACGCTGTGAGTGGCGGCTTTACCGGCGTGCCGCGTTGGCGCAAGCGTCATGCAATGGCCATGGGGGCGCGCGAAGCAGCCCGCTAATCGCGGTGTTCCTTCCCCGGGGGCACCTGCTGGGCCGGCAGCATCCGTTCGAGCAGGCCGTCACGGCGAACCGCCACATGCCACACGGTCGCCGCCACGTGCATCAACACCAGTGTGTAGAGCACGAATTGCCCCGCCAGGTGAACAGTGTCGGCCCATTGGCCCAGTGCGTGGTGGGTGGGGAAGCCCGGCAGGGAAAACAACCTGAATATCGGCACCGGCTGGCCATTGCCAGCCATCAGGTAACCGGTCACCGGCATCACCAGCAGGGTCATGTACAGCAAGCCATGGTTGAGCGCCGCCAACACCCTGGCCCACTGCGCGATGCTGGCTGGGTAGGGCGGGGCGCGGTGGCGCCAGCGCCAGGTCAGGCGCAGCACCACCAGTAGGAACACGCAAAAGCCCGTGGACTCATGCAGCAAATACCAAAACACCCGCTCTCGCCCCGGCGGGAAGTTTTCCGCCACCCACACGAACGGTAGTAACAAACACAATGTGGCCGCAGTCAGCCAATGCAGCGCCTGGGCGAAGCCATGGTACCGGGCTAGAGCCATCGCCATGCCTGCCCATGGCCAGCGAGGTTCTGCCCCGGCGCCAGGGTTTTATTGAACTGTGCCCTGGCGCCGGTGGGTCTACCGGAAACAGCCGCAGCCTCTGAGGGGGATGGATACATGTCGCAGACCGTCAGTGATTTTCTTGTGGAACGCTTATATCAATGGGGCGTCAGGCGCATCTTCGGCTATCCCGGCGATGGCATCAATGGGATGTTCGGTGCGCTGGCAAGGTTCGGCGGCAAAATCGAATTCGTGCAAGCCCGGCACGAGGAAATGGCTGCGTTCATGGCCTGCGCCCATGCCAAATTTACCGGGGAACTGGGTGTGTGCATCGCCACCTCCGGCCCGGGTGCCAGCCATTTGCTAACGGGCCTGTACGATGCACGCATGGACCACATGCCGGTGTTGGCTATCGCCGGCCAGCAAGCGCGCACTGCGTTGGGCGGGCATTATCAGCAGGAGCTGGACCTGGTATCGATGTTCAAAGACGTAGCCGGCGCCTTCGTGCAGCAGGCCTCGGTGCCGGCGCAGGTACGCCACCTGCTCGACCGTGCGGTACGCACTGCGCTCGGCGAGCGGCGGGTCACGGCGCTGGTACTGCCCAACGACCTGCAAGAGCAACCCTATAGCGAACCGCCTCGCGCCCACGGTACGTTACACAGTGGTATAGGCTATAACCGGCCACGGGTGGTCCCGGCCGAAGCCGACCTGCAACGCGCCGCTGACGTGCTTAACCGTGGCGAAAAGATCGCCATTCTGGTCGGGGCTGGCGCCTTGGGCGCACAAGCCGAAGTGCAGCAGGTGGCCGAATGGCTCGGTGCCGGGGTGGCCAAGGCGCTGCTGGGTAAGGGTGTGCTGCCCGACGACTTGCCCTGGGTCACGGGCACCATCGGCTTGTTAGGCACCGAGCCCAGCGACAAACTGATGAAAGGTTGCGACACCCTGCTGATGATCGGCTCAGGGTTCCCCTATGCGGAGTTTCTTCCAAAGGAAGGCCAGGCGCGGGCGGTGCAAATCGACCTCGCGGCCGACATGCTGGGGTTACGTTACCCCATGGAGGTAAACCTGCACGGTGACGCGGCGCAAACGTTGCGCGCGTTACTGCCGTTGTTGCACGAAAAAGACCGCAGCGGTTGGCGCAAAAAAATCGTGGGCTGGCGCGAAAAATGGGAAGCGACGTTAGAGAAGCGTGCGCTGGCCAGCGCCAAACCGATCAACCCGCAACGGGTGGTGTGGGAGCTGTCGCCGCGCATCCCGGCCGATGCCATCGTCGCCTGCGACTCTGGCTCCTGCGCTAACTGGTATGCGCGCGACCTCAAGGTGCAACGTGGCATGCTGTGTTCACTCTCCGGCGGGTTGGCCTCGATGGGCGCGGCGGTGCCCTATGCCATTGCCGCCAAGTTCGCCCATCCGCAGCGGCCGGTGATCGCGTTAGTAGGGGATGGCGCCATGCAAATGAACAACATGGCCGAATTGATCACCGTCGCCAAATACTGGCAGCAATGGGCCAACGGTCGCTTTATTTGCGCGGTGTTCAATAACCAGGACCTGAACCAGGTCACCTGGGAACAGCGGGTAATGGAGGGCGACCCGAAGTTTTCGGCCTCGCAAACCATTCCCGATGTGGCCTATCACCGTTTTGCCGAATCGCTGGGGTTTTTAGCGATCAAGGTGGTCACCGAAGAGGCCGTCGCCAGCGCCTGGGAACAGGCATTGGCCAGTGACCGGCCAGTGCTGCTGGAGTTTACCACCGACCCCGACGTGCCCCCGTTGCCCCCGCACATTACCTTGGAGCAGGCGCGTAAGTTCGCCGGCACGTTGCTCGCCGGGGACCCGGACGAGGCGGGCGTACTGGTACAAACGGCCAAGCAGGTGCTCGGCGCCGTATTACCGGGCACTAAAAAGCCGTGAAAATGATTGCCGCCGGCTGAGGTTGGCGGCAACCGGTGTGGCGTGCCAGGCGATCGCGCTGGGCCCGCTGGGCGAATGCATTGCCGGGGCAGGGTGGCGACATAGCCGCGCCTTGCAACCGGCGGCAATGCCGCGAGGCGGCAAAAGGCACCGCCAAAACGGTACATCCCACCTCAGCGACACCCGCCTTTCGCGGTGGCTACAGTGCTGTTGGTCCGAAAGTGTCGGTTCAGGCGTCAAAACGACAGGGTTTTCATCGAAATTCATATCAAGCAGAACTACGCTGGTGATAACGAATTTTCAGGCCACAAGGAGGGACTGGCCATGTCGTTCGCCAATGTGGTGTCCTTGGAGCCCCACGCAGCAGCGGGGCCAGGGGGGATTGACCGGGTGCTGCAGGCGCTGCGCCAACACTTGAACATGGACGTAGCGTTCATTTCGCAGTTTCGTGAGCAAGACCGCGTGTTCACCCATGTGGACAGCGAAGGCCCAGGCCCGCTTAAGGCCGGTGATTGCTTGCCGATGAAAACCGGCTACTGCCAGAAGGTCGTGGCCGGTGAGCTGCCACAGCTGATTCCCGACACGGCGGTATTTCCGGTGGCCATGGCGATTCCCGAAACGTTGTCGCTGCCCATCGGGGCGCACATGAGTGTGCCGATCCACCTCAGCGATGGCCGGTTATACGGAACGCTGTGCTGTTTTGCCTACAAGGCCGATCACAGCCTGACCGACCGCGACTTGCAAATGATGAAGGTGTTCGCCGAATTGATCTCCGAACGCCTGGAGAGCGACCTGCGCGGGCTATCGGAACGCCTTCGCAAGCATCGTTTTATCAGCGACGCCTTGGTTGGTTCACGCATGTCTATCGTGTACCAGCCCATTTTCGACGTTGAAAACGGGCGGCTATGTGGCTGGGAATGCCTGTCGCGCTTCAGTGGCGAGCCATCGCGCAGCCCGGACCTGTGGTTCAAGGAGGCAACCGAGGCTGGGCTTGGCCGGCAAATGGAGGTGCGGGCCATCGAAACGGCGCTGGTCGGCCTTGCCAGCTTGCCGGTCGACAGTTACCTAGCGCTCAACTGTTCGCCGCAGATGTTCCTCGGCGATGGCCTGGCCGAGCTGTTCGAACCGTACCCGGCCGACCGGCTGGTACTGGAGGTTACCGAGCACGCCATCGTCGCTGATTACGCCAGCTTGGTGCAGGCCATGGCACCTTTGCGCAAACGTGGGCTGCGCATCGCCATCGACGACGCCGGTGCCGGCTATGCGAGCATGCGCCACATCATCAAGCTTAACCCAGACATCATCAAGCTCGACATGAGCCTGACCCAGGGCATCGACCACGACCCGCAGCGGCGGGCCCTGGCATCGGCGCTGATCGCGTTCGCCCGGGAAACCGGTTGCGGCATCGTCGCCGAGGGGGTGGAGTGCGTCGCAGAGCTTGAGATGCTCAAGCACTTGGGCGCCGACAAGGTACAGGGCTTCCTGCTTGGCCGGCCAATGGTGTTGGCCGACGCCATTCAGTTGGTGGCCGAGCGGCAGCGCTCGGGCGCGCAGGTTTATCAAATGGCGCCCGTGGCGACCCACCATTGACTGCGCAGCGCCGTGGGCACGTTGGGGTCGAATCGGCAGGGGCCACGCCATTAGCGCGCTTGCTCATTGCGCCCATGCCGGTATTCGCTGACCGCCTCGTACACCGCTTTGCGCAAGCGATTGATGCCGCCAACCGGGCGGTGCGCTTCGATGCCGTGCCACGGGTTGAACGACAGGTTATCGCACGCCAGGTTCTGCGCTGGGGTGTCGAAGTCCTGGGCGGGCACGCGGATGTGTGCCACGGTCTGGAACGCCGAGTCGCTTTCCTTCCATAGCACGCTGGTATCTTCCAGCGGCATGTAGCGCCGGGCGTCTTGCAGTTGGATTTGCAACGCGAAGCAGGCCGGCACGCGGTCGGCGGATAGCTGCTGGTAGAGGGCGCCGCGCAAAAAGTTCGGCTCATCGCGGTTGGGCTTGGGCAGGGTATACGCCGGGCACGCCGAAGGCTCGGGAATGACCCGGAACTTGGCATTGGCTGCCCCATATTTGTAGGGCGACACCGAATAATAGGTGGCCTCGGTGGGGCTGGCCGGGGCCTCGCTCAAGGTGGCCAGGGCGATGAACAAATGCCGTAGCTGCCAGGTGCGAGGGTCCCACGACGGGAAAAATGCCAGCACCTGCTTGCCATTGGCCTGGGCGGTAAAGTTCTGTTGGTACTCGGCCACGTCGCTGACGAAGAAATTCGCATGGTTGAACATCACGAAATCCTGCTCGTGGCGGGCCTGCTGGCTGGGCATCAGCGGCGTGCCCGGTACATCCACAAGCTTTAGCGCCAAACCGCGGGCGTCGCGCAGGTTGTCGAACTGCGGGTAGGCATTGCCGTTAGACAGTCGCATCCACGCCTGCCAGGTTTTACCCGGTTCGGCGAACACCCCCTGGCGCAGGGGTGCCGGCAACCCGGCGGCCACGGCCACTTCGGCTTGTACACAACCGTGGGCTTTGGCGTGGGCATCACGCAGGTAGCGGGTGTTGTCGCGGTGCTGGTCGACGATACGGATCGCGGTCTGGATAATACCTTGGGTCATGGCCGCTTCCCCGGGCGGCACCTGCTCTTGCGCCGCCACCGGCCCGGAAAACTTCCAGGCGTACCATGCCGTACACAGCCCCCAACCAGCGGCTGCCAACAGCGCAACGGCCAGCAGCAGGCGCCCGAGCAGGCGGCCAAGGCGTAACCATAGGCGGGCCCACAGGCTTAACGGCTTGGCGCCGGTGAATAGGCTTCGATCATTCATGGCAGGTGTTTCTCCAACGGGCCGCCGAGCACTTTAAGGTATTCGAGCAGCGCCCAGCGCTGCTGCGGTTGCAGCAGTGGGCCAATCACCCCACGGCCTTGCGGGCCATCGCGAAACTCATGGCCGCTGTTGTGGTTGCCGATCAGCCGGGTGTCGTAGAAAAAGCCGCCGGGGAATTTATCAGTGCGGTAGCCCATGTGGCGCGGGTCGAATTCGAAGGTGCCACGGTAAAAGGTCTGGTCGCGTTCGGTTTGGGGTGAGAGCAACTGATACAGGGTGGGCACCGACCCATTGTGCAAGTAGGGTGGGGTGGCCCATACCCCGGCCAAGGGGCGCGCCTTATAGGCACGCAGCTCACGCACGCCGATGGGCAGGCCGAAACCGTTCATTTCACTTTGGCGCGCCGGCGCGGTGCCTGCGTCGCGGTAGGCGCGCTGTTCAACGAACGCCGTGACCCAAGCCAGCGCCATGGCCACCGAAACGTTATGCAGGTCGGGTTTTTCCACCTTGGGTGTGACCCCCAGTTGGTTGAGTTCGGCCGGGTCCCATTGCAGCGCTGAGACGTCATAGCGGTTATCGGCAATGTTGTCGGCGGCGGTGGAGTCGGTGCCGATCACGCTGGTAGGGATCATGTTCAATTGCGCCACGGGGCGGCCACCCTGTTCGCTCACCGCTGGCACGTGGCATTGCGCACAGTGTTGGTCAAAAAGTGCGCGGCCCTGGGCGGCACGGGCGAGGTCTACCTTGCCCAGCACCGCTTCCGGCCAGGCCGGTGGTCGCAAGCGCTGCAAGGTGGTTTCGAGTTGGTAAAGGTCTTCGAGGCGCACGCTGGAGGGGTAGCGGTCTGCCCCGGCCAGGGGCTGGCCGTGCTCGTCGAACAACGCCAAGGTGGCACCTACGCCGAGGGCTTCACCGATGTTGCGCGCCATGGGCTGTTGCGCCGAGCCGTTCCACTGCACCCAGGCGAAGGTCCAGATGTCCCACAACTGCGGATAATCCACCGGCGCGTTGCCTGGGCGGTAATTGCTGGGGGAAATGCCATCGCCGAACGTGGCATTGGCGATGCGGCCGAAGGCATCCGTGCGGCCGGGGCCTTCCTGGGTAGGGTAGAGGCCGCGGTGGGTATCGTTCCAGGCGGCCCGCAAGAAGCGGCCTAGGGAGGCTTTCAAGGCCGTGCGCAATTGCGCTTTGCTGGCGGCGCTGTAGCCATCGCCAAGCACCTGCTTGGCAAAACGGTCGAATTTCCACGGCAGGTAATAGGTGGCCGCCAGGCTGGCCACCAGCGCCTGGCCGAAACTGCCGCCGCGCAGCGTGGGGACCGTGGAAGGCAGCACGTGCTGGGCGCTACCGCCGTCGATGCGGATGGCGGTGCCGTTGAAACGCAGCTCACCGGTGTGGCAGGCCGCGCAGGTGATGTCGAGGTAGCGTTGGCCGTCACCGGCATTAACGTGCGAGGTAAACCCCACCGGCAGGTTGCCGGGGTTTTGCGCACTGGGTTGCTGATCGGGGCTGAGCAGAAAGCCAAAGCGCCCCAATTGCTCGGGCGCGGCAAAATGGTTCGTGGAGAAGGGCAGCTCCAATGCAGTGAACCAGCCGTAAGGCAAGCCTTTGACCTCAGTACCCTGCGGGGTGAAGTAGTAGGCTTGGCGGTCGGCTTCGCTCCATTGGTCGAGGTACAACAACGACTGTGCCGGGGTATAGGCCGGCAGGTTGGGCCGCGCGATGAAATACAGCACCACGCATATGGCCAGCACGGCCAGCAGCAACAGGCAACTTAGGGTGCGGAGCAGCGGGCGCATCAGGCACTTCCTTGGCGATGAAGGCGGTTGTTATGCCTGATGCGCTCAATACTGGCAAGTGGCTTTAACTGCTGACGAAGTCACTGGCCTGTAGGGTTTTGACGCCCGTCAGCTGAATCTCGAATTCCGCCGTGGCGTCGGCATTCACACTGCCGTACAGCACCCCGCTGTCAAAGCGCAGTTGGCCGCTGGCGTCGGTGGCGCTGAAGGCTTGGCTGCCAATGAACGTGAAGTCGCCCAGCGCGGTCAAGTCCAGTTGGTCATGCTCGGCGCTTTTGAACCCTACGATCACGTCGCGGGCAGCCCCGCTGCCCAGTTCGTCGAGGCTGTTGAACACGTAGGTGTCGGCCCCGCTGCCACCGGTCAAAGTGTCGGTGCCGCGCCCGCCCGCCAAGCGATCATCACCCGCGCCGCCTAGCAACGCATCGTCGCCGGCCCCGCCTTCGAGGACGTTATCGGCACTGCTGCCGGTCAGTTGGTCGGCAAAGTCGCTGCCCAACAGGTTTTCGAAGCGTTTCACCACGTCGGTGCCGGAGCCGCCGGTGGCCTGCGCCTGGGTGGTGCTCAGGGCAATGCTGACGCCGGCCGAGGCGTTGGCGTAAGACAGCGTGTCGATGCCGTCGCGGCCATCGAGCACATTATCCCCCGCGCCGGCGACGATCAGGTTATCCAGGTTGTTGCCAGTGCCATCGGCGGCTGTGCTGCTGTCGATTACCAGGATCTCGGTGTTCTCGGCCAGGGTATAGGCGGCCAAACGGCTGTACACCGTGTCGACACCCCCGGTGGTAGCGTCGCTGTTGGTTTCGATCACGCTGTCGTCGACGTTGTCTACCACGTAGATGTCAGAGCCGTCGCCGCCGGTCATGCTGTCGGCCCCGGCACCGCCGTCGATCAAGTTGGCCGCACCGTTGCCGCTGATGAAGTTGCGCAGGCTGTTACCGGTGCCGTTGATGGCTGAGACGCCGGTCAGTTCCAGGTGTTCGAGGTTGGCGCCGAGCACCCAGCTCACCGAGCTTTTCACCGTGTCGATCTGTTTATCGTCGGGGTCGGTTTCGATCACTTGGTCGCCTGCGTTGTCGACGATATAGGTATCGTTGCCGCCCTCGCCGTTGAGCGTATCGGCGCCCAGGTCGCCGTCGAGGGTATCGTTCTGGTCCGTGCCCACCAAGGTGTCGTCTTCGTCGGTGCCTTGTATGTCATGGCCTTGTTGGTTGGCCGCGTCATCGAAGATGCTCTGTACGCTGTTGTTATCGGTGGGGTCGCCGGTATAGCCAAGGTCGTCGGCGATATAGTCAGCCAGGCGCTGGCCGACGATTTCATCGGACTCCTCATGCAGGTGCCACACGTCATCGGGGTAGGTCACCGGGTCCACATCGTAACGCAGCGGAAGGTCGGAATAATCCACGGCGAGCTTCACGTCATCGCGCTCAGCGGCTATTTGCTCCTGAACTTCGCGCACCGTTACCACGCCGTCTTGGATGCTGCTGATCTTGGCCTCGTCATAGCCGCGTGCGGCGGCGCCTTCAGCCTGGTAATTGCCCGTTTCCATCAGGTACACATCGAAGTCGCCCAATTGGCTGTGCAGGTAGTCGAACACTTTCAAGGTCGATTCCTTGTACAGCGCCGCAGCGGCCACCTTGTCGGTCGCCCGGGCAATCTCCTGGGCGGCTTGCTCCCCTTGGCCCCAAATAATGCCCATGGTCACTTGGTCGATCGCCTGCAAGCTTGCCAATTGCTCCTTGAGCAGCCCGACCGCGCGCAGCAGCAACGCACCGGGCTGGTCAGTGTCGGTCAGCCACCAGGACAGGCTCAATTCTTCCGCGCTGCCGGTAGACAACCCGCACACCGTGCTGCCGCCGATGGCGATATCGATGTCGTTGCCGTCGGCATCGGTGAATTGGCTGCGCACGTCGTAATCGGTGTAGCGGCTCAGGTCCTTGACCATTTCGCTGATACCGGATTGGTCGTCGTCTTCGGTCATGCCCATCAACCGTGCGTTGGATTGCCCCAGGGTGGGTAGGTACAAAATGTGTTGTGGCTCGCGTTCGGCGAACACGAAATCCGAGGCCGACAGGCTTGCGGAGAGGTCACCGGCCAGGGCCACTTCGAAGCGGTGGCCATTTTCATCGGGCTCGGCAGATTTGATATAGGTTTTATCGCCAGCATCGTTCACGGTGATATACAGCGTGTGGCTGCCGCCGTCGCCGAGCCCCAGGAAACCCAGGGCACTCACATCGATCTTGTCCTGGCCTGGGGTGAAGTCGTAGAGCGTGTCGGTACTGGTGATGCCGCCGGTGTTGTAGTCGCGGTAGCTATCGTCCACGCTGCTGAAGCGAAACGTGTCGGCACCGCCTTCGCCATACAGCGCGTCGCGCCCAGCGCCGCCAACGAGTACATCGTTACCGGCGCCGCCCTTAAGGGTATCGTTGCCACCCAGGCCCTGGATCAAGTCGCTGGCCGCCGTGCCCGTGAGGGTTTCGCCGGCTTCGCTGCCGGTCACCGTATTGCTCGGGGCATCGGCCACGGCCAGGACGAAGGCGTCGCTGACCGACAGCCCGCTGGGATCGGTGGCGGTCACCAATACGCTGTAGTCACCGGCCGCCTCGGTGCCGGGGGTACCGCTGAAGGTGCGTTTGGCCACATCGAACACCAACCAGGCGGGCAGGGCGCTGCCGTCTTGCAGGGTGGCGCTGAACGTCAAGCTGTCGCTGTCCGGGTCGGAAAACGCGTCGGTGGGCACGGTGTAGGCAAACGCCACTTGCTCAGTGGCTTGCGCATCGCTCAACGGCATGGAAAGTACTGGCGCATTGTTAGACACCGCGGCGCCAGCGAAGATGAAATGGCTTGCGCTAAGGGTTGCCGAATAATCCCCCTGCAAGGCAACCTCGAAGCGGTTGCCTGCGCTGTCGGCTTGGCGGTCCTTAAGGTAGGTACGGCCATTGCTGGCGTTGTACACCACTTGCAGGGTGCCATCGAGGCCATCGCCCAAACCGGTATACCCCAGTGCCGACACATCGAGCAGGTCGGTGGCCGGGTCGAAATCCACAATCAGGTCGGTGAATGATTGGCTGGCGGTCCGGTAGCTGTCAGTGATGGCTTCGAAGGTAAAGGTATCGCTGCCGCCACCGCCCGTGAGGCGGTCCGCGCTGCCGGCACCGATCAATACCTCATCCGCGGTGGTGCCGGTGAGCTTGTCGATACCTTGGGTACCTCTCAGCACGCTGGCGGAGGCTGTTACAGGTTGCACCGTAGGGCTGTACAGCGCGGTGAATTGCTCGTCCAGGGTGCTGCCTTGCGTTTCGCTTAACAGCGTTTTTACGTTGAAAATCATAGCCCTGCCTCCATCGGTGGTGCGTAATTGCAAAAGACCGCCAAAAAATAGTCGGTTTTCTGCATCGCGGCAGGTATGACACATAAAATCGGCGAGCGTCTGCCCGCGTGTCAGTTTTAAGTCGCAAGCTGGACGAGTGGCGATATGCCTATAGAAAATGGACGGTTTTTTGACGACTTCGATTGTTACGAAGAAAGGAAGAGAGTTTTTTATCTATTCGATAGCTAGCTATCTAGGGGCGGCGTACAGTGAATTCCGTCGGGCCCGCCAACGGCTCGAACACTCCCCCCGCGTAAAGGGCCAGGCACATTTTCCTCTTGGGTGCCTGGCTTTTTTTTTGCCTATTCCTTGCCACTGCTGATCTGGGCCAAGTGCCCGTCGATGAACCGCAGGCGCTGGTACAGCCCGTTGCTTGGCCCATAAACCCAACGCTCTACGGTCACAGCGTGATCATTGGCCTGGTGGTCGCGCAGGATGGCCGCCGGCAAAATCTGCTTTTGAGCCGGTTCGCCACATTGGTGTACTACCTGCAGGTCGCTGTCCCCTTCGCTGACCAAGCCATGGGGACATTGCAGCGGCGCGGCTTGAGCGGTGCTGGCGAGGGCGGCCGCAAGGGCCATGAGGGCAAGACGCAGCATGGTGCAATTACTCCGTGTATAAAAAAACTGCAGGATAGCGCAACGGCGGCCCATGAAAAGAGCAGATAAACGGTACGGATCCATTCTGAACCGCTGCGTTGACCTGCCAGTCGATAATTCAAACAACAGCAATAAACGGAGAAAGCATATGGACGTGTACCGGATTAAACCGTCGGAAAACGGCTGGGGGCTTTATGAGAACGACCAAGCGGAGCCCTTGGTGGAAGCCAGCGCCTTGCATGAGGTGATGGAACAGGCCGAGCGGGTGATCGGCGAGCGGCGGATGTCGGTACAGATCCGTTACCGGCACGGCGCCCCGGAAGAGTTTCGCTTGCACGCCGAAGCCTCGCAAAGCCTTGGCGCCCGTGCCGGAACGGCCGGCGATAGCCTGCCTGGCGCGGCGCCATGGCGATAGGGGTGGTAATACCGCGCCTACTCGCTACCCAAGCGCACCCGCCATACCCCCACCCGGCTCAGCCGCAGCCGCGCCCAAGGCGCGATGTCCAACTGTGCGGCGCACGCCACCGGCAGTTGTAGGCCACGGATGAACGCTGCGCGCATCACCCAAGGGTGGGTCACTGCGGTGTACTGCCCAGGCGGCAAGGCGTCGAGCCACTGGCCGACGCGTTCGCACAGCGCCACCAGGCTCTCGCCCGCATGCGGCGTGGCCGCCGGGTCCTGCAACCAGCGGCTTAGGGCCGCGGGTTCAGCCTGTTCCAGTTCCTTCAGGGAGCGGCCCTGCCAGCGGCCGAAGTCGCAGTCTCGCAGGGCGCCACAGCGCGTGGCGTGGCCCAGCAGTGCGGCACTGTCACAGCAACGCCGCTCCGGTGCGCACAACAGCGTACCGGGGAACTCGCCAGTCGGGGGCAAGGCCGCCTCGATAGGCTCTTCGGCGGTAGGAAAGCGGCCTTGGCGTTGCGCCTGGGTGCCGGCGTGGCAGACCAGCAGCAAGCGAGTGGCTTTCAAACATTTCATCCTTAAGCGGGTCAGAAACGGGCAGGCTGCGCCCAGCGTGAAAGTATAATCCCAACCTTGAGGCCGTTGCATGAAGCCGTTGATCACCGCGTTGTTGTTGCTAGGCTGCCTATATGCCCAGGCGCAGCCGGTATTGCAAACCGACCTGGCACTTAAATACTTGGTACAGACGGGCCCGCATCCACAGGGCCAACCCTTGGTGATCTTCATTCATGGCTATGGCGCGAACGAAGAGGATCTATTTTCCCTCAAGCAGCGCCTGCCGGCGGATTACACCTACCTGTCGGTGCGCGCGCCGCTGGAGATGAGCGATGGCGGGTACAAATGGTTCACCCGCTTGCCCGGCAACGGCGAATACGACGGCGTGCCGGACGAACTCGCCGCCAGCGAGCGCTGGTTGACCTCGTTCATCCAGCAAGCGCAACACAAATATGCCACCGATGCTGCGCACACTTACCTGGTGGGCTTTAGCCAAGGGGCGATCTTGAGTTACGAACTGGCCTTGACCAACCCCCGCCTGGTGGCCGGCTTCGCCGCGTTAAGTGGCAAGGTGTTGCCGCAATTGCGCGAGGCGGCCAAGCCATTGCCTGGCGTTGAGCGGCTGAAGGTGTTCATCGCCCATGGCACGGCCGACTCGGTGCTACCCTACGACAGCGCGCCGCAGGCAAATGCTTTGCTTCAACGTTTGGGTGTAACACCGCAATTTCACGTATATCCGGGCATGGACCATACGGTAAACACCCAAGAGGTCACCGACCTCGCCACATGGTTGCAAGGTTCTACGCAATGACCGATCAGGTTTTTTTCAAGCGCTGCCGCACGCGGCGTGGGAGGGGCCTGGGTGAGCGACGTTCGGGAGGCTCATCGTTGTCGTTGGCCGCCGGCTCCGTTTGCGTGGGCCGCATGGCCAGCGCGCTGGCAACGATTTGCACGGGGTTGGAGATATTGGACATCGGGGCGCCTTCACTTGCGAATGTCATGCAGATAGAAAGGCAAAAAGCCATCTAGTTCCCCAATCGCCTGCCACCCCGCTAGGCGGTACCCCGGGGTTACCGCCCAGCCGATGGTGGGCACCTTGGAAAACCCCCAGCATCTAACCTGTGCATGTTCTTCTATCAGTGGAGGTTACCGATGGATATCCAAGGCCAACAGGGTTATGCAAGCCGTACCAGCAGTGCCGGCCATGACGATTACTTTCCCGACGTGCCGCCCGGGGCCGAACGTTATCGGCACCGCGTCAGCTACTTGTTCAACGGCCAGCCCCGCAGCCATGAAATCGAACACAGCCAAGCTGAAATCGCGCCGGAGATCGCCGCTCGCCGCTTAATGGCGCTGCATTATGGTGATAGCGAAAACAGCCTGTTGATGCCGCCGGCGGGCACAGCGGCTGAACAGGTGATGGACCAGGCGCAAGTGATGGGTATCAGTGCTTTGCAAACCCAGGCGGTGGGCCGGGCGCGCTAATTCCCGGGCCTGTCGGGCGAGCTGATAGCGCGCCTCGACCGCGGGGAGGGAGCGGGCTATTCACCGATGCTGTCCGCTGCCGTGGCGCGCCTGGCCACCCCGGGGAAGGTGAGCCGCGGCGGCGGCATTGCCCGCAACAACATCCGCGTGCCGTTGTTTGTGTAAGCGTCTGAGGCACCCCACTAGCTGGTATGCTTCGGCCATGCACAAACTCAAGCGTTATGAACGATTCGCCGACGACATCGCCGAACTCATCCGCACCGGCGTGCTGCTGCCGAACCAGCGCGTGCCCTCGGTGCGCCATGCCAGCCGCACCTATGGGGTAAGCCCGGCCACCGTGTTCAAGGCGTATTACTTGCTGGAAGACCGGGGCTTGATCCAAGCCCGTGAGCGTTCCGGCTATTATGTTCGCGAGCACGCCCAACGGCCGTTGCAACAGCCGGGCATCGGGCCACGCCAACTGCACGCCACCGAAGTGGGGGTCAGCGAGTTGGTATTCTCCGTGCTGGGCTCGCTCAAAGACCCGCATACCGTGCCGTTCGGCTCGGCATTCCCGAGCCCTGACCTGTTTCCACTCGGGCGTTTGGCGCGTTCCATGGGGCAGAGCCTGCGCCGGCTTAAACCGTTCGACGTGATCGCCGACATGACCGCTGGCAATGCTGACCTGCGCCGGCAAATCGCGCTGCGCTATCGGCTCAGCGGGGCGTTATTGGCGCAGGAAGAGCTGGTGATCACCAATGGGGCATTGGAGGCGTTGAACCTGTGCCTGCAGGCCGTGACGGTGCCCGGCGACTTGGTGGCGATCGAAGCGCCAGCGTTCTATGCCGCGTTGCAGGTGCTTGAGCGATTGAAGCTCAAAGCGGTGGAAATCCCCGTGCACCCACGCACCGGCATCGATTTGCAGGTGTTGGAAGATAGCCTAGCGCGGTTGCCGATCAAAGCCTGCTGGCTCATGAGCAGCTTCCAGAACCCTTTGGGTGCGAGCCTTTCTGCGGCCAGTGGCCAAGCGGTGGCCGCGCTGCTACAGCGCTACCAAGTGCCGCTGATCGAAGATGACGTGTACGCAGAGCTGTATTACGGCAGCCAGCCGCCGCGCCCGCTCAAGTATTATGATCAACAGGGTTTGTTCATGCACTGCGGCTCGTTTTCCAAAAGCCTGGCGCCGGGGTACCGCGTGGGCTGGGTGGCGGCTGGGCGTTTCGCCGAAAAGGTCAGCCAACTTAAATTGATGACCACGCTCTCCCCATCGGTGCCGGCCCAGGCCGCCATCGCTGATTACCTTCAACAGGGCGGTTATGATCGCCACCTGCGCAAGTTACGCCACCAGTTGCAGGCGCAACAGGCCGCGATGTTGGCCTCGGCGGCGCGGCATTTCCCCGCCAGCACGAAGGTGACCCAGCCCCAGGGCGGGTACTTCCTTTGGTTCGAATTCCCCGAACAGGTCGATGCGCTTAAGCTGTTCCGGTTGGCCCTGGCCCACGGCATCAGCCTGGCGCCCGGGCCGATTTTCTCAGCCACCCGCGGTTTTGGCCATTGTGCCCGGCTTAACCATGGGCACCCCTGGGGCGCGCAAAGCGAACAGGCGATGGCCGTGTTAGGGCAGCTTTTGCAGCACGAAGCCAGCGTAGCTACCACCGAGGATGCTGTTGCAGACGTTCAGCCAAGCGTTGGCGCTTAACGTTGCCGCCGGGCAAGGCCGCAAGCCCGGCAGCAAAAGGCACCGCCACGGTGGTGCAGCCAACAGCAGATATTGCATTACACATTCGCCAACCGCCTGTCGCTTGATCAAGCGCAACGTCCGAATTATCGCGGTTACCTGTTGACGAACCTCATAAGTGCGCTCGCAACCTCGGCAACGCACAAAATCAGGAAGTGAATCAGATGCATGGCGCTATTTTCAGTGAAGATGAATTAATGAACAACCCGCAGGCACAGCGCCGGGTCCTGGTGGTCGAAGACGAACCGATTATTCGGGACTTCGTCTGTGAGGTGCTCGGTTTAGAAGGTTTCGAAACCGAAGCGTGTGAGTCGGCCGATCAAGCGTTGGATTGCCTAGAGGACCATGCCGAGCGTTTCCAACTGCTGATCACTGACGTCCGCATGCCTGGTTCCTCAATGGACGGTGCTGAGCTGACCGACCGGGTGCTGGTTCAGTGGCCGATGATCCCGGTGATCATCATGAGCGGCCATGGAATGCCGGAAACCGCCCGCATTGCCGACCAGGTCGAATTCTTGCCCAAGCCGTGGACCATGGGCCAGTTGATCAACAGCGTGGAGAAACTCACCGCCGCTGAGCCTGCCCGGCACTGAACGCCCAAGCGCGCTCGGTGGCCGGGGTCAGCGCCCACGCATGAAAAAACCGGCCACGTACTTGCAAAAGGTGTCGATGCTTTTGAAGTCGGCCAGGCGCTTGAACGTATCGGATTGCGGCTCTGGGCCACGTGGCTGCGCCAGCAGCGACACGGCCAACACGCGGTCCCCGGCGGCGCTCAGTAGCAGTTCATCCTCACCGTGGCCGCCCAATACCGGCCGGCGCAGGCTAACCTGCAGCCCCTTACTGGCCATCCATTCGATCAGCCGCAACAACGCATGCAATGGCTCGCGCTCTTCGGCGCGGCACACGGGAAACAGCTGTTGGCGCGACAGCACCGGTAAGGTCGCAACGTGTATCAATTCATAAAATTGGCTACCTGGCAGCGCTGGCGAGTACACCCCCATTGCCAATAGCGGCCCGCTGCAAGGGGCGCCGCCCCACAAACTGTGATGGCCCTGGAAGTCGAAGCCGTTGCCGGCGTGCGCGGCGAACACCTTGCGCCCGCGCACGTCACTGACGCAGTCGAGCAGCAGCCCTTGGCGCCGGTGGCGGCCAAAGGCCGTGGAGGCTTGCAGGCGCGCCTTGAGCATCATCATGTGCTTCATGTCCAGGCGGGTTTCGAGGTAGTGGCTGGCCGGCACCCGTTCGATCAAGGGGTAACGCGCCGCCACCTGGCGCAACGCGCTGAACTGTTCGGCCAGGCTGCGCTTGGCGTTGGGTTGGACAGTGTTCAAGCCGGCGGCCTCAAGCCAGGTCAACAGCAAGTTGAGCAGCAGCGCACGGCTTTTGCCTCGCTCTGGGTCGTTGAAATCGGCCAATAGTTTCAGCGGGATATCCGGCGCCAGCCAGGCGGCCGGCAGCCCCGGGTCGGTGTCGGTTTCGCTGCGGCCCTGGTGGGCGAATGGGCAATGTGCGGCATGCTCAGGGGTGCCAGGGTTGTTCTTTAAAAACAGCGTACCGGTGTGGCCATTGAGCGTTACGTTAAGCATCGGCCATTGGCCTGCTTGGCAATCGCACGCCAGCCATTGGCCGGCCGCGCGGATGCCGAGCAGCCATTGGTTAGCTTGCAGTTGTTCACGGCCCTGCAGGCGTGCCTGGGCAAAACCCTCGAGCTGCGCCTGCTCGGCAGGGGTGAGGCTGCGCAATAACGCGCCGTGTTTGTCGACCAGCCGCATCACGGTTTAGGGCTCCCGCCAACGGACGAAGGGTAAAGGGTATCAGCTGTATATATATACACCCTGGTGAAAAAGTAAACACCTCATAACTGTTTAAGGCGCCGGTACAGTGTGCGCTCCGACACCCCCAATGCCTTGGCCAGCGCCTTGCGCGAGCCCTGGTAGCCGGCCAGGGTACGGCGCAGTTCAGCGCACTCGCGGGCGACCCGGCCGGGCGCGGCCGGGTCGCCCGCGGGGTCGCTGGCCGGTAAGTCTTTGAGGCGGATCACGCCATCGTCGGCCAGCAACTGCGCGCGTTCCAGCAGGTTGCGCAGTTCGCGGATATTGCCCGGGAACGCATAACCCTGCAGCCATGCCATCGCCGCCGGGTCCAAGCGCTTTGGCACGCCCTCGGCGTGGCGGCGCAGCAGGCTGGCGACCAGCAATGGCAAGTCTTGCTGGCGTTCGCGCAGCGCCGGCAGGTGAATCGGAAAGGCGCTGATACGGTAGTACAAGTCTTGGCGGAAGGTGCCCTCGCTAGCCATGGCCTTGAGCGGTTTGTGGGTGGCGCACACCAAGCGAAAATCCGCGTGCACCGAGCGCAGGCTGCCCACCGGGCGGAAGCTGCCGGCTTCGATCAGCCGCAGTAGCTTGACCTGCACCGCCAGTGGTACCTCGCCGATTTCATCGAGAAACAACGTACCGCCATGGGCCGCTTCGGCCAGCCCGAGCTTGCGCCCCACCGCGCCGGTGAAAGCGCCTTTTTCATAGCCGAACAGTTCGCTTTCGAACAACGCTTCACTCAGGCCGGTGCAATCGACCACCACGAACGGGCCCGCGGCACGGGTGCTGCTGGCATGCAAGGCGCGGGCGAACAGCTCCTTGCCGGTCCCGGATTCACCCTGCAGCAGCACCGGGATCTGTGCTGGCGCGGCGCGCTCAAGGTCTGCCAGGGCGCGCTTGAACGCGGGGCTGTGGCCCACCAGCCCGGCGCCCTGGGGCTGCGCGGCAGCCACACTCACTGTGCGCAACCGCTCTACGTAGCCGAATACCTGGCCCTGGCCGTCGACCAGCGGGCGCAGTTCCACATCGACATGCTCCGGCCCGCGGGGGCTATGGTGCACGTGCAGCACCCGCTCAGGCAGCCCGCTGTCGCGGGCCTTTTGCATCGGGCACAGCTCGCCGGCCTGATCACAGGGCACGGCGTAGTGGTGAGACACCTGGTGGCACTTGGCACCCAGATGAGGTTGGCTGGCTTGGCCGAATTGGCGCTGGTACGCGGTGTTGCTGGCGATGATGCGGTAGTCCGTGTCGAGCACGATGCACGGCAGTGGGTCGTGCTCAAGAAAGGCGCTGAGGGCCTGGGCGTCGAACATGGCGAGGGTGGGCTGGCTGAAAATGGCCATACTGCCACAAGCTGCCATCCAGCCGCCAGGTGGCTGCCAAAATGGCAGCCATGGCATTCCCATATTGCGCTACAGGCCCCGGTTTATGGGCGATGGGTGGCTGGCATGGATATTGACACCCCTGCATTCATTATTGCGACGGAGGCACCCATGGCTGATCGCCTGCAGGTCGAAGCGTTCTTTGACCCGGCCACATCCACCCTGAGCTACCTGGTACTCGACGCCCCATCTGGCGATTGTGCGGTCATCGACAGCGTGCTCGATTTCGAACCCAAAGCGGCGCGCACCAGTACCGCGTCGGCCGATCGCCTGATCGCGCGGGTGCGTGAGCTCGGCGCCACGGTGCGTTGGGTTCTGGACACCCATGTGCATGCCGACCACCTGTCGGCCGCGTTGTATGTCAAAGCCCAGCTGGGTGGGCAGGTCGGGATCGGCCAGGGAGTGTGCCGGGTGCAACAGGTATTCGCGCGCTGGTTCGACCTGGCGCGCTACCCGGTTGGCAGTGGTGCACCCTTCGACCTGTTGCTCGACGATGGCGCCACCTTGGCGCTGGGCGGGCTGGTGATCCGCGTGCTGCACACGCCGGGGCACACACCGGCCTGCGTGACCTATGTGCTGGAAGAGGCCGGCACGCCGCGGGCGGCCTTCGTCGGCGATACCCTATTCAGCCCCGACTATGGCACCGCCCGCTGCGATTTTCCCGGTGGCGATGCCCGCCAGTTGTTCCAATCCATCCAGCGCATCCTCGCCTTGCCACCGGCCACGGCGCTGTACCTATGCCACGACTACCGCCCTGGCGGGCGGGCACTTAGCTGTATGCAAACGGTGGCCGAACAGCGTGCTGAAAACGTGCATGTGCGCCACGGCACCGAAGAACAGGCCTTCGTGACGCTGCGGCAGGCGCGGGACGCGCAGTTGGAGCTGCCGGCGCTGATGTTGCCGGCGGTGCAGCTGAACCTGCACGCTGGCCAACTGCCGGAGCCCGATGCCGACGGTGTGCGCTACCTGAAAATTCCCTTGAACCTGTTCTAACGAGCCGCCTATGCCTGCTTTTAAATGCTCCCCAGCGTTGTGCCGGGGACCCTGGGAAAGCGCTGTAGCCTGGCCGTTGCGCCTGGCCCGAGCCAGGCAGCGCCCATGGCCAAGGCGGATGCCGGCGTGACCGCCGTTGTGCTCGGCGCATTGGTGGGGGCGGTGCTGGCACTGACCGGGGCCGGGGGCGGGATTTTCGCCGTACCGTTATTGATCCTGGTGCTCGGCTTGCCAGTGAACCAGGCGGCCCCGGTGGCGTTGCTGGCGGTGGGCTTCGGTGCGGCAGTGGGTGCGCTGTTGGGGCTGCGCGACGGTACCGTGCGCTATCGCGCCGCCGGGTGGGTAGCGGCGATGGGCTTGCTGGTCGCGCCGGCGGGGCTGTGGCTGGGCCAGCGGCTGCCTCACACACCCTTGGCGGTGGGGTTTGCCGCTGTGTTGCTGCTGAGCAGCCTGCGCCAATGGCGCGGGGGGTGCAGGGGGCCATCGCCGGCCGTGGCGTTGATGCCCTGCGTGCTCAACCCGGCGGTTGGCCGGTTGCGTTGGACCCTGCCCTGCGCACGGGCATTGGCCATCACCGGTGCGTTGGCTGGCGCGTTGTCCGGTTTGCTGGGTGTCGGTGGCGGGTTTGTCATCGTGCCGGCCCTGCGGCGTTGCAGCGACTTGCCGATGGCGAGCATCGTCGCCACGTCGATGGCGGTGATCGCGCTGGTTTCGGCCGGTGCGGTAGGCAGTGCGCTGTGGTGGGGGGTGTTGCGCTTGGACGTGGGGCTGCCGTTTGCCGCCGGTGCGGCCATCGGCGTGCTGTTGGGGCGCCGGTTGCTCAAGCGCCTGGCAGGGCCGAGTCTTCAAAAGGCGTTCGCCGTCGCCGGCGCGCTGGCAGCCGCGGCGCTGTTATACGCCACCCTGGGCCACTGAACCGGTGGTGTTGCGCCACTGCCGGGGGCTTACCCCGAACCAGCGGCGGAAGGCGCGGGAAAACGCGCTGGTTTCCGAATAGCCCAACAGCGGCGCCAGTTCGCTAATGCTCAGGCGCTGTTCGCGCAAGTGTCGCAAGGCGAGCTCCTGGCGCACCTGCTCGACCAACTGGCTGAAGCTCAAGCCATGCTCGCGCAGGCGCCGCTGTAGGGTCGTTTCGCCCAGCTGCAAGGCATGGGCAGTGTACGCCAGGCTCGGTTCGCCCAAGTGCAGGCTGCCGCGCAACCGTGCACGGGCCTGCTCAAGCACCTCGTGGGTACTGCCGCTGCCGCCCAACTGGCGCAAAGTGTCCTTGACCAGCATCAACAATACCGGGTCGCGCCCGGGCATCACCTGGCCGGCCAGGTCCCGCTTGGGGATCAGCAACCCGTTGCAGCGTTGGCCAAACCGTACCGGGGCGGCGAAAGCCTCACGGTGCACTGACGCGTCGGCCGGGCATTGATGTTCGAAATACACTTCGCGCGGCGCCCATGCCGGGCCCAACACGTGGCGCATCAGGTTCAGTGCCATGCCCAGGGTTAGCTCGGCATCCTGGCGGCGTTGGCCGATGGCGGGGTGGCGTACCAGGTAGTCGAAGCGATAACAGTCGCCCAGGTCCTTGAGGTCGATCAGCGTACTGTGCTGGTGCAGTGGAAACGCCGCGGCAAAGTTCACCAAGGCTTCTTCCAAGGTGGCCGAGCACAGCCCCACATACCCCAGCAAGCCCAAGGCTTGCGGTTTGAACTGTTGCCCGTAAAGCAGGCCGAAATGCTCACAGCCGGTTTGCCGGGCGGCTTCTTCGAGCAACTGGCAATAATGCGGCAGGCCCAGTGACAAGGTAGGGTGGCGCAGTTGTTCGGGGTCGATGCCGGCGCGGCCAAATACTCGGTCCAGGTCACCGCCTTGGCCAACGATGAAGGCATCCAAGCCGCTGGCGGCTGCGGATAACACACCCTGATGAACTGGGCGCGGGGCGCTAAAAGGGTTGAACTGGGCCGAAGTTTGCAACATGGATGAGGGTCGCCGGCTATTTGTATGAATTTGTTTCAAGCAAATGCCGTACCTTTGCCCTGTTTCCCCGGGCCAGAGCCGCCGCGCCTTACTGGCTGTGCGCTGGCCCGTTACCCGATTACCCATTTTACGGCCGAATGCGGTGGCCGCCATAACGAGAGAAAAAGCCCAGTGCTGGTGCGCCGGTGTGCATTTCGCCCCAGGCTGGACCACCTTCGGCAAACTTGACCGCAGGCGCCGCAGTGCGGTGTGCACGGTCAAGCCTTGGGGGTGTTACGTGGTTATCCTGCCGCTATGCCAATGACTGGCTTCCCTTGCGAGGTGTGACATGACCGCGACAAAACTCAAACCCACCCTAGGTACGCTGCACCTGTGGGGCTTGGCTGTGGGCTTGGTGATTTCCGGCGAGTACTTCGGCTGGAGCTATGGGTGGGGTACCGCGGGTACCTTGGGCTTCCTGGTGTCCACGCTGTTGGTAGCGGTGATGTACACCTGTTTTATCTTCAGCTACACCGAACTGACCACGGCGATTCCCCACGCCGGCGGCCCATTCGCCTACAGCCTGCGTGCCTTTGGGCCTACCGGGGCAACCGTTGCCGGGCTGGCAACGTTGATCGAGTTCGTGTTCGCCCCGCCAGCCATCGCCATGGCCATCGGCGCCTACCTTAATGTGCAGTTCCCGAGCTTGAGCCCGAACGTGGCGGCGGTGGGCGCCTATTTTGTGTTCATGGCCCTGAATATCCTCGGCGTCAGCATCGCCGCCACTTTCGAGCTGGTGGTCACCGTGCTGGCGGTGCTGGAGCTTCTGGTGTTCATGGGCGTGGTGGCACCGGGGTTTAGCTTCAGCCGCTTCGCGCTGGGTGGCTGGGCGGGGTCGGACACCTTCAGCCCAGCGGCGATTTCTGGGATTTTCGCGGCGATTCCGTTCGCCATTTGGTTTTTCCTGGCCATCGAGGGGGCGGCCATGGCGGCCGAGGAGGCCAAAGACCCCAAACGCACCATCCCACGTGCCTATATCGCCGGTATTCTGACCTTGGTGGTGCTGGCGCTGGGGGTAATGATGTTCGCCGGCGGCGTGGGCGACTGGCGCGCGCTGTCAAACATCAACGACCCGCTGCCACAAGCCATGAAAACCGTGGTGGGTGATAACTCGGCATGGATGCATATGCTGGTGTGGATCGGCCTGTTCGGCCTGGTGGCCAGCTTTCACGGGATTATCCTGGGGTACTCGCGGCAGTTCTTCGCGCTGGCCCGCGCAGGCTTTTTACCTCCGGCGCTGGCTAAGCTGTCGCGTTTCCAAACCCCGCACCGGGCGATCATCGCCGGCGGCGTGGTGGGCATCGCCGCGGTGCTCAGCGATGGCGCGGTGAACCTGCAGGGCATGGGCTTGACCGCCGCGATGATCACCATGTCGGTATTTGGCGCTATCGTGATGTATATCATGAGCATGCTCAGCCTGTTCAAGCTGCGCCGCAGCGAACCGCAGCTCGAACGTACTTACCGCGCGCCTGGCTACCCGCTGATCCCAGGCATCGCCCTGGCCTTGGCGTTGGTATGCCTGGTGGCGATGGTATGGTTCAACCCCACCATCACGGTCATCTTCGTGGTGCTGATGGTGCTGGGCGCAGTGTTCTCCAAACTGGTCCGTGGCCGTGGCGCCATCGACCCGCAACTGGCAACGGAGGTCTGAACCATGGCCAGCTTCGCCCACGTAGTCGCCGGCTGTTCCTGGCGTTTCGAGAACCTACGCGAGCTGATGGCCAAGGCCAGCCCCGCGCGCTCGGGTGACTACCTGGCCGAAGTGGCCGCCGGCTCCGACGCCGAGCGTGCCGCCGCGCAAATGGCGTTGGCCGAGGTGCCGCTGAAGCACTTTCTCGAGGAGGTGCTAGTACCCTATGAAACCGATGAAGTCACCCGGTTGATCATCGATGGCCATGACCCCGAAGCCTTCGCCCCGGTCAGCCACCTGACCGTGGGCGGTTTTCGCGACTGGTTGCTGGGCGAACAAGCCACCGAATGCAGCCTGCGTGCGCTGGCGCCGGGGTTGACGCCGGAGATGGCCGCCGCGGTGTCGAAAATCATGCGTGTGCAAGACCTGGTACTGGTGGCGCAGAAGATCCGGGTGGTCACCGCGTTTCGCAACACGGCGGGGTTGCGCGGGCGCATGAGCACCCGTTTGCAACCCAACCACCCGACCGACTCCGTGGCCGGTATCGCCGCCAGCGTGCTCGACGGGCTGCTATATGGTAATGGCGATGCGATGATCGGTATCAACCCGGCCACTGACAGCTTGGGAACGATTAGCGAATTGCTGAAAATGCTCGATGGGGTCATCCAGCGCTATGGCATCCCAACGCAGTCATGTGTGCTCACACACGTGACCTCTTCGATCGCCGCAATCGAGCGCGGGCTACCGCTGGACCTAGTATTCCAGTCCATCGCCGGCACCCAGGCGGCCAACGAAAGTTTCGGTATCAGCCTGCAGTTGCTCCAGGAAGGTTACGAGGCGGGCTTGAGCCTCAAGCGCGGCAGCGTTGGGCAAAACCTCATGTATTTCGAAACCGGGCAGGGCAGCGCGCTGTCGGCCAATGCGCACCATGGCGTGGACCAGCAAACGTGCGAAGTGCGTGCCTATGGTGTGGCCCGGCATTTCAACCCGTTCCTGGTCAACACGGTGGTCGGCTTCATTGGTCCTGAATACCTTTATAACGGCAAGCAGATCATTCGTGCCGGCCTGGAAGACCACTTTTGCGGCAAGTTGCTGGGCGTACCGATGGGCTGCGACATCTGCTACACCAACCATGCCGAGGCTGACCAAGACGACATGGACATGCTGCTCACACTGTTGGGTGTGGCCGGTATTAATTTCATCATGGGTATTCCCGGGTCCGACGATGTGATGCTGAACTACCAGACCACCTCGTTTCATGATGCGCTGTACGCCCGCCAAGTGCTGGGCCTGAAACCTGCGCCGGAATTCGAAGCCTGGTTGGCGCGCACCGGCATCTTGCACCAGGACGGCCAGCAACTGCGCCTGGGCCGCGATGTGCCGGCCGCGTTCCGCCCGGCCTTGGCCCGGTTGGGTTGAGGCCGGCCATGCACGATGACGATGGCACCCCCGCACGCCCTGACCCCTGGCAGGCATTGCGCCGGCTGACGCCGGCGCGAATCGCCCTGGGCCGCGCCGGCACCAGTTTGCCCACCCGCGCGCAGCTGGACTTCCAATACGCCCATGCGCAAGCCCGCGACGCGGTGCATTTGCCGCTCGACACGGCCAAGGTCGGCCAGGCGTTGTGTGCCCATGGGCTGGAGGTGTTCGACCTGCACAGCGCCGCCGCCGACCGCCACAGTTACCTGCAACGCCCGGACCTCGGCCGCAAGCTCGATGGCGCCAGCGCCGAGCGGCTGGATCAATGGGCTGTACGGCACCCGCAGGGCTATGACCTGGCGGTGGTGATCGCCGATGGCTTGTCGTCACTGGCCATCGAACGCCATGCCCCGGCGATGGTGGAGCGTATCTGCGCACAAAGCGCCGCTGAAGGCTGGCGCCTGGCGCCGATCAGCCTGGTGCAGCAAGGCCGGGTGGCTTTGGCCGATGAAGTGGGCCAGCGCCTGAAGGCGCAGATGGTGGTGATGTTGATTGGCGAACGGCCCGGCCTGAGTTCGCCCGACAGCCTAGGGTTGTATTTCACTTATGCACCACGGGTGGGCCTGACCGACGCCGCGCGCAACTGCATCTCCAATGTGCGCCTCGAAGGCATGAGTTACGCCATGGCCAGCCACACACTGCTATACCTGATGCGCGAAGCCTGGCAACGCAAGCTTTCTGGGGTGAACCTCAAGGATGAAGCGCACGTGCCGGTGATCGATGGGCAGGGTAAGCCGGCCCCCGGTAATTTTCTGCTGCCCGAAGGATAGCCGCCGGGCCTGGCTATGGCTGGGCGGCTGCGATACAGGGGCCTACCGCAGTGTTGCCCCAGTGGAAGCGCAGCACTTTCAGGCCACCGTCAGGTTCGCAATCGGGGAACTCCGGCGGGTTTTCTAGCCGCTCGACGAACTGCAGCGCTGGCGCTTCGGCCGCCATGCAGCCGATGATAAAACCCGCGCCCAGGGCTGGGTCGTTCACGCACGCGAGTACGTCGCCCCCTGGCGCCAGTAGGGTAGGGAGCTTGCGCAGCACTTTGCGGTAATCCTGGGTCAACACGAAGCTGCCTTTTTGAAAGGTAGGCGGGTCGATGATGACCAGATCGTATGGGCCGCCGCGGGCCACTTTGCCCCAGGATTTGAACAGCTCATGGCCGAGGAAGCGCACTCGGTCCAGGGCATGGCCATTGAGCCGATGGTTGTCCCGGCCGCGGGCGAGCGCCGCGCGCGACATATCGAGGTTGACCACCTGCGCCGCGCCGCCGGCGATGGCACACACTGAGAAGGCGCAGGTGTAAGCGAACAAGTTCAGTACGCGCTTGCCATGGACGTGCTCACGCACCCATTGGCGCCCCGTGCGCATGTCGAGAAACAGCCCGTTATTTTGCGCGTGGCCCAGCAGCAGGTGGTAGCGCAGCCCATTTTCGCTGGCTTGCCACTGTGTGCGTGGCTCACCCAGCAGCCACAGCCCAGGGCTGCCCGGCAGGTAGCGCTGCTGCAGCCACACCGCCTTCACCGCAGGCTGTTCTGTGGCCAGTGCCCGGCAGCGGTCGCACAGCGCCTGCAAATCGGCCGGTGGGCGAAACACCTGCACCTGCAGCACGCCTTCAAGCCAGTCGACGGCCAGGTGTTCCAACCCTGGCCAGCACCGCCCGCGGCCGTGCAGCAGGCGCCGGGTCTCTGCTGGCGGTGTTGCCAGCGCCCGGCGCAGCAGCTGCTGAAAAAGGTCGAGTGCGGCGGTGTTCATCGGTTCAAAGCGCCCGCTGGCTGAGGTAGCCGCGCATTCTATCAGCGCATGCGCGCCATCACAGTGTGACCGCGCATCTGATGCCAGACCACTGCGGCCAGGTGCAACCCTACCAAGGCCGCCAACGCCATGCACGCCAACTGGTGCCAGTGGTGTAGCCGTGCCAGCCAAACCGCGTCATGCACCAGCGAGGGCAGGGTGAATAGGCCGAACATCGTGACCGGCGTTGCCATCATCAATACCCCCGTGACCAGCACGGCACTGACCAAACCGTACAATGCCCAGTGCACGGCGCCGGCCACGTTAAGATTGGCGCTACCCGGTTGCGTGCACTTAAGCCATAGCCGCCAAGCAAAGAACGGGATGAACACCGAAGTGATTTGCGGGTTGAAGGACTCCACCCATTGGCGTATCGCGCAACCCGGTGGGAAGGCTTGCACACCAAACCCGCTGACAGAGGCCCAAAGAATTATCACGGCGGATAACCAATGCAGCGCACGGCGGCTGCGGCTGTAACGGGTGCACATGAGAATAAACTGCCAATGCTGGTGGGTTTCGTGTACTAGCGCGGGCCAACCCTACCAGCGGCACTGTGCCACCTCAATAACCACACCGTCGCACCCGCAGCGATATTGACGTGGGTCAACACGGCGGCGACTGAGGCGTTTCAAAGGTGAGGATGAGAATTAACGCATAATGCATTGATTAATAAATTATTTAGGGGTTCGATCGGCGGTGAGCCATTGCAGGGCTATAAGCCGAGAAAGGGCAGTACCCCGGCAGCAACAGCCGCCCACGACGGTGCGGCTCAGCGCTGGGAGGGTGCACTCAGGACGCCTTTGGGCGTTTGCTGGGTGGTTTGGGCTTGGCTTTAGCTGCCGCCGGGGCGGCCGATTTTTTTGCTATGCCCGGTTTGGCGCCCAAGCTGCGTTTGAGCAGTTCGGTCAGGTCGATCACTTCGGCACCGCGCTTGCCTTGCTCCTCGTCGGGGCGTTCTACCGCTTCGAGTTTCCCCTGGCCGGCTTTTTTCTCGACCAGCGCCATGATCTTCTCTTCGAAGGTATCGACGTAGTCCTCCGGCGACCAGTGGCCGCTCATGTCTTCGACCAAGCGCTTGGCCATGTCCAGTTCGGCCTTCTTCAGCTCGGCCTCGGTGACCGCTTTGGGCAATTCCAGGCTATCGAGGCTACGCACTTCGGCGGGCCAGCGCAGTTTAACCAGTACCAGGGCGTCCTCCAGCGGCATCAGCGCACACAGGTACTGCCGGGTGTGCAACACCACTTCCGCCAGGGCAACTCGCTCGGTGCTGGCCAGGGTTTCACGCAACAAGGCGTAGACCTTTTCACCGCGTTTATCGGGCGCCAGATAATAGGGGGTATCGATATTTTGCAGCGGGATCTCATCGCGTGGGATAAACGCCATGATGTCGATGGTTTGGGTAGACACCGGGTGCGATGTGCGTATGTCGTCTTCACTGAGGACAACGTACTGGCCTTTTTGGTACTGCACCCCCTTCACGATGTTTTCTTTGGTCATTTCTTCCCCGGTGGCCTTATTGACCCGCTTGTAACCCACCGGGTCCATGCTGCGTTTGTCTAGCCAGTCGAAGTCCACGCCTTGGGAGGCGGTGGCAGACACCAGTGCGACGGGAATATGCACAAGGCCGAAGCTAACGGCACCTTTCCAGATGGCGCGGGGCATGGGATTCTCCTGGTGTTGCAGCACGGGTTACAGCTACAGAGGCGCGGGGCGGGCTAAAAGTTCGGGTTTTGCGCTTAAGCGGCGCGGCAAAGTGCATTGTGCATGGGTGCTATTCGGTGACCGGGCAAAACGCCCGAATGATTTTAGCGTTCACATCAACAACCAGCCATAACCTATTGATTTTTTATTGCAGACGAACGGTCATTTCATCGGCCCGTTTCATGCTGGCATAGGGGGTGGCTGCAGCGATAGGCATCGCCGGCCAGGCCTGTATTCGCACCGGCGCCTGCCGCGGCGTAGGGACATTTATAGTTGATCAAAGGGAGAGGGGCGCCACATGCTGTCGACACTGGAACTTCGTAACATCATCGAAAGTAGCTTTTTGCCACAGCGCTGCCAATGCACCCAAGGGCGGGACCATTCACTGACGGTCAAAATTTTTGGCCGAGGCTCCGACCACGTCGATTTGACCGTGACCGGTATCGACAGCCGTGGTTTGAACAGCAGCAGGGCGATTTCCAGTTTAATCATGGGGTTGCGCCACGACCTTGCGAAGCATCATCACCAAACCCAGCCCAAGGTACGCCCGCGCGCCCACGCCAGCCTGTAAGCGCCTATTTGCATAACGCTGCCCCCGCCTAACAGGCGGGCGGCGTTGCGCTACCCGCGGAAAAAGACCTGCACCAGGTGGTAGCCAAATGTGCTTTTTACCGGCCCATGCACGGTGCGCAGCGGCTTTTTAAATATCACACGGTCAATCACCGCGACCATTTGCCCTGGGCGCACTTCACCCAAGTCACCGCCGCGCTTGGCAGAAGGGCAAAGCGAATGTTTGCGGGCCAGCACATCGAATGCCTCTCCGTTGGCCAGCCGCTGCTTGAGCGCTTCGGCCTGCTCGGCGGTTTTCACCAGAATGTGCCGGGCCTGGGCTTTCATAGCGCCGCCCAGGGGACTGGCGCCAAAGTGCCAAGCAATGCCACTGCCGCCAGCGCGGCGACGCCACATAGCCATTCGGCACCCACGCTCAAGGCCAAGCCGTGGGGCACCGGCCGGGCCGCTTGGGTGCGGTTGTACAGGGCAAGGGCGAGCATCGCCACCACCAGCACCGCCTTGGTGGCCAGCACTGCGGCGTAGGCCGAGCCGCTCGGTACGAATTGCCCGGTAATGGCACGTACATTGGCCACCCCCGTAAGCAAAATCACCACAACCAAGGCGGTCCCATAACGGCTGAAGCTAAAAACAACCTGTTCAAATACAATGCCTTGCTTCATAAACCTAGTGCACAGCATCAACAGCAGCGCGCCGAGCCAAGCACCGGTGGCCAGCAGATGAAGCAATTGGTTCAACACCAACAACCCGCCGGCCACGCCACTGAACATGGCTGCATGGCCTACTGGCGCCAGGGTACCTAAGGTCAAGGTCGCCAATGCCAGGGCCGGTGTGTGTGAGCGCCAGCCGGGAATGCGCCAATACACCAACTGCACCAAGCACAACACCAAGTGCACACTCCAAACATTGCCGAAAAACGTTGCCAGCAACACCTTGCGCAGGGTTGCCGGCGCCACCCCGGCAGGCCAACTCCCGGCCATTTGCGCAGCACCGGCGAGCAACCAGCCAATGCCGCTGAGCAAGGCGAACAACGCCACCAGGCACAGAAAGGGGTCCATCGCGCGGCGCAGTGCCATGACCGCTTTGGCCTCGATCAACAGCGGTCGGAACACCGCCACGCCGAACAGCACCATCAAGCAAAAAAAGTGTATAAGCCTAAATAAAACCAATAATCTCATGTAGTTATTGGCCTATTTTAAAGTGAAATGTACCGCTGCTTTTATGAGTATCTACGCTCACTACTTGCCATTGGCCATCATATTCGCCGGGTGCCAGCGGGCTACTCGGTTGGGCGAGCAGTACCTTGGGGTTGTCGGCTTGGGTAGAAACCGCTTGTAAAGCGACAGCATGCCCTTCGGCATCGGTAACGGTGACGGTGCTAAAGGCGGCTTCCACGCCTTCGGAGAACACCAGCTTCAGTAGCTGTGCATCGGCCTGGGCGCCGGCCAAATGGGCATGGGCCAAGGCTGGCGGTACGGCCATGCTGGCTAGTAGGGCGAGGGTAACGGTGATCAGCGGTTTCATCGGGCAGGACCTAGGGCAGAAAAACGCCGACTTTACCAGTGGCACCGCCCTTCGGCCAGCCACCGGCGCTTTACCCAGCCGCGTTGCCACGAAAGCGTTCACCCCACGCCTGCGGCGGCACCCCCCGGTGGCGAATGAAACAGCGGCGCAAGGTTTCTTCGCTGGCGAACCCGCATTGCCGGGCGATGCGCTTGAGTGCGCCTTGGCCCTGCGCCAGCAGCCGGCAGGCGGCCTCCAGCCGCATCAGCTCCACAGCCCGGGCGGGCGTGTGGCCCGTGTGCGCACGGTAATGGCGCAAGAAACTACGCTCACTCATGCCGGCCTGCTCAGCCAGGCGGCCGACGCTCAGGTCGGCGGCCAAGTGCTCGAGCATCCATGCGTGCAGGGTGTCGAAGCGCCCGCCTGCTTGTTGCAAGGCCAGGGTGGTACTGAATTGTGCCTGGTCGCCCGGCCGTTTGAGGAACACCACAAGGTGGCGGGCCACTTCGAGTGCCGCGGCATGGCCTAGATCTTCTTCCACCAGGGCCAGCGCCAGGTCGATCCCCGCCGTAACGCCCGCTGATGTCCACAACGGGCCGTCGTTGATATAGAGCCGCGCCGGCTCCACGCGCGTACCGGGAAACGCCTTCGCCAATTGTTCGCAGCGCGACCAGTGAGTGACGGCCCGGCGGCCATCGAGCAACCCCGCATGGGCCAGCAGGAAGGCGCCCGTACACACCGAGGCGATACGTTGGCAATGGCCGGCGCGCTCGCGAAGCCACCGCACCAAGGCCGGCTGCGCGGCAGCCTGGTAAACACCCCAACCGCCCGCCACCAGCAGCGTGTGGCAGGCATCGGCCGGCGCGGGTAGGGGCTGGGCGAGCAGCGGCATACCCGCGCTGGTCATGACCGGGCCGCCCCCTTCGCAGACCAGCCGTAGTTGGTAGGGCGCGGCGCGCCCGGCGGCTTGGGCCAAGTCATTGGCGCTGGCGAACACCTGCAGGGGACCGGTGACGTCCAACACTTGGACGGCGGCGAAGGCAAGCATGTCTATTTGGTGAGGCATTTTGGCGGGAACCGTGGGTTTAATGGCGATACGGCCAGCAGCTTCGCGCAGTACCGTGGCCTTGTCCAGCCCAACCCAACACGGAGCGAAGCGCATGAACGTGGGTTTTTTGCTATTTCCTGGTATCCAGCCATTGGACCTTATCGGCCCGTTCGATGTGCTGGCAGGGCTGCCGGAGGTGAGCCTTTGCCTGTTGGCGCCTGAACTGGAACCCGTGCAGGCCAGCAGGGGGCTATGGCTGCGGCCGGATACGCTCTTCGGCGCCTGCCCAGCGTTGGATGTACTGTGCGTACCCGGCGGTGCCGGTATCGAGGCGGTGATGGCCGATGACCGATACCTTGAGTTCATTCGCGCACAGGCCCCAGGCCTGCGTTACCTCAGCTCGGTGTGCACTGGCGCCTTGGCGCTGGGTGCGGCAGGGCTTTTACGTGGGCGGCGGGTGACTACCCATTGGGCCTATCAGCATCTGCTGGTGGCCTTTGGTGCGGTGGCGGTTGAGCAACGGGTAGTACGCGACGCTGAGCTGATCACCGGCGGCGGGGTCACCGCGGGCATTGATTTTGCCCTGGTGCTGGTGGCTGAATTGTTCGGCACGGAACGGGCACAACGGCTGCAGTTGGCGCTGGAGTATGCACCGGCACCGCCCTTCGCCAGCGGCCACCCGGCCGAGGCGCCGCCGGCCATCGTTCAGTTACAGCGCGCCGCGGTGCAAGGGGCGGTAGACCAACGCGCCGCGGCGGTGGCCCGGGCAGCGGCCCGGGTGGGTCAGCGGGCGCAGCCTTGCTGAGGGTTGTTGGCAAACCCACGGGCGGTGTTGGCGATGGCCTTGGCCAATTGGCCGATGGCCTGCTGGTGCGCCAGTACCAGGTTATCCAAGCCATTGCCAGCCGGCACGCGCAGCGTCGAGCTGCAGGTGAGGCTGCGCGGTGTGCCGGCATTGCCACTTACGGCAACGCTCCATACGGTGTCGAGCAACGCGTACTGCCCTGGCAGCGAGTCGAAACGGCGAACGTCGGCGCGTACGGTGACCAGCGGTTGCCCAGCCTGCTTGGGCATGTTGGCAAGGTCGCGGCTGCCCATCTCTAGTTCTAGCCGGGCGGCCAACGCATCGTGGAGTTCATCGGCCAACGGCGCGCCCCAGCGTTCGTTGTCCAAGATCGCCAGGTTGCCGCGGTCTTCACGCACCACTAAGGCCGGCTGGTCGACCTGCACCGGAATGCGTACCGCTTGCAACTGAAAGGGCGGGCCGGGGACGCTGGTCGGCGGGTTGGCGCCGGCCGGGGCGACCAACGTGTAGTAATGGGTGGGCACCGAGCTGCAGGCCGCCAGGCCCAGGCTGGCACACAGCGCGAGGTGTCGCAGGTTCATGGCGGTCACTCCGGGTCGGTTTCACGGGATGTCGAGGGCGACGAACGGTAGGCGTCGGGTTGGCCTTGTTGGGTGCGCCCGCGGATCAGCGCCTCGGGATGGCGGCCGAGGAAGTCGGTCAGCGCCCGCACCGAACGCGCGGTACGCTGCAAGTCTTGCATGGCATCGGTGACGCCCTGGCGTTGCGGGGAGTCTTCGCCTAGCGATTGGCTGGCGGCCGCTAATGTCTTGTGGGCTTCAGCGAGGGCCTGGTTAAGTTGCGGCAAGGTGTTGCCGTTGACCTGGGCCAAGGTTTTATTGAGCTGCGCCAGGCTACCGCTGAGGTTTTCACCGATTTCGTTAAGCGGCAGACGGCTGATCTTGTCGACCATGGCCTGCAGTTGCTCCTGCAGTTTGTCGAGGCTGCCCGGTACCGTAGGGATCTCTATGGGGCGGGCGGCCGAGTTGACGTTCACCGGCGTCGCATTGGGCATGAAGTCCAGCGAGATCATCAGTTGGCCGGTGATCAGGTTAGCGCTGCGCGCCTGGGCGCGCAGGCCCTGTTTGATGAAGGTCGCCATCAATTTGTTCGCCCGCTCATCGTCTCCTTCGCCGCCGATCTGCGCCAGCACTCGCTCATACGCCTTGCCCAGGCGCGCCGGGTAGATCACCGCGCCGACCAGGGTCGGGAAGGTCTTGCCGTCTTCGTCGTAGTCGAGGTCTACCGATACCACGTGGCCGAAGTTCACACCATGGAACTCCACCGGCGCGTTAACGTTCAGCCCGCGCAGCGATTGGTTGAAGCGCATGTGGATGTACTTGGGTTCGCCGTCAGGTGGCGCCAACGCGGTTACCTGGTCGCCGAATAGGGTGAAAGTATGAAGCGGCTCGGCAGGCTTGGCGTCGGGGCTGTACTTGGGCTCGACGAAGGCCACGCCGCCGGAGAGTATCGCCGACATCGACTGGGTGTTGACCTTCAGCCCCGAGGCGCCCAGGCTCACGTCCACGCCGCTGGCGTTCCAGAAGCGGCTGTCGTCAGTCACGTACTTGTCGTTAGGCGCGTTTACGAAAATCTGCACGTCGATGCCCTTGCCGTCTTCGGCCAGGTGGTAGGACACTACTTGGCCCACCTGAATGCGCCGGTAATACACCGGCGAGCCGATGTCGAGCGAACCGAGGTCTTCGGTGCGCAGGGTAAAGCGCCGGCCTTGCTGGCCATAGGTGACCGGCGGGGGTGTTTCCAACCCGGTGAAGGCCTTGCGGGTGCCATGGGCGCGGCCAGGGTCGGCGCCGATGAACGAGCCGGACAGCAGCGTGTCCACGCCGCTGATGCCTTGGGCGCCGATGCGCGGGCGCACCACCCAGTATTGCGAATCGTCCGAGGTAAACGCGCTGGCCGAGGCGTTTAGCGCAACGGTCGCGGTCACCTTGCTACGGTCATCGGCCAAGTTGATATCGGTCACCTGGCCGATGACCACGTTCTTGTATTTGACTTGGGTTTTGTTGGCTTCCAAGCCTTCGGCGGTTTGGAAGTCGATGGTGATTTGCGGGCCTGCGGACAGTGCGTTGTGCACCAACATCGACACCCCCACCAGGGCCGCGGCGATCGGCACCAGCCATACCAGGGAGATATTCAGGCGGCGTTGCCTCACCTGCGGCGTTCCAGGGTTCACGGGGTGTCCTTGATCAGTCATCTGTTACCTCTGCATCCCAGATCAGGCGGGGGTCGAAACTCATGGCGGCAAACATGGTGAGTACCACCACCACGCCGAAGAACAATATGCCGAGCCGGGGTTCCACGGTGCTCAGCGAACGAAATTGCACCAGTGCCGCGACCAGGGCGACGACCAGCACATCCAGCATCGACCAGTACCCGATCAGCTCGATAAAACGGAACAGCCGGGAACGCTCGCGCATGGCCCAGCGGCTGCGGCGCTGGCAGGTTACCAACAGCAGCCCCAGGGCGAAGAACTTCAGGCAAGGCACCACCACGCTTGCGAAAAAAATCAGCAAGGCGATATCCCACGAGCCGCCTTTCCAGAACTCGATCACACCACTGAGGATGGTGTTTTCGCTGGCGCTGCCGAACATCTGCGTGTACATCACCGGCAAGGTATTGGCCGGGATGTAAAAGATCAGCGCCGCCACCAGGAAGGCCCAGGTGCGTGAGATCGAATGGGGCTTGCGCGCATGCACGGCGCTGTCGCAGCGTGGGCAGGTCGGCGAATCGGCCTGGCAAGCCTTGGAGCAGATATGGCACAACACCAGGCCATGGTCGCGGGCGAAGGGCAGTTCGCTCATGTGCGCGCCTCGTACAGTGCCCAGAGCTGCTGCACGCTCTTACCGGAAATCAAGATGATCAGCACGGCGAGCATCGCCAGGGCCCAAAGGCCGATGCCGGGGTGAACGCTGAGCATGCTGCCCAGCTTGATGATCGCCACCAGGATGCCGAGCAAGCACACTTCGAGCATGCTCCAGGGCCGCAGGTGTTCAAGGGTGCGCATGCACAGCTTGAACCCTGGCGCCACGCGCCCGCCGCAGGCATGGCCGAGCAGCCAGAACAACAACAGGATCTGCAGCAGCGGGGCGAGGATCACGGTCACCCCCATCACCGCCGCCATGGGGGTGATTTGCCCTTGTGCCAGGGCCTTGACGGATTCGCCGAGGGTGGCGGCGTTGGCCAGCCCCTCGAAGCTGATGGTGATCACCGGAAAACTGTTGGCGAACACGAACATCAAGGCGGCGGTGATCGTGAGCGCCAACTGTTGCTGCAGCCCCAGGCGCGGCTGGCGCCACAATACCGCGCCGCAGCGCCGGCACAAGCTCGCCTGGCCTGGTTGCAGGGGTACGGCCCGGTACAGCGTGTCGCAGTGTTCGCAGATGATCCAGTCGGTGGCGATCGTCATTTCGGCTGTTCGCGGCACGCGGCGCGCGGGGTGTCCATTGGGGTGGGGGAGCATTCTGGGCAATCGCGCGGGCGCTGTCTATGGCCGTTGCTAGGGCTTTGATCGCAGCGGCGGCAGAATTATCCCTGAAGCCGCCTATTAACGTTGCGCTGAAATACCTCGCCGCCGGGGTGCCCGCATTTTGCGCGGCACTGTGCTTGCACCGCGCGGCGCGCTGCCGGCCAGGCTATTACGGGTGCAGCCGGCTATGGGCGGGGCTGTTGGCGCGGGTGCAACAGGTGGTGGGCGCCTTCGACGATCAGCACGGCCACCGCCAGCCAGATGAACCCATAGGTAGGCCATTGTTCGGCGCCAATGCGTTCGCCGAGCAACAACGACACTGCCACCAGCAGCGCCGGTTCAACGTAACTGAGCAAACCAAACAATGAGAACGGCAATTGCTTGCTGGCCACCACATAACACACCAGCGCGGCCGCGCTGATAGCGCCCAGCAGCGGGACCAAGCCGTACAAACCTGGGTGGGCGGCAAGGTCTGCGGCCGACAGCGGGCCGCGGACAACGAAATACAGTGCGACCGGGGCCTGTAGCAGCATATCGGCCCATAGCCCGCCCAGATGGTCGTTGCGGCAGCTGCGGCGGACGATGAAATACACCGGGTAGCCGAGGGCGACCAGCAGGGTTTCCCAGGCGAAGCTGCCGTGGTACAGCCCTTCGTAGCCCACGCCCAAGGCGGCGAATGTGACGGCCAGCGCCTGCGGGCGTGAGAGTTTTTCATTCCACAGCAGTTTGCCGGTCAGTACCATGGTCAGCGGCAACAGGAAGTAACCCATCGACACTTGCAGGCTACGCCCGTGCAACGGCGCCCACAGAAACAACCACAGTTGCACGCCCATCAGCGTGGCGGTGGCCGCGCTACCGGCCAGCAGCCATGGGCGGGCGCGAATGCGCCGCAGTACCCCCAACGCCAGGTGCCAGTCACCGCTGCACACCAGAAACAGCGTCACGCAGGGCAGCGTCAGCAACATCCGCCAGCCAAAAATTTCCTCGCCACTCAGGGGGGTGAGCAGCGAGGTGTAGTAATACATGGTGGCAAACAGCATCGATGCCAAGATCGATGTGACGATCCCTCGGGACACAGCGGCCTCTTGCGGCAAGGGCATATTATGGGGGGCGCACAGTACCGCAAGCAGGCAACGCTGGCATTTATTTCTTATCGGCGTCTTTGTCCTGCATCTGCACCGACGACTGGCTGCCGTCATTGTTGTGTTGGGTGTTGTTCTTGTCGGCGCTGTCGAAGCAGCCGTGCAATGCCAGCAAGCTAGTACCGAGGATCAAGGCGTGTAGGGCTTTCATGGCGGTTCTCCTGAGGGGGGTTTAAGGTGTGACCCGCAAAAGGGCACCGCAGTGCCATGGCATAGAAGCGGGCTCTGTCGATTAACCACCTGCGTGCATCGCGGCTAGTGGCGACACACGGCGGGGTGATGGCTCAGGTAGCCTGGCCGTGTTGCCGCTGGTTTGCGCTAGTGACACTGCCGCCAGGCGGCGGGGCGGCCGCGGGCACCGGCTTACAGCCGGCACTTACCGGTGCCGGCGGGTCAAGGCCCAATGGCAAAGCCCCGCACAAATCACTGCCAATACACTCAGGCGCGCCAGCATCATCACCCATTCGCTGCGAATGGTGTCCAGCACGTCGTCACTGGAGAGTGTGCTCTCGACCTCGTAAGGCCATAAGGTCGACCGTGCCCGGGCCGAGTATTGCTGGTTATCGGTACTGTTGCCGCTGAGCATGGCCCCGTCGTCCCACAGGATGGTGCCGGCGATGCGCAGGGACAAGTAGGTATCACCGCTGATCAACTTCATCCATTTGATCACCCATTGGTTATCGACCACTACCGACACGAACCGCTCGGGCGTGCCGCGATTGAGCAGCAGCGCCCCGCGTGCGGGGCTGGCGGGGTCTTGGGCGTTGATACTCAGCCAGGTCGTGGCGGCCGGTTTCGCGCTGGGCAACTGCGGTTCCGGTGCCGTGCAGTCGTTGCGCGCCAACCGTAGAAAGCCCAGGCTCAGTTCTGGCAAGGTGTCCGCCGCTGGCGCCGAAGCCACCAAGGCGTCGCAGGAGGCGGTAAGCCATGGGTCAGCTTGCGTTGCGGAAGCGGCCAGTTGGGTAAATAAATCGTCGAAGTGCGACAGGGCCGCGGTGATAACCCGTTTGTTTTTTTCCTGCAAGCTGTGCTCTATGGTGAAAAAGCTTACGGCCATGCCAATTATCAGGGGCAACAGCCCCGCCAGGCTGGTCGCTAGCAGCGTACTGCGGTGAGACGGTGTTTTCGCGGTTATGGCCATCTTGCACCTCTGTCCATTGACGTGGTTCATCGGCGCGAAAGCATAAGGCCGGCCCTATGGTTGCCATTGGGGTAGGTGGTGTGGGAATTTTCCTTAATTTGCGTAGGCACGCGGTTACACCGGGCGCTGCTGCTCTTGCTGCTCGGCCGGTGGCGGCTGCGTTTCGGGATGGCTTGGTAGGGCCTGGGCCAGGGCGCGGCGCTCCAGCAGCAGGTAGCCGATACAGGCGATCGCCAGCGGTAGCAAGAAGTACAGCGCCCGATAGGCAATCAACGCCGCCAGCAGTGCGCCCTTGCCATACTGGCCATGCAGCAGCGTGATGAACACGGCTTCGAGCACGCCCAAACCGGCCGGAATGTGTGCGATCACCCCGGCGATGCTGCTGATCAGCAAAATCGCCAGCACGCTGGGGTAACTGACGCCCTGCGGCAACAGCAGGTACATCAGGCCGCCCATCAGCGCCCAGTTCAGCATGCCGCCGGTCACTTGCACCAGTGCCATTGAGAAACTGGGCAGGTTGATGTCGTGGCCCTTCACGCGCCAGCTACGCTTTTTCGAATAGCCGCACGCCAGCAGGTACGCCACCACCGTGACCAGCATGGCCGCGCCGATCAGGCGCAACCCGACGCTGCCGAGCTCAACGCTGGCGGGCAGCGGTGGCAAACCCAGCGCGAAGAGCGCGCCGCCGAGCAATAGATAACCGCTCCAATTGGTGACCAGCCCGAGGCTGAGGATGCGGGTCACGGTCGACACCTTGACCCCGCGCTTGCCATAGAGCCGATAGCGCAGGGCGATGCCGCCGATCCATGAACTCAGGTTGAGGTTGAACGCATAGCATACGAACGCGATTTGCAGCACTTGGCTGTTGGGCACGCTGTGGCCGGTGTAGCGTTTACCGATCAGGTCGAATGCGCTGAATACCCCATAGCTGGCCAACGCGATGGCTGCGCCCAACGCCAGGGTGACCCAGCGGTACCGGCGCAGCCCGTGCCACACTTCTGCCCAATCCATGTTGTGCAATAGCATGTAAAGAAATACCGGAACCAAGATAAAGCACGCCCAGTTGAGTATCCGCCGCACCCATGCCCAGCGTTTCGACGATTTTTCGCTCATAAGCTGTTCCCCGATGACAGCCCGTCTTGGTTAGGCTGCTCTTGCACGGTGGTCCAGGGCTTGAGGTGGGGGGAGTGGGCCGGGAGCAGGCCGATCCACGCCGGGAAGTGCCTTAAAAAGTGAAAGCACAAGAAGATCAACGGTGCCCGCCACCAATAGCCACGCAGTACCCGCTGCAAGGTGACGGCTTTGCTGTGCTGCTCGATCAAGGCGTGCAGGTGTTCATGCAGCCGCTGATTGAAGGCGTGGTCGTCGATGAACAGGTTGGCCTCCAGGTTCAACGACAGGCTTAGGGGGTCGAGATTGCTTGAGCCCACGGTGGCCCAATGGTGGTCGACCAAGGCGACCTTGGCATGCAACGGCCGCTCTGTGTACTCACGCACGGTCACGCCATCGTTGAGCAGATAGTTGTACAGCAAGCGTGAGCACAGCCGTACCAGCGGCATATCGGGCACGCCCTGCAACAGCAGGGTGACTTGCACCCCACGGCGCGCGGCATCGCGCAGTGCACGTAATAGCTGGTAACTTGGGAAAAAATACGCATTGGCGATGACGATACGCTCCCGTGCGTGCTCGATGGCGGTGAGGTATTGCTCTTCGATGTCGTCGCGGTGCGCTTGGTTGTCGCGCAGCGCCAAGGCAATGCGCGCCGCGGTGCTGTCCGGCTGCAGGGGTACGTCACACGCCGGCGAGGGCGGGGCCAAGCGGGGTGCATGGCGCGTTTCATCCATCAGTTTAAGCGTCGCCTGGCGCAGCGCGGTAACGATGGCGCCACGCACCTGTACGGCGTAATCCTGCTTGGCCATCGGGCCATAATCAGCCACATGGTCGGCACAAAAGTTGATACCGCCGACAAAACCCACTTGGCCATCAACCACCACGATTTTACGGTGCAAGCGCCGAAACAGGTTCGTGCGCATGCCCAGCAAGCGGCGCCTGGGGTCGAAGGCCAGTAGCTTCACCCCGGCTTCGGCCAGGGCGCTAATGACTGTGGCCGATAGGTCATCGCTGCCATAGCCGTCGACCAATACCTCCACATATACACCGCGCTGGGCGGCTGTGATCAGCGCTGCCTGCAGCGCGCAGCCTACCGCGTCATCGCGGAAAATGAACGTTTCCACCAGCACTTCTTCGCGGGCGGCTTCAATGGCGGCGAACACCCGCGGGAAAAAATCATCGCCGTTGATCAATAACTCGATGAGGTTGCCATCGGACCAGTGCAGGTTCACAACTGTACCTCCACGGCCAATGGCACATGGTCGGATAAATGCGACCAAGGCTTGCGCGATAACGCGTTGGGCGCCTGTGCCTGGGCATTGCGCAGGTACACCCGGTCCAACCGCAGCAGCGGCCAGCGCGCCGGAAAGCTACGTGCCGGGGCGCCATAGGCCTGTACGAACGCTTCCTGCAGGCCGCACCCTGTGAGTACCGCATCGGCCCGCAGGCGCCAATCGTTGAAGTCCCCAGCGACGATCACCGGCGCGGCGGGGTCCAGGGTTTCCAACAGGCGGCACAGCAGTAACAGTTGCTGGTGGCGTTGCGCTTCGCGAAGGCCCAGGTGCACGCACACCGTATGCACCTCGCCGTGCCCGGGCACGGCCAACACTGAATGCAACAGGCCGCGTTCCTCGTGGCCGGTCACGCTGACGTCAAGGTTCTCATGGCGCAAGATCGGGAATTTCGACAACAGCGCGTTACCGTGATCACCTTCCGGGTACACCGCGTTGCGCCCATAGGCGAACACCGGCCACATGCTGTCGGCGAGGAATTCGTACTGCGGTACGTCTGACCAGTTCTTGTAGCGTTGGCCATGGCCGCGGTGGATGCCGAGCACCTCTTGCAGGAACACCACATCGGCGCCGACGGTGCGCACGGCATCGCGCAGCTCGGGCAGCACGAAGCGGCGGTTCAGCGCACTGAACCCCTTGTGTGTATTCACCGTCAGCACCGTCAGGCGGTGCACCGCAGGCGCCTGCTCGGGCAGTGCTTGCGCGGTAGTGATGGGCGCCGTCGGCGGGCGCTGTAGCTCTATCGGCATGCTCGCTCGCAACCCTGTAAAAGTCTTACAGGGTCCGACTCAGGGCTTTCGCCGAAAGTTTCGCCCGCTGGGCCGATGGTGCGGCCCGGCCGGTCAGGCCAGCAACGCCACCGCCTTGATCTGGGCCCACACCTGTTGCCCCGGTGCCAACCCCAAGTGGTCAGCCGAATAACGCGTAATGCGCGCGAGCAGCACGGTGCCGGCGCACGCCAGGCTCACCAGTACATGGGCCGGGTTGTCCGCCGGGACCAGTTCGCGCACCTGCGCCGGTAGCCGGTTCAGGATGCTGCTCTGGCTCTCGTGCTGGTGGCTCAGGCTAACGTCGCGGGCCAGGATCTTCACCCGCAACCAACTGCCATGCGGGCGCTGTGGCTGGGCGATGCGCAGCGGCGTCAGGCCATCGGGCAATACCAGGCTCAGCAGCTGGTAGTGCGCATCGAAGTGTTGCACCTGGGCCCGTACGACCACCCCGGCGTCTTGGCTGTGGGCCAGTGGCAGGTCCAGGCGCGCCAGGGTTTCGCCGATCGGGCCGCTGGCGACAAGCTCGCCGTGGTCGAGCACGGCCAGGTGGTCGGCCAGCCGCGCGACTTCGTCCTGGGCATGGCTGACATACACCAGGGGGATGTCCAGTTCATCGCGCAGCCGTTCCAGGTACGGCAGGATCTCTTGCTTGAGGGCGCTGTCGAGCGCCGCCAACGGCTCGTCCATCAGCAGCAACCGCGGGCTGGTCAGCAACGCGCGGGCGATGCCCACCCGCTGGCGCTCGCCGCCGGAAAGATGTTGCGGTGCGCGGTCGAGCAACGCTTCAATGCCCAGCATCGCGCACACGGCCACTGGCGTGATCCGCCGTTGCGCCAGCGCGACCCGGCGCATGCCATAGTCGAGGTTGCCACGCACGGATAAATGCGGGAACAGGCTCGCCTCCTGGAATACATACCCCAGCGCACGCCGGTGGGGGGGCAGGAACACCCCCTGGGCGGTGTCTTGCCAGACTTCCCCAGCCACCTCGATATAGGCCTGCGTGGCGCGTTCAAGCCCCGCCAGGCAGCGCAGCAGGGTGGTTTTTCCCGAGCCGGAGGGGCCGAACAACGCGCTGATGCCATTACCGGGCAACGCCAGGTTCACCTCCAGGTGAAAACGCTCGCGCGACAGCGCGATTCGCGCCTTGATGGGCAGCGCCACGGTCAACCCCACACCTGTTTGTGCCCGCGGCTGGAATACAGTGCGAGCAAGACCAAAAAGGAAAACGCCACCATCGCGCCCGCCAGCCAATGGGCCTGGGCATATTCTAGGGCCTCGACATGGTCGAAGATTTGCACCGACACCACCCGGGTTTTGCCCGGTATGTTGCCGCCGATCATCAGCACCACGCCGAATTCACCCACGGTGTGGGCGAAGCCCAGGATGGCGGCGGTAACAAACCCCGGCCGCGCCAATGGCAGCACCACCGTAAAAAAGCAGTCCAGCGGTGAGGCGCGCAGGGTCGCGGCCACTTCCAGCGGGCGCGGGCCGATGGCGCTGAAGGCATTTTGCAGCGGCTGCACCACGAATGGCAGCGAGTAGATCACCGACCCTGCCACCAACCCGGCAAAGCTGAACACCACCGTGCCCAACCCCAGCGCTTGGGTGGCTTGGCCCACCCAGCCGTGCGGGCCCAGCACCAGCAGCAGGTAAAAACCGATCACCGTGGGCGGCAGCACCAGTGGCAACGCCACCAATGCACCCACTACCCCACGCAGGCGCGAACGGGTCTGGGCCAGCCACCAGGCCAGCGGCGTGCCGAGTATCAGCAGCAACACGGTGGTGAGGCTGGCCAGCTCCAGGGTCAGGCGGATTGCCGCCAGGTCACCGCTGCCTAGTGGCATCAGAGCTCATAACCGAACGACTTGATGATCGCCGCGGCTTTCGGGCCCTTGAGGTAAGCCACCAATGCTTTGGCCGCGGCGTTGTCCTTGCCCTTGTTCAATAACACCGCATCCTGTTTGATGGGCGCGTAAAGGTTCGCCGGGACGATCCAGGCCGAGCCGCTGGTGACCTTGCCATCCTTGTAGATTTGCGACAGCGCGACGAAGCCCAGCTCGGCGTTGCCGGTCGACACGAACTGATAGGCCTGCGAGATGTTCTGCCCTTCGACGATCTTGCCCTTGACCTGCTCGGTAAGCCCCAGTTTGTCCAGGGCTTGGGTCGCGGCAAGGCCGTAGGGGGCCGCCTTGGGGTTGGCTATCGACAGGTGCTGGTAGTCATTGCCCTTGAGCACGTCGCCCTTGGCGTCGACGTAACCGGGCTTGGCCGACCACAATGCCAGTGTGCCGACGGCGTAGGTGAAGCGCGAACCGGGCATGATGTCGCCTTCTTGCTCCAACTTGGCCGGGGTGGTGTCATCGGCGGCGAGGAACACCTCGAAGGGTGCACCGTTCTTGATCTGAGTGTAGAACTGGCCGGTGGCGCCGTAAGCGGCGACCAATTTGTGACCGGTGTCTTTTTCGAAGCTTTCAGCGATGGCCTGAATGGGCGCGGTGAAGTTGGAGGCTACCGCCACCTGTACTTCATCGGCCTGGGCGCCGAAGGCCAGGGTCAGCAGCGCCAAGGCGGCCAGGCGAGGGGTAAAAGCGGTCATGCGAAAGCTCCTTGCGGTGGGGGAAGTCGTTGTAGTGGCGAGTATATAGCGGAGAGCGGCCGTGGGCCGCAAGCGGTAAGCTTGCGCGGCGGCGCCATTCAACGGCTTGCAGCTTGAGAAACCTTCGGCGGGGGCTGCCGTTTCACCGGGGTAGCCGCTGTGGGCCACGGGCCACCGATGCCTCATCCGTTGCCGCCATTGCTTCCCAAAACGGAGGCGGTGGCGCCTTTGCAACGCCGTTACGCGACCAACTGGGGCATGGGCATTGATCCACCCGGAAACTCCGTTCTGGGCTCCCGCGCACCCTCCGATCGTGTCCCGGGAAGTGGCGTAACTCATCATGGCTCTGGCCACTGAGGCCACTGAGTTTTGCCTTTTAGTTGATCACGGCCGACAGCTTGGCCGATGGATTATCGCTGACTGCTTCGAAGGCCTCCAACTGCATATAGGGCAGTTGCATGCAACGATCATGTTGGCTCCCTCAGTCGTACTTCTGTCGAAGCGATCCCTTGGCGTTTGCCAAACGGGTAGTTGCTTGGGCAACGCATACATCAGCGTGCTGCTGCGGGACCGGTGGCTCGCCAACGTGCGCCCGGTAACTCCCGTAAGCGAAAACGTGCGAACTGGTCATTATGCCGGCCATTCCAAATGAGCGAAATCCTTGCTCTTGGGCGTGACCTTGATGCCCTTGGCTTCCTGGCTTCTGTAGTAAGCGGCAATGCTCAAGTTGGGGTCGATCCTTGCCTGAAGGATGCAAGGCTGTTGCTGCCACGGATAATTCGCCACCTGCTCGCGGAGCCTACGCCCCTCGGTACGCTTCCAGGCGGCAACGTCCAGGTCGCGCCAATAGCGTTCCGGGCGGCCGGTGGCCTTGTCGTGCGCAGCAGTGACAGGGTCCAGGTGGCGGCTTTGTTCGAGAATGGGCAGGTCTGGCAGGGGCTGCTCCACATCCATGTAACGCTGGAGGGTGTCCCAGAAGGCCATGAGGTTGGCTTTGTCCAGGCCCAGGCTGTGCATTTTCATGCCCAAACACACTTTTGTGTTGGTATAGCGGTGGCGCAGCCACAACACATAATCACGCCCGCCATAGGGCAGGATTTGGAGTTGCATGACTGGGTCAAACTCATAGAAGGGGGCGACAAAGGGCGAGCGAAAGCGCCTGCCGATGCGCACCATGCCGTCGCGGCGGTTGAAGCCGCTGCCGTCGTGGCGATAGATTTGGGCGTAAAGTAAGAGCAACAGGTCTGTGCCGAGGGTGGCCATGAATAGGCAGAACGTGCCTAACCAGAAGGCCGTTTGCGCTCGCCAATAACCCCAGAGTGAACCTTGGTCCCAAGCGATTATTCCCACGGTAAAAACAAAACATGTACCCCACAATAAATACACGCCCCAGGGCCTGGGTGAATAATAAAGGGCCAGGCTGAGTATCATTGTCAAACTCCCAATGACGGGACCCAGGACGTCGGAATCTAAAATGTCCGAAATCTTCAGTGTCCATGGTGCGCTAAATACAGTGGCGAGTATCATTTTAAATATAAATAAAATATAAGTAAATTTGCTTTTATTCTCAAAAACCCACTTGTCCGCGCTGCAATTATTTTTCATCCTTTCGATCGAATCAGTATTCCTTTGGCTATTGAGTGCTTTACCCTCTTCAAGTTGGCTCTGAGTTTCTATAGTCGAGTTGATTCTTGCATAGCTGCCCCAAGCCAAAGACGTGTTGAAAAATGTGGTTCGCTCTCTCATACAAGGAGGAAGAGCTGTCATGGCACTGGGTCGAAATGCCGCGGGACCGTAAAATTCTTTGTTCATGCGCCAAGTTCCAAAGTTTCAATATGCCAGTAAGGCGCATTACCTTCCCGGGGGTTTAATGGAGGGCGGCTATGAAATTCGGATGAATAAGGCTTCCAGACCTTGGGCCCGGGTTGCGGAAGCACTAATGTCTGTGAGCGTTCAATGTCCATGAAAAGCCGAAACTGGCCGAATATTTTGAGGCGATGAGTGATGGTTTTATCAAAACGATCCCTTGGCGTTTGCGGGTGAACGGGAAACTGCGTAGGTAGCACGTACATCAGTGTGCTGTTGTCAAGCCGGTAGGCGGCTAGCTTCGGCTCTGCGATTTCTCGACGCTCTACACGTTCTGCGTTGAATGCACCACTGTGATGCAGGACGGCAAAATCTTCCCGGGCGTAGAATTGGAATAAATTCTCCTCGAACATCGATAGCAGCGGCGAATGCACGCTGACCACCCAATCATAAGGCTCGAAGCGTTGGGCAGACGGGCGGCTGCATTCACCCCATCGATTTATAGGTCCGCGTTGCTGGTCGATGACAGATATGCGGTGGCGGAGCGTATCGGATGCATGCGCCCACCAATCTGAGAAGCGTTGTGCCTTGATTACGGGCTTGGCGAGGGCACCTAGTAATTGCTGATATGCAGCGCTGGGGTCGCGTAGGTGAAGGAAGCGAGGATCGTAGCCCAGCGCTTTGCCGGGTACGTTGGCGTTCCTGTGGTTCTGGCCAAACGGTCCGTTTTTTAGCAGTGTTTCAATATCGCTATCTACTAGCCAGCCCGCTACGATGCTACCGATGATGAATAAAGCGGCCCCTACGATGAGTACGACTGGATTGATGCTCATACCGAGAGCATAAGCTGTCCAAGCGGCGCCTCCAGTAGCTGCAATACCGTAGGCAAAGGCAACGTCATGGTCTCCCTGGTGCCACGCGCGCTCGGCGTCCCATAGCGTGATAGCTGTTGTAATGCCCATAGCTATTCCGGAAAATCCTCTCAAAAAGGAAAGGTTTGGGTTGCCAGTCTGTATTCTTAAATTATCAGCCCAGGGTTTCAGATATTTTATTTGTGATATTTTTATGTGTGGTTCGTTTATAAGTTTTATCCAGCTTTTATTATTTCCAAGTAAAGCCTTGGATAAGTTTCCTAATCCGGCGCTAAGATCGATTACTGCGGACATATTTCCAGAGCGGTAGCGCCATTTACCCCCTTCACTTTCGTCCGATACCCCCCTCATCCCCTCAATCTGCGCCTCCAAGTTATAAACCGCACACGCCACCGCAATCAGCGGTATCGTCGGCCCTTGCGAGGCCTTGTCCAGCTTGTTCGCCAACGCATGCTTCCAGGCGCTGTACTTGAGCACTTCCGG
>NZ_JAAOCA010000003.1 GCF_014694385.1 Pseudomonas typographi | reverse complement strand
GGCCAACGCCATGGGGCTGGGGGCGGTCACCGGCTCGATCACGGTCGGTAAACGCGCCGACCTGGTCCTGATCAGCCCGCGCGGGTTGGGCATGATGCCACTGACGGACCCGGCAGCCAGCGTGGTGCAGTCGGCCAGCGCGGCGGATGTGGATACGGTCATCGCCGATGGGCGCCTGCTCAAGCAGGGTGGTCGCTTGCTGGCCGTGGATGTCGAGGGGTTGCGGGCCCAGGTGGCGCAGGGCTGGGCAGCGGTGGCGGCGGCCGGGCAGGGCTGAACAGCGGCAGCGTGCGGGGGCCGCCATTCACGGGCGTGTGCATCGCCTAGCAGGTTTTACGCATCCGCCTCTGGACAATTACCCACACCGGTGGCTAAGTCAGCGCACCTGGGCGGCTTCGTAGTTCGCGTTGCTGCCTTGGCCTGTCAACGAGCCCAGGAGACCCGGTTTGAGCGTGCCAGAAACAAGAACCATAAGACGCAAGACGTTGCACAGTGAAACCGTAGACCACCTGCGTGACATGATCGTCAGCGGTGAGTTGGGGCCCGGGCAGAAAATCCCGGAAAAGGAGCTTTGCGCGCGTTTCGATATCTCCCGCACTCCACTGCGTGAGGCGCTCAAAGCCCTGGCCGCGGAGGGGATGGTCGAGCTGCTGCCGCAGCGCGGTGCGCAAGTGGCGACGATTACGGATCAGGAGCTGCAAGAGCTGTTTCCAATCATTGCCAGTTTGGAAGCGCTGGCCTGTGAACTCGCCTGTGAGACCATCACGCCGGCACAGTTACAGGCCATCACCACGATGCACCAGGCCATGGTCGGCGCTTATCACGAGTCCCGCCATTTGGATTATTCGCGGCTCAACCGGGCCATTCATTTCGCCATCTTCGAGGCGGCAGGCAATGCCTCGTTATTGGCACTTTATAAAAGCCTTGAGTTACGTATCCGCAACATTCGGCACACCGTGCGCCAGCGGCCCGACGATTGGAAACAGGCCGTCAACGAACACGAAAAAATCCTCAAGGCGCTCACCGACCGCGACGGTAGCCGCCTGGCTAAGTTGATGCGCCAACATGTGATGAGTACCGCCCGCACAGTGCGCCATTCCATCGACGAACTGGGTGATGTGCCACTGTGAGCCCGAGCAACCAGGTGCGAAAGGGTACCGTGTGAGTCCTTGATAACGCGCTAAAACTGCACATTTTCAGCAAAAATAGCCCTAAAATCGTGCAAATAAAATGAATACATTATGTATTATTCTTTTTTGTTGACCGCGGCGGGTATTCAACGCCAGCATGCTTGCCCATATCTCACTGGCGCAACGCAATCACTACCCGAGGGGCAACGCATGAAGAAGACGCTGGCGGCTTCGATGTTGACGTTGATGTTTGCAGCGGGGGGCGCACACGCGCAGGACGACGGTACCTTGGCGAAAATCGCCGAGCTGGGGGCGATCACCGTCGGCCACCGTGACGGTGCCGTACCGTTTTCCTACTATGACGACAACCAGCGGCCCATTGGCTATGCGATGGACCTTTGCGCCCGCGTGGTCGATGCAGTGAAGCTTAAGTTGAACAAGCCGGACCTGAAGGTTACCTACATGCCGGTGACCGGCACCACGCGGATACCGTTGCTGGCCAATGGCACCATCGACATGGAGTGTGGCACCACCACCAACAATGCCGAGCGCCAGCAGCAGGTGACCTTCTCGACCACGAATTTCGTCGCGGGGGTGCGCATCCTCTCGAATCAGAGCAACCCTATCGAGACGATGGCCGACGCCAAAGGCAAAACGGTGGTGACGTTGGCAGGGACCACCAGCGTGAAGGTGATCAATGTGGCCAACACCGAACAAAACCTTGGCTTGACGATACTGACCGCCAAGGACCTAGCCGAAGGCATGCTCACGCTGGAAACAAACCGCGCGGTCGCGTTGATTTTCGATGATGTATCCCTGGCGGGGGCCGCCGCCACCTCGAAAACGCCGAAGGCCTTCGTGCTCTCCAAGCAGCCGCTGTCGGTCGAGCCTTACGGCATCATGCTGCGCCGCGGCGATGACGCCTTCAAGGCATTGGTCAATCACACCCTGGAAGGCCTCTACGCCAGTGGCGAAATCAACGCCATCTACGCCAAATGGTTTACCCAACCGATCCCGCCGCGCGGCATCAACCTGAACTTCCCGATGTCGAGCCAGCTCAAGAACGTGATCGCGCACCCTACGGACGACCCGAACCCCGACTTGTACCGTTGATCAACCCATTACCCACGGGCAGGGCGCATGCGCCCGACGGCGGCGCTTCAACGGCAAGGGCGGGCTATGAGTTACAACTGGAACTGGTCGATATTCTTCGAGCCATCACTGGACGGCACCCACACCTACCTGACGACCCTACTGTGGGGCGCTGGGTGGACGCTGGCTACGGCATTCGCGGCCTTTGCCATCGCCCTGTCGTTGGGTTCGGTGGTGGGCGTGGCCCGCACGGCGCCGCAGGCATGGGTGCGTGCGCTCAGCACCTGTTTCGTCGAGGTGCTGCGCAACGTTCCGCTGCTGGTACAAATGTTCCTCTGGTACTTCGTGCTGCCAGAGCTGCTACCCGACGAGTTGGGTACCTGGCTTAAGCAACTACCCGATGCGCAGTTCTACACCGCGGTGGTTTGCTTGGGCTGCTACCACGCCGCGCGCATGGCCGAAGTGGTTCGCGCCGGGCTTCAAAGCCTGCCAGGGGGGCAACGAATGGCAGGCCAGGCGCTGGGGTTGAACCTGGCGCAAACTTACCGGTATGTACTGTTGCCCATGGCTTACCGCATCGTGGTGCCAGCGATCACCTCTGAGTTTCTCAGTTGCACCAAGAACACCTCCGTGGCACTGGCGATCGGGCTGATGGAGCTAACGGGCAGCGCCCGTGCGATGCAAGAAAACAGCTTTCAAATCTTCGAGGCGTTCAGTGCCGCCACCACGCTGTACCTGGCATTGAACCTGATCATCATCTTTGCCATGCGTCGTGTCGAACGCCTGGCTGTCGTGCCCGGCTACGGCACCCCGCAAAAGGCCGCCTGAGCATGCTGAACGGATTCGACCTGCAGGTAGTGATCAATGCCTTGCCGTACCTGTTCATGACGGGAATGGCCTTTACCTTGACGTTGACCGCATTCGCCACCTTGGCGGGTATCGCCTTCGGCACGCTGCTGGCGATGATGCGACTGTCGCGGCACCGGGCACTGGCGTACATGGCCGCGGGGTATGTGAACCTGCTGCGCTCATTGCCGTTGGTGCTGGTGATTTTCTGGTTCTATTTTCTGGTGCCATACCTTGCTCAGTGGGCCATGGGCGCATCAAGGCCGGTGCGGGTCGACCCCTTTTGGTCGTCCGTTATCACCTTCACGCTGTTCGAAGCCTGCTATTTCTGCGAAATCATCCGCGCCGGTATCCAATCCCTGCCCAAGGGGCAGTTGCTCGCGTCCCAAGCCCTTGGCATGCACGGGGGGCAGAGCATGCTGTACGTGGTACTACCGCAAGCGCTGCGCAACATGCTGCCGTTGATGTTGACCCAAACCATAATTCTGTTCCAAGACACTTCGTTGGTTTACGTGCTGTCGATCACTGATTTTTTGGGCGCTACCGCCAAGGTCGCCCAGCGCGATGGCCGCTTGCTGGAGATGTACATCTTCGCCGCGCTGGTCTACTTCGTGATTTCCCTACTCGCTTCCCACGCTGCGCGGCGCCTACAGCGGCGCGTGGCGATCATCCGTTAAGGGCATGCCCATGATTACCCTGCGCGACGTTTGCAAAGCCTATGGTCAGTTCCAGGTGCTCTCGCATTGCAGCACCCACGTGGCCAAGGGCGAGGTGGTGGTGGTATGCGGGCCCTCTGGGTCTGGCAAATCGACGCTGATCAAAACCGTCAATGGCCTCGAACCGGTCAACGCCGGCGAGATCATCATCGATGGGGTCAGCGTCACCGCCAGAGGCACCAACCTGTCGACGCTGCGCGCGCGCGTGGGCATGGTCTTCCAACATTTCGAATTGTTCCCGCACCTGTCGATTATCCAGAACCTCATGCTCGCCCAAGTCAAGGTGCTCAAACGTACCCGGCCGCAAGCACATAAAAAGGGGATGGCGCTGCTGGACCGGGTAGGGTTGGTGGCACAGGCGCACAAGTTTCCTGGGCAACTGTCCGGTGGCCAGCAGCAACGGGTCGCGATCGCCCGCGCCTTGGCCATGGACCCGGTCGCCCTGCTGTTCGATGAGCCAACCTCCGCGCTCGACCCGGAAATGATCAACGAAGTGTTAGACGTGATGATCGAGCTGGCCCGGGAAGGCATGACGATGATGGTGGTGACCCACGAGATGGGCTTCGCGCGTAAGGTCGCCAACCGGGTGATCTTCATGGACCGTGGCGAGATCGTCGAGGACGCCGAAAAAAACGCCTTCTTCGACCAACCGCGCAGCGAGCGCGCACAGCAGTTCTTATCGAAAATACTGGTGCACTGAAGGAGCCCGAAACCATGGAAATGCTCAACGAGCAGCAACTGCTCGAGCAGGCGGCGGGCCGCGGCGCTGTGCTCAAGGGCGGGCGCATTGTGCTGTATGCGGGGGCCAACCTGCCCAGCCTGGAAGCGCAACAGGCCTATTCACCCGGGTTGAGCGCGTACCCGGCGATGGGGCCGAGTTTTGCCAAGGAACAACCCGACACCGACGGCGTGTCCGGCTTGGAACTGGCCGTGAGCCAACGGATATGTGGGCTGTTCGGTGCGCAATGGGCCGAGCCGCGCTTGCCCAGTTGCACCATCGCCAATTTGGCGGTGTTTCACGCGTTCTCGCAACCGGGCGATCTATTGCTCGCCCCGGCGGCGGCCCATGGCGGGCACTTGAGCCAGCGCCGGGGCGGAACACCTTCGTTGGCGGGCCTGCGGGTCGAGGAGTTGCCCTTCGATACCCGCCATTGCTGCCTGGATGCACCACGGGCGGCCGAGCTTGTGCGTGAGCGCCGGCCGGCATTGGTAATGCTGGGGCGTTCGGTGATCATCAAGCCCGACGATATCGAACCGGTGGTGGCGGCGGCGCGCGAAGTGGGGGCGAAAAGCATTTTCGATGCATCCCATGTCAGTGGGCTCATCGCGGGCGGTACCTTCCCCAACCCGCTGGCGCTGGGGGTGGACGTGTTGACCAGCTCGACCTACAAGACCTTGCCCGGCCGGCCGCACAGCCTGATTGCCGGCCGTCACCCGGCCGATGGGAAGCGCTTGGCGCAACTGATCGATGGGGCACTGTTGGCCAACTACGATGCCGGCAGGCTCCCCTCACTGCTGCTCACCCTGCGTGAAGTGCAGGCAAACGGTAAGGCCTATGCCGAGCGAGTGTGTGCGAACGCCCAGGCGCTCGCCCAGGCCTTGCGCCAATGTGGGGTTACGGTGATAGCACCCATGGCCGGCGAAGCGTTTACCCACCAGATACTCATCCCCATGGCCGCTGAGGTTCCGGCAGCCATGGCCATGGCCGCCATGGAGCGCCACGGCATTTTGCTCGGCACCTGCGCCGACCCTACCACCCCCGGTGGGTATGCCTTGCGGGTCGGCACTCAGTTTATCACCACGCAAGGCCAAGCCCAGGACCTCGGCAGTATTGCCCAGCGCCTGGCCGGTGCGCTGCGCCCCAGCGCGGCGGGCAGAATGGCATTGGCCTGAAGGGCATGCCAACAGCGACGCCGCTGTAGCAGTGCCCCAGGCGGTTACCAACGTCTTGGGGCCGGGGGCACCGTCCGTCGGGCTCGGCGAAGCGTAAGCGGCCTAGGGTTGTCTACCTTTCTGAGAACTAAAGAGAGGAAGGTTATGCAACCCTTTGATTTGTTGGATCCAGGTGCCCCAACTCTTTTTTGTGAGTTTATCCAAGCTACCCGTGCCATGCGCAAAATGCCCATCGAGCAGTTGGGCACCACGGCATGGAAAATGGCGCGGACCCGCCAAGAGCGCGCCTTCGCCCGCTGGCATGACTACCTGCAGCGGCAAGCGAATTCCCGGGCTAGACCTGAGCCGTTGAAGCTTGCCGGCTAAGGCTGTGCCACGCTGCAATGGGGCCAAGGCTGTGGGGTAACGCCTTCAACCCTTACCCCCGTAGCAGCCCAACTGCCGCGCCGGTGCTGATGGGGCCAACCCTGGAGGGCTTACCCGGGTATGTTTGATATCGATTGGATTCAGTGGCCGGCGATGCTGGTGAGTGTCATCGCTGCTTGGTATGTCGGCTCGCAGCGGCCACGGCGGCGCATGGTTGCATTTTGGTGTTTTATCGCGAGCAACGTGCTATGGATTGCTTGGGGCGTGCATGCCAACGCCTATGCGCTGATTTGCCTTCAGCTCTGTTTGTGCGTGATGAACGTGCGCGGCTTTCGGCGAAACCTGCGCCAGGCAAAGGGGCGAACTCAATAGTGGAATGTTTCAGCCATTCACCTGAGGGAAGTGGGCATACCCCATCGGGCGCTGCCGTTCGCTGCCGGCGTGCCGGTCGGTACATCCGAGCACCTGTAAGGTGAACTTTTACCAAGTGAGGGGCTTCCCAACCTTAACCGGCGCCTGACCCAGGTGCCGGCTTTGCCCAACCTATGAGGAGGTCATCACCATGCCACGGGGTAGCAAAGATAAATACACCACTGAGCAAAAACGCAAAGCTGAGCATATCGAAAAAGGCTACGAGAAAAAGGGCACCCCTAAAGGTGCAGCCGAGGCACGTGCCTGGGCCACGGTGAACAAACAAAGCGGCGGAGGCGAGAAGGCCGGGGGCAGCGGGCAAGCCACCCCTGGCAGCGAGAAAAAGACCGCGCAGGCGGATTCGGCCAGGCGTGCAGCCAAGACGCGCGGCGGCCACGCGCGAAACTCCGAGGCGTCGCTTGAAAGCCAAACCAAGCAAAGCCTTTTAGAGGAGGCGCGTAGCCGCAACCTGTCGGGGCGGTCCAGCATGTCTAAAGCTGAACTGGTCGCAGCGTTGAAAAAGGCGGCCTGACGGGCCTGGGTGGCTCTCAGTTCTTTAGCGAGCAAGGCTATGCAACCCCCTGACCTCACCGACCCCAATGCCCGCAGCTTGTTTCGTGAGCTGGCCTTGGCCATCCGGGCGATGAAACGGATCCCTGCCAAACACCTATGCTCCGGGCAGTGGCAGGTCGCCCGGGCCCGCCAGGAGCATGCTTTTGAGCGCTGGCATGGGTATTTGAAACGCCAAGCGGGTACCCGAAAAAAGTACAAGGCCCAGGCCCGGGCGCAGTAGCGTTCAGCGTACCCGGTAACACGGGCCACACACGGTTATGGCCCGCGGTACTGGTACAGCCAACGGCCCGGTACGGTCACGGTCACCACCGCCAGTAGCGCTGTGAGCGCGCCGGCGATCGCCATGGCGCGCAATTCGAACCGGTGTTCCAAGCCCACCCCGAGCACCGCGCCGGCGAACATACCGGCCCATGGCACCAATTGCACCTTCCAGCCGCTACGCCGTTCACCGGCCAACCAACGACCTACGCCGCGGCCAAAGCGCGACAGCGCCCCCGTGACATACGTAAGGCCGATGGGCAAACCATTGACGTGCTCAACCACGGTGTTGATCATCCCCATCGCCATCACCGCCAAGATCAACCCCCAGGCGGTGGCGATTCCGCCAGCGGCGCCCAGCAGCAGTGCAATGCAGGCCAACAGCGGCCAGGCCCGTTTGCCACTGGCTTTGCCCACCAGTACCCCGGCCGCATTGCCGATGATAAACGTGCCAATCAAGGCGCCGATGCGCAAGGCGCCCGGGCCATCCCCTTGGCCGAGCGCCAGCGCAAGGCGAGTGGTGTTGCCGCTCATGAACGACACGAAATCACCCACCGCGACGAAGCCGATGGCATCGACCATGCCGGCCAGGATCGATAACGCTGCGACGAAGTACAGGCCCACGCGGCCGCGCGCCCGCTCCAGGCGCTTGGCTCGCTGGCTGAGGTGGGTGGTTTCTGGAAGCATGGGTGCCTCTGGCTGGCGGTAAATACACGGCGAACGGCAGGCGCCTATGCCTGCGGGCGGGCAGGGCGTTAATGTACCGCTAAAACAGCCCGCCCAATAGGGTAGCCTTGCACCGGCCTACGTTAGCCGATACCGAGATCGCGGATCGACGGCTGCAGCGCACTTTTGAGCACCACGTCGACCAAGTCCTCGATATTCCAAGGCTTGCGCAGCACGCCTACCCCGTGCAGGGCGACGAGGTCGTCGGGCAAGGCAACGGCCGTGCTGATAATGACCGGGATGTCTGGCCAATGGGCGCGTGCGTAGCGGGTAAGGGTGATGCCATCTGCCTGGCCGGGTGTTTTCACGTCGGTGATGATCAGCAGAATGTCCTCGGCATGGGCCCGCAGGTAGGCCATGCCGTCGTCGGCTCGTTCGAAGGCTTCAGCCTGGATACCTTCGGCCTTGATCGCACAACGGATCAGGTCGGCGATCATCAATTCGTCTTCTACCACCAGGATCTTGTTCTTTGCGTGTTCAGGCATCGTTCGACCTTTCAGGCTGGTATGCATGGCTCGGCCAAACGCGGGCGCACCGCCGCGTTATGCCCATTCGTAGAGGTTCCGTCACCGCCGCCCGGGCAGCGCGCGCAGGGGTGTCAGTTGTGGACCATGGGTGGCATCGGTGGTTTCATCGCCAGGCCCGCCAGCAGGGCGCGCCGAGGGCACCGCCAGAGCGCGGGGCGGTCTGAACCTTATCGTCAGACAGTTCAAGGGGTGGCGCCATTGGCTTCCAAGCACCGTACCCGCGTCGCAAAGCCGGCCAAGGCCGGTCCGCGCCTTCAAGGCCACGACGTTTTCTTCGCTGCCGTGCAGAACACACGCACGCCCATGGTCGTGACCGACCCGAACCAGGCGGATAACCCGATCGTATTCGCCAACCCGGCCTTCCTGCGGCTGACCGGTTATACCCAGCAGCAGGTCCTGGGCCGAAATTGCCGCTTTTTACAGGGGCCGGAGACCGACCCGGCCACCTTGAGCGCTGTGCGCGAAGCCATCGCGGCGCGGCGCGAGGTGGCGGTAGAGTTGATCAATTACCATAAGGATGGCACCACGTTCTGGAATGCGCTGTTCATTTCACCGGTGTATGACGCCGCAGGCGCGCTGATTTATTTTTTTGCCTCGCAAGGGGATGTAAGCCGCCGCCGAGACGCCGAGCAGGCGCTGCGCCAAGCCCAGAAGATGCACGCCCTGGGGCAATTAACCGGAGGCATCGCGCACGACTTCAACAACCTGTTGCAGGTGATGGCCGGTTACCTCGAACTCATTCAACGCAGCGCGCAAAAGCCTGACCTGGACCGCGACCGCATCGTGCACAGCGCCGGTCAGGCCCGGGCAGCAGCCAACCGTGCCAAGACCTTGACCCAACAGCTGTTGGCCTTCGCCCGCACACAGAAGGTCGAGGGCCGGCTGGTCAACCTCAACCACCTGGCCCAGGGCTTAGCCGATACCGCCACCGATACAGTGCCGGGTGCCCAGCTTAGCGTGGTGCTCGCACCCGACCTGTGGAGTTGCCGTATCGACCCGGCCCAAGCCAAGGCCGCATTGTTCAATCTATTGCTCAATGCCCGGGATGCTCTGGCCAGCCGAGAGGCGCCACAGCTTCGCATCGAAACGGCCAACGTTAAGGCCCAGGGCGTGGGCGCGCCCACCGATGAAGGGCTAGCGCCGGGGCGTTACGTGAGCATCGCCGTGGCCGATAATGGCGTGGGCGTGCCGTTGGCGATACGTGAACAGGTCATGGCGCCGTTCTTCACCACAAAGCCAGAGGGCACCGCGGCAGGGCTCGGGTTACCGATGGTGTTTGGCTTTGCCAAGCAATCTGGCGGTGTGGCGCGGCTGCACTCGCAAGAGGGCATAGGCACCACGTTGTGCTTGTATTTCCCGGCAGAGGACAGCGCCCCCCACGCTTAAGGCGGCATCCGCAGGCCGGGCCATAACCCGCGCAATTGAGCGCGTGCTATCGCATGCCCAGCCGAGGCGGCGCGGGCCAGCCACATCAGGGCACGGGCACCGTCATGGCGGCTGCCCAGGTATAACATGGCCAAATGCTGCATCGCGTCGGCCTGTCCCTGGCGGGAGGCCTCCAGCCACAGTTGTTCCGCCACCGCCCACTGCTCGCCCAGGGCGAACAGTTGCCCCAGTTCATTCAGCGCCTGGGCCTCGCCGCGGTCGGCCGCCAGGATCAGCGCACGATCCTGATCACTGACGCTGATGCGCAGTAGCGGCAATATGGCGGGCAGTGCTAACCGTGCGCGGCCGCGTGCGTCGTTGCCGGGCAGGCGTTGCACGCGCCCTTGTTGCACGCGCCGCCACCAGGTGCGGCGGCTACAACCGGTGAGCAGTTCGGCCATTTCCAGGCTGATGCCGTGCTCCATGCTTAAGCCTCGGGTTGCCAAAGGGCGCGACTCTGCCAAAAGCCTGCGCAACGGGCTACCCGGCAAATGATTCAAGAAACTACCGTGCTGGCAATGGCACAACAGCGGGTGCGTCACGGCGTGGTTGGCGCAAGCCAGGCCATGCCAGCCGGGTTACGCTGGGCGGCCTTCCCCCTGCCATTGGCCACGTTGCGGTTGGCATGGCGGTTGCAGGGCGCTCACCGCAGCACCGTTGCTGTGAGTCCATGGAGCGGACACGATGAACACACCCAGTAGTGGTTTCAGCCTGATCGAATTGATGGTGGTGGTTGCCATCATCGGCATCCTCTCATCCATCGCGCTGCCCGCGTACAGCGCCTACCAGGCGCGCAGCAAGCTCGCCGCGGGCATGGCCGAAAGCGCCGCGCTGCGCACCTTGGCCGAGGATACCCTCAACAGCGGAGCAGTCATCGGCAGCGAGGCCGACTTGCCCGGCATTACCCGCAATTCGCAGCATTGCATTTTTACCGCAAGCTTTGCGGCGGACGGTGCCGGCCGCTTGGCGTGCGCGATTCAGAATGCGCCACCGTCGGTAAGCAACGCCACGCTGGTATGGGCTCGCACGGCGCAGGGCGATTGGGCATGCAGCGCAACCGCCGTTAGCCAGGCCCACCTGCTGCCCCAAGGCTGCCCTGCGCAGCGCGCCCCTTGACCGGCATCGCCAGCGGCATTGGATGATGCGCTGATGGCATGTGTAGGCCCTCGCGCTCCAACCGCGCCGGGCTTGCACATGTGCAAGTGCGCGGTGTGGTGAACCGCACGGCCGCTTAGAGTGTGTCAGCATCGCGGCCCTGCAAGCCCCCGCACCGTACTGTTATAATGCCACCTGTTAATGGATGGCCCCCACAAGGATCGTGATGCCCCGCGACTTACTGCCAGTCGTTCTCGCCGTGTTCGTCGCGCATCTCGTGCTTACGGCGTGGTCACTGCTCACCCAAACCGCGCTCAACTGGTTGCCGGGCTAGGGACCTATCGGCGCTGCCCTTGGCTGCCAGTTGCGCTTGCAGGTCAGCCACCGCTCGCTGCGCCCGTGCCGCCAATGGCCATTCGGCGCGGTGGATCAGCCACAACGTATCGACTACCGGGTTGCCACACTCCACCAACTGCAGTGCACCCTGCTGGGCGAACGCTTGGCGGGCGAAGCGCGGCAATACGGTAAAGCCGAGCCCCCGCGCGACCGGCTCAAGGATCAACCCCACCTGGTTGGTGAAACCGCGCACGGGCAACGCACGCAGGCCGGGTTGCCCCGGGTAGCGCCGGCTGAACAAGCGCATGGCCATGGCTTGGCCGTCTGGGTGGTCGATGAAACCTAGTCGCTGCAGGGTTTCCCAACCCTCGTAACGCACGCCGGCCGGCAATACCAGTTCCAGCGGCTCTTCACCAAAGTGCCGTGCGGCGATGCGGGCGTCGTCTGGCTTGAAGGTCAGTAACCCCAGCTCGAAGTGGTTGCTTAGCACGGCGTTGAGCACCTCGCCGTCGGGTGCGAAACGGTGGCGGATCACCAACCCCGGGTGGCGCTGCTGGTAGTGCAGCAGCAGTGGATACAGTGCCAGGCCGATGCTGCCCGGGCTGACCAGGCTGATATCGCCCTGCTGCTCATCGGCACCGCACAACCGCGCTTGGAACGCCCGTGCTGCGCGGTCTACTTCGGCGGCATAATCGAGCAGGGCCAAGCCCGCGGGCGTCATCTCCACGTGCCGCGGCCTGCGCACCAGCAACGGCCCAAATTGCGCTTCAAGGTGCTTGATATGCTGGCTGACGGCAGCCTGGGTCAGGCCCAAGCGCTCGGCGCTGCGGGTAAAGTTGCCGAGTTCGGCCACGGTGGCGAAGGAGGTGAGCCATTGAGGGTTAACCATAATGAAGTCTTATCGATGCCATAATTGCGATGCGGTTCTAATTATAGCGAATGCAGGCTACCGTAAGGTACGTTGTTCAAAGGGCGGGCGCTGGTGCGCCTGGCCGAATTCGTTTGATAGAGGTAGCTCATGTCTGCATTGTTCAGCCCGTTTTCGCTCAAGTCGGTAACGCTACGTAACCGCATCGCCGTGCCACCGATGTGCCAATACAGCGCCCACGACGGCTTCATCAATGACTGGCACCTGGCGCATTACACCGGCCTTGCCCGCGGCGGCGCGGGCCTGGTGATCGTCGAGGCTACCGCGGTATCGCCAGAAGGGCGCATCACCCCTGGCTGCACCGGCCTGTGGAGTGACGAGCACACCGCCGGCATGGCCAAGGTCGCGGCAGCGATCAAGGCCGGTGGTGCGGTCGCCGGTATCCAGATCGCCCATGCCGGGCGCAAGGCCAGCGCCAATCGCCCCTGGGAAGGCGATGACCATATCGCCGCCGGCGACCCCCGCCGTTGGGAAACCTTGTCACCTTCGGCTAGCGCTTTTGGCGCCAACCTGCCTCAAGTGCCCAAAGAAATGACCCTGCAAGATATCCGGCGTGTGCGTGACGACTTCGTCGCCACCGCCCGGCGCGCGCTCGAGGCCGGCTTCGAATGGCTGGAGTTGCACTTCGCCCACGGCTATCTCGCCCAAAGCTTTTTTTCGCCCCACGCCAACCAGCGCAGCGATGCCTACGGCGGCAGCGCCGAGAACCGTGGGCGCTTTTTGCTGGAAACCTTGGAAGCAGTGCGCGCTGTGTGGCCCGAGCACCTGCCACTGACCGCGCGTTTTGGTGTGATCGAGTTCGACGGCAATGACGAACAAACCCTTAACGAGTCGATCGCGCTGGTCAAGGCCATGCGCGGTGCCGGACTAGACATGCTCAGCGTGAGCGTCGGTTTCTCCACGCCCCAGGCGAACATTCCCTGGGGGCCGGCCTTCCTCGCGCCCATCGCCGAGCGTGTGCGCCGTGAAGCGGGCTTGCCAGTGGCCACCGCATGGGGCGTAGACACACCCAAACTGTGCGAGCAGGTGGTGGCTGCAGAGCAACTCGACGTGGTGATGGTGGGCCGCTCCCATTTGGCCAACCCACATTGGCCGTACTATGCGGCCAAGGTGCTGGGGCTGGCCAAACCCTCTTGGGTGCTGCCGGCACCCTATGCTCATTGGCTGGAACGTTACGAACCGGTCGGGCCGCAGTAAGGGGCCGGCGCTAAGCCGCACGCCGCGCGATACGGGGTGCGGCTTTTTTGTGGATTCAATACCTGAACCGGCCCACGAGCCCGTTGAGTTCCCCAGAGATCTCCCCCAGTTGCTGGGAATCGGCCCGTGCCGTTTGCGCCAGCTCTTCTACCTTTTGTGCGTCGGTGTGGATCTGCGCGATGTGCCGGTTGATGTCTTCGGCCACTTGGTGCTGTTCTTCGGCCGCCGTGGCGATCTGGCTGTTCTGATCGCGGATGTTGTCGACCGAGCCGCGGATTTTATCGAAACTGGCGCGAGCCTGCTGGATGCGCTCCACGCTCTGCTGCGACATGCCCAGGCTGGCGTGCATTTGCTGGGTCACATCCTGGGTGCGGCGGGCCAGGTTGCCGAGCAGGGTGTCGATTTCGCCGGTACTGTCGGCCGTGCGGCGAGCCAGGGCACGTACCTCGTCGGCCACCACGGCAAACCCACGGCCCTGGTCGCCTGCACGGGCCGCCTCGATGGCCGCGTTCAGGGCCAGCAGGTTGGTTTGCTCGGCGATCGAGCGAATGGTGTCGAGGATGCCGTTGATGTTTCGGCTGTCTTGCTCCAGCACCTGCATCGCCTGCGTGGCTTGCTGCAGGTTGCCGGACAACTGGCTGACGCTGCCGGTGGCCTGGTCGATATGCTGCTGGCCGCTTTGCACGTCCAACTGCCCGGCATCGGCCGAAGAGGCCGCCTGAGTGCAAGAGCGCGCCACTTCATTGGCGGTAGCGACCATTTCGTTGAAGGCCGTGCTCACCAACTCCACCGCTTCGCGCTGGCGCAACGCGGCATCGCTCATGGCGTGGGCCACTTGGCTGGCATCGCCGGAGGCGCGCTGCAGGTTACCTGCGGCTTGCCCGATGCTGCGCACCAGTTGCGCGATAGCACCGAGGAACTGGTTGAACCAGCCGGCCAATGCGGCGGTTTCATCCTTGCCGTGGACCGGTAACTTGCGGGTGAGGTCGCCTTCACCTTGGGCAATGTCTTGCAAGCCTTGTGCAACGCTGCGGATAGGCCGCACGATCACCCCGGCGAAGCTGGCCCCGGCGAGGGCGAACAACAGCCCCATGGCGGCGGCGATAGCGACGATCAACCAGGTCAGATGCACGGCCTTGGCCATGACTTCATCGCGTTGGATCAAGCCGATGAAATGCCAGCCCAAGCTTTGCGAGGTCACCACGTTGGCCATGTAGGTCACGCCGCCCAGAGTCACTTCGGTGCTGCCCTGTTGCATGCCATTGAGCGCCGCGTAGTCCGGCCCCAACGTGCTCAATTGTTTGAAGGTGTGCTGGGCATTGGCCGGGTTCACCAGCACGTTGCCATCAGCCTCGGTCAACATCAGGTAGCCGCTGTTACCCAAGTGAATACTCTTGACCCGCTCGGTCAATTGCTTGAGCGACACATCCAACCCCACCACGCCGCGCACGTTGCCCGCCGGGTCGGCCACCGTGTGCACGGTGCCAATCAATACGGCGTCGTCTGGCGCCCAGTAATACGCGCCGGTGCGGGTGGTTTTACCCGGCGCGGCCATGGCTGCCTCGTACCACGGGCGTTTGCGGGGGTCGTAGCTGGCGGTCTTGGGGTCGTCCGGCCAACTGGCGTAGCCACCGTCCTGCAGCCCAACGGACAAATACGCGGTGCTGGGATGGGTTTTGGCAAAACTGTCGAAAATGCTCAGCATCGCTTGGTTGTTGGGGGTTAGCGGCAACGACGCGGCGTCGGCACCCAGGTAGTACTTAAGGTCCGAGACGCCGGCAATGCGCGGGTCTCTGGCTAGAAAATCCACGTTCTGGCTGATACCGTCGAAAAACTGCTGCATGGTGTTGTCGATTTGGCGGATCTCGCGGCCGCTGTTATCGACGAAATCATCCTTGGCCTGCTCGCGCTGGTTCATGATCACCAGGCTGGCGATAACGATCACGGGTAAACAGGCGATGGTGGCAAAGGCGAAGGTAAGCTTGTGTTTGATATTCATGAAGCCAATCCCGAAACGTGGTGACCGCATGGGCATGCGGCGGCGGGGCAGCAAAAAGCGGGTTTTTTAGCGGCTTTACAACGGCCGGGTGTTGCCCTATGGCCACCCCATCGGCGCGGGCTGGGCGAACTTGAACGAAAAGAAAGGATCCAGGGCCAACGGTATGCCGGGCTTAGGCCGCCCAGCGGCAGTTGGCGCGCAAGCGGTGGTGGCGTAGCCGCCGTATCAGCCGCGTCGCTATTGAAACAACGGCCCCTGGGGGCATTCGTGGCCCAGCAGCCACTGCTTGGCGCCAAGGCCGCCGGCGAACCCAGTGAGGGCGCCGCTGCTGCCCACTACACGGTGGCAGGGGGCGATGATCGAGATCGGGTTGCGCCCGTTGGCGGCGCCCACCGCACGCACCGCCAGCGGGTTGCCGATGTATTCGGCGACCTGCCGGTAGCTACGGGTTTCGCCGAAAGGGATGGCCAGCAGCGCCGCCCACACTTGGCGTTGAAACGGTGTGCCGTTGAACGCCAGCGGTAGGTCGAAGCGGCGGCGGGCGCCGGCGAAGTATTCCGCCAATTGCGCCGCGGTGGCCTGCAATACTGGGTGCTCGCCGGTAGGCACCCATTCGCCCAACGGCACCCGCGCGGCGTGATCGTGCTCCCACAGTACAGCGCACAGGTGGCTGTCGTTGGCGATCAGGGTCAGGGACCCCACCGGGGTGGGCAGGCACTGCGAATACAACGGCATCGGGGGACCTCAAGGTTGCAGGGGGCCTCGGCGCTGGGCCGATTTCGCTGCGCAGCAGCGCTCGGTAGCGCGGGGTGGGCCTGTTCGTTTCGTCCCCACCGTACCAGCCTTCGCTGCTGGTCGCTATAGCCGGCGCCGCGCGCGGGCTGCAGCGAAACGCCAGGCTACCACGCACAGCGCCAACAGGCTCGCGCCGACCACGGCCCAGGTGGCCCCCTGCCACCCAGCGGGCCCCTGTGCGCGCCGGCGCCTGGCTACGTCGGCCGGCTGCAACGCTGTTGCACCCTCGCCGGCCAGGGCGTTGGCCAGGGTAGCGACCTGGCGGTCGGTCAGGTCCCGGCTGAAGCTCGGCATGCGGGTGCCATCGGCGCGCTGCACCCCTTGCAGAATCACCATCACCACGTTGGCGCCGCTACGCCGGGCAAGCGCGCCGGTATCGTCCAACGCCGGCAAGCCGCGCCCGGCTTGCCAGTGGCAACTGGCGCAGTAGGCATCGAACAATTGGGCGGCGTCCAGCGCCTCGGCGTCGGCGGGCCGTGCTTGCCCGCGCGGCACAGCCAAGGTTAGGGCCGGTGCCGGGGCCGCTGCCGGGGCGGGTGCCGCGCCGGGCAGTTGCTTGAGGTAGCTGGCGATGGCGGCGAGGTCCTGCTCGCTGAGCCGGCTCACACTGTGGTCGATCACCTCTGCCATGGGCCCGGCGGCGCGGGCTTGGCCGGGGACGTCGCCACTGCGCAGGTACTGCACCAACTGCTGCTGGGTCCAACCTTGCAGGGCTTGGGCATTGATCGCGGGCGCCGCCCAGCCCTGCACCCAGCCACCCTGTAGCGGCGCGTCGCCGCGCTCCTGTAGCCATAGGCCCCGGGGCGTATGGCAGGTACCGCAGTGGCCCAGGCCGCGCACCAAGTATTCGCCACGGCTGGCGCTGGCCCCAGCCTGGGCGATGTCGGCCAGCAGGCAAACCCCTATCAGCCAGCCCCAGCGCACGTTAGGCACGCGCCGCAGGCATCGGCCGAATCTGCTCGGCACTGCGCAATGCCAACGCCACGGCGGTGAGCGTGGCGTTCATGGTCCCGGAGGTGGGCATCACTGCCGTACCGCATAGGTAGAGGTTGTCATGGTCATGGGCTCGCCCGTAGCGGTCGCACACCGAGCGGGCTGGGTCGTCGCCCATGGCCAATGTGCCGGTAATGTGGTGGTTGGCGGAAAACTTGCCGGCGGCGCTGTAGCGCAAACGCTGCCCGCCCATGCGCTCGGCGATAAGCGCGAAGTCCTGCTGCGCTGCCTGGGCGCCACGGCGCACATAGTCGTCGATGCGGTAATGCACCTGGGGGGTGGGTAGGCCCAAGGCATCGGTGCGGCCCGACAGCACGATGCGGTTGGCAGGGTCTGGCAGCACTTCCAGCACATTGCGCACTCCCATCTCGTGGGCCACGCGTCGGCGCAGTTGTTGTTCGAAGGCTGGCCCGTAAACACCTTTTTCGAGCAAATCGTTGGTCACGCTGTCAACTCGCGAGATGTTGGTAAAGTCCAGCCGATAGGCGGCGTGTTCGCGGCGAAACTCTCCGTCGCGGCGGCTGTTGATCGCGCTGGGGCTTTGCGGGCCCCGGCCCAGCCACAAGGGTTCGTCGGCCTCGAAGGTGAGCGCGGTGCTTAAGTGGTCCATCAAGTTACGCCCCACCTGGCCGGAGCGGTTGGCAAGGCCCGACATCAACAACAGCTTGGGGCTTTCCACGCCATTGGCCGCCACGATGAACACCTGCCCGCTCACCTGCCGCGGCTGCCCGTCCGGCGTGAGGTAATGGGCGGCGCGGATACGCCCGCCGGCGTCAGCCTCTAGGCGGTGTACCACGGCATGGCTTTGCAGGCGCGCGCCCGCATCCAGGGCCGAGCGGATGGCGAGCCCGCCGTGGTACTGCGCATCGATCGGGCAGATCGGTTGGCAGCTGTTGTTGCCACAGCATGCGGGGCGGCCGCCATAACTGCGGCTGTTGCGCGCGGCGGTGTTGGCCGTGACCGCGTACAGCGGCGCCAGGCGTTCGCGAATGCGGCGCATCGCCCAGGGCTCGGCCACCGGCGCCATGGGGAACGGCTGGCTGCGCGGCGAGCCGGTGTCTTCGGCGCCTGCCACGCCCATCAATTCTTCGGCTTCCTGGTACCAGGGGTCGAGTTCCTCGTAGCTGAGCGGCCAGTCGACGCCGACGCCGTATAGGCTGGCCAGGCGCAAGTCACTGGGCAGCAAGCGCCAAGCCTGCGCGGCCCAGTGCCAACTGGTACCGCCAACGCCACGCAGGTATTGCACCGGCCACGGGTCAGGGCCGGCCTGCACGAGGTAATTGTTTTCTTCGGGTAAATACAGCGGGTGGGGCGCCCACGGGTGGTAAGGGTAGGGCGCTAGCCAATCGCTTTTGCGCGGACTGTCCCGAAACGCCGCCACGACCTGCCCGCGCTCGATCGGCCCGCCCGCTTCGAGCACCAGCACGTCGGCCCCGGCCAACGCTAACCGGCGCGCCGCCAGTGCACCGCAAATCCCCGAACCGATCACCACCACTTCGGCGTCAGGCATCGCTGCGCTCCGCGCTGGCCCAGCTGCCGTAGGCACCGTAGGCATAGCTGGGCGGGCGTAGTACGTCGCCGACCATCTGCGCGTTCAGGGCGGTTTCATAGGCCAGGCAGCGCGCCTTCGTGCCGCTGCCCACCACGCCTTGCAACCAGGCCCGCGCGACCTGCCGCGGCAGTGCGGCCAGGGGCGAGGCTTCGGCGTCGAGCACGCGCTGCAATGTGGCGGGGTCCAGTTGCCGCGCCTGAATTTGCGCCAGCAGTGCCAGGCAGCGGTTGGGAAAGTCCCCCGCCTGCGCCTTGAACGCTTCGAACAACGGCTTGCCTTGCGCGGGGTCAACGTAGCTGCGCCCCACCAGCAGCGCGCTTAAATCAAGGAAGGCCGCTTGCCCGGCATCGCCGGGGGCCGCCCACGCGGTAGGCAGCCAGGCGGTGGCATAGCCAGCGAGCACAGCCTTGAGCAGCAAGCGGCGGGTAGGTGAAGGCATGGGGTAATGTCCGTGACGCGGTATTCCACTAGGAGCGATCGGGCCGAGGTTCGTTCCGCCGGCCCACTGACATTGCTTCAGGGCGCCACTGCCGGCACCGCAGGCAAGGCTGCGCCCTTGGGCCACAGCAGCCAGAGCTGCCCACGCTGTTTCATGTTGCCGGCCAGTTCCCCAGCGGCATCGCCCGTGCCCCAGAACAGGTCGGCGCGTACTTCACCGGCAATGGCGCCGCCGGTGTCTTGGGCGGCAACCGGGCGGCTGACCGGGCTGCCATCCGGGCGGGTGGTGCCCAGCCACAGCAGGCTGCCCAGCGCGATCACCTTGCGGTCGATAGCAACACTGTAGCCGGCAGTAAGTGGCACATTGAGCGAGCCGCGCGGGCCCTCGTTGCTGTCCGGGCGGGTGCTGAAGAACACATAGCTAGGGTTGCTGTCGAGCAACTCGTTCAGCCGCTGTGGGTTGGCATCGGCCCAGGCGCGGATACGCGCCATGCTGATTTCTTCCTTGGGCACTTGCCCCTGTTCGACCAACCAACGGCCCACTGGCTTGTACGGGTAACCGTTTTGATCGGCGTAGCCGATGCGCAGTTGCCGGCCGCTTTCCAATTGCACACGGCCAGACCCTTGGATCTGCATAAATTGCAGGTCCATGGGGTTCTCCAGCCAGGCCAGCACCGGCGCATTAGCGCCGCGGGCACGCAAGGTGGCGGCGTCGTCGTAAGGTTTGAGCACGTGGCCCTCCAGGCGACCGCGCAGGCGCTTGCCCTTAAGCTCTGGGTAAACGCTGTCCAGGGCCACCACGATCAGGTCGTCGGGCACGCCATACACCGGCACGGTGTGCTCGGCATCGCGGGTGAGCGAACCGCTGTACACCGGTTCGTAATAACCGGTAATCAACCCCTCGGCGCCAGCCGCTGAGCGCAGGCTGTACACCTGCAACTGCGCCTGCAGGAAGGCGCGGATGGCCTGGGCCTCGGCCGGCACTTGCATGGCGCTGGCGCACACCGGCGCCCACACCGGGTCACGGGTGAGCTTTGCGCAACCCGTGCGCCAGGCGGCGAAGCCTGCGGCCAGTTCGGTATCGCTGGTAGTGGGTAGGTCTTGCCACTGTGCTGGGGCGTAGGTGGTGGGTGCGGGCGGCACCTTGCCCCTGTCGCAGCCGGCGAACAGGGCGCAAGCCAATACCAGGGGCAGGGCGCGCCCTAAGCGCAAAGAGGTACACAAAGCAAAAAGCACGGTGGCAGGCTCCGATGGAACAAAGCCGCCTAGCTTGCGCAAGGTGATCGCGGCCGTCAAATGCTGGCGAAGTAAACGACCTGCCACGAACCGGGTATGAGCCGAAGAATGCATCGCCGCTGGGCGGTGCTGATCAGCCTGGGGTGGGGCGAAGTACGGTCCGTGCGCCTTCATCAGGCATGAACCGACTTTCACTTAGCGGGCGAAGGGCAGGGGTATGCTGCTCAACGATTGCTCCTTCAATCAATCTTACCGCCGGGGCTGCTGCCAGCGCCCGGCGGTTTTTTTACCAAGGTGTCACGCCGCTTCGGCTTCCTTCTTCAGCGATGCGATGTCGATCACGAAACGGTACTTCACGTCACTTTTGAGCATGCGCTCGTAAGCGTCGTTGATGTAGTTGATGTCGATCTGCTCGATGTCCGAGACGATGTTGTGCTTGGCGCAGAAGTCGAGCATTTCCTGGGTTTCGCGAATGCCGCCGATCAGCGAGCCTGCGATGCTGCGGCGCTTGAAAATCAGGTTGAACACCGTAGGCGAGGGGTGCGGGTGTTCCGGGGCGCCCACCAGGGTCATGGTGCCGTCGCGCTTGAGCAAGTTCAGGAACGGGTCCAGGTTATGCGGGGCGGCGACGGTGTTGAGGATAAAATCGAAGCTGCTGGCGTGCTGCGCCATCTCTTCGGGGTTCTTCGACACCACCACTTCCTTGGCGCCCAGGCGCAGGCCGTCGGCGCGCTTACTTTCGGAAGTGGTGAACAGCACCACGTGCGCGCCCATGGCCGCCGCGATCTTCACCCCCATGTGGCCCAGGCCGCCGAGGCCGACGATGCCAACTTTTTTACCGGGCCCGGTTTTCCAGTGAGCCAGCGGTGAGTAGGTGGTGATGCCGGCGCAGAGCAAAGGCGCGACCGCCGCCAGGTGTTTTTCCGGGTGGCCGATATGCAGCACGAACTGCTGCTTGACCACGATTTGGGTGCTGTAGCCCCCGTAGGTATTCTCGCCGCCGAACACCGGGCCGTTGTAGGTGCCGGTGAACCCGTTTTCGCAGTATTGCTCTTCGCCTTCGTTGCACGAAGCGCACTGCTGGCAACTGTCGACCATGCAGCCCACACCCGCCAAGTCGCCGACCTTGAAATTTTTCACATTGGCGCCGACGGCGGTCACCCGGCCAACGATTTCGTGGCCCGGCACCGAGGGGTACAGGGTGTTAGCCCACTCATTGCGGGCCGTGTGCAGGTCGGAGTGGCAAACGCCACAGTAGAGAATGTCGATTTGCACGTCATCCGCGCCCGGGTCCCGCCGTTCGATCACGAAGGGCGCCAGTTTGGCTTTCGGGTCTTGGGCGGCGTAGGTGTAGGTCTTGACCATTGCGGATCATCTCCTAGGGGTGGGTAATGGGCTGAGTATACCGGCGCTCACTCGCTTTACCGTGAAATCACTTGGAACACTGCAGCCATGCTGTGTTTCAGCGATTCGCACGGGCATTGACGCGTGAGTACTGTTGTTGCGCGCTGCGGCGCAGCAGCAGTAGGCGCGGTAAAATTGTGCAGCCAATGCTGGAACATCACATTAGCCTGCTGTTCTATTGCAACACGGGCTGGGCCATGGTTCTGAAGAAGGAGCAAAAGATGCAGACCACCTACACCGCCGAGACGTTCGACCGGGCTGCGGTAGAACAGCATAAAGGTTTGCAGGTGCTGGAGTTCGGCACAGGTTGGTGCGGCCACTGCCAGGCGGCGCAGCGGTTGTTGGCGCCAGTGTTCGCCGAGTACCCGCAGGTCGAGCACCATAAGATCGAAGACGGCCCTGGCCGGCCCTTGGGCCGCGCGTTTCGGGTCAAGCTGTGGCCGACCTTGGTGTTTCTACGCAAGGGCCAGGAAGTGGCCCGGCTGGTACGCCCCGGCGACGTTGGCCAGGTCGAGGAAGCGTTCGAACAGTTAGCTGGTGAGGGCTGAACGGCCTGCGCCTTTGCTTTAGAGGGGCGCCCCATGGTTGGTTGCCCCCCTTGGCGGTACCTTTCGCTGCCGGGCCGCGGGTTAATTGCCACAGCTTGCGCGAAACGCTGCAACATTCCGCCCGCACTGGAATCGGTGATAGCAACTTTATGGCCCTGGCTACCCCTCCTGAACTTCCCACCCGCGGTGCGCCCGTGCAACCGCTGGCGCGCACGTATCCGCGTGGGCTGCGCATCGAACCGCACAGCCACGCATGGGGCCAATTGCTGTATGCCATGAGCGGCGTGATGTGGGTAGACACCCCCGAGGCGGCGCTGGTGGTGCCGCCGCAGCGGGCAGTGTGGTTGCCGCCAGGGCTGGCCCACGGCATTCGTGTGGCCAGCGACCTGCAACTGCGCAACCTTTACCTGCGCCCAGCGTTGGCGGCCGAGGTGGGTGGCACGATGCGGGTGCTGCAAGTACCCTCGCTGTTGCGCGAGTTGATCATCGCCCGGGTGGCCCAAGGCGACCAGCCTGGCGAGTACCAGCAAGCACTGGATGCGCTGCTGGTGCTGGCACTGCAACGGGCGCAGCCGGCCGGCATGCAGGTACCGTTGCCTACGCAGGGGGATCGGCGCCTGCGCGCGGTATGCGAGGCGGTGCTGCGTGAACCGTCGTTAGTGGTTTCATTCGAGCAGCATGCCGAGCAGGTGGGCGCCAGCACTCGCACCTTGGCCCGCCTGTTCAAGGCCCAGTTAGGCCAAGGCTTTACCGAGTGGCGCCGGCAAGTGCACTTGGCCTATGCCACCACCCAACGTTTGCAGGGGGTGCCGGTAAGCCGTATTGCCGCACAGTTGGGGTATGCGCCGGCTAGCTTCAGCGACATGTATCGCCGCGCGCTGGGGGTGGCGCCGTCGGCGGTAAGCGGCCCAGTATGTCCGATTGGCTGAAGCCTCTGGCCGGTAGCGGGTGTGCTGGGTGGGTAGGCTTGTAGGCCTGTTCAACCAGAGGATACCGCCATGCAAGCGCTGCAATTTACCGCCACCGGGAGCTTGGACCACCTGCGCTTGGTGGACCTACCTAGACCCGTACCGGCCGAAGGCGAGCTACTGGTGCGGGTAGAGGCGGCTGGCCTGAATCCCAGCGACGTGAAAAATGTGCTCGGACGCTTTCCTTACACTACCTTGCCGCGGGTGCCGGGGCGCGATTTCGCCGGGGTGGTGGAACAAGGCCCCGCCGAGTGGGTAGGGCGGCCAGTATGGGGTACCGGCAGGGGGCCGGGTTTTACCCGTGATGGCGCCCATGCCCGCTACCTGGCGGTGCCGGCGGGCGGGGTAGCGGTAAAGCCGCAAGCGCTCAGTTTTGTGCAGGCCGCGAGCCTTGGCGTGCCCTATACCACTGCCTGGGACGCGGTCGAGCGCTGCGTCGTGGCGGCCGGCACCACCTTTTTGGTGCTCGGCGCCAAGGGTGCAGTAGGCAGCGCTGCCTTGGCGCTGGCCAAGGTGCGGGGCGCGCGGGTGCTGGCGGCGGTGCGCCGGCCCGAACAGGCGCAGGCGCTGCGTGATCAGGGCTTCGAGGTGCTGCTGCTGCTGCTGGCCGCGCCCGAGCAATTGGCCGCACAGGTGCAGGCCATATGGCCGGGCGGCGCGGAAGTGATCTTCGACACTACCGGCTTCTGGCTGCCGGCAGCGGTGAGCGCACTGGCCCCGTTCGGCCGGGTCGGCATCATCGCCGCCCCGGCCGACGGTATGGTGGCGTTCCCGGCGTTGGCGCTGTACCGCAAAGGCGGCGTGCTGGTGGGGGTGAATTCGCTGCTGTACGACACGGTACAGTGCGCGGCGATGCTCCGGCAGTTTGGGGCCGACTTCGACCGCGGCGTGTTGCCGGTGCCCCAGCATATCCGCGCAGTACCGCTCGGCAATGCGCTGGGGCAATACCGGGCGGTGGAGGCGGGCAGTAGCGAGAAAGTCGTGTTGGTGCCTTAAGGTACAGGGTCATAACCCAAATTCGGCGACAACCACCGTTCGCTCACGCTCACCGGCTGCGCCTTGCGCTTGGAGTAGGCCTCGATTTGGTCCTTGTCGACCTTGCCCACAGCGAAGTACTGCGCCTGCGGGTGGGCGAAGTACCAGCCGCTGACAGCAGCGGTGGGGAACATGGCAAAGTGCTCAGTGAGGGTGACGCCGCTCTGGTTGTTTTCATCGAGCAAGGCGAACAGCGTGGCTTTTTCGGTGTGGTCCGGGCAGGCTGGGTAGCCAGGGGCCGGGCGAATGCCCTGGTACTGCTCACGAATCAAGGCGTCGTTGTCCAGCGCCTCCTGCGCGGCGTAGCCCCAGAACTCCTTGCGCACGCGTTGGTGCAGCCATTCGGCGCAGGCCTCGGCCAAACGGTCGGCCAGGGCCTTGACCATGATCGAGTTGTAGTCGTCGCCTTGGTCCTGGTAGTGCTTGGCCAATTCATCGGCGCCAATGCCGGCGGTGGTGATGAAGCCGCCTACGTAGTCCGTCAGGCCGCTGCTTTGCGGCGCGACGAAGTCGGCCAGGCACAGGTTTGGCTTGCCGTCGGGTTTGATGGTTTGCTGGCGCAGGTGGTGCAGCTTGGCCAAGGGGGCGCCCTGGTCATCGAACAGTTGTATATCGTCGTCGTCGACCTGGTTGGCCGGCCAAAAACCCACCACCGCGCGGGCCTTGATCAGCTTTTCGTCGATCAATTTGCGCAGCATGGCTTGGGCATCGCTGAACAGCGCCGTGGCGGCCTCACCCACCACCTCGTCGGTGAGGATGCGCGGGTATTTGCCGGCCAGGTCCCAAGAAATGAAGAACGGCGTCCAGTCGATGTACTCGGCCAGGGTGGCCAGGTCGATATCATCGAGCACGCGCACCCCGGTAAAGCTCGGTTGGGCCGGCCGGTAGCTGGCCCAGTCGAAGCCGGCCTTGGCCTTGAGCGCGTCGGCATAGGGTAGGCGTTCGCTACGGCTGTTGCGTGCAGCGGTGCGTTCACGCACCTGGGCGTAGTCGGCGCGGGTACGTTCCACGAAACCGGCCTTTAACTCCTTGGACAGCAACTGCGTGGCCACACCCACCGCGCGCGAGGCGTCGGTCACGTACACCACCGCATCGTTGCGGTAGCCGGGCTCGATCTTGACCGCGGTATGCGCCTTGGACGTGGTTGCGCCACCGATCATCAACGGCAGGGTAAAGCCCTGGCGCTGCATTTCGCGGGCAACTTGGACCATTTCGTCGAGCGAGGGGGTAATCAGGCCCGACAGGCCAATGATGTCGCACTTTTGTTCACGGGCGGTTTGCAGGATCTTCTCCGCCGGCACCATCACCCCCAGATCGACGACGTCATAGCCGTTGCAGCCAAGCACCACACCGACGATGTTCTTGCCGATGTCATGTACGTCGCCCTTGACCGTGGCCATGAGGATCTTGCCCTTCGCCTCGGGCTTGTCGCCTTTCTCCGCTTCGATGAAGGGGATCAAATGGGCCACCGCCTGTTTCATCACCCGCGCCGACTTCACCACCTGCGGCAGGAACATCTTGCCGGAGCCGAACAGGTCGCCGACCACGTTCATCCCGGCCATCAAGGGGCCTTCGATCACTTCGATCGGGCGCGTGCACTGCTGGCGGCAGGCTTCGGTGTCTTCTACGATCCAGGTGGTAATGCCCTTGACCAGCGCATGTTCCAGGCGTTTTTCCACAGGGAAGCTACGCCACTCTTCGGTTTCGGCTTCCTTGACGGCGCCGCCGCCCTTGAACTGGTCGGCGATGGCCAGCAGCGCTTCGGTGGCGTCGGGGTTGCGGTTGAGCACCACGTCTTCGACCTTGTTACGCAACTCGGCGGGGATTTCGTCGTAGATTTCCAACTGGCCGGCGTTGACGATGCCCATGGCCAGGCCGTTCTTGATCGCGTGGTACAGGAATACCGAGTGGATGGCCTCACGCACCGAGTTGTTACCACGGAAAGAGAACGACACGTTCGACACACCGCCGGAACTGAGGGCGTAGGGCAGGTGGTCGCGGATATAAGCACAGGCGTTGATGAAATCGACGGCGTAGTTGTTGTGCTCGTCGATGCCGGTGGCCACGGCGAAGATGTTTGGGTCGAAGATGATGTCTTCCGGCGGGAAGCCCACCTCGTTGACGAGGATGTCGTAGGAGCGTTTGCAGATCTGGGTTTTGCGCGCTTCGGTGTCGGCCTGGCCCTGTTCGTCGAAGGCCATCACCACCACCGCGGCGCCATAGCGCTTGCACAGGCGGGCGTGGTGCTTGAAGGCCTCGACGCCTTCCTTCATGGAGATGGAGTTGACGATGCCCTTGCCCTGGATGCATTTGAGGCCTGCTTCGATCACTTCCCATTTGGACGAGTCGATCATGATCGGCACGCGGGAGATGTCCGGCTCGGAGGCGATCAGGTTGAGGAAGGTGACCATGGCCGCCTTCGAATCGAGCATGCCCTCGTCCATGTTGATGTCGATCACTTGCGCGCCGGCTTCAACTTGCTGCTGGGCCACCTCCAGCGCTTCGCTGTACAGCTCTTCACGGATCAGCCGGGCGAATTTGGCGGAGCCGGTGATATTGGTGCGCTCACCCACATTCACGAACAGCGATTGGCGGTCGATGGTGAAGGGTTCGAGGCCGGACAACCGGCAAGCACGGGGGATCTCGGGAATGCTGCGCGGGGGGTATTTGGCCACCGCGTCAGCGATGGCCCGAATGTGCGCTGGGGTGGTGCCGCAGCAACCGCCGATAATGTTCAGCAGCCCGGCACTGGCGAACTCTTCGACCACCGCGGCCATTTGCGCCGCGGTTTCGTCGTACTCGCCAAAGGCGTTAGGCAGGCCAGCGTTGGGGTGGGCAGAGACGTAGGTGCCCGCTTTGGCCGATAGCTCGGCCAGGTAGGGGCGCAGTTCCTTGGCCCCGAGCGCGCAGTTCAACCCCACCGACAGAGGTTGAGCGTGGCGCACCGAATTCCAAAACGCCTCGGTGGTTTGCCCAGAAAGCGTGCGGCCAGAGGCGTCGGTGATGGTGCCGCTGATCATGATCGGCAGCTCGACGCCGGTTTCTTCGAACACCCCTTGCACCGCGAAAATCGCCGCCTTGGCGTTGAGCGTATCGAAGATGGTTTCGATCAGGATCAGGTCGGCACCGCCTTCGATCAGGCCGCGGGTGGCCTCAGTGTAGTTTTCGACCAGTTCGTCGAAGGTCACGTTGCGATAGCCCGGGTCGTTCACGTCAGGGGAGAGCGAGCAGGTGCGGCTGGTGGGGCCTAGCACGCCGGCAACGAAGCGCGGTCTGTCGGGGGTTTCCAGGGTTTTGGCGTCGGCCACCTGGCGTGCGATGCGCGCGCCCTCGACATTGAGTTCATACACCAGCGCTTCCATGCCGTAGTCGGCCTGCGACACGCGGGTGGCGTTGAAGGTGTTGGTTTCGAGAATGTCGGCCCCGGCATCGAGGTAGGCCTTCTCGATTTCGCCGATCACTTCAGGGCGTGTGAGCAGCAGCAGGTCGTTATTACCCTTCACGTCGCTGGGCCAGTCGGCGAAACGCTCGCCGCGGTAGTCGGCCTCTTGCAGCTTGTAGCTCTGGATCATGGTCCCCATGCCACCATCGAGGATCAGGATACGTTGCGAAAGGGCGTGCTGAAGTGCCTGGCGGCGGGCGCTGCGATCGGGCATGAGGGAAACTCTGCAATAAACCGGTGAAAGGCGCTGATCATAGCAAAGCTGAAGCGTTTTTGAGCCTCTGTGGCTGCTGCATGAATGGGATTCATGTTCACGCGATTCGACGGCCGCTGGTCAAACCGACCGAGCAGCCTAACCATTTTGTAGTCACAACTTCGGTGGGTGCATGCAGTGGGTGCACATTAGCCGTCGCAGTAAAGGGCAATACCCGATGTTGATTTCGATTCAGGCGCTACGGGCGCTCGCCGCGTGGATGGTTGTGTGCCACCACTTCATGCAGATTTTTTTCGATTTTCATGCCGAAGGCCCCATTGGCCATTTCTTTAGCAGCCGAGGGGCTGCAGGGGTGGACATTTTCTTCGTGATCAGCGGGTTGGTGATCTACTTGTCGACCCTCAGCAAGCCCCAGACACCGCAACGTTTTTTGCTTAACCGGCTGCTGCGCATCGTCCCGGCGTACTGGTTCTATACGGTGCTGACGGGGTTGCTGTTGGTCAGCGCGGGGGCCTACCTGCCGCATCCAGAAGTGACCTGGGCGACTTTCGTGCAATCGCTGCTGTTCATCCCCACCGAAAACCCGGGCGGTTACGGCCTGTATCCCACGTTGAACGTGGGCTGGACACTTAACTACGAGGTGTTCTTTTACCTGGTGTTCTCGTTGATGTTTCTGGCGCCGCGGCGGTTACGGCCGATGCTGGTAGCGGTGGTGCTGTTCGTGATCGTGGAAGGCGCAACGCGGTTTGGCTGGGCGAGCCGATTTTACGCCAATACTATTGTTTATGAGTTTCTGCTTGGTATTGCCATTGGTGTGGCTTGGCGGCGGGGCTGGATCCGAGCGGGGCTATGGTGGCCACTGGCATTGGTCGGCATGGGCGCTGTGGCGATCTACTGGCTTGAGCCGAACGACCGGCTGATGGATTGGGGGTTACCCAGCGCGTTGATCGTGCTCGGCTGCGTAGCGCTGGAGCCCTATTTCAAAGGTGCGCGGGTGCTCAAGGCATTGGGGGACCGGTCGTATTCGGTGTACCTGGTGCACCTGCTGGTGTTGTACGCCGGCCGCTGTATCGTTCAGCAATGGGGCGCCAGCGCCTATGGGGTGTTTTTCGGGTTCTGCGTGCCGCTGATCGCGGTCGTATCGTCGCTCAGTTACGCATTACTAGAAAAACGCCTGTATCGGTGGGCCAAGGCCTGGGCACCTCGCACGCGCGCTCAACCGGTGGCCCTACCTCTTACCCGACAAAATTGGTAGGACTTTATTCCGGGGTAGGGTTGGCGTACACTGCCGGTAAGTCTGTGAGGAACCTACATGAGCGCTATAACCATTACCGACGCCGCCCATGATTACCTGGCTGATCTGCTCTCCAAGCAGAACACCCCGGGCATCGGCATCCGCGTATTCATTACCCAGCCGGGCACCCAGTACGCCGAAACCTGTATTGCCTACTGCAAGCCAGGGGAAGAAAAACCCGACGATACCGCCCTGGGGCTGAAAAGCTTTACTGCCTACATCGATGCGATCAGCGAGCCGTTCCTGGAAGCGGCCGTGGTCGACTATGCCAGTGACCGCATGGGTGGCCAGCTCACCATCAAGGCGCCGAACGCGAAAGTGCCGATGGTGGGTGAAGACAGCCCGCTGAACGAGCGCATTAACTACTACCTGCAAACTGAGATCAACCCGGGGTTGGCCAGCCATGGCGGGCAGGTGAACCTGGTGGACGTCGTCGAAGACGGTGTGGCCGTGCTGCAGTTCGGCGGCGGTTGCCAAGGCTGCGGCCAGGTAGACCTGACCTTGAAAGACGGCGTGGAGCGTACCCTGCTGGAGCGCATCCCCGAGCTTAAGGCGGTGCGCGATGTGACCGACCACACCCAGAAAGAAAACGCCTATTACTGAACCCGGTTATTTCCCCGGCCGGTACAGGTGGGCGTGGCCGGCCCGGTAGAGGTTCGACGCCTCGAACGGGTCGCTGCCCAGCACCCGCCCCACCAGGATCAGCGCCGTGCGGCGAAACCCTTGCTCGGCCACCTGCCGTTCGAGGGTGGCCAAGGTGCCCCGGGCGATGGCTTGGTCTGGCCAACTGGCCCTGTGCACCACCGCAGCCGGGCAGTCGGGGCCGTAGTGCGGCAACAGTTCGCCGACGATCGCTGCAAGGTGTTTGACCCCCAAATGGATTGCTAGTGTGCTGCCGTGGCGTGCGAGGTCTGCCAGCGTTTCGCCGGCGGGCATCGGCGAGCGGCCAGCATAGCGGGTAAGGATCACGGTTTGCGCAAGCCCGGGCAAGGTCAACTCGGTTTCCAAGGCGGCCGCGCAGGCCGCGGCGGCGGTCACCCCGGGGACGATCTCGAAATCGATGCCGAGGCGGCGCAGCTCACGTATCTGCTCACCGATCGCGCCATATAGGCTCGGGTCACCGGAGTGCACCCGTGCTACATCTTGGCCGCGGGCATGGGCCCGGGCCAGGTGCTCGATGATTTGCCCAAGGTTCAGCGCTGCGCTGTCGATCACTGCCACGGCGCGGTGGCCGTCAAGCACCGCCGCTGGCACCAGCGAGCCCGCGTAGACGATCACCGGGCAGGTTCGGATCAAACGTTGGCCCTTGACGGTGATCAACTCCGGGTCGCCTGGCCCGGCCCCAATAAAATAAACGGTCATGAACTAAGCATCGTGCAGTAAAAGAGGTTCGGCCAGCGCCAGGGTTGCTTCGGCACTGGCCAGGCGCGGCATGCTGAGGGCTGCCGGGCGCCCGGTCAAGTGTTGGCAATGGGCGAGGGCGGCGCTTTCGGCCACGCCCGCGCAACCGGTGTGGCGCAGGCTGGCGGCCGAGCGGTGGCTGAGCTGGCTGTCGAAGGCGCTTAACCGCGCCGCGCTGTACACAGCCAATGGCAGGCCCAGGTGCTGCGCTAAGCGCTGTAGCCCCGGCTCATGTTGTTTTTGCTCGATGCTGGCCAACCCCTGCACAGCGCCGAGCGGGCGCCCGGCCAAGCCGTGTTCGAGCAGACCGAGCAAGGCTTCGAAGCTGGTGCCACGGCGGCAACCGATACCGGCAATCAACATGGTGCACCTTCAAGTGGGGGCGGCAAAGGCCGGTAGGGTATTTGAGACGCTCGCACAAGCATTGATGGGTGAATGTTGTTGTTGGGCAAGGTGCCTGATAAGCCATCGAGGGCTGTGGCGATGGGCGGCCTGGCAACGAAAGGCACCGCTGGTGTTGTGCAGCGAGCTAATGAAACACCCTAACAGCATTATAGGCCAGTGCTATATTTCGACCCCGGCCGCCCATAGGTTATGCTCTGCCGGTGAGCTACCAAGGGGGGTGCAGTGCAAAGAGAAGAGCGCGATGCATTGGAGTTGGAGCGGCTGATCGCAGAAGCCCGCAAGCTTAATGCCGAGGCACGCAAGCTCGTGGCCGAGGAGCGCAAATACCGCCGCGACGCGGTATTTTACCCGCTGTTCGTCGGTGCCGCGATCTTGACCGCGATTGCCGCGATGGCGCGTTTTCTGCTTCACCCTCTTACTTGAAATTTTGATGGCGAAGGTTCACATTGGCCCTGCGCACCTGAGCCAGCACAGAGGTAAGACATGAGCCGCCAGGAACTTCAAACACAACTTGACGCCATCCGCCGCGAAGGGGCCGCCGTCGACGCCTTGCTGCAACGGCGCGAAACGTTCTTGACCCGCTATGGCGTGATTCCGTTTGGCATCGGTGCCGGGTTTGCCGCAGCGGTATTGTACTCGATGGGCGTGTTCAAGCTGTTTTAATGTGGTGCACAACCATTGGCGCAATCACGGCTCTGCTGAGGCCCAGCGCTCTACAACTGGCACTGAACATCGCACAAGGGCGATAAAGGCAGTTTGAAAGCCGCCTTCATCGCTGTGCCAGCCGGCACTAAGGTGACGTCACCTGCCCCACGTCGTCCTTGGAGGCACGGGGCAGGTCGGTTTTACGCACATCGGCCACTTGCCCCGCCGTGACCGCGCCGGCCTGGTTGCCCCCCGCTGCTGCGAATGAAGTTCACCACGTCGGCCACTTGTTGGTCCTTCAGCCACCAGCCGAAGCTGGGCATGGCGAACGTCGAGGGCGCCGTGCGGGTGGCCACCCACCTATTGCCGCGCAGTACGGTGTGACTCAGCGACGTGGCATCAGCCGTTTGCACCACCGGGTTGCCCGCCAACTGGGAACACCCGGGTTTAGCCGCGGCCGTCGGTGCGGTGGCAGGCGGCGCAATTGTCCAGGTACGCCGAGGCCCCGGGCTTGGTGTCGTCACCCTTCCACAACGCGTGGCCGACCGCGCCATCGTACTGATAGGGCGCGTCGCCGGCATTCACCGGCGGCAGGCTTTCAGGTAACGGGCGATCGCGGTCAGGTCTTGATCGCTCAGGTGCTGCAAGCTGTGCTCGACTACGTCGCTCATGCCACCGAACACCGCACTGCGGTCGCTGTGGCTGGGCTTGAAGAAGGCCATCAGTAGGTCTTCGCTCCAGCTACCCAAGCCGTCCTTGTGGTCGCCCCGCAGGCTTTTGGCGATCCAACCCTCCAAGGGTTCGCTGCCAGAAAGAAACGCGTTACCGTCGGCCTCGTTCAGGGCTTTTTCCTGCAGGGTCAGGGCCCGCGGCGTATGGCAAGCACCGCAATGACCCCAGGGTTTGCACCAGGTAGGCAGCCCGGTTGACCACCGGGTCGGCTTGCGGGCTTGGCGTGAACGGCGCCACCTCCGGGGTGAACAGTTTGCTTGCCATAGTGCTGGTTGCACCAAGCATCGGTTTCGCTGATGCCATGGCGGTAGATCCCCTGGGGGGGTGGCGGGTACGCCTGCTGCGCAGGCGGTTCTGCGTTATCTGTCGCGCTGCGTGCATATAGCGCCGCCGGGCTACCACGCCACGGTTTGGCGAAGATGGCAGCGGCCGCCCCTTTGCGGACAGCGCTGATTACGACCAGCAGGTGAATTTTCAGGGGTCTTCTGTACCATGGTATGTATCCAAATGGTATGTACTATAAAACGGTAATAAAATTTATTAGCTCCTAATAATCTGATATTTGATAATATCGGTTATCAAACGTTGACCGCCATTCGGGTGCCCAGGGCCGCCCCTCCCGTACTGGAGCCGTTATGCAAGACCCCTCGGCAGTCGAGCGCTACCGTGCCGCTGGCCGGCGCGCCAATACCCAGCGCAGTTACCAGGCTGCGGTGGACCATTACGAGCAGCATTGGGGTGGTTTTTTGCCGGCCACCGGCGACACTGTCGCGGCGTACCTGGCGGCCTACGGCGCGGCGCTGTCGATCAATACTCTCAGGTCGCGGCTGGCGGGCCTGGCCCACTGGCACGCCGCACAGGGTTTTCCCGACCCCACTAAGGCGCCCATCGTCAAGGAAGTATTGCGTGGCATCCGCGCCAGCCACCCGCAGCCAATCAAACAAGCCCAGCCGTTGCAGTTGGCGGCGCTCCAGCGTTGTGTGCGCTGGCTGCACGGGCAAATCGAACAGGCCCGTAGCGGCGGCGACGTGCGCCGGCTGCCGCGCCTTTATCGCGACCAAGCGTTGTTGTTGCTGGGGTTCTGGCGGGCGTTTCGCAGCGATGAGCTGTGCCGGCTGCAGGTGCAATGGAACGTGGTGCAGCGGGGGCAAGGCATGAAGCTGTTCCTGCCAACCACCAAGAACGATCGGCAGAACCTTGGCACGCACTTTCACGTGCCATCGTTGCAGTCGCTGTGCCCGGTGCAGGCTTACGAGGCCTGGATTGCACACGCCGGCCTGGCGCATGGCCCAGTGTTTCGCCGGATCGATCGCTGGGGCCGGGTGGGTGAACAGGCGTTGCACCCGTATAGCGTCGGCGGCCTGTTACGTAGGCTGCTGTGTGAGGCGGGGGTGGCGGAGCAGGGCATCTCCAGCCATTCGTTGCGCCGCGGCTTTGCCGGTTGGGCGGCCAGCAACGGCTGGGACCAGAAATCATTGATGAGTTATGTGGGCTGGCGCGACCCGGTTTCGGCGCTGCGCTACCTCGATGCCAACAGCGGGCTCACCGACGGCCGCTTGTGGCGCCTGCCCACCGCGCAAGCCCCGGCATGACGGGCACTTACGGTAGAATCAGCGTCTAGTGTGGTGTTTCACACGTTCGCACAGGCAGTGATTCATGAGTGTTGCTCGCAGGCACGGCGCCCTGATGCGTCATAGCAGGCTATGGCGAGCAGGGGCAATGCAGGCCGGCACAGTGAACAGGGTGCAGGCAACTTCTGAAACACCACACCGGCATTAACAGCGGTATGAAAGGCGGAGCAGGCAGATGGCCCGAGGTGGCATCAATCAAGACAGCGTGCAGCAGGCACGTGACGCAATACTGGCGCGTGGCGAGCACCCCAGCATCGACGCCGTGCGTATCGAGCTTGGCAACACCGGCTCGAAAACCACCATCCATCGTTATCTCAGGGCATTGGAGGCAACCGAGGGCTCGCTCAGCGCAGGCGCGGGCTCGATCAGCGATGAACTCACTGCGTTGGTGGGGCAACTGGCGCAGCGCCTGCTGGGGGAGGCGCAAGCGCGTATCGACGAGCTCCAGGCCCAGCACCAGGGCGAACGTGACGAATGGGCGCGGCAGGCAGGCGATTACCAGGCGGCGCTGGAACAGGCGCGGCAACAGTTGCAAGTGACCACCCAGGCCCTGGCCAGCGAAACCGAAGCACGGGAAACCGCCCAAGCCTCGTTGCAGGCTGAACAAACACGCAATGCCGGGCTGGGCCAAGCCAATGCCGGCCTGCAGATGCGTGTCGACGACAAACAAGCCCAGGTCGCGTCGCTCGAAGAAAAACACCGCCATGCCCGCGATGCGCTGGAGCATTATCGCACCGCCGCCAAGGAGCAGCGCGAGCAGGAACTGCGCCGGCATGAGTTACAGGTGCAGCAAGCCCAGGCCCACGCGCTGCAATTGCAGCAAAGCTTGGTGGTGTGCCAGGGCGAATTGAGCCGGGTAGAGCGCGAACGCGAGCGCCTGCTGGCTCGCTGCGAGCAAAGCGAGCAGGCGCTGGTGGGCGCGCAACACGCGGCCGCCGAGCAGGCCCATGCCCTGGCCGGGCTACAGGCGCGCACCGCCCAAGCAGAGGGCGCCCGAGGCGTGCTGCTGGAGCAACTCGCCGAATTCAAGGCCGAGCGTGTGGCATTAGAGCAGTTGCTGCAGGGCAGCCACCAGGCACTGGCGCAGGCACGCGAAGCGCTGGCCGTGGCCAATGCCAACAACGCACGCTTGGCCGCGTTAGAAGCCGCGCGATAGTAACCGCTTATCGCTGGGCCCCACTGCCCTGCCAGGGCGGGGCGGGGCGCCAAGCGCTTTGCCGTGGGCAGGCGCAGCCAGATGTTTTGTGCGTATGCTTGGGCAGATTTCAATGAATACCACAGGCTTGATCCCGCAAAAAAGCCATACAGGGTAGGCACCCTGCGCCGCCCTACAACGTTAAATACAGCTAATCTGTACAGGCTTTCTGCATATATGGTAGGGTCGGTGCATGGTTAAGTCATCACTCACATCCGCAGCGCCGTCGGCGGCCTCGCTGGCCGGTGAACTGCGCATTTCCCTGGGTAAGCTGGTCAGGCGGCTGCGGGAGCAAGCTCATCCCAATGATTTCACGTCTGCGCAAAAGTCGGTGCTTCTGCGCCTGGACCGCGACGGGCCGGCGACGGTGTCCGCGCTGGCCCGGGCGGAAAGTGTTCGCCCGCAGTCCATGCGGGTCACGGTGGCCGGGCTGGAGGCGTTGAAGGCCGTCAGCGGTAAACCCGACCCCACCGATGGGCGGCAAACCCTGATCGACCTGACGCCACGTTTTCGCAAAACCCTTACGGCAAACCGGGCCGCTAAAGACGATTGGCTGTTCCGTGCCCTGCAAGAGCAACTGACCCCCGAGGAACAAGGCGAATTGGCAGCCGCGGTGAAGCTGCTGCAGCGCCTCGCCGACTTCTGAGCCCATCCCTGCCATTTCAGGAAACAACATGGCCGTCACCACGCTCGACCCCCATAGCGCCCTGATCATCGTCGACCTGCAAAAAGGCCTCGTTGGCTTCCCCCTCAGCGAGCCCATGGGCCGAGTCGTGGAGCGCGCCCGCGCGCTGCTTGACGCATTTCGCGAACGCGGCTTGCCGGTGGTGCTGGTCAACGTCACTGGGGGCGCTCCGGGGCGCACCGAACGGCGGCGCCAGCGCGGGCCGTTTCCGGACGATTGGGCGCAGTTCATCCCCGAGCTCGGCCAGCAGCCCAGTGACATCGTGGTAACGAAGCGAACCTGGGGGGCATTCGCCAGCACCGACCTGGACAGCCAATTGAAGGCGTTGGGCGTGACCCAGGTTGTGATCAGCGGGGTGGCCACCGGTACCGGGGTCGAGTCGACCGCCCGCGAGGCGTATGAGCAGGGCTTCAACGTGACCCTGCCCCTCGACGCCATGACAGACCCCCGCCCGGAGGCACACCAGCACAGCACCCAGCATGTGTTCCCGAAGCTGGGCGGAACCGGCACCGCTCAAGCCATCATCGAGCTGCCCGCCACGAGGAGCGCCTGAATATGCAATGGCTTTATTGGGTGGCCTACGTCTGCGGCGGTGCTCTGTTGGTGAACGCCGTGCCGCACGTCGTCAGCGGCGTAATGGGTGGCCGGTTCCAGAGCCCGTTCGCGAAACCGCCGGGGCAGGGGTTGTCATCATCGACCGTGAATGTGCTCTGGGGCTCGTTCAATATCGCTATCGGCTACTTGCTCGTTGGCCGCGTCGGTGATTTCGGCTTCAGAAATACAGCCGATGCCCTGGCGCTTGGGCTCGGCGGCCTGGCTATGGGCCTGTTTTGCGCGCGCTATTTTGGCCGTTTCCACGGTGCCCATACGCAGGGGCAACCGTGAACGCCCAGCGAACAGGCGTCTTTCGTTCGCTGAGGAACGCCAATTACCGTATCTGGGCGGCCGGCGCGCTAGTCTCGAATGTGGGTACATGGATGCAACGCACCGCCCAGGATTGGCTGGTGCTGACCCAACTCACGCATCACAATGCCTCGGCGGTGGGCGTGGTCATGGCGCTGCAGTTCGGGCCGCAGTTGCTGCTGTTGCCCTGGACCGGCTTCGCAGCCGACCATTACAACCAGCGCAAGCTGCTGATGGCCACACAAGCGGCCATGGGCGTTCTTGCCTTGGCGCTCGGCCTGCTCACCGTCACGGGTATCGTCCAGCTTTGGCAGGTGTACGTGTTTGCCTTTTTGTCGGGCTGCGTGGCGGCATTCGATGCGCCGGTGCGCCATACCTTCGTGGCGGAGCTGGTGGGCGACGCGGACCTGCCCAACGCGGTGGCGCTCAACTCGACCTCGTTCAATGCCGGGCGAATGATCGGGCCGGCGGTGGCCGGGCTGGTCATCGCTTCGGTAGGCACGGGCTGGGCGTTCCTGCTCAATGGCGCCAGCTTTATGGCGGTGCTGGCTTCGTTGAACCTGCTGCGCGTCTGCGCCTTGCGAGCGAATGCGCGGGCACAACGGGCCAAGGGTAGCCTCACCGAAGGGTTTCGCTATGTATGGGCCCGGCCGGACCTCAAGGCGATTCTGTTCATGCTGTTCTTGATCGGTACATTCGGGTTAAATTTCCCGATCTTTATCTCGACCATGGCCGTCAGTGCATTGCACACCGATGCACGGGGCTACGGCCTGCTGTCGGCGACCATGGCCCTCGGCACCGTCTCAGGTGCGCTGCTTGCCGCCGGCCGCGGGCGGCCACGGTTCACGTCGCTACTGATCGGCGCCATTGTTTTCGGCCTGGGCTGCACACTGGCCGCCATCGCCCCAACCTATCGGCTGTTCGCCGGCGCGCTGGTCATCATTGGTGTGGCCGCGTTGACTTTCACCAACACCACCAACAGCCTGATGCAACTTACTACCGAGCCGGCCATGCGCGGCAGGGTAATGGCACTGCGCCTGGCCATAGCGCTTGGCTGTACGCCGATTGGCGCACCGGCCGTAGGTTGGGTAGCTGACCATCTAGGCCCACGCTGGGCATTGGGCGTCGGCGCCGCATCGGGCTTCGCCGCGGCTATCGTGGCCATCTACGCCATGAAGCGGCAGCTTCATCAGCCTCGGCAGGCCGAACTTCCGAAGGCGTAGCCCCCGGTTGATATCGCACGGCACGGCCCACGGGCCGTCGATCAGCAGTCGTTTTGGCTGGGTTGTGCCGATTGCCATGGGGTACCGTGCCCCCAATAGCAACTTCGCCTTACCGAGCCGGTGGCAGCAGCAGGCCCTAGCAACAGTGAATGATGAGGGCGGGGTAGGGCGTGAACTTCGCTGCCAGCGCTGGGCTGAAATAAAAAAGGCCACCGCCCAAACGGGGGTGGCCAACAAGTATCACCAAAGGACTGAAGTGGAAACGGCCCGCCACGCCAGACGGCGGGGGGTGCCTGGCAGGCCGGGCAGGTTCGTGCTTCAGGAACTACCCTATCACCGTTCAAACGAATAGCCGCATTACACCTATCGATAGCAATTATCATCCGAATGCATTAAGGCCAGCGCAGCCGCCGGGTTGGCCCGGGCAGCGCCTGTGGTGAACATTTGCCTGCACGCGTGCCTGCCTTCCATCAGTTTGGGATTAATCTTATATTCCCCGGTGTGGGGGTTACATTAAAGTCGGCGAAGGCTAATAAAGGGCCGGCACATCAACTATATACTGTCGTAATAAACGGCTGCAGGGCAAGGTGCAAGTGTATGGGTTACTTGCAGCGGTATAACCGCCGAAACTTTTTTTTCATAACGCCTACTTTTGAAAAAAAAGGCCGACGATAGATAGCGAACAGGCCGGCGTCCCGGCGATCCAGGCTTCAGGAAGAAAATGATGAGCGTAAAGTTGAAAGGCGCCCCGGTTCGAGTCGCGTTGCTCGATGATCACGAGCTAATCTTGGAAGGCATGGCGCAAGCCTTGCGCAGTGACCCCCAGATCGAAATCGTGGGCGCCTATACTCGCAGTGTAGAGATGTTCGAAGCGTTGGCCGGCAAGCCGGTGGATATCATACTGACCGATTTCTCACTTGCGCCGTCGGAAAACGACGGGGTGAACCTGATCCGCCAGATCGAACGGCGCTTTTCAGGTACTTATTGCATCGTAATCTCCGCGCTGCATACGCCGGCCATGGTATCTCTAGCCCTCAAGGCTGGCGCGCGGGGCTTCTACGGTAAAGAACTCAGGGCCGAAGACTTACTCGAAGCGGTGCACAAGGTGGCCCAGGGTGAAGTCTGGGTACATGCGCCCATGCAGGAGCGCATTAGCGAGGCCAGTATTCATAGCGTGCCACTGGATGCGGACCTACCGCCGGTAGAGTCTTACGTACGCAATATCAGCGTGGCGGCACTGACCCCGCGGGAAAATGAAGTGCTGCGCTGCATGCTCGAAGGCATGACGGTTACCGATATTGCAAATAAATTTTCACGCAGTATTAAAACGATCAGCGCGCAAAAACAATCGGCCTTCCATAAGTTGGGCATTTGCAATAACAACGAACTGTTCAAAAACCGCGAGCGCTTGGGCATTTGAGCAGGTGCCATTACTGGGGCCGCATCGTTTGGGCTTGCGCCTGGCTGCTGTTGCCCTGGTCGGCCAGCGCCGCCATTTTTACCGAGGCAGAGCAGGCATGGATGGCGCAGCACCCGGTGGTGCGTTATGCCATCCGGCCCAATTGGCCCGTTGAATATGTGGTTAATGGTGAGCACCGCGGCCTCACACGGGCGTATATCGACCGGATAGCGTCCATCACCGGCCTGCGCTTTGAATTGGCCCCGAGTGCCAGTTGGCACGAAACCGTTCGGCGCCTGCGCAGTGGCGACCTCGACCTCGTGCCTGCGGTGTCGGTACGCCTGGCCAGCGACCGGGTGCTGGACCAAATGTTACTGAGCGACCCCTTTTTTGTTGGCGCCTCGGTGATCATTGGGCGCGACGACAGCCCATTGATGTTCAGCCCACAGAAGCTCAAGGGTAAAGTGGTCGCCATTCGCCGCAGTGGCGGTTATGAACATTACCTGCGCGAAGTGTGTGCTGATATCACCTTGTTGCAATTCGACCGTAGCGACCAGGCGCTTAACGCGGTAGCCAATGGCGAGGCGTTCGCGGCGGTGGGCCTTGACCTGGTGCTGCAGCCGGCCATGCGCCGGGATTACCCCGAAACCCTACGCATCGCTGGCATCCTCGCGGATATGCCGGTGGTGCTCAGCATGGGCGTTGCCCCCGGCAACCCGACACTGCAGCATATCGTCGACAAAGCCCTGGCGCAGTTAAGCAGCATGGATCGCAATGCCATCGAAGCACGCTGGGTCGACACCGGGAACCTGGGCAAACCGACCCTGGCAGCCATCGCCTACCACCGCTGGCCGGAAGCGGCTGGCTTGCTCGGTGTGTTGTTGCTGCTGGCCTGGCTGGCACGGCGCGCCCGGCTGGCGCAACGGGTCGCGCAGGCGAGCGAAAAAGCCAAGTCCAGCTTCTTGGCGGTCATGAGCCACGAAATTCGCACACCGATGAATGCGGTACAGGCATCGTTGGAGTTGTTGCGCCGTACCCCCCTCAACGACAGCCAGCGTAACCTGTTGAACTTGGCCAACGACTCTTCCAGCGCCTTGCTCGAACTGCTCGATGATGTACTGGACGTATCGCGGCTCGACGCGCGCAAGCTGCAACTCGACGAGCAGCCCACCCATGTGGTGCGCTTGCTTGAATCGGTCGCCGACATCCATCGCCTGCAGGCCCAAACCAAAGCGGTAAGCCTGGTGCTCGACAGCCAGGGTTTGAGCGCCCAACCGGTGATGTGGGTAGACCCCGTGCGTTTGCGCCAAGTGCTGTCGAACTTGTTGTCCAACGCAGTGAAGTTCACCGAGCACGGCGTTATCGACGTGCAAGCGCAGTTGCGGCCGGGGCCGGAGTTGTACGTGAGCGTGCGCGATTCGGGTATCGGTATTACCGCCGGCCAGCAAACCAAGCTGTTTCAAGCCTTCAGCCAAGCTAGCCAGGCGACGGTGAGGGAATACGGCGGCAGCGGCCTGGGCCTGGCGATCTGCAAGCAATTGCTGGAACTGATGGGTGGCAGCATTGCCGTTCGCAGCCAATGGGGGCAGGGCAGTACCTTCAGCTTTAGCCTGCCGGTGCGCCTGGCTGATGCCGCCGAAGCCACGGTCGCGCCGGGTTGCGAGGCCGAAGCCAACCACGCGTCAGGGGCGGCGGGCACGGTGTTGGTGATTGAAGACCACCCGATCAACCGCCAGGCGTTAGCGTTGCAACTGAACGCATTGGGCTATGCCTATGTGATGGTCGCCGACGGCCACCAGGGCCTTGCCCGGCTTCAGGCGGGCGAGGCTTACGCGGCGTTGCTGCTCGATTGTTATCTGCCGCAAATCGACGGCTATGAAGTGGCCCGGCGCATCCGCCAGTTGGAAGCCCAGCGCGGGTGGCGGCGCCTGCCGATCATCGCCATATCCGCGGCGACCGATGAGCGCCATCGTACCCGGGCGCTCGAGGCTGGCATGGACGCGATACTCACCAAACCCCTGCGCCTGGCCCAATTGACCGAGCAGTTGGCCCATTGGCTGCCGGCAGCCGACGAGCCTGCGCCGGCCCCGGCGAAGCCATCGCTGCAGGCCATGTTCGTGACCGCCTGCGAGGCAGACCTGGCCGAGCTTCGGCAGGCATTGGCCGGTAGCGATTGGCCGAAGGTGCGGCACCATGCTCACCGAATCCTCGGCGCTGCCCTGGTGGTCAAGGTACAACCGGTGGCCGACTGTGCCGCGCAAATCGAAGCCTGCGCCAGTGCCGAACCGCCAAAAGCGCCCGGCGAAGCCCTGCTCGGTGCGCTGGAGCACGCCCTACGGCAGTGCCGCTCAAGCACCTAACCAGAACAGGCACAATGACAAGGTGAGCAACGAACACAAGGTGGATAACAAAATGCTGCGCGACACCACGCCCGCTTCGCGCTGGTAGTACTCGGCCAACATAAAGGGGCCGGTGCCGGTCGGTAGCGCACTGAGCAGCAATGCTGAATGGGCCCACAGCGGCGGGAGGCTGAACACCCGGTAGGCCAAAAAGGCCGTGAGCGCCGGTTGGCCTACCAGCTTGATCAGCACCAACGGCCAGGCCCCGGTTTGTCGGCCTTGCTGTTTTTGCGCCAAGAACAGCCCAAGGGAAATCAGCGCACAGGGTGTGGTCGCCGTGGCCAACATATCGAGCAAGTGCAACACCGGCTCGGCCAGCCCGAGGCCGCTGGCCGCCCAACCGGCACCAAGAATAGGAGACACTACCAGCGGGTTACGGGCCAAGGCCTTGATCACCGTGAACAGCGCCCGGCCAAGGTGTTTTTCTTGCTGCAAGCCCACCTCGATACACACCACGGCGACGGCAAACAGCACACAGACCACGATCAACGAGGCGATCAGTGCCGGCTCCAAGCCTTGTTGGCCGAACACCAACAGGCACAACGGGATGCCGATGTACCCGGTATTGGCGTAACCGGCGCTTAACCCGTCGATGCTGGCCTCTACCAGGTTATGACCTTGGCGCAGGCGCCAGCCCACGGTAGCCGCGAACACCAGCAGGCAGCCGGCGCTGAACGACAGCACGAAACCCGGCTGCCAGATCTGCGCCCAGGTGGTGGTGGCGGTTACCTTGAACAGCAGGGCGGGCAGGCACAGCCATACCACCATGCGGTTGATCTCCGAGGCCGCCGCCGGCCCCAGCCGGTCAGTGCGCCGGCACAGATAGCCGAGCAGGATCAACGCGAAAATCGGCAATACGACAGCAACGACGGTGTGCATGTAAGGCTCTAGCGCAAGGTTTTGGAACCGGCGAGGGTACCCCTGACGGTTTATATCGTCCAATGCTTAATGCGCCCGCTGCGATGGGGCTGCCAACCATCGCTTACCCTGAGGCTAATGGTGCAGCGCCTTGCCCAGGGGCAAGTCAGCGGCCCAGTAAGGCACGCAAGCGCTGTTGCAGGTGCGGCACCGCGTCGTCGCGGGCGATAAAGTCGCCGATGGGCAGCACCGCCCAGCGCTGGCCTTCATCACCGAAGCGCACCTGGCCAAAGGTGCCCGGCCCCACATGGGCGATAAAAAACCAGGTGGGCAAGGCCCCGGCGCTGCGCCCCGGATACACCTGGCCCACGCTGACAGTGGCCGGGTCGATGGTCAGTGCGAACTCCTCGAAGGTTTCGCGCAGCGCGCATTCCAGCGGGCTTTCAGCGCCTTCGCGGCCGCCGCCGGGCAGGTCCCATAGCCCTGGCCAGGGAATATCCGGCTTGGCGTCGCGCTGGTAGGCCAGTACCTGCCCATCACACAGCACGGCTATTTTTGCCCCGGAAAACGCCCTGCTCATCCGCTCACCGCCGCAGCGATGGCGCGGCCCAAGGCCTCGGTGCTGCCGCTGCCACCGATGTCGCGGGTCAACGGGGCGTGGTCCGGGCCCTTGGCGAGCACCGCCTCGATGGCCTGGACCACCGCCGCGCCCGCTTCGGCATGGCCCAGGTGTTCGAGCATCATGGCGCCACACCAGATCTGCCCGATCGGGTTGGCGATGCCAAGGCCCGCGATGTCGGGGGCCGAACCATGTACCGGCTCGAACAGGCTGGGGAAGGTACGCTCCGGGTTGATGTTGGCGGACGGCGCAATACCAATGGTGCCCGTGCACGCAGGGCCCAGGTCGGAAAGAATATCGCCGAACAAGTTGCTCGCCACCACCACGTCGAACCAGTCCGGGTGCAGCACGAAGTTCGCGGTGAGGATGTCGATGTGGTACTTGTCGACCTTTACCTGCGGGTATTGCGCGTGCATGGCAGCGACGCGTTCATCCCAGTAAGGCATGGTGATGGCGATGCCATTGGACTTGGTGGCTGAGGTGAGGTGTTTCTTCGGCCGCCGCTGGGCCAACTCGTAGGCGAACTTCAGGATGCGGTCCACGCCCACGCGGGTCATCACGGTTTCCTGGATCACGATCTCCCGTTCGGTGCCGGGGAACATACGCCCGCCCACGCTTGAATATTCACCCTCGGTGTTCTCGCGCACCACCCAGAAGTCGATATCGCCCGGTACGCGCCCGGCCAGCGGCGCCTTCACGCCGGGCATTAGCCGGCAGGGCCGCAAGTTCACGTACTGGTCGAACTCCCGACGAAACTGCAACAGCGACTGCCACAACGAGATGTGATCCGGTACCACGTCTGGCCAGCCAACCGCGCCGAAGTACAGCGCGTCGAAGCCTTTGAGGGTGGCAAACCAGTCGTCTGGCATCATCTTGCCGTGGGCCAGGAAATAGTCGGCACTGGCGAAATCGAACCACGCCCAGTGCAGTTCGATACCGAACCGCTCGGCCGCGGCGGCCAATACCCGCACGCCTTCGGGCATCACCTCCTTGCCGATACCGTCGCCCGGAATTACTGCAATCGTGTAACGCGGGGTGCTCATACTCGCCTCCAAGGTCAATGTAAGGCACCAGTCTAAGCTTAACTGGCCAGGTGAAACCAACGGTTGGCCGGTAGCAAAAGCCACCGTCGAAACGATGCAGTCAGCTTTCCTCCACGGGCCACGGCGTTTGCTTGATGTAATCCACGAACGCGCGCAACGGGGCGGGCAGCAGGCGCCGCCCCGGGTAATACAAAAACGGCCCAGAAAAGCTTGGCCACCAAGGCTTGAGCACTGGCGCCAGCGCACCGCTAGCCAGGTGTGGGCGTAGCCAGTCTTCGAACAGAAACACGATGCCGCTGCCCGCCATCGCCAGCTCGACCGCCAGTTCCGTGCCGGCACCGATGCGCACCTCCAGCGGCCCTTCGGGGTCGACGTGGATTACCTGGCCGTCGCGCTCGAACTCCCAGCTGGCCACTACGCCGCTGGGAAAACGACCGCGCAGGCAGGCGTGCTGCAGCAACTCATTGGGGTGCTGCGGCTGGCCATGCCGGGCCAGGTAAACCGGCGCCGCTGCGGCAGCGAAGCGTTGCAGCCGGGGGCCGATCGGCACCGCGACCATGTCTTGCTCCAAACGCTCTTCGTAGCGAATGCCGGCGTCGCAGCCGCTGGCCAATACGTCGACGAAGCTGTCTTCGGTGATCACCTGCACCTGTATATGCGGGTACGCCGCGAAAAAACCCGGCAACAGCTTGGGCAGCACCAGCCGCGCCGCCACCACGGGCACGTTCAGCCGCAGCGTGCCGGCCGGCAGGTCACGAAAACCATTGACCACATCCAGCGCGCTATTCACCTCATCCAGCGCCGGCAGCAAACGGTCGAGTAATTGCTGGCCGACCTCAGTGAGCACCACGCTGCGGGTGCTGCGGTGTAATAGGCGCACGCCCAATTGCGCCTCTAGCCGGCGCAGGGCATCGCTCAACCGTGACGCGCTGCTGCCCGTGCGGCGGGCACCGTCACGAAACCCCCGGGCTTGGGCGACGGCGATAAATGCACGCAAGTCGTTCAGGTCGACGTTCATTGTTCGTGATTCCGTACAGGTTGTGCACACTATAGCCGATTGTCGTGCAGTGAAAGTGCGCCTATCGTGAGCCTTGTTGCCACTTACGGAGAGATCAACATGAGCTTATCGACCGCCGCCGGTACCTACCGGCTGGGAGACCGCACGGTGACCCGCTTGGGCTATGGCGCCATGCAATTGGCCGGCCCTGGTGTGTTCGGCCCGCCGAAGGACGTGGATGGGGCGCTACAGGTGTTACGCGAGGCAGTCGCCCAAGGTGTGGACCACATCGATACCTCGGACTTCTATGGGCCGCACATCACCAACCAATTGATCCGCCAGGCGCTGCAGCCATACCCCGAGGGGCTGACGCTGGTCACCAAGGTCAGCGCCCGGCGCGGCCCCGACGGCGCCTGGTTGCCAGCGATGGCGCCGGCGGAACTGGTGGCCGCCGTGCACGATAACCTGCGTAACCTCGGCCTGGAGCAGTTGGAGGTGGTGAACCTGCGCAGCATGCACGGGGTGCACGGGCCGGTCGAGGGCTCGATCGAGGAAGCCGTGACAGCCCTGGCCGAGCTGCGCGAGCAGGGGCTGATCCGCCACGTGGGGGTGAGCAACGTCACTGCGGCGCAGGTGGCCGAAGCGCGGCGCATCGTGCCCATCGCCTGCGTGCAAAACTTCTACAACCTGGTCAATCGCGCCGACGACCCATTGATCGACGTGCTGGCGCAGGAGGGTATTGCCTACGTGCCGTTCTTCCCGCTTGGCGGCTTCACCCCGTTGCAGTCGAGCGAACTAGACGCCATCGCGCAATCACTCGGTGCCACGCCGATGCAGGTGGCGATCGCCTGGCTGCTGCAGCGCTCAGCCAACATTTTGCTGATCCCCGGCACCTCCAAGGTCGAGCACCTGCGGCAGAATTTGGCCGCCGCGCAGTTAAAGTTGCCGGCCGAGGTGGTGGCGCAGTTGGATGCCCTGGCTTAACCTGCCCAGGCGGCGCTGCACCTTAGCCGTGTTGCGCCGTGGTGACCGCCGCCACTTGCCAGCCCATGCCCAGGGCCTTGTGCAGGGCGGTGAAGTCCTTGAGTAACTGGGCATCGGCGCCGATGCGATTTTGCCGGGCGTCGTACAGTGTGCGTTCAGCGTCGAGCCAATCCAAGGTGCTGGCGGTGCCGGCCTCATAGCGTTGGCGGGTGAGCCCGGCAGCGCGCTCGGCGCTGGCTTGCACTTCGGCCAACAGCACCGCGTTCTGCCGTTGATGGCCGTAGCGGGCCAGGGCCACATCGGCATCCTTAAGGGCGTTGAGCACCACGCCTTGGTAATGGGCCAAAGCTTCGTCGCGGCTGCCTTCGGCGTTTTCCACCCCCGCGCGCACGCGGCCGAAATCAAGAATGTTCCAGCTCAGCCGTGGCAAGGCCAGCCAAGTGCCGTTCGCATTGCGCAGCAAGTGGCCGGGGTCGGCGGCGCTGAACGACAAGTCCCCGGTCAGGCTCAGCTTGGGAAACCATTCGGCTTGTTGTTGGCCCACCTGCGCGGTGCGCATGGCCAACTGCCGTTCGGCGGCGCGCACGTCTGGGCGCGCCTTGAGCAGGGCGGCCGGGTTTGCCAGTGGCACTTGGGCCGGCACCTGCGGCAGCGGCGCGGCGGCCGCCAGGCGGTTGTCCAGCTCGCCGGGTTCAAGTCCGCATAGCAGGGCCAGTTCATCCTGCGCTTCGATCAACTGTGTTTGCAATGGCAGGCGCTGGGCCTGGGTGTTTTGTGCCTGGGTCAGCACCTGTTCGAACTGCAATTGCGAGGCCACACCGCGCTCCAGCCGCTGTTGGGTCAAGCCCAGCGCTTGTTGCTCCACCGCCAGTGTGGCATCTACCAGCGCCAGCCGCGCCTGGCGGTCGCGCAGGTCGGTATAGGCCTGCACCACCTCGGCGGCCAGTTGCACTTGGGCGTCGGCCAGGTTCGCCCCGGCCGCCTGTGCCTGGGCGTCGGCGGCCTGCACCGCGCGGCGGGTGCCACCGAACAGGTCCACCTCCCAACTGGCGTCAAAGCCTGCCAGGTACAGGCTCAGCGGCCCGCGCCCTGTGCCATCGAAGCCAAAATCGGAGGTGTCTGGCGAGCGCATGCGCAGCAGCATGGCATCGCTGCTGAGCTTGGGCCTGCCAGCGGCCACTTCGCTTTGCAGGTTGGCCCGGGCCTGGCGCACCCGCGCTTGGGCCTCGGCCACGTCGGGGCTGTGCGCCAGCGCCTGGCTGACCAACAGGTCCAACTGCCGGTCGCCCAATGTTTGCCACCAGCGGGCGATGGCCCCAGCGCGGCCGGGCGTGGCGGTGTCATGGGCCAGGTGGCCGGCTTGCAGGCTGTGCGGGGCCACCGGTGGCGCGCCGGTGTAGTCCGGGCCCACGGTGCAGCCGGCCAAGGCGCACAGGGCAAACAGGTAAAGGGGTGTGTTCATCGTGCTGGCGCTGCCTGTGCCGTGCGCTGCTTGATCAGGAAGGCCAGGGGCAGGCAGGCGAGCATGGCCAGGCCCAAGGCGAAAAACGCGTCGTTGTAGGTCATCGTCGAGGTTTGCTGGGCAATTTCGTTGGCCAGTTGGCCCAGCGCCTGCAGGTTGGCCCAGGCCGGGTCGCCATGCTGGGCGAGAAAACCGGCGCTGCGTTCGGCCATTTGGCTTTGCGCCGATTGGCTGTTGGCCAATACCGTTTCGCGCAGCGCGGCGTCATGGAAATGCTCGCGGCGGTCGATCAGCACCCCCAGCAGGGCCAGCCCGAGGGTGCCGCCGAGGTTGCGTGACATGTTGTAGAGCCCGGCCGCATCGCCGGCCTGGTGCGTCGGCACTGAACGCATCGAGAGCTGGCTCAGCGGCATCATCACCAGGATCTGCCCCACGCCGCGCAGCAATTGCGAGGTCGCGAAGTCGTGGCCGACGCTCTGGCTGGTCAAGGTGGTGTCGACAAAACAACTGGCCCAATACAGCACCAAACCCAGCACCACCAGCAGGCGTAGATCGTAACGGCCCAATAGCCGCGGCAATATCGGCATCATTAAAAAGGCCGGTAGGCCAGAGAGCAGCATCACCGAACCTGCCTGTTCGGCGTTATAGCCACTGATGACCCCGAGAAACTGCGGCACCAGGTAGGCCGTGCCGTACAGGCCGGCGCCTACCACGGTGCCGATCAACAGCACACTGGCAAAGCGCCTGTTGGCCAGCAGGCCCAATTGCAGGATGGGTTGCCGGGCAGTGGCTTGGCCTGCGGCCAATGCGGTAAAGCCGCAGGCGCAGGCCACGCTCAGCCAGCAGATCAAGCTGGAGTCGAACCAGCGCTCGCGCTGGCCTTCTTCGAGCACCACGGTCAACGTCGAAAGCCCCACCGCTAAACCGAAAATGCCCAGCCAGTCGGCCTTGAACAACGCCTGCAGGTTGGCTTTTTCCGCGGGCAGGCCGGTCCACAGCAGGGTGACCAACGCCGCGGTGACCGGCAGGTTGAGAAAGAAACACCAGCGCCAACTGAAGTTTTCTGTCAGCCACCCGCCGATCACCGGCCCCAACAGCGGCCCGAGGATCACCGTCATGCCAAACAAGGTGGTGCCGATGGGTAATTGGTGGGCGGGCAGCCGGGTGCGCATGATGGTTTGCGCTGTGGGGATCATCGCCCCACCGGTAAAACCCTGGCCGATGCGGCAGAGGATCATCCCCGCCAGCGAGCCGGATAACCCGCAGCCGACCGAAAACACGCTGAACAGTACCGCCATTACGATCAGAAAGCGCCGCAACCCCATAATCCGGGTGAACCACGCCGCCAGCGGAATCATCACGATTTCCGACATCAGGTAGCCGGTGGAAATCCATGTGCCTTCGGTGCCGGTGGCGCCGATCTGGCCTTGTATCTGCGGCAGCGCGGAGTTGGTGATGGAAATATCCAGGGTCGCCAGCAAGGCACCGAGCGAGCCGGCCACCACCGCGATCCAATCGGTCAGCGAAGCATTGGCTACCGGCGTGGCGGCGCTCGAGGTATCAGCCATGGGCGGCGCCCCGGGTGTCGACCTCGACGGTGGCCGACAGCCCCGGTAGCAGCACCCCTTGCAGGTCATCGGGCACGTCCAGGCGGATGCGTACTGGCACCCGCTGCACGATCTTGGTGAAGTTACCCGTGGCGTTGGCCGGCGGCAGCAGGGCGAACTGCGCCCCGGTGCCCGGTGAAAAACTGTCGATGTGGCCGAGCAAGTCACGGCCGGGCAGGGCATCGACATGCACGGTGACCGCTTGCCCCGGGCGCATGCTGCCAATCTGGGTTTCCTTGAAGTTAGCACTGAGGTACAGCGCTTGCAGCGGCACCACAGTGAGCAAGCGGGTGCCGGGCTGCACATATTGGCCTAGGCGCACGCCGCGGTCGCCGACACGGCCGTCGATGGGGCTACGCACCTCGGCGTCGTTGAAATCCAGCCGCGCCTGGACATCGCTGGCGCGGGCGACGCCCAACTGCGCTTTGGCCTGTTGTACCTGGGCTTGCAAGGTCGCATAACGGCTTTGCGCCGAACGCAGCGCGGCCTGGCGGGCGGCCAAGGTGCTTTGCGCGCGGGCTTGTTCGTTGGTCAGCTCGGCCAGGCGCTCTTGGGTTTCCGCGCCGGAGCGGGCCAACGGGGCATAGCGCTTGACCTCGGCCTCGGCGTGCAGCGCATCGGCTTGGGCGCCGAGCAATTGCGCGCGGGCTTCGGCGATGCTCGCGTCCTGTTGGGTGAGGTCGGCCTCGGCCTTGGCCTGGTCCGCTTCCCGTGCGGTAATAGTGGCTGAGGTTTCGTCGGCGGCGGCGCGATACTTGCGGCCGTCCAGGCGTACCAGCACGTCGCCGCGGTGCACCGGTTGGTTATCGGCCACCAACACCTGCGCCACGTAGCCGCTGATTTTCGGTGCCACGGTCAGGCTGTCTGCCTGCAGGTAAGCATCGTCGGTGCTTTCGATAAAGCGCCCGGCCAACCACCACCAGGCGCCCCAGGCCATAGCCCCGGCCGCTGTCACCGCGGCCAAGGCGAGCAGGGCGCGGCGGGCTTTACCCCGTTGGGTATCATTCGAAGGCGAGGGGGGGGCTGCGAGCGTGCCGGCCATCAAGGGGTTCCAAATTATTCCAGTTGGAATAAAATCGCCGGGGAGACATATTTTGTCAACAGTTATACGCTGGGCCGGTTTACATTCAGGGCACTTCGAACATGGCACGCTACAAACCCACCCATGAAGGCGGCTACCAACGCGGTGCGCAAACTCGCACCAGGCTGGTCGAGGCGGCGGTGCGGGTGTTCGGCGAAAAAGGCTACGATGCCGCGTCCACCCGCGACATCGCCAGTGCCGCTGGCCTTAACGCCCCGGCGTTGCAGTATTACTTCGAAAACAAAGAAGGTGTGTACCTGGCGTGCGTGGAACACATCATCGAGCGCTTGTGGGAGCAATTGGGTAGCGCCACCGCTGCCGCCGAAGGCGTACTGGCCGACCCCGGCGCCGCGGATGCGCGGCGGGTCGACGCGGTGCTGGGCATTCTTTCAAGGATGATCGCGTTGATCGACGATGGCTCCGGCGCCAAGCCCTGGCGTGAGTTCATGTCACGCCAGCAAGCTGGCCAGTGCCCAGCCAGCGCCCACGCGCTGATGAACGAGCGCTTCAAACCGCGCATCGCAGGGGTCATCCGTGGCCTGGTAGCACACTTGAGTGGCTACCCGGTGGACGACGAACGCACGATTTTGCACGCCTTCGGGGTGTTCACCCAGGTGGCGGCGCTTCGTGTGCAACGGCAAAGTTTACTCGACTCGCTGGGCTGGGACGCCATAGGCCCGGTGCGGATGGAAAAAGTGCGCGACGTGGTGTTGGCGCAGGTGCGTTTCGCCCTGGAGGGGTTGGTCAGGTTGCGGGCGGGCGCCCGGTAATGGCTATGCGCCCGTGAGCCTGGGCCGGTTCCACGCCCGTGTGCAGGGTAGCCGCGCTCGGGTTACCACGTGGGCGCATCCGTGCCCGGCGGGCTCGACGGTCGGCCGTACCCCAGCGGGGTGCGTGCCAGTTGTGGGCTGGGCCGCACGGCCCGCAGTTCGCCGAAGCCTGAGCGGTAGGTTTCAAGGTAGGGCTCCAGGTAGGGCGCCTGTTCGCTCTGCGCCGTGCCGATACGCGGCAGCCCGCGCAACCACTGCGCGGTTTGCGCCAGCGACAGCTGAACATGCCAACTGCCCCCTTCCAGTTGCTGCCTGCGCAGCGCTGCCGCCACGGCAAAGGCAATCAGGTAACCGGTGGCTTGGTCGAGGATCTGCATCGGCATGGCCCGTGGCCGGGTATCGCCGAAGGCTTCGGCCTCGGCCTGGTTGAAACCCATGGCGGTCTGCAGCAATGAATCGAACCCCCGGCGCTCCGCCCATGGCCCGCGGTTGCCATAGGCCGAGAGTGACACGTAGACGATGCCCGGACGGCGCTCGGCCAAGGCCTCGGGGGAAAACCCGCGCGCGGCCAGCGCACCGGGGCGGTAGCCCTGGAGGAACACATGGGCCTGGCCCGCCAACTGCCACAGTTGCTGGTGGCCACTGGCGGCGCGTAAGTCGATGTGCACAGAGCGTTTGCCACGGCTGGTATCGGCGATTGCGGCGATATTAGGCAGGTAGGGCGCATTGACCAGCATCACGTCGGCCCCCGCCTCGGCGAGGGTTCTTCCAGCGACTGGGCCTGCGAGGATACGCGTGAGTTCCAGTACACGCACACCGGCCAGCGGCCGCTGGCTTTGGTCTAGAGTGGGCAAGGGCAAAGGCGCGCCCTCGCCGATACGCTCCACGGTGAACAAGGGCTGGCTGGCCACCGCTTGCCCCTGGGCAGTAGCGTCCCATTCAGCGAAGCTGCGCAGGGCACTGATCACCAGCCCGCGTTCGGCGGCCTGGGCTTCCAGGCTCAACGCCTGCCATTGCAAGGCAGCCGATTCCGCCATCGCGCGGGTGGCGGTTGCCGGGTCAAGCCCTAGCAATGCCAAGGCACCGTTACGGTGGTGTTCGAAGTTGGCGTGTATGCGTACGTAACCGTCGGCGCAGCGGTACAGGCCACTGAAAGCGTCCCAGGCGCTGGGCACCTCGCCGTTCACGCTGAACCAGCCACTGGCTTGGGCCTCGGCGTGCCGCCGTTCAACAGCCACATGCTGGCGCGCCGCACCGCGCAGAAAGCCCAGCTCACAGGCGGCCAACGCCGCCGCGCCGAGGCAAGCCTGGGCGGCGAGGCCCACGGCGAACGACGAGGCGAACAGCCCCGGCCCGGCCGGTAGGTAGCCATGGCCCAGGGCCTCTTCGGGCAGGTGCTGGCTGTGCCATAGCCCCACCAGGAGTTGCTCAGCGATCATGCGAATCCTTCGGAATAAGCAAAGCCCCGGGCGGTGCCGGGGCCTTTGGGCAGTGCAGTGTTATTGACCGACGGTTTGGCCGAGGAACCAGGCACGTTCTTCGGCTTGGTCGACCCATTCCTCCAGCAAGCTGGTGGTGGCAATATCGTTGGCTTCGTCGGTAATCGTGTGGGTGGAGCGCATGAACGCTGCCAGCGATTGGTTATCGTCGTGCAGTTCAATCAGCATTTGCTCAGGCGTCAGGCCTTCGACTTCGCTGCTGGCCAGGCGCTTAAGCTGAACCATTTGCTCAAGCGAGCGCACGGTAGGTTGGCCGATCTTGCGCGCCCGCTCGGCGATCACGTCGGTGATGGCATACAACTGGGTGGCTTGTTCTTCCAACAGCAAATGGTAGTCACGGAAGTGGCTGCCGCTCATATGCCAGTGGTAATTCTTGGTTTTGATGTACAGCGCGAACACGTCAGACAACAGCACCGCCAATGCTTTGCCGACTTCGGCTTGGTTCTCGATGCGGGTGTCTTCCGGCTGCTCGGCTTTAGCCTTGACGTTAGCGACGGTCTTGAGTTCGGCTTTGGTATTGGCAACGGCCATAAGGTTTCTCCCCTTTTAGGTGACAATGAGCGGATGGCGGCTGCGCCACCCGGCCTTAATGAATCGACCACAACCCGGTGAAAAGGGTCAGTGGGTTTTCTCTATCACAACAATAGGCCTGGCTAAACATGCCGGTGGCTGTGACCCCATTATAGAGCATCGGCGCATGGCGGGCGCTGCGCCGCAGTGATCCATGCGGGGCATAGGCTGAGCAAGCCGAGCAGGGCCATGCCAGCGCCCACCCACAGTGGCGCGCGCAGGCCAAAACCGGCATCGATCACCCAGCCGCCGGCCCAACTGCCAAAGGCGAGGCCCGTGGTAATCACGGTAGTGTGCAGGGTGTTGACCAGCGCTCCGGGTTCGGCGGCGTTCATTACCCGGGCCACCATGGCAGGGTTGAGTGCCACGCCGGTCAGGCCGATGGCGACGAAGCACACCAAACTCAGCCACTGGGGCCCGCTTACTAATGCCAGCGCCGCCAGGGCCAGTACCAGCAAGGCCAGGCCCCAGCCCTGGGCACCTAGGGTGTGGCGGTCGGCGACCCGGCCGACGACCATATTGCCCAACACGTTGGCCACACCATACAGCGCCAGCAGCGGGGCCACCTGCGCAGGTTTCACGCCCACCACGTCGATGAGAATCGGCGCGCAGTAGCTGAAGGCGGCAAAGGTGGCGCCAATGATCAGCCCGCTGGTGCTGTAGGCCGCCCATAGGCGGCGGTTATTCAATGCCCGCAGTTGCTCGCGCAACGGCGGCGCGCTGCCGGCAGGCGAGGCGGGCAGGCGCCACGCCGCCAGCCAGGTACACAGCAACGCCAGCAGCACCACCAGCCAGCCGCTGGCACGCCAACCGAAGTGCTGTTGCACCCAGGTGGTCAGCGGCACACCCGCCACCGGGGAGAGCATCAACCCGGCCAACACCACCGACACCGCGCGCCCGCGCACCTGGGGCGCGACCAGCCCGGCGCACACCGTCATGCACAGGCCGATGCAGGTAGCGCTGGTCACCCCCATGATCACCCGTGCCCAGGCCAGCACCGGGTAGCTTTCGGCCAGTGCCGCCATCACCCCAGCGGCCACGTACAGTGCCAGCAAACCCACCAGTGCGGCCTTATGGCCGACGCGCAAGGCCAGCAGCACCACCGTGACCGGTGGCCCGCCCACGGCCATGCCCAGGGCGTAGAAGGCGATCAGGTTGCCCACCTGGGCCAGGCTTACCGAAAACGCCTCGCTCAAGGCCGGCAGCATGCCGGCGACCATGAATTCGGCGGTGACCAACGAAAAGATCGTCAAACCCAGGAGGTAAACGGTGGGGGGCAAGGCGGGGCGGGCGGCCATGGTTACGTTTCCTCACAGTGGGGCGCTACCCTAAGCGCTGCTGAACACGCGGTCAAATAGCGCCGGGGCATACCCGCCCCTCAGTGTGGCGCATCCCCCAACACCGTCGCGCGGTGCATCACCCGCCGTTGCGGGCGGTAGTCGTCCACCGCGTAATGCTGGGTCACGCGGTTGTCCCAAAAAGCCAGGTCGCCGGTGCGCCATTGCCAGCGTACGCAGAACGGCGGCAGGGTCGCGTGCTGGAACAACAACCTGAGCAGCGCATCGCTTTCATGGGGCTCCAGCTCGTTGATGCTCAAGGTAAAACCTTCGTTGACGAACAGCGCTGGGCGCCCACTGGCCGGGTGCGTACGCACTACCGGGTGGGACACTGGCGGGTGGCGCCGGCGGGTGGCTTCCCAGCGTTGCAATGCTTCGGGGGTGTTGCCGAAGCGTGCCAGCGGGAACGACTTGCTGAAGTCGTGGGTGGCGCTCAAACCGTCGAGCAGGCGTTTGAGCGGGGCGCTCAGCGCCTCGTAGGCGGCCGTACCGCTGGCCCACAGGGTGTCGCCACCGTAGGCGGGCACCTCGCGGGCCAACAGCACGCCGGCCATCGCCGGCTTGGGCAGGAAGCTCACATCGCTGTGCCACAAGGCGTTGTCGCGTACATCGGTGACCGCGGTGTCCAGCACCAGGATCTGCGGCTGCTCCGGTAGGTGGGGGTAGATCGGGTGAATGTGCAGCTCGCCGAAGCGCTGGGCGAAACCCATGTGTTGGGCCGGCGTAAGCTGCTGGCCACGCATAAACAGTACCTGGTGATCGAGCAGCGCCTGCTCGAACCGGGCCAGGTCGGCATCGCCCAAGGGCTGGCGCAGGTCCAGCCCGTCGAGTACTGCGCCAAGCGCTGGGCTTAAAGGGCGAAGGGTAAAAGCCATAAGTGGCTACTCGGCTGAACAAGGGTCAATGGGACTGCCCGTGCCACGGCACCAGGCGCCGCTGCAGGGCGCGCAGGCCCAGCTCCAGGGCGAAGGCAATGATCGCGATCAGCAGGATGCCCAGGATCACCACATCGGTGACCAGGAACTGTGCCGCGGACTGCACCATAAAGCCCAGCCCCTCGGTGGCGGCGATCAGCTCGGCGGCCACCAGGGTAGACCAGCCTACCCCCAGGCCGATGCGCAGGCCGGTGAGGATGTCGGGCAGCGCACTGGGCAAAATCACGTGGCGCAGCAACTGTGCGCGGCTGGCCCCCAAACACTGCGCGGCGCGAATCCGCGCCGGGTCTACGGTGCGCACGCCGCTGGCGGTGGCGATGGCAATGGGCGCGAAAATAGCCAGGTAAATCAGCAGCACCTTCGACAGTTCGCCAATCCCACACCAGATCACGATCAGCGGCAGGTAAGCGAGCGGCGGCACGGGCCGGTAGAACTCGATCAACGGGTCGAAAATACCCCGAACAATGCGTTGGCGGCCCATGGCCAGGCCCAACGGAATGGCCGTAAGCACCGCCGCCACCAGGCCAATGCCGATGCGCCCCAGGCTCGCCCCCAGGTGGCGCCACAGGCTCACATCCATATAGCCCTGGTTCAACAGCTCCCAGCCCTTGGCCAGCACCGCCCCAGGCCCGGGTAAAAACAACGGGTCGATCCACCCCAGGTGGGTCACCGCCCACCAACTGAACAACAGCGCCGCCACCGTGGCGGCACTCACCCAGCGGGTGCCTTTGTCGCGCTGCCGTGGCACCGGTGTGGCGGCGTCGGCCGGCGGGCTGGCAGGCAGTTCCAGTGCGCTCATGGGGTGGCCTCCAGTTGGGGTTGTTGGGCGAACACCTGGGCCAGCACATGCTCGCGGGTGGCGATGAAGGCGGGGTCCGATTTGATCGCCCGCGCCGGTTCCCCAGCCGAATGGCGGCGGCCGAAATCCAGCGCCAGGCGCTCAACGATGCGCCCCGGGTGTGGTGCCAGCAGCACCAGGTCGGTGGCCAGGAACACCGCCTCTTCGATGTCGTGGGTGATCAAGAACACCGGTTTACCGGTGCGCCGCCAAACGTTCAACAGCAGCACCTGCATCTGTTCGCGGGTGAACGCGTCCAGCGCGCCGAACGGTTCGTCCATCAGCAGCACCCGCGGGTCGGCGGCCAGGGCGCGGGCCAGGCCCACCCGCTGGCGTTGGCCGCCGGAAAGCTCCCACACCTTGCGTTGCTCGAAGCCTGTAAGGTTAACCAGCGCAAGCAGCTCACGCGCCTTGGCCTCACGCTGGCGCCGCGATACACCCGCCAATTGTAGGCCGAAGGCGACGTTGGCGAGTACGTTCTGCCAGGGCAGCAGCACATCGTCCTGGAACACCACCCCGCGGTCCGCGCCAGGGCCGTGCACCGCTTGGCCATCGAGCGTCAGCCGCCCCGCGCTCGGCGCCACGAAGCCGGCGATGAGGTTGAGCAGGCTGGTCTTGCCGCTGCCGGAAGGGCCCAGCGCCACCAGCAACTGGCCGGGGCCCAGTTGCAGCGATAGGTCATGCAGTACCGGTTGCGCTGCGCCTGGATAGTGGGCGCTCACGCGGTGCAGTTCGAGGGTCGCCATGGCTGCGGCTCACTGAATGAATTGGGCGCTGACGTAAGGGCTGTAATCGGGTAACACGTCGGGGATCTTGCCTTGCTCCTTGAGAAACGCCGCGGTGCCGGCGATGTCCTTGGCGGTGCCGCCACCCAGTAACGTGGCACTGGTTTGCGCTTGGGCATCGGGATAGGCGGCGCCGGCCAGCAACTCAGGCACGTCGCTGGCGTTGGCGCCGGTCAGCCGGGCGATTTTCTTCACGGGGTCCGACTCTGGCGTCCACTCGGCCTTGTGCGCGGCGTAGTCGGCATAGGCTTTAAGGGTCACGCCGGCGAACTGGGCGATCACCTCGGGGTGCTTCTCGGCGTAATCCTTGCGCGCCACCCACACTTCGAAGGTCGGCGCGCCCCAGGTGCCGACTTCGGCGGCATCGGTGAGGGTTTTGCCGGTTTTGCGAATCTCGCCGAGGGCCGGCGACCACACGAATGCGCCGTCGATGTCCCCACGCTTCCAAGCTGCGGCGATTTCCGTGGGGTTGAGGTTCACCACCTTCACTTGCTTGCTGTCCAAACCCCAATGCTTGAGGGCCCCCAGCAGGCTGTAATGGGAGGTCGACACGAACGGTGTGGCAATGGTCTTGCCCTTGAGGTCTTCGGGTTTGTCGATGCCGCTGCCGTTACGCACCACCAGGGCTTCGGAGGAGTGGATCTGCGCTGAGACGATGAACGCGACGATCGGCAATTTGCGCGAGGCGGCCGCCGCCAACGGGCTGGAGCCCAGGTTGCCGATTTGCACGTCGCCGGAGGCCAGCGCCGTGACCACTTCCGGCCCGCTGTTGAAACGGCGCCAGTCAATGCGCTGGCCGGTGGCTTTCTCATAGGCGCCATCGGCTTGCGGCACTTTGCTGGGGTCTACACCGGTTTGGAAGCCGACCGTGAGATCGGCCGCCTGGGCATGCCAGGCAGCGCCAGCGAGCAGTACGGCAGTGAACAAACGGCGAGTGGTGGGCAGTGCGCGCATGGTACGGGTGGCCTTATTAGATGTGATAAGGGCACCAATCTATTGGATCTAAAAAAGAACGATCCAATACTATTTGTGAATAAGAATATGTTGCCAACGCACACTTCCAGCGGTGGCGCACGGGCCGAAAAGTGCGTGCCGCGCCCTTCGCTATCGGCATAACGATAGTGCCGTAGCGTATTGGCCGGTGGTTAATTTCCGTGCCTATAGTCGGCCGCACATTCGTTCTGCCACGGAGCCGTGCTCATGCGTTACCTGTTCAAGCAAGGCCGCCCAGCGGCCGGGGAGGGGCCGGGCCGATGACGGTGAAAACCCTCGAATACCGTTTCGACAGCCAAGCGCCTGCCAGCCGCGCGCACGGTTCCAGCGCCGCGCTGCGGCTGTTGGTGCCGGTGGTGTTGGTGGTGGCCTGGCAACTGTGTGCCAGCCTGGGCTGGCTCGACGACTTCGTGCTGCCCTCGCCCTGGCACATTTTGCTGGCCTACCAAGAACTGTGGCACACCGGCGAGTTACAGGCGGCGCTGCCGGTATCGCTGGCCCGCGCCGGCTTGGGCTTGGCCATCGGCGGGGGCTTAGGGCTGGTGCTGGGGGTGATCGCCGGTTTGTCGGCCCATGCCGAGCGCCTCTACGACGCGCCGTTGCAAATGGTCCGTACCATTCCCTTCATCGCCTTGGTACCGCTATTCGTGGTGTGGTTCGGCATCGGCGAGCTTGCCAAGGTGTTGCTGATCGTAGGCGCGGCCATTTTTCCGGTGTATCTAAATGCCTACCACGGCATTCGCGGCATCGACAAAAAGCTGCTGGAACTGGGCAACAGCTTCGCCATGAGCCGTGCCGAACAAGTTCGTTTGATCGTATTGCCCTTGGCCATGCCGTCGATCCTGGTGGGCTGGCGCTACGCTGCCGGCAGCGCGCTGTTGGGGTTGGTGGCGGCCGAACAGATCAACTCCAGTGCAGGGTTGGGCTACATCCTCAATAACGCCAACCAGTTCCAACGCACCGACATCATCATCGCCGGCATCTTGATCTACGCCCTGCTGGGTGTGTTGGTGGATATCATCATGCGCCAGTTGGAGCGCGTTCTTCTGACCTGGAGGCCCCGCCATGACCAGCCATAATGCCGCACCACGGTTTGCCACGGCCACGCCAAGCCCCCTGGCTGGCGCCGCGCCGGTGGTGCACATCCACGGCCTGAGCAAACATTACGGCGAACAAACCGTGCTCCAGGCGCTGGACTTCACCTTGCAAAAGGGCGAGTTCGTCGCCTTGGTCGGGCCCTCTGGCACTGGCAAAACCACCTTGCTGCGCATCATCGGCGGCCTGGAGCAGGCCAGCAGCGGGCGAGCGCGCATCGCCGAGAAAACCGCCATCGTGTTCCAAGACCCACGGCTGATCCTGGCCCAGCGGGTGTGGAAGAACGTGGTGCTGCAAGACGCGCGCAAGCCCGGCGCACAGGCCAGGGCCCTCGATGCGCTGGCCGAGGTGGGGCTGGCCAACAAAGCCCAGGCCTGGCCGGTGAGCTTGTCGGGCGGCGAGGCGCAGCGGGTGGGCATTGCCCGTGCACTGTACCGCGAGCCCGACCTGTTGCTGCTCGATGAACCGTTCAGCGCACTGGACGCCTTCACCCGGCGCAAAGTCCAAGACCTGGTCGTGGACCTGTGGCAACGCCACCGCCCCGGCGTGTTGCTGGTCACCCACGACATCGAAGAGGCGGTGCTGCTCGCTGACCGTGTGCTGGTGCTGGGCGGCGGGCTGGTCAAGGCTGACGTGCCAGTGACCCTGCCGCGCAAACGCGACACCACCTCGGCGGAGTTCAACGCCATCAAGCGCCGCATCCTGGAACATTTGGCCAGCGCTCACTGAAACCCCCAACTGCCATACGGAAAACCCCATGAACCACACCCTCAAGGGCCTGTTGCTAGCGGCCTCGGTTGTGCTGTCGGCGCACGCCGGCGCGGCCGACCGCGTGACCCTCAACATCGCTTACCAAGATGCCGGCTTCCCGGCGCTGATCCAAAAGTCCGGGGTGCTCGACGGCGCTTCGTTCGACGTGAAATGGGTATTGCTGACCGGCCCTGCGGCCAACCTGTCGGCGCTCTACGGCAAGGCGATCGACCTGGGCCATATGGGCGATACGTCGTTATCCATCGAGCAGGCCAACGCCCGTGAACCATGGACGGCGCAGAACGCCCCGCTGAAAATCGTCGCTGGCTGGCGCAACGATTATTCGGCCAGCTTCGCGCGGCTGGTCACCGCCGTGCGCACCTCGGCGCACATTGACACCCCGCAGGCGTTGGCCGGGCATACCTGGGCCTGGAACTACGGCGGTTACAACCACGCCCAATACCTGGTGTCGTTAGTCAAGGCCGGGATTACCGAAAAAGACATCAAGCCGATCAAGTTCAACGACGGCGCCTCCTCGGCCGCCGCGTTCGTGTCGGGGCAAACCGATGCATATTCCGGCGACTTGGGGGCGATCCTGCCGGCGGTTAAAAAAGGCGACGCCAAGGTACTGCTCAACGACCGCGACACCGGCATTCCGGCCCTCGGCGTATGGACCGCGCGCAGCGACGTGCTGGCCGACCCGGCCAAGAACAAGGCGCTCGAAGAATACTTCAGCCGGCTCTCCGGGTATTGGGCATGGCACCGCGACCATCAGGCGGAGGCGACCGAGGTGTTGCAAACCACGCTTAAGCTCACCCCCGAGCGCGCCGCCTACGAATACCAGGTGCGCGCCGGTGCCTTCCGGCCGTTCGACGACGCGCTGCTGGCCCAGGAGCAAAAGGTCGCCGATGCGCTGTACGACGGCGGCGCCATCAAGCGCAAGGTAGATGTGCGCTTGGGCTTCGACGGCCGCTATAACGCTGCACAGCAAGCGGTACCGGCGCGCGAGGTGCAATGAGCATGGCCCATGCAGACGCTTTTATTGGCGAACTCAAGGCACTGTGCGCCACCATTGCCAAAGGCGCCGCCGAGCGTGACCAGCAGCGCCAATACCCGCTGCAGGCCATCGCTGCGCTGCGTGCGCTAGGCTTCTGGCGCCTGAACGTGCCCGTTGAATACGGCGGCCTGGGCTTCGACCAGCAGGTGCTGGTGCAAGCGCTGGCGCTGCTGGCCGCCGCTGACGGTAGCCTGGGGCAAATACCGCAAAACCACTTCAATGCCGTGGAGCGCCTGCGCCTGGCCGGTACCCCGGCGCAGCGCGAGCATTACTTGGGCCGGGTGGGCGCTGGGGATTTTTTCGGCAATGCCACCGCCGAACCCGGCGAAAGCCACCCGGGCCAGGCGCAAACCGCGTTGCGCCGCGAGGGCGAGCAGTGGCGCCTGGATGGCCACAAGGTGTACGCCACCGGCGCGCTGCTGGCCAATCACATCAGCGTGCAGGCATTGGACGCCGCCGGGCAGGTGGTGTCGGTGATCGTTGACCGGCAGCACCCGGGTGTAGAGGTAATAGACGACTGGGACGGGCTTGGCCAGCGCACCACCGCTTCGGGCAGCGCGCGGTTCACCGCGGTGCCGGTGCAGCCCTTGGCGATCGTGCGCCTGCCCGGCGACCCACAGGTGGCCTATCGCATCGCCGCGCAGAGCCAACTGTTGCACGCGGCTATCGACGTCGGCCTAGCCGAGGCCGCGCTGGAACAGGCCATAGCCTTGGCCCGCCAGGTTCACGGTGGGCGCGGCAGCGGCGCGGCGGCGTTCGCCGACGATGCGCTGGGGGTGAGCCTGCTCGGTGAATTGGCCCTGGAAACCCGCGCGGCGCGGCGCTTGACCGAAGCCGCCGGGCGCCTGCTGGCGCTGCTGTCGCCGGCCAGCGACCTGCGCGAGGTACTGGAGGCCTACTACGAAGTGGCCCAAGCCAAAATACTCAGTACCCGTGCGGTGCTCAGCGTCACCAGCAAACTGTACGACATCGGCGGCACCCGCGCGGCGCGCCAAGGCAATGGCCTGGACCGTTATTGGCGCGATGCCCGCACCCATACCTTGCACGACGCCGTGCGCTGGAAACCTCACGCGTTGGGGCGGTGGTTGTTGCAAGAAGCCGTTGCCGACCCCTGGAGCGTCGCCCACCCCTACCGACCGTTGGCCGAGCTTCAGGCCAAGGAGCCCACAGCATGAGTACACGCACCCTGCATTTGAACGTGAACGTGAACAACAGTGGCCGCCATCCCGCCTCATGGCGCGTCGCCCAAGACCCGCTGGCCTTTCTGGACTTGGCCTTTTACGAAAACATCGGCCGCCTGGCCGAGCGCGGCAAGCTCGACGCGGTGTTTTTCTCCGACGGCTTCGACTACGGCCTGCCCGAGGTGTCGCGCCCCTGGCAAGCACTGGACCCATTCATACCGCTGACCGCCATCGCCCGGGTCACCGAGCGGGTAGGGCTGGTGGCCACGGTGTCGTCGAGTTTTAACCACCCGTACAACATCGCGCGCAAAATTGCTTCGCTCGATTACGTCTCTGGCGGGCGCGTGGCATGGAATGTGGTAGCGACTCGCAATGCCCATTCGGCCGGGCTGTTTGGCCTGGAGCAATTGGCCGGGCACGATGAACGCTACGGCCGCGCGGCCGAGGCGGTGGAAGTGGTCAAGGGGCTGTGGCGCAGTTGGCGCCGCGATGCCCTGGTGGCCGACCAGGCCAGTGGCCGTTTCGCCGACCTGCAAGGTATCGTGCCGATCGACCACCAGGGCGATTACTACAGGGTCAAGGGCGCGCTGAACGTGCCGCGCTCACCGCAAGGCCAGCCGGTGTTGTTGCAGGCCGGGGGTTCGCCGCAAGGCATCGCCCTGGCGGCCCGCCACGCCGATGCGGTGTTCACGGTGAACCACAGCCTGCCAGCGGCGCAGGCGTTTTACCGCGAGTTGAAGGCCCAGGCCAGCCACCATGGGCGCAACCCGGACCATGTGTTGATCCTGCCAGGGCTGTTTCCCATATTGGGCGGCACTGAAGAAGAGGCGCAGCGGCGCAAGGCATGGTTGGATGAGGTGTCCGGTTTCGATGAAGAACTGCGCACCCTGGCCGCTGCGCTGAACATACCGGCCGAGGCGCTGGAACTGGACGCACCGTTGCCCTGGGCGCAGATCGACGCCGCGGGTGCCAAGAGCAGCCAGGGCTTCGTTGGCGCAGTGCTCGACCTGGCCCGCCGCGAGGGCCTGAGCGTACGCCAAGTGCTGGCACGCAACCCCAACGGGCACCGCAGTATCGTTGGCACCCCCGAACAGGTCGCCGACTCCATTGCCCAGTGGTTCAATGAGCGCGGCGCCGATGGCTTCAACCTCAACGCCGACTTCTTCCCCGAAGGGCTCGAGGCGATCGTCGAGCACCTGGTGCCGGAGTTGCAAAAGCGCGGGCTGTTTCGCCGTGACTATGAAGGCAGCACACTGCGCAGCCACTTGGGCTTGCCGTTGCCGTTCGATTGACGGTTGCCTGCCGCGGCCCTTGGCGGGGCCGCGGCAGAACGGTCACGCCGCCGGGGCGTGGGTGAAAAAGCCCACGGTGCCATCGCGTTGGATTTGTTCGACCAGGCCCACTTCCCAATCCAGGTAGGCCTTGAAAGCTGCCAGGCGATCGCCACCGGTGTGGTATGGCGAGCGCGGCACATCGTCGGTGTCATCCCACAGGTGGCTGGGGCCGGTGTCCAGCGGCAAGCCGGCCGCTACCCAGCCAGCGGTGCCCTCGGCCAACGCCTTGAGCGGCCGGCGCAACACCGGCGCCAATTCGGCCACGGCGTAGCGGGCCAGCACACCGTCGGGGGAGGTCAGTATCAGCGGGCCGCTGCCGGGCAGGCTGGCCGCACGGTCAAGCAATTTGGCGCGCACCGCGAACCAGGCGCCGGGTATGTGCCCGGCCTCATAGCGCGGGCTGTCGGCAAGGTCGAGCAGGGTGGCCTCGCCCGCCCGCAACGCGGGGGCGAGGTCTTGCGCGGTCACCAGCGGCACCTGCGGCACCGCCCCGGGCAACGGCGGCTGCGGGGCCCCACGCACCAAGGACTGGGCGGTGGCCAGCGGCAGGATGCTCACCTCGCCCCAGCCCAGTTGTGCCAGCCACGACCCGGCCACCGCCGCGCGCAACGCGTGCTCATCATCGATGAGTACGATTCGCGCGTGCTGGATACCCACATGCTGGTCCACGCCCTGCACCAATTGCCCAGCCTCGGCCCATTGCGCACCGGGCAGGTGGCCTTGGCGGTACTCCTGCGATGTGCGCACGTCCAGCAAGTACAATGCCCGGGCCTCGGCTTCGGCTTGGTAGCGCGCCAACGTATCGCTGTCGATCAGCGCCAGGTCGAACCGCCGGCGCAGCCGTTCGGCGGCCTCGACGGCCGCGCCCAGCGCCTCGGGGCCCGGCGCGGGGGCGGCATTGAGCACCCCATGCTGCAGGCTGAAGCCTGCCTTGAGCCAGTCCATGGTGCCGTTTTCTAGGGCCACCACCGGGTTGGGCAAACCGGCATTGATCAGGGTTTGTGCGCCGATGATCGAGCGCGTGCGCCCAGCGCAATTGACCACCACCGTGGTGGTGGGCGAAGGCAGCAAGGCCGGTAGCCGGTGCAACAGCTCGCCGTTGGGGATGGCGTAGGCACCGGGAATGCTGAAGGCCTCGAACTCGCTCAGGGTGCGGCCATCGACCACCAGCAAGTCTTCGCCCGCTTCGAGCCGTTCATGTAATTGTTCGGCACTGATGTGCGGGGTGCTGTAATGCAGCTCGACGAACTCGCCAAAGCCTTTGGACAACGCGCTGGTGCCGGTGAACAACTCACCGCCCTCGCGTTGCCAAGCGGCGGTGCCGCCGGCCAGGATGCGCACCTGGGTGTAGCCGAAGCCGGCCAACGCTGCCGCCGCGCGCTTGGCTAGCGCGCCGTCACCGCCGTCGACCACCACTATCGGCACCGCCCGGCGTGGCAGCAGGCGCACCAGGTTCAGCTCCAAGGTGCTCAGCGCCAAGTTCACGCTGCGCAGGATATACCCGTCACGGGCTTGCACGCCGGGGTCGCGCACGTCGACCACGGCCAGTTCGGTTGAACCGGCCAAGGCCTGGCGCAGTTCGGCGGGGGTGATGGGCAGCACGGGGTGAAGGGGCTGTTGGGCAGTCATGGCAGTTACCTTACTGGAAAATGAAGGCCTACACCCTGCGGCAGCGGCGCCGCGGTTTCCAAGACCGTATCGGCATAACCACATAATCACGCGTGCGTAGCCGGTTGGCCCGTTGAACACCGTGAAGGCGCCGCACCATGTGTTACGCCCGCTGGCTGAAACGGCTCGGCGGCCGGGCCAGGCCCAAGTGCTCGCGCAGGGTACTGCCCTGGTAATCACGGCGGAACAAGCCGCGCCGTTGCAGTTCGGGCACCACCTGCTCGACGAACGTGTCCAGCCCCTCGGGCAGGTACGGTGGCATGATGTTGAAGCCGTCGCAGGCGCCGCCCTCGAACCACTGTTCAAGGTCATCGGCGATGTCTTTGGCGGTGCCGGCCAATACCCGGTGCGAGCGGCTGCCGCCAAACCGCTTGCCCAGCTCGCGCAAGGTCAAACCCTCACGCTGAGACAGCTCCTGCACCAGCTTGAAACGGCTTTGGTTGCCGCGAATCTCGGCCAGCGCCGGCAGCGGTTCATCCAACGGGTACACCGACAGGTCGTGGTTCATGCTGTCTGCCAGCAGCGCCAGGCCTGCCAGCGGGTGCACATTGGCTTCCAGCTCCGCGAAGCGCGCTTGCGCTTGCTCGCGGCTGGCGGCCACGAACGGCATCACCCCGGGCATGATCTTCAGTGCGCCCTCGGCGCGGCCATGTTCGCGTACCCGTTGCTGCACCCGCTGGTAAAAGGCCTGGGCCTTGGTGATGTCTGGCTGCGCGGTGAAGATCACATCCGCCAGTTCGGCGGCGAAATCCTGGCCGGTATCGGAAGAGCCGGCCTGGATCAGCACTGGCCGGCCCTGGGGCGAACGCGGCACATTCAACGGGCCACGCACGCTGAAGTATTCGCCCTGGTGGTTGAGGTAATGCACCCGTGACGGCTCGGCGAACTCGCCCGTATGGCCGTTGTGCAGCAGGGCGTCGTCTTCCCAGCTGTCCCACAGTCCTAGGGCGACCTCGACGAATTCCTTCGCCCGGCGGTAGCGCGCCTCGTGCTCGAGGATCGGCTGGTCGCCGAAATTGAGCGCTTCCCCGTCGTTGGTGGACGTCACGATGTTCCAGCCGATACGCCCTTCACTTAGGTGGTCCAGGGTGGCGAAGCGCCGCGCCACGCTAAAGGGGTCGTTGAAGGTGGTCGAGGCGGTGGCCGCCAGGCCAATGCGCGATGTCGCCCCGGCGAGCAGGCCCAGCAGGGCGACTGGGTCCAGGCGGGAGCCGGCCAGGTAGCGCACGCTGGCATCGAGGTTGTTGCCGTAGCGGTCAGAGAGCGCCAGGCGGTCGGCAAAAAACAGGTAATCGAACTTGCCGCGCTCCGCCGTTTGCGCCAGCGCCTTGAAATAGCCCGGCCGGGTCAGGTTGGCCGGCGCAGCGCCCGGTAAGCGCCAGGCGGCGGCGTGGTGGCCGACGCCCATGATGAACGCGCCCAGGTGCAGTTGCCGGCTCATGGCTTGACCTCCACCACGGCGTCCGCCACCCGCACCGGTTTGGGGATCAAATGGTAGCGGTAGAAGGTATCGGCCACCTGCTGCTGGCTGGCCACCACCTCGGCCGGGAATGGGTAGTGCACGCCCCAGTTCTGCCGCGCCAGTGCCTTTCGCCACACCGGCAGCGGTACCCGGGTGTCGTCGCTCAGTACCTGCGCGGCGTCATCGAGGTGGGCCTTGGCGTATTGCTCGGTGGCATTCAGTTGCGCCAGCACCTGGGCCAAGGCTTTGGGGTACTGCTCGGCAAAACCGCGTGGCGCGATGTAGAAACTGTATTGCGGCGGCAGTTGCCGGGCGCTGAGTACGGCGCGCGCGCCGTTGGCCAGTTGGGTGTCGGCCAGGCGCGGGTCGGGCACCACCCAGGCGTCGACATCGCCACGCTCGAACGCGGCGCGGCCTTCGCTGTAGCCCAGGTAGGCCTCGTTGATAGCGGCCAACGGCCAGTGGGCTTGGTCCAGCGCCGAGAGCAACAGGTATTCGCCGGCCGAACCCTTGGCCACGGCGATGCGCTTGCCCTTGAGGTCGGCGAAGCTGTTGGCGGTGCTGCCCTTAGGCACCACGATGGCGTAGTTGTCCTGGTAAGGCTCGCTGTAACCCACGTACACCACCTCCGGTGCGGCGCCGGCCTGGGCGAGCACCGGCGGCGGCGCGCCGACGAAGCCGATATCGATACTGCCGGCGTTGATGCCTTCGACCAGCGGCGGGCCAAAGGCGAATTCGTGCCACTGCACCTCAACGTGGTAGGGCGCCAGGGCTTTTTCCAGGGTGCCGCGGCTTTTGAGCAGCACCAGGCTGTTGCCCTTTTGATAGCCGATGCGCAGTTGGGTGGGGTAACCGTCGGCAGCCAACGCCGGGGCGCTGGCCAACAAGGCAGTGGTGAACAGCACGGCTAGGGAATAAGCGAAACGTTTTGGCAACACGGCGGCACGCTCGGATCATGGGTGGGTTTGACGCGCAGGGCGCACGAAAGGGCCGGTGATCCGGTGCGCGGCACTTTAGCGGCGCTGCCGGTAGCGCTGAAATGCCGTTTGCGACTGAGCTTATAACGCCGGGGCGCCCGCTTATGGCTCGCTGATCAGCTCGTAGGCCTTGCGCACCAGCGGGTTCACCGAGCCTGGACGCACCCACAGGTAATAGGTCACGTCCGGCAGGCGCGGCAGCCCGTGGTGCTCACCCAGCACACGCATGTCCGGGCCGAGCAGCTCCATGCTGCGCGGGGTGATGCCCAGGCCCGCGCGCACCGCCGCCTTGATGCCGATCAGGTTGGAGGCCACGTAGGCCTGGCGCCAGGCGATGCCCTCGCGCTCCAGCGCTTCGAGCGCATAGCGCCGATAAATGCTCGGCTCATCGACCAACACCAGCGGCAGCGGTTGGCTGGGGTCATGGCGGTAATGGGCAGCGCAAATCCACCACACCGGCGAGGTACGCAGCGCCAAGCCTTGCAAGCGTTCGTCACGGCGGGTGGAAATCACCATGTCGACCTTGCCCCGGTGCAGGTCATCCATCAAAAACGGGCTACGGCCCACGTCGATCTCCAGCCGCACATTGGGCGCGGCGCGGGCGATACGGGTGAGCAGCGGCGGCAGGATGGTGTCGGCGATATCGTGTGGTGAACCAATGCGCAGTACGCCGCTGGGCCCGTCCTGGCGCAAGGCACCGACTGCTTCATCGTTGAGCGCCAGCATCTGCCGGGCATGGCGCAGCAATTGCCGGCCGGCGTCGGTGAGCTGTTTGCTGCGCCCCTGCTTGCGCAGCAACGCCACCCCGACGCTGTGTTCCAGCCGTTGCAGGTGCTGGGTCACCGAGGATTGTGTACGCCCCAGTAGTTGGCCGGCTTCGGCGAAGCTGCCGGCATCGGCCACGGTCACGAAGGTGCGCAGCAGGTCCAGGTCCAGGGCAGGGGTCATATCAAGGCCATCAATTTTCTAATAATGGTTCGTAATGTATTTCAATCCCGGCAACAAAGTGAACCCTTATTTTACGGGGTATATATCAAGGAAGTCGTCCGGCCTTGGGTGGAAAGTTATAACGATAGGAAATATTTGAATTTCCCCTGCGGTGGCCACCTCCCTAGCATGCCGCAGCGTGATCGTCCGCTTTCAAGGAGTGCCCCATGGGCCTGTGCCGCGCTGTAAGGTTGTGTGTGGGTATGCTCGCCGTGCTGTGCGCCGGGCAGGTAGTGGCCGATGCCACGTTGGAGCGAGCCCAGGGCCGCCAGCAGTTGAATGTTGGCGTGATGCTCTCCGGCGGGCCGTTCGGCGCCCTGGACCCAGCCACCCAACAGCCGGTGGGGCTGAACGTGGACTTGGCCGAGGAATTGGGCCGGCAATTGGGCTTGAAGGTCGAGCTGGTGCCGGTGCTGCCGGCCAACCGCGTGCAATTTTTGCAGCAGGGCAAGGTAGACCTGCTGGTCGCCAACATGGAATGGAACCCCGAGCGCGACGCGCTGCTCGGCCATGTGCCTACCGCGTACTACAAGGTCGGGGGCACCGCCGCGCTGCCGCCGGGAAGTGCGATCAAAACCTGGGCCGACCTTGCCGGCCAGCCGGTGTGCACCTCCCAGGGCAGCAGCTACGTCAAGCCGCTGACCGAGCTAGGGGCCACGATCAAGGCGTTCAAAAGCTCCTCCGAATCGCTGCTGGCGTTGCGCGGTAACAACTGTGTTGCCGCCGTGCATGACGGCACCCTGATCAAGCCGTTACTGGCCAACAACCCGGAATGGCAGGGTTACACGGCATTGGCGCCAGAGCTCAACCCTGCGCCCTCGGTGATCTGGACGCGCCTTGGCGAAACCGACACCCAGGCCCGCCTCGACCCGATCATCCAGCAGCTGCACCGCAGTGGTTGGCTGGTGGCCACCGAACAGCGCCACCACATCGAACCGCTGCCCGCCGACCAATTCGGCCTCTGACACAGGACGCTCTGCATGAAACTGAAAACCCTCGGGCTGCTGCTCGCGCCTTGGCTCGCCCTGCACGCGGCCAGTGGCAGTGCCGATGCCACCCTCGACAAGATCAATGAACGCCACCGCATCAGCGTGGGGGTAATGCTCACCGGGCTGCCGTTCGGCACCCTGGACCCGAAAACCCGTGAGCCGGTGGGCTACAACGTGGAATTGGCCAATGAACTGGGCAAGCGCCTGGGCGTGGAGGTGGAAACGGTGTCTGTGCTGCCGCCGAACCGTGTGCAGTTTTTGCAGCAGGGCAAGGTCGACGTGCTGATCGCCAACATGCAGTTCACCGACGAACGCGCGCAGATTCTCGATTACCCACCCACCCCTTATGAACAAGTCGGTGGCGCGGCGGTGATCCGTAAAGGCGCCGGCATCACCCAGTGGGCCGACCTGGCGGGCAAACCGGTGTGTGTGTCCCAGGGCAGCAACTTCATCGAGCCGTTGGTGCAACAGTACGGCGCACAGATCAAAGCCTTCCGCAGCCAGTCAGAATCATTGTTGAGCCTACGCGGCAACGGCTGCGTGGCGGCGGTGCACGTAGCGCCGACCATGCGTGCACTGCTTAAACAGGGAGAATGGGCCGATTACGAAACCCCGCTGCCCAACGAGCTGATTCCGTCGAATTCGGTGATGTGGGTGCGCAAGGGCGAGCATGACTTCCAAGCGCGGCTGGATGCGATCATTCGTGACTGGCACCGCAGCGGTTGGTTGATCGAGTTGGGCAAGCGCACCGGCATGGAACCTTCGCCGGCGTTGTATGCGCTGCACGACAAATTCAGGGACGCCGCGCCGTTGCAGGCCGCCCAATGACCGACCCGTTATTGCATGCCCTGGTGGCGCTGCTCGGTGAGCGCTACGCTGAACCGGGCGCTGCCGCCGGCGCGCGCCTGAGCGACAAACACCAGCGTTACCACGGCAAGGCCCGCGCCTTTGTGCGCCCGGCCAGCACCGAACAGGTGGCCGCGGTGGTGCGCCTGTGTGCTGAACATGCCGCCTGCGTGGTGGTGCAAGGCGGCAACACCGGGCTGATGGCGGCGGCCACCCCAGACGACAGCGGCCGCGCGGTGCTGGTGAGCCTTGAGCGGATGAACGCCATCCGCGAGGTCGACACCGCCAACGACACCCTGACCGCCGAAGCGGGCTGCATCCTACGCCAGGTACAACTGGCCGCCGAAGGCGCCGGCCGGCTGTTCCCGCTCAGCCTGGGTGCCGAGGGCAGCTGCACCCTGGGTGGTAACCTAGGTACCAACGCCGGCGGCACCGCGGTGCTGCGCTACGGCAACGCCCGCGAACTGACCCTGGGGCTTGAGGTGGTCACCGCCGAAGGCGAGATATGGCACGGCCTGCGCGGGCTGCGCAAAGACAACACCGGCTATGACCTGCGCGACTTGTACATCGGCAGCGAAGGCACCTTGGGTATCATCACCGCCGCCACCCTCAAGCTGTACCCGCTGCCAGCCAGCCGCGCCACGGCCTACGTGGCATTTGCCAGCCTGGCCGATGGCGTCGCCTTGCTCGCCCATGCCCGCGCGGGCTTCAGCGCCGCGCTCACCGGTTTCGAGCTGATGGCGGCCGATTGCCTGGCATTAGTGGCCGAGCAGTTCCCCGGCAGCGTGTTGCCGTTCGACCGATTGACGCAACCCTGGTACGCGCTGTTGGAAGTGTCTTATCACGGCGACCATGCCGACGCCGTGGCGCTGATGGAACGGGTGCTCGAAGGCGCCCTGGAGCAGGGGTTGATCACCGACGCCAGCCTGGCCCAAAGCGTGGCGCAGAGCCATGCGATGTGGCAGTTGCGCGAGCACATGAGCGAAGCGCAAGCCCGTGAAGGCCGTAACATGAAGCACGACATCTCGTTGCCGCTGTCGCGTATCGAAGCCTTCGTCGCCAGCACCGCGGTGCAATTGCAGGCGCAGTTCCCTGGGGTACGCCATTACACCTTCGGCCACCTGGGCGACGGCAATCTGCACTACAACATCGCCAGCCCGCGGGGCATGAGCGTGGCCGCACACATGGCCCGCTACCACGCCCTAAGCCGGGTGGTGCACGACAACGTGCACGCCCACGGCGGCTCGATCAGCGCCGAGCATGGCATCGGCCAGCGCAAGCGCGATGAACTGCCGCGCTACAAAAGCACCGTTGAGCTGGGCCTGATGCGGCGTATCAAGCGCGCCCTCGACCCGCACAACCGCCTGAACCCCGGCAAGGTCATTGCCCTGGAGAACGACACCCTATGAGCCTACGCCTGTCCCAACGCGTGCAGCGCGTGGACCTTTCGCCCAATGCCGCGGCCAAGGCCCGCGCCAATGAACTGCGCGGCAGCGGCCACGACATCCTCGACCTGACCACCGGCGAGCCGGATTTCGACACCCCGGCGCACATCAAGGCGGCCGCCTGGGCGGCGATCCAGGCCGGCGCCACCAAATACACCGCCACCCCGGGGGTGAAAGCCCTACGTGAGGCGGTGCTGGCCAAGCTGGCGCGGGAAAACCAACTGCAGTACAGCTTGCCCGAGGTGGTGATCGCCAACGGCGCCAAGCAGGTAATATTCAACGCCTTTGCCGCCACCCTCGACGACGGCGACGAGGTGATCGTGCCGGTGCCGTACTGGCCGACTTTTCCCGACGCGGTGCGCTTCAACGGTGGCCTGCCGAAGCTGCTTGAATGCCCGTTGGAACAGGGCTGCAAGCTGCTGCCCAAGCAATTGGAAGCGGCGATCGGCCCGCGCACCCGCTGGTTGATCCTCAACAGCCCCGGCAACCCTAGCGGGGCGCTGTACAGCGACGCTGAGCTTGCCGCCTTGGCCGCCGTGTTGCGCCGCCACCCACAGGTGTGGGTGCTGCTCGATGAGCTGTACGAGCATATCCGCTTCGACGGCGGCCAGCCGCGCAACCTGCTGAATATCGCCCCTGACCTGCAAGGGCGCACGCTACTGGTGGGGGGCGTGTCCAAAACCTATGCCATGACGGGTTGGCGCATCGGTTTCGGTGCGGCGCCAGCGGCCTTGGCCAAGGCCATGGCGGTGGTGCAGTCGCAGGCGGCCTCCGGCGCCAGTTCGGTGAGCCAGGCCGCCGCATTGGCGGCATTTGAAGGGGGCCTGGGGTTTTTGGCCGAGCACCTGGCCGCCTACCGCGAACGCCGCGATTTGTTGGTCGGGGCATTGCTGGGCGTGCCAGGCCTTGAGGTGCTGCAACCCCAAGGCGGTTTTTTCGTGTTCGTGCGCTGCGCCGGGCTGATCGGGCGCTATCGCCCCGATGGGCAGCGTATCGACAGCGACGCCGACCTCGTCGCCTGGCTGCTCGAACAGGGTGTAGCGGCAATTGCCGGCAGTGCTTACGGGCTCTCGCCCTGGCTGCGGTTTTCCATCGCCACCGAAACCGCCGCCGTTGCCCAGGCGGGCCCGCGGGTGGCTGCGGCCTGTGCGCTGTTGGCCGAGGCGCAACCATGAACGAGGCGCTGCATGCCTTGGTGCAGGCAGTGGCTGGGTGGGGGCTGGACTACCGTTTTTTGTTCGATGCCTATAGCCGCGCCAGCCTGGTCGATGGTGCGCTGACCACCTTGGCGCTGTGCCTATGCGCCGCGCTGGGCAGCCTGGCCGTGGGCCTGGGCTTGGCCTGTGCGCTGGTCAGCCCGCGCCCTGTGCTGGCTATGCCAGCGCGGGCGTTCGTCGATGTGACGCGCAATACCCCGACGCTGGTGCAGCTGTACTGCGCCTTTTTGGTGTTGAACATGCTGCTGACCCAAGCCGTGGGCACTGGCAACCCATTCACGCCGTTCGCCTGGGTGGTGATCGTGATCTCCCTGCACAAGGGCGCCTTCCACGCCGAAGCCCTGCGCGCGGGGTTGCAAGCGGTGCCGGCGACCACCTTGGAAGCGGCAGGCTCGCTGGCCTTCAGCGCACCGCAGCGGTTTATCTACGTGCAGTTGCCGCTGGCGTTGCGCTTTGCCCTACCGGCCTTGGTGAACAACCTGATCGACCTGGTGAAAATGACCGCGATCGCCTCGGCCATCGCGGTCAACGATGTGACGTATGCCTCGATCATGATCTGGACGCAAAGCGATAACGTGATCGAAATGATGGTCCTGTTGCTGGCCTTTTATGGCGCGCTGGGGTTGCTGGTAAACGCTATTGGCCGCTGGCTCGAAGCGCGCCTGAGGATGCCCGGCTATGGCCAATGACACACTCGCGGCATTGGTTGAATGGGCACCGGCGCTGCTGGTGGGCCTGGGCCAGAACGTGCTGATCAGCCTGACCGCCATCGCCGCTGGCAGCGCCGCCGGATTGTTCATCGGCGCGCTTAACTTCTCCCCGCTGCGCCCGCTGGCGCGGCTGTGGGTTCAGGTGTTTCGCAACGCGCCGTGGCTGGTGCTGATCTACTTCACCACCTACGTGTTTCCATTCGAGGTGCACCTGTTCGGCCGCTACCTGGCGTTCCCGGACTGGCTGAAGGTGACCCTGGGCCTGGCCTTGCCGGCCAGCGCCAATGTGGCGGAAATTCTCCGTGGGGCAGTGGGGTCGATCCCCGCTACCCAGTGGGAGGCGGCCCGTTCTATGGCGTTCAGCCGCGCCCAGGTGTTCACCCAGGTGATTCTGCCGCAGTGCTTCACGCGCATGCTGCCGCCGTGGATGAACCTTTACGCGATCATCACCATGGGCACCGCGCTGGCCTCGCTGGTGGGCGTGCACGACGTGATCGACACCGCGCAAATCGCCAGCAACACCGTTAACCGCATCCCCTTCACCGTGCTGATCTACTTCAGCTTGCTGGCGCTGTTTTTCGCCTGGTGTTTTCCGATTTCCCGCCTCACCCAACGCCTGGAGCGCCGCTATGCCTTCCACTGACACCCCTTTGGTCCGCTTGCGCGACGTGCATTTGGCCTTCGGTGCCACGCCGGTGCTCAAGGGCATCGACCTGACCGTGGGCAAAGGCCAGGCGGTGTCGATCATCGGCCCCTCGGGCTCCGGCAAGTCGACCATCCTGCGCTGCCTCACCGGGCTTTTGAAACCGCAGCGTGGCGAACTCACCGTGGCTGGTACGGCCGTGCATCAGTTGCACGGCGAGGCCGCCCACCGACCACTGCGCCAGCGGGTGGGGTTCGTGTTCCAGCAATACAACCTGTTCCCACACCTGTCGGTGCTCGACAACCTCACCGTGGCACCGCGCAAGGTACTCGGGTTGCCGGCGCGGGAAGCGCGCGAGCAGGCGCTGGCGCTGCTGGCCAAGGTGCGCATGCAGCATAAGGCGGCGGCCTTTCCCGGCGAATTGTCCGGTGGCCAGCAGCAGCGGGTGGCCATCGCCCGGGCACTGGCCATGCGCCCGGAGTTGATCCTGTTCGACGAAGTCACCTCCGCGCTGGACCCTGAAATGGTGGGCGAAGTGCTCAACGTGATCGGTGAACTCACCGAAGAGGGCATGACCTGCGTGCTGGTGACCCACGAGATGCGCTTTGCCGAAGGCATCAGCGACCAGGTGTATTTCACCGAGCACGGCGTGATCGTCGAGCACGGCAGCGCCGAGCAACTGTTCAACCATCCCGGCGAGGCACGAACCCAGGCGTTTTTGCAGCACGCCCTGGGCCAACCTGGCCGCCGGCGCATACCGGACACCTACGTGCTGCGCAACCTCAGCCCCTATCACTTGAGCGTGTGAAGCGCTCGCCGCCACCAGAGGAACGACACATGAGCCACCCCCGTGCCGCCGTGATCCAGGGCTTTCTCGAGCAAATCCGCGCCATCGACGCCGCCGGTGTCGACCGTGCGGCCCTTGGCCGCATCACCGCCCTGCTCGAAGGCCTGACCGCACACACCGAACTGTTCAATTTCGATGAATTCCCACCCCCCGCGCCGGGGCAGGGCAAAAGCGCCTTTCGCTACCGCCTCAACGATGACGGCGAAGGCCCCACGCTGTACCTGAACTCACTGCTGCCGGGCAAGCGCACCGTGGCCCATAACCACGAAACCTGGGCGGTGATCGTGGCGGTACAGGGCCAGGAACTGAACACCGTGTATCAGCGCGAAGACGACGGCAGCGACCCCACCCTGGCGCGGCTGGCAGTGGCGCGCCAGGTGGTGGTGCAGCCGGGTACGCCGATCAGCTTTTTGGGCGATGACCTGCACAGCATCCAGGTCGATGGGCAAACCCCCACCTTGCATTTTCACCTCTATGGCCGGCCGCTGGAGTCGCTTGAGGGCCGTTACGGGGTGCAGGACGACGGCCGCGTGGTGGCCTACAACAAATCACAAATGGAACCGTCCATCGAGGCTTACGGACAATGATCGACCTCTACTACTGGCCCACCGCCAACGGCCTTAAAGTCGGCATCCTCGCCGAAGAACTGGGGCTGGATTACCGCCTGGTGCCGGTGAACATCCGTACCGGCGAGCAACAGGCCGAAGCGTTTCAGGCCATCAGCGCCAACGGCCGTATTCCCGCCATTGTCGATCACAGCACGGGGTTGTCGCTGTTCGAGTCCGGGGCGATCCTCAACTATCTGGCCGGCCAGCAGCAGCGCCTGCTGCCCCCGGCCGGCAGCGCGGCCTATCACCAGGTGCAGCAATGGCTGTTCTGGCAGGTGGGCCACGTGACGCCTTACCTAAGCCAACTACAGCTGTTCCGGGAAAAAGCCCCCACGCCGATTCCGTTCGCCCTGGACCTGCTACAGCGGGAAGCCGAACGCTTGTATGGAGTGCTTGAACGGGCCTTGGCCGGTGGGCAGTACGTGGCCGGCGAGTATTCGATTGCCGATATCGCCATCTTCCCGTGGCTACAGCCTATGCGCCAAGGCATCGCCCTGGCCGCGTACCCGGCGATCGCCGCCTGGCGCGAACGGATCAAGGCCCGGCCGGCGGTGCAGCGGGCCTATGCGCGGGGGCGTGACCTGGCGCCAGCGGAAAAATCCTTGGTGGTGCAATGACCATGAGCGAAACGATCACCAGTGCCGAACTGGAACAGTGGCTGTTCGACGGCCAGGAGCTGGCCCTGTTCGACGTGCGCGAACACGGCCAATACGGCGAAGCCCATTTGTTCTTTGCGGTGCACCTGCCCTATAGCCGCCTGGAAATAGACGCCCCGCGCCTGGCCCCAAACCGCCACGTGCGGGTGGTGCTGTACAGCCAAGGCGACGATGGCTTGGCCCCCCGCGCCGCCGCGCGTTTGCGCCAGCAGGGTTACGGCAATGTGCGGGTGTTGGCCGGTGGCGCCGAAGGTTGGAAGGCCTCGGGCCGCGAGCTGTTTGCCGGGGTGCATGTGCCGTCCAAGGCCTTTGGCGAACTGATCGAGCTGGCCTGCCACACCCCCCACGTGAGCGCCACCCAACTGGCCGCCTGGCAAGCCAGCGGGCAGCCGCTGGCGGTGCTCGACGGCCGGCCGCTGGATGAGTTCAGCAAGATGAGCATCCCCGGCGCGGCGTGTTGCCCCAATGGAGAGCTGGGCCTGCGTGCTCAGGCGATGGTACCGGCGCCGAGCACGCCGATCGTGATCAACTGCGCCGGGCGCACCCGTAGCATCATCGGCGCGCAAACGCTAATCAACCTCGGCGTGCCCAACCCGGTATTCGCCCTGGAAAACGGCACCCAAGGTTGGTTTTTGGCAGACCTCGAACTGGAGCACGGCCAACATCGCCCGTACCCGCCGGCACCGGCGGAACAGGCGGCCCAGCGCCAGGCGGCCGAACGCCTGGCCCAGCGTGCCGGGGTGGTGAGCGTGGCCGCTGGCCAGGTCCAGCAGTGGGCCGATGACCCCAGCCGCAGCCTGTTCCTGTGCGATGTACGCACCCCGGAAGAGTTTGCCCAAGGCTCATTGCCCGGCGCCCAGCACGCCCCTGGTGGGCAGTTGATCCAGGCCACCGACCTGTACGTGGGTGTGCGCCGGGCGCGGGTAGTGGTATTTGATGACGACGGCGTGCGCGCACCCATCGTTGCCAGTTGGCTGCGCCAGTTGGGCCATGAAGCATTCGTGCTACAGGGCGGATTGCACAGCGGCCTGGCCTTGGCCACGGTGCCGCTACCCGCGGTGAACCTTGCGCCAGCCACGCCTGCCGAAGGCTCGGCCACGGTGTTCGACCTGCGCGCCAGTGCCGCCTTCATCAAGCGTCGTGCCGCCGGTTCGCGCTGGTCGAGCCGTAGCCGCCTGGCCACGGATGCCGAAGGGGTGCAGGGCCCGTTGTGGCTGCTGACGCCCGAGCCTGCCGTGGCTCAGTTGGCCGCCGACGAACTGCCGCCGGCGCAACGCGCCCAAGCGCGCTGGCTGCCGACGCTGGAGGGGCTGGCGGTGGAAGAGGGCGGTGCGCCGCTGACTGAGGCCGAACGTATCGACTTTTTATTTTTCGTGCATGACCGCCACGCCGGTAACAAAGCCGCCGCGCGCCAATACCTGGCCTGGGAAACCGGCCTACTGGGGCAGATGACCGCCCAAGAGCGCGCCAGCTTTCACCCGTTGGCGGCCACCCCCGCCGTGCAAACGCAGTTGGTGCATGCCGGGCGTGGCGCGGCCGCTTCCGGCCCGCGTGGGGTCAATGCGCCGGTGGCGCGGCTGAGCACGGTGCTGTTCGACAGCGTCGGGCAAATGCGTGAAGCACGCGCCCGCCGCGACCAAGAGCGGGTATTGAGTTATGGCGCGCGCGGCAACCCTAATGCCTATGCCCTGGAAGACCTGGTCACCGAGTTGGAGGGCGGTTACCGCAGCAAGCTGTTTGCCACCGGCCTGGCCGCCACCGCCCAGGTGTTTTTGGCATACCTGCGCCCGGGCGACCATGTGTTGATCACCGACGCCGTGTATGCGCCGGTGCGCCGGCTGGCCGAGCAGTTTCTCGCGCCGTTCGGCATTGCCTACGACTACTACCCGGCCGATGGCAGCGGCGTGGCCACGCTGCTGCGCGACAACACCCGCATGGTCTATGCCGAAGTGCCGGGGTCGTCACTGTTCGAGCTGCTCGACCTGCCGGCGCTGGCCGCGTTGTGCAAACCACGTGGGGTGCTGCTGGCGGTGGACAACACCTGGGGCGCCGGCTACCTGTACCGGCCGTTGGCCCTGGGCGCCGACATCTCGATCATGGCGCTGACCAAATACGTGGCCGGGCACAGCGACGTGATGATGGGCAGTGTGTGCACCCTTGAGGCGGCCTTTGCGCCACTGTCGAAGATGACCGACACCTTCGGCCATACGGTGAGCCCCGACGACGCTTGGCTGGTGTTGCGTGGCGCGCGCAGCCTGGCCGCGCGGCTGGCGGTGCAGCAACGCCAGGCGCTGGAGGTTGCCCAATGGCTGCAGGCGCAACCCTCGGTGGTGCGGGTGTTCCACCCGGCCTTGCCCAGCCACCCCGGCCATGCCCTGTGGAAACGTGATTTCAACGGCAGCAACGGCCTGCTCTCGGTGGAGTTCCGGCCCGGGTTCGCCGCTGAACGTTTCGTCGATGCACTGGCGTTGTTCGGCATCGGCGCCTCGTGGGGCGGCTTCGAGAGCCTGGCGGTGATGGTGGACGTGGCCGAACGCCAAGGCGGCTATCGGCCGGCAGGGCCGGTGGTGCGCCTGCACATTGGCCTGGAAGCCACCGCGTCGTTGCTGGCAGACCTCGCGCAGGGGCTGGCCGAGGCGGGCGGCTAAGCGGGCGTCCCGGGCCTGCCTCGGCCTAGGCGCGTGAACCGACCAGCGCCGCGCACAAGGCCCGCAAGCCGTCACGCCCAGGGGTATCGCGTACCTGCGAATGCAGGAGCACGTCACGCCCGGGTAGGCTTGGCAAGCCCAGCCGTGGGCCTACGTCTACGCTGCCGGGCGGTGCCACCCGCCGGCCGAGGGCGGCCACTGCCAACCCGGCCAATACGGCGGCGCCCAGGGTTATGATGCCGCCACCGACGAAGACTTCCCGCCAATCGATGCCCGCCGCGTCAAGGGTATCGACCGCCATGCGCCGCACATTGCACGGTTCGGCCTGGGTGGCCAGGCGCAAGGCCTCGCCCGCTGGCCATTGGAAATCCGCGAGGGCCATCCAGCCAAACGCCTCGTGCATCACCACCTCGCCGTCTGCACGCTGCGCGTCGTGGCCAAGCACCAGCGCGGCCTCCACCTCGCCGGCATCGAACGCCTGCAATGCCTCACGTGACGAGACAACCCGCACTTCCCACACCAAGGCCGGTGCAGCGGCGTTCAAGCGCTGGAGCAACGCGGGCAATTCACTGCCCACCAGGTGATGACTGAGCGCAACCGTCAGGCGCCGTTGAACCCGCCCGAAGGCTGCCAGGGCCCGCTCATGGGCAGCCAGCAAGGCCCGCGCTGCGCCCTCGAAGGCCGCCCCGTCGGCCGACAACCGCACCTGCCTTGGCGTACGCTCCAGCAGGCGGCGGCCAAGGTTGTGTTCCAGGCGCTTGATCTTCAGGCTGACCGCCGACTGCGTGGTGTCGAGCACTTCGGCGGCACGGGTGAAGCTTTTCAAATTCGCGGTGAGCACGAAGGCGTGTACCGCTTCCATATCCAGGCTTTTCATGGGCTGGCCATTTCTATATACAATCTCTGAAATATACAGCCATGGCTTTTTGTAATCTATGTGCAGAGGTAGGCTGAAGGCTCATCTCAGCGGCCCAGGAGCGCCTACCATGCCCGTCGTACATTATTCGCACCGCCTGCCCAGTGATTACGACCTGGCGATCATCCGCCGCCGTGCGCTGCAGCGCGGCCCGCAGTGGGATGCGCTGCCAGGGCTGCGCTTCAAGGCGTTCCTGCTAGGTGAGCAGGGCGCCACGGCCCGTTATGGGTCGTTGTACCTGTGGCAAGCGACACGCGACCTGCGCGACTTTTTGCTCAGTGGCCGCTACCAGGGGGTGATCGACAGCTTTGGCCGCGCGCCGATCAGCACCTGGTTACCCCTGGACGCACGGCTGGGCGACCCCGGCCTGGCACGCTTTGCCCACCTGGCCTACAGCGACCTGCCGCAGGGCCTGGACCTGGCGTCGCAGTTGGCCGAGGCGTGCCAACAAAACCAGGCCCATGCCCGCGAACCGGGTGTCGCCGCCAGCGTGCTGGCCGTGGACGCCGAGCGCTGGCGGCTGCTGCAGGTGGTGCTTTCAGCGGACCCTGGGCAAGCCCCGGGGCAGGTGCATGAAGTGTTGTACTTGGCGCGGCCGCACTGGGCCGAGGGCTGAGCGCAGGGTAGCCCCACGCGCTGTGACGGTCAGCCGGTTGGCCACGTGGGGGCTGCCCATCGCCTACTGCGCCCGCCTCAAAGCGGCCATAGGCGCGGGCCGCTCAAGCAACTGTTCGCCGTTGCGGGCTGCCGCGCGCTGGCCCGGGATAGCGCCGAGCAATTCACGGGTGTACGCACTGTGCGGTTGGCCCAGCACCTGGCCCGCCGCGCCATATTCGACCACCTGCCCTTGGCGTAGCACCAGCACCTGGTGGGCGAGGCTGCGCACCACGGCCAAGTCGTGGGATACCAGCACATAGGCCAGCCCTAATTCGGCCTGCAGCTGTGCCAGCAAGGCGAGAATCTGCCCCTGCACGGAAACGTCCAGGGCCGACACCGGTTCGTCGAGCAGTAGCAGCTGTGGTTGCAAGGCCAGGGCGCGGGCGATGGCCACCCGTTGGCGTTGGCCACCGGACAGCTCGCGCGGCAGGCGGTCGAGGTAGCTGGCCGGGAGTTGCACCTGCTCCATCAGCCGCTGCGCGGCCTGGGCCAGCGCAGCGCCCTTCAGGCGCTTGAACGACACCAGTGGCTCGACCACGCTCTGAAACACCGTAAAGCGCGGGTCGAGGGCGGCGAACGGGTTTTGCTGCACCAGTTGCATACGTTCACGCAGGGGGCGGAACTGGCTCCAACTGAGGTCCGTGACGTCTTGCCCGGCAAAACGCACCCGGCCCTGGTCGGGCTTTTCCAGGCCCAAGGCCAGGCGCAACGCGGTGCTTTTGCCCGACCCGGATTCGCCGACGATAGCCAGGGTTTGCCCGGCCCAGGCTTGCAGGCTCAGCGCCTGCAGGGCCTGAAAGTGGCTGGCTGAGCCCTGCACCGCGGGTACCCGGTAGGCTTTGCTGATACCGTCCAGCGCCAGCAACGGCACGCTGCCAGCGGCCGCTGTTGGGGCCACCGGTGGCGGGGCGGTTTCGGCAAAGGCCGGGGCGGCGGCGAGCAATTGGCGGGTGTAGGGGTGCGCGGGTGTGGCCAATACTTGCGCGGGTGCGCCGTACTCGACCGCTTCACCGGCTTTCATCACCAGCACCCGGTCGGCGCGGTCGGCCGCCACGCCCAGGTCATGGGTGATGATCACCAGCGAGATGCCACGGGCCTGCACCCGTTGCTCCAGGTGATCGAGGATGCGCCGCTGAACCGTCACGTCCAGCGCGCTGGTGGGTTCGTCAGCCACGATCGCCCGCGGGTTGCCCGCCAAGGCAATGGCGATCAGCACCCGCTGGCGCATGCCCCCCGAAAGCTCATGGGGGTATTGCCGGGCGCGTAGCGCCGGTGAATCCAGGCCCACCTCGGCGAGCAGTTCCAGCACATCAGCGTGCACCCCTGGGTAGCGCCGACCGTGGGCTTGGGCCAGGCTCTCGGCGACTTGCCGGCCAATGCGCTGGGTGGGGTTGAGGCTGACCATCGGGTCTTGTGGCACCAGCGCCAGTGTGCGCCCGCGCACAGCGCGCCATGTACGCTCGCTGGCGTGGGTGAGGTTCTGCCCGGCAATCAGCAACTCGCCAGCGCTGACCTGCGCGTTGCTCGGCAGCAGGCCGAACAACGCACTGGCCAGTGTGGTCTTGCCCGAGCCGGATTCGCCGACAATGGCCAACGTCTGCCCTTGGGCCACGCTCAGGCTCAGCTCGCGCACGGCGTGGGTGGCTTGGCCACCGGCGCGGTAGGTCACGTTGAGGTTACGCACATCGATCAGCGGCGGGTTCATCGTTGGGCCTCTTCCAGGGTGCGGGCAATATGGTTGAGGCTGAACACCACCAGCACCACGAACAGGCCCGGCAGCAACGAAACCCACGGGGCGGTGATCAGGAACTGCCGGCCGTTGGCGATCAGCGTGCCCCATTCGGCGGCCGGCGGTTGCGCGCCGAAACCCAAAAAACTTAAGCCGGCAGTGGCCAGGATCGCCGCGCCCACGTCAAGGGTGGCCAGCACCGCCACCGGGCCCCAGGCGTTGGGCAGCACGTGGCGCAATAAGGTGCTGGCCCAACTCGCGCCACCGAGCCGCGCGGCTTCCACATAAGGCAAGGTTTTCACCCGCAGAACTTCGGCGCGGGTGGTGCGGGCGAAGCCGGGGATGATCCCCACGCCGACGGCGACCGCCACCGGCAGGGTGCCGAAGCCGATGGCGGTGACGATCGCCAGCGCCAGCAGCAACCCGGGCAGGGCCAGCATCACGTCGATCAGGCGCATGATCAGCGCGTCTACCCGCCCGCCGAGAAAGCCCGAGACGACCCCCAGCGCTAAGCCGCACAGCAGCGCCAAGCCCACGGCAGTGAGGGCGGCGAACATCGACAGGCGCGCGCCATGCACCACCCGGCTGTAAAGGTCGCGGCCCAGTTCGTCGGTGCCGAACCAATGGGCGCGGCTGGGCGCTTGGAGCATCTGCGCCGGGGTGGTGGTGTAGGGGTCGTAATGGCTGAACAACGCCGGCGCCAACGCCGCGAGCAGGGCGAACAGTACCAGCGCCAGGGCGAGCACGAAGCCGGGCCGGCGCAGTAACGGCCAGGCGGCCTCCCGCAGGCGCAGCAGGCGGCCGCGCGGGCGCCAGGTGGGGGTGAGGGTATCGCTGATCACGGGCATGTCAGGGCACCTTGGCGGTGTGGGCGATACGCGGGTCCAGCACCGGGTAGAGCAGGTCGACCACCAGGTTGACCAGCACGAAGGCAGCGGCCGACACCGCTACCACCGCCAGTACCAGGGGAATGTCCTGGCGCAACACCGCTTCCTGCACCAAGCGGCCGACGCCGTTGCGGGCGAAAATGGTTTCTACCAGCACCGCGCCAGACACCGTATTGCCCACCTGTAGGCCTACCAACGTCAGCAGTGGCAGGGCAGCGTTGCGCAAGGCATGGCGCGCCTGCACCTGGCCACGGCTGAGGCCCTTGGCGAACGCGGTGACGATATAGGGCTCGCGCCACACCCCGGCGAAGCCGCGTTGCAGCACCTGGGCGTACACCGCCGCGCTGGGAATCGCCAGCGTCACCGCCGGCAACACCAGGCTTTCGATACCGTCGCTGCCGGTGGCGGGGAACCAGCCCAAGGTAAAGGCGAACACTTGAATGAGCAGCAGCCCCATCCAGAACACCGGCACCGAAAAACCCAAGGCCGGCAGGCGCGCCAGCGCCACCTTAAGCGGCTGCCAGCGTACGTAGGCGGCCACGTAGGCCAACCCCACGCCGCCGAACAGCGACAGCACGATGGCGCTGCCGGCCAGGGCCAGGGTCGTCGGCAGGCGCTCGGCCAGCACCGCCGTTACCGGCCGCGCCAGGGTGAGCGACTGGCCAAGGTCGCCGTGCAACACGCCCCAAAGCAAATGCAGGTACTGCTCCAGCAGCCCCCGGTCCAGGCCGTAATAGGCCTTGGCTTTGGCGATGTCGGCCGGCGACATGGCGTCGATTTCCATGCCGGCGGCACTGAGCATGATCGACAAGGGGTCGCCCGGCAGCAAGTAGAGAATTAAGTAGGTAATGCTGTACGCGCCCCACAACACCAGCAGGGCCTGGCCGATGCGGCCGAGCAGGTAGCGGCTCATGGGCCCACCTCGATGTCGCTGAGCAGGGCAAAACCCTCGGCGGTCCATTTGAAGTGTTTCACCCGCGGCGAGGTTGCCGCCTGCCATAGGCGTTCATACACCGGGATCGCCGAGCCTTGGTCCACCAGCAGGTCTTGCAGTTGGCCGTAGGCCACGCTGCGCTGGGCATCGTCAGTGGCGCCCAGCCCAGCATCGAACAGCACTTGGGCGCGTGGTAGTACCTCGGCTGTGTAGGTGTTGGTGGCCAGCGTCGAGCTATTGGCGGTGCGTGGGTCGAGAATGGTCTGCAGCACGATGGGGTCGGCACGGGTCATATAGGTGCTGGTCAGGTCGTAGTTCCCCGAGGCGTTGGCCGCGGCCCATTCGGCCTTGGTTTGCACCTTGAGCTTCAGGTCGATGCCAACCTGGCGCAGTTGGTCCTGGATCAACACGTCACCGGCGGTTTCCTTGGTCGCCACGTTGTATACCAGGGTCAGGCGCTGGCCAGCCTTGTAGCGATAGCCGTCTTCACCCTTGGCCCAACCGGCGTGGTCGAGCAGTTGCGCGGCGCCGTCGGGGTCATAGCCGAGCTTATCGCTCTGATCGCGAAAGTACGGCGTGGTGTCGTCGTAAACGCCCTTCACCACCGGGAACGTGGGGTTGTAAACGGTGTGGGCGTAAGAGGTGCGGTCGATCGCCTTGAGTAGGGCATGGCGCACGTCGATGTCGGCCAGGATGCGCCCGCCACGGGTGTTCGGGTAGAGGTTCCAGGCGGGGCCCGGCAACGAGCGGCTCTGCAGGGTGGCTTTGTTCGCTTCGAGCAGTTTCAGGTCTACGGCGGCGAACGGGTTGCGCGGCCAAAGGATATCCACCTTGCCCTGCAAGAACAGCCCATTGCGCACGCTGTCTTCGGGGATGTAGCTGAACTCGACGCTGTCCACGTGCGCCTCGCCGGGGTTGCTCACATTTGCCGAGGGCCAGGCGTAGCCCTGGCGCTTGACCAGCTTGAGGTCTTTTTCCGGGGTGTAATGCTCGACCACGAACGGCCCGGTGCCAATGATCTTGCCGCGCGAGCGCTCCTGCGCGGGCAGCGCGTAGGAGGCCGGCGCGAGAATGGCCAGGTTGGTGGTGGAGGTGGCCTGCAAAAAGCCCGCGTTAGGCTTGGCCAGCACCAGCTTCACGGTATGCGGGTCGAGCACTTCGGCATGGTCGTAACCGGCCAGGTAGGTGGCGCCGAACGCACTCGGCAACTGCTGGGCAAAGGCTTTGTCGGCGTCGAAGGCGGTTTTCACCGCCTGGGCGTCGAACGCTGTGCCGTCACTGAAAGTCACCCCCTGGCGCAGGTAAAAGGTGTACTCGCGCGCGTCGGGGCTAATGGCCCAACGCTCCGCCAGCCAGGGGATGATCTTGCCGCTCTGCGGGTCTTGGTCGGTTAGCGATTCGGCCACGTTGCGCAGCACCACGCGGTGCTCCAGCCAGTACACCTGGAACGGGTCGATACTCACCAACTGGGTATTGTCGCTCCAGAACGCCACCTTCAAGGTGTTGCCTGCCGGCTCGTTGCTGCCTTTGCAGGCGCCCAGTGCCAACACCAGTGCCAAGGGTGCCGCCACGGCCAGGGCGGTGCGGGTGAAACCTTTGAATGAATGGAAAGCGGGCGTGTTCAGCGTAGGCATTAGGGGCGTCATCCGTTACAAGTCCGTGTTAACCGGCCCTGGCCCGTGGTGCGGGTACAGTCAGCGCAAGCGCTTGAGCAAAAAAAGACTGAACGAGGCTGGCGCAGGCCGGCCCCGCCAGCGGTTTAGATCACCCGAAAATGATGGGTGCCGTCGCGGCCCAGTTGCGCCACCAGGCCAAATTCCCAGTCGAGGTAGGCTTGCATCGCTTCGCGCGGCGCATCGGTGCCTTCATAGGGGCGCCGGTAGCGGTCGTTACGCGGCACCGCCAGATGAGCCTCGCCGGCCTCCACGGGCAACCCGGCGGCCACCCAAGCGGCGGTGCCGCCTTGCAAAATGGCAACAGGTTTGTTCACCAATGCCTGCAGGTCGGCGGCGGCAAAGCGCGCCAGCAGGCTGCTACCGCAGGTGATCACATAGCGCTCGGCCACTGGCAGTTTCTCCAGTGCCTGGGCCAGTTGCGCGCGGATGGCCCAATGCGCACCGGGGATGTGGTGTTTGACATAGTTGGCACTGGTGGTCACGTCCAACAGCACGGTGTGCCCTTCATCCAGCCAGGCCTTAAGTTCAGCGGCCGCCACGCTCGGGGGCTGTGGCAGCGCCGGCAGTGGCGCTTGCCAGGCCCCGGTTTCATGCCAATCTTCGGTACCCAAGCCATCGATCACCGCCACTTCCCAACCCATTTGCGCCAGCCACGATGCGCTCATGTTGGCGCGCACGCCGTCATCATCGACCAGTACAATGCGCGCACCGCGCACGCTGGCCACATGGTCGGTTTCCTGCACCAACTGGCCGCCCGGCACAGGGCGTGCGCCGGGGAGGTGGCCAGCCAGGTATTCTTCCTCGCTGCGCACGTCGAACAAGTAGGTGGTGCGCCCAGCCTCGGCCTGCCATGCTGCCAGGCCGGCCAGCGACAGCCGCGCCACACCGGCGCGGTCGGCCACGGCGCGGGCCCGTTCGGCGGCCTGCGCAGCCTCTTGCGTGGCACGGTTGGGCAGGTAGCGGCGCTGCTGGCCGTGCTCCAGGGCAAGCCCTGCCAATGTCCAGCCGATGGTACCGTTGCGCAGCGCGGCCACGGGGTTGGGAATGCCGGCGTTGACCAGCGACTGGGTGCCGATCAGGCTGCGCGTGCGCCCGGCGCAGTTGACGATCACCTGGGTGGCGGGGTCTGGCGCCAGCTCGGCCACCCGCAGTGCGAGTTCGGCACCGGGTACGCTAATGCCGCCGGGGATGCTCATGGTCTGGTATTCGTCGAAGCGGCGGGCGTCGAGCACCACCACGTTGGCGTTCGCATCGAGCAACGCCTTGACCTCTTCGGCGGCCAGCGAAGGGGTATGGCGTTCATGCTCGACCAGTTCACCGAAGGCTTTGCTGGGCACGTTGACGTCGATGAACAACTCGCCGCCCGCGGCGCGCCAGCCGGCCAGCCCGCCCTCAAGCAGCGCCACGTCGCTATAACCCAACGCCTGTAACCGCGCGGCGGCGAGCGCCGCGAGGCCCTCACCCTCGTCGTACACGGTTACCGGCGTATCGCGCCGGGGAATGCGCGCATACACCTCCAGTTCAAGCTTGGACAGCGGGATGTTAGCGGCGAACAGCGGGTGGCCTTCGGCGAACGGTGCCTCTTCGCGGACATCGAGCAGGGCGTTCTCCTGGCGCTCGAGCAATTGGCGGCGAACATCGGCATAGGTGCGGGTGGCAAGCGTAGTCATGCGGCGCTGATCTCTTTGGACTGGTCCCAGAAGTTGGGCAGGTGTGAGTTGGAGTAGCCGGAGATGAAGGGTTTTTCAGTGCCATCGGGCAGGAACACCGCACGCTTGACCGCGCCAATGTTGGCGCCGTACACGTGGATGCTGATCGATACTCGATCATCGAAGGCATTGCTGACCTGGTGGATGTCGCCAATGTTCGGCGACACCGCCTCCACTTGGCCGGGGACCAGGCGAATAGCCGCGCCGTCGGCGGTTAAGCTGCCATCGGCTGCGCGCACGAAGTTCTGTGAATCCTCGGCACCGCGCAGCATGCCGATCAGCCCCCAGGTGCGGTGGTCGTGTACCGGCGTGCGCTGGCCCGGGCCCCAGACGAAACTGACCACGCTAAAGCGTTGTTGCGAGTCGGCGTGCAGCAACAGCTGTTGGTAGCGTTCAGGGTCGGGCCGGGTGAATTCCTCCGGCAACCAATCGTCGTGGCGCACCAATTCGGCCAGCAATTGCTGGCCACGGTCGAGGATGGCCGCTTCGTCGGTTTCAACGGCCAAGTAATCACCCAGTTCGGTGACGAACCGGCGCAGCCGGTCAAGGCGCAATTGCTCAGCCATGGCGCACCTGGGGGGCCTGGTCGTAGGCGGCAACTTGGCTGCGAATCTCCGGCAGCAGGTACTGGCCGTATTCCACCGCGTCGCGTAATTGGTCGAAACCGCGAAACAAAAAGGTGGTCACGCCCAGCTTGTAGTATTCCAGCACCGCTTCGGCAACCTGCTCGGGTGTGCCCACCAGCGAGGTGGAATTGCCGGCGGCACCGGTGAGCGCGGCGATTTCCGTCCACAGGCGTTTGTCGTGCACCTTGCGCTGGCCGGCCAGCGCCACCAAGCGCTCGGAGCCGGCGTTGCTCTTGCCGAAATTACGGTCACGCCGGCCGCCCTGGCGCTGGGCCACATTCACCCGCGCCTCTTCGAGAATCCGCTCGGCACGTGCCCAGGCTTCTTCTTCGGTGGCGCCGAGGATAGGCCGCAGCGACAAGCTGAAGCGAATGTGCTTTTCCCGGCCATACTGGGCAGCGGCTTCGCGGACCTTGGCGATGCGCTCGCGCACCTGGGCCAGCGGTTCACCCCACATCATGTACACGTCGGCGTGGCGTGCCGCCACTTCCACGGCGGCGTCCGAGGCGCCCGATATGTACAGCGGGATGCCTTTGACCGGCTTGACACGGGTGAGGTTGTCTTCAACGCGGTAGTGCTCACCGTGGTGCGCGAACGGCTGGGTTTGCGTCCACACCTGTTTCATCACTTCCAGGTATTCGCTGGTGCGGGCGTAACGGGCGTCTTTGTCGAGGTAATCGCCGTCGCGCTGCAAGTCACCGCTGTCACCGCCGGTGATCACGTTGATCGCCGCGCGGCCGCCGGAAAGCTGGTCGAGGGTCGCGAATTGGCGAGCGGCAAAGGTCGGTGCCTGGAAGCCGGGGCGGTGCGCCACCAGCAGGCCCAGCTTGTCGGTGACCGCGGCAATGTGAGTGGCCAATATCAGCGAGTCGGGCGAGGAAGTGTGCACGGCCAGCAACACTTGGTCGAAGCCGCCGTACTCCTGGGCCTGGGCGAATGCGCGAATGAACGGTAAATCCACCAACGGGCCTCGGGCGGCTTGGGATTCGCTGCTTTCTTGGGGGCCAACCAGGCCAATGAACTCCAGGCTCATGTTCGGTGCTCCTTGGGGCGGTGAGTGAAGAAGGGCGTAGCCGCCATCGACGGCCGCCCCTGGCACAAGGTTCGGCAACCCACCGCCGGGGGAGGGGGCGGGCCGGGTTATGACCTTATGCGCTGGGTTATGCGCTGTGAAAGGTTTTGTGGTTATAAGCTAATCGCTGCCCATCGGCACCGGCAGGTGCCTGCGCCGGCCTGATGGGCGGTGGCCGCGGTCAAGCGGCGTATTCACAGGGCGTAGTCTTGGCCGTGGCGGTCAAGCTGGCGGATCAGCGCATCCCAGTGGCGCTGTACGGCAGGGCTGTCGCCGCTGCGCTGCGGCCCGGTTTGCTCGCGGACCTTGTCGATGGCCGCCTGCGGCGCATGCAGCAGGCCGTCGTTACCGCCCGCCTGGGCGGCGATCTGGATGTTGCAGGCGCGCTCCAGCCCATGCAGTTCGCGGAACGCATGCTCCACGCTGGTGCCGGCGGTGAGCAGGCCATGGTTGCGCAAAATGAGGATATTTCCCGTGCCCAGGCTGGCCGTGAGCCGCTGTTGTTCGTCCAGGTCCAGGGCCACGCCTTCGTAGGTGTGATAAGCCACCCGGCTGTAGTAGATCAGCGCATGCTGCGACAACGGCAACAGCCCGTCACGCTGGGCCGACACCGCGGCGCCGTCGCGGGTGTGGGTGTGCAGCACGGCCTTGAGGTCGGGGCGGGCACGGTGGATGGCGCTGTGGATCACGTAGCCGGCCTGGTTGATGCCCAGGCCCAGTGGGTCGTCGATGATCGTGCCATCCACGTCGACCTTTACCAGGTTCGATGCGCTGATCTCGTCGAACAACAGGCCGAAGGCGTTGATCAGAAAGTGTTCCTCTGGCCCCGGCACCCTTGCGGAAAAATGCGTGTAGATGTGGTCGGTCCAGCGAAACAATGCGGCCAAGCGGTAGGCGGCGGCGAGCTTTACCCGCACCTCCCATTCTTCGGTGCTCACGCGCTGGCGCACGCTGGTTTGGCTGTCGGCTACGGCGGTCAAAGCAGGCATGTTGGGGCTCCGTTCAATTCGAGGTGGGCAGTGGATGTACGGCGGTCTGGGCCAGCGCGGCTTGGCCCACGGCGGTGAATACGCTGTCGTCTTGCGGGGTGTGCACACGGCTGCAGAGCACGTCGCGGTAATGCCGCTCCAGCGGGTTGTGGCGGCTCAGCCCAGGGTTGCCTACCGCCTCGATGGCCAGCTCTACCGCGGCAATGGCATTGCTGCTGACCAGTTGCTTGACCTGCCCGGCATGCGCCGCGGCCACCTGCCCGGCTGCGGCGTTGTCGAGCAGGCTGCGGTTGGCGAACAGCAGGGTGTCGATGCGCCCGAGGCGCTCCTGAAAACGCGGCAGGCTCGCCAGCGGCGCGCCCAGGTTGGCCGGCGTGCGCTGTTGCAGAAACGCCACCAGCCAGTCCCGCGCGGCCTGGGCCACGGCGTCGTAGACACTGGTCAACAGCACCGCCATCCACAACAATGCCTCGTCGTTGGTTTCCGCGTGCGGCGCGTGGGCCGGCCCCACCGCCACGGCGTGGTCCAGCGGCAGCAACACATCGGTGAATTCGACACGGTGGCTACAGGTGCCGCGCATGCCCAAGTGGTCCCACTCTTCGACCACCCGAATGCCGGGACTGTCTTTGTGCACCAAAAAGCCGCCTACCCGCGGTTCGGCCTCGTCGCTGCGTGCCCACACCACGTACCAGGTCAGGCCATAGCTGCCAGTGGAGTAGATCTTGCTTCCGCTCAGCCGCCAGCCTTCTGCCGTGCGCCGTGCCACGGTGGCGGGCAAGCCGCCGCGCGCCGGGCTGCCGAGTTCGGGTTCGACGCGCAGGGCGTTGAGCAATGCACCGTCCAGCACGGCATCGCGCGCCACCCGTTCACGCAGGTGTGCCGGCCAGCGGCTGTCATCTTGCAGGCGCGCGTGCTGCAGGTAGTGCATCACCAGGATCAACGCCGTCGAGGGCTCGCCGCGGGCCACCGCGGTGATCACCCGGCGCGCCGTGGCAAGGTCCGCGCCAGCGCCGCCGAGGGCGCGTGGCACGGTCAGGGCCAGCAAGCCATGGCGGTGCAACAGCGCGAAGTTGGCAGCAGGGAAGGCGCCGCTGCGGTCGATGGCGGCGGCGCCCTCGGCCAATTGCTGGGTAATCGCCTGCAATTGGGCGTCGAACGTGGGGCCGTGTAGGCGAGGGGGCACCGCTTCGCTGGCGGCGGGCAGGCTGGGCGTGGAAAACAAGCTCATCGGGCGCTCGTGTAGGCAATGGCGGTGCTTGACCCTATGCGCAGGCACCGCGCAGGTGAAGGTTTATTTGGCTATAAGCTCATGGCGCTTACCTAGGGAAGCGCCCGGTAGGGGCGACGGGTAGGGGCGCCGTCCAGGATCGCCCGGTAGGGCCATGCCCTGCGCAAATCAAGGCGGCGGAAACTGCGCTGCCGTGCGTTGGCCCTCGACGTTGGTCACTTTTTGCCAGCGCGCCAGGGCCCGCCAGCCCAAGGTGGTGGAGTCCCGTGCACGCTCGCGCACGATCAACATGAAGGGCCGCCAGGTGCTGCGCATCAGCAGCAGTTCATCGATGGCGTGCTGGGCATGCTCCCGCGTTTTGGCGTCGCCGCGCTGCCGCGCCAGGGCCTCGATACCACGATAGCCGTCGATCTGCGCGCCGGCGCTGCCCTTCATCGAGTAATTAACGTTGTAATGGCAGTAGTGGCTTTCCTTCTCCAGGCGGCGCAGGTCTTTCTCGAAATCGTTCAGCAACGTGGCCGCGCGCAGCCGGTTATCCGCGGTGTTGCGTTGGTCGTTTTCGTCGGGTTCCAGCGTTTCGATACAGCGCAGTAGCCACAGGTCGCGGTTCTGCTTGATCTCGTTGAGCATGGCGCGCGGTTTAGCGGCATGCCGGTCGAGGTCGCCATCTTGCTTGTCGCCCAACAGAAACGGTGAGATCTCGTGCTTCTCCATGCTCCAGGCCAAGTCGCGCGAGGCCCCCAATTGCAGGCCCAAGCCCTGGCGTTGGGCGCCATGGGTAGAGGCCAGGGGAATCGCCCCGCTGGAGAGGGGCGCCACATTCAACTGGGCCGATACCCCGGCACGTTGCTGCGCCGTATCGCCTTTACTGGCGACGATACGGGTGTGGCCGCCCTGTTCCTCGCGTTGGTCCTTGATCCGCTCGGCTTCGGCATACACCCCAGGCTCCACGCCCAGGGTCTGCGACAGGTTATGCCCATCGGCCAGCGCCGCGCTAGGCAGGCGCGCGGCCAAGCGCGCGTTGAGCGCGCGCGTATCGGTGGTGGCCTCGACCTGGCTTACGGAAACCTGCGGGTTACGGGAGAACACCGCCTCCAGCGGCCCCCGGTAGTGCCGGCCGCGTTCAGGTTCGAGCACGTCCCACCCCACCATGCTGCTCAGTGCGTCAAGCATGTTCTGGCGCATTTCGTCGTCTTTGTGGCGGGTTCTGAAAAAACGCATCAAGGTCGATTGGGTGGTCGTTCGCTGCTGGGCGAAGCGCCCCGTCACGGCGCCCTGCAGGGCCACCCCCGGCGCTAACTGCGGCCCAGCCGCAACGCCGCCGGTAGCCTCCCAGACGCGGGTGCGCGCCTTGCCGAACGACAGCTCCATGCCCAGCACAGGCATGAACAACTGGGCATAGGCTTCGTCGGTACGGGAGATTTCCGCGGAAAAAATCGGCGAAACGATCGGTGCTATCAGCCCGTAGGGCAGCCCCGGAATGCCGCCACCCACGCTACCGCCGCCGCCCAAGCGCACACGGTCGCGCAAACGGCTGTCGAGAATGAATGGCTTGAAGAAGGTCACGATGTCGCTTTTCTCGCTCAGGTGGCGGGTTTTCAGCAGCTTGATGGCGGCGGCCAGGTCATTGCTCAGCGGCGCATCCAGTACCTTTGGCCGATGCTGCGCGGGAAGCGAGGCGCGCAGCTGTTCCTCTACGCGGTTGAGTGCCTCGTAAGCGCACAGCCGGCCTTCGACCATGTCGGTATAGAGCCGGGGCAGTTCGACCGGCGGCGCTTTGCGTAAGGTGTTGTGCCCCACCTTCTCGCCACGGGCGGCGGCCTGGTTGCGGTAGGCCAGGTGGCGGGCCATGGCCTGTGCGCCGAGCCGCTTGCGCAGCGCCTTGGCGTCACCTGCCTGCAGCCGCACGTCGGCGAGGTGGGCGCCGCCTTTTTGCAACGCCGCCAGGTGATCGACCAGCGCTTGCGCGGCGTCAGCGGCGCGGGCCCGTTCGGCATTTGCCGTGGGGCAGTCGTGGCAGGCCTGCAGCGTTTGCTGCAGTACCTGCAGGCGCTCGGCAACCGCCTGGTCAACCTGGCGCCGAGGTGAGTCCAGCCCCATGCTTTCGCCGACCGCATAGGCGCGCTGCAAACCGCGGCTACCGAAGGGCGTCTTCCCCAGCGTCGGCACGGCCTTACGCCATAGGCCGGCTTCGGGCAGGGGCCCGGCGCTGGCAGGCGGCGGGGCCTTCGCCGCCAGTGCACGCATCACCCACTCCACGGTGGCTTTTTTCATCCGCTGGTCATGTTGGGCATAGGGGCTGCCCGGCGCGTTGCTCAGGTAACCGTTGCGCACCGCGGCGTAAGCGCCGTGGTCGACATCGTCGAACTCAAGCGCCTGTTCACCCAGCGTGGCGGCCGCCACCTGCTTGGCCTGTTGCAGCCACCCCCGTACCGAGTGGCTCGATTCCAACTGCTGCGCTTCATCGGCATTCCACAGCACCCGCAGCGCCTGCCCTTGAGCCGAATCCAGCGGTGCTTCCCCGTCACGGCTGAGTAATTGCAATAGCTCCGTACCGCGCGGCAGGCCGGCCAGCTTACGGTTGAGGGCAATGATATCGCGCTGGAGGGCGCTTGCTTCGGTCGCGCCAGGCTTGCGCACGGTAACGGCAAGGTTGATCCAATGCGTCACCGGCTGTTCGTTGAGGGCGGCCAGCAGGCGCGCGGCGCGCTCGCTGTCTTGGCCAGTCACATCAGCCAAGGCGCTGGTGATGATCTCTTGCACTAAATGGGCGGGCATGGGCGAGGCCGGCGTCGGGCCGGCCAGGCGATCGCTGAGGGTTTTCAGTGCGGCGCGCAACGGCGTACTCGTCTGCGCACCAAAGGCATTGCCGACCTCGCGTTGGTGCAGTAGGAAGCGCTCACGCAGCTGTTTCAGCGCGGCTTTGTCGGCGCGTTCGGCGCCGGCCAGGCCATTGGTCTCAGCCGGCTGGGTGGCCGCCGCACGTACCTGCTCGCCGAGCGTATCGAGCACCCCCAACTCGCGCTGTGCGCGATGCTGGGCGCGCATCTGTTGGTTCAGCCGGGCATACAGCGTGCCTATTTGTTCATTGAGCTGGGCAAACTGGCGGTCGGCCTGTTGCAGCTGCTGCAGTAGCGCTTGGTGCTGTTGGTGCGCCTGTTCGCGCTGCTGCTCGGCGTGTTGGATGGCGGGGGCCAGCGCGTTGGCCGCCGGGCTGCCGGACGCGGTCGCCCCAAGCTGGGCGTGTAGGTCGTTAAGGTCGCTATCGGCCTGGGCCGCTTGCCGTTCGGCGGCGGTCAGTTGTAGGTCGAGGGCCTTCAACGTACGGGTTTCTTCGGCCTTGACGTTCAGCTCCAGGCTAATCGCCTCGCCCCGGCTGGCAATACTCGCCAGCAGGGCCGCGCCGTGCGCCTTCAGCTCCACCAGGCGCTGCTGGGTGAACGTGCTGCGCTCATCCTGCTCATCCTTGGCCTGGCTCAACTCGGCCAGCCGGTGCAGGTCGGTACTGGCCAGCAACTCGCGTAATTGGCCGCTGCTTTGGGCGGTGCTGTGGTCGGCTTGGGCCAACCGGGCGCGGGCCGCAGCCAGCCGTTGGCTGTGCTCCACCGCCAAGGTGCGGCCAGCATCGGTGGTGGGGGGCGATACCGCTGTGCCCTGTTGCAACTGCCGCAGTTGCTCGCGCGCCAGCGCTGACTGTTCCACGGCAGCCTCCAGCGCCTGCCGGCGTGCATCTACCCGCGCGGCCAGCTCCTGGGCAGCGTCACGGATCGCTTCTGGGCTGGGCGGTGGGCTGGCGGCTTCGGGCGCGGCGTTTTTACCCACTCCAGCACCGAAGCGGGCAAAATGGGTCAATGGCGCCGGTTTCAGCCAAGGCCATAGGCGTGTTGCGACGCGCCGCCCCAGCGATTGCTCAGGGCGCTGCCAAAGGGAAAGGTCCGGGGCCTGCAGGCTGCTCAACAGTGAGTCAGCCAATTCGCGCAGTTGCTCGGCTTCGGCCAGTTGCGCATCCGGCCCATCGCCATGCGGGTGTTCTGCCTCGGCCCCGGTATTGCCCAGGCGCCCCGGCGCATCGGCCCGCAGCGGCCGGTTAAGCACACGGCCGGTGCCCGGTATGCCGAGGGTGAGGTTAACCTGCCGGCCGGCCAATTGGCTTTGCAGGCGCGCGTTCCACGAGCGCTTGGGTTCGGCGGCATCGAGGTTCTTAGCCGTGGCGGCTACGCGGCCCGGGGTGGTGCGTTCGGGGTTGCCTTGAGCTGGCTCAGGCTCAGGCTCAGGCTCAGGCATTGTGGATTCGGGCGCGTCTGGCAGTTCCGACAGTGGGATTGCGGAAGTGTCACCCAAGATTCTCATAACGCCCACCGCTGAGTGGGCCGATACTCTGTTATTGCCAGCAAACGTTTAATGATAACAGGCAGCAAGATCATTTTAATGTGCCCCGAGGAGAGAGAGTCGGGGCAGTATAAAAATGCCAGGTACTATTTATTAAATACTCGTTGGTCACATAGTTATAATTAAACGCTTAACAAGCTTTTACCCGCTGGGTAGGCGTGAATATAAAGTGGACATATGGCCGTTACAGCGGCACTGTCATCTGCCGAAGCTCTAAAAATGGCGGTGTAGGGCACCGATGGCCACCACTGGCCACTCACCGTATTAGAACCACAACAGTTCGAGGCGTGCATGAAAGGCCGGCGCAACCCGTGCAGCTACCCGTATCAGCGTGAACGCTACCAAGCGGGCATTACACACCCATAGCGATCAGCGACACCTAGTGGCTAAAGAGGCTGAACATTAAGGCGCCGGGCCATGTCGTTATAGCTGAACAGCACCCTCACCCCGAAGTTGACGTTAAGGCTGCACTTTAGAAGAGTCGGTCGTTCATGGGCGCCGTTCGTTAACGAATGAAACTGCCACGGCATCGTTGCCAAACGATTGAGGGTGGAAGTTATACGCGGGTGGGCGAGCTGGCTCGGGTTAAGGGACCGGCAAACACGAATGTCTCCCACGCACAGCCGCCATAACACGTACCACAGAGGTTTATAAAACCGTTGCAATCGGTAGCGTTGCAATGTTGTGCTTTTAACTCTGGTCGCCAAACCTGGTCGCCGATAGGCGACGAACGACGAACGACGAACGACAAGGGCCAAGGCAACGTTACGCAGGCACGGCCCGGTGCTTTTCATGGCGCAGGTGCTGCACGCGCGCCGCTGCGGTACGCTGCGGGTTGGCCCGTTCAACCGGCTGCCGCGGTATACCCTGGCGGCGCAGCGCGTGGAGGTGACATGAGTGGGGTGTGGGTGCGCGAAGCGCAAGCCGAAGATGCCGCGGCCATCGCCGCTATACAGATCGACGCCTGGCAGGTGGCCTACGCGCACCTGCTACCGGCGGGCTACTTGCAGGGTCTAAGCCAACACACCGAGGCACGTATGGCTTATTGGCGTGAACAACTGGGCGCCGACCGGTTGATATGGGTGGCGCAGTGGGGCCCCGACGTGGTTGGCTGGGCCGCTGCCGGGCCCAGCCAAGATCCGGACGCCCACATCCTGGTGGGCGCGGTCGAAGCTATCTACCTGTCACCCCTGCATTGGCGCCTTGGTATCGGCACGCCCCTGTTGCGTACCGCCTTGGCCAAACTGCTGCGGCAGGGCTTCACCGAAGCGACGCTGTGGGTGGTGCAAGGCAACGTGCGCGCTCAGGCGTTTTGCCAGGCCCTCGGCTTCGTGCCGCAGCCCGCGGCCGCCAAGCCAATGGCGCGGGGCGGCGCCACGCTGACCGAGCAACGTTACTGGCGCTCGCTCAAACCGATCACCTCGCCAAGGCCTGCACCCTAGAGCCAATGCCGGCAGGGCATTTTTCTCATGCCTGCCGCGCATCGGAGGATGGCGGGTAGGTTGCAACCCCCGTAAACAGGGGGCATCGCGCTCTATTATAGTTTTTTAATAACTTTTAAATCTTTACAAGTGCAAACAAGTTCCTTCTAGGAATAATTGCTGCGGCGGCATGATCGCTGCCCGTGAAGTTGGCGCTGCCCGCCAGCTTTGGGTCTGTGTTCATGAGGAGTCCTTTTCAATGACGAACCTTCAGTCCGCCGCGCGCGCGGTACCGCTGCCGGGTACCGTAGCGCCTGTGGACGCCGTCGCGGCACCTCGGCAGGGCGCCTTGTCGCAGTGGCAACTGCAACGCCCCACGCGCCCGGCTACCAGCCGCCGAGAGGGCTGGCTGCTGGGTGCGTTGGTGGTGGCTTTGCATGGCGCGGTGCTTTATTGGGCCACCCAGCGGCCGACTCCGGCGCTGCCGGTGGTGCCACCTGAAATCCCGCCGATGACCATCGAGTTCAGCCAGCCGGCGCCGCCACCCCCACCAGTGGTAGAACCGCCGCCGCAGGCCGTACAGCCGCCCGAGCCGCCACCCCCGGTGGAGGATGAGTTGGCCACTAAGCCGCCGCCCAAACCCAAGCCCAAACCGGTGGTCAAGCCGCCACCCAAGCCGGTGCCCAAGCAAGAGGCCAAACCGGTCGAGACGCCGACGCCACCGCCCAAGGCCGAAGCACCACCGGCACCGCCTGCGCCACCAGCACCGGCACCGGTCACGCCGCCGTCGGCCACGGCTGGTTATTTGAAAAACCCAGCACCGGAGTACCCGGCACTGGCGCAGCGGCGGGGCTGGGAAGGCACGGTATTGATGCGTGTGCACGTATTGGCCAACGGCCGCCCCGGGGACATTCAGATTCAGCAAAGCGCTGGCCGGCAGCAGCTCGATGACGCCGCATTGGCGGCCGTTAAGCGCTGGAGCTTCGTACCGGCCAAGCAAGGCAACCAGCCAGTCGATGGTTGGGTCACCGTACCTATTGATTTCAAGATCCGCTAATGCGGCGCAACGAGGAAAAACACCATGGCATTCGTTTCCCCCACTGAATCGGTCGAAGGCGCCGTCATCTGGCTGCTGGTTGGCTTCTCTGTGCTGACTTGGGGCCTGGCCCTGCTCAAGGCCGCGCAGTTCGGCCGCTTGAAAGGCCAAGACAAGCGCTTTCTGAAGCGTTTCTGGACCGCGCCGAACCTCGAAGCCGGCGCGCAGATTTCCGACAGCCAGCCCGGTGCGGCCGCACGCGTGGCCTCAGCCGGGTATGCCGCCATCGCCGTGGGCGAGCAGGGCACCCCCAGCGACCTGGCCCATGCCATCAACCACCAAGACCGGCTCGAACGCGCCCTGCGTCAACAGATCGTACGGGAACGCCGGTCACTGGAAACCGGCCTGGCCGTGGTGGCCAGTATCGGCAGCACGTCGCCCTTCATCGGCTTGTTCGGCACGGTGTGGGGCATCATGGAAGCGCTCAAGGGCATCAGTGCCGCAGGCTCCGCCAGCCTGGAAACGGTGGCCGGCCCGATAGGCTCGGCGCTGGTGGCCACCGGCGTGGGGATCGCCGTCGCGGTGCCCGCAGTGTTGGTGTACAACTATTTCCTGCGCACCTTGAAGCTCAAGGCCGCGGACCTCGACGATTTCGCCCACGACTTCTACAGCTTGGCGCAAAAAAGCGCCTTCCGTGTGCTGGCGCACCCTGCTGCGCGCCGGGCACAGGGCCAAACCGCCGTGAAGGAGGCGTCCTGATATGGCGTTCTCGACCCAAGACAGCGATGAAGTGCTCAGCGAGATCAACGTGACTCCGCTGGTGGATGTCATGCTGGTGCTGCTGGTGGTGTTCATCGTGACCGCGCCGCTGTTGACCAATTCGATCCCGATCAATTTGCCCAAGACCGAAGCCGTGGCCCCGGTCGAGCAAAAGGAGCCGCTGGTGGTGAGCATCGACGGCGATGGCAAATGGTTCATCAACAAAGACGCCATCAGCCCGGATTTGCTGCAAAGCAATTTGCAAGCGGCCAAGGCACAGAACCCGGACTTGCGCGTACAGTTGCAGGCCGATGACGGCACCAATTACGGGCAGGTGGCCAAGGCCATGGCGGCGATCGAAAAAGCCGGCATTACCAAGCTGGCGGTAATCACCGCACGTTGAGCCGTTGACCTGCCTGCCCCAGCAGGGTCAAGCAGGGTGTTTATCCACCGCCACCACGCTGTCGATAAAGGCCCGGGCGGGTGCGCCGAGGCGGTAGCCTTCGCGCACGATAATACCGCCCCGGTAATGCAGTGCTGCCAGCGCCGGCGGCAGGTCGCGAAAGCGCAGCGTGGCGACCTTGCCCGTGGCCAACGGCAGGTCGCACAAGGGCTTTGCCGCCACCCCGATGGCGTCGCTGGCCAGCACCAGCTCCAGCAGGGTGTTGAAATCCTCGCCTTCGAAATGCACCCGGTAATCCGCGCGCCCGGCCAGGCTCGCCAGGCCCTTGCGCAGCGCAGGCTGCGCCCGGCTGCTGGCCAGCGGGTAGCACACCAGTGCCGCCGCCTCAGCCAAATCGCGGGCGCGCAGCGGGTGCTGCGGGCGGCAAAAGAACACCGCCGGCTGGGGCGTCAGCGGCTGGATGTGCAGCGCAGGGTCGGCTTCGAACGGGCGGCTGTCGGCTAGCAGCAGGTCGACGCTTTGCCGCGCCAGCGCCGCGCCGGCTTCCTGGCTGTCCATCAAGCTCCATTGCACCTCCAGGCCGGGGTAACGTTGGTGTAACCGGGTAATGGCCGCCGCCAACAGGGGCAAAGCGACGTTAGCCTCGATACCCACCCGTACCAGGCCGGCGTCCAATGCGCTCATGCCGCCGATCTCGCTGGCCATTTCGGTCACCCCTTGCAGCAAGCGCCGGGCGTGCTGAACCAGGATTTCCCCCTGGGGGGTAGGGCGCAGGTTACGGTCGCTGCGGTCTACCAACGCACAGCCCAGCGCCTGTTCCAGGTTCTGGATGCTGCGGCTGAAGGCCGGTTGGGTGATGCCCATGGCCTGCGCAGCGCGGCCGAAGCTGCGGTGCTCGGTCAGGGCGAGGTAATAGCGAAGCTGGCGTAAATCCATAGGCGAGGGTTCAACGGCGGTAAACAGGCGCAGAGCTTAACGGCTTGGCAAGCACGGCAAAAATCACCGAAAAACATATGGTTATGCCCTGGACGGTGAACGAGCGACAGTGCTGCTGCGCAGGGCTAGGAAGCCCTACCGGGCGCGCCCCGTAACCTATTACCGGCAAGGCGTTTCATATAATGATCCGTAATGTACGGGCAGGTGCCGAGGCTGGGCAAATGTTATAAATTCCCCGTATGCCGGGGCCTTCAGCCTGTATGTTCGAGGGCGACCGTGGCGGGCTCACGCTTCGTTCATAACGATATTCGATTAGAGTATTTCTCCACACGCCTGTGCCGTTTCTAGCATTCGCCCCTCTTTTGTAGTTTTCGGCGGGGCACCTACGCGCATGGCATTGCATTTCAATGGGTCGCAACACTGTCCACAGGGGCAGGGGCCGGCTGAGTTCGACCATAGCCCACTGGCGCGGGTGTTAGCCCAACCCTTTTTGCTGGGGCTGTTCTTGCCCATCCAAAGCGGCGCTTGGAGCCCGTCGCAACTGCCGCGCGGCACCGACTGGCACTTCGACTACAACCGCCGGTTAACCCAGCAGGCCGAGGCGCTTGGCCTGGATTTGGTGTTCGGCCTGGCGCAATGGAACGCCAAGGGCGGCCACGGCGGTAGCATCCGCTACCGTGAAGACAGCCTCGACCCGTTCGTGACCACCGCAGCGCTGGCCGCGGTCACCGAGCGTATCCTGCTGATCTCCACTATCCATGTGCTGTACGGGCCCTGGCACCCGCTGCACCTGGCCAAGTTCGGCGCCACCCTCGACAGCATCACTGGCGGGCGCTTTGGGGTGAATGTGGTCACCGGCAACCTCGAGAGCCATGCGCGGATGTTCGGCACCGCTCAAGTCGAGCACGATACCCGCTACCGCATGGCCGATGAGTTCGTGCGCATGCTCAAGGCCTATTGGGCCAGCGACGAGAACCTGGACCTGGCCGGTGAGTTCTGGCGCAGCGAACAGGCCTACGTGACCCCCCGGCCTGCTTTCGGCCGGCCACTGTTGGTCAACGCCACCGGCTCGCCGGCCGGGGTCGAATTCGCCGCGCGGCATTCGGACCTGGTGTTCATCACCAGCCCCGCCGGTGCCGAGATCGAAGCGGCGCTGCAGGCCTTGCCGGCTCACACCGGCGCGATTCACGCCGCGGCTGCCGGCCATGGCCGGCGCGTGCGAACCTTGATCAACCCGATGGTGATCTGCAAACCCACCGACGGCGAGGCCCGGGAATATCACGACGCGATCGTCGCCGCCCAAGACCGGGTCGCGGTGGATAACTTTTTCGCCTCGTCCCAAGCCCGCGACAGCCTGGCCTTCAAGGGCCACCAACGCGACCAGAAGGCTGTGGGCGGCAATATCCAGTTGGTGGGCAGCCCGAACACCATCGTCGAGCAGCTGCTACGCCTGCGCCAGGCAGGCTGCGACGGGGTGCAACTGGCCTTTTACGACTTCGAACCGGACCTTGCGTATTTTGGCGAGGCGGTGCTGCCACTGCTCAAACAGGCGGGGCTGCGCCGATGAGGGCGCTGAAGGCGGCGTTGTGGCGCCTGGCCCAGGCAGTGCCGGTGGCGTTGATGGTGGTGGTGCTGAACTTCTTTTTGCTCAAGGCGGTGCCGGGAGACATGGCCGATGTGATCGCCGGCGAAGCCGGGGCGGCCACGCCTGAATTCATGGCGCAATTGCGCAGCCAATTTGGCGACGATCAGCCATTGCCGGCGCAATTCATAGCCTATGTGAAAAAGGTCGCCACCTTCGACCTCGGCTGGTCGTTTCGTTACAACGCCTCGGTGGCGTCGCTGATCTTCGACCGGCTGGCGGCCACCTTGCTGTTGATGGGCTTGGCACTGCTGCTGGCGGTGCTGCTCGGCTCGGCGCTCGGGGTGGTCGCGGCCACCACCCGGCAAGGGTGGCTGCGGCGCTTGATCGGCCTGTTCGCCACCCTAGGCTTCGCCTTGCCGGCGTTCTGGCTGGGGCTGATGATCGTGGTGCTGTTCACCCTCAAGCTCGGTTGGCTGCCCTCCAGCGGCCTGGACACCATGGGTAGCGACGCCCACGGCTGGGCCTACCTGCGGGATGTGACCGTGCACCTGGTGATGCCGGTGGGTTGCCTGGCATTCAGTTACCTGGCCATGTACATCCGCTTGATGCATGAGGCGGTCAGGGATGTGAGCCAACTGGATTTCGTGCGCACCGCCCGGGCCAAGGGCAGCAGCCGGCGCCGCCAGGTATGGCGGCACGTAGTGCCCAATGCACTGGTGCCGGTGGTGACCCTCACCGGCGTACAGTTCGGCGCCTTGCTCAGTGGTAGCGTCACCCTGGAAACCGTGTTCGCTTGGCCGGGGTTGGGCCAATTGGCGCTGGCGGCGGTGTCTTCGCGCGACATCAACCTGCTGTTGGGGTTGTTGTTCGTGACGTCGCTGTTCGTGGTGGTGGTCAATTTGCTCACCGAGGCCGTGCATGGCTGGCTCGACCCACGCATTGAACACGGGGCCCGGCGATGAACCTGCCGTGGCGGTCTATCCCGCTGTGGCTGGGCGCGCTGTGCCTGCTGGCCATAGGCGTCGCGGCATTGGCGGCGCCGGTGCTGGTGGGCAGCGACCCGCTGGCGATGGTCGCGCGGCCGTACCTGTGGCCAGGGCAGAACGCGGCCCACTGGCTGGGCACCGACATGCTCGGCCGCGACCTGTGGAGCGGGCTGGTGTATGGCGCGCGGGTGTCGCTGCGCATTGGCTTGGAAGCCGGTGTGTGCACCGCGTTGCTGGGGCTGGCGATCGGTTGCCTGGCCGGTTACTTCGGCGGCTGGGTCGACAACCTGCTGATGCGGGTGACTGAGCTGTTCCAGATCATGCCGTCGCTGATCTTCACCCTGGTGCTGGTGATCATTCTTGGCCCGCGCGTCGACACCCTGGTGCTGGGGATCGCCGCCACCGCCTGGCCCAATGTCGCGCGGCTGGCCCGCGGCGAAGCGCAACGCCTGGCCGGCATGGAGTTCGTGCAGGCCGCCCGGGTGATCGGCATGAGCGAAGCGCGCATCCTCTGGGTGCATATTTTGCCTAACGCGTTGATGCCAGTGTTGGCCATGCTGGCGATGCTGGTGGGCCATGCGATTCTCACCGAGGCCGCGTTGGCGTTTCTCGGCCTGAGCGACCCTAACGTGGTGTCGTGGGGCAGCATGATCGGCGCCGGGCGCGACGTGTTGCGCACCGCTTGGTACATGACCGCGCTACCTGGGCTGGCGATTTTTTTCACGGTGGCCGCCTTGGGCTTACTCGGCGGCGCCCTCAATGATTGGCTCAACCCCCGCCGTGGAGGCTTGCAATGAGCGTGCTGAGCGTAGAGGGGCTGTGCGTGCGTTATGCCGGCCAGCAGAACCCCGCTGTCGACGACTTGAGTTTCAGCGTGGAGGCCGGCCAAACATTGGCCCTGGTGGGGGAATCGGGCAGCGGTAAATCCACCACCGGCTTTGCCATCCTCGGGCTGTTGCCTGCCCAGGCGCAGGTGCGCGCACGGCAGTTGGCGTTTGCTGGGCAAAACCTGCTCGGCCTGAGCGAAAACGCGCTGTGCGCGGTGCGTGGCGGCGGTATCGGCATGGTCTTCCAGGATGCGTTGTCCGCGCTCAACCCGCTGATGACCGTGGGCGAGCAAATTGCCGAGGCGGTGCGCCTGCATCACCCGGTCAGCCGGGCCGAGGCGCGGGCCAGGGCCCTGGCGCTACTCAAGCGGGTGCGTATCGCCGAGGCGCAACGGCGCCTGGATGAATACCCGCATCGGCTCTCCGGCGGCATGCGCCAACGGGTGGTGATCGCCATGGCCCTGGCCGGTGAGCCGCGGATGCTGATCGCCGACGAACCGACCACGGCGCTGGACGTGACCATCCAAGCGCAGATCTTGCGCTTGCTGGCCGACTTGCAAGCCGAAGCAGGCTTGGCCCTGCTGCTGATTACTCATGACCTGGGCGTGGTCGCGGAAATGGCCGACCGGGTATTGGTAATGCGCCATGGCCGCTGCCTTGAACAGCGCGATGTGCTGGACCTGTTCAACGCGCCGCAGCACCCCTATACCCGCCAGCTACTGGCGGCATGCCCACCGGTGGGAAGCCCAGTATGAGCGACACCCCTTTGTTGCAAGTCAACGACCTGCACGTGCGTTACCACACCGCCCGTGGCAGCCTGGCCGCGGTCGATGGCGTGAGCCTCACGGTGCGGCGTGGCGAAACCCTGGCAGTGATCGGTGAATCCGGTTGCGGCAAAACCTCGCTGGGCAAAGCCTTGGTGGGCCTCACCGCCGTGACTGCGGGCGAAATCTACTACCAGGGCCAGGCCCTGACCGGGCTGTCGCGGCGCCAGATGCAGCCGCTACGCCGGGCGATCCAGATGATTTTCCAAGACGCGCTCGGGGCGTTGGACCCGCGCCAGCGTGCGGCCTTGGCTTTGGACTGGCCATTACGCCTGCACAGCAGCCTCGACCGTGCGGGCCGGCAAGCACGCGCCCGCCAGTTGCTGGCCCAGGTAGGGCTGGAGGAAACCCTGATGCAGCGTTACCCGCACCAGCTCTCCGGCGGCCAGCGCCAGCGCTTGAACATCGCCCGGGCGTTGGCCACGGAGCCTGCGCTGATCGTCTGCGACGAACCGGTGTCGGCGCTGGACGTCAGCCTGCAAGCCCAGGTGATCAGCCTGCTGCAAAGCCTGCAGCAGCGCCTGGGGGTGGCCTATGTATTCATCAGCCACGACATCGGCGCGGTGCAGCACATCGCCGACCGTATCGCGGTGATGTACCTGGGGCGGGTGGTCGAAGTATTGCCCAAGGCATCGCTGTGGCAGCACGCCGCGCACCCCTACACCCGCTTGTTGCTGGCCGCGGTACCGCGGCGCGACCCACGCGAGCGGCGCTTGCGCAACACTCCGCTGCTCGAAGGCGACCCGCCCAGCCCATTCAACCTGCCGGCCGGGTGCCGCTTTCATGACCGTTGCCCACATGCCAGCGCACTGTGCCGGCAAACCGAGCCCCCATTGGCGCCGCTAACCCAAGGGCACAGCGTGGCGTGCCACCACCCACAGGCCGGGGCGGGCGAGGTGCAAACCCTTCACCTTGCCAGGAGGGCGATATGAGCCCAAACCCTGTGGCCACGCCAGCCGAGTTACTGGCGCGGGCCGATACCCTCGCGCGCAGCCTTGCAGAACAATCGGCCACGCGGGACCGCGAGCGGCAACTGCCGTTCGAGGTATTCGAGCAGGTCCGCGCGTTGCGCCTGGGCACCGTGCACATCCCCCGCGCGTTCGGTGGTGCCGGCGGCGACTGGCGGGATGTGGCACAGCTATTCATCACCTTGGCCCGTGGCGACTCCAACGTGGCCCAGGCGTTTTTGTCGCACTTTGTGTTTATCGAGCGCTTGCGTTTGATGGGGTCGCCCGCCCAGCACCAGCAATTTTTGCCGCAAGCCGCCGCGGGCGTGTTGTTCGGCGGGGCGGCGGCAGAGCGCGGCGGGGCGTTTCGTGGCGAAGTGGCTACCGGGTTGGTTCGCCAAGGCGGCCAGTACCGCTTGAACGGCACCAAGCACTACTGCACCGGGGCGCTGTTCGCCGATGTGCTGAAAGTGCGCGCCGTCGATGAACACGGGCAGATGGTCGCTGCACTGGTGCCGGCCACGCGTGCCGGCGTCACCCGCCTCGACGATTGGGACGGCCTGGGCCAACGCTGCACGGCCAGTGGCACCACGCTGTTCGACGACGTGGTGGTGTTCAGCGAAGAGGTGTTGCCCATGGCACGCTGGCAAACCGAACGCCACCACAGCGGGGCCAGCGCGCAGATTATCCATTGCGCCATCGATGCCGGCATTGCCTTGGCCGCGCTGGACGACGCACTGGCCTGGGCGCGGCGAGGCATTCGCCCGGTGAAGGAAAGCGGTGTGCAGCGAGCCCAAGACGACCCGTTCGTGCTGCACACCCTGGGCACCATGGCGACCCAGGCGCGGGCGGCCGAGGCGTTGACGTTACACGCCGGCAGCCAACTGGCGCAGGCGGCCGAAGCGCGTTTCAGCGGCGCGGCGGCGGCCACCGAGTTGGCCCTTGAAGCCTCGCTGGCGGTGGCCGCGGCGAAGGCGGTGAGCACCCAGGCATGCCTGGCGGTGGCGCAAGCGCTGTTCGATGTGGGCGGTGCCAGCACTACCCTGGCCCGGCACAACCACGACCGCCACTGGCGTAACGCCCGCACCCACACCACCCACGACCCGGTGGCCTACAAGTACCGCGCCCTGGGAGATTACTGGGTAAACGGTACTGAACCGCCGCTGACCTTTTCCTATTGATTGCCTGGATACCCTTCGATGAGTGCCGATACATACAACCTTGAACGCCGCCAGTTCCTGCGCTTGCTTGGCGTGGGCGCTGGTGCCGCGACCCTGGCGGGTTTTTTGCCCTCGGCGCTGGCCGACGAAGTGGCCGGCCAAGCCAGTGGCCAGGCCATCGTCAAGGGGGGCACGTTGTTTGCCAACGTGACCCCCGAGCCGGCCGGCCTGGTGGCCGGGATCAACATCTCAAGCCCGGCGGTGGTGATTTCCTCGAGCATTTTCGATGGCCTAGTCACCTACGACGCGCAGTTCCGCCCACAACCGCAGTTGGCTGAATCCTGGGAGGAGGCCGCAGACGGCAAGCGTATTACCTTCCACTTGCGCAAAGGGGTGAAGTGGCACGATGGCACACCGTTTACCTCGGCCGATGTGCAGTATTCGATTCTCAACGTGGTGAAGAAAACCCACCCGCGCGGCGCCTCGAACCTGGCCAAGGTCACCGATGTGCAAATCCCCGACGAGCACACCGTGGTGTTCATCCTCAGCGGCCCCGCGCCAGTGCTGTGGGCCACGCTGTTCGGCACTGAAACCCAAATCGTGCCCAAGCATCTGTACGAGGGTACCAACCCGCTGACCAACCCCTGGAACAGCAAGCCGGTCGGGACAGGGGCGTTCAAGTTCAAGGAGTGGGTGCGGGGTAGCCACGTCACGCTGGAGCGCAACCCTGACTACTGGGACGCCGGCAAACCCTATCTGGACCGGATCATCTTTAAGATGATTCCCGACGCCGGCGCCCGCGCCGTGGCCCTGGAAAGTGGCGAAATCCAGTTCGCCGCCAACAACCCGGTGCCGGAAAGCGAGGTGGCGCGGCTGCAGCAGAACCCTGCGCTGCAACTGGACACCACCGGGTGGCAGGTGCCGGCGCCGATGTTCTTTTTCGATTTCAACTTGCGCCGCAAAACCTTTCAAGACCTGCGCGTACGCAAGGCCTTCGCCCACGCCATCGACCGCCAAGGCTTGGCCGATATCGTTTGGTATGGGCTGGCCGACGTCGCCCAAAGCTGCGTGCCAAGCTTTCAACAGCAGTTCTTCAAGCCGGGCTTGCCGCAGTATGACTTCGACCCGAAAAAAGCCGAACAGCTGCTCGACGAGGCCGGCTACCCGCGCGGCGCCGATGGTGTGCGCCTGCGCATCAACCACGTGACCGAGGTGTCGTATGGGCAGGTGTACCTGCGGGCGGCCGAGTACATGCGCCAGCAGTTGAAGAACATCGGCGTGGAAATGGAACTGATCAACCTAGAGCTGGCGGCGATGATCCGCCGGCTGTTCACCGACTACGACTTCGACACGGTTTCGCAATGGTATTCGGCCTACCCCGACCCGCAAATCGGCGTGACCCGGCGCTTTTGGAGCAAGAACATCAAGCCCGGCACGCCGTCGAGCAATAACTCGGGGTACTCGAACCCAGAGATGGACCGCATCATCGAGGGCATCCAGGAGGAGGGCGATGTCGCCAAGCGCAAGCTGCTGATCGACCAGATGCAGGAACTGGTGCAAACCGACGTGCCGTCGGTGAACCTGTTGGAGTTGAAATTCTTTGGTTTCTACTCCAGCAAGCTGCAAGGGCTGCGCAAAGGGCCGTTGCTGTTTTACTCGTCCCTGGCCGATGCCTGGTTGGAGCCCTGAGATGGGCACCCCACAGGCTACACTGGCCCAGGCGGCCGCCAGCCTGGCCGTTGCCCGCGGCGCCTGGCAGCAGGCGCTGGCCCAGGTGCGTAGCGGCGCCGCCGGCGAGCGGCGTGATCCCTACCTGCTGCGCCGGGTGGGCGAAGTCGGCGTAGAACTGCAGGCCGCCGAAGCGCTGTTGGCCCTGGCCGGCAGCAGTGAACAGCAGGCGGCGCTGCTCGCTGCTCAGGCCTTGGCGCAGTGCGCCCTGGCCGCGACACGGGCCGGGCAATGGCTGCACGAGGTTGGCGGCAGCGCCCCGGCGCCTACGCTGAGCGCCCCGGCACAGGGCCAGGGCTTGCGCGCGCTGGGCGACCACCTGCTGAACCGGTGCCCGCTGTGGCCAGCGCCCCCTGCTTAAAACGGCCGGCTCAGCTGCAGCAGCGCCACTTGCTGGTCATAGCCACCGCGGGTTTGGGCGTTCCACGACACCGACAGCGCGGTGCCGCCGCGGCGGCGGGTGGTGAATTCGAGGCCCGCAGAGAGTACCCAAGCGCCGAGCTCATCACCCGGCGTGGTGAAGCGCTGGCTTGGCGCCGCGGCGTAACTGGCGGTCACTTCATTCGGCTGGTGCAGCACGTCATACGCCACGCCCAGGCGTGCTTTTATCTGGGTGGCCGGTGCCAGGTCGTGGTTCAGGCGTGTGTCGAAGCCCAGCAGCAGTTGGTCGTTGTTGCGCGCCTGCACTTGTAGCAGCAAGGGGTTTAGCGCCGCCGGGCCGCCTTCGTGATAGCCCGGCTCGTGGATTCGCAGGTAGTCGCCGGTGAGGCTGGGGACCACCCGGGTGCTGTCGCCGACGCTGAAGTGCTGTGACAGCGCCACCCCGGTGTTCAATACCTGGCTGCTGAAGCGGCTTTGCGCCTCGCCCAGGGCGCCCCCGACGTTCAGCGTACGGCGGCCTTCATTGGCGTCGCGGCCCATACCGGCATGGGCGCTGAACTCGGTGGTGGCATCCAGGCGATGGCTGGCGTACACGGTGAACTGGTACAGCTCCATTTGCGCCTGTTGCCCGCCGCCGCCCAAGCGCGCGCCAGCCCCGCCGGTGCCGTAGGCAAAGGCCACGCCCACGCGGGTGCCGGGCGATAACAGCGCGTCGGCGCCCAGCAGCGTGCCCGCCACGTTGGCTGGGGTCGCGCTGCGTTGGCTCGGCGCCAGTTGCGCGCCGAAGGGCGTAAGCCAAAGCCCGTTGGCTGCCGGCGTGAACGCCCCGGCGGCCGTGTAGCCGACGGCCTGGAGGTGATCGCGCAGGCTGTCGGTGAGCTGCGCCTGCAAGAACTGGCTGGCGGGTAGGGTGCTGGTCAGCGGTAGGCTCTGCTGCACGGCATTGGCCACTTCGGCATTGCTGGTGGCACTGGCGAAATACGGGGCCAACGCGCTCTGCTGGCCACTGGCAAGCTGTGCGTCGAGCACCCGCGCGGCACCCTGGGCGCTGGCATTGCCGGCCACCGCGGCGCTCACGCCGTCGGCTGCCTTGGCGGCGAGCGCCAGGTCGACCGTGTTGCCGTCCTTGATGCCGCTGAACGTGAACAATTGCGAGTTGCTGGTCACGTTGTAGGTGCCGTCCGACACCAGCGTACCGGCACTGATCACATCGCTGAGTTGGCTCACGTTGAACAGTTGCCCTGCGTTGCGTACATCTACGTCAAGGTGCGCGTTCGAGGGCAGCGTGGCCGTGCCGGTCACTACCAAGCGGCCGTAATGCTGGCCATCGACCACGCGCGTGCTTAGGGTGGCTGCGGCGCCCTGGGTGTAGTCCCCTTGCACTGTTGCCACGGCGTCGTGCGGGGTCTCGGTATCGGCGCTTTGCGCAGCCACGGCGAGGGTGCCTTGGTTACTGAAGCTGGCCACCTCGAAGCGGTTGCCGTCTTGCAGGGTAAAGGTGTTGCCCTGGGGCACCTCCACGTCGGTCGCCGGCGCGCGCACGCTGCCCTGGATAAGGGCGCTGTCTTGGCCGAGCAGGCGCAGCACCGGCACCTCGGAGGTGTCATCGACATACACCGCATAACCGCCGGCCACATCGCCGAGCACGGCGCCGCTGATGTCCAGCCCGCCAGCGAGGGTCGAGCCGATCACGCTGATGCCGTTCACCCCGTGTACGCTGCCGCTGTTGAGCACCTTGCCATCGACTTGGCTGCCCTGGAGCAACAAGGCCGAGGGGGTATCGCTGTCGCCTTGCAGGGTGCCGGCGTTGATGACATTGCCGGTGACCTGGGTGTCGATGAAGCTGGCCACGCCATCGCTGCCGCCCTGGATGCGTCCACCGTTGTAAAAAGTGCTTAGCGTGCTGCCGCCCACCATCACCCCACCGGGCGCGTCGAGGCTGCCGGTGTTGCTGATGCCGCCATTGAGGGCGCTGCCCTGTACGCGCAGCGCCTGGGTGTGGCTGCTGATGGTGCCGCTGTTGAGCAGGGCACCCCCCAGGGTCGTTTGGTTAAGATCGATGCCCACGTCGCTGCCGTAGACCTCGCCACTGTTGTTGAGGTTGCCGCTGATAGTGGCGCCAATGGCGCGAATGCCAGAACCGTCGGCATGGATGCTGCCACTGTTGAGCAGGTTGCCGGCCAGTACACTGGTGCCTTGCAAGGCAATACCGGCGCCCAAGCCGGTGAGCGTGCCGCTGTTGCGCAGGTCACCGCTCAGGGTGCTGTCGGTTAACGACAGCGCGGCGTAATCACCGCCCACGCTACCAGTGTTGGCCAACCCGCCGGCCACTTGGCTGCTGGCCAGGCGAATGCCCACGCTGTCTTCGCTGTTGTCCAGGGCATCGATGGCACCGGTATTGATGATGCCACCGGCCACTGTGGCGGTGGCGACGTCGATGCCCACATGGCCGTTGACCGTGCCACCGAGGTTGCGCACCCCGCGGCGGGTAATGGTCGCGGCGTTGACCTGGATCGCCGCCCGGCCCTCGCTGAGCAAGGTGCCGCTGTTGAACAGCCCGGCCACTGAAGAGCCGTCGTGCACGCCGAGGGCTGCCTGGCCGCCAACCGTTTGCACCACGCCACCTTGCAGGCTGATGATGCCGGTGTTCACCAGCGCGCCGCGCACCGTGGCGTAGTAGGTGCCCAGGCCGCTGCTGCTGGCGCTGATGCGCCCGGCATTGGCCACATCACCTGCCACACGGCCATTGACCAGCATGCCCACCGGGGCGGTGATCGAAGCGCTGTTGCTTACGCCCCCGGCCACGGTGCTGTTGGTGAGTTCCACGCCTAAGTAGCCCGAGGTGATCGTGCCGTGTGTGGCCAGGCTGCCGCCGACATTGCTATAGGCCACGCGCACCGCGGCCGTACCGCCATGAACGGTACCCGAGGTGCTGATAGTTCCGGCGACCTTACTGCTGGTGACTGCCAGGCCACGGGCGGTACCGCGCAGGCGGCCGGCGCTGGCCACGTCGCCTTCGACCTTGGTGGCGGTGACCGCCAAGCCATTGGTGGCCTGGATGCTGCCGGTATTCACCACGTTGCCATTCACGGTGCTTTCCAGCACCAGCAGCCCGTAATCGGCGGCCTTGATCTCGCCCCGGTTACGCAAGGGCCCGACGATACTGGATTCGATGCTCACGCCGCGACCCGATGAGGTGCCACTCTGGATACTGCCGTTGTTCACCAGCCCCTCGGCCAACCGGCTATCGACCACCGTCACGCCGCTGCCGGACGGGGCATTGCCAGTGATAACCCCGGCGCTGTAGTTCACCACGCCGCCGCGCAGTTGGCTGTCGCTGATGGCGACGCCAGGTGCGCCGGACAGCGTGCCGGCGTTGAGGATCGATACCGCCCCGTTGATGCCGGAAACGGCCACACCCGGGGCGCCATGACTGCTGACGGCCCCCGCCTGGGTGATGCTCAGCGTACCGGGTGCCACCAGGTTGCAGGGCCCGGTTATAGGGGTGCGCAGCGTGGCGTTCCCGGATGCCTCGCAGGCGGCCCGAGCCACCGGTGCAGCCGCCGCGAGGGCCACCGCCAGCGCCAAGGCCGTGGGTACGGCGCACCGTTGTAGCGATTCGCAAGAGGCACCCCGACGACCTTGCCCTTTAAGGTTCAACCGCCCCATGGTCCGCCCCTGGCGTGCGCCGTGTGGTGAGGGTGAGTTGGGTATAGTTGCGTCGCCAAGGTGTGTCAAAGCTGAAACATATTTCTGCAAGGCCTGGCCGGACCAACGGCGCTGGCGAGGGTGGGCAGAGCCACGGCACTCACGGCGACAAGGCCTATACACCGCACAGGGCGCTTAGTTAACCGGGGTTTTATCCAAATGGCCAATGCGTTTGCCTCAAAACATTTTTGCGGTCTGTACATAACCGCTAAGGCCCTTAAAACTTCTGGCTTATGCGTTATAGGAATAGTAAACGGGCATTCCGATATTTAGCGCTCAGGGGGCAGGTGTGATTAAACGGCGCCGCTGCTCAATGATCGCCCCAAGGATTGCGCCCATGTTCCGTTTCAACCGCCTGGTTTGTTCCCTCTGCTTCGGCCTTGGCTTAACCTCGGCCCAAGCAGCACAACCGCCCGCCGTGGCCACCACCGATACCCGCGCGGCAAGCCAGCCGGCCGGCGCCGTGCCATTGGCCACCGTACGGGTTGAAGGCCAGCGCCAAGCCGACCCGCAGCAACCGCCGGCCTCCACCCGCGAACTGAGTGGCCAGGTGCTCGAACAGCAGGGCATCTACCGCCTCGAGGACTTGCAGCAGCTCGCGTCGGGCCTGGACGTTGCGGTAGTCGACCCTTACGACACACGCCTCACCTTGCGGGGTGTGGGCGACGGTGGCGGTAGCGAGATCAATATCGGCATGCCCAGTAGCGTCGGGCTATTCCTGGATAACGTTTACCTAAGCCGCCCGGGCATGCTCTCCAACGATTTACTCGACATCGAACGCGCCGACGTACTAAGTGGCCCCCAGGGCACCCTGTATGGGTTCAACACCACCGGCGGGGCGATTGCCATCCAAAGCCGCAAGCCCACCTTCACGCCACAAGGCTCGATCCGCCAGTCCATCGGCCAACGTGGCTACACGCAAACCCAGGGGATGTTCTCTGGGCCGTTGAGCCAGACGCTCGCCGGGCGTATCAACCTGTCGCACACCGAGAAAGGCGGCTATGTGCACAATGAATACACCGGGCATGAACTGGGCGGCAGTAACCAGGATGGCCTGCGCGGGCAACTGTTGTGGGTGCCCAGCAGTGACTTTAACCTGCGCTTGATTGCCGACCTCAACCGCGCCACCAGCTACCCGGTCGCGGTGCTCGATGAGGCCAACGCGGTGGGCGTTACGCGGCCATACCTGGACCGAACCCAACTGGTAGGCGCCCACGTGGTTGGGGGCGGTTACAAGGTCAACACCGACGATGAGAACAAAGCCTATGTGCGCCAGGGCGGGCTCTCGGCCGAGGCCAATTGGGCCTTGGCCAATGGCTTCAACCTGCGTTCGGTGAGCGCTTACCGTTACTTCGGCTTTCAGCCTAACGCCACCGACAGCCTCGACATACCGTTGTACGCCGGCAGCGGCGCAGACGTGCGCGATCGCGTGTGGTCGCAGGATATTCGCCTGGATTCGCCCAAGGGAGCGTTATTCGACTACGCCCTGGGCGCCACCTACTGGGGCGAGAACCTCGACACCTTTGCCCACGACCACTACGCGGCAGGCAACCAGACCACCCAGTACTACGGCTCGACCAGCAACACCGGCAAGTACGTGCAGCGCTGGGGCAAAATCGACGATTCGATTTTCTCGCTCTATGCCCAGGGCACCTGGCACCTGAGCGATGTATGGGACGTTACCGCCGGGGTACGTGACAGCTACGAGAAAAAATCCGGGCGGTTTCGCCGGGTCAACAAGAACGATTTCGACTCCGGCGACTTGAACCAGTACGAGCAACTGCCGGCGGCGATGCTTAATGTCAGTTACTTTTTCTTGCCCAATGTGCAGGGGTACCTGACCTTGGCCTATGGCGAGAAGTCCGGCGGCATGAACGTGTCCTCCGGGGCGGCGGCCAAGGCAGGTTACGACAGCTTGCTGGTGGACCCGGAAAGCACCCGCGGAGGCGAACTGGGTGTAAAAAGCCAATGGCTCGACGATCGCTTGGGCGTCGACGCCGCGCTGTTTTGGTCTGAGGTGCGCCAGTTCCAAACCACCGCCTACGACCTCGAAAGCCAGAGCAGCTACCTGATCAACGCCGGCACCATGCGCTCGCGGGGGCTTGAAACCAACGTTACGCTCAAGCCGCTGCAGGGCCTGACGCTGAACTTCAACGGCACGCTGCTGGACAACAAATACCTGGATTTCGAAAACGCCAAATGCCCGGCCGAAGTCTCTTTGGCCGCCAATGCGCCGGCCACTTGCGACATGAGTGGCGACCGGGTGTTCCGCTCGCCCAAGCTGACCTATAACCTCAGTGGGCGCTACGAGTGGCAGACCTTCGCCGCGCTCGACGCGTTCGTGTCGGCGCGCTACGCCTACCGTACCTGGGCCTACGGCACCGTGGACAACTCGCAGTTCAGCCGCATCCCCGGTTACGGGCTGCTGAACCTGGCCACCGGCCTCGGTGGCCACTACGGTGACGGCCGCTGGAACGCGTCGCTGTGGCTGAACAATGCCACCAACAAGCGTTACTACCGCACCCTTAATACCGGCGATTACGGCTCAGCCTTCGGTGTGCTCGGCGAGCCGCGCACCTTGGGCATGACCGTTGGCTACGACTTCTGAGTACCTTGCTATGAACCGATTTGTATTGCACCGGCGCGGTTTCCTCGGTGCCAGCGCGGTGCTCGCCAGCGGCGCGGCGTGGGCTGGCCCGGCGAATGCTGCTGCCCGCGCCAGTGCCCCGGCCGAAGCGCCGTTGGGCTGGCTCGGCACGCAGCCGCCGGCATCCTTCGAAGGGGTAACCTGGGGCACGCCCTGGCCTCGTGGCCACGTCGCGGCGGGCAGCAGCTTCGGCCTTCATGGCGGCGACGGCAGCGCGCCCGTGCTGCAAAGCTGGCCGCTCGCCTACTGGCCAGACGGTAGCCTGAAATGGACCGGCCATGCGCTGGGCCCGCAACCGTCGGTACCGCACCATTACCGGGTAACACCGCTGGCCACGCCACCTACCGCTGCGCCCACGCTGGCATGGGAGGAGGGTGGCCAGGTGGTGATCGACACCGGTGTGTTGCGCTGCGTAATTCCCCTGAGCGGGGAGAGGCTGTTGGAGCGGGTCGAACGCCAAGGCCGGGCGGCATTACTGGCGGGGCACTTGGTGCTTGAGGTCAAGGGCGACCCAGATCAACCGGCCAGCCCTGCGCGGCGCTACCGAAGCCACGTGTCGCGGGTGGTGGTGGAGCAACACGGGCCGGTGCGCGCGGTGGTGGCATTGTATGGCGCCCATGACGCAGTGGAGGGGCACGGGCAACTGCTGCCGTTCGTGGTGCGGCTGTACGCCTATGCCGGCAGCGATACCCTGCGCCTGGTCCATACCCTGACGTTCGACGCCGATGCGCAGCAGGACTTCATCAGTGGCGTGGGCGTGCGTTTCGACACCCCGTTGCAGGCACCCTTGCATGACCGCCATGTGCGCTTCGTCGGGGCCAACGGTGGCGTGTTCGCTGAAGCGGTGCGCGGCCTCACCGGGCTGCGCCGCAGCCCGGGCGAGGCGGTGTTGCGTGCCCAGGTCGAGGGCCGCAGCACAGGGCCCTTGGCCGGCTTCGGCGAGGCCGTGGCCAGCCGCCTGCAGTACATTCCGGCCTTTGGCAGTTACCGGCTGCTGCAGGCACACCCGGATGGCTTTCAGATCAGCAAACGCACCGCGGCCGGCTGCAGCTGGCTGCACAGCGCCACCGGCGAGCGTGCCGCCGGGGTGGGTTATGTGGGCTCGCCCGAGGGTGGCGTGGTGTTCGGCCTGCGCAACTTCTGGCAAAGCTACCCGGCGCAGTTGGACATCGTTGACGCACACCTCGACCAAGCCCAGGTGACCGTATGGCTGTGGGCACCACAGGCCGCGCCGATGGACCTGCGCCAATACCACGACGGCCTCGGCGAAGACACCTTCACCCGCCAGCGCGAGGCGCTGGAGATCACCTACGAAGACTACGAACCGGGCTTCGGCACGCCCTACGGGGTGGCACGCACCAGTGAACTGGTGTTGCAGCTGGTGGCCGCGACGCCCAGCCACCGGCAATTGCAGCGCATCGCCGAACGTATCCAGCATCCACCGCTGCTGGTGGCGCCACCGGCCTACCTGCACAGCACCGAAGTGTTTGGCCCGGCGTGGGCCCCGGCGGGGCAGCAAACCGAGCGCCAGCAAGCCATCGAAGCGCAGTTGGCGTGGTATTTCGATTTCTACCGCGATGAGGTCGAGCAGCGTAAGTGGTATGGCTTCTGGGACTATGGCGACGTGATGCACACCTACGACGCGCAGCGCCATGTGTGGCGTTATGACGTGGGCGGCTATGCCTGGGACAACTCCGAACTGAGCACCGATTTGTGGCTGTGGTATTACTTTTTGCGCACTGGGCGCCAAGACGTATTCCGCATGGCCGAGGCCATGGCGCGCCACACCGGCGAGGTCGATGTGCATCACCTGGGCCGCTTCGCACCACTGGGTTCGCGGCACAACGTGCAGCACTGGGGCGACAGCGCCAAGCAATTGCGCATCTCCACCGCCGCCAACCGGCGGTTTCTGTATTACCTCACCGCCGACGAACGTACCGGCGATTTGCTCAGCGAACAGGTGGAAGCATTGCGCACCCTGCGTGAAGTGGTGCCGGGGCGTAAGGTGGGCCAGCAGGGTGACCCGCGCGCGGGCTATGCCAGTATCAGCTTTGGCACCGATTGGGGGGCCATCGCCGCGGCTTGGCTGACCGACTGGGAGCGCAGCGGCGACCCGGCCGTGGCACAGCGGTTGCGCGCCAGCATGGAAAGCATCGCCGCCCAGCCCCATGGGTTCTTCACCGGGGTGGGCAACATGGAGCTGGCCACGGGCCGTTTCGACATCGACGCGCGCGGCACGCTGCAGGTGTCGCACCTGTCTGCGGTGTTCGGCCTGGCGGAGATTTGCGGCGAACTGATACAACTGCTGCCCTCAGCCCGCTTCGAACAGGCCTGGCTCGACTATTGTCGGCTCTACAACGCGGCGCCAGCCGAGCAGCAAAAGGCGCTTGGCGCGCCATTGGCCCGTCTAAACCTGGCCCAAGGCCATGCGCGCCTGACCGCTTATGCCGGCTACCGCCTCAAAGACCCGGCGTTGCAGGCCCGCGCCTGGACCGTGTTTTTCGCAGGTTCCGGCGGCATCCCCGCGCCCAACCGGCGGTTGCACCGGGTGCAGCCGCCAGCGTACCTGTACGGGTTGAACGAGCCTGACCCGGTGTCGGTGATAGATGCCCATTCCGACACCCGCGCCGAGGCCAACCTGTCGACCAATGCCGTGGCCCAGTGGGGGCTGGCCGCCATGGCCTTGCTCGCGCTGGACCATGCCCTGCGCTAAGCGCCGCCCCCAGAGCTATCCAAGAGAGCGCATGTATGCCTTGCCCTGCAACTTTCGCACTGCCCGCGCCGATACAGGATGATTTCCACGGCCTGGCCCCCGCGCGCTGGCGCGTCGAAACCGAGCGCCCGGCACAGTCACGGGTGGCCACTGAACAGGGGCGGCTGATCATGGACACCGCCGCCGGCATGACGGTATGGCTGAACCAGCCGCTGGGCGGCGCCTACCGCATCGAGTTCCTGCGCCAGGTATTGGTCGCCGGCCAGCCCAATGATCGGCCTTCAGACATGAACGTGTTCTGGGGCGCCCATGAGCCGGGCCTGGCCGCTTTGCTGCCACGGGACGGCGCCTTGGCATCCTATGACTCTATGGTGTGCTGGTACGTGGGCATGGGCGGCAATGGCAACAGCACCACGCGTTTTCGCTACTACGATGGCAGCGGGGCGCGGCAGATGCTGGGCGAAACGCTGGGGCCGGCCCACCTGCTCGAACCCGGGCGAATCTACCGCATCGCCATCGAGGTCAGCGCGACGCACACTGCCTATTGGGTAGATGGGGTGCGCGTGTTCGAGCAGCCATTGGCTGGCCTGCCGCGCCCGGGCTATTTCGGTTGGCGCTCCGTCTGGTCGCGCCAGGCGATCAGCCGTTTCAGCGTGCAAGCATTGTAAACGGGGGCTCGGTGCCCTTGCCTTGCGGCGGGTTGGCCTCCAACGCCTGCATCGCACTGTCGGCTTCGAGGAAGGCGTCGATCAACGCCTGGGCCAGGAACGAGCGTTTGTAGCCGGCGCGGCTGACCACACCGTAATGGGTAAAGAATTCCGGCGCATGGGCATCCAGGCCGCACACATTGAGAATCTTCAAACCTTGGCGCAGGTAGGGGTTGTTGCGGCTCACATTGGTGGTGCCGATGGCGTCGGAGTGTTGGATCACGCTCACCAGGCTGTAGCCATTGTCGCATTCGATGCGGGTTTGGAAGTCGGGCCGCCCGCTCAGTTCTACCAACGCTTTGCGCAGGTTCGGCGCACGCACGCTGCCGGCCAATGGGTAGCTGAACAACTGCTCGACGCTGACCTGCTCCAGGGCCGCCAGGGGATGCTCGCTGCGGCAACAGAAGCCCCACCGGTGCGGGCTGAGCAACTGCACGCGGTAGTCTGGGTCGTGCTCAAAATTGCGCGCGTCGGCCACGAAGAATTCGCATTCCTCGGCCTGCAGCCGCTGCGCCAATGCCTGCCAGTTGTCGACATGAAAGCGCACGCGCACTTTGGGCAGGCGCCGGGTGAACAGGCCCAACGCTTGCGGCATCAGCCACGCCGCTGGTGCCGGCCCGCAGGCGAATGACAACTCGCCGGCCTCCTGCTCGTTGAACTGGCGCACCGACTGGACCAGGTCATAGGCATTACCGATCAATAATCGCGCATGCTCCAGCACGATCAGGCCCTTTTTGGTCGGTGCCAGGTTACGGGTTCGGTCGACCAGGCGCGTGCCGAAACTGTGCTCCAGCGCCTGGATGCTTCGGCTGAATGCCGATTGCGAGAGGTTGACCGCCTGTGCGGCCAAGCCGAAGTTGCGGTGCTCTACCAAGGCGATGAAATGGCGAAGTTGGCGCAGGTCCAGGTGCATAGGGCAGGGGGCTCGAACGCGAAGGCGGGCGGCACTGTGCCTGAGGCCGGTGGCAATGAAAAAGAATGAATGGTTATCGGAGGGCGCCTGGGCGGCATAAGCTGCGGTCTATATATATTCAAAAACGCTATTTCTCGGTTTTCTTATTCCGTACTACGGTGCCGCGCAGTACTCAGGGCTGCCGCGGTGTGCGCGGTGGCGTATTTTTCAAGGACTCGCCATGCGCCTTCGTTTCCGTCGTTTGCTGTTTCCCGTATTCGCCGCCCTGTTGGGCAGCGCCTCGCTGGCGTGCGCGGCACCGCTGAAAATAGGCACCACCGCAGCCTTCGCGCCGCCGCTGGAAGCTGCTGTGGCCGAAGCGAAAAAACAAGGCCTGGAGGTGGAGCTGGTCGAGTTCAACGACTGGGTAACGCCCAACACGGCACTGGCCAACAAAGACCTGGACGCCAATTACTTCCAGCACATCCCGTTCCTGGAAAACGCCAATAAAACCGCCGGCCTGAACCTGGTGGCGGTGGCGCCGGGGATCATCAATAATATCGGCCTGTACTCGAAGAAGTACCAGCGCGTGGAAGACCTGCCCCAAGGCGCGAAAGTGGCGATCGCCAACGATGCCATCAACGGCGGCCGCGGCCTGTTGTTGCTGGAAAAAGCCGGGCTGATCAGCCTCAAACCCGGGGTGGGCTACCACGCCACCCTGGCCGACATCAGCGCCAACCCCAAGGATATCCAGATCACCGAACTGGAAGCGGTGCAGTTGGCGCGGGTGCTGGACGACGTCGACTTGGCCCAAGGCTACCCGCACTATATTCGCCTGGCCAAGACCATCGACCCGAACGCGGCGCTGCTGTTCGACGGCGTAGACCACCCGGAATACGTGATCCAGTTCGTCGCTCGGCCAGACAACCGCGACGACCCGCGTTTGAAGCAGTTCATCGACGTGTACCAGCACTCGCCGGTGGTGCGCCAGGCGCTGGATACGGCGTATGGGAAGCTGTACCAGCCGGGGTGGTGAGTGGGCCTGCCGCCCTGTGGTGGGGCGGCGGCTTCGGTCAGCTATAAGGGGGGGGTTATGGCGTTCCAGCCACCGCCTCTATGATCTGACGCCCGTGTTCCTCACGGCGACCGCCAGGGTTTCGATTACCGTTTTATAACGAATCGCTTTCCTTCGCGGAAAGTAATTTAAATGAGGGCCCTTCCCACGGTACAACCAGTATTTCGACCCGGTATTGTTTGCCCTGACTGGAAAGCAAAATGATCTGTTTCTCACCTGAAACCACTTGAGAAGCGGCTTTGAGAATTTCGAAATCAACCAATGCCGCAGCGGTTTCTTTAGTGATATCACGCTTCACCGCTGTTACCGATTTGCGTAAGGATTCAACAGTCGCTTCGTCGAGCTTTTTTTCTACTGCGCCGCCGATAGTGCTCATCGTATAGACCTCTATGGGTTTCTTCTAGAAGGCACCTTGGCATGGCTGAGCCATCATCTATGAACGTAAATGAGGTGCTTGCCGAGTCTGCCACACTTGCCCATACCGTCTACTGGTAGACGTGTGAGGTGGCAGTTATAAACGATAGGTATAGGCTGAAGCGCCGCAGCCTCGACCCGCAATGCCAGCACTTCGAATTCATGACCGCACCACGCGTTCTAGCGTGAAGGCAACTTTTAAACAGCAGGATGAGTTGCCCGTTGCCGGGACAGGCCCAACCCGTGCGGGCGCTGTATTGCGGCAAGTCTATACTTATAATTAAAGGGTATTAATAGTTTACAAACAGTTTCAATAAGCTATAAAAAACTCGTGGGATACACCCGCATCCACTTGAACACCCCTTTGCAGACTGCCTTATGCTTCTATCCTGTTTTTGCCCAGGGAGTTCACACCCGTGACCTTCGACCTGGCGTTCATGCTGTCTACCTTACCTGCCTTTGGCCGCGCCGTACTGACGACCTTCAAGGTCGGCCTGCTGGCCATTGGGCTGTCCTTGCTGGTGGCGTTAATGGCGAATGTGCTGCTGAGCTTCAAGCGGCGCGCGCTCGACATGCTGGTGCGCGCCTATGTGGAATTGGCGCGCAATACGCCGTTGTTGATCCAGTTGTTCTTTATTTATTTTGCGTTGCCCAGTGTGGGCGTGCAGGTCAGCGGCTTCACCTCGGCCATCGTGGCGATGACCTTCCTCGGCGGGGCCTACCTTACCGAAGTGCTGCGCGCGGGCATCGAGGCGGTGCCGGTGCAGCAACTCGAAGCTGGCCGCGCCATTGGCCTCTCGGGCGGGCAGTTGCTGCGCTATGTGATATTGCCGCAGGCCGGGCTATTGAGCCTGCCCGCGGTGTTTGCCAATGTGATCTTCCTGCTCAAGGAAACCACTGTGGTTTCCGCGGTGGCGGTGCCGGAGTTGTTGTACACCACCAAGAACTATATCGCCCTGTACTACAAAACCTACGAGATGCTCGCGGTACTCACTGGGCTGTGCCTGGTGCTGTTCCTGCCGTTGTCGTTGGTGTTGGGGCTGCTGGAAAGGAGGTTGCAACGTGGCCACCTCGGGTTTTGAGCTGCTGTGGCAAACCGCGCCGCAACTGGCTACCGGGGCGGGCCGTACCCTGGCGATCTCAGCCTGCGGCATCGCCTTGGCCACGGTGTTGGGGTTGGCTTACGGCATCGGCCGCACCCTGGGCATTGCCTGGCTAGATCGCAGCCTGCGGGTTTACCTGGCAGCCTGGCGGGCGATCCCGGTACTGGTGTGGCTGTACCTGTTTTTCTTCGGCCTGCCGATGTTCCTCGGCCTGAGTGTGCCGGCGTTTGCTTGCGTGGTGTGCGTGCTGGGCTTGTGGGGTGCCAGCGAGGTGGGTGAGGTGGTACGTGGCGCGCTGCGCTCGCTGCCGGCCGGGCAACGCGACGCCGCACTGGCCATTGGCCTGGGCCGCTTGCAGGCGTATGCCTGGGTGCTGCTGCCGCTGGCGCGCAAGCGCATGACCCCTGGGGTGATCAATGTGTACACGCGGATCATCAAGACCAGCTCACTGGCCGTGCTGATCGGCGTGGTCGACGTGACCAAGATCGCCCAACAGATCATCGAGCGCACTTACGCCTCGGTGACCCTTTACAGCTTTTTGTTCGTGTTTTTTTTCCTCGCCTGTTACCCGCTGTCGGTGCTGTCGCGGCGCCTGGAACAGCGCTGGAGCCATTGATGAGCGATGTGATCGAGTTACGCGGGTTCAGTAAACATTTCGGCGCCCACCCGGTGCTGAACGGCATCGACCTGGCGGTACGCCAGGGTGAGGTGGTGGTGATCCTGGGCCCCAGCGGTTGCGGCAAAAGCACGTTGCTGCGCTGCCTCAATGGGCTGGAGCAGGGCAGTGCGGGCGAACTGCGCTTCAACGGCGAACGCCTCGATGCCCGCAGCGATTGGCGCGCCGTGCGCCAGCAGGTGGGCATGGTGTTTCAGAGCTACCAGTTGTTCGGGCATTTGCGGGTGCTCGACAACATCCTGCTCGGCCCCCTGCGGGTACAAAAGCGCGCGCCGCAGGAGGCCCAGGCCCAGGCCCTGGCGCTGCTGGAGCGGGTGGGCCTGGCGGACAAGGCCCTGGCCTGGCCACGAGAGCTCTCCGGCGGCCAGCAACAACGCATCGCCATCGTGCGGGCCTTGTGCATGAACCCGAAGGTGATGCTGTTCGACGAAGTCACCGCGGCGCTAGACCCGGAGATGGTCAAGGAAGTGCTGGAGGTGATTCTGGACCTGGCCGAGGCCGGCATGACCTTGCTGATCGTGACCCACGAAATGGCCTTTGCCCGCGCGGTGGCCGACCGCATCGTATTCATGGACGGCGGCCGTATCGCCGAACAAAGCCCCCCGGAGGCCTTTTTCAGCAACCCGCAAACCGCACGCGCGCAGCAGTTTCTGGAGCGTTTCTCCTATGTCGAAAACCTGCCAAGAAGGAAAGCATCGTGAGTTTCAAAACTGCCCTGTTATTCCCCCTGGTCGCCGCCTGCCTGCTGGCCGGCTGCGACAAACCCGAAGCGCCGAAAAGCGCCGCGGCGCCTGCGGCCACACCCTCCGCCGCAAGCTACCTGGACACCATCAAGGCCCGCGACAAACTGGTGGTGGGTGTGTTCAGCGACAAGCCGCCGTTCGGCTTCGTCGACGAAAAAGGCCAGTACGTGGGCTTCGACACCGACCTTGCGAAACGCTTCGCCAAGGACCTACTCGGTGATGAACACAAGATCGAGTTCGTGGTGGTGGAGCCGGCCAGCCGCATCCCGTTTTTGCAAAGCGACAAGGTCGATCTGATCCTGGCCAACATGACCGTGACACCGGAGCGCCGCGAGGTGGTGGACTTCACCAACCCCAACTTGCGCGTGGCGGTGCAGGCACTGGTGCCGCAGGGCAGCGCGGTGCAACATTTGGATGACCTCAAGGGCAAGACCATTATCGTGACCACCGGCACCACCGCCGACCTGTGGCTCACGCAAAACCACCCGGATTGGCCGCTGCTCAAATTCGAGAAGAACTCCGAGTCGCTGCAGGCGCTGGCCAACCACCGCGGTGATGCCTATGCCCAAGACAACCTGGTGCTGTTCAGCTGGGCCAAGCAAAACCCCGGCTATCGCTTGCTGCCGGAAACCCTTGGCGATGAGGCGCCAATCGCCCCCGCGGTGAAAAAGGGCAACAGCGACCTGCGCGACTGGGTGAACCAGGAACTGGCGCGCTTGGGCCAGGAAAAATACCTGCTCAAGCTCTACGACCAGTATGTGCGCGACCAATTGGCGCCCGACACCGACCCGAACGCGGTGATCGTCGAAGGCGGCGAGTGGAAGCCAGGCGGCGGGGCATGAGGGCCTACGGCAACGTTTGAGCATGAGGGGCCGCTTGGAAAAACTGGCCCCCTTTAGATACTCGCGTAATCAGGTGCCCCACCCGCGGCGGGGTTGTCTGTTCCCACGTGCTGTATCGCCCCGTCCGACACAGAAAAGGCGCCCAAATAGGGCGCTTTTTTATACCGTTTATTCATCAGGGTTCTAAGCATAGATCTATGACGAATATCGTTAGCGTGTTTATCGACTTCATGGCATTGGTATTGGTCGTGATAGCGTCTATAAAGATGTAATAGCGACTGTAAGCACTTCTATTGTCTCTAATTGAACGCTGCTGTGCCCATCCCTGGCGCCGTGACGCCACCTTGTAGTGGGTGAGCTGAGGCCTAGAATCGCCTCCAGACAGTAGTACCGACCATTCGATAACGGAGTTTCGATCATGATGAATGCAATGCAAATGCCGATGAACACCACCATGCCTATGATGGGCATGCCGATGATGATGGCGACCATGGATTGCCAGATGATGGCCGACGGTATGATGTGCACCCTCAAGCCGGCCGCTGGCATGGACATGAAGATGTTCTGCAACAGCGCCGAAATGATGGCGATGATGATGAAGTGCGGCATGCCGATGGCGATGCAGTGCGGTGGCATGATGATGATGGGCATGAGCGAGGAGTGCATGGCCATGATGAGCATGATGCCGGCCATGAACATGCCCATGATGAACATGCCCATGATGCGCTGCATGATGACCTGCACCCTGGAGGCTGATTGCATGAAGTGCATGATGACGCCAATGCCCGGCATGCCCATGGCGATGATGGAAAACTGCTGCAAGCTGATGAACAAGATGATGACCGACTGCAGCATGCCGATGATGATGAGCTGCAACGGCATGCCGATGATGTGCTGTACCTGCTGAGTCAGCGTTCTGGCTGAGTGACCACCAGGTAGGCCAGCGTTTCGCTGTCGGCCGGGTTACGGTAGCGGTGTGGCTGGTCGGCGTAAAACACCACGGCATCGCCAGGGGAAAGCAGGTAAGCGGTTTCGTTCACGCTCACCTCCAGCACGCCTTGGCTGACCACCAGGTTCTTGTACACCCCTACCCGTTGCGCCGGGCAGCCATGCTCGCCCAACGCGGCCAAGCGCAGCTCATGGAATTCGACCACGCTGGGCTGCTCCACGGGAAACAACGCCCGGCTCACCAGCGCGCCGTCTGCGCTGACCAGGCGTTTTCCTTCCCGCGCCGGCAGCACGTGCACGCCTTCGAACCCCTGTGTATCGAGAAACGCCGCCACTGACACCTTCAACGCGCGCGCCACTTTGCACAGTGTCTTGATGGACGGCACGCTGCGACCGGATTCGATCTGCGCCAACATCGCCCGGCTGACCCCCGATAACCGCGCCAACCCATCCAGCGACAGATAACGCTTGGCCCTCAGGCGTTGCAGATTCAAGGCGACCTGTTCGACGCTGCGGTCTTCCTCCTCGAACCGTTCTTCCACCCCCTCACTGCCCAACCCTTGGGGCTGGCCATTCATGGTCGTGCCTGGCGGCCGTTGGGGTCGGCCTTGAGCTGGCCGAGGGTGAACAGTGCCAGGCTGGCTTGCGCGGCGTACATCGCCCACATCAACTGCGCGTTACGCTGGGCCTGGCGGCGTTGGCGGTAACGAACGAAGTCGAAAAGCTGGGCGGTCGGTTGCATGGCAGGCACCTAATGCAGGAAAGTTGTGCGTACAGTAACGCGCCGGCGATAGATCGAATAATAATGAGTTGGCATGTGCTAATACCTTTAGGTTCTTGATCGCTGCCGCGCCTAAGGTTAGACACCGATGTTCTTATCCCCACCCCCGGTCGATGCCGCAAAATCAGGGCTTGTGCGCCTGCTTTGGCGCCCCATATCGAACCCAGGAGGCAGCGATGGGAAGCCTGAACAGTAGCAACGCCCGTGTGGAAGGGGTGGTGAATTACCTGCTCGACACCGGCAAGCGCCCGGTCACCTACGCCACGGCAAACCCTGAAGGTGCCGAACCTTACCAACGCGAAGTGGACCCGACGCGGGTGCTGATCCAAGATGCCCGGCTGCTGAGCCATGCCCCGCGGTTGGACGTGGAGGGCTTCGAAAAGGTCGTGCAGCCCACCGAGCTGGACTTGCAGGACGAAGCGCAGATCATCGAGCGCTATTACACTGAAACCGAAAACCTGCTCAAAGCCGCCACGGGCGCGGTAAAGGTGGTGGTATTCGATCACACCGTGCGAATTGACGAACCGGGCCGCGAAGTGAGGGGCCTGCGTGAGCCGGTGCGTTACGTGCACAACGACCAAACACCGCGCTCGGCACAGCGGCGGGTGTTCGACCACCTGCCCAAGCAAGAGGCCGAGTACCGCAGCCACCGGCGTTTCGCGATCATCAATGTCTGGCGCCCCATCGGCGCGCCGGTGTACAGCACGCCGTTGGCCCTGTGCGACGCCCGTACCCTCGCCGACGCCGACTTGGTGGCCAGCGACCTGGTATACCCCGACAAAGTCGGCGAAACCTGGTCGATCAAGGCCAACCCGGCACACCGTTGGTATTACTACCCGCAACTGCGCCCCGATGAGGCATTGCTGCTGAAAATCTACGACAGCCAGCCCGGCGTGGCGCAGTTGACCGCACACACCGCTTTCGATGACCCAAACAGCCCACCCGGCGCGCCACCGCGGCGCAGCATCGAACTGCGGACATTGGTGTTTTATTGAAGGGCGCGTTGGCGGCAACGAAACACCTATACGCGCGGGCGGCAGCCTTGAATGGGCGCCGCGCCGATGCCCTTACGCCTCGTGCAACACGGGGCTACCACTTTCGACCACGAAGCGTTTGAGTGTCGATACGCTCGCGTTCGGGTCCAGGCGGTCGGATATCGCCTGCATCTTCACGTCCAGCCGTTCGCTGGTCAGGTCCAGTGACAGGTAACCCCGGGGCCGGCTGTCGTAGAAGCGTATCTGCGGGTTGTCGGGCAATATCGCCTGTACGGCGCTGTAACTGGGGCCATTGGAGGTGATGGAGGTGCCGACGAACTCCGCGGCAACCAGGCGCGAGGTTGGGTCTTCGGGGCGTTCATAGAGGTGGTTGGCCCAGAACGAATGGTAATCGCCACTCAACACGATCGGGTTGGCGGCCTGGCTGTCGCGCAGGTTTTCGATCAGCCGCCCACGTGCGGCCTGGAAGCCGTCCCAGGTATCGGTCCAATAGCGGGCTTCGTCGCTGCCCGGCTTCTGTGCCCGCAGCGGGGCGACCAGCAGGTCCTGGGCGAGCAGGTTCCATCGGCTGGTGCTGCGGCGCAGGCCGTCGTAGAGCCATTTTTCCTGTTCGAAGCCCAGCAGGGTACGGCTGGGGTCGGCCAAATCGGCACAGCTATTGGCTTGCATATGCCCTTTACCGAAATCCGGCGCGCGATAACACGGTTGCTTGGAGCGGTATTGGCGGCCATCGAGCACGGGCAGCGCGGCCAAGTCGCCATAGGTGAAGCGGCGGTAGATTTGCGGGCTGCCATTGCTGCCCAGCGGCGGGCGGCGCAACGGCATGTTTTCCAGAAAAGCCTGGTAGGCCGCGGCGCGACGTTGCTGGAAACGGGCGAGGGAGACGTTTGGGTCTTTGGAAAAACGCCCGGAATAATCGTCCTGCACTTCGTGGTCGTCCCAGGTCGCGATCCACGGCGCGCAGGCATGTAACCGTTGCAAGTCGGGGTCGGTTTTGTGCAGCGCATAGCGGTAGCGGTAACCGGCCAGGTCGGTGGCGTCCGGTGCCCCGTATGCTCGCGCAAGCCCCGGTGTGCCAGCGGCGTTGGTGTATTCGTAGATATAGTCGCCCAGGAACAAGACCAAATCGGGCCGCTCGTCGGCCATATGCCGGTAAGCGCTGAAAAATCCTCGCTCGTAATGCGCGCACGAGGCCACACTCAGCCGCAAGCGCTGCACGTGGCTATCCAGCGCTGGCAGGGTCAATGCCCGGCCGCTGGGCCCTTGCTCGCCCAGGGTGATGAAGCGATACCAGTATTCACGGCCAGGTTGCAGCCCGCGCAGTTCGACATGAACCGCATGGCCATTGATGGCCAGCGCCTGGGTTCGGCCACGCTGGGCGACACGGGTGAAGGCTTCATCCAGCGCCACCTCCCAGTCGACCGGGATGCTCGGCGGTAGCTCACGCTCGTTACCCGGGTACAGCGGCAAGGCGGTCAAGCGTGTCCAGATCACGAACCCGTCTGGCCAGGGGTCGCCACTGGCAACGCCGAGCGCGAAGGGGGTGGGGGTCGCGCCCAGCGCACGGCCGAAACGCAACAAAGCAGGTGCTGCGGCAGCCCCGGCCAACAGGCGCAGCGCACGCCGCCGATCGATATCGAAGGTCATCGCGGGCTCCTAGAATTCGTAATTGGCTTGCACGCCGACCGTGCGGGGTTCACCTGCCGTGGCAATTTGCGCGTTGCTCAGGAATGAGCCGTGGTACAGGTCGTAGTCTTTATCGAACAGGTTGTGGGCCCACAACGCGACGGACCAGTTGCTGCCCGCCGGCGCCAGGCCCAGGCGTGCGTTGGCCAGCCAATAGGCACGGGTGGTGGTGCCGCTACTGCCTTGGATGCTGTCATGATAGGAATAATCGCTCTGCGCCGAGAGGGTAAAACCGGGAACGTTCCAGACGTACTGCACCTGGCCGCCATAACTGGTTTCTGGGAAGTTGCTCAGGGCTTGCCCGGAGAAGTCGGTGTACACCGGGTACGCGTAATGGGCGGCCCGCGTTGCGGTGCTGTTGAGGCCTTGATAGTCGACGTATTTACCTTTTTTGGTGCCGAAGTATTGGCCCAAGGTCAGCCCGCTGATCGGTTCCCATTGCAGTTCCAGTTCATAGCCGTAAATCTTCGATTTGGGAATATTCACCAACCGGCCGACATTGCCGACGGTTTGGCTGATCCACACTTGTGACTGATACTGCTGGTCACGGTAGTCGTAGTAGAACGCCGAACCGTTGAGGCGCAAGGTGCGGGTCAAGTCGCTCTTGAAGCCCACTTCATAGGCCAGCAACTTCTCCGGTTTCACCGGCGCGATTTGCTCGGCGTAGCTGGAGTTATAAGCGGTGAAGCCTCCCGACTTGATGCCCCGGCTGATCGTCGAATAGAGCAAGGTCGACGGGCTGAACTGATATTCCAAGCCCAGCTTCCAGGAGGTCGAGTCGCTGCGCAGGTCACTGTCCGCCGCCGGGAAGCTCGCGGGGCCGAGGCTGTAGACGCCGCTATTGACCAAAATACGCTGGGTAGTGAAGTCTTCGAGCTCGCGGTGTTCCCGTTCCTGGCGCACCCCGGCAATCAGCTTCAAGGTGTCGGTAAGGCGGTAATCGCCTTGGGCGAATACACCATAGGTGTCTGCCTTCTGCTCATAGGAGGTGAACGTGCCGTAGCCCAGGTTGGCGCTGAAGTCCGAGTAAAACTGCTCGTCGAGCTTGTCCTTGGCGAAGTACAGCCCGGTTTGCCAATTGAAACGTTCGTTATCCTGGGACGCCAGGCGCAATTCCTGGGAGAACACGTTGATCTTCGAGTCGAAATATTCATCCGATTGTGGAATCACCGAGGCGTCCCAATCGATGTATTCACGCCGGCGGAAGCGGTCCACCGCAGTGATGCTGGTCACACTGAGGTGGTCGTCGAGGTCGAACTTGCTGGTCAGGGCCAGCCCCGTGTTGTCATTATCGCGGTGCGGTTTATCGTGGGCCGACAGGCCGGTGAACTTGGCAAAGCCCGGCGTCAGGCCCCAGCCGGTTTGTTTGCTATTGCTCTCCGGGGCGATGGTGGCATAGCCGCCACCATAGGTGGCATTGGGCACTAAGCCTTGGTACAGGCGGGAGCCCAGGCTGTCGGACTGGTCTTTGCCGCCATGCACGGTCAAGTTGAAGTTGATGCCTGGGGTCGCATCCCAGTCGAACTGGGCACGCAAGGAGGTGTTGTCCTTGTCGCCCAGGCTTTGGCCGGTCACACGGTTGTCTTGCCACGCGCCACCTTGCTCGGTGATAAACGCCAAGCGCGCGCGCAAGTCTTCGGTCAAGGGGCCTGACAAAAAGCCTTCCAAGCTGCTGGCGTGGTACGAACCGTAGTTGGCTGTCAACCCGCCGTGCAACTCGCGGGTGGGCTTGTTGGTAATGAAGTTGATAGCACCCGCGGTGCTGTTGCGCCCATATAACGTCCCCTGCGGGCCGCGCAGCACTTCCACCCGTTCCAAGTCGAACAGTTGTCCTTGGGTTTGGATCGGGTAGGGCAAGGCGACTTGGTCCAGGTAAACGCCCACGGTGGAGGTATTATTGCTGCCGTAGTCTTTCAGGCCCACGCCACGGATACGAAACAGCGGGTTGCCGCTGCCGTATTGGGGAACGATGTCGAGGTTGGGCACATAATTCTGTAGGTCATTGACCTGGGTAACGCCTTTGTCTTTCAAGTCTTGCCCTTGCAGGGCGGTCAAGGCGATACCAACGTTCTGGGCGGATTCTTCGTAGCGTTGCGCCGTCACCGTCACGGGTGCCAGCGCGGCAGTGGCTTGTGGGTCCGCCGTTTGCGCCAAGGCCTCGGCACCGAACAGCGACATCAGTGGCGCGCTGGCCAGCACGAAAGGATAGTGGGCAAAGCGTAAGCGATAATAGGCGTTGCAATGGCGTGCAGGCATGGCAGGGTCCCTTTATAAGTTCTGCGCTTCGGGCGGCATGCCAGGTGCCTTGCCGTCCGAACCGATTAAGGGCCGCTCTTCGAAGAGTAAGCTGAGGCTGCCCCAGCAACCGCCATGCCAACCTGTTATTTTTTTAAGCTCTTGTGTGACGGGGTTTTTTTAATAATGACCAACGCGCTGCGCTGAATTAGCAGCAGCCATTAGGGCAAACTGTTGCGTTATCAACAAAGTGCCATCAAACCCCGCGCACACGCCGCGCCATGGGTAGCGCAGTTATGTTCTAATGCTTTTTAGATCTTTCTAGTTATAAGTTAGCCTGAGTACAGTACGCGGCGAGTACCTTCGCCGAGAACCCACTGCCATGAGAGGTCCACAAGGGCATCCCAGCCCGATCCTAACGTTACCTCAGGGCGAAAAAGACCCGTTATCCATCCGGGCCAAAGCGTTGGTATTCGCCGACCCGCGATCGCGCCAACTTTTGGAGTTTCTGCAACGGGTCGCGCCCAGCGTGGCGCCGGTACTGATCCATGGCGAAACCGGCACCGGCAAAGAGCTGGTGGCGCGTTATATCCATAGCGCCAGTGGCCGGGCCGGGGCCTTCGTCGCGGTCAACTGCGGGGCCGTGAGCGAAAGCCTGGCCGAGAGCGAGTTCTTCGGGCATGAGGCGGGGGCGTTCTCCGGTGCCGTGGGGCGGCGCGCGGGTTGGTTTGAGGAAGCCGACGGCGGCACCCTGTTCCTGGATGAGATCGGCGACTTGCCGTTGCCCCTGCAGGTCAAGCTGTTGCGGGTGCTACAGGAACAGGAAGTGGTGCGCGTAGGCTCGCGCAAACCCATCAAGGTCGATATTCGCTTGGTCACGGCCAGCAACGTCGACCTTGAGCGGGCAGTGGAGGCGGGCAACTTCCGCCTAGACCTGCTGTACCGCATCAACGTCGCCGCGGTAAAGGTGCTACCGCTGCGCGAACGGCCGCTGGACATCCTGCCGCTGGTCGAGCACTTCAAGAAAACCTACAGCACCCGCCTGAAGATCGCCGAGCCCATGCTGTCGGAGGCTGCGGCGCAGGCGCTGCTGGACTACCCCTGGCCAGGCAACATCCGCGAGCTCGAGAACGTGGTGCACCTGGCATTGTTGGTCGCCGGTGACAAGGCCTTGCGGGTTGAACACCTTAAATTCTCAGCGGGGCTCAGCGCCCTGCATGCCGGCCCTGTCGGGGCGGCACCCACCCTGCCGCAGGACGTGCTGCGCGAGCAATTATTGCGGCTGTTCGAAACACCCGGGGACGCATTGCTGCATGACATCGAAGACCTGATCGTGCGCGAAGCATTTTCCTATTGCAGCTTCAACCAGATGCGCACCGCGCAATTGCTGGGGATTACCCGTAACGCGATGCGCACGCTGCTGGCCAACCACGGCATGCTCAAGGGCCGTAACAAGGCCTGCCCTTGAGCCGCCTGGGTTTCACCCTTGGCCAGCGCTGATCCGGCGTAACCGCGGCAGCAGTTCAGCACCCAGGTGGATGGCTTCTTCCAGGTGCGGAAACCCTGACAGAATGAAGCAGTCGACACCCAAGGCATGGTAGTGCTCGATACGTTCGGCCACGTGCTCGTAATTGCCCACCAACGCCGTACCGGCGCCGCCCCGCACCAGGCCGACGCCTGCCCAAAGGTTGGGGGACACTTCAAGCTCCCGGGCGCGGCGGCCACGGCCCTTGACCAAACTCGTTTGGCGGGACTGGCCCACCGACTCATAGGCGGCCATCTGCCGCTGGGCGCGGTCGATGGCATCTTTTGGGATTTCGTCCAGTAAGCGTTCCACATGGGCCCAGGCCTCGTCGTCGGTGGCAGCGGCGAAGATATGCAAGCGCAGCCCGAAACGCAGTGTGCGGCCCTGGGCAGCGGCCAGCTCGCGCATCCGTTGGATACGTTCAGCGATCATCGGCGGCGGTTCGCACCACATCAGGTACGTTTGCGCGTAAGCGGCGCCGACCTGTTCGGCGGCGGCCGAGGCTCCGCCGAAATAAATCGCCGGCACGCGCGCGTCGGCCGCGAGTGGGCCGCCGGCCTCTTGCCGGTAGTAGCGCCCCTGGTGCGGGTAAGTTTGGCCATGCCAGGCGCCCTGGAACACCTGAAGGAATTCGGCGGTGCGCGCATAGCGCTCGTCATGCTCGAGAAAATCGCCCAACGAGCGTTGCTCGAAGCGGCTGGAGCCTGACACCAAGTGCAGGTCCAGGCGGTTGTCACTGAGCCGTTGCAACGTCGCCGCCCGGTGGGCGCTATAGGCGGGCGACTCCACGCCGGGCCGCAGGGTGAGCAGAAAGCGCAGGCGGCGCACCTCCTGGGCCAACACCGCGGTGATCAACCACGGGTCTTCAAAGCCGCTGGCGGTGGGCACCATGATGCCGTCGAAGCCCGCTTGCTCAGCGGCCCGGACCACTTGGCGCAGGTAGCCCAGGGTGGGCGCCCGTTCGCCTTGCTGGAACAGCGCCACCTTCGGCAGGCCGCTGCTGGTCAGGTGGCGGCCATCCCCATTGGTGGGGAGGAACCAATCGATTTCGAGGGCTTGGCGACGTTCAACGGGCATGCTGTACCGCTTCCTTACGCAGGCCTAGCTCAGCCAGCAACGGTAGCACCCGCTCACCAAAACGCAGCACATCGCTGACGGCTGCGTGGCCCTGAATCACCACGTGGTTCAGGCCCAGCCCGTGCAGTTCTTGCAGGCGGGTGGCCAACTGCCGAGGTGTGCCGATCAAATAGAGCGGCAGCCCAGGGCCCAGTTGCACCAGGTTGGGGGCGATTTCGAAATGGCGCAGCGGGTTGCCAGGGCCGCCGAGGCGGGGGGGCGAATCGGCCGGGACGAGCCGCGCAGCGGTCTGTTCACTCAGTTGCCGGGCGGCCGCTTCCCACGCCTGGGCCTCGCTGTCGCCCTGGATCAGGCTGAAGCCACAGGCGAAGCGTAACGCCCGTTTGGCCGGGCGCTGCAGCGCACTCAGGCGGCTGATCTGCGCCTTCAACTGCGGCCCTGGCGCCGAGCGCAGCAAGCAAGCGTCCGCGTGGCGAGCGATGAGCGAAGGGCTTTGGCTGGCATCCAGAATGATCGGCGGTGCCGGCAGGTCGCGCCGGGCAAACCCTGCGTTTTCCAATTGGAAATACCGGCCGCTGTAGTGCAAGCCGCCGTCGCTGCCGTTGAGCAGTTGCGCGAGGATCTCCAGGTATTCGCCGGTGCGTTCACTGCGTTGGTCGCGGTTGAGCCATTCGCCGAACAGGCTGCGCAACTCACCTTGCTCAGCGTCGGGCAGGTGTAGGCGCACACGGTGGGCGCTGATCGATTGCAGACTTTGCAGCGTACTGAACAGCGCCGCCGGCAGCATCACTTGCGGCGCCACGCTCACGGTCAATTGCACCTGGTGAGTATGGGCACACAGCGCCGCCGCCACCCCTAGGCTTTCGGCACACTGCGCGCCCGCCAGCACCCAAAGCCCATCGAGGCCCGCGTACTCCACAGCTTGGGCCAGTTGAATCCACTGCCCGGGCGGGGTAGCCCCGTTTGGGCTGCACAGCGGCAATTGCCAGCTGAATTCCAGTGCCATGCTCAGGCTCCGTGAAAATACACTTGCGAACGCGGCATCATCCCACTGTCGGCTGGGGCTGGGTAGGTCGGGCCGCGCGGGGTTGCCAACCCAAGGCCGGGGCGATGGCCTGGGCTATCAGCCGCAAGCGCTCAAGCACCTGCGCCTGGGTGGAGCTTTCCGCCTGGGCCACCACGATCAAATAATCGGCATAGGGAAACAGCGCCGGGTCTTGGCGCAGGCTGGCGATCACCTGTTCGGTGTCGCCATGGTGCACGTTCATCAGCCGTAGATGTGCGTCCAGGCCCAGCGCTTGCTCGATCAGGCCCTCACGTTGCAGGCGCGGAATATGTTTTTCGATATCGACGGCTAGCTCCGCTTGCGCGGTGGCGCGGTCCGGCGCCGGGAATACGGCCCGGACCACGCCGATACGCGGCGGGTGGGCAGGGTCGGCCCAGGCCGCCAGGTACGCCTCGGCCAAAGGTTTCTGCACCGTCAGCGGGTCATGGGTGGCGGTGCCCAGCAGTAGCCCGTTGCCCTGGCTGGCCGCATAGCGCGCGCCGGCTTCGCTGCCGTGCGAATGCCACAAGCGTTGCGCAAGCCCTGGCGCAGGAGGCTGCAGGGTGAGGCCGCCGCTGCCGGGCAGCGGGTAGCCTTGCAACAGGCGCTGAAGCTGTTGCTGGCGTTGCTCGAACTGCGCCTGGCGATCCTCGGCGGCCTGGCCAAAGGCATCGAAGTTGCCCAGGTTCGCGCCACCGCTGCCGATGCCCAGTTGCACCCGGCCAGCGCTGAGGTTATCCAGCACGCTGGCGTCTTCGGCCAGGCGGGTCGGGTCTTCGAACGGTAGCACCACCACCGCGGTACCCAGCTCGATGCCCGGGACCTGTTCGGCGATAGCGGCCAGCAGCACCAGCGGCGATGGCAACCGGCCAAACCCCTGGTCCAGATGATGCTGGGCGATCCAACCGCCGTCGAAGCCCAGCGCCTGTGCGACTTCGAATTGTTCGATCAGGTGATCATAAGCCTGTTGCGGGTCGGCGCCGAAGGCGTGGCTCAGAAAGCCCAGTTTGAAGGGTTTACCCAGTTGTCGAGGCATGGCAGTCAGTGCTCCGTGGCCAGCGGCGAGCCTTGGGCGCCACGGGGGCGCCAGCCCAGCACCGGGGCAATACGTTCGCGGAAGGTTTCAAGCGCGCGGATAGCGTCGCGCAACGACGTGCTGGCGGTCTGCACCTGCACCACCCAATGGTCACCAACCCCTAAGCGGGGGCCTTCGCCAAGTACGTCGATGATCGCTTGCGAGGAGCCGTGCAGTACGCCCAGGCGCTTGAGCAGCACGCTGATGTCGTCGTCCAATGGCCCTTGGTAAACGCCGATGTGCCGCTGAAGCTGAGCGTAGGCGAGGATGTCCCGGCGCAGGGTGCTGTCCTCCCGATCGGGGTATTGCTCAGGAAACACTGCCTGCACCCACGCCGCCCGTGGCCGCGTCGGCTGCTGCGCGGGCCAGGCCTGGCGATAGCGCTGCAACCACGGGCCCGCGGCTTCGCTGGGCAATTGGGGGTTGGGCGCCATGATCAAGCCATTGCCTCGGGCGGCGACCGCCTCGACCCGCGAGGTCGCCTCCCATAACCGCTGGCCCAAGCCCGCCGTGCGCGGCTGCAGGCGCGCACCGGCGGCGTTCAACGGGCGGTCGCTGAGCGCGCTGTACAGCCGCTGCAAATGGTCGTCGTAGTCCTGATGGCGGCGGGCATGTTCGCCGCCGAAGGCGCTGAAGGTGGCGGGATCGAAGCCTGCGCCAAGGCCCAATTCGAGCCGGCCGCCGCTGAGCAGGTCGAGCACGCTGGCGTCTTCGGCCAGGCGCAAGGGCGGCTCTTGTGGCAGCACGATAACCCCGCTGCCCAGGCGAATGCGGCGGGTCGCCTGGGCGATCGCCGCCAGTAGCACTAACGGTGACGGCAAACGCCCTTGTTCGCTGGCGAAGTGATGTTGGGCGACCCAGCCGCAATCGAACTCCAGGGCTTCGGCCGCTTTGAACAGCTCCAGGGTTTCGTGGTAGACCTTGCGATTGAACGCCGGTTGATACACCCGGGTGAGAAAGCCCAGGCTAAAACCGCCGCTCATCGCTGCGGCCCTTGCTGCTCCAGCAATGGCAATGCGGCAAGGCCTGGCAGGCGCTGATCCTCGCGGGGCGATTCCAGCAAACCGGTGAAAGGGCTGATGGTCAGGTACCCCTTGGCCACCCATACGGCCTCGTCATCTTGTTCGTCGGCGGTGGCGGGGGGGCTGTATTGGAAGCCAATGCCGGGCTTGCCGGCGAGTTTACTGTCGAGCTTGCCCAGATCTTCGGTGTACAACGCGTCGAAACCCACGTAACGGCCTATCCGGGTGAGCTTGATGCCCTTGATGGTGGGCCCGGCCGGTAGGTTCACATTCAGCCCCACGCCGTCGGGCAACAGCTTGCCGTTAGGTTGTCGATGCTGCTGCAGGGCCGTGACCAGGCGGGCCACCAGGGCGGCGGCGCGCTGCGGGTCGTGGTCTTTCAAGTCGGTGCTGACGGCGAGCGCCGGCACCCCGGCAAACAGGGCGGCGCTGGCGGCATTGAAGGTGCCCGAGGCGCTGTTGATCGCGCCCACGTTATTGCCGGGGTTGGGGCCGACGATGACCAGGTCGGGCGCCGGCAGGATTTTTTTCAACCCCATCAGCACGGCCATCACCGGCGTACCGCTGATCTCGATGCTCACGCTTTGGCCGTTACAGGCCGGGCTGGTACAGGTACCGGTCTCGTAGGTGCTCAGGTAATAGCTGTCGGGGTAGGCAGGGTCATCATCATGGCCGATGGTCACTTCCCGGCCATAGATGAACGCGCCGCCACGGGCGCTCTGCTCGGTTTGCGGGGCCGCGATCTTGACGTTATGCCCCTCGGCCTTAAGGGCGGTGTACAGGGCGCGAATGTTGGGGTGGCGATAGCCGTCATCGTTGCTCAACAGGATATTCAGCGCGAAGGCCGGCGCCGCCACCCAGGCGCACAGTGCCGCGAGCAGGCAAGCCGTGGTTTTCATGGGCGGGCCCCGACGTCGCTGAAACGATTGCCGGGCCGCGGCAAGCCGAGGTTCTCGCGCAGGGTCTGGCCCTCATAGTTCAGGCGGAACAGGCCACGTTGCTGCAACAGCGGAATGACCTGGTCCACGAAGGTGTCGATGGCGCCGGGAAAGTACGGGAAGAACACGTTGAAGCCATCGCAAGCGCGGGCTTCGAACCACGCCTCGAAGGTGTCGGCGACATCCTCGGCGGTGCCGATCACCGGGTTACCCCCGGCCAGGCGCAAATACAGCTGGCGGATGCTGAGGTTTTCGCTGCGCGCCAGTTCCAATACCTTGTCCCGCCGGCTGCCGCGTTGGCCGGCGGGGGTAGGCGGCAACGGCCCGTCCAAGTCATGGCCAGACAGGTCGATGTCATCGCCGAGGGTGTCGGCCAGCAAGCGCAGGCCCAGTACCGGGTCGATCAATGCCTGGAATTCCTCGAACAGGGCCTGGGCCTGTTCGCGGGTGTCGGCGATGAACGGGGTTACCCCCGGGAGGATTTTCACCGTGTCGGGGTCGCGCCCAAAGGCGGCCGCGCGTTGCTTGATGTCACGGTAAAAGGCTTGCGCGGCCGGCACCTCGCTGCTGCTGGCGAAAATAACTTCGGCGATGCGCGCCGCCAGCGTGCGGCCGGCCTCGGAGGCACCGGCCTGAACCAATACCGGGTGGCCCTGGGGCGCGCGGGCAACGTTCAACGGGCCGCGCACCGAGAAATGCTCGCCACGGTGGTTGAGGGTGTGCAGCCTTTGTACATCGAAGTACACACCACTGTCCTTGTCGCGCACGAAGGCGTCATCGTCCCAGCTGTCCCAGAGGCCTTTGACCACTTCGACGAATTCCTCGGCGCGCTGGTAGCGGTCGCCATGCTCGACATGTTGCTCGCGGCCGAAATTCCAGGCCTCGTCGCTGACCACCGAGGTCACCACGTTCCACGCGGCGCGGCCTTTGGACAGGTGATCCAACGAGGCGAACTTGCGCGCGATATGGTACGGCTCGTTGTAGGTGGTGGTGGCCGTGGCGATCAGGCCGATGTGTTCGGTGACCGCGGCCAATGCGGCCATCAAGGTCAGCGGTTCGAAATGCTCGGCGCGCGCGGTGCGGCTCAAGGCGTCGTAGTGGTGACCCCAAAGGCCGACCACGTCGGCGATGAACAGCGCATCGAGCTTACCCCGCTCGGCGGTTTCGGCGATGTGTTTGAAGTGCTCGAAATCCTGGCTGGCATCGGCTTGCGCCAAGGGGTGGCGCCAGGCAGCGACATGGTGGCCGCTGTTGGCCAGAAAAGCCCCCAGCTTGAGTTGGTCGGTACGGCGGGGCATGGGCAGTCTCCATGGGAAGCGCCGCGCCTACGCGCGGCGTGTGCATCAGAAGTTGTAGGTCAGGCCGGTATACCAGTAGCCACCGGTGGTGCCGTAAGGCGAGAAGTTGCCGTACGGGTAACCGCCCGAGGTACTCGCCAAGTGGGTGCGCTCGGGGTACTTGTTGAACAGGTTGTTGGCCCCGGCGTTGAGCGTGAGGTCGTGGGTCAGGTGGTAGTCGATATTCAGGTCGGTGATCCAGGCCGCCGAGAACGTGCGGTCGTAGCTGGCCGTGGTGCCGTATTGGGTGTATTCGCCGTAGCGGGTCAGGTTAAGGCCCACATCGAACTGCCCGATGCTCCAGAGGGTGCCCAGCAGCAGCTTCGACTCGGGCAGGCCATGCTTGAGGTTGCCCTGGCGCTGGCGATCGAAGCCACCGTCGGCGCCCAGCGCCGCCGCCGCGATGTCGGAGGCGTGGATCTTGTCGATTTCCGTGGTGTTCCAGTTGAAACCCAGGGTGTAACGCAGGTTGCCGTAGGCGCCCAGGTTCTGCCGATAGTCGCCGACCAGGTCGACGCCACGTGTGGTGGTATTCAGGGCGTTGGTGAAGTAGGTCACGTACTGGTTGGTGTTCAGCCCTGCGGCGGCGAGGATGGCGCTGATTGCATCGGTGCCACCCAGGTAGCCGGTTTGCGCGATGCGGTCCTTGATCTTGATTTGGTAGGCATCGAGGGTCACGCTGGTGGCGTCAGTCGGCTGCAGGGTCAGGCCGAGGCTGATGTTGGTGGATTTCTCCGGTTTCAGCGTGGTGGCGCCCAACGCTTTGGCAACGGATGAGTCCACCGCCACGTTGCGGTAGTCGATCAGGTTGCCGTTGATACTGCTTTGCGAGGTGGAACTGTAGATCTGCTGCGCCAGTGAGGGCGCGCGAAAGCCGGTGCTGAAGGTGCCGCGCAGCGCCAGGATCGGCGTGAGCTGGTAGCGGGTCGAGAATTTGCCGTTGCGAGTGGTGCCTGAGCCATCATTGTAATGCTCGTAACGGCCGGCCAGGTCGACGTGCCATTTATCGGTGAGGTCCTGGCCAATTTCGCCATAGCCGGCCAGGCTGGTGCGGCCTTTTTCGGCGGCGTCGGCCGGTGTGGTACCGGCGCCGGAAATGGTCCCCGGGGGGATCGGGTTGCCGCTGGCGCCGGTGCTGTAATCACCGAGGGCGTAAGACTCATAGTCCCCCTTGCCGATCTTGTAGTTTTCGTAGCGCTGCTCCAAGCCCCACGACACCTGCGTGGGCTTGGGCAGGCCAAAGTCGAAGGCGCGGCTCAGGTCGAGGTTGTTGGTCCATTGGCTGAAGGTTTTTACCCCGGTGTCCACCGAGGTGGGCGAGTCGGGGCCGTAACTCAGGTTATAGGTATGGCGCAGGGTCGCCTCGGCATGGTCCTGGCCATAGGTGGTGGACAGGTCGTAGTCCCAGCCGGCCAATTGCCCCTTGCCACCTGCGGCGAATTGGTAGTCGTTTTCGATAAACCGCAGCGAGTCTTCGATACCCTCCGGGAACGGCGTGGCGATGCCATCGAAACTGGCCGGTGCATGGAAGGCCAGGGGTTTTTCCGAGTTGCGCCGGGTGTAGGTCGAGAACGAATACAGCGTCAGTGCGTCGTTGACCGGCAGCTCGGCGTTATAGCCGAGGCTGAAATTGCGCGCTTCAGGTAGGCCCGTGCCGTAATAGATGTGCCGCAGGCTGGTGTTGCCTTCCGCGTCAGTGTAGGACGCGTCATCGGAGCGGTCGGAGATCCTTTGTTTTTTCACGTCAAGGGCGAAGTTAATGAAACCGTCGTTGGGCAGCGCAAGGCCCGCGTCAGCCGTTTGCCGGGCGGTTTCACCGTCACCGTTTTCATAGTTCTGCCCATAGCTGGTCGACAGGCTGCCGCCATGGTCGTTCTGCTTGAGGACGATGTTGATCACCCCGCCAATGGCGTCGGACCCATACTGTGCCGAAGCACCGTCCCGCAGAACCTCGATGTGGTCCACCAATGCGGTAGGGATCATGTCCAGGTCGACCGGCTGCGACCCGGAATTCAAGTACGTACCGTTGTTGAGCAGGGCACTGTTGTGGCGCCGCTTGCCGTTGACCAACACCAGTACCTGGTCGCCGTTCAGGCCGCGCAGGCTGATAGGGCGCACCACCGAGGTCGAACCGAAGCCCGAAGAGGCCGGTTGGTTCAGTGATGGCAGCGCGCGCGCCAGCGCCGCGGTCAAACTCGATTGGCCGGTCGCCTGTAGCTGTTTGGCAGAAATCACGTCCACCGGCGACGGGCTCTCGGCCAGGGTGCGGGCCTGGCCACGGTTGCCGATCACCACCACGGTGTCTAGCGGGTTGTCGTTACTGGCATCGGCGGCCAGCGCTGGCCTGCCCTGGGCAAGGGCTTCGCAGACGGCGAGGAACAGCAATGACTGGGTGAACAGGTGGCGGGGCCGCCGCGAGCCGGCCAATTGGATCGGGTTCATGTGTGCAAGGCTCCTGAAAAGGTCCGCGGGCCATTCCGTTCAGGGTATGGCGCGGGCGTATGGCCTGTTCATGGGTGAACAGCACCTGTTGCATAGCGCGGCTTGTTGGGTTCAAGCGCTGGTGAGCCGGCTGGAGCAAGCGCTGTGCCATCTCATAAAATCCATTGGAATCAATCGGATGGGTTGCCGGGGTGGATTTTATTGGTGGTTTTTTAACAATCGCCAGCCAGGCTGCTGGTTTTTCCACAGTCGCGGGCAGGGGCCCCACGCGGTGGTGTACGCTGTGGATTTTTCAGCAGCAGCGCCCGCTGGCCCGACCGCCCCATACTCTGCGCTGGCACATGCCTTGCTCGCCGCGTTGCACCGGCCACGCGGCCGGCCCTTTTTTCCTGATGGAGAGCAGCATGCCGTTACCCGGCCCACGAAACCTGATCACCGACATCCCTGGCCTGCGCGTGGGGCATTCACTGGATGAGCGCGTACGCACCGGCGTGACCGTGCTGCGCCCCGACGGCCCCTGGGCCGCCAGTGTCGATATTCGCGGTGGTGGCCCGGGCGGGCGGGAGTCGGCGGCGCTGGAGCCGGAGAACATGGTCGGCCTGCTGCACGCCGTGGTGCTGGCCGGCGGTTCGGTGTTCGGGCTGGGCGCGGCCGACGGTGTGGCTGCGGCGTTGTCGCTGGAGGCAGTGGGGTTGCAGCTTAAACCTGGGGGTAAATCCATTCCTATCGTGCCCTGCGCGGTGTTGCACGATCTGGCCAACGGCGGCGATAAAAACTGGGGGCTGGAACCGCCGTATCGGCAACTGGGCCTGCGGGCCTTGGCCAGCGCCACGGCCGATTTTGCCTTGGGCGCGGTGGGTGCCGGCCGCGGCGCCATGGCCGGCGTGCTGCCCGGCGGGTTAGGCTCTGCGTCGCTGGCGATCGGCGAAGGGTTACTGGTGGGGGCGCTGGTAGTCGCCAACCCCATCGGCTCGGTGTACATGCCCGACGGCAAGACCTTCTGGGCCTGGCCTTGGGAAATCGACGGCGAGTTCGGTGGTGCGCGCCCGCGTTTCGACCAGGATGCCAGCGAGCCGATCCCTGAGTTGGCGCGGCTCGATGCCCTGGGGCGGCTGCAGGCCGGCGCCAACACCACGTTGGTGGTAGTGGCTTGCAACGCTGCGTTGACCACCGCCGAATGCAAACGGCTGGCGATCATGGCCCAAGACGGCATCGCCCGCGCGGTGCGCCCGGCGCACTTGCCGTTCGACGGTGACACCGTGTTTGCCTTGGCATCGGGTGCCGAAACGCTGGCCCAGGGGCCGCAGCGGCAGGTGGAGATTGGCCGCATCGGCTCGGCGGCGGCGGATTGCGTGGCGCGGGCTATCGCCCGTGGTGTGCATGCGGCTCGCCATGGCGGGCCAGGGTTTGGTTGATTCTGTCTTGTGCCTGTTCGGCCTGCTCCGGCAGCCCGAGCGCCGCATACACCCGTACCAACTGCTGGTTGGTGGGTACATCCCACGGGTCGTAGCGCCGGCGCAGTTCCAAGCGTTGTTGGCTGCCGAGCCAGTCGCCGGCATGCAGCCCGGCATCCAGTTCAATCAAAGCGAACAGGTCGCGCTGGGCGTGGCTGCCGCCGATGGCATTCAAGCGCGGCAAGGCCAAGGCCAACAGCTCGCTGCTGCGCCCGAATTGCCTACGGGCATGGGCCAATAGGCCCTCGGCCAGCGGTAGGGTGATGTGCGCCCACGTCTCGCGGCGGTCGGTGGTGGCTTCTTGTGCGCGGGTACGCAGCGCGTCGAGCAGTTGCTCGGCCTGCGGCTGGCCGGCCCGTGCCAAGCCGTACAGATACTGCACGCTCAAAAATGGCTGCACGGTGTCGCCCGCGCGTGCGGCCAGGTAGGGCGCCAACGCTTGCCAGCGCTGACCAACGTCGAGGCCCGCCAGTTCCAGGCGCGCCAGCATCGACACTGCGCCAATTTGGTCTTGGGAGTAGCCCGGCTCGATACCCCACAGGTGCTCATCATAGATTTCCAGCACCCGCCGTTGATTGCCGCGCGCCAGGTAGAACAGCGCCAGGTGCCACCAATTGTGGGTGTACATGAAGGAATTCAGGTTGTTCCAGCCACCCTTGACAGCTTCTAGGAACTCGGTGCCTTCATCGATACGGCCCTCGGTGAGCATTACATGGGCCAGCGCATGCTGCGCCCACGGCTCGTCGGGCTGCAGGTTCAGCGCATCGCGCGCCGCCGCTTCGGCGTCGGCCAGCAGGTGGCACTGCTCGAATGCAAACGCCAGCATGCCCAGGGCTTGGGGGTTGCCGGGGTTGTGCGCGCGGGCCTTCAGGCCGATGCGCAACAGCGCCGGCCAATTGCCGCGGTTGAATTCCACATACTGGTTGAGCTTGGCGGCGAACAGATCATGGGGGTACTGGTGCAGCAACTGCTCGGTGAGCGCAAGCACCGCGCCAAGGTCGTCGGCGGTCCAGGCTTGCAGCACCTGCATATACAGTTCGGCGCGCAATTGCCCGGTGCCGGCCGCCTGCGCCCTGGCCAGCCACGGGGCTGCCAGGCCGGCGGCAGCCGGCGACTCGTCGAACATCGTCAGGATCCCGGCCAAGGCGTTGGTGAGTGTGGATTCAGGCGCCTGCTCGGCCGCCGCGAGGATGCGTAGGGCGCGGGGGTGGTAGCCGAGCATGCCGCCAATGAAATCATTGATGGCGGCGACACTGTCGGGCCGCTCCGTATCGAGCGGGTTGCCGAGAAAATCCTGTGACATGGCGATGGCTCCGGCTTGGGGTGCAGGCTCGAACGCAAAGGGCATGCCACCGCGGTGGGCCCGAGGGCGCGGCACATGAGGCGCCGCTGCTGCTGCTTTTTCCACACTTGGCCGGAGCCGGTGTGTGTTTTTCATCACCGCCCAGGGCGATGCCGGCCCCAGCGTACCGTAAAACCTGAGCCGTGGGCCGTGGCACAGCCCTTGCTAAATCCCTCGCATCGAACCATTTGCCGTTCAGGAGGGTGCATGCCCAACCCCTTGCGTCGTCTGCAACACCGCCTCAAGCGCCTGGGCTTGCTCGGCGCCACCTCCCTGTTGCTGGCAGCCGCCGCGCAGGCCGCGCCCCAGGAGGGGGGTGTGCTCAACCTCGTGGCACAACCGGAGCCGCCGTCGTTGTCCCATGCGGTGGTCAGCCATGTCGCCACCCAGTACGTGAGTGGCAAAATCCTCCAGGGCCTGTTGACCTTCGGCACCGACCTCAAACCGATACCCGTGCTGGCCAACCATTGGGACATCAGCACCGATGGCCTGACCTATACCTTTGCCTTGCAGCCCGGTGTGGCCTGGCACGACGGACATGCCTTCGGTGCCGACGATGTGCTGTTCACGTATCAGCAGTTTTATCCGCAGCTCGATAAGCGCATGGCGGATATCTTCGGCGAATACCTGGGGAGCATCGACTCGCCGGCGCCCGATACGGTGGTCTTTCACCTGAAAAAACCCTTCGCGCCCTTGCTGTCGCTATTGGGCAGTGGCCTACGCCCGGTGGTGCCGAAACACCTCTACGAAGGCACCGACTTTCGCGACAACCCCTATAACCTCAAGCCGGTCGGTACCGGGCCGTTTGTATTCGATGAGTGGAAGCGCGGCAGCTACATCAAGCTGAGTAAGAACCCGCATTACTGGAAACCCGGCCTGCCGTACCTGGACGGCGTGGTGTTCCATGTGATCCCGGACGCCAGTTCCCGCGCCGCGGCGTTCGAGCGCAATGACGTGCAGGTGCTGCGCGCCGGCGATGCCGACTACGCCGACATCAAACGGCTGAGCGCCTTGCCCGGCGTGCAAACCTCGACCAGCGGCTATGAACTGTATTCAGGGCTGGCGTTGCTGCAGATCAACACCCGCAAACCACCGCTTAACAACCCCAAGGTGCGCCAGGCGATTCTCTACGCGCTGAACCGCCCGTTCATCGTCAATAATATTTTCTTTGGCGCGGGCAAGGTGGCGCAGGGGCCGTTCCTAGGGGCCTACCATGACCCGCAGTTGCGCCAGTACCCCTATGACCCGGCCAAAGCCAAGGCGTTGATCGCCGAGGCCGGCGTAGACCTGAGCCAGGTGCGGCTGCGCCTGCTCAACGGTGAAAAGGGCGGGGCCTGGGAACGGTTGGCCGAATACACCAAACAGGCGCTGCTGCCGCTGGGTATCAAGGTGCAGGTGGTCACCTCCGACGCAGCGACCTGGTACCAGCGGGTCAGCGATTGGGATTTCGACCTGACCTATAACTTCATTTTCCAGGTCGGCGACCCGTACCTGAACAACGCTTACCTGTATCGCGCCGACTACATCCTCAAGTCGACGCCGTTCGTCAATGTGGGCGGCTACAATAGCCCGGAAGCGGACGCACTCTGGCAAAAGGTGGCCAATACCCCCGAGGGCCCGCAACGCCAAGCGGTCTATAGCCAGCTTGAACGGCGCCTGAACGATGACCTGCCGATCGCACCGATGTTCGAAATGAGCTATTCGACGCTGTATCACCAACAGGTCAAGAACCTGTTGCGCACGGCCACCAGCCTGAACGAAGACTACGAAAGCGTTTACCTGGATGGCCCTGGGCAATGAGCGACCTGCTGTATGTGCTGTCGCGGCTGCTGCGCGCCGTGGCCATGATCCTCGGCGTGGTGGTGCTGTGTTTTGTGTTGGTGCGCTTGGCGCCCGGGGACCCTGCGCAGTTGATGGCGGGCGATGCGGGTATAGACGACCCGGCCTACATCGCCCAGTTGCGCCAGAGCATGGGCCTGGATCGGCCGTTACCCGAGCAACTGTTGGCCTACGTCACCGGCATCGCGCGCCTGGACCTGGGGTATTCCTACCCGAACCGGGCCAGCGTCTGGTCGCTGATCAGCGAGCGTTTGCCGGCGACCTTGCTGCTGATGGGTTCGGCGTTGCTGCTGGCAGCCACCGTCGGTGTACTGCTCGGCGTGGTGGCCGCGCGCAGCCGGCAGCGGCGGCGCTGGCTGGATGGGCTGATCGCCCAGGGGGCCTTGCTGTTGTACGCCATCCCGCCGTTCTGGCTGGCCATGGTGCTGGTGCTGGTGTTCTCGGTGCAATTGAACTGGCTGCCGGCGTTCGGCATGCAAGAGGTCGGTGGGCAGTTGCACGGCTGGGCGCTCTGGCGCGACAGCTTGGCCCATTTGCTGCTGCCGTGCTTGTCGTTGAGTTTTCTGTATTTGGCGATGTACGTGCATCTGGCCCGCTCGGCCATGCTGGAGGTGATGGCGCAGGACCACGTGCGCACCGCGTACGCCAAGGGCCTGGGCTATTGGCGGATTCTCTTGGCCCACCAGTTGCGCAATGCCTTGCTGCCAGTGGTGACCATGGTCGGGTTGCAGTTCGGCCAGTTGGCCAGCAGCACGCTGCTGATCGAGGTGGTGTACGCCTGGCCGGGTATCGGCCGGCTGCTCTACGATGCGTTGTCGCAACGCGATTATGCGTTGTTGCTCGGGGTATTCCTGGTCATCGGCACGGTGGTGGTGGTGATGAATGTGCTGGTGGACTTGCTGTGCCGGCTGCTGGACCCACGGATTCAGGCAGGGGCGTTATATTGATGGCCACGGTGTTCAAACGCTATTGCCGGCAACCTGCCGCCGTGCTCGGCGCGCTGTTCATCGCCGTGCTCGCGGCGTTGGCGTTGGCGGCACCCTGGTTGAGCGCCTCGCCCTGGGAAATGAACGCCCACCCCTTGTTGTTGCCCTTCACCGAGCGCGCGCATTGGCTCGGCACCGACATGCTCGGGCGCGACCTGGGCGCCGGTTTGTTGTATGGCGCGCGGGTGTCGCTCGGCGTGGGCGCACTGGCCAGTGCCGCGAGTTTGCTGGTGGGCTTGCTGGTGGGTGCGGCCGCCGGCTACTTCGGCGGTTGGGTAGACGCTGTGTTGATGCGCGTGGCGGAGTTTTTTCTGATCATGCCGTCGTTGGTGTTGGCGGTGTTATTGGTGGCAGTGTTGGAGCCGTCGACCACCTCGGTGGTGATGGCGATCGCGCTGGTGGCCTGGCCGGGTATCGCGCGCTTGGTACGCAGCGAGTTCATGACCCTGCGCCAACGCGAATTCGTGCAGGCCGCGCAGGTGCTGGGCCTGAGCCCCTGGGCGATCATCACCCGGGAGATTCTGCCCAATGCCATGGGGCCGCTGCTGGTAACCCTGACGTTCGTGATGGCCAGCGCGATTCTCACTGAAGCGGCGTTGGCGTTTCTCGGCCTGGGCGACCCCGAGGCGATGAGCTGGGGCTATATGATCAATGCCTCGCGCAACCTGTTGCGTGATGCCTGGTGGATGAGCCTGTTGCCGGGGCTTGCGATCGTGCTGCTGGTATTGGCGGTCAACCGCGTCGGCGAGGGCTTGCGTAGCGCGTTGCAGGTGCCCGGCCGCACGGAGGCAAGCGCATGAACAGTGCCCTGTTGGAGGTCGAAGGGTTACACATCGCCTTGCCGCCCGGCGGTGACCGTAGCCATGCGCTGTTCGATGTGTCGCTGGCCCTGCAGGCGGGTGAAACGCTGTGCGTGGTCGGAGAATCGGGGTCGGGTAAGTCGATGCTGGCCAATGCGATTTTACGCTTGCTGCCCCCGGCGTTGGCGCCGCGGCAAGGGCGTGTGCGCTTTCGGGGCGAGGACATCGCGGCCCTGGACCGTCAAGGTTTGCGCCAACTGCGCGGGGTGGGTATCGGCATGGTGTTTCAGGAACCCATGAGCGCCCTGAACCCGTTGTTGCGGGTAGGCGTGCAAATTGGCGAAACGCTGCGCGCCCATGGCATGAAGCGCGCCGGCGAACGGCGCCGGCGCGTGATCGAATTGCTCGGCTATGTGGGCTTGCCGGCACCTGAACAGCTGCGCCGGCGCTTTCCCTTCCAGTTATCCGGCGGCCAACGCCAACGGGTGGCGATCGCCATGGCGCTGGCGTTCTCGCCGGCTGTGCTGATTGCCGACGAGCCGACCTCGGCCCTGGACGTCACCACTCAAGCGCAGATCCTTCAACTGTTGCAACGCATCCAGCGGGAAACCGGCATGGCCATGCTGTTCATCACCCATGATTTGGCCCTGGTGCAGACCATCGCCGACCGGGTGTTGGTTTTGCAAAAAGGCCAGGTCGTCGAGCAGGGCGCGGCCCAGGCTGTGCTCGGCGCGCCTGCCCAAGCTTACACCCGACGCTTGCTGGCCGCCGCGTTACCCGCGGCGAACCCGCGCCCGTCGCCCGCTGATGCGCAGGTGGTGCTGGGCGCCCAAGGCTTGAACAAAACCTACAGCAGCCGCCATGGCGGTTGGCGCTGGCAACACACGGCCGCGCTGGTCGATGTGAGCATGGCCCTGCGGCACGGGCAAACGGTCGGCGTGGTCGGTGAGTCCGGCTCGGGCAAGTCGACCTTGGGTAAGGCCCTGGTGCGCCTGCTGCGCCCCGACAGCGGGCACATCCAGTGGCAAGGCAGCGAGGTTGCCGAGTGGCCGCAGCGCCGTTTGCGGCCATTGCGCCGGAGGGTGCAGATGATTTTCCAAGACCCGGTGGCGTCGCTGAACCCGCGCCAGACCGTCGCGGCCATTCTCATGGCCGGCCCAGTGGCCCACGGCGCCACACCGGCGCAAGCGCGCGCCCGGGCCGAGCTGGTGCTTGGCTGGGTCGGCTTGCCGGCGGCGGCCCTGGAGCGCTATCCGCAGGCATTCTCCGGCGGCCAGCGCCAACGCATCGGCATCGCCCGGGCACTGTCGGTCGCCCCCGATGTGCTGATCGCCGACGAATGCGTGTCGGCGCTGGATGCGTTGGTGCAAGCGCAGATTCTCGACCTGCTGGAGACGTTACAGCAGCGCCTGGGCCTGAGCATCGTCTTCATCACCCATGACCTGCGCGCTGCCGCCCGCCTGTGCGATCACTTGCTGGTGATGCAACACGGGCGGGTGGTGGAGCAGGGCGCTAGCGCCGCGTTGCTGCGCCACCCCAGCCACGCGTACACCCGCACCTTGCTGGCGTCGTTGCCGGGCCCTGGGTTAGTCGAAAGCCGTGAATTACCCCCGGCGCAGCAGGAGGCCCGATGAGCGCTACCCGAACGATGAGCCTGAATGCTTTTTTAATGGCCACCGGGCACCACGTCGCGGCCTGGCGCGACCCGGCCAGCCGGGCCGACGGCGGCCTTGATTTCGAGCACTATCGCCAACTGGCGCGTACGGCGCAGCGAGGCTGCTTAGATGCGATTTTTTTGTCCGATACCCTGGCGATGTTGCCCGGCAACCTGGGCGCGGTGAGCCGCATGGCGCGCACCGAGCACTTCGAACCCTTGACCCTGCTCGGGGCCCTGGCCGCGGTCACCGAGCGTATCGGCCTGGTGGCCACCGTGACCACTTCGTACAACGACCCGGCCGCCGTGGCGCGCAGTTTTGCCTCACTCGAACGCCTGAGCGGCGCCCGCAGTGGCTGGAACTTGGTGACCTCGAGCAATGCCCAGGAAGCGCCGAATTTCGGCCGCGCGCAGCATTTCGATCACGCCGCGCGCTATCAACGGGCCCAGGCGTTTCTCGCCGAGGTCCGCAAGTATTGGCAGCGCGAAGGTGTTGCCCCAGTGCAGGTACTGGCCGGTGCGTCGCCTGCCGGGTGTGCCTTTGCCGCCGCCCATGCGGAGGTGGTCTTCACCGCGCAACCGGACCTGGTTGCCGCGCAGGCCTTCTACCGCGACCTCAAGGCCCGCGCCAGCGCCGCCGGCCGTGACCCTGCCCAGGTCAAGGTGATGCCAGGCGTGTTGCCTATCGTGGCGGCGACACACGATGAAGCGTGGGCCAAGTACGAGGCGCTGCAGGCGCGTGTGTTGCCCGAGGTCGGGCTGTCGTTGCTCGGTGATATTGCCGGTGGCACCGACCTGTCCACGGCCGACCTCGATGGGCCGTTGCCGGCACTGCCCAGCACCGAATCGGGGGTCAGCCGCCGTGAGTTACTGATCAACGTCGCCCGGGCCGAAGGCTTGAGCATTCGCCAGTTGTACCTGCGCATGGCCACGGCACGTGGGCATTGGGTGGTGATCGGCGAGCCGGGCGAGGTGGCCGACCAGTTGGAACATTGGTTTCGCAGCGAAGCGGCCGACGGCTTCAATGTGATGCCGGCGACCCTGCCCGGCGGGCTCGACGATTTCGTCGACACCGTGGTGCCGTTACTGCAGGCCCGCGGGTTATTCCGCCAGCGCTACCAAGGCACTACGTTGCGCGAGCACCTTGGGTTGAGCGCGCCACCCTCACACCCTTACCCACAGGAGGCCGGCCGCCATGGTTGAGGCACGTTCGTTCGACGGGTTACCAAGGTTGCACGGGCAGTGGGTCGAGCTATCCCCTGGGCGCCGGCTCAACATCACCCACCAGCCTGGCAGCGGTATAAACGCCGATACCGTGGTGTTCTTTTGCCACGGTGGTGGTGGCAACCAAGACCAGTGGCGCCTGCCATGGCGTGCATTGCAAGGGCTGGGTTACAGCCTGGTGGCGTGGGACCTGCTGGGGCATGGGCTGAGCGATAAACCCGATGCCCCCGAGGCCTATCGCTGGGCAGCGCTGGTCGATGACTACCTGCGCATCGTCGAACGCTATGCCGGCACGCGCAACGTGCTGGTGGGGCATTCATTCGGCAGCGGGCTGACCCTCAGCGCGGCGGCCCATTGGCAAGAGCAAGCGCGCCAGCCGGCGCTGAGTGCGCTGTTACTGCTGGGGTCGCAATTGCAGCGCCCGTTGGGCAAAAGCCCGCTGCTCAGCCTGCCCGTGTGGCTGTTGGCGCTGGCGCGGCCCCTGCTTGCCAAGGGCTTTCGCGAGCGCGCCTGGCACCCCAGCACCGATCCACGGCTGGTGGCCTACGAAGAATCGCTCACGCGGCATAACCGTTTGGCCGTATTCAAGGCCTTGGTGGCCGGCGCCCAGTGGCCCTCGGTGCAAGCATTGGCGAGCCTGCATTTGCCCATTCACATCTTGGCCGGCGAAACCGACGGCCTCACACCCCCCGAGGCGGGGCGGGCCCTGCACGAACACTTACCCGGCTCGCAATTCGAAGTGCTGGCCTGTGGGCATCAATTGATGTTGGAGCAACCGGGCGAGGTCACCGATAGGCTGTTGGCGTTGCTGGCCAGGGTGGCCGGGGCGCGGCCGGGCGAACGGCTGGCCTAGCAGCGGTGCGCCGGCCGCTGTATCAGGGGTATGGCTCACTGGCCGCTTGGTGCCGGCCCGCCCGGTTTTACGAAGCGCAGGGTGAAGCGGTCCGACTCACCGATCGCCAGGTAACGGGCGCGGTCCTGCTCACCGAGCCTGAGGACGGGCGGCAGCGTCCAGACCCCGGCGGGGTAGTCTTTGCTGTCCTTGGGGTTAGCGTTCACTTCGCTTTGCCCCTGTAACTGGAAGCCGGCCTGGCGTGCCAGCTCGATCACATAGGTGGTGGGCAAGTAACCACTTCGCTTGATAGCCTCCAGCGATTCCCCCGCCGGCCCGCGGTGGTCCACTACGCCCAGCACACCGCCGGGTTTGAGTGCTTTGAAAAACGCCGCGAACATGGCCGGTGCGGTGTCGGCCATCACCCAGTTGTGCACGTTGCGAAAGGTCAGCACCAAGTCGGCCGAGGCGGGTGGGCCGAACACCGGTGCCTTCGGGTCGAAGAGCAGGCTGCGCACGTTGCCATAGCGCGCCGGGTCGGCTGCGAACTTCTGCGCCAGCGCCGGGCTGCCGGGCGCCTGTACCGCGGCGATGTACTGGCCGCGATCCTTGAGCAGCGGCGCCAGCACTTCGCTGTACCAGCCATTGCCGGGGGTGATCTCGATCACCGTTTGGGTGGGGGCCAGGCCAAAGAAACTCAAGGTTTGTTGCGGGTGGCGATAGCCATCGCGGGCGCGGTTTTCCGGCGCGCGCCAGGGGCCGGCCAGCACCTGCGCGTACTGCGCTTCGCTGACGCTGGCGTCGGCGGCATAGGCCTGGCCGGTGGCGGGGATGAGCAGCGCGGCAAAGGCCAGGGCGGTGAACGTGGGTTTCATGGTTCATCCTGATTAGAAGGGTCCAAGGAACCCTACCATGGCCGCCCGGCGCTGGCCTCTGCCGTTTTTGCCAGCGCCCCGGATATGCGGTTCTAAGCAGGGTACTTGCCACCGGGGGAGATAAGCATATGCCTAACCGATATTTGCCTGGCTGGCCGCGCATCCTCACTGTGCGTGATTTTATCGCCACGTGGGGGCTACATGTTATTGAGATGGGGTGTGAGCTGTGTATTGATGTGGGCCGTGGCGGGGGTTGCGCGCGCCGACCTTGACGTGGGCGACCAACGCGGCAACGCACGGGCGGTGATGGAGGCAGCCGGCGTGCTGCAAGGCATTGGCTACCCGATACACTGGCACGAATTCCCCAATGCCGCGCCGGTGCTTGAGGCGCTCAATACCCAGCACCTGGACGCTGGCCTGCTCGGGGATGCGCCGCTGACGTTCGCCGCGGCGGCGGGCGTTAACGTCAAGGCGATCTTTGCCTCCCGTTACCTCGGCAATGGCCTGATCGTCGCCAAAGGGTCGAGCATTCATGCGCCGGGCGAACTGAAGGGGAAGAAGATCGCCACGGTCAAGGGCTCCTCCGGCCACGCCATGGCCCTGGCCGCGCTCGCGGCCAGCGGCCTGGGCGAGGATGACGTGACGTTCGTGTTCACCACCCCCGCTGAAGCGACGCTGGCGCTGAGTAACGGCGCGGTGGATGCGGTGGCAACCTGGGAACCCTACATTTCATTTGCCATCGAGCAATCCCAGGTGCGCTTGATCGCCGATGGCACCGACTATCCTTCACTCAACTACCTGGTGGCGACCCCACAAGCCATCGCGACCAAGCGCGCGGAGCTTGGGGATTTCACCCAACGCCTGGCCAAGGCGCGCCAATGGGGCACGCAGCACCCGCAGCCCTACGCCGCGGCCATCGCCCAGTTACTGCGGTTGCCCGAAACGGTGGCGCTAAGCAAGGTGCGCCGCGAGTCCAATGCCCCTGTGCTCGATGCGGCAGCGATCCGTGACCAGCAGCAAAGCACCATCGACCTCTATGCCAAAACCGGCCTGATCAAGCAGCGCCTGAACGCCGACGACCTGCTGGACACGACGTTCACCCCAGTGCCCGTGACAGCCGCGCGCGAGGTGCCCACACCATGATGCATTTGGCACTTTACCTTGAGGCCGGCACCCATCAGGGCGGTTGGCGCCACCCCGACTCGGCAGCCAGCGGTGGCGTCGATTGGCGCCTGTACAAGCAGATTGCACGGCGCGCCGAGGCCGCGTGCCTAGACATGCTATTCGTCGCCGACAAACTATCGATCGATGACAACTATGGCGGGCATTTCGCCAATACCGTCAAATACCGGCCGGTGGTGCGCCCCGAACCGTTGACGTTGTTGGCCGCACTGGCGGCGGTCACCGATCGCATCGGCGTCGGCGGTACGGTGTCGTCATCCTATTCGGCGCCTTATACGGCGGCCAGGATGCTCGCCAATATCGACCACATCAGCGGCGGCCGCGCCGCCTGGAACGTGGTGACCTCGGTCAGCGATGGCGAGGCGCGCAACTTTGGCCGTGCGCAACACTACGCCCACGGCGAGCGTTACCAACGGGCCAATGAGTTTATCGAGGTGGTGCAAAAACTCTGGGACAGTTGGGGCGACGGCGCGCTGATAAAAGATGTGCAAAACGGCCTGTACGCCGACCCTTCGCGCTTCCATTATGTGGACCACCATGGGGCGAATTTCGATGTGCGCGGGCCCATCAACATCCCGCGGCCGCCCCAGGGCCAGCCGGTGTTGATTCAGGCCGGGGTGTCCGAAGCGTTCATCGACCTCGCGGCGCAGAACGCCGAAGTGGTGTTCGTGGTACAGGCGACCCTGGAACGGGCCCAGGATTTCTATCGGCTGATCAAAACCAAAGCCAAAGCCTTTGGCCGCGACCCGGCATCGATCAAGGTATTGCCGGGGATTGTGCCGGTGGTGGGGCGAGACGAGCGCGACGCCCAGGAAAAAGACGCCTTGCTCAAGGCGCTGATTCGCCCTGAAGCAGGCTTGAGTTTTATGTCTGCCAGCATGAACCATGACATGGCGCGGTACCCGCAGGATGCGCCGATGCCAGACATCAGCGCGCAGATCACCGGCAGCAAAGGGCGTTTCGAATACGTGATCAAGCAAGCGGTAGAGCGCGGCCTTAGCGTGGGGCAGGTGGGCAAAGGGTATGCCGAAAGCCTGTCGTTTTTCTCGCCGGTAGGCTCGCCGGCGCAAGTCGCCGAGCAGTTGTTGAGCTGGTACCGCGCCCAGGCCTGCGACGGCTTTGTGATACTGCCGCCGTACCTTGAGGAGGCCGACGACCTGTTCTTGAGCCAGGTGGTCCCTTGCCTGCAAGCGGCCGGAGTGTTCCGCACCGCTTACCCGGGCAGCACACTGCGCGACACCCTCGGCTTGGCGCGGCCTGCTAGCCGCTACGACTAGGCGCGCGGCCGATACGCCAGGTAGCCGCGCCTGCGCCTCAGGCAACGCCAATGCGCCACTGAAACGGCGGTGGCGTACCGTTGACCACGTAATCGCCAACGATGCGGTCTTTGTAGATGCGCGGGTTGTGCGAAGACAGCGTTCGCGCGTTGCGCCAGAACCGATCCAGCGCGAGCGGTCGCAGGGTCGCCGAGGCGCCCAAGGCATCGAACAGCACGGTGGTGGCGTTGAGGATAAGGTCCATCACGATGGTTTGCGATTGCGCCACCTCCAGCTCAGCGAGGGTGTTCGCCTCATCCTGCGCGGCTTCATCACCCGCCAGGCGGCTGTCGAATGCGCGCTGCAGGGCCTCGGCGTTTTTCAGCACGATGGCGCCGGTGGTGTAGGCGGCGCCCCGTAGCTGGCCAACCACTTGCAGCACCTGCGGGTCTTGCGAGGCGCGCGGAGCGTTGCCGTGGCTGTAGGTGCGCGTGCGCGCCGCCACCGCGTGTGCGACTTCGCCGCTGAGGGCGCGGCCGATGCCCGCCAGTGTGGCGAAATGCACCGCCTGGAAGAAACCGCTGGCGTAGCGAAAGCGCTGCTCGCGGTTCAGGTCCGCGGCGTCTACCCGCACGTTGTGAAACTGCGCGGTGCCGCTGGCGGTGAGGGTTTGGCCGAAGCCGTTCCAATCGTCCAACACGGTCACGCCGGGGGCATCACGGGCCACGGTGGCGGCGACGGTTTCGCCGTTAGCATCACTGACGCCGACGTCGATCCAATCTGAATACAGCGAGCCGGTGGTGTAAAATTTGCTGCCATTCAACAGCCAATGTTCGCCTTCGCCTTGCAAACGAGTGCTGAATTCGCTCTGGCCGGCATCACCGGTTTCGCTCCATGCGGGGCCTACGAGCTGGCCCTCGCCCAGGCGTGGTAACCAGCGTTCACGGCGGCGCGGGTCGCCGCTGTTGAGTACACTTTCGACAAACCCCAGGTGGCCGCGAATCGCCTGCACCAGGTTGGAGTCGGCTTCGCCCAGCTCGATCAGCAGGTTGAACAGTTGTGGCAGGGTGGCTTCGCTGCCGCCGTAGGCCTTGGGCACACGCAACGCGGTAAAGCCACTGTGTTTGAGCCATTGGATTTGCTCCAGCGGCCATTGGCGGTTCAATTCTCGATGAATGGCGCCTTCGCGGATACGTGCGAACAGCGGGCGAAAGCGTTCGGCGATGGCCTCGTAGCTGGCATCGGGGCCTGCGCCCCAGGCAGCACTGATTTGTGACATGGCAGATGAGTCCTTACTGGTTGAGTTGAACACGTTGTGCTGGGTGCGCGCGCGCCGTACCGTGGGTGGAAGGGAAGTGCATCAGGCGTGCCGCGCTTGGCTGTCGTTTTGGGCTACCGGGCGCACCGGCAGCACCGAGGCCAGCAACGTTTGCGTGTAAGGGTGATGGGCATTGGCGAGTAGGTTTTGCGCGGCGAAGGTTTCGACAATGCGCCCGCGCTGCATGACCGCCACGCGATCGCAGAGAAACTCGATCACCGGCAGGTTGTGGCCGATGAACAGGTAGGTCAGGTCCAGTTGTTCGCGCAGCTCCAGCAGTAGATTGAGGATCTGCGCCTGGATCGACACATCCAGCGCCGAGGTGGGTTCGTCGAGGATGATCACCTTTGGCTGCACCACCAATGCCCGGGCGATGCCGATGCGTTGGCGCTGGCCACCGGAGAACGCATGCGGGTAGCGGTGCAACTGCTCGGCCTGCAGGCCCACCCGTTCCAGCGCCTGCACGGCAAGGTCGCGCGCCTGCGAGTGATTGCTCGCCAAGCCCAGGCGCAAGGCCGGTGTGCTGAGCTGTTCAAGGACGGTCCGGCGTGGGTTGAGCGAGGCGTTGCTGTCTTGGAAAACGTATTGCAGTTGCTGGCAAAAGCCCAGGTGTTCGGCGGCGGTGCTAAAAGGCAGGCGCTGCCCGTTGAAGGTGAGCGTACCGGCGCTGGCCGGGAGCAGTTGCGCGATCAGCCGGCCGAGCGTCGATTTGCCCGAGCCGGACTCACCGATCAACCCGAGGATTTCGCCGGCATACACCTCAAGGTCCACCTGCTGCACCGCCTGCACCTGGTGGCGCCCGCGCCACCAGCCGGTGCCGCTGCTGAAGGTTTTGCTCAGGCCCTTGAGTTGCAACAGGGGCAATGGCTGCGGGCGTGGTGCCGGCGCCGGCAACGGCACGTCCGCCCGGCCCAGGCGCCGGCCTGGGCCGGGGTTGGCCAAGCGTGCACCGAGGTCTGGCACCGAAGCGATCAAGCGCTGGGTGTAAGGGTGTTGCGGGGATTGCAGCAGCGCACGGGTAGGGCCTTGTTCAACGACTTGCCCTGCCTGCATCACGGCCACTCGCTGGCTGACCCACGACACCACGCCAAAATCATGGGTGATGATCAAGATGGCGGTGCCATAGCGGCGGTTGATGTCGAGTAGCAGGTCGAGGATCTGTTTTTGCACCGTCGCATCCAGCGCCGTCGTCGGTTCGTCGGCTATCAGCAAGGCAGGGCGGCTGAGCAGCGCCAGCGCGATCATTACCCGTTGGCGCATACCTCCACTGAGCTGGTGTGGGTAGGCCCTGAGCACGCGCGCCGGGTCGTGGATGCCGACCCGTTCGAGCCAGGCGTGCGCTTCGGCGCGGGCCGCGGTACCTTTCAGGCGATGTTGATGGCGCAGGTTTTCGACCAACTGTTGGCCGACCCGGAACGACGGGTCCAGGGCGCTGAGCGGGTTTTGGAAGATCATGCCAATGCCCTGGCCGCGCACGCGGTTGAGCGCAGCCTCCGGCAGCCCGAGCAGTTCGCGTTCACCAAAGCGAACGCTGCCGCGCACGGCGGTACCGCGGCGGGGCAGCAGCCCCATCAGGGCGGCAGCGGTGACGCTCTTGCCCGAGCCGGACTCGCCCACCAGGGCAACGATCTCGCCGGCGTCGATGTTCAATTCGATGCCGCGCACGGCAGCGTGGCGGCATTTACCATCGATGAAATCGACCTGCAGGTCTTTGATGCTCAACACACTCATGGTGGGTTCCCCTGGGCAGTCAGTCACGAGGGTCGAGGACGTCGCGCAAGCCATCGCCCAACCAATTGAAGGCCAATGCCACGGCCACGATCGCCAGGGCCGGCACCGTGGCCACGTGGGCGTGCCCCTGCAGCATCACCGTTGCCCCTTCACTGACCATGCGCCCCCAATCAGCCTGCGGAGGCTGCACGCCCAGGCCCATGAAGCTCAACCCCGCAAGGAACACCAGCATGCCGCCAACCAAGGTGGTGGCGTACACCACCACCCCGGTCAGCACATTGGGCAGTAGCTCCTGCACCAGCAACTCGCGGGGGCTGGCGCCCAGCGCACGGGCAGCCTCCAGGTATTCCTTGTCGCGCTCGGCCTTGACCTCGGCATAGACCACCCGGGCCAAGTACGGCAGCGCACTGAACAGGATGGTCAGGCTGACCGCCGCCAGGCCCGGGCCAAACACCGTGGCCAGGCCAATGGCCAGGAGCACCATAGGAAACGCTAGTAGCATGTCCAGGGTACGCATGATCAGCGCGCTCATGCGGCCCTGGCGGAACCCTGCGAACAACCCTAGCAGCAATGCCAGCAGCGCCGCGCCCAACACTGGCGGTAGGCAGGCGAGTAACGCGCTGCGCCCGCCCCAGAGCACCCGGCTGAAGAGGTCGCGGCCTTGTGCATCGAGGCCCAGCCAGTGGCCTGGCGTGCCCAGGCCGCCAAGGCGCAAGCGTGGCTGGCTGAAGTTCGGGTCGTAAGGTGCCAGCCACGGTGCCAGGGCGCTGCCGACCAGCACCAGGCAGATGAACACCAGGCTGGCGCAGGCCAGCCGGTTGCGCCGCAGGCGCCGCCAGGGCGATGGGCGGCGAGTGCTGCCCACGGGCAATGTGGTGGTGATGGGGGCCGTCATCGAGGCAGTTCTCCTGGGTATGTCACGCCGCCCGTGCGCGCGGGTCGAGCGCATCGAGGGTGATGTCGGTGAGTAGGTTGATCACCAAAAAGCACGCGGTGACCAATAACACCCCAGTCTGTATCACCGGGTAATCCTGGCCCGCGGCGGCGTTGTAAAGCTGGCTGCCGATGCCCGGCCAGGCGAATACCTTTTCGACGAAAATCACCCCGCTGAGCAAGTAGCCAACCTGCAACCCGGTCATGTTCACCACCGGCGCCAACAGGTTGCGGCCCACATGCCGGCGAAGGATCCGGCCATGGGAAAACCCCTGGGAGCGACAGGTACGGATGTAATCGGCATTCATGATGTCGATGACGGTGGCACGCACCAACCGCGCCAGGATCAACATGGAGATGATCGCGGCGGCGAACGCCGGCAACACCAGGTGGCGCAGCAGGTCGATGAGGCCACCGCCGCCGCGCAAGTCGTACATGCCCGACACCGGCAGCCAGCGTAATTGGATGGCGAACAACCAGATGAGCGCCAGGCCCAGCCAGGCCACCGGCAGGTTGTGCCCGAGCTGAATCAATAGCAAAGCCAGGCGGTCGCCCGCACTGTCGCGGTGCAGCCCGCCGTAGAGCCCGACCAGCACGCCGAACAGCACACAGATCAACACTGCGGCGGCGGCCAGAAGCAACGTATTGGCGAAGGCCGGTGCCAGCACGTCGAACACCGGTACCTTCAGCGCCAGCGAGGTACCCCAGTCGCCGTGCAGCAAGTGGCCGAGCCAGTCGGCGTACTGCACCGCCAGGGAGCGGTCGAGGCCGTAGCTGGCGCGGATGTCATCGATGGACTGCTGTGAGATTTGGCCCTGCAACGCGTTGCTGATAGGGTCGCCAGGGGCGAGGTGGGCGACCCAGAACACCAGCACCGAGATCACCACGAACAGCGGAATGGCCTGTAACAGGCGCGTAACGATCAGCCTCATCATGCTTGCAACCATACGTTGCTCAAGTCATAGAAGTTCTGCGCCGGCACATTGAAGCCGCGCACGTTCGGCGCGCTGGTGAAATAGCGGTTGAAGGTGAGCAGCGGCACGACCCCCGCCTGCTGCTGCAGCAGTGCGTTGGCCGCTTGCCATAGGCCGATGGCGTGTTCTTCATCCTCCGCCTGAGCGGCGGCTTCGATCGCCGCTGCCAGTTGCCCGCCGAGCAAATCGCCGCCACCGCCGCGGGCCTTGACGTAGCCGTCATATACCAGTTTGAGCCAGTACGGGGTGACGAAGCCCCACTCCATGCTGAACAGCGCGGTGTCGGCGTCCAGGCTCGACAGGTGCGAGCTATAACTGAGCCATTCCTGAGAAACGATCCGCACGTCGATACCGACTTTGGCGAGGTCATCGCGGATCCACTCGATGGTCGGCTGGTTGGCGACATCGGTGGCAATCGTGAAGCTAACGCTACCCTCGCCATGCCCGGCCTCGCGTAACAGCGCCCGCGCCGCCTGCGGGTCGTAGGGGTAATCCTGCTGGCGGGCGTCGTAAGCATCGTTGCCGATGTTGAGGATATTGCGGTTGGGCAGCGCGTAGCCGCTGAACAGGGTCTTGGCCAGGCCGTCGCGGTCGATAGCGTGGATCACCGCCTGGCGCACCTTAAGGTCTTTAGCGAAGCGGTTATTGAAGTTCCAGCCGAGAAATAGCTCGCCGGCGTTGCTGCTGTCGTGCACGTGGAAGCCGCCGGCCTGCAAGGTTTCGACGGCATCGGTGGGGGTGCGCGTGAGGATGTCGATCTCACCGGTTTGCAAGGCACTCAGGCGCGTAGCGTCATCGGCGATCGGGCGAAACACCAGGCGCTCCAACCAAGGCTTGCGGCCCCAGTAGTCGTCGTTGCGCAGCAGTTCGGTTTTTTCCCCGCGCACGCGGCTTACCAGTTTGAACGGGCCGGTGCCACAGGCATGCTCGGCCAGGCCGTTCTGGCCATAGGTTTGCAGGGCCAGGGGGCTGAAGAACCCTGACACGTAGTTGCCTTGTGGCAGCAGGCGCAAAAAAGCCATGAAGGGGCGCTCGAACACGTACTGCACGCGGTGGCTGCCGAGCACGTTAAGCGCTTTGAGCTGGCCATACACCGGGCGCATCGAGGCGCTGGCTTGCACGTCGAAATGCTCGAACTGTTTGTCGGTGAAACGCCGAACGTTGAAACGCACCGCCTCGGCGTCGAACGGCGTGCCGTCATGAAAGCGCACGCCCTGGCGCAAGTCGAACGTGAAGGTGGTGAAATCCGCGCTGGCCTCCCAGTGTTGCGCCAGGGCCGGTATAAGCGGTGGCGCACCGGCGCTGGCCGGTTGGCTGAGGTCTTCTCCGACCAGCGATTCATAGAGGTGCCGGTCGACCCGAAAGGTTTCCCAGGAGTATTGGCGGTTGGGGTCGTAGACGGTCGGCTCTTGGTACTGACCGATGATCAACGTGCCGCCGCTGCGCGGTGCCTCGCCGGCGGCGAAGCCCCAGCCGTTGTTGAGGGCGAAGGGCGCCGCCAGGGCTAGGGTACCGCTGGCCTTGAGAAAGTGGCGCCGATGCAGGGCGCTGGCGGGGGTGTTCAGGGGCATTGGGCCTCCAGGGTGGGGCGATGGGCAATAGGTTTGGCCCGAGCACCATTCGGGCAAGGTTTCTTGATCGCTTCAGGGCGCGATAACGGGGCAGGGCGCCTCATGGGGACACCCCGTTGGCCCGTGAGGCGGCCAGCAACTGCCGGGTATAGTCGTGGCTGGGGTGAAACAGCACCTGGTCGGCTTCACCGTGTTCGACGATGGCACCGTCCTTCATCACCACCACCTGCTGGCTCATGTGGTGCACCACGTCGAGGTCGTGGGAAATAAACAGGTAACTGACGTGCAACTCTCGCTGGATCAGCAGCAGCAAATCGAGGATCTGCGCTTGGATCGACACATCCAGTGCTGACACGGCTTCATCGCACACGACCAGCGACGGTGAGTGCGCCAATGCGCGGGCGATGGCGATGCGTTGCCGTTGGCCGCCCGACAAGTACCGTGGATGGCTGTGCAGGGCACTGCGGGGCAGGCCCACGGCATCGAGCAGGGAATGCGCCTGGGCGGTGACGGTGGGCCCTCGTTTGCGCGCGCCGAACAACAGTGCGTCTTCGAGGACCTGCGCCACCGACCAGCGCGGGTCGAATGAACTCAGCGGGTCTTGGAACACCACGCCCATGCGCGGGCGCAGCGGCCTCCGTTGTGCTTCGCGCTGTTGCCGGGCGACCCAGGCGTGACCGTCGAGGTCGACCTGCCCGGCATCCGGGGTGAGCAGGCCGAGGACGATATTGGCCAGCGTGCTTTTGCCCGAGCCCGATTCGCCAACGATGCCCAGCGTTGCCCCGGCCGGGACCTGGAACGACACATTATCGACCGCGCGGCGCGGCTGCGCCGGGTGGCGGTGAAAGGTCTTGGACACGTTGCGCACCTCCAGCCGGGGTCCGCGCAGCGCCTCGGCCGCTGGCCGGGCAATGGCCGCCAAGGCGTGGGCGGGCAGCGCCAATGCCGGGCCCGGGCTCAAGCGTTGGCCTTTACGCTGCGGATGGGGGATCGCCGCTAACAACTGGCGGGTATAGGGCGATACTGGCGCACTGCGCAGTTGGGCACTGGGCGCATATTCGACGATCTTGCCCTGATGCATTACCGCGATATGGTCGGCCACCTTGGCCACGGCGGCCAGGTCGTGGCTGATCAGCAGAATAGCGGTGCCGCGCTGCTTCAACGCCAGCAATAGCGCCAGGATCTGCGCCTGGACGCTGGCGTCCAACGCAGTAGTGGGCTCGTCGGCAATCAGCAGCGCCGGCTCCAGCGCGATGGCCGAGGCAATCAGGGCGCGTTGGCGCAAACCGCCGGAGAGCTGTGGCGAGCGTAGGTCGATACGTTGTTCAGGGTCGGGAATACCGACCCTGGCCAAGGTTTCCAGCACCTGTTGGCGCCGCTCGGCGGCGGGCATGGCGCGGCGGTGCAGGCGAAATGCGTCGCCGACTTCCTCGCCGACCGTACGCAGTGGGTCGAGCGACACCAGCGCGTCCTGCAGCACGAAGCCCACGCGCTCGCCACGCACACTTCTCCAGTGGGCCTGGCTCAGCGCGAGCAGGTTGTGGCCTTGAAATTCGAGCTGGTCGGCGCTGACCCGGGCGGCATCGCCCAGCAGCCCGACCAGGCTCTTGGCGATCACCGACTTGCCCGAACCCGACTCACCGACCAGCGCCAGGCATCGCCCAGGCTGCAAGGTGAAGTCCACACCATGGAGCACTTCGCGGTAAGCGCCGGCTACGTCAAAGCCGATACGCAAATTACGCGCGGCCAGCAGGGGGGAAGGAAGTAAGTCGCTCATGGGTTACGGTTCCGCGATTCGAGGGCGCGCCCAAGGGCTGTGGCGGCGACCGAGGTGGCAGCGATCAATAGCCCGGGGAACAGGGTCAGCCACCAGGCCGAATAGATGAAATTCTTACCGCTGGCCAGCAACAGGCCCCATTCCGAAGCCGGCGGCGCCGCACCCATGCCGAGGTAACCCAGCGCGGCGCCCCAAATGATGGACTGGCCGATGCCGAGGGTGAACAACGCCAGCAATGGCCACATCACGTTCGGTACCAGGTGGCGGACCAGGATGAACCGCGGTGAGCGCCCGAGCGCGACGGAAGCGTTGATGTACTCGGCATTTTTTTGCACCCGCACCTGCGTGCGGATCACCCGCGCAAACCCCGGGAACATCGACAGCCCCACGGCGACGGCGGTGGTGTAGGCACCATTGCCGAACACGGTGATGAACAACAACGCCAGCACGATCGAGGGGAAGGCGAACATTACTTCGACAAACCGGGTCACGGCCCAGTCCAGCGCGCGGCCGCCCAGGCCACCGATGAAACCGCAGAGCATGCCCAGGCCCAGGCCGATCAGTGTGGCCAACACACCGATTGCCAAGGAGTCGTGGGCGCCGTGCACGGCACGGCTGAACACATCGCGGCCGTTTTCATCGGTGCCGAACAGGTGCCTCCATGACGGGCTTTGCAGTATGTAGTTGGTGTCCATGTCGGTGGGCGAGTAGGGCGCGAGGGTGGCTGGAAACAGCGCCGCCCAGGCCAATACGGCGAGCACCGCCAATGCCAAGCCGGGTAACCAGCGGGCGGGCAAGGGGTACCAGCGCTGCCCCTGCCGCAACGCTGCGGCCAGGGGAGCGGGTGGCTGTTCAATGTTCATGGGCAGCCCCCGGGTCGACCCAGCGCACGAGGTTGTCTGCCGCCAGGTTGGCAATCACATACAGCAGCGCCGCCACGGTGACCACGGCGGCCACCAGCTGGATATCGCGGCCATCGACCCCTAGCATCAGTACGCGGCCAAGCCCCGGCCGGCTGAACACGCTTTCGACCACCACCGCACCGCTGATCAGCGCACCGAAAAAGCTGGCCGAGGCACTGATCGCCGGGGCGATGGCATGGCGCAGGGCGTGGCGTAACAGCACCCCCCACTCACTTTCACCACGCGCCCTGGCGCTCAGCGCAAAGGGTGCTTGCAACGCATTGGCCAATGAGCCGCGCAGGATCTGCGCCAAGTACCCGGCACAGGGCAGCGCTAGCGTCAGCACCGGCATCACTAGCCCGGGCACGCTGCCTGGCTCGCTCACCGCCGGTAGCCACCGCAGTTGTACCGAGAAAAGCATGATCAGCAGCGCCCCTAGCCAAAAGTGCGGTAGCGAAGCGCTGAGGGTTTCGACCACCGCGCCGAGGGCTGACGCCAGGCGGCCGCCGCGCGCCGACCAGAGCACGAAGGCCAGGGCCAGCAACCAGGCGCAGGCCAAGGCCGTTACGGCCAGCAGCAAGGTAGGGCCAAGGTAGCGCTGCAGGATGCTGCCGATATCGTCACGCATGATGTACGAGTAGCCGAACTGGCCCCGGCCGAAGTCGTAGAGCATGCTCAGGTACTGCTGCAGCAGCGGCCGATTCAGGCCGTATTGTTCGCGGATCTGTTGCAGCACCACCTCCGATACGTCGATGCCGCTGCCTCCTCCGGCGATCAGCCGCGCCGGGTCCCCCGGCACCACACGCAGGGCAATGAAGGTGACGCTGACCACCCCGAACATCACCAACAGTGCGCTGAGGCCTTGCGTCGCCAGGCGCCACAGGGCCAACCTTGCCCCCAGGTGCGCGCCCAAGGGGGTGAGTGTTGCCAACCCCTTTCGGTGGCGCTTGAACACTACCCAGCTCATGCGTATTCCTCCGTCAATGGCCGGGGGCCAGCCATACATCGTAAAGCGCCACATAATTGGACGCCGGCCACAGGCGCAGCCCGTGAACCTGGGGTTTGTAGGCCAAGCGGGTTTGTTGGTCGGCGATGGGCAACAGCACCCCCAATTCGCCGATACGCGCCTGCACCTGCTCATACAACGCCTGGCGCTGTTGCGGGTCACCGGCACGGGTGGCTTGTTCGAGCAAATGGTCGAGCGTGGGGTCCAGTACCGGAGTTGGCGACTTGTGCGAGCCATCGGCATTGGTCGCGCCGCCGGCGGAATGGAACAGCGCACGCTGGATGTCCGGGGAGTTCTTGCTATAGCTCAAGCGCACTACTGCATAGTTCCAGCCGTAGGCACTGGCGAGCGCGGAAGCGCCGTCAAGCTGCTGGATATCCAGCTTGAAGCCGACTTTCTTCAGCGCTTGCTGCGCTTGTTGCACGGTCGAGACCAGCGCCGGAACTTCGCTGGCGGCGAGGGTGAAGGTCGAGCCCAGGCGCTGGCCGCCTTGGGTTCGGTAGCCTTCGCTGTCACGGCCGGTCCAGCCAGCCTCATCGAGCAAGGCGTTGGCCTTGGCTTCGTCATGTTGGTAGTACTCCGGCCGGTCGATATGGTAGGTGGTGGTCGAGCTGATCGGCGAATACAACGGCGCGTACTGGCCGAAAAACGCGGTTTTCAATGACGTACCCACATCCACGGCATGGATGAATGCCTTGCGTACCCGTTCATCGGTCCACGGTGCTTGGGTGCGGTTGAGGAAAAACACGTCGGCGATGCCTTTGCGTGCTGCGGTGATCAGCGTGATCGACGGGTCGGCCTGGAAGGTGGCGGTGTTCTCGACGTTGGCCCCCTCGATGGCATCCACCGCGCCGGATTGCAACGCCGCCAGGCGCGCGGCGTTGTCGGTAATGAAGCGATACTCGACCTTTTCCAGGTAGGCCGGCCCCTGGTGGGCGACGATGGGCGGCCCCTGGGTGAAGTGCTCGTTGCGCACGAAGGTCACCCCGGTTTGTTGGTCGAACGCCGCCACCTTGAAAGGCCCGGTGCCGGCGGGTGTACTGCAGTTCTGTTTGGCGCCCTGTGCCAGCGCGGTAGGCGATTGCATGGGCACGATCGGGTCGGCCAGGGCTTCGAGGGTGCCGCTGTCCGGTTCAAGCAGCTTGATCGCGACCGTATAAGGGCCCAGTACCGTGGCCGATTCGACACGCAACAGAGAGGTGCGTGTCCATGACGTGCTCTGCAGGATGTAATCGATGTTCGCTTTCACCGCCTCGGCGTTGAAGGGCGTGCCATCGGAAAACACCTTGTCTTGGCGCAGCGTGAACACGTAGGTCAAGCCGTCGTCGGATACCTTCCATGAGGCGGCTAGCCACGGATGGATCTGGCCGTGTTCATCTTGGAACACCAAGTTCTCGAAATACTGCTGGGCAATCGCCCCGGCCGCGCGGTCGGCGTACTGCACGGTGTCGAGGCATTTCACTACTTCAGAGATGGCGAAACGCAGGGTGCCGCCCGACACCGGCTGGCTGGGTGCCTGTTTGTCGTCATTGGGTTGTGAACAGGCAGCCAGCGTCGCAACCAGGGCCCATAGTGGCGCGCGGCGCAGAACGTTGTGCAGCGTAGTTGGGAAGCCGGACGGGGGAAGTAGCGGGTGGGCGGTCATTTGGCCACCCGCTGGCTGAGGTCGACGCCGCTGTACCACTGGCGCAGGGCTACTTGGCCATTGAGCTCATAATTGCCGATGGCCTTCAGGCGAAACCCGATCGGGTTGTGGCTCGCCAGCGTGCGCGCGTTGCGCCAGAAACGGTCCCAGTTGCGGTCGGCGTCCAACGCCGAGGCACCGCCGACGTCGAACAGCCGGGTGGCGGCCTCCAGTACGGTGCGGGTGACCGCTTGCTGGGCGCGGAACACATCGTGCTCCAGGGCTTCGAGCTGGCCTTTATCGCTGTTTGGGTTCGCCACCAGTGCCACCAAGGTGTCGAGCCGCTGGCCGATATCACGGACGATCACCTCGCTGGTGTAGGCCGCGCTGCTCAACTCGCCGACCACCACTTGCACCACCGGGTCGTCCTTGGGCAGCGCGCCGGTGCCTTGGCTGAAATAGCGGGTGCGCTCGCGCACGTAGCGCACGGCCTCCGCATGGGCGGCGCGGGCGATACCGGCGAGCCCGAGCAAATGAAAATGCTGGGCCAGCGAGGTGCCGTAGGGGGCGAATGCTTCGAACGTCGGCAGGGTGTTTTCCGCGCTGACCGCCACTCGCTCGAAGCGCGTCGTGCCGCTGGCGGTCAGGCGCTGACCGAAACCGTTCCAATCGTCCACCGTGGCCAGGCCTGGGGCGCCCTTGGGTATGGCCAGTAGCGTGAGGCGGTCATCCTCGCCCTCGGCCAGGGTCGCGACCCAGTCAGCGTATAGAGAACCGGTGGAATAGTACTTCTCGCCACTGAGCCAGCGAGCCTCGCCGTCGCGGTGCACCCGCGTGGCAAAATGATCAGTGTTGACCGCGTTGCGCTCGGTGTGAGCGCCACCGATGATCGCCCCCTCGGCGATGCGCCGCAGCCAGGTGTCGCGTATTGGCGAAGAGGCCGCCAGCAGCAATGATTCAACGAAAATGAAATGCGCCCTGAAGATTTGCACGAAATTCGAATCGGCCTCGGCCAGTATCAGCAGTTGCTCGCTCAATTCAGCGACGGACAAACCACCGCCGCCTTGGCCAAGGGGCACACGCAGGGCACCAAAGCCCAGCGCGGCCAGTTCGGCGATGTCTTCATAGGGCAGCCGGCGAGCTTTGTCGCGCTCGGCGGCCTGGGCCCGGATGCGGGCGATGATCGGGGCAAACTTAGCGGTGTGAAGCGGCATGGTAGTGTGTCCTTCAACAGCGTTTACGAGCGGATCGATAGGGTGCGGCCGTGATGCTGCGGCGCCAGCCTGTCGCCCTCGCCGAACAGTTTTTCGCGCAGGGTGCCGGGCCGGTAGCGGGTTTGCGCAAGGCCACGTTTCTGTAGCACCGGGACCACGTGGTCGACCCATTCGCCCCACCAGCCCAGGGTGGTCAGCGGCACCACGTTGAAACCATCGACGCCGGCATCCGCCCATTGCTGTACCAGGTCGGCGATTTGCTCCGGGGTGCCGGCGAACCGCCCCGGCAGCAGCGCCTTGTTGAGCAGGTACTCGCCCCAGGTGAGGGGCTTGCCGTTGCCGTGGTCGGCGTCCACCGCGGCACGAAAACCCGAACGTACGTGGTCGCCCACTTCTGCCAAGTGTTTGAGTTCGGTCAGTGGCGTGTCGGGGTCGACCTTGGCCAGGTCGATGCCGCTGCCGCCGCTGTGGAACGCCTGCAGCGCAGCGATATCGATGTTTTCGAGCAGGTGGCGCTGTTTGCGCTTGGCTTCTTCTTCGGTGGAACCGATCACCGTGGACAACATCACGATCTTCTTCAGGGCCGACGCCTGCCGGCCATTGGCCGCGGCCAATTGGTCGAGGATGGCAATGTCGCGCTGCGCCACCTGTGGCGTGTGCGAAGGCAGGAAGGTGACCTCGGCGTTGCGCACCGCAAAGGCGCGGCCGGCGCTCGAATTGCCGGCCTGGAACAGCACCGGTGTGCGTTGCGGCGAGGGTTCGACGATATGCGGGCCTTCGACGCGGTAGCGTTTGCCGGCGTGGTTGATCTTGTGGATTTTATCGGGGTCGAAAAAGCGGTTGGTCGCCGGGTCGTGGAGCACGGCGCCGTCTTCCCATGAGTGTTCCCAGAGCTTGTAGGCGACGTCGACGTATTCCTGCGCCCACTCGTAGCGGTCGTCATGGGCGGTGATGGTGTCGTAGCCGTAGTTCCTGAACCCATTGCTCAAGTACGAGGTGACGATGTTCCAGGCGATGCGGCCGTGGGTGAAGTGGTCCAGCGATGAGATCTGCCGGGCGAATGAAAACGGATGGCTCTGGATGATATTGCTGGTCACCGCAAAGCCCAGGTGTTCGGTGGCATGGCCCAGCGCCGAGACGATCGACACCGGGTCTGGCTCGGGGAACTGGGAACCGGCCCGGATGGTGGTTTTACCATCGCCGAACGCCAGATCGTAGACGCCGACCACATCAGCGATGAAGAGGGTATCGAAAAAACCGCGCTCCAAGGTTTTGACCACCTCGATGTACGGTTCAAGCTTGCTGTAGCCGTACTGCACCTGGCCTTCGGGGGTACGCCAGTAGCCGTGGCTGTGATGGTTGGGGGTCAAGTGCAAAAAGCCGTTGTAGATCAGTTCGCGAGACATGCTTACCTCTTGGCGCCGTGGGGGGCGGCCCGGGGCCAGGCCGGCCGGGCGGTGGTGGGTCAGAAGTGGTACGACACGCCGCCATACGCGGAGAAGCCGTCGCCGGGGTAGAACACCGCGGCGTCGGCACCTTTCAGGTCGTAGGAATTGCTTACTGCCGTCACGTATTTCTTGTCGGTGAGGTTGCGCAGGTCCAGGTACACGCTCCAGCGCTTGCTTGGCGCTTCATAGCCGAGCTTCATCCCCAGCAGGGTGTAGGCGGGCGCTTTCAAGGTGTTGGCGTAGTCGGCGTAATAACTGGAGGTGGAGCGCAGGTTGAGCCCGATGTAGAAGCCCGAATGTTGCTGGTACTGCAGTTCAGCCTGGTACACGGTTTCCGGCAAACCGGGCAATTTGTTGCCACCGAAATCCGCGTCATGCCGGTAGTAGTAGCGGCTTAGGGTGAGCGCTTGGCGCAGGCTCAGCACGTCGCCATGGTTGCCTTGCCAAAGCCGCGCGTTCAGGCCCGCTTCGATGCCCTGGTGGATGGTCGGCGAGGCATTGGACCAGCCGATGACCTCAGCGGTGGTGGATGTCGCCGGCTCTATCACCGTGGAGAGGATTTCGTCCTTGATCCAAGAGCGGTATACCGCCAGGCTGCCGTCGAAGATGCCGTGCTGGCCGCGCAGGCCTAATTCAGCCGTGGTGCCCTGTTGCGCGGCGCGTGGCATCACATAACGTGTACCGACATTGCCGCCTTCGTAGTTCCACACCGCCGGGCCATCGATCGAACGGGTAACGTTACCGAACAGCTGTAGCTCGGGGTTGAACTGGTAGCGAAAGCCCAGGCGCGGTGCGGTGAACCACTTGTTGTAGGAAACACTTTCGCGATCGTGGCTGGCGTCGACCGAGATGCGGTAGGGAAAACTAACGTCGCGAACAATGTTCACGAAGGACACGCCGCTGACCAGCCAGACGTTGTCGGCCACTTCAAGCTCATTGCCGATGGCGAACACCATGTCGCGGGAATTATCGTAACGCGCCTTCTCGGTGTAGGTACGGTTATTGGCCTCACCGCTGTAGTAGCGTGCGCTGCCCTTGACCAGGCGCACATCGCTTACCGCGACCGTGGTATCGCTGGGCTTGCCGAACAGCGTGTCACCCTTGCGCAGGTATCGCACCGAAGAGTTGATGTCCGAGTAACGCCAGAGGCTGGGGGTGGTAGTGTTGTAGCTGACCTCGAGTGGGTAACGGTTATGCTGCAGGCCGAACTCCAGGGTTGAACCATCGTCCAGGGTGTAGGTGGTTTTGTTGCCAATTACAGTGGTACCGGTGGCGCTGCGCTTCGACACTGCGCCGCCCTGGCGTGAGTCGTCCTTGAGCTGCCGTCGCGTCAGCGTGCCGCCGTTGTAGAGCGAGCCCTGGCCGAAACGGATGAAGAAGCGTGTGTCCAGTTTGTCGTTGAAGTAATAGCCGACGTTACCCACGTAATAACGGTGGTGGTTAGGTGTGTCGTCTTGGAAACCATCGCGCTCGTCGGACACGGCGGTGAGGTGATAGTCCACCGCACCCACGACTCCGCCGGTACTGATTTCGCGTTTGCGATAACCGTAGCTGCCGGCTTCGAATTTCAGCGTGGTACCCGGGTCGGTGTAGCCGGTTTTGCTGACGAAGTTGATCGCGCCACCCAGGGCGGTGGCCGTGTACGTGAAGGCATTGCCGCCATACAGCACCTCGGTGTGGTCAACGCCCACCAGGTTGAGTTGATCTTCGTGGGTGCCGGCGACGCCGGTGACCGGCAAGCCGTCGTAGAGGTATTTGATCCCAAGGCTGTTACCACCGTAAAACACGCCCAGCCCGGAGCCGCGAATGGACACCTTGTTGGCAGTGGTACCGCTGGTGGCTTGAGCGAAAATGCCCGGTTGCAGCGCAAGTACGTCTTCGGCGTTGGCATCGCGGCCCTGTTCGACCTTGGCGTTGTCGATCAACGCGGTGTTGCCGGCGACTTTGGCAAGGGTGGCCTTGGCCTCGGCCTGCTCGGCGTTGTCACTGCCTTGCACCACCACAGTGGCCAGCTTTGACTCTTCGGCCTGCACGCTGCAGGCGAAACTTCCGATGCAGACGGACAAAGCGCCAATCTTGAATAAAGGTAGGTAAACGGGGCGGCGGCTTGAGGCTAAACGGGGGGGGCGGTGCTGCATCAGCAGGTGGTTCACGCAGTAGGCTCCTGTCCATAAATGGCACGCTCGGTACAGCGAGCATTTCCGTATGGCGGAAGCGAATCGCGAGGGATGTGTCGGCAAACCGTAATGCTATTTAGGAATTAAAAATTCAGTTGTGCTTACTTAAGCTTGCCGACGTAGCGCTTTATAAAGCCTCCCTCAGCGCGATCACAATTGCGAAACACCGAATCGCCAATTGTAAAAAATGCATGGCATCGGCACCGAACGGTGCTACCGCGAGGTTGCTAGGGCGTGCATCCGCAACGCCTTTGGCGGTGTTCAAATACTGAAATTGCGCAGGCTGGGCTGCATGGGTTGATCCTGCTCCTCGATAACCTGCACCAATGCGCTGGCTAAGGGCGAGAGGCGCTCGGCACGCAGCTGGACGATGCCGTTGTGGGTGTGGCGCTCGCGCAGGGCGGCGGGCATGTCGCTGATGTCGAGCACATGGGCGCCTTGCTCGACCAGGCTCGCCCGGCAATCTTGGGTGAGGATGCCGACCGCGTCGGTGAGGGCAACGATGTTGAATAGCGATTGGTTGTTCGCGGATTCTACGGTGGGGGTGAAGTGTGGGTCGGCGCTGAACTCCGCCAGCACCTTGCGAATATTAAAAGGTTGAAACGAGGTGGCCAGCGGGTAGCTGAACACCTCGGCGCAGGTCACAGCGCCGCGCCCGGCCAGCGGGTGCCCCTGGCGGCAGTAAAAGTGCCAGGATTGCGGATGCAGCGGCGTGACGGCGTATTGGGGCTCTGCCTCGAAATACCGAGTATCGGCGATCAAGAATTCGATTTCGTGATTGCGCAGGCGCTGGCCCAGCTCGCGCCAGTGATCGACCTTGTAATACACCCTGGCGCGCGGGTAGCCGGCCATGAACGCGGCGATGGCGCGAGGCACCAAACCCGCGGCCAGCGACGGCCCGCAGCCAAACTGCACCCGCCCGGTACCTTGCGCGGAAAACGCCCCCAGCGCCTCGGTGAGGGTTTGCGCCTTCAGCAATAGCCCACGGGCATGATGCAACAGCAACTGGCCCTGGGCGGTGGGCGGCAGGTGTTTTTGCGCGCGGTCAACCAACAGGTGCCCGGTTTGCGCCTCCAGGTTCTGGATGCTGCGGCTGAACGCCGATTGCGACAGGTTCACCGCCGCCGCCGCGGCCGCGAAGCTGCCGTGGTCCATCAGGGCGATGAAGTGGCGCAGGGTACGCAGGTCCAAATGCATAATTCACACGTGGCGATTCAACGTTTGCAAGGGCGTCTTAATGCGAGCGGGCCATATAATGCGCGTGCCGGTTAAATAAGAAATAACCAACGGTTATAGCGCTATGCCTATGTTCAGCAACGCTTACCCCGCCTTGATATGCGCCTGGGCAATGATCTGCTGGCTCACGTCATGGGTCGCGCGGATCAGCGCCGCGCTTTGCTCGGTACTCAGGCGCTGCGGCGCCATGCCCAGTGCTTTCAATTCGCTGATCGTTTCAGGCTCGGCCAGCACGTCGTCGAACGCTTGGCGAATGCTCGCCAGCACGTCGGGCGGGGTGCCGGCCGGCGCCATGGCCAGGTACGAGCCTGAGAACTTCCACTGTGGGTACGTTTCGGTGAGCGACGGAATGCCTGGCAGGTCCGGGGCCTCATCGGTGCCAAAGTAGGCCAGGCCACGCAACTTGCCGGCCTGGACGAAGGTGTTGGCCAGCGGGTCGCTGACCAGGTCGATGTGCCCGGCGGTGGCATCGGACAGCGCTTGTGCACTGCCTTTGTAGGGAACGTGGACCAGATCGATACCGGCCAGCAGCTTCAGGTATTCGGTGGAAATATGGCCGGGCGTGCCGTTGCCCGAGGTGCCGTAGGTTAACTCCCCCGGGTGCGCTTTGGCGTACGCGATCAACTCGGCGATGGAGTGGATCGGCAGTGCCGGGTTCACCGCGATGACTGAGCGCGACCCTGCCAAGTGCGCAACCGGTGTGAGGTCGTTGAACGGGTCGAACTGCACCGCCAGCAGTTGTGGGGCGATTGCCAGGTTACCGATGGAAGCGTTCAACAGCGTGTAGCCGTCGGCGGCGGCATGGGCCACATACGCCGCGCCCAACGTGCCGGCGGCCCCCGGCTTGTTCTCGACCACGATGGGCTGGCCCAGGCGCTCACCCAAATGGCGGGCGATGATCCGCGCAATGTTGTCGTTGGTGCCACCAGGGGTATAGGGCACTACGTAGGTAATGGGTTTGTCGGGGTATTGCGCCAGGGCGGTACTAGCACACAGGGCTACCAGCGCGGCAACGGTCAGTTTTTTGAGCAAATTCATCGGGGTTCTCACGGCCAAGTAGACTTCTAAGATGATTTCTATTTATTATCTTTTCAGTATTGCATGAATATTATTAATAACGTTTTGATCTAACCTTAGGCTCAAGAGCCAAAGCCACCCTGCTGCTCGGTAGTGAGATATTGATGAGCCAAACACTTCAACAGATGCGCCTGGGCCTGTTCATTCAGGCGGCCGGCCACCATGCCAGCGGCTGGCGTTACCCCGGGGCGCAAAGCGGCAGCGAAAATATCGCACTGATTCGCAACCTGACCCTCGCGGCGGAACGTGCCTGCCTGGACATGGTGTTCTTCGGCGATAAGCTGGTCACCAGTGGCAAAGACCATCCATCGATGATCGTGCGCTTCGAACCCCTGACCTTGCTCGGCTCACTGGCCGCGGTGACCGAACGCATCGGCCTGGCCGCCACAGCATCGACCACCTACAACGAGCCGTACACCGTGGCCCGGCAATTTGGCACCCTCGATCACCTCTCCGGCGGGCGCGCCGCGTGGAATGTGGTGACCACCGGTTATGACAGCGCGGCGAATTTTTCCCGGGCCAGCCACCCCAAGCACGACCAGCGCTATGCGATCGCCGAAGAGTTCGTCGATGTGGTGCGCGGCCTGTGGGACAGCTTTGAAGACGACGCCTATGTGCGCAACGCCGAGACCGGGGTATACCTCGACGTCAACAAGATGCATCGCCTCGACCACCAGGGCGAGCACTTCGATGTGGCTGGCCCGCTGAACCTGACGCGCAGCCCGCAAGGGCATCCGGTGCTGATCCAAGCGGGTTCGTCCGGGCCGGGCATGGCCCTGGCCGCGCGCATCGCCGAGGTGGTGTTCACTGCCCAGCAGGCCCTGGACACGGCGCAGGATTTTTACCGCGAGCTCAAGCGCGAAGTGGTCGCCCAGGGCCGCGACCCGCACCATTGCCTGGTGATGCCAGGTATCATGCCGATCATCGGCGCCACCCCGGTAGAGGCGCAGGCCCGCTTCGAACAACTGCAGCAATGGACCGACCTGGACGCGGCCCTGGTGCTGGTGAGCGATCGCCTCGGCCAGGACCTCAGCGGTTTCGACCTCGACCAGCCGTTACCGGACCTGCCGCTGCCGGAAAACATGAAAAGCCGGGCCAAGTTGCTGCTGGACATGAGCCACCGCGACGGGCTGACCCTGCGCCAACTTTGCCACCTGGCTGCCGGTGCCCGCGGCCATAAGATCCTGGTCGGTACGCCCGAGCAAGTGGCCGACGAGATGATCGCCTGGTTCGAAGGCGAGGCGGCTGATGGTTTTAACCTCATGCCGTCGCATTTCCCCGAGGGGTTGGAATTGTTCATCGACGGGGTACTGCCGATCTTGCGCAAGCGTGGGCTGTTTCGCCACGCCTATGAGGGCCGCACCCTGCGTGACCACCTCGGGTTGCCGCGCCCGGCGCACCGGCGCTGGGCAGGCGAACCATGAACGCACCCCGCCAACATGTGGATTTCAGCGTAGGGTTGCTGTACCTGCTGCTTGGCTGCGGCAGTGCCGGGGTTGCCTATGGCTATGGTTTGGGCACGCCCGCGCGCATGGGCGCCGGGTTCTTTCCATTCTGGCTGGGCATTGGGCTGGGCCTGTTGGGGCTGGGGGCGATCCTGCGTGCGGGGTCGCGCCAACGCCCGGCCCAGCGCCTGGAACCTTGGGCTTGGAAACCTCTGGGGTGGGTGCTCGGCGCCCTGGGGTTGTTCGCATTACTGCTGCCCACCGCCGGGCTGGTGATCGCCAGCGCCGTGCTGGTGCTGGTCAGCAGCCGCGCCAGCGCGCAGTTCAATTGGGCCGCGAGCCTGGCCAACGCGGCGGCGATCAGCCTGTTCAGCGCTTTGGTCTTCGTCGCCGGCCTAGGCCTGCCCATGCCGCTTTGGCCCACCTTTATCGGTTAATACCCAATGGAACTACTCGACCACCTGGCGCTGGGGTTCTCCACCGCCTTGACGTTACACAACCTGCTGTACGCCTTTATCGGCTGCCTGCTGGGTACGTTGATCGGGGTGCTGCCCGGCCTGGGGCCGGTCGCGACCATCGCCATGTTGCTGCCGGCGACCTATTCGCTGGCGCCCACCAGCGCACTGATCATGCTGGCGGGGATTTACTACGGCGCGCAATACGGCGGCTCTACCACCGCCATTTTGGTCAACCTGCCAGGCGAGTCGTCTTCGGTAGTCACCACCTTGGACGGTTACCAGATGGCGCGCCAGGGCAGGGCGGGGCTGGCACTGGCCACCGCGGCGCTCGGCTCGTTCTTCGCCGGCACCGTAGGCACGTTGCTGTTGGCTGCTTTCGCGGGGCCACTGACGGATTCGGCAATGGACTTCGGCCCTGCCGATTATTTCTCGTTGATGGTGTTTGGCCTGATCGGTGCGGTGGTGCTGGCCTCCGGTTCGGTTTACCAAGCCATCGGGATGATCTTGGTTGGCCTGCTGTTGGGCATGGTCGGCACCGATGTGAATTCCGGGATCGCCCGTTTCAGCTTCGGGCGCTTGGAATTGGTCGATGGGTTGAACTTCGTTTGCCTGGCCATGGGGCTGTTCGGCGTCGCCGAGATCGTGCGTAACCTGGAAGACCAGTCGGTGCGCCAGGCCATCAGCCCAGGGTTGGACCGGCTGTGGCCACGGCGCGAAGATTTCAAGGGCATGGCCGCGCCGATCATCAGGGGCACCGCACTGGGGGCGTTCCTTGGCGTATTGCCCGGCGGTGGCGCGGCGTTGGCGTCGTTTTCGTCTTATGCGCTGGAAAAGAAAGTCTCCCGCCACCCGCACCTGTTTGGCCACGGGGCGCTGGAGGGGGTAGCCGGGCCCGAGTCGGCCAATAACGCCGCGGCGCAGACATCGTTCGTGCCCCTGTTGACCTTGGGGATACCGTCCAATGCGGTGATGGCGATGATGATCGGTGCCATGTTGATTCACAACATCCAGCCGGGCCCCATGGTGATCAGCCAAAACCCCGAGTTGTTCTGGGGGCTGATCGTTTCGATGTGGATCGGCAACGTGATGCTGCTGGCCTTGAACCTGCCGATGCTGGGCCTTTGGGTGAAGCTACTGAAAGTGCCTTATCGCTTGATGTACCCGGCCATTCTGGTGTTCTGCGCCATCGGCGTGTTTTCGGTGCAGAACTCGATCTTCGACCTGTGGCAGATGCTCGCCTTCGGCGTGGTCGGCTACCTGTTCGCCAAGCTGCGGCTTGGCCCGGCACCGCTGCTGCTAGGGTTCGTGCTGGGGCCGCTGATGGAAGAGAACCTGCGCCGTGCGTTATTGATCTCGCGCGGCCATTTTGCCGTGTTCGTCGAGCGGCCGATCTCGTTGGTGTTGCTGTGCGCCGCCGTGGGTTTGGTCATCGTGATGGTGCTGCCGGCGTTGCGTCGTAACCGTGCAGAGGCCTTCGAGGCCGAGTAGCCCATGGGCACGCTCGCAGCAGCTGGTGCCCCGGTGCCGGCTAGCCGTGGCGGGATGAATACGATTATGCTTTTTCCCTATTTCGTGGTAGGCGCTGTGCTTTGAGTATGAAGATCGACGACATCGGGGCGTTCGTGAGCGTGGTCCGCTACCAGTCCATCAGCCACGCCGCCCTGGCCCTCGACCTCACGCAGCCGGCCATCACCCGCCGGGTCCAGAACCTTGAGCAGGCGTTGGGCGTGGCGCTGTTCGACCGCCAAACCAAACCGCTGAAGCCGACGCCGCTCGGCTTGCAGGTGTACCAGCGCTGCCTGGGTATTTTGCGAGAAATGGACGGCCTGCGCGAGCTGGTGGCCGAGGGCGCGCCGCCGGCGGGGCTGTTACGCATCGGCGTGCCGCAGACGATCGGCGACGTGGTGCTGCTCGATACGCTCACAACCCTGCGCGGTGCGTTTCCCGAATTACGCACCCAGGTGGTCACGGGCTGGGGCGGGCACCTGATCAATAAACTCGAAAACGGCGAGCTCGACGCCGCCGTGGCCTTGTTCCCTGCAGGCAAGGTGTTTCCCTGCAACTTGATGGGGGCGTCGATCGGCAAGGTCGAGCTGGTGGTGGTGTGCTCAGTGGCCGATGGGCCCAAACGGCCGACCACACTCGCCCAGTGCTATGCCCGCGGCTGGGTATTGAACCCGGACGGCTGTGGGTTTCGCGCCGGGCTGCAGCGCGCACTGGCCGACCAGGGCCTGTCGCTGAAGGTGAACCTGGAAACCTTCGGCAGCGAGTTGCAACTGGGGCTCGTGGCCGCCGGCATGGGGTTGGGCCTGGTGCCAAGGCTGTTGCTCGAACGCAGCGCCCACCGCGACCAACTGGCGCCATTACCCGTCAAAGACTTCAAGCCGGTGATGGACCTATGGTTGGTCCACCCACGCTTTTTGGGCAATTTGCAACAGCCGGTAGCGCTTTTTGGGCAGTGGGTGGCCAAGGCGCTGTTGCACGCTCGCACGGCGGCATGAGGCGCGGTGGGGCAGCGTTGTGATACTGCCGCGCGCGGGTAGTACCTGCGGTGGGTCAAAAATCATAGCGCGCCGTCATGCCCAGGGTACGCGGGGTGCCGAGCACGCCGGTGTAGGCGCCATTGGGCGAGTTCCACAGGGCGGTGTAGTAGGTCTTGTTAAAGGCGTTCTTCAGCCACAGCGACACATCCCACTGCCCCTGGCCCCAGTCGCCGCGTAGGCCGGTAGAGAGGTTGACCAGCCCATAGCCGGGCAACTGCGCCTCGCGCGAATCGTCCACGGTGCCCACGGCATGGGAACGCCAGGCATAGCTGCCATTAAGGTATGGCTGCAGGCCGTTGGCCAGGTGCCATTGGTAGCTGGCGCTGGTGTTGAAGATCCATTTCGAGGCCCCCACCACCGTATGCCCGCTGAGGTCGCAAGAGGCCGGTGCACCGGGGCGCAAGGCGACCTCGGCCGGGCAGGGGGCATCGTCGTAAGACACATAGCGCACATCATTCCATGAACCGTTGGCGTTGATCGTCAGGCCACGGCTCACACGCCACGTGCTGTCCAGTTCCAGGCCGCGGCTGCGCACGGTGCCGGCGTTGGTCAGGTAGCTGGAGAGGGTGGCGTCGTCGTAGGCATTGGTCTGGTAACCGTGCACCAGGGTCCAGAACAGGTTCGCATTGAGCAGCAGGCGCTGGCCTAGCAAGGTGGTTTTGATACCCAACTCGGCGTCGTTGGCTCGTTCGCTGCCGATCAGCAACGAGTCGGCGCCCGCCACCGGTGCGCTGGCGACACTGAGGTTGACGCCACCGGACTTCTCACCATGGGACAGCGAGGCATAGCCCAACAGTTGCTCGTTGATATGCCAGGCCAGGCTGGCCAACGCCGACGGGCTGAAGCTGTAAAGGCTGAGTTCAGCGGAATCGTAGGCACCCACGCGGCTGGCCCGGGCCGCGGCAACCGCAACGCTGACCTCGGCACCGCCCACCGGCGCATCGCGGGTGACCCGCGCCCGCTTGCGTTCATAGGTGCCGCGCAGCCCCAGGGTGAAATCCAGGCGCGGGGCCAGGTGCCAGGTGCCTTGGGCGAAGGTGGCGAAACTGTCGGTATCGACATGGCCATGGCCAAGGCTGTCGACATTGTTCAGCGCCCCTTGCGGGGTACCGTTCCACGTGTCGGCGAGCGGCCCGTAATAGGTGAACACAGTGTTGTGCATTTGCTGGCGGAAATAATAGCCGCCCAGCACGTAGTCGAAATGCTCGCCCAGTGGCGAAGCCAGCCGCAGCTCCTGGGAATATTGCTTATCCCGGGCGGACTGGCCGACGTTGCGCATCACATCGACGTTGAGTTCGTCGTCATTGCGCGGGGTGAAATCCCACCAGCGATAGGCGCTGATCGACGTCAGGGTGAAGTCGTTGGGCAAGGCCCAATGGGCTTCCAACGAGGTGCCGCCCTGGAATACCTTGACCCGTTGGTCGGCATCCAGGTTGACTTTGCGCCCATTCACCAGCGTGGCACCCACGGCGGCGGCACGTTCGGCATAGCGGTTGGTGCCGTCGATCGTCGGCCCGGTGCTGAACAGTGAGCGGGTGCCGGCGCTGGAGTCCTCTTCGTTGTAGTCGGCCAGCCAGCGCAGGCTGAATGCTTCGTTGGGCTTGAACAACAACTGCCCGCGCAGGCCCTGGCGCATGCCACCGCCGAGGGTATGGCCGTCGTATTGGTTTTTCACATAGCCATTTTCATGGCTGCGGTAGGTGGCGATGCCCCCGGCCAGAGTGTCGCTGAGCGGCCCGGAAAAACTGGCCTGGGTCTGCGTGTAGCCGTCCTCGCCCAGGGAGCTGGCGAGGCTGCCTTGGGGGGTGAAACTGGGCTGGCGTGTGGTGATGTTCAGCACACCGGCGGCGGTATTCTTACCAAACAGCGTGCCCTGCGGCCCCCGCAGCAGTTCCATCTGCTCGATGTCGAGCAGGTCGAACACGGCCATGCCAGGCCGCCCTAGGTAAACATTGTCGAGGTAGATCCCGGCGCTGCCCTCCAGGCCGTCACTGGCAGGGTTATTACCCAGGCCGCGGACCGACAGGCTGGCCTGGCGCGGGTTCATGAACGAGACGTTCAGGCTGGGCATCGCTTGCTGCAAATCCTGCAGGCGATACAGGCGCTGCGCCTCCAGCGCTTGGCCACCCAACACCGCCATGGCCGTGGGTACCTGCTGCGCATCTTCGCTGCGGCGCCGAGCCTCGACCGTGACCGGCTGCAGCTGATTATCGGAGGTCATTGGCACTTCGTTGGCCGCCACCGGCAGCAGGGGCATCAACGACAACAAACCCAGGGCGCTGGCCGACAGGCCGCGCGGATAAAGCAGATTCATCAGGTATTCCTTGTGATGAGTCGATACTTCGCTGCGCGTGGCTGGCGTAAGCGTGATCGTTAAGGGTGCGGTGAGTCGAACGTGTTCAGTTGCGCAGCCACGGGATGTCCTGGCGCTGATAGCGGTGGGCGCGGAAAACACCGTTGTTCTGGCCGGGTAGGTACTGGCGCGAGGCGGCATCCGGGTAGGCCGCGAAATACGGGTTGATGTATTCCCACACCACGTCTCCTGCCCGGGTGATTTCGAACAGGCGGCCAAAATTGGCTTCTGTGACCAGCGTGTTGCCGTTGTGCAGGCGTTGCGCCCCGCCCATGAAGGGGCTGAAAAAGGCATAACCGGGGGTATCGGCGTACTGCCACTCGATGTGCTGGGCGTGGGGGTCGATTTCCAGGATGCGCGAGAATGGCATGGCCACGTTCGGCCGGAAGATACCGTTGTCGAATACCAGGATGCGGCCGTTGTCCAGCTCGCTGGGGCAGTGCTGCTGGGCAACCAGATCATGGCCCAGGCGCCACAGCACTTGGCCGCTGCCGCGTTGGACGGCGATCACCGACGAGACACTGCGCAAGCTGAGGATCACCTTACCGTCACGCCCCGGGGTAGCGGCATTGGCCATCGGCCAGTGGTAGCGCTCGAACGTCGGGTGCAGCGGATAGTCTTCGGGCCGCAAATGTTCCCAACTGCGCCACTCCCAGACCACTCGCCCCTGGCGGTCGACCTCCTTGACCACGTCGGCATAGATCACTCCACCGGCTGCCTCGCTGCCGGGAATGCCGCCCACTACGCGGCTGGCCAGCGCCGGGCTCAAGGGCTCCACCGTGGTATAGAGCAGGTGGCCGTTGCCCAACCACTGGGCGTCATGGTGGTGAAACAGGTCGGTGTGCTGCCAAACGATTTCGCCCTGAGGGGTTACTTCACTGAACGCGCCACCGTGCCACACCGACCAGCCCGGAAACAGGTCTGGCGAATCGGGGTGGTTACCGTTGTAGCCGAGGTTGCCATTGGGCAGCAGCACGGCATCACGGCCCGGGCGCTGGGGCAATTGCCAGCGGTGCACGGCCTCGCCGTCGAGGTCGATCAGGAACACCTGGCCGGCGGCGGTCTGCGGGGCGAATAGCGTATAACCGCCGGCGCTGCGGGCATGATCGACCGCGACCAAGCCGGTCTTGTGGCGCCTGAGGGTGGTGGTATCCAGGGTAGGCATGGTGTTTCTCCGGGTGAGTGCCGCCCTACCGATGAGGGATCGGCATGGCGAACAGGGGGTTTCAGCTAATCAGCGGGGGGAGGGCAGCGACGCGTTGAAACGCGGGTCGAACATCTCCTGGACCTTCACCGGCCGGGGTATCAGGCGCTCGGCCGCGAATGCGTCGGCCAGGCGTTGTTGCAGGGCGATGATGGCGGGGTCGATGGGTACGTAAAGCAGGTGCTGCTCGGCGAGCATCCGCTGCACCAGCGCCAGCGGCAGCCGGGTGATGCCGGCCAGGGCCTGGCCCCACTCGGCAGGATGCGCGGTGGCCCAGGCCTGTGCGCGGGCCAGGCGCACCAGCCAGTCCGCCAACTGCTGGGCACGGCTTGGGTCATTCAGGGCCTGCACGCTGGCGACGGTGAAGTTCGTCCCGGTTTCCGCCCAGGCACTGCCGTCCACCAGCACCCGCGCCCCACGCCCGGTGGCCTGACCCACAAAGGGGTACCACACCGCCCAGGCGTCCAGGTGGCCACTGGCAAAGGCATTCTGGGCGTCCACGGGGCTGGCATAGACCAGGTTCACGTCATGGGGCCCGAGGCCGGCCTGGCGCAGCGCGGCCAGCAGCAGATAGTGCCCGCTGGAGCCCTTGGCGACAGCGACCCGCCGCCCCTTGAGGTCCGCCACCTGGCGCACGCTCGAGCCTTCCGGCAGCAGCAGCGCATTGTTGTTTTGTGCACCCTGGGCCACGCCGATGATACGAACGTCAAAGCCACCCGCCTGGGCGAAGACCGGTGGTGCGTTACCGACCACGCCAGCGTCGATGGCCCCGGCGTTCAGCGCCTCGAGCAGCGCCGGGCCAGCCGGGAAGGGGTGCCACACCAGGCTGTAGGGTACGGCGGTGTCTTCGCCGGCGGCGTGCAGCAGCGCCTGTATCAACCCACTTTGGTCGCCGACCTGCAAGGCGTTGGCCGCGGTGGCGACCTGGGCCAGCAGCAGCGCGGCGCCACCCAGTAGCCCACGCCACCCCAGGGTAAAACGAAGACGCTTGGCAGGCGCGGATATTAACGGCATTGTCCGGTTCTCATTGTGCGTTGAAACCAGTATGTCGAGGCTCGCCGTGCCGCTCCATGCCAAACACCCCTCCTTTGCTGCCACGCCTGAGACGCGCACGGTGGTGGTACTGACCTTTACCGATGCGTTGCTGCTCAACAGCACGGGGCCGCTGGAGGTGTTCGCCGCCATCCCGCGCGTGCTGGGCGGGCCCTTTGCAACGCAGGCGCCCTATCGCCTACTGCTGGCCTCGCCCTGCGGTGGGCGGGTGACGTCGGTGTCTGGCATCGAGGTGATGACCCACTCACTGGCTTGGCTGGATGAGCAGGCTCAACGGATCGACACCTTGATCGTGGTGGGCGGCCCCGGGGTGGCGGCGCTGGAGGCCGATGACCGTGTGTGCGCCTGGCTGCGGCGGCGGCAAGCCACTACCCGCCGGCTGTGTTCGGTGGGCAGCGGCACCTTCGCGCTGGCTGGGGCAGGCCTACTGGAGGGCCGCAGCGTGGTGACCCACTGGAAATTTACCGAACAGTTGCAGGCCCTTTACCCCGGGGTACAGTGCCGCCAGAACGCGCTGTACCTCAATGATGGCCCGTTCTGGACCTGCGGTGGCGCGGCCGCGGGCATTGATTTGGCCCTCGCCCTGGTAGAACAGGACCTCGGCCCCCATGCCGCGCTGGCGCTGGCGCGTTATTTCACGGTGTTCCTCTGGCGCTCGGCCGAGCAGCCGCAGCTCAGTGCTTCGCTGCAGGCACAATCCAATGCCTTGCGCACTGACCCTGACGTACGCCTGGCACGGCTGCATGCCTGGGTCGCCGCGCACCTGGGCGAAGACCTGCGGGTAGAGCGGTTAGCCGAACAATTCGGCATGAGCCCCCGCCATTTTGCCCGCGCCTACGTGGCCGCCACCGGCGAAACCCCGGCCCAAGCCGTGGAGACCCTTCGCCTTGAAGCCGCCTGCCGGCTGCTGGAAACCACCCGCGAACCGATCAAACGCATTGCCGAAACCGTTGGCTTCGGCCGTGAAGAACGCATGCGCCGGGCATTCCAGAAACAACTGGGCACAAGCCCCCAAGGCTACCGCCAGCAGGCGACGCGCCCGTTGCCCGCGGCCGGGCAAACCGGCTACCGCTTCGCGGTGGAGAACCTAGCCTGCTAACCCGCGGATGCGCTTATCGATCGGTGGCCGGCAGGGGCTGGGCCGACAGCAGGGGCAGTAGCCAGCGTGCCGTGTGGCCGGCTTCTTCAAGCAATGGCCAGCCCGACAAAATCAACGCACTGAGCCCCAGGCTTCGCTGGTAATCCTGAAGCTGCCGCGCCACCTGCAGGCCATCACCTACAAAGTAAGTAGCCGACGACCCGATACCGAATACATCAAGTGTTGCCCAGGCGGTGATGCCGGCATAGAGGTGACCTTCCAGCTGCAACGACCGAAGGCTCGGCAATTGCCGTTTGCGCAGTTGCTCGAGCCAGCCCTGGCGGCGGGCATCCGCTGCCTGGAAGGTGTTGAAGTCCCGGCGCCCGGCGGTGCGCCGTAGAATGGCTTCGTTGAGCTTGGCCGCGAGCGCTTCGGCACCGGTGTGCTCGAACATCGCGTAGAACGCCTCCCGGGCCTCGGCCTCGGTTTCCCTCACGGTCACGCTGGCCAGGGCGCCCAGGTCGGTGAACTGCCGCCCTTGGGCAGCAGCAGCGGCGCGGGCATTGGCAAACTTGGGGCCGATCACCTGGCTTTCACGCATCATGGTCAGGTATACATCGGCCAGCTCGGCGGTGTGGGCGATTCCGGCGGGGGAATCGCCAGTGCCCCACAACTGTACGCCGCCCGGTTGGGTGGGCGGCAGCACCAGGGGCGTGTTGGGGAACCACGACTGCGCACCTTGCTTGTAGGAAAAACAAAACTTGCGCCAGTAATCGATCCCCAACGCGTAGCGCTCGGCATGGGCTGCGGTCATGCCATAGGCGCGCATGATGTTGTCGCGGCCATTGATCAGGTTGAGCAACAGCCGGCCGCCGGTCAGGGTGTCGAAGGTCAGCATCTGTTGCGCCAGCAATTTCGGCGGTGTCAAACGTGCATAGCTGGCGACCAGCAGTTTGATGCGCTGCGTGTGGCTGGCCACGTACGCGGCACTCACCAGCGGGTCGTTTGGCCAGGTCGCAACCATCGCGCCATAAAACCCGGCGGCCTCGATGGCCTTGGCCAGCTCGAGATAGCGCCCGGCATCCACCGCTAGCAGGCCATCGGCGCACCAGGGATAACGGCCATCGGCGAAGCTCAGATACCACAAAACTTTGATCGGCATAGGCCATTGCGGGGGGTAGGAGATGACTCGGCGAAGCATACCGGTACGGCGCGACACCTTGAAGCGTCATTGCGGACCGTTGGGGCACCGCTACGGTAAGGCGGGTTATTCCCGAAAAGGCTAGGGTGCTTTAGCTGGGGCATAAGCACCTGGGGGTTATGCCTATTTACCTATGCGTTATCGGTATTTTGGCTATAAGCCGCGTTCGACTAGTCTGCGTTGCGCAGCCTGCCGCATGCCCTATCCACGTGCCTCAACCGTTTTCAAGGGACGCAAGCAATGACCGATTTCGCTAAAGACCTGATCGACGCTGTAATCGCCACCCACGTAGCGTTGCGTACGCAAACACCGTTGGTGCAGTGCCTGACCAATGTGGTGTCGAGCAACTTCATGGCCAATGTGCTGTTGGCTGCCGGTGCGGCGCCGGCCATGGTCGATAACCCCGAGGAGGCCGCCGCCTTCGTGCAGGTTGCCGGCGCGGTGCTGGTGAACCTCGGCACGCCTACCGCGGCGCAGGTCGAGGCCATGCGCCTGGCGGTAAAGGCGGCGGCCGATCTCGGGCGGCCCTGGGTGCTGGACCCGATCGGTGCCGGCGGCTTGGCCTGGCGCGGCGGCGTGGCCGCGGAGCTGTTGGCCTACCGGCCAGCGGTGATCCGCGGCAACGCCTCGGAAATCATCGGGCTCGCCGGGCTGGGCAGCTCAAGCCGAGGCTTCGACAGCTCCAATGACCCTGCCGACGCAGTGCCAGCAGCACGGGCATTGCTCGCCCACAGCGCCGCAGTGTCAGCTTCGGGGCCGGTTGACCATGTGCTCGGCGAGTACGAAGGTGCGCTGCGGCTGTTTCGCATTGCCGGCGGCAGCGCACTGCTGCCCCGGGTGACGGCCACCGGCTGCGCGCTAGGCGCGCTGGTCGCGGCCTATACGGCGGTCGCGGCCACGCCGGTACTGGGGTTGATTACCGCCCATGTGCACTTCGCCCTGGCCGCCGAACAGGCACAAACCCAGGCGCAAGGGCCGGGGAGCTTCGTGCCAGCCTTCATCGACGCACTCGACGCCGTCGATGGCCCGTTGATCAAGGCGCGGGCGCGTATCGACGGCACCGTGCTGGAGGGCTGAACAATGGCCCTGCAGCCGCTGCTGTCGGCCGCCACCCTGGCCAGTGACCTTGACGGCTACCGCATACTGGAGGCCGGCGCGCGCGCAGTGGCCGCCGGCACCGCCGAAGATTTGGCACAGCAGTCGTACCGGCAGGGGCACCTTCCGGGGGCACTGTTTGCCGACCTCTGGGCGGCGTTTTCCGACCCGGCATCACCTTGGCCCTACCAGCGGCCGGGTGCCGAACGTTTCACCCACGCCGCCCAAGCGGTCGGGGTGCGCGCTGGCCAGCGGGTGGTGGTCTACGACCGCGCCAACGGTATCTGGGCCGCGCGCCTATGGTGGCTGTTCCAGGCGTACGGCCACACGGCGGTGCAGGTGCTCGACGGCGGCTTGGATGCCTGGTGTGCCGCCGGGCTGCCGCTGGAGCAGGGCGAGGAGAGTGCAGCACCGGGTGATTGGGTCACCAGCGCCGAGCGCCCGGGCTATTTCGTTGGCCGCGACGAGGTGTTGGCAGTGGTCAACGGCCAGCGCCCCGGGCAGTTGCTCAACGTGCTGCGCCGGCCGGTGTTCACCGGCGAGGAGCTGCGCTATACGCGGCGCGGGCACATCCCGGGCAGCCAGCATATGCCCCACGGCGCACTGATCGATCCGGGCAGCCACCAGCTTTTACCGGTGGCCGCGTTACAGGCGCGTTTTGCCGCGCTGAACCCCGGTACCCCAATCATCACCTACTGCGGCAGTGGCATTACCGCCGCCGGCACTGCCTTGGCGCTGGCCGTGGCGGGTTGGCACAACGTGGCGGTGTACGACGGTTCCATGGCCGAGTGGACCGCTGACCCAGGCTTGCCACTGACCACCCTGGGCGGCTGAGTGGCTGCGCCTTCATTTTGAGCAAGGAGTCACCCCGAGATGGCAATTAAGGCCCTCTGGTACCTGAGCATGGCCGATGGGGACTACCCCTGGATGGCCAACGGTTTCTACGGCGTAGACCTGGCGCGCTACCGGCGCCTGGCGCAAACCATCGACCGGGGCGGTTTCTACGGCGCCCTGGTCGCCACCTGGCCCAATGACCCACTGGTCTCGGCCAGTGCCGTCGCCGGCGCTACTGAGCGCATGAAATTTCTCGTGGCCGAATACGCCGGCATGACCTCGCCCAAGCTGTTGGCCGAACAGGCGTTGACCTTCGAGGCGTATTACGGCGACCGCTTGCTGTTCAACCACATCAACGGCCGGGACGAACGTGCGCGCACCTATGCGATCACCACCGGCGCCGACGACCGTTACCAAGTGGGCGAGGATTACTGGAAGGCCTTTCAGGCCGCGTACCTGGCGGGTAACCCATCCCTGTTCCCCAATACCCGCTTCGGCCTTGAGCCCAAACAGCCACGCGGGGTGCCGCTGTGGGGCACCGGCGAATCGCCCGCCGGGGTGCAGCATGCTAGCAAGGTGGTGGATGTGTACCTGCTGATGCTGCGTGAGGTCGAGGTGATGGCCGGGAAGTTCGGCCGGGCCGTGGCCGCCGCCGCGGGGCAGCAGCGCCGCTTCGATGATCTCGGCGCACTGGCCAGCGTTACCGTGCGGCCCACCGCCGCCGAAGCGGGTAAACACTTCTACCGGCTGTTCGAACGTACCGGCGTCGAGCTGCTCAAGGCCAAATTGGAGGAAGTGATCGGCCGGCGCACCCAGGGCGAATTCAACCTGGCCACCTACCAGGCGCCCGATGCCCAACGCCAGGAGTGGCTGGGCTACCTGCGCCAGAACAAACTGCCGCCACTGGGCGCACTGCGCCTGGAGCACAACCTGTACGCAGGCATGACGGCGTGGTCGTCGCTGGACGTTTTCGGTACTGGCTCGTCGGCGGCTTACCTGGTGGGAAGCCCGGAGGGCATTGCGCAGGACATCGAGCGGTATCACCAGCGCAGTGGCCTGTCTGCGCTGATATTGTCTGGCTGGCCGTTGATCGATGAAGCCCGGCACGTGGCCGATCTTTTGCTGCCCCGCCTGAACGAAATCGGCCCGGCCCCGCTGGAAGGGGAGTGATGCCCGATTTAAACGCCGGTGGGGTGGTGCCGATCAAGGGCGCGGGGCGGTGAACACGCTCACCGCCCCCCTGGCGTTTCAGGCCGGGTCAGCCAACAGGTACGACTGGCCGATCACCTCGTAGCTGGTGTGTGCATTGGGTGGGTGGAAGCCGCCGGCCCGCACATCTCGATAGAGGCGCTCCAACTCGTTACGCCTGGACAGCGACGCCGCCCCGGCAATCTCAAGCGCCAGGTTCACCACCGTTTGCGCAGCCTCTACCGTATGCTGTTTGGCCGCCAACACCTTTGCCGCCCACAGCGGGCCGTGATCGACACGGCCGTCCAGGTCGGCGGCGACCTGGTATAGCAGGGCGCGGGCACTGTCCAGTGTGATCGCGGCCTGGGCCACGGCGTGCTGGGTAAGAGGTTTGTGGGCGAAGGTTTTTCCGCCCAGAACCAACGAGGTGCGCTGCCGAGCGCTGGCGACGGCCAGATCGAAGGCGCGCTGGGCGATGCCCAGGTACACCGCGGCAATCCCCGGAATGGCCGCGGCCAAAATGGCATTGGTGAATGGCGTATCGGGCGGCCCTACCGGCTGCACGAGCGCTACCTGGTCGGCCTCGGCCACCACCCCTTCGAGCAGCGTATCGTCGCTGCGCGTCGCGCGCAGGCCTAGCGCGTCCCAGGTTTCCACGCTGCGGTGGCCGGGGCTGGAGCGGGCGATGAACGCGTGCACCACCTGCGGGTTGGCCGGGTCGGTGTCGTCCCGGCCGTGGATGCCCAGCCAGTCCCATACCGGAGACAACGACGTGAGCACCTTGCGCCCCTCGAAGCGGTAGCGGCCGCCGCCCAACGGTATGGCCTTGACCGTCGAGTCGGCCAAGCCCGCATCGCTTCCCGGTTCGCCGTGGCCTGCCGCAAACACCTTGCCGGCCGCGGCTTCGCGCAATATCCACTGCAAGCTAGGGTCGCCATCGGCCCACAGCCGCGCGGCGGTGCCCACCCAATATTGGTGCATGTTGATGGCCAGCGCAGTGGCCGGCGCGCGGGCGGCCAACTGGCTGTGCTCACGCACATAGTGCTGCAGGGTCAGCCCCGCGCCCCCCAGCACCTCGGGCACCAGCGCCTTGAGGTAACCGGCTTGCCGGAGTTCGGCCAGGTCTTCGTGAAAAAAGCTGTTGTGCTGGTCGTAATGGGCAGCACGTTCACCGATGCGGGCCAACAGCGCCGCATCCAGCAACGGTACTGGCGCAAGAGCGCGAGGGGTGTACTCGTCCAATAGCGTCATGGTGCGGCCTGCTCGAAAAAAGCATTGTCGGGGGTAACCTGCAAAGCGGTCGACAGCCGGTTACAATAGGCAAAGAAGGCGCTGATCTCGAAAATTTCCAGCACCGCGGCTTCGTTGAAACCTTGCGCGGCCAGCGCCTGGAAATCATCCGGGGCGACCGAACGGGCGTCACGCGAAAGCTTCTGGGACACGTCCGCCAAGACCTTCTCCCGGGCATTCAATGGCACTTCATGGTGATCCCGGGCGATTCGCTGGGCTTTAACCGGATCGTTCAATGCCTGGCTCAACGAAGCCGTGTGGTTGAACACACAATAGCTACAGCCGTTAGTGGCTGAACTGACGACCGCGATCAATTCCCGGTCGCGGGCTTGCAACTGGCTGCTACTGGGGTCGAACAAGTGTTCATAAAAAGCAACCATACGAATGACGGTGCCGGGGTTTACCGACAGCGCCAACAGCCAGTTGGGCACAAACCCATAGTGCGAACGAAAGCGCTCGAATAAGGCGGTTATTTCAGGTGGCTGCGCTGCTTCATTTGGAATACTCAGCCTTGAAATGGCTTCGGTTGGGGGCGGGGCAGGGAACGTATCACTGGGCTGCGCGCGGGTGGCCAAGAGTGCCGACATAGGAGGGGCCTCGTTCGGTCAATTGAAAAATTTATCGTCGGGCAGAACGCCCAGGGCAATCGTCAAGCGGTTGGTGTGGTTGAACCAGGCACTGGTTTCCAGCACTTCCAGCGCCTGCTGTTCGCTGAGGCCATGTTCGCTTAATGCGTGAAGGTCCCCCGCCGTAATGGTTTTTGGCGCGGTGGTGACTTTGAGGGCCAAGGCGGCGATGGCCTGCTCGCGGGCGCTCAGGTTCACCAGATGGTGGTCCAGTGCGATGCGCTTGGCCCGTGCCGGGTCGTCCAGCACCTGCCCCAGCGCATGGGTATGGTGTGCGGTGCACACCCCGCAGCCATTGGCAACCGACACCACCACGGCGATCAGTTCACGGTCGGCCAGGGGCAGCCGGTGCTGGCCGGTGGCGAACAGGTCCTCGAAGTAGCCGGTGAACCGGCGGGCCGTACCGGGGTTCAGGCTCAATGCCTGAATCCAATTCTCCTCATGGTGGCGGGCACGCAGGTTGCGGGTGGCGTCATCCAATGTTTCGGTGTCGGGTATGCGCAGCCGCGAACGCGGCAGGGCAGTGCGGGTCGCTTCAGATACGCCGGGCATTAGTTTATTCCTCGCTGGAACTTAGACGTTCATACCTAAAGAGGTACAGGCGTTTACGATCCTAGCGGTGCGGGCAAGGGTTTATAAGAAACGTTTCGGTATAAACTAAGACTTGGTTTTTAAGTATATAAATGGAGTTGCCAGCACTTTAACTGCGGCTGGCGTTTCCCGCGCGGGGTCGCCCAGGCGATCCCGGTGGCGGTTGCGGAACGTTACGCTGTCTAGGCGTCAGTTACGCCGTAGGTTGGGACGATGCACTTGATGACCAGTTGGCCATTAACGTATTCGACGGTAGTTGCTCATCGAGAAGTTTTTTGGCCGTCTCGATTCCCGCGACGGGCATCTCAGTCGGGTCCAACAGGCCGATCTGTACCAGTACGCTTGCCTGGTCCCAATAGATATGTTCATGGTAGAGCTTGTCGCCGCGAAACTTGACCACGCCTAGCATTGGAATTTCCACATATCGGCCGGTCGGTGCAACATTGGGCAACATCCAGTCGATGGCGGTGGTGTGGGTGAAGCACATGATAAATTCATCGACGATCTGTAGGGCGCCCACGGTGCGCGAGATCGGGATCAGCTTCATGTCGGGCGGGTTGCCGTGGACGAAGTGGTGTTGGTAAAAACGGCTCAGTTCCTTGTAGCCGACACCGCCGTCGTGGAGACGGGTTTAACCGCTCATCCGAGCCTTGAAAGCCTCCGGGTTGATATGTCCCAGTGCTGCCCTTGCCGCTGATATGCCTACTCTGCGCGGCTGGCCGCGCCAAGCGCCGCCCCCACCCGCGAGCCGTTGGTTTTACCCAACACGTTACAGATACGTTGCCCAGCCGTGCTCAGTGCCGCCAGATCAATGCCTGTGCGGATGCCCAGCCCATTGAGCAGGTAGAGCACGTCCTCAGTCGCTACATTGCCGGTGGCACCCTTGGCGTAGGGGCACCCACCGAGCCCCGCCACCGAAGCGTCGAATACCTCGACGCCCTCCTGCAGGCTGGCGTAAACGTTCACCAGGGCCTGGCCGAAGGTGTCGTGAAAATGCCCCGCAAGGCGTTCGCGGGGTACCTCGCGGCCGACCGTTTCGATCAGGCGGCGGGTGGCGTTCGGTGTGCCGACACCGATGGTGTCGCCCAGGGAGATTTCGTAGCAGCCCATGGCGAACAGCGTCTTGGCGACGGCGGCGACCTGTTCTTTGGCAATGGCGCCTTCGTAGGGGCAGCCGAGCACGCAGGATACATAGCCACGCACGCGCAGGCCTTGTTCGTGGGCTAACTGCATCAGTGGCTCGAAGCGCTGCAGGCTTTCATCGATAGAGCAGTTGATGTTGCGCTGGGAGAAACGTTCAGATGCCGAGGCGAACACCGCGACTTCGCGTACGCCAGCCGCCAGGGCCGCTTCAAGACCTTTGAGGTTGGGTGTCAGCGCGGCGTAGGTGACGCCAGGCCGCCATTCGATCGCCGCGAACACCTCGGCGCTGCCGGCCATTTGTGGCACCCATTTTGGCGAGACAAAACTGCCCACCTCAATGCAGGAAAGCCCGCAGGCGCTGAGGTCATCGACCAGGCGCACCTTGTCGGCGACGCTGATAGGGCGCTGTTCGTTCTGCAGGCCGTCCCGTGGCCCGACTTCGACCAGGCGTACATACTCTGGCAGGTTCATGGCGCGCCCTCCAACTCCACCAGCGCGGTACCTTCGCTGACCATGTCACCTTCGCCACAGTAGAGCGCCTTGACCGTGCCGGCATGGGGGGCGCGGATGCTGTGTTCCATCTTCATCGCTTCCAGCACCACCAGCGCCGTGCCGGCCTCCACCGGCTGGCCGGCTTCAACCAGTACACGCACGATGCTGCCGTTCATAGGGGCTGCCAACCCGCCGTGCTGCGCCTGCCCGTGCTCGACGGCGGCGATGGGATCGACGCGGGTGATGGCCTGCAGCTCGCCATTCCATTTCAGGAAGAGAACCCCGCCACGGCGGAATGTCTGCAAACGACGGCTGGCATCCGTCGGCGCCAGCTTCACCTTGCGCTGTTCGGTGCCGCACGCCAGATGCAGCGTGGTTTCCATCGCCAAGCCGCTGCGCCAGATGCTGGTCGCGCTCCACGGCGAGTGCGGGTCATCGGCCCGCACGCAGGCGGTTTCGCTCTGCACGAAAGCTCTCGCGGCGGCGTGCCAGAAGGCGTCCGGCAGCTCGGTCAGCGCTGGTAACAGCTCGGCCTGGTGGCGTTCGATGAAGCCGGTGTCCAGCTCGGCCATGGCGAACGCTGGGTGCGCGAGGGTGCGGCACAAGAACGCCAGGTTGGTTTTCAACCCTGCCACGGCGGTTTCCTCGAGCATCGCCAGCAGGCGCTGGCGGGCTTCTTCGCGGCTGCCGCCCCAGGCGATCAGCTTGCCCAGCATCGGATCGTAGAACGGCGACACCTCGTCGCCCTCACGCACGCCACTGTCTACCCGGCGCCCCGGGCCGGCGGCCGGTTCGTGATACAACTCGAGCGTGCCGCTGGCCGGCAGGAAGTCGTTCTGCGGGTCTTCGGCATACAGCCGCACCTCGATGGCATGGCCGAGCAGGGGTACTTGCGCTTGGCTGATCGGCAGCGGCTCGCCCCGTGCCACGCGGATTTGCCAGGCAACCAGATCAAGGCCGGTGATGGCCTCGGTCACCGGATGCTCGACCTGCAGGCGGGTGTTCATTTCCATGAAGAAGAACTGCCCACGGGCATCAAGCAGAAACTCCACGGTGCCAGCGCCGACATAGCCGATGGCCTGTGCTGCCTTGACCGCGGCTTCGCCCATGGCCCGGCGCAACTCGGCCGACAGGCCAGGCGCCGGGGCTTCCTCGACCACCTTCTGGTGGCGCCGCTGGATCGAGCAGTCGCGCTCGTTGAGGTACAGGCAGTTGCCATGTAGGTCGGCGAATACCTGGATCTCCACATGGCGCGGCTGCAGCACGTACTTCTCGACCAACATGCGTGAATCGCCGAATGCCGATTGCGCCTCGCGCTGGGCGGACTCGAGCGCCTGCGCCAGTTGATCCTCCGTTTCAACCACCTTCATGCCTTTACCGCCGCCACCGGCCGCAGCCTTGAGCAATACCGGGTAGCCGATGCGCTCGGCGGCATGGCGGAAGGTCTGCACGTCCTGCGCCTCGCCATGGTAGCCGGGCACCAGGGGCACGCCGGCGGTCTCCATCAGCGCTTTGGCGGCCGATTTGCTGCCCATGGCATCGATGGCGCTGGCCGGCGGCCCGAGGAACACGAGCCCGGCGGCTTCGACAGCGCGGGCGAACGTGGCGTTCTCGGAGAGAAAACCGTAGCCCGGATGAATCGCCTGGGCACCGCTGGCCTGGGCGGCGGCGATGATCTTGTCGATCAGCAGGTAGCTGTCCGCCGGCTTGGCGCCGCCCAGGTCAACGGCGATGTCCGCCTCGGCCACATGCCGTGCGTCGCGGTCAATGGCGCTGTGCACCGCCACGGTGCTCAGGCCGAGGGATTTCGCGGTGCGCATCACCCGGCAGGCGATTTCGCCGCGGTTGGCGACCAGCAGGGTGGTGATGGTTTTGATGCCCATGTTCATGGCTCCTGCCAGGCGGGTTTGCGCTTGTTCAAGAAGGCATCGAGGCCTTCCTGACCTTCGGCGCTGATGCGGATGGCGGCGATGGTGCTTTCGCAACGCTCGCGCAATGGGGGCGACAGGGCGCCAGGGCCTACTTCGCTGAGCAACGCCTTGGTCACCCGCATGGCCCGTGGGCTGTTGAGGCGCAGGTTGTCGATCCAGTGGTGTAGCGCCGCCTCGAGCTCCTCTGTGGCATAGCACTCGGCGAGCAGGCCCAATTCGCGGGCGCGCTCGCCACTGAAGCGTTCGGCGGTCAATGCGTAGCGCCGGCTCGCCCGCTCCCCGATGGCCTGAACGACATAAGGGCTGATCACCGCAGGGGCGAGGCCGATGCGCACTTCGGACAGCGAGAACTGTGCGTCCCGCGCACCGATGGCCATGTCACAGCAGGCCACCAGGCCGAGGGCGCCGCCAAAGGCGGCGCCCTGAACCACCGCCAGCGTTGGCAGCGGCAAGCGATACAGGTGCTCCATCAGCTCGCCGAGTTCGTGGGCATCACTGAGGTTGGCGTCGTAGTCAAGCGTTGCCGAATGCTGCATCCAGGCCAGGTCGGCGCCCGCGCTGAAGTGCCGACCACGCCCGCGCAGCAGTAGAACACGCACGCTTTTGTCGCCCGCGACGGCAGTGAGCACCTGGATCAGTTCGCGGATCATCTCGGCGTTGAAGGCGTTGTGCTTATCTGGGCGGTTGAGCCAGAGGGTGGCGATGCCGTTGTCCATTTCAAGCTGAAGTGTTTCGAAGTCGTTCATCGCGTTACATCCTGAACACGCCGAAGCTGCTCGGCTCGATGGCTGCGTTGAGTGCGGCGGAGATCGCCAGGCCGAGCACGTCGCGGGTCTGCGCCGGGTCGATGACGCCGTCGTCCCACAGCCGGGCGCTGGAGTAGTAGGCGTGTGCCTGGCGTTCGTACTGCTCGACGATGGGCTGCTTGAGGCGCTGCTCGTCTTCGGTGGAAAACGCCTGCCCGCTGCGTTCGCCCTGTTCGCGCTTGACCTGTACCAACACCCCGGCGGCCTGTTCCGCGCCCATCACCCCGATCCGCGCATTGGGCCACATCCACAGAAAGCGCGGGTCATAGGCGCGGCCGCACATGCCGTAGTTGCCGGCGCCGAAGCTGCCGCCGATGATCACGGTGAACTTCGGCACCCGGGCACAGGCCACGGCATTGACCAGCTTGGCGCCGTGCTTGGCGATACCGCCGGCCTCGTACTTTTGCCCGACCATGAAACCGGTGATGTTCTGCAAAAACAGCAGCGGAATGCCGCGCTGGCAGGCCAACTCAATGAAGTGCGCGCCTTTCTGTGCCGACTCCGCGAACAAAATACCGTTGTTCGCCAGGATCGCCACCGGGTAGCCATAAAGGTGGGCGAAGCCGCAAACCAGGGTGGCGCCGAACAGCGCCTTGAATTCGTCGAAGGCCGAGTCGTCGACCAGGCGGGCGATCACCTCGCGCACATCGAAGGGCTGCTTGGCGTCGGCCGGGATTACCCCGTACAGCTCTTCGGCGGCATAGCGCGGCGCGATCGGCGCGCGGCTGTTGAGCACGCCTTGTTTGCGCCAGTTGAGGTTGGCGATGCAACGGCGGGCCAGGGCCAGGGCGTGTTCGTCGCTCTCGGCATAGTGGTCGGCGACACCCGAGGCCTTGCAGTGCACATCGGCCCCGCCCAGCGCTTCGGCGCTGACCACCTCACCGGTAGCCGCTTTCACCAGCGGCGGGCCGGCGAGGAAGATGGTGGCTTGGTTGCGCACCATGATGGCTTCGTCGGCCATCGCCGGCACATAGGCGCCGCCGGCAGTGCACGAGCCCATGACCACGGCGATCTGAGGGATGCCCATGGCGCTCATGTTGGCCTGGTTGAAGAAGATCCGACCGAAGTGCTCGCGGTCCGGGAACACTTCGTCCTGGCGTGGCAGGTTGGCGCCGCCCGAGTCCACCAGGTAGATGCACGGCAGTCGGTTCTGCTGGGCGATGGTCTGAGCGCGTAGGTGCTTCTTCACCGTCAGCGGGTAGTAGCTGCCGCCTTTTACCGTGGCGTCGTTGGCGACGATCATGCATTCCACGCCCTCGACGCGGCCGATGCCGGCCACCACGCCGGCGGCCGGCACATCTTCGCCATAGACCTGGTGGGCGGCCAACTGGCCGATCTCGAGAAACGGCGAGCCGAGGTCGAGCAATTGGTCGATGCGTTCGCGCGGTAGCAATTTGCCGCGCGAGGTGTGGCGCTCCTGCGCCTTGGCGCCGCCGCCTTCCTGGACGCGGGCGAGCAGGGCGCGCAGTTCGCTGACCTGGCCAAGCAGCGCGCTGCGGTTGGCGGCGAACTCCGGCGAACGCGGGTTGATCTGGCTGTGCAAAATGCTCATGGATGCCTCGTTGTTGTTATTGTCCTCTGCCGCACGGAAAGGGCGTTTCAGCGGGTCTCGTTGAACAGCTCACGGCCGATCAACATGCGGCGGATCTCGCTGGTGCCGGCACCGATTTCATAGAGCTTAGCGTCGCGCCACAATCGGCCGACCGGAAATTCGTTGATGTAGCCGTTGCCGCCGAGAATCTGGATCGCTTCGCCCGCCAGCCAGGTCGCCTTTTCCGCAGCATAGAGAATCACCCCGGCGCAATCCTTGCGCACGTGGCGTACGTGGCCACTGCCCAGCGCGTCGAGCTGTTTTCCGACCGCGTACAGATAGGCACGGCAGGCCTGCAAGGTGGTGTACATATCGGCGACCTTGCCTTGGATCAGTTGGAACTCGCCGATGCTCTGGCCGAACTGCTTGCGGTCGTGAAGGTAGGGCACCACCACATCCATGGCGGCCTGCATCAGCCCGATCGGGCCGCCGCTGAGCACGGCGCGCTCGTAATCGAGGCCACTCATCAGTACCTTGACGCCTTCACCGACCTGGCCGAGCACGTTTTCTTCGGGGACCTCGACGTCCTGGAACACCAGCTCGCCCGTGTGCGACCCGCGCATGCCCAATTTGTCGAGCTTCTGCGCCACGGAGAACCCCGCTGTGCCTTTTTCCAGGATGAACGCGGTCATGCCCTTGGCGCCGGCGGCCAGGTCGGTTTTGGCGTAGACTACCAGCACGTCGCAGTCTGGACCGTTGGTGATCCACATTTTGGTACCGTTGAGCACGTAGCGATCGCCTTTCTTGTCGGCGCGCAGCTTCATCGAGACCACGTCGGAGCCGGCGTTGGGTTCGCTCATGGCCAGTGCGCCGATGTGCTCGCCGCTGACCAGCTTAGGTAAAAAGCGATCTTTCTGCGCCGGTGTACCATTGCGATTGATCTGGTTCACGCAGAGGTTGGAGTGGGCGCCGTAGGAAAGGCCGATGCCGCCGGCAGCGCGGGAGATTTCCTCCATGGCGATCATGTGCGCCAGGTAGCCCATGCCTGAACCGCCGTATTGCTCGGGCACGGTCAGGCCGAGCAGGCCCATGTCGCCAAGCTTGCGCCACAGGTCCATGGGGAATTGGTCGGTACGGTCGGCCTCGGCGGCGCGCGGGGCGATTTCCTTGGCCGCGAAATGCGCCACGGAATCACGCAGCGTGTCTATGTCTTCGCCGAGGAAGAAATTCAGTCCGGGCAAGTCGCTCATTTCAGGTTCTCCGTTCTTATAAGGTTTACAGCTGCGTCGCTTCGATGCGTGCCGGGCTCGTGCCGGTTTGCGCGGCGTCGTAATAGCGATCACCACCGCGCCATTGCGCCAGCAAACGGTCGCGGTGCTCGCGGGCATGGGCCAGATAGCGCTCCTTGACCGGGCCGTAGCCACGCACCGCATCGGGAAGTTGCGCCAACTCGGCCGCAAGCTTCAGGTTGTTCGGCGACAGGCCCGCCAGCAGCTCGTCGAGGATTTGTTCATACTCGCGTAGCCAGGCGCGCTCGACCTTGCGTTCATGGGTATAGCCGAACGGATCGAGTGGCGTGTTGCGGATGAACTTGAGCTTGGCCAGCAGCCTGAAACCGCGCAGCATCCACGGCCCATAACTGCTCTTCTTCGGCGCCTTGCCGGCCTTTGCGCGGTTTAGCAGCGGCGGGGCGAGGTGGAATCGCAGGCGGTAGTCGCCTTCGAAGGTCGCTTCGATCGTCTTGAGGAAATCGCCCCGGGTAAACAGGCGCGCCACCTCGTATTCGTCCTTGATCGCCAGCACCTTGAAGTAGAAACGCGCCACCGCTTCGCTGATCGCGCCGGGCTGGCCGATGAGCGAGCTTTCCGCCGCGCGGAAGCGCTCGACCCGCAGCAGATAGCGCTGCGCGTAAGCTTCGTTGTGGTATTCGCGCAGGACGGCGGCGCGCCGGGCAATGGTTTGTTCCAGGCTCTGCGACAGTTGCCGATCGGGATGCTGCACCTTGTTGGCTTCGAGTTTGGCCAGCACGCGTGGTAGGTCGACCGCGGCGCGGCGGCCCCAGGCGAACGCCGAGAGGTTGAAGGCGACTGCCGTGCCGTTCAACTCGATGGCCTGGGCCAGCGCGTCCTCGCCCACGGGCAGCCAGCCTTTCTGGTAGGCGTAGCCGAGCATGAAGGTGTTGGTGGCGATGGAGTCGCCCATCAGTGCGGTGGCGATGCGGCTGGCGTCGATGAAGGTGGCCTGGCGCTCGCCCACCGCTTCGATGATCTGCGCCGACATGCCCTGCGTGCGGAACTGCGGATCAGCGTGTTTTTCCAGGTCGCCGCTGTCCGCCTGCGCTGCGAAGGTGCGAACGAAGGCACTGGTAAGGCTTTCCTCGCTGTTCACCAGGGCGTGGGTGACGCCGTGGCGCAGCTTGGCCAGGGTTTCGGTATTGGCACTGACTACCAGGTCACAGCCCAGCAGCAGGCTGGCTTCACCCTCGGCGATGCGAGGTGCGAACAACTGTTCCTGGCTGGCGGCGATGCGAATGTGCGACCACACCGCGCCGCCTTTCTGTGCCATGCCGGCCATGTCGAGGTTGAGCGCGCCCTTGCCCTCGATGAAGGCGGCCATGCCGAGCAGCGCGCCGATGGTCACCACGCCGGTGCCGCCGACACCGGTTACCAGAATGCTGTAGGGCTGGTCCAGCGCCAGTGCGACGGGCTCGGCCAGGGGCCACGTGTCCTCGGCATTGTCCGCCAGGGCTTTCGGCTTGCGCAGCGCGCCGCCCTCTACGGTCACGAAGCTTGGGCAGAAGCCGTTCAGGCAGGTGTAGTCCTTATTGCAAGAAGACTGGTCGATCTCGCGCTTGCGGCCGAACTCGGTTTCGACCGCGACCACCGACATACAGTTGGATTTACTGCTGCAATCACCACAGCCTTCGCAGACCGCCTCGTTTATCACCACCCGGCGCGCCGGGTCAGGAAACGTGCCACGCTTGCGCCGGCGGCGCTTCTCGGCGGCGCAGGTCTGGTCATAGATCAGCGCCGAAACGCCAGCGAACTGGCGCAGTTCGTCTTGTATCTTGTCCATCTGGTCGCGACGATGAACCGGCACGCCCGCCGCCAGGTCATGGATATCCCGATATTTGTCGGGGTCGTCGCTGACCACCACGATCCGCTGCACACCTTCGGCGGCCAACTGGCGGGAGATCTGCGCGACGCTGATACTGCCATCCACCGGCTGGCCGCCGGTCATCGCCACCGCGTCGTTGTAGAGAATCTTGTAGGTGATGTTGACTTGGGCAGCGACCGAGGCGCGGATCGCCAGCAGGCCGGAATGGAAGTAGGTGCCATCGCCGAGGTTGGCAAACACGTGTTTGGTTTGCGTGAACCGCGACTGGCCGATCCACGCCACGCCTTCACCGCCCATCTGGCTGAAGGTTTGGGTTTGCGGATAGATCCAGGCTGCCATGTAGTGGCAGCCGATGCCCGCGAGCGCGCGGCTGCCTTCCGGTACCTGAGTCGAGGTGTTGTGCGGGCAACCGGAGCAGTAGTGCGGGACGCGGTCCATCAGGTTGGTGAACTGGCCGCGGCTGGCCAGTTGCGCGTCCAGTACCGCCAGGCGTACCTGCAGTGGGCCGCTTTGATGCAGCCGCAGGATGCGCCGGGCGAGGGCGCGCGCGATTTGCGCCGGGGTCAGCTCGCCAATGGCCGGCAACAGCCAGTCGGTGTGGGGCAGGGTCCATTCGCCCTTATCGTCGAATTTGCCGACGATGCTCGGGCGCACGTCCTCGCGCCAGTTGTAGAGCTCTTCCTTGAGCTGGTATTCGAGCATGTGGCGTTTTTCTTCCACCACCACGATCTCGCTCAGCCCTTCGGCGAACTGCCGTACGCCTTCGGCTTCCAGCGGCCAGATCATCCCCACCTTGTAGACGCGCAGGCCGATCTGATGGGCGAAGGCGTCATCGATACCGAGGATCTTCAGCGCCTGGCACACATCGAGGTACGACTTGCCCGAGGTGATGATGCCGAGCCGGGCATTGGGCGAATCCATCACGATCCGGTTCAGGCCGTTCGCCCGCGCATAGGCTGCCGCCGCGTACAGTTTGTGCTCCAGCAAGCGCTGTTCCTGCGCCAGGGGTGGGTCTGGCCAGCGGATGTTGAGGCCGCCTTCGGGCAGCTCGAAATCCGGTATCATCGGCTGCACCCGCTGCGGGTCGAGGTCGACGATGGCGGCGCTTTCCACGGTGTCGGCCACCGCTTTGAGCGCGACCCAACAACCCGAATAGCGTGACATCGCCCAGCCGTGCAAACCGTAGTCGAGGTATTCCTGCACGCCGGAGGGGGCGAGAACCGGCATCATCACGGCCTTGAAGATGTGCTCGGTCTGGTGCGGCAACGATGAGGAACGGGCGCCGTGGTCGTCGCCAGCGATCACTAGCACACCACCGAATTTCGAAGTGCCGGCAGCGTTGGCATGGCGGAACACATCGCCGCAGCGGTCGACGCCAGGGCCTTTGCCGTACCACATGCCGAACACGCCGTCGTAGGTGGCGCCCTCGAACAGGTTGACCTGCTGGGTGCCCCACAGGGAGGTGGCGGCGAGGTCTTCGTTCACCCCGGGCTGGAAATGCGTGTGATGGGCCTTGAGGTGGTCGCGGGCCTTCCACAGGGCCTGGTCGAACCCACCCAGCGGCGAGCCGCGATAACCGGAAATGAACCCGGCCGTGTTCAGGCCGTTGTCGAGGTCGCGCTGGCGCTGCATCAACGGCAAACGCACCAGCGCCTGGATCCCGCTCAGCAGGACCTTACCGGTGTCCAGCGTGTATTTGTCGTCTAGCGAGGGAGAAGTACTCACGGCTAACCTCCGATTTGTTCTTGTCGATGCGGGCCGCCAGGGCGTCGCATAGAGGTTTTGAACAAATCATAAGTTAGTGTGCACGTATCTCAGAGTGATAAAAATGCGTGACTGGTATTTGAAAAACAGATACCAGGTTGTACCACCCCGTTCGCTTCCAGGCCTGTGCAGTTCAGCAATGCTGCTTTGCATTTGGGCGATAGTCACTTTCGTTGTCTGCCGCCGCCGCCTTGCGTTTACTCGGTACGGCGTAGCGAAGTCACTTCGACGCAACCGACCGAACAATAAAAACAATCAGCGTGACGGAGGTTCCTGATGCCTAGCCCAACCCCGCCGAGGGTTCGCCTGGCGCTGAGCGTGGCCGCGGCCCTCGCCAGCGGCCAGCTCCACGCCAAGGAGTTCCAGCTCGATAATCCCGACCTGAACATTCGCTGGGACAACACCGTGCGTTACAACCTCGGGGTGCGCGCCGAGGGGCGTGAGCACGCGTTGGCCAATAACGCCACCTACGACGAGTCCGACTCCAAATTCAAACGGGGCGACGTGGTGACCAACCGCGTCGATTTGATGAGCGAGTTCGAGCTGGCCTACAAACAGTACCAGGGCTTTCGCGTCAGCGGCGCGGGCTGGTACGACCAGGCCTACGCGGACACGGACGTCGAGACCAATACCGGCAATGTTTACTATTCCGGTGTCGGCGCCGGGGCCAGCACATCGAGTTATGACAATGGCCATTACTCCGGCTTCACCCGACGCTATCACCGTGGCCTCAGCGGCGAGCTACTGGACGCCTTCGCCTTCACCCGTTTCGATGTCGGTGATGTTCCGGTCAGCCTGCGTGCCGGTCGCCATACAGTGTATTGGGGTAACGGCCTGCTCATCGCCGGGCATGCGATTTCCTACTCCCAGGCGCCGCTGGACGGCCGCAAGGCGGTCAGCAATCCAGGCACCGAAACCCGGGAAATCTTCCTGCCGCTGACACAACTGTCGGCCCAGGCACAGGTGACCGACCGGCTGTCGCTGGCGGCGCAATATTTTCTCGAGTGGGATAACACGCGCGCGCCGGAAGGCGGCACGTACCTGGCTTCCGCGGATGTTGCCCTGGAGGGCCCCGACCGCCTGCCGGTGTATACCGGCGTGACCCGCCCCATCGGCGACCCGCTCAGGCCGCACAACCGCGGCAATTGGGGTGTGATGGGCACTTATTCGCTGGATTTTCTGCATTCGGATATCGGCCTGTATTACCGCGAATACGACGACTACAACCCTTGGGGCCTGCAGGTGGGCGCCGACTCCGCGCGCTACGTGTATGCGCGCAACACCCAGCTCTACGGGCTGAGCTGGTCGGTCGGGCCGATGCTCGGCGGCGGTTCGCTGGGCGCGGACCTGTCGTACCGCAAGAACGCCGCGCTGGTCTCCAGCAACATCAGCACCGTCGACGACCAGGGCGCGCGGGGCGACACCGTGCACCTGGTGGTCAACGGCCTCTGGCTGCTCCCACAAACGAAATTTTTCGACACCGGCAACTTCATCGCGGAGTTGGCGTACAGCCATTTGCAACGGGTGACCAAGCACGCCGAGCTGTTCAAAGGCGAAGGCTATGCCGGCTGCCCTGCGGGGCAAGACAAGGCCTGGGGCTGCGCGACGCGCAACTATGTTGGCGTGGCCTTCAGCTTCGCCCCGCAATGGCTGGGTGTGTTTCCTGGCTGGAACATCTCGGCGCCGATGAGCCTGGACTATGGCCTGTCGGGCAACGCCGCCAACGGCGGCGGCAACGAGGGCAAGTACAGCTACAAGGTCGGCATCAAAGGCACCTTCGATGAACGCTACGAGGTCACCCTGGCTTACATCGGTTATGGCAGCCAACGCAAGTACGACGACGTCCCCGGCATCGGCAAGACCGTCGTCGGCGGCAACGGCGACATCGGCCTGTCCGATCGCAACTGGCTGTCCCTGACCTTGAGCACGGCGTTCTAGCCGCCAGCGGCGGCCACGCCGAACAGCCCATGGCCGCTGCGAAAAGTCCCATACGGCGCGGCGTTGGGCTGAACCGACATCCACTGGAGACACCCATGAATCCGAACACCTGCATGACAGCCATGCTGGCCCTGCTGATCGCCTCGCCGCTGCTGGCTGAGGAGCATCATACCCCGGCAGACCTGGGCAACACCCTGACGCGCTTCGGTGCGCTGGCTGCCGGTAACGCCGAGGGCACCCTTCCAGCCTACGACGGCGGCCTCAAGGTGCCCGCCGGCATGGTGCCGGGCGATGGCAACTGGCCCGACCCTTTCGCCGGCGAGAAGCCGCGCCTGCGCATCACCGCGGCCAATGCGGCGCAGTACGCCGAGCAGTTGTCCACGGGGCAGATGCAACTGCTCAAGCAGAACCCCTCCAGCTACTACATGGATATCTACCCGACCCATCGCACGGCGGCGTTTCCAGAGGCCTACCTGGCCGCCACCCAGCGTAACGCCGCCGGTGGGGACTGTAAGCTGTTCAATGACGGGCTTTCGGTCAGCGAAGGCTGTCGTGGTGGCCTGCCGTTTCCATTGCCAACAAACGGCAATGAAGCGATGTGGAACTACATCCTCAATTATCAAGGGGTCAATGGCTGGGACTGGAACCACAGCGCCTACGTGGTCAATCAGGGCCACCCCACATTGACCAATACCAACCGCTCCACCGGCGAGAAGCCCTACTACCAGGTTGGTGTTGTGGGGCGCGATACGAAGATCGCCCAGCGTATCTGGTCGAAAATCGTCGCGCCCGCACGCACCGCCGGGCAGGCCAACGGCTACTGGGACTACCTCGACCCGGTGGCCAACGCGCGCTATGCCTGGAACTACTCCACCGGCCAGCGGCGCGTGAGCAAGGCCCCGGAATTCGCCTATGACACGCCTAACTCGAGCTTCGGCGGGGTCGCCTTCTTCGACGAGATCTTCCTCTTCTCCGGCAAGTTGGATCGCTTCAACTGGAAGCTGGTGGGCAAGAAGGAAATGTTCATCCCCTACAGCAACTACAAGCTGAAGTGGGGCTGTGATATCGAAACGAAGTTGATGCCCAAGCACATCAATCCGGATTGCGAACGTTGGGAGCTGCACCGCGTTTGGGTGGTCGAGGGAACGCGCAAAGAGGGCGTGCGCCATGCCCAGAAACGCCGCCAGTACTACATCGACGAGGACACCTTCGGCGCAGCGCTGTATGACGCCTGGGACGATGCCGGCAACCTGTTTCGCTCCGGTGCGCAGTACAACATCCAGGCCTACGGCATACCGAACAACCCACAACAGGATTCGTACTCGCTGTACGACTTCACCCGTAACCAATACGGCATGTTCGGCAACGGCCCGACCCGCTACCGGAAGGAACCGGTGCCCGAACGCGAAGCCAATCCGCAGACCATCGCGGGCGGCGCGACCCGCTGACGCGCTGACCGGTGCCCATTTGGCGCCCCATTAAAAGGAGGATTGCTGATGAATCGCCTGCAAGGAAAAGTGTGCGTGATTACCGGTGCCGGGAGCGGCATTGGCCGCGCCTCGGCGCTGCGTTTCGCCGAGGAGGGCGCCCAGGTGGTGGTCACCGACCTTTACGGCGATGCTGCTGAGGCCGTGCTGCGCAGCATCGAGGCGGCAGGGGGTAGCGGCCACGCGCTGAAGGTAGACGTCGGCGTCGAGGAAGACGTGCAACGGATGATCGACGCCACGCTGGGCCGCTTCGGCCGTCTCGACGTACTGTTCAACAATGCCGTTTACCGCAACCCGGCCACTGTGCGCGACACCGATTTCATCGCGTTCGATACCGCGCTGTTCCACAACTGCATGCGGGTCAACGTGCTCGGCGGTGTGCTGGCCTGCAAACACGCGTTGCCGCACATGCTCGAACGCGGCAGCGGCTCGATCCTGTTCACCTCGTCCACCAGTTCTATCGCCGGCGAAGTCTCGCAGTTCAGCTACGGCGCCTCCAAGGCGGCGCTGAACTGGTATGTGCAGAGCATCGCCGCGACCTTCGGCAAACGCGGCATCCGCTGCAACGGCATCCTCCCTGGCGTGATCCGCACGCCGGCGATGGAGAGTTGGGCCAACGAAGACATGAAGCAGGCGTTCCTCGAGCTGCAGAACGTGCCACAGCTCGGCGAGCCCGAGGACATCGCCGCCATGGCGCTGTTTCTCGCCTGCGATGAGGCGTGCTACGTCAACGGTGCGCTGATGCGCGTCGATGGCGGCATGAGTTGTGCCACACCCATGGCACCGGTGGTGCGCCGCTACCTGTTGTGAAATCACGTAGAAAAGGAGCCCAGCATGGGACTTAAACAGGAACAACGAGTACTCGACATGCTTGGCGCTTGGGGCGACGGCAGCGACGGTAGCCGCCCAGACGTAGAGCGCATCATGGCGGCCTTCGCCGAGACCATCGAATGGCAGCTATGGGTACCGGGCGGCCCGATCATTCGTGGCCGGGCGGCGTTGCGCGCCGAGATTCTGCGGCAGATGAGCTACGTCACCCATAACCATTGCCGGACCCGCCACATCGTCTCCTCCGATCGTGTGGTGATGACCGAGCGCGACGACTACTGCGTGAGCAATGGCATACCGATGCCGCACTCGATGGTCGCTGTGTACGAACTGGACCAGACCGGTTTGATCTGCGCCTGGCGCGAGTACCTGGACACCGCCGACCTGGCGAAGAAGAAGGGTGTCGCCCTCGACCAGGTTGGCGGCCCGAAGCCGCTCAGCGCTGCCCCATGACCCCAACTGCGCCCGCGGCGTCGGCGCGGCGCGGTTGCCACCCAGGAGAAACAGATGCAAACCGCAGACCCCTCAGCGAGCGCCAATACGCTCATCGAGCAGAAACTCCGCCGCTTCGTCGAACACCTCACCGGCGGCACCGTGACGTCCATGCAGCGGCTGCCGCGTTGGCGGCCAGCCTGGAACCTGGACGTGGAAAAGGGCGCAGAGACTATCCCATTGCACATCCGGGGCGATCGTGGCGGCGACGTCAGCCCGTTTCCAGAATTGCGCCGCGAGGCGGATATCCTTCGCCTGCTGGGTGAGCAAGGGATCCCGGTGCCCCGTATCTACGGTTTCTGCGAGGACCCGCAGGCGATCGTTATGCAACGGGTGGCCGGCGTTCGCGATGTGTCCATGGCTGCCAGCGACGAGGAGCGCCGTTCGGTGGCACGGCAGTACGTGAAGGCCATGGCGGCCATGCACCAACTGCCGCTGGAGCCCTTCGCCAAACAAGGTATCCGCCTGCCCCGGGGCGCCGACGACATCACCCTGGCTGGGCTGGAAGCCTATTATCCACTGTATGCACGGAACAAGACCCAACCGCAGCCGCTGGCCGAGTTCGCCGCCGGCTGGCTACGCCGCAACGTACCCCGGCACCGTACGAAGGCCGCTTTCGTGCAGTACGACTCCGGCCAGTTCCTGTTCGAAAACGGCAAGGTGAACAGCCTGTACGACTTCGAGTTCGCGATGATCGGCGACCCGCTGGCGGACCTCGCATCGGCACGCATGCGCGATAATTACGAGCCGTTGGGCGAGCGCTTCAGCGAGCTGTACCGCTATTACCAAGAGGTGACCGGTGAACCGGCCGACCCCGCCGTGGTGCGCTACCACACGGTGCTGTTCGCCACGGTCAGCACCTTGCAATTTTCCGCCACCGTCGCCACACCGCAGCCGGGCGATCCGCATGACACCTACATCGAGTTCGATATCGCCCTGCGCCGGGTGGTGGTGCATGCACTCGCCGAAGCGATGGGCATCGCGATCGAGACGCCGGCCTTGGACATCGTTACCCATGGTCCGAACGCGGCGCTGCTGGCGATGCTCGCCGATGCCGTCGAACAGCTCGAAGTGCACGGCGAGTTCCAGCAATCCAAGCGCCGTGCGGTGAGCAAGATCGTCGAATACCTCGGGCGCGCCGACGCCATGGCGCTGCGCCTACAACGCCTGGATCAGCAGGAGGTGGAAACGTTGCTGGGCCGTCGCTTCGATGACAATGGGCAAATCGACGCGGCGTTGGAAGCGTTCGTCAAACAGGCCGGGCCGGAATACGACGAGCCCCTGCTGCGCCTGTTCATGGCGCAGATCGAACGCCGCGTACGGGTGTTCGGCAGCACCGCGATCGGCGCTTCGGCCAGCCATATCAACCTGCCGCCGATTGAGCCGCGCTGAAGCCTCGACCTTATCAAGGAATATCCATGAAGCTATCGTTCAAACACCGCTATGGGCCCTGGGCGGTTATCGCCGGTGCCTCCCACGGCATGGGCGCCGCCTTCGCCGAGTTGCTCGCCGAGCGCGGGGTCAACTGCGTATTAGTAGCGCGCCGTACCGAGGCCCTGGAGAAGCTCAAGGCTGAGCTCACGGCGCGGCACGCCGTCGAGGTGCTGTGGGTCAGCCAGGACTTATCCCGCCCCGGCGCGGCGCAGAAGCTGATCGCCACCGTCGGCGCGCGCGAGGTGGGCCTGTTCGTCTACAACGCGGGCGGCGACCCCTTCATCACCCGGTTTCTCGACAGCTCCCGCGCTGACTGGGCCTCGCTGCTGCGGCTCAATGCATTGACATTGATGGAGTGCGCCCATGCCTTTGGCGGCGCGATGCTCGGGCGCCGCCGCGGCGGCCTGATTCTGGTCGGCTCCCAGGCGGCGCTGGGTGGCATCCGCAAATTGGCGGTGTACAGCGCGACCAAGGGCTTCGCGATGAACCTCGGCGAATCCTTATGGGCCGAATGGCGCGATCACGGCGTCGATGTGCTCAACTTGCTGATCGGCACGGTGGACACGCCGACCATGCGCGAAGCGATGGTCAAGCTGAAGATTCCCGATGCGCTGAACATGCCGTTGCCCAAGGCCGAAGACATCGCCCGGCTGGCGCTGGCCGAACTGGGCAATGGGCCGACCCTGATCCACCCGGAAGACGTCGGCCTTACCGACCCGCAACGCGGCCCTGGGTTCGCCCGCCGCAAGCAGGTGATTGGCAAGAGCGCCGAGGCGGCGGTGTTCATTGGCAACGACTGATCGCACAACCCTGAGAGGGCCGAACATGAAAAATTTCAACACGGCGGAATTCAAGCGTGGATGGCGCGTGCTGATCCTGGCGGTCGTTGGCGTGGCGACCAGCTCCAGTTCGTTGCTGCTGTACAGCTTCAGCTCGATGGTCATCCCCCTGCAGCAGGCCATGGGCTGGACGCGGGCCGATTTACAGGCGGCGATCACGGCGCTGTCGCTGGGCACTATCGTCGCCGCGCAGCTGGCCGGATGGCTCAACCTGCGTTATGGCTTACGCCTCGTGACCCTGCTGTCGTTACTGGCGCTTGCACTGAGCCTGTTCGCCATGACCCGCGTCGGCGGCTCGATTTGGTCGCTGTACCTGGGCTTTTTCCTGGTTCCCCTGGCGGGCCTCGGTACGCTGCAGATTACTTGGTCGCACCTGGTCAACTTGTGGTTCGAGGAGAACCGCGGGCTGGCCTTGGCGATCATTCTCAGCGGCTCTGGCATGGCGGCGATCCTGCTGCCGCTGATCACCACTTGGGCCATCGGGCGCTGGCATTGGCAGGCCGGTTTTCTCGCGCTGGGCGTGCTGCCGGTGTTGCTGGCGTTACCGTTGGCCTTTCGTTGGCTGCTGCCGATCGCCGGAGCCACTAAGGTTGTCGAGGCTGTGCGCGAACGCCCTGGGCTGTTGCTGAGGCATGCACTACGGTCTTGGCGCTTCTGGCTGTGCAACCTGTCGATGACGCTGGTGGTGTCTTGCGTGGTCGGCATGGTCACCAACATTGTGCCGCTGTTGCAGGATCGCGGCCTGAGCGCTGCGCAGGCCGGGCAGATATTCAGCAGCTTCGGCATTTCGCTGATTCTCGGCCGGCTGCTGGTTGGGTACCTCATCGACCGCCTGTGGGCGCCCGGTGTGGCCGCGCTGGCGTTATTGATGCCGGCTTTCGCCTGCCTGATCTTCGCTTACGCCACGCCCAACGTGCCGCTGTATGTGCTTGCCACGCTGCTGGTGGGCCTGGGTGCCGGCGCCGAATTCGATATCGCCGCGTTTCTGATCGCCCGCTATTTCGGCATGCGTGATTATGGGCGGCTGTTTGGCGCACACCTTGGGTTGATCACTGCGGGGGCGGCCGCATCACCGTTGCTGTTTGGTGCCTTGCTCAGGAATACCGGCAACTACTCGGCGATGCTGGGCTTGTGTTTGGTCTGCTTCGTGGTGGGCCCTTTACTGCTGCTGACCCTGGGCGGTTACCCCGTATTCAAGCGGGAAGCGCTGCCGGTGCATTGATAGAGCAGTCAAATTGATGTACAAATATTTAATATGTGTTCAATTATTGTTTCCAACAACAAAACAGACAAGGAGATACCTATGCGTGCAGCGATCATTTCCGAGCGCAATGCAGCGCCGGTGGTCGATGAGTTCCGTGAGCCCGGGCCACAGCAAGGCGCTGTGCTGATCGACGTCGACACCGCCGGCCTGGGTGGCTGGGACGTACTCGGCGCTTACCGCCTGGGGGTGGAGTATCCCTGTGTGGTTCGCGGTGAAGGCGTTGGCCGCGCGCCGGACGGGCGCCGTGTCTACTTCGGCGAGCGCTCTGTGCAGCCCTTCGGGGCTTGGGCCGAACGCACGCTGGTGCCGCAAGCGGAGGTCTGGAACGTACCGGACGACGTCGACGACAAGACGGCGATCAGCATGGGTATCGCTGCCACTGGCGCGATCGTGCCATTGGAAAAAGCCGATATCCAGAAGGGTGAGAAGGTCCTGGTGCTCGGCGCCACCGGAACGCTTGGGCAGATCGCCCTGCAATTGGCGCGCGGCCTGGGGGCCGGCAAGGTGGTGGGGGCCGCTCGTTCGGCAGAGGCACTGGCGAGGCTGAAGGCCCGTGGCATTGCCGACGAGGTGGTGGCCTTGGGTGGGGCAGACGATGTCGCGGCGCTGAAGGAGGCTGCCGGGGGTGGCTTCGACGTGGTCCTGGATTTAGTCTGTGGCCAGCCCATGCTGACGTCGCTGAAGGCCACCAACTGGGGCGCACGGATCATGACCATCGGTACCGGTGCCGGGCGCAAGCTCGACCTTGACATCGCCGACCTGCTGTTTCGCTCGCTGTCGTGTATCGGCACGGGCCAGCGCCCGCCGGCGGACCGTGAACAGATCTGGCTGCGCCTGCTGAAGATCGCCCGCGAGCAGTCGATTCAAGTGGATTACCTCGACTACACATTGGATCAAGCCGCGCAAGCTTGGGCCGCGCAGGTGGCCGGCCCGCACGCGAAGATCACGGCGACGATCAAGCGTTGACGGCCAGGCCGTTTGCAGGGTGCCGAGGGCGGCCTGGCATACTGGCCGTTCCATTGCGGCAGCAGCACCGCGTAGTTGCCACTGCGCAGCGTTCCTTATGCAGTCTAATGGCGTGAAGCCGCCGCCTAAGTCAGCCGCTGCGTTGCCGGCGGAACTCCTCCGGCGTCATACCTACTGCCTTACGAAAGGCGGCAGTGAACGCCGCGGGGTTCTGAAAGCCGGCTTGGTAGGCCACCTGCTTGACCAGTAACTGGGGGTCGGCGAGTAACGCCATGGCTTTTTCTACGCGGCTTTCGGCAGCATACCGTCGCAGCGTTTTGCCGGTGGTGTTCTTGAAATAGCTGGACAGCTTGCGTACGGGGAGGGCGCAGGCATTCGCCAGGTACTGCAGCGAAAGGGCTGTTTCCGGCCCGGCGTCGAGCAGTTCACGCAACACGCTCATCTGCCGTGGGGTCAATTTGCCGTTCCCGTCTTCACAAGGGCGGATGCCGAGAAACTGCCGGCGCAAATCCAGGGCGATGCACGTCAGCAGGCTCTCGGTATGCAGTTCGCTGGCGAACCCGGGTGCCGCTACCTCTTCAGCGAGGCGCTGCAGGGCCGCTCGCAGATACAGGCTCTGCAGGTTGAGCATGCTCGCGTCGACGCAGCCGTCCCAATTCCAGCGATAGCATGCGAGGGTAGCGAGCGCCGCGGGGTCGAATACGCAGATCAGCGCTTTCTGCTGGCAGGCCCGGTGCTTGAGATGGAATTCACTACCGTTGGGGATGAACAAAAGTGGCCCCAGCGGCCTGAAACCCTGTGACGCGGGGCCGCAGAGGCGGCCAAGGTTGCCTGCCGGCTGCGTTCGTTCCCCAGCATCGCTGGGTAGCATGAGGCGGATGAGGCAACTGTGATGGTGGGTTTGGATCAGGGCGCTGCCCGCGTTTTCCCAGCGCGCATGTTCAAGGCGTATGTCGAAACCGGTGCTTTTTAGCGAGGCTTCGGTGAGGAAATTGCCCGAGTGCTCGGGCTCGTACTCGCTATAGTTGATCGCGTTCATTTTCAACCTTCAGCAGTTATTATTCTTGGCGCTGAATATCAAACGGTGGCGAACCGTATAAGCGCCGACACAGGGCCGGACTGAGCATCGAGTGTACCCAGCGGCATCGGGTCGCTGATTCATAAATACAAAAAACGGGTATCAGAAAAACAGATGGCTACGCCCAAAGATATTTCCATGCGGCAATTGCGCTACTTCGTTGCGGCGGCGGATGCCGGGCAGTTTTCCCAGGCAGCGCTCAAGGTTCATGTGTCGCAGTCGGCGATCACCGCCGCGGTGTTGCAACTGGAAGAGGCGCTTGGCGTAAGCCTGTTCGATCGCCTGCCTTATGGCGTCGCGCTGACGGCCGAGGGCAATAAGTTCGCCCAGCATGCACGGCATATCCTCGACACGCTGCAGGATGCGCTCAGCGAACCACTGTTTCTGAGCCATGCGATGCAGGGCACGGTGCGGGTTGGCGCGTCCTATACGGTACTTGGGTACTTTCTGCCCGCGCTGCTGGCGCGCTTCAAGCGCAGTTACCCGCAGGTGGAAATCGACTTGGTCGACATGGATCGGCAAAGCATCGAAACGGCCGTTTACCAGGGTAGCCTCGACCTCGGCCTAGCCCTTGTGTCCAATACCACCGACCTGCAATGCCTGGAGCACCAGGTGCTGATCCGCTCGCGGCGGCAACTGTGGTTATCCAGCCAGCACCCGTTGATGGCCGCGCCGTCGATTACCCTGGAGGATGTGGCCGAGCATCCTTATATCCTGGCGACGGTGGATGAGGGCGAGACCTCGACGTTTCGCTACTGGCAGTCGCGCGGGCTACAACCGCAGGTAGCCTTCCGAACCTCCTCGATGGAGGCGCTGCGCGGGCTGGTGGCCCATGGTTTCGGTGTCACCATCCTGTCCGACATGCTCTACCGGGCATGGTCCCTGGAGGGGAAGAAGATCGACATTCGCCCGCTGGCGGATGCCGTTCCGCCCATGGAGCTAGGGCTGATTTGGAAACCCGGCACGGACTTGCCGGAACCGGCGCAGGCTTTTCGCCAGTTCTTGATCATGGCCTGTGCACCGTAGTGTTTGCTTATTTATGAACACTTATTTTGTTTTTGCCTATATTCTCCTTCAGGCTTCCGCGCGTTATTCGCCGCGGGCGATGAAAACAAAAAGGAGAACCCGATGCTGATCGACGTGCACGCTCACCTGCTGACCGCAGGCATGCTCAACCGCCATGAATTCTGGGGGCCGTTCATGAAGCCACAAGGGCTGACCATGGGGCATTTTTCCCTCGGCACCAAGCAACCGGCCAAGGCCACCACCGACGAGGAAGCACAGGCCAATCTGTTGGCACGCATGACCCACGCTAGCCGGCGCGCGCTGATGGCCGAACGGGGCGTCGACAAGCTGGTGATGTCCACGCCTTCTCATTGTTTCATGTACTGGGCGGGCGAATTCGCCAATGAGTACGCACGCATCTGCAACGATGAACTGTCGGCGTTTTGCCGTGTCGACCCCGCGCATTTCGATTTCTGGTGCCACGCCAACCTCGCCGACCCGGAAAGCGCCGCCCAGGAAATAAAACGCGCCGTGACCCAGCTGGGCGCTAAAGGGGTGTGTGTAGGCGGTGCCAATTTCAACGGTCTGCAAGCCCATGACGAGCGCCTGTTCCCGGTGTGGGAAACGCTTTCCCAGCTGGACGTACCGATCATGGTCCATGGTTTCAACCAATCGATCTACTGGGGCGAGAAGCATACCGACGACAAGTTCGAGACAACCTCCATTGTCGGTGACTGCGTCGACGAAACGCTGTTCTTCTGGTACCTGATCTGCGGCGGTGCGCTGGATGTATTCCCCCAGTTGAAGACGTACATTACCCACGCCGGTGGCATGGCGGTTTTCCAGCTCGGCCGCCTCAGCGAACTGAACCGTGCGATGGCGCCCGACGCGCGCAACCAGCGCCCGCTGCTGGAGTATATGCCCAATTTTTATTTCGACCTGGACGTACATGCACCGGGGCTGCGCCGTGGTGTGGCCGAAGTGGTCGGGGCGCAACGCCTTTTGTACGGCACCAACTTTGGTGGGGCCTACGACCATGGCGACCTCACCGACGGTATCGGCCTGTCCGACGGCGACCGCGAGCGGGTCCGCAGTGGCAACGCCATCGAGCTGCTGAAGCTGGAAGTGCCGGCCATTCAGGAGCAGGGCGCGGCGGCGAAATCGGTGTGATATCGGCCCAATGACTGAACGTGGCAGGTGCCCTGCCACCGCTAACCAAAACATAGGGAGCGACAGTGTTGACCCGGTTACGCCACCGCTAGCGGGCAGACTCGCCAAGCCATTACAGGCTTACTGGCCACTGTTGCGCTTCTGCACCGCCGCCGCAAAATCACGTTTGAGTGTCGGGAAATAGGCGATCTGCCCGCCCATGCCACCCGCAATGTCAATGGAGGCGGCGCTGATGAAGCTGGCGTATTCGCTGGCGAGGAACAGCGCCATGCCGGCTACGTCTTCCGGCTTGCCGTAGCGGCCCACCGGCACCACTTTCATGACCATCTCGTCGAATTCCTCACGGCTCACGCCAGGCCCCATTTCCCGATAGTGGCGGTCCCATTGCCCAGTGTCGATCCAACCCATGTTGAGGCTGTTGACCAGGATGTTCTCCTTCGCCAGCGACATGCCCAGCGAGCGCGATAGCGCGATGCAGGCGGCGCGGTTGATCACCGACGGGATACCGTCGGGCGTGGGAACAGTCCCGGCCAGCGCGTTGATCTCGATGATCCGCCCCCAGCGCTGCTTGCGCATATGCGGCACCACCGCCTGGACGAAGCGAAAGTGCCCCATCTGCAAGATATTGGCGTGCTCCAGGATGGCCTCCGCGGTCAAGGTGTCGAGGTTCCCACCGCGCCCCTGGCCCGCGTTGTTCACCAGCACATCGACGCCACCCCAAGTGTCGGCGACCTCGGCCACGAACGCGCGCACACCCGCGCTATCGGTAACGTCCACGGCGCGCGCGATCACCCCCTGGGCGCTGTTCTGCAGTTCCCGGCCGGCCGCCGAGACGGCTTCCTGGCCCCGAGCGCAAATCGCCACGCGCGCGCCTTCGGCGGCAAAAGCGCGCGCTATGGCGTGGCCGATACCGCGTGAGGCACCTGTGACGATGACACGTTTATCGCTGAGATCGATGTCCATATGGGCTCCGTTTGTTTTTGTTGTACGGGCCAAGCCGCCAGAAAACGACTGCCTGGAGGAGGGCGATTCGCCGCCAAGACAAATGAACATTAATACTTATTGTGTGCAATATCCACTGCAAAAGGCTACTCTCGAGCGAGAGCTACGTGAATGGCCCCCTGGCAAATAATTCTGGATGAAGAATTAAAATCTTTATGTGGAATTTTGGGATTCAATCCGCTACGGTTGCAATCAAGCTGGAAAGGGTTTCGTTGTACCTGCCGTCGATAGAGCCCTGGTCATGCTTCGCAAGTTGCAGGTGAAGCCGGTGTACCGCCCTCTGATGGGCAACGGTGAATGACCGGTAAATCGAATTAAGTTACTGAAAAATAAAAATAAAAGGTGGCTTCATGAACGATATGACCAAGCGCGGCCGGGGTTTCCTCAGCCAGGGCGCAGCAGCGTTATTGGCCTTTGTCGCAAGCAGTGCGTTTGCCGCGTCCTTCGACCTTCCCAACCCTGACTATCGCCTGCGGGTGGATACTACGATTCGCTACACCCTGGGTATTCGTGCGGATGGTCAGGACAGCAGGATCATGAATACCCCCACATACGACGAGTCGGATGGCAAGTTCGACAAAGGTGATGTCGTAACCAATCGCCTCGATCTGTTAAGCGAAATCGACTTTTCCTACCTCGACGATTGGGGCGCCCGCCTCAGCGCCTCTGGCTGGTACGACCAGGCCTACGACGACGGCAAGGTGCATAGCAATGTGCCTGGTTACTCCACCAGCTACCACAATAGCCACTACAGTTCGCAGGTGAACCGTTACGTAAACGGCCCCTCGGGGGAAATTCTCGATGCGTTCGTGTGGCGTAACTTCAGCGTTGGCAGTGTGCCCGTGAACGTGAAAATCGGCCGCCACACTAACTACTGGGGCGAGGGCCTGTTGTTTGGTGCACATGCAATTTCTTACTCGCAGGCGCCGTCGGACGGAGTGAAGGCCGCTACCAGCCCCGGTATCGAGACCAAGGAGGTGTTCCTGCCGGTTGGCCAGATATCCGCCAAGGCCCAGGTGACCGACAGCCTGTCGGTGGCTGGGCAGTATTTCTATGAGTGGGATAACACGCGCATTCCCTATGGCGGTACCTATTTCGGTAGCGCTGACCCGTTCTTTGAAGGGCCCGATCAGTTTCCCGCTTCGGCAGGGTTGGACCTGCAGCGGCGTTCATCGAGATTTGGCCGCGACAACGCCAACTGGGGGGTGATGGCGAAGCTCAACGTGGAAGCCATCGAGTCCACCTTCGGCGTTTACTATCGCCAGTTCGATGACTACCAACCCTGGCTGGTACCGGAGCTTCGGGTCGCACAGGGCGACTATCGAATTGTTTATCCACGCGGTGTCAAACTGCTTGGCTTAAGCTTTTCGCGGGTATTCGACTCCGTGGCGGTGGGCACCGAGGTCTCCTACCGTAAGGACGGTGCGTTGAATACAACCGGCGTAGACGCTGCAGACGAAGAGGGGCCACGCGGTGACACCCTTCATGCAGTGGCGAACGCGGTCTATGGGTTACCGCGCACCTTTATCTCCGATGGCGGAACCTTGGTTGGCGAGTTTGCTTTCAGTCACCTGAACAAGGTCACCGAACATGAGGAACTGTTCAAGGGCGGCAGCAACTGCTCCGGCGGTACGTCGCAGGGGTGTTCGACACGCAACTACTACGCTGTCGCGGCCAACTACACCCCGCAATACCAGTCCATTTTTCCCTCCTGGGACCTCGACATTCCGCTGACGGTCAATTACGGCCTGCATGGTAATGCCGCGTCAGCCGGCGGTGGTAACGAGGGTGCTCTGTCCTGGTCGATCGGCGCCAAGATGACCTACCGCGCCGAGTACGAGTTCACCTTGCGATATGCCGATACACACGCTCAGTCGAAGAATGGTTCGGACAATACCGTAGCCGGGAACGGCGCGGTCGGCACCACGGACCGCGGCTGGTTGGCGCTCACCTTTAAGACGTCGTTCTAAAAAAATCAATAAAAACGGAGACAAACCGTATGAACAGAAGATTCGCCGTGCCTCTGGCTTCGATAGGTTTGACCCTGTGCGCAATGGCCCACGCCGACGATGCCCAAGAGCTCGGCAAAAGCCTGACGTCGTTCGGGGCCATCCAGGCGGGTAACGCTGACGGCAGCATTCCTGCCTACGAAGGCGGCCTGACCAAGGCACCGGCGGGCTTCAAGCCTGATAGCGGTTTCTGGGTCGACCCTTTCAAAGACGAGAAGCCGCTGTTCCGGATCACCGCCAAGAATGCCGATCAATACGGCGACAAACTCAGCGCCGGGCAGAAGGCGCTACTGAAGAAAAACCCCGATACCTGGTACATGGATGTCTACCCTAGCCACCGCACCACGGCTTATCCGAAGGAAGTGCTCGAGGCCACGGTGCGCAATGCGACCAGTTGCAAGATCCTCAGGGACGGCCTGGCCGTGGACACCGCCTGCCGAGGTGGCCTGCCGTTTCCCATTCCAAAAACGGGCAACGAGGTGATGTGGAACCAGCAATTGCGCTACAAGATCGGCCACGGCTACTCCACCACGTCCTCTTCGAATAGCTGGCTGATCGATGCCAACGGCCAGGTCACCAAGGTGGCCGAGCAGGCCACCTTTGAGGAGCAGCCGTACTATCAGACCGCCCTGAGCGATCGCGAGCCGATGATGTATGCACGGGTCTATTCGCTGAACAACTATCCAGCGCGACGCGCCGGTGAGGTCACCGTACTCAACGACTACCTGGACCCTCTGCTCAAGCCACGGCGTTCGTTCAGCTACTCGCCCGGCCAACGCCGGGTCAAGCTGGCGCCGGAGTACGCCTACGACACCCCGGTCCCTAGCCAGGGCGGCGTGACGTTGTTCGATGAGCTGCAGATGTTCTCCGGTGCCCAGGACCGCTTCGACTACAAGCTGGTCGGCAAGCGGGAGATGTACATCCCGTACAACGCCTATAAGTTCTACTTCGGCTGTAAGCAGGACGAGCAATTTCTCAAGAACCATGCTAACCCGGCCTGCGAACGCTGGGAGTTACATCGTGTGTGGGTAGTCGAGGCCACGCTCAAGCCGGGCAAGCGCCACGTTTACAGCAAGCGCACCTATTACCTGGATGAAGACACTTATGGGATCGGGCTTTATGACGCCTGGGACGCCAGCGGTGCGCTGTACCGTTCCATTTTCTTGAGTGGTGTGCAGCTGTATGACAAGACGCTTCCCTACAACGTCAAGAACGTGGTTTACGACTTCAACAAGAACATGTGGGTGCTCCTCAACGACGGCCTGAAGGGTGGCTACAAGTTCTATGACAAGGCCTTCTCCGAGCAGGAAATGAACCCTGAGGCGATCGTTGGCAGGGTCACCCAGCGCTGAAGTGGGCCGCTGGCCACAAGGGCTGGCCTGGCAAGCCTGCGTGCCGACAACGGCGGGGGCTAACGGTGCCGGGCCGGTATTGCGAACGAGTGGCTGTCCGCTGCTCAGTAACAAACGCTTTGGTTGAGGATAAAAATAATGACCAGCCCCTGCCTTCAATGGGTTCAACAGATCAGCGAGCCACGCCCCGGTGTAAGGCGGGGTGTTCTGGCATTGTGCGCGGCACTGCTGTGGTCTGCGCAGGCTTTTTCAGCGACTGCCGTTCGCGGTATCGACCCGCTGCTGGAGCCGGCACCGAACGCCAACCTCAGCTTGCCGGCGACACTGTTGGGGGTGGCGCAGGCGGGGGATACGCTGGTTGGCGTAGGTTTACATGGGCTGATCCAGCGCTCCAGCGATGGCGGCAAGCGCTGGCAACAAGTGCCCAGCCCGGTTTCCAGCGACCTGGTTCAGGTGCGTTTCAGCGATGCGCGCAACGGTTGGATCGTTGGCCACGATTCCCTGCTGCTACACAGTGACGACGGCGGTGCGAGTTGGAAGGTACAGCTCGACGGCCGCTCACTACTGGCCCTCTTGCGCCATAGCTATGGGGAACGCGCCGGCAAGGGCGACACCACCGCGCAGGACCTGCTCGCTGAGCTCGATCTGGCGATGACCACATCGGCCACCCCCGACGTGCTCGCCGCGCCTTTTCTCGATGTGCTGTTCGACGCCAACGGCACCGGCTTCGTGGTCGGCGCCTTCGGCATGATCCTGCGCAGCAGCGACTTCGGTGCCAGTTGGGAGCCCTGGGTGGAGCGCAGCGACAACGGCCGAAGTATGCATCTTTATGGCCTGGCCGAACACGGCGGCATCTTTTACGTCAGTGGCGAACAGGGGTTGCTGATGCGCTTGGACACCGCGGCGCAACGCTTCGTACAGGTTCAAACGCCCTACAACGGCACCTACTTTGGTGTGCGCGCCATGGACGGCCTGCTGCTTGCCTATGGCCTGCGCGGAAACCTGTTCGCCAGCCGCGACGACGGCCAGACGTGGAAAAAGGTCGAAACGGGATTGAATTCGAGCCTGGTCAGCACGGTGGAGCAGGGTGGCCGGCTGATCGTGATCAGCCAAAGCGGGGAGATGGTCAGCCTCGACCGCCACAGCCTGGCGGTTATCCGCTTGCAAACCGAGCGCGGCGCAGATGTGTACGGAGCCAGTACGACCGGTAACGCCAGTGAAGTGCTGGTGGCGGGGTTTGCCGGCGTCAAGGTCATCCAGATCGCCAGGGCGGATTGAATCCGCCGGTACGATCCTTCAGCGAGAAAGCAGAAATGGTTGAGCAAAAGTACAACAGCGGAATGCCGGTGATCCAGGACCCGCGCGACTTCGACAAGTCGTCGGGCGGGCTACTCGAACGCGTGGTGTTCAACAACCGCATTCTCGTGGTCGTTGCCTGCGTGCTCGCCACCCTGGTGCTAGGTTTCTTCGCTACCCGGCTGCAAGTGAACGCCAGTTTCGAGAAGATGATTCCGAGTTCCAGCCCTTATATCAAGAACTACCTGGCCTATAAGAACCAGCTGCCTGGCCTGGGTAACAGCATTCGCGTGGTGGTCGAGAACAAAACCGGCGACATCTACGACCCCGAGTACCTTCAGGCGCTGCAGAAGGTCAACGATACGCTGTACTTGATTCCTGGCGTCGATCGCTCCTGGATGAAGTCGCTGTGGATGCCGATCGTGCGCTGGAAGGAGGTCACCGAGGAGGGTATCGATGGCGGCGCGGTGATGCCAGCCGACTACGACGGCAGCCCGGCAACGATCGACGCACTGCGTCGTAATATCGCCCGTGCCGGTATCGTCGGTAGCTTGGTGGGCAACGATGGTAAGTCCAGCATGATCGTGGCCCCACTGTTGGATATGAATCCGCAGACCGGCGCAGCGCTGGACTATGGTGACTTTTCGCACCAGTTGGAAGACAAGATCCGTGCCCTGCAAAGCGACAAGATCGGCATCCATATCGTCGGCTTCAGCAAGCTGGTCGGCGATCTGATCGACGGGCTCTACGCCGTGATGCTGTTCTTCGGCGTATCGGTGGTGATCGCCGGGGTATTTGTTTACCTCTATACACGCTGCCTGCGCAGCACCTTGCTGCTGCTCGGCGTGGCGGTGGCCGGGGTGGTCTGGCTGCTGGGCCTGATGCAACTGCTCGGCTACGAGCTCGATCCCTACTCGATCCTGGTGCCCTTTCTGATCTTCGCCATTGGCATTTCCCATGGCACCCAGAAGATGAACGGCATCCTCCAAGACATCGGCCGCGGCACACACAAATACGTTGCGGCACGGTACACCTTCCGCCGGCTGTTTCTCACCGGGCTCACCGCGCTGCTAACCAACATCGTCGGCTTCGCCGTACTGGTGATCATCGACATCCCGGTGATACGTGACCTGGCACTGACGACGAGCATCGGCGTCGCCGTGCTGATCTTTACCAAACTGCTGCTGATCCCGGTCGCACTGTCCTATCTCGGCGTCAGCAAAAAGGCCGCCCGCATCGCCATCGAGAAGGACCGGGCCGGTGCCGAGAACCGTGGGTTCCTTGGCCATTTGTGGCACGGGCTGGACCATTTCACCGAGCGGCGCTGGGCGACCCTGGTGATTACCCTGTCGCTGCTGGTCACGGCCGCCGGGACCTGGGTGATGCTCGGGCTCAAAGTGGGCGACCTCGACCCGGGCGCGCCGGAGCTGCGCGCCGAGTCGCGGTACAACCGCGACAATGCCTTTATCTCGGCGAACTACGGGTTATCCAGTGACCAGTTCGTGGTCATCGTGAAGACCGCCGAAGACAGTTGTCGGCTCTACCAATCGCTGCAGGCGATGGACCTGCTGGCGTTCAAACTGCGGCAGACAGCCGGCGTGCAGACCACCAGCTCGCTGGCTGAAACCACGCGTTTCATTACCTCCGCAATGGCCGAAGGCAGCGGCAAATGGCTGACCATCAGCCGTGACCAGGCGATCACCAACTCCTCGGTGGACGCCGCGATGGTTTCGTCGCCGGGCATCACCAACCAGCAATGTTCGGTCACCCCACTGATCGCCTACCTCGCCGATCACAAGGCCGACACCCTAACGCGTGTGCTTGCCGTGGCCGAGCGTTTCGCCAAGGAGCACAACACGCCCGCCGATGCCGAGCACCCCGAGGAGTTTCTTCTGGCGGCTGGCAATGCCGGGATCGAGGCGGCAACCAATATCGAAGTGGAAAAGGGCATCGTGACCATGTACCTCGCCGTCTATGGTGCTACCGCGTTGCTCTGCCTGTTGACGTTCCGCAGTTGGCGGGCGGCGATCGTCGCACTGATCCCGCTGCTGATGACCACGATCATCTGCAAGGCCTTGATGGTCTGGCTGGGCATCGGTTTGAAGGTGGCCACGCTACCGGTTATCGCCGTCGGTGTCGGCGTCGGTGTCGACTACGCGCTTTATCTGCTCAGCGTTCAACTGGCGGTGCAGGAGCGCGGCGGCAGCCTCCTGGTCGCCTATCGCCGTTCGTTGGATTTCACCGGGCGGGTAGTGGCGCTGGTCGGCTTGACCATGGCCGCCGGCGTGGTGACCTGGGTCTGGTCGCCGATCAAGTTCCAGGCCGACATGGGCATCCTGCTGACCTTCATGTTCCTCTGGAACATGCTCGGCGCCTTGGTGTTGATACCCTCGCTGTCGCACTTTCTGCTCAACCCCAAGACCACCGATGGCGCCCACGAGGCGGGGCTGCTGGCCGGTGCGGTGCCGGTGCCGCACGAGCCATCGCGGGCAAAGGAAAACAGCAAAGCGCTCAGCGCTCATTGATCGGCCCGGCGCTGGGCGCCGTGGTTCTTGCGTTTACGCTCCGGCCGCCTGGGCCGGCTATTGAAGGGGAGAGGGGTATGTTCGAATTGCTGTTGAGTGCCGACATGATGGTGCCGGACCCGGACGCAATGACCGAGAAACTGGTGGGCAAGCTCGGTATTTTCAAGCACGAGCGCTGGCGCCAGGCGTTCGACAATCATCCGTACATCGCACACTTTCTGCGCGTACACAAATCCCTGGCGGTAGCGCCAACGCGCATCGAGCCGCAGTGGCACCTGGATCGCCCGAATCCCGGCGATCCGCTGTTCCACGATTTCCTCGAAAGCCTGAAGGCGTTTCAGGGGCGCCATCGGCCGATGATCACCCACTCGATCGTGCTGGCTTTGCATGGCGATAAGTTCGATGCACTGGTGTCCAAGCTGATGAGCCGCCGCTTGCCATTCCGCATGGCGCAACGTACGCCGGAGATGCCCTTCGACCGCCTTTGGTTGGGGGCCACGCCGGAAAACCCTTACTACGATCCGTCGGTAGACGGTGGCCTGTGCATCGAGATCATGCCCACCGAGCCGCTGCAAATGCCGGCGGAAACCTACCAGTTGCCGGCGGCGAAACCACGCGATGCAAGCCCCGGCGATATGGTGCGGGTGACGGCGCGGGGCTTTCTGGTGCGTAATTTGGATGAAACCCTGCGCAAGGTGGCCAGCAACCTTGACTGGGAACCCAGCACGGCGGTGGAGAATATCCGTAGCGAAGGTTACCGCCGTGCGCGCATGGGCTTCACCGTGCCCAACAGCGCGACCCTCGATGTGCTGGAGGCAACCTACTGGAACACCGATGCCGGCCACTGCCTGAACAACTGGGGGCCGGGCCCTTATTACATCCGCATCGGCGTCAACGACCTTGCCGCCAAGGCCGAGGACTTGCGCGCGCGCGGCACGATGTTCAAGTGGATTGACTCGTGCGAAGCGGTTGATGGCCGGCCACTGATAAAAATCGATCCGAAGGCGCTGGATGGCCAGGTGTTCGAGTTCGAGGAGTGCCAGGGATGAGCGCCAACAAGGACCAGCGATCTTTGATCGTCAACGACGCGGTACGTGTCGAATGCGCTGCCGCGGTGGGCTGGATCGTGCTGACCCGGCCCGGCCAGATCAATGCGATCAACGATGCCATTCGCCAGGGGGTGCCGCAGGCGCTCGCGCTGCTCGACAAAGACCCGCAGATACGCGTCATCGTCATTCGTGGGGAGGGCGAACGTGGTTTTTGCGCGGGCGCCGACATCAAGGAGCGGCGCGGCGTGGAAACTTCGTTGCAGGTGCGCCAGCGCATGGAGGGTTCGCGCTGGATCGAAGCGCTGGACCGCGTCGCCAAACCCGTGATCGCTGCGATTCACGGTTATTGCATGGGCGGTGGGCTGGAACTTGCCTTGGCCTGCGACATCCGTTTCGCCACCGCCGATGCCGTATTCGCCTTGCCTGAAACGGGCCTGGGGCTGATCCCTGGCGGGGGCGGAACACAGCGCTTGGTACGTGTCGTGGCGCCGGGGAGGGCGCTGGACATGCTCCTCACCGGCGACCGCGTGCCGGCCGAGCAGGCCCTTCAGATTGGCCTGGTCAGCCGCCTGGCCAGCGAGCCAAAGAATCTGCTCGACGAAGTGGGCGCCTTCGCCTTGCGGATTGCCGCCAAGCCGCCTGCCGCGTCCGCGTTCGTCAAACAGGCCGCGCGGGCGGCATTGGAGATGGACCTGAAGAGTGGGTTGAATCTGGAACTGGACTTGTTCGCCTTGCTGGCGACAACCCAGGATGTGAAGGAAGCGGCGCTGGCCTTTAGCGAGCGCCGCGAGCCGCGCTTTACCGGCGAGTGAAAGGCTGGCCCCTAATAATTACAACAGGTGAGCAAACATGAGCACAGGAAAACTCGCGGGCCGGGTAGCCGTCGTCACCGGCTCGGGCAATGGCCTGGGTGCCGAATGCGCCAGGGTGCTGGCTGAGTTGGGCGCCCGTGTCGTGGTCGTCGATATCGACGGCGAAGCGGCGGCGACCGTTACCGACGCATTGGTCGCCAGCGGCGCCCAGGCGATGGCGGTGTGCACGGACGTTTCCTCGGAAGACGCGGTGCAAGCGATGATCGCCGAGGTCAAGGCACGCTTCGGCCGCCTCGATGTGTTGCACAACAACGCCGCCGTACTGGGGGCCGAACAGCGCAACCGGGACCGCGACCTGGCTAACCTCGACATGCAGGCCTGGGACCGCGCCATCGCCGTGAACCTTCGCGGTGCGGTGCTCTGTACCAAGCATGCCATCCCCCTGATGCTCGAGCAGGGCAAGGGCTCGATCATCTTCGCCACGTCCGGGCTGGGCATGCAGGGCGACATGTCGCTGACCGGCTACGCCACCTCCAAGGCCGCGCTGATGATGCTGCCCAAACTGGTCGCTGCGCAGTACGGTAAACGCGGTATCCGGGGTAACGCCATACAGATCGGCCTGGCGCCGCAGCACCCACTGCCCGAGGCGCTGCTGGACATCATGCGTGACAATCATTGCACGCCGGAACTCGGCACGCCCCGGCAGATCGCCGATGTGGTGGCCTTCCTCGCCTCTGACGAATCGGCCTTCGTCACCGGTACCACGCTGGTGGCAGACGGCGGTTTTAGCAGCCATACGCCCTCGCTGGTGGCGATGCGCGCGCTGTTCGAGAAGCTGGGCCGCAGCGGCCTATAAAAGGCGGCGAGTGTGCCGCCTTTGCCCACTCACGGGCGCCGATATTCGAGACGGAAAAGGTCGATGAACACTGATCAAGCGATGAAAAGCGCCAACACCGGGTTCGACGTTATCGTCGTCGGCGGCGGCACCAATGGGTTGTCGGCGGGTTGTTATCTGGGGATGGAAGGCAAGAAAGTCCTGCTACTCGAAGCGCTGGAAAAGGTCGGAGGGATGGCGTCTTCGGGCTACCTGATCCCGGAGGCGCCTCTGCATCTGGTACATCCTTGCGCCCTGGACATGATGTCGATGCGTGTGCACGCCCAGGTGCCAATAGAGCTGCAATTGGACCGTCACGGTTTCCGCTCGGTCGAACTGACGCCCGGCTATGTATACCTGCATCCAGACGGCAGCTCGCTGGTCTTCTGGCGCGACCGCGAGAGAACCGCTGCTGAGATACGCCGCTACAGTGCTAATGACGCACAAGCCTTCTTGGCGTTCATGGGGGTCATCGATATGTTCCTCGATATAGCCCTGCCGATGATGCGGGTTGACCCTGCCCGAACCAACCTGGGCGCCAAGCTCAAGCTGGTTGCAACGGCCCTGAAACACCGCAAGCTCAAACCCGAACTGATGGCGTTGATGACCGGCTCAGCGCACCAGGCTGCCCGCGAGCGCTTCGAACATCCGGTGACGGTTTCGGCGATGTGTGCTTTGACCGGGCTGGCGGGTGACATCAGTGCCGATGGCGGCGGCATCTATTACGCACTGCTGGGCTTTCTGCACCGTTTCGGTGTCGGCCGGGTCGTGGGTGGCATGCAGCAGTTGAGCAACGCGATGCGTGCGCGCCTGGAGGAACTGGGTGGCGAGGTGATCACCTCGGCCACGGTGACCGAGATCGTGTCCAGGCAGGGGCAGGTCGAGGGGGTTCGGCTCGCTGATGGTCGACAGTTCAGCGCACGGGCGGTGATCGCCGGCTGCCATCCGAAAGTGGCCCTGGAGATGGTCAGCGAAGGTGAAATACCCAGGCAACTGTTGACCCGCATTGCCATGGCACCAGCCAATGCCAAGGGGTCGGGGCCGTTGAAGATTGACCTGGCGCTGGATGGGCAGATCGCAGTGCCGCGTTTTGAGGCCGCACGCGGCGACGGCCTGGACCTGCGCAAGGCGTGCTTGTTAATCGGTACCGAAGAAGCTGTGCTGGAGAATTTTTCCGCCTGCGCACGCGGCGAGATCCCCCGTTTGCCCTATATCACCACGGCGGCGCCGAGCGCGGTAGATCCATCGCAGGCACCCGAGGGGCAAGATGTGCTCTATATTTATCCGCCAGTGATGCCGGTCAATCCGCGCGAGGGTTGGGATGCGGTGCGCGAACGTGTAGCGGACCAGGTGGTCGAGCAGTTGTCGGCCTACGTCGACGGTATCCAAGGCCATGTGCTGGGGCGCTGGATCGAGGCGGCGCCGGACTTCACCGCCCGCCTGAACACGGTGAATGGCTGCGTGGTCCACATCGACACCACCTCACTTCGCTCGAGCACGATGCGGCCGGCCTATGGGCTGGGCGGTGATACGTTGCCTGTCGCTGGCCTTTACCTGGGCAGCGCGGGTATCCACCCCGGCGGCGGCGTGAACGGCATGGCCGGGCGGCTGGCAGCCAAACGCGTCAACGCCTACCTGCGCAAGCCCGCCAAATGAAGACACCCCTACGCAGAGCCCCCGGTGTTGTTTTTCCCGCCGGCGATGCTTGCCAGCACCCACTGCGCCGAATACTCACGCCAGGTGGCCATGCCCTCGGCGGACTCGGTATCGAGCCCGGTCAGCGCCGACACCGAATAGCGGTTGGTAAACCAGCCCGAGGTGAGCAGGGCGGCGCTGGCGAGCAACAGCCTTGGATTGATATCCGGCCTGAATTCGCCACTGAGCGCCCCGCGCTTGAGGATGCTGTCAAGCTTCTCGATCAGCGCCGGCGCCAACTCCAGGAAGCGGTTGCGCGGCGTCTGGTGGCTGTGGTGGTAGCGGATGCCTTCCAGCGCCAGGTCACCGAGCAAGGGGTCGTCGCGGTACTGATCGAAGAAGTGATTGAGCATCGCCCGCAGCGCGGCCGGGGGCGCCAGCGATTCGACGTTGAGGCCGACCAGCTCGGACATGATGGTTTCCGAGGACTCGTCGAGCACTGCCACGAACAGCCCGTCCTTCGAGCCATAGTAGTGGTAGACCAACTGCTTGGTGATCCCGGCATCGCGGGCGATGTCCTCGACCCTCGCGCCTGCCAGGCCTTTGCTGGCGAACTCCACCCGGGCGGCCGCCAGCAGCCGCTTGAGGGTGTTGCGTTTGCCGGGTTCAGCGTGATCCAAACGTTTCACCGTGGTGTTTTCCTTGTTCTGGCGGTTTCCCGGGGGCCCCATCGTTTTACTCCGGGTCAAACGAATCGGGCAACGCACCCGCGCGATCCCGATACCATTCGAACACCAGGGCGGGCGCGTTTGCGATGTCGCCGCCTAACCCCTGTGGCCTTCGCATCGAATTCCCGAACCTAGGGGCAGTCTTGATGCGGCAAACCATAAAAACAAGAGAAACGCGCATGGCATCAGCATCCTCAGCGGCCCTTAGCGGCCTGATCGAACCTACTGAGTCGACTGTTCAGTCGTTTTCGCCACAGCCCACGGGCGCGGCGCCGGCTGCTGCGTGTTTCGTGACCCTGACGTCAGGACAAGGAGATCATCATGGGTAACGACAGTGCTGCACTGGACCTGGAAACGGCCTACTCGGCCGTCTCGGAAACCTACCGCGGCGCGGCGGACCTCGACATCCACGCGATGTGCCGACAGATGCGCCATGACTCGCCGATCTACGAAGGGGATTTCGTCGCCCGCTTCGGCGTGCCGACCAACGCCGGCCTGCAGGCCGGAACCCGACCGACCTTTGCCTTATTCAAGTACCAGGACGTGCTCGCCGTTCTGCGCGACGGTACCCGGTTCACCAACGGCTTCATCGCCGAGGGCCTCGGTGCGTTCTTCGATGGCCTGATCATTCTCGCCATGGACGGCGAGCAGCACCGCCGGGTGCGCGCGTTGTTGCAACCGGCGTTCATGCCGGAAACCGTGAACAAGTGGCGCGACAAGATCGATGAAGTGATCCGCAAGGACTTTCTCGAGCCCATGGTTGTGAAGAAGAAGGCCGATCTGATGGAGTTCGGCCTGGAGTTTCCGATCCGCGAGATGTACGCGCTGATGGGCTTTCCTTCCGATGACCCAAGCAAATACCGACAGTATGCCGCCTGGGCGTTGGCAATGGTCGGCGGCAACCAGATCGACCCGGCCAAAGCGCCGGAGGCGCGGCGTGTGGCCGGCGTCGCGGTGAAGTCGCTGTACGACGCGATCAAGGCAGTCGTGGTCCAGCGCCGTGCCGATGGCAGCACCGGCGATGACCTGATTGGCCGCCTGCTGCGCGCCGAGTACGAAGGCAAAACGCTGGATGATCATGAGGTCGCTACGTTCGTGCGCTCGTTGTTGCCGGCAGCGGGGGAAACAACCACCCGCACCTTCAGCTCGATCATGACCCTGCTGTTCAGCACGCCTGGGCTGCTGCAACGGATCAAAGCCGATCGCAGCCTGATCCCGAAACTGATCGATGAAGCCGTGCGCTACGAGCCAGTGGCTACGTTCAAGGTCCGCGAGGCTTCCGAGGACGTGGAGATCCGCGGCGTGAAGATCCCCAAAGGCGCTTTCGTGCAATGCCTGGTGGTGTCTGCCAACCGGGACGAGGACGCGTTCGACAACCCCGATGTGTTCGATATCGATCGCAAAACAAAACCGTCGTTCGGCTTCGGTTTTGGCCCGCACATGTGCATTGGCCAGTTCGTTGCCAAAGTCGAACTGAACTGCGCGATCAATGCGATCCTCGACCTGTTCCCGAATGTGCGCCTTGACCCTGATCAGCCGGCCCCGGTCATTAGCGGCGCTCAACTGCGCGGCGCCCGTTCGATTCCGGTGATCTGGGACTGATTCGCCGGCCTTGCGTGCTCCTATTACAACAAGAGAGACATTCCATGAAGACATTCAAGACGATCCCCGAACGTGGGGACTTCGGGTTCCAGCAATTGGTCGGTCCGCAGAAGGTGACCGGCGCTTCGATGGGTGGGAGCCGAGGCTTCTTCGGTTTGCAACTGAGCAAGAGTGCGCCATTCGGATCGGTACGCGACGCGCAAGGCAATATCTACTCGTTCGTGCGCTCATTGATGGCCCCGACCGGCACCCCGAACCCAACCAAGTTCTTTTACCTGAACAACCATGTGGACGGTAAACACCTGCGCATGGATCACGAAAAGATGGCGAAGCAGGCACTGACTCCGCTGCCGGTGCAGACCCTCGAAGGCGATACCGTACGCTGGGCCAGCCAGCCCGGCGAGGCGGGCAACGGCTGGGAAATCACCGCCAACAGCGAGCGCGTGACCTGGAAAGAAGAGGGCCTGTTCAACCTTGAGGGCCGCCTGCTCGGCCCCGGCCTGCAGTGGTATCTGCCCGGCGTCGAGTGGGGCACCTTTTACGTCTCGCAACTGTGGGACATCGCCGGAGTCTGCGAAGGCAAACCGGTGAAGGGCGCGATGGCGCTCGACCAGTTCTACATGGCCGAAGGCGGCGCCATCCATTTCAAGAAAGACCTGGTGGTGAACAACAACAAGCATGTCATCTGGTGGTCCTTCGTGACCGTATACAAGGACGGCACCTGGGACATCGGTTCATTCATGGTCGGCCACGACCACCTCGGTTACGCGATCTTCAGCAACGAAAAGGGCGAGGTGCGGGTCACGACCGACATCGAGGGCCAGACGCACCACAAAGACGGCAGCTATTTTCTCGAATCGGCGAAGATCGTTCTGGAGGGTAAGGAACAATGGGAGTTCCTCCCCGATGCCAAGGGCGAAATGATCGACTTCGTCGGTGGCTTCCCGATCACTGCCCAGCAAGAAGGGCGCTGGCGCCGGGTCGGGGACACCCGTGAGCCGTCACACTGGCTCGGTTGGGGCGAGTCGGACCGGCGCAACGGTTCGGCCCGCAACGTCCCCGGTAACGACCTTTAGCACGCCAACAGCGCCGGCGGGGGCGCCAGGCCGCCGGCCTGTTCGAATAACAACAAGAAGAGGCAACAGCCATGCGTTTCAAAGACAAGGTGGTGCTGGTCACCGGTGCCGGACGGGGCATGGGGCGTGCGATTGCCCTGGCTTATGCGAAGGAGGGCGCTCGGGTCGTGGTTTCGGCGCGTACATCGATTTTTGGCGAGCAAACCATTTCCCAGATTGTCGCCCTCGGCGGCGAAGCCTGCCTGGCAGGCGGTGATATCGCCGATCGCGAATCGATCAGGGCGATGGTCGAACGGGGGGTAGAGGTGTTCGGTGCGCTGGATATCGTCGTGCACTGTGCGGCCGATGCGCCACACGGGCTTATCGTCGACACCTCCGACGAGACCTTCGATCACCTCGTGCGCAGCAATATCCAGTCGCTGTTCTGGTTGGCCAAGGATGCTGCGCCACATCTGTCCAAAGCCACGGATAAGGGCCGGCTGATCTACATCTCCTCCGGTGAGGCGAACCGAAAGTACACGCCGAGGCTTATTCCCTATGGCGCCAGCAAGGCGTTCATGAACGCGTTCGCCCGCGGGCTGGCGGTGGAGTTTGGAGCCCTGAACATCCTGGTCAACGTGGTCGAGCCGGGGCTCATTGGCACCGACCGGATGAACGAAGCACTGGGTGAGGCGCTGCCGCACAAGCTGGCCGCGCACTTTCCAGTAGCACGCCTTGGGCAGTCTCAGGACATCGCCTCGGCGGTACTGTTCCTGACCTCTAACGAGGCGTCATACATCACCGGTACCTCGTTGTTGGTGGACGGCGGCGCGACCATGGTCGCCCTGCCGCCCATGGAAGACATCCTCAAAGATCACTGACCGCAGAACCGCGCCCCGCAACCTCAGCGCGGGGCGCCAGGAGACGTTCTCATGTCCACGGTAGTTCCCCCGCAGCGCAAGGCTGCCAATGACTTCAGCGAATTCCGCCGCGGCTGGCGCATTGTTCTGCTTGGCCTGGCCGGCATCTGCAGCAGCATCACTGTCGCGTTGTTGTACGGCTTCGGTACCATGGTGATTCCACTGGAGCAGGCTTTCGGTTGGAGCCGTGGCGACCTGCAGGCCTCCATCACCTTTCTGTTTGCCGGGGTGGCGTTGTCCACCCAGATGGTGGGCCCCTTGTACCGCCGCTACGGGTTGAGAAAGGTGGCGATCACGTGCGTCGTGTTACAGGTGATCGGCTATGTGGCGATCACCCGCATCGAGCACTCCATTGGCTGGTTGTACCTGGCGTTCTTCGCCATGCCGATCGTCTGTTCGGGGACCATCGCCATCACCTGGACGCAACTGATCAATCTCTGGTTCGAGCGCAACCGCGGCCTTGCCCTGGCGGTGATCCTCTGCGGTACCGGATTGATGGCCATGATTCTGCCGCCCTTATTGGCCCGGCTAATCGCGCAGTTTGGCTGGCAGGCCGGCTTCCTGACGCTGGCGGCCATGCCGCTGTTAGTCACGCTGCCGATGGCATTGCTGTGGCTGCGCCTGCCCAGCGAGGTGGCGACGGCCGCCGCGCAAAAGGATGAGACCGAGTCGCTGCCGGGCTTGAGCTTGCGCCAGGCGCTGCGCTCCTGGGTGTACTGGGGTTTCAATGCTGCGCTGATCCTGTCGGTGTGCCTGATTGTCGGCATGGTCACCAACCTGGTGCCGATGCTGCAGGGCAGGGGGCTTTCGGCGCAGGCGGCGAGCCAGATATTCAGCAGTTTCGGCATTTCCATCATCGCCGGGCGCCTGCTCGTGGGTTACCTGCTGGATCGCTATCCACCTACCGTGGTGGCTGCCATCAGCCTTGTTCTGCCGGCGATCGGCTGCTCCATCTTGCTCTTCGCCCACTCACAGAACCCAGCGTTGCTGGTGCTCGCCACGCTCAGCGTCGGCGCCAGCGCCGGGGCGGAGTTCGACCTGGCGGCGTTCCTTATGGCGCGCTATTTCGGCTTACGTGATTATGCGCGGATATTCGGCCTGCACTTGGCCTTGATTACCATCATTTCTGGCTTGGTACCGTTATTTTTCGGCCATCTCTACCAGGCCTACGGCGGTTACTCCGGGGTGCTGGTGTGCTGCCTGGCGTGTGCGTTGATCGGCCCGGCGATCCTACTCTGGTTGAGGCTGGCCCCGACCATGGCGGCGCGCCAGCAACACGCTTGAAGCAACACCTCAAACGGGCGCCTGCAGCCGCCCCTCTTTAGCACGCACCAGGAGACACCATGAGTAATGAGTCTAAAGCGGCGATCGAACACTTCCTGCATGGCCAGATCGAATGCTGGAACAACGGCGATAAGGAAGGCTTCTTCGCGCACTACCGCAGCCTCACGCCGAGCGGCCTGAGCATCGAATTCGTCGGCCGGCCGATACCGACCAACCCCTGGGAAATACTCGAGGCGATGTGGGACCAGCAGCAACCACGCACGCGTGTCGAAGTCAGGGAAACGATCATCACCGACGAGGAGGCCGCTTGCTACCACTTCAATGCACGGCGTGACGGCAGTGGTGGCATCGAGACCATCGAGCTGTACCGCTTCGACGGCGGCAAGTTGTGGGTACGCTATTTCATCAAGAACTAGCTGAAGCGCAGCTTCAATTGAGCGCTGTGCTTAAGCGCTCAAACCGTCTGTGCTTCGCGAAAGCCCCTGCCATTGATCCAGTTCGGCGGCCGAGCGCTTGAGCTTGTCGGTGGCGACCTTCAAGGCGTCTGAACCCGCAGCGAAGTGCAGTGGCGGTAGGGCGCTGGCGGCCAGCGTCAGCAACGCTTCGCCCAGCTTGAGCGGGTCACCGGCTTGCTGATGGTTGCCGGCCGCCGCGCTGGCTTTGACCTTCGCAGTGAACGCTGCGTAGTCGCCGAGGTTGCGGCCACCGAATTGCGCGGAGCTAGCATCGAGGAAGTCGGTGCGAAAGCCACCCGGCTCGACGGCGGTGACATGAATGCCGAACTGCGCCACTTCTTGGGATAGCGCCTCGGAAAAGCCCGCTACGGCGAACTTCGACGCGCAGTAGAGTGCCGCGCCCCCCATTCCGGCGAGCCCGGCGACCGATGAGATGTTGAACACATGGCCGCTGCGTTGCTGGCGCATCACCGGAAGCACCGCGCGGCACAGGTTGAAGACGCCGAATACGTTGGTGGCGAACTGTTTGTCGGCGTCTTCCGGGCGGTTCTCCTCGAACGGCGCCAACTGGCCATAGCCTGCGTTGTTCACCAGCACATCGACCCTGCCGAAGCGCTGCAGGGCCGCTTCCACAGCGCGGGCGCCGGCCGCTTCATCGGTCACGTCCAGGTGCAACGCCAGCACCCGCTCCGGCGCTTGGTCTAGTAGCCGCTGCAACGCCTCGAGGCGGCGGCTGCTGACCACTAGATTGTGCCCCGCCGCCAGCGCCGCTTCAGCGATGCCGGCGCCTAGGCCGCGGGCAGCGCCGGTGATGAACCAGGTTTCAGCCATGCCAAGCGTCCTCTGCGGGGGCCCTGGAAGGTGGGCGAGTGGGTTTCAGTCGCGGTTCGCCGCTTCCCAGGCCTTCAAGTCGAAACCCGGCGCGGCGGCCTCTGCGGCGCTCAAGCGGGCTGGCCGGGCGAGTATTTTGCGCGCTGCCATGTGGTCGCCGACACGATTGCAGGATTCCACCGCCACGAGCTGGCCGCCACGGAAGCACAGCACGGAAAGCTGCTGGGCCTGGGGCGAGCCCAACAGCACGCTGCTGTCGTAGCCTGCCGACAGCCCGGCAATTTGCAGTTTCAAGTCACCCTGGTCGGTCCAGAACCATGGCAACGCGGAGTAGGGCGTGGGCTTACCCACCAGCCGGGCTGCGAGGGTGCGTGCCTGGTCGACGGCGTTCTGCACGGACTCCAACCGTGTGGGCTGCTCACCGTTGTGCAGGCAGGGAAAGCAGGCGACATCGCCCAGTGCCGATATCTGCGGGTCGGACGTCAGCAGGTAGGTGTCGACCTTGACGCCGTTCTCGATCTCCAGCCCGGCTTCGGTGGCGATCTGTGCATTGGGTATCACGCCGATACCGAACACCACCAAATCAGCGGGCAGGCGGCGGCCGTCCGACGTCACTACCGCGCAAGCCCGGCCGTTGTCGCCCTCGATGCTGGCCAGCCCCTGGAGAAAATCGAAATGTACCCCCCAGCCTTCATGGGCCGTGCGGAACAGCTCGGACATCTCCCGGGAGACGGCGCGCGCCATAGGCCGGTCGCCGAGTTCGAGTACATGAACGTTGGCGCCCAGCGCGGCGGCCACAGCCGCGAACTCCAAGCCGATGAACCCGGCACCGACCACCACCACGTTACGTGCGGCCTTGGCCAATGGCGCCAAGGCATCGGCATCCGCTTTGGTCTTGATCCCGAACACGCCACTGTGATGGGCGCCAGGCACCGGCAACGGCCGGTTGTGCGCCCCGGTCGCCAGTACCAGATGGTCATAGCTGGCAACCCCGCCCCCGGCGAGCAATACCCGGCGGTTCAGCCGGTCGATGGCGGTGGCCTTGTCGTGGACCAGGTCGATGCGCTGCGCCATGAAAAATTCAGCCGACCGGAACAGCAGATTGGGCTCGCTGATCTTACCCAGCAGGTAAGCCTTCGACAGCGGTGGGCGCTGATAGGGCAAGCCGGGCTCATCGCCGATCAGGGTAATGCGACCGTCATAACCCTCCTGGCGCAACGAAGCGGCAACTTGGAATCCGGCTTGTCCAGCACCGACGATGACCACCGAGGCAAGTGACATGGCATCTCCTTTTCGCTATCGCGTTGTGCGCATTTAGAACTGCGACTCGGGCAGGCGCAGCACCAGGCCGTCCATCTCTGCAGTGATCCACAACTGGCAGGTCAAACGGCTGGTGTCACGCCGCTCGAAGGCGTAGTCGAGCATGTCCGATTCACTACCTTCGGCTTCTGGTAGGCGGCCCACCCAGGCCTCATCCACATAGCAGTGGCAGGTGGCGCAGGCGCAAGCACCGCCGCAGTCGGCGGGGATCCCCGGGACCGAGGCGAACGTGGCGGCCTGCATGACAGACTGGCCAATGTCGCCGTGCACGTGATGCTCGGTTCCGTTGTGTTCGATGAAGGTCAGCGTGGGCATGGTCTTTCCTTGAGTAGTCAGGAGTGGGCCGCGATAGCCGGCGATGCGAAGCGTGGCACCCGGCCGAGTGTCAACAGAAGCAGCGGGCCTATCACGCAGCAGGCCAGGGAATACACCAGCATCGCGCTGTAAGACCCGGTGCGCGACAGCAGCAAGGCGAACAGCAGCGGCGCCAGCGCTGAGGCGACGGTGTTGAGCCCCTGATGAACGCCGAACAAGCGGCCGTACTCGCGCAAACCGAAATAGCGGGCTACCAGAAAGGCGGCGATATCGAATTCGGCACCGGCGCCGAAGCCAACCAGTACCGCCGCCAGCATCAGTGGGCCGAATTCCAGGGTGCCGCTGAGGTAGATGAAACAGCCGAGCGCCGGCAGCCCCAGGCTGAACGCGGAAACCGCCGGCGGCCAGAGCCGGTCGAGCAAATAGCCGATCAGCATCCGCCCGAAGATCAGCGAGAGCCCAAAGCCGCTGAAGATCAAATTGGCTTCTGCCGCGCTCAGCCCCTTGGCCTGCAGCATCGGCACGGTACTGGTGACCATGCCGACGATGGACGAGATCACCAGCGATAATGCCAGATTACAGGTCCAGAACTTCAGCGAGCCCATGCCTTCGCGAAAGCTCATGCCCGGCAGGCCGACCAGTTCGGCGCCTTTTGCCGCCCTGCTACCCTGGCCGGCACCCGGCAATTTGAACCAGATCAGGGCCAAGGGAACAAGCAACAGCAGGTTGAGTAGGGCGAGGATGATAAAAGCCGCACGCCAGTCCCAGTGCTCGATGCCCCAGGCCAGCAACCGGGGAATGGTCGCTGCGGTCAGGCCCGTGCCGGAAAGCCCAATGGCCAGTGCGAGGCCACGGTTACGGTCGTACCACAGGCTGAGCAACTGCGTCCAGGTCACCGCCAGTGCACCCATGCCAATGATCGGCAACACCGCAAAAGCGATGTACAACGACCCGATGGAAGCCGTTAATTGCGTGGTGGCCAGGTAGCCGGCGCTAAGCAGCAGCAAAGAGATCAGGGTGACCCGTTTCATGCCGTAGCGCAGGTTGAACCAGCCCACCAGTTGCAGCGACACGACGGCGCCACCGAACAGAAAGGTAATGCTTGCCTGCAGCTCGCTTTTGCTCCAGCCAAAGGCCTGCTCCAGCGGCACGACCAGGGTGCCGAAGCCGTAAAGCAAGGCCGCGTTGATGCTGATGGCGACACCGACCACCGCTAGGATGAGCACCTTCCACGCTTGGCGGAACTCACTCAGGTCGATTGCCGCTTCGCTTTTCGAAGAGGTCATGGATTGGCTTCCTTATTGGTTTTGTCGAGCCAAGCACTGCGCGCCACCCTTCGGCAGTTGCCAGGGTATGCAAGGATTACTTTATGTACATATTTTTAGTTACTGTCAATATAAGGTTTTATGAAATCCCCCCGTTCGGTAGATTTAGCCGTTTCTTGGGCTGATTTTTCAATCGATCGCTGCGCCTAACAAGGCAGAACCGTCGGTTTTTTGGGGCCTAGACAGCAGGCCTGAGGTTTTTTTTCGATCAACGTTTACACATGTTATAAAACTGTTCATTATCGTCTCAACTGAACCTGATAAGGAGAAAATAATGAGTTCAGAAAAAGCGCAATTTCGTGCGGTGGCCGACCGTAGCCGCTGCTGTGGCTATGGCCTGTGCGCTGCGGTGTGCCCGAGCATCTACAAACTCGATGCCGATGGTTTGGTCTACCTGGATGATGACCCGGTACCACCGGAGCTCGAGGAGGACGCCCGCGAAGGCGCGGCTGCCTGCCCCGCCGAGGCCATTTGGCTCGAACCGATCACACCTGAATAAGGCTCTGCCTGAGTTTCCTATCTAAAATCTCAGGGCATGAATAGGCCAAAGGAGGATGTGATGACGGGTCGTCTGGAAGGAAAGGTTGCGCTGATCACCGGCACCGGTGGCGGGCAAGGGCGCGTTGCGGCGCTGCGTTTCGCCGCTGAGGGCGCCATCGTGGTCGGCTGCGACTTCAATGGGGCAGCCCATGAGGACACCGCCGAACAGATGCGCGCCGCAGGTTTCAGGTTGTATGGGGCGGGGGCGGTCGACCTCGGCGATCATCAGCAAGCCAAAGCCTGGGTAGAGGCCGCGGTGGCCGAACACGGCCGTATCGACATCCTGTACAACAATGCGTCCGCAGCGCGCTTTGGGCCGGTGGCCGAGCTCTCGGTAGAGGACTGGCACTACACCCTCCGCAACGAAATAGACCTGTTGTTCTACACCACCAAATACGCGTGGCATCACTTGGCCGAGCAGCGCGGGGTGATCATCAATGTGTCCTCGACGGCCGCCTGGGGCGGGTCCAAGGTTGCAGGGCTGTGCGCCCATGCAGCGGCGAAGGGCGCGGTGGTTTCCTTTACACGGCAGTTGGCGGTGGAAGGGGCGCCGGTCGGTATCCGTGCCGTCAGCCTCAGCCCCGGGTTCGTCGCAACGCCCGGGACCCGGGCCTTCCTCGACGACCCCAAGGCGCGGGCTGCGCTACTCGACGGTGTATTGATGGATCGCCCCGGCGAACCGGAAGAGGTGGTAGCGATGGCAGTGTTCGTCGCCTCCAGTGAGGCCTCATTCATTACTGGTTCTGACTTCGTCATCGACGGCGGTCTGCTTGCGGTCTAGCCTCCAATGCGGGGTATCGGCCCCGCGACGAATCACATCTAACAATAAAAAGGTGATCCCATGGACATCATTGGCATCGGTTATCTGGGCTTCGAAACTCCCGAACTAGACGCGTGGCGCGAGTATGGGCCGCAGGTGATGGGCTTCGCTAAAGGGCGCAATCCGGACAGCGATCCCGACTCACTGTATTTCAAGATCGACGATCGTCGCCATCGCTTTGCCTTTCATCCCGGCGCGGTCGACCGGCTGAGTTATATCGGCTGGGAAGCGCTGGGCAGGCTGGCGTTCGAAGACGCCCTGAAGCGATTCACCGCGGCCGGGGTCGAGTTCGTACGCGGCGATGCCGAGCTGTGCGAAAAGCGTGGTGTACGCGAGCTGGTGTGTTTCCGGGACCCGGTCGGCTATCGCCACGAGCTGTTTTACGCACAGAAATGGACGCCGCGATCCTTCATTCCCGGGCGCCCCCACGGCGGCTTTTTGGCCAACGAGCGAGGCGCCGGGCACATCGTGCTCATCACCCCGGAATACGGCCCGGAACTGGAGCATTTTCTGGTCAACGTGATGGGCTTCAGTTGGTACGGCGCCGGTGCCGGCAAGGGGCGCACCGGCTTCTTTCGCTCGAAGCTCAACCACCATACCAGCCACGATATCGCCTACGGCCATAGCCCGGGGCGGATGGGTGTGCAGCATGTCGGGGTGTTCGTGAACAGTATCCGCGACGTGGGTGAAACCTATGACATCGTTCGCACGCGTGAACTGCCCATGATGATGACCCTCGGCCAGCATACGCAAGACCCGCACCTGTCGTTCTATCACTTCACGCCTTCGGGCTTCGCGTTCGAGACCATTGCCGAGATCGAGCCCTGGCAGGGCGACCCCTTCGAGCTCAATCCGGAACGCCTTAGCCTGTGGGGCCACGAGATGGTCGGGCCGGTTCTCGGGCTTAGCGTGAAAACCCCAGCCGAGGTGCTGGATGCGCAGTACCTGGGAGGTAAAGCCTGAGATGCGCCTGGCGCGTGTGGCATGTGCTGGCGAAGTGTTCTGGGCCGCGCTCGAGGGTGATGACCATCTAAGACATATTCGCGCACCTTTCGATCGTTGGGCTGGGCTGCTTGCCGCGCGGGGCGCCGAGGTGCTCGACTTGGCTGCGGAACCCATCGCGCTGGCTGGGTGCCGCTTGTTACCTCCGCTGGAACCCGGCGCGCGGGCATTCGGCATAGGGCTGAACTACCTCAGCCACCTGGAACGCCTGGGAAGCCAGGCGCCCGCCCATAGCCTGGGTTACATCAAGCCGGCGTCGGCGCTGATCGGTGCTTACGACGAAATAGGCTATCCGCCGCTGACCCGCGAACTCGACTACGAGGTCGAACTGGTCGCCGTGTTGGCGCGGCCGCTGGGCGAGGAGCCCCGCGCCAGCGCCTGCCTGTTGGGCTACACGGTAGGCAATGACATCAGTGCCCGCGACGCCGGCCGGCAGATCGCGCGGCTTGACCTGCTGACGCAGAAGGCGATGGACCGGACCACGCCGGTAGGCCCGTGGATCGTTACCCTTGACGAGTTCGGTGGCGCGGGCCAGCCGGCATTGGAGATCAGCCTGAGCGTAAACGGTGAAAGGCGGCAGTTGGACAACACCCGGCAGATGATCTTTGGCATCGACGAATTGCTCAATTATGTAGACGCGCGCATCACACTGCAGCCGGGCGACCTGCTGTTCACCGGCTCCAGCCACGGCGTTGGGCTGGAAAGCGGGCGCTTCCTCGAACCCGGCGATACCGTCGAAGCGCGGATAGAAGGCATCGGCCGCTTGTGCAACCGCGTAGGCGCGCGGCGCCGCCTGCCTGCTGCCCGCAGCGTCGGGCGCCTCGGAATGCCGGTCGGCCCATGAGTCACGATACGGACCACGCGCCCGCGACCGGCAACGCCGTGGCGACCGATTCAGCGCCGTTCTGGGCACCGTTGCGGCACAAGGTGTTCGTCGGCCTATGGCTTGCCTGCGCGGCGGCCAACATGGCGATCTGGATGCAAACGGTGGGGGCCGCCTGGATCATGACCTTGTTGTCGGCGTCGCCCTTGATGGTCTCGCTGGTGCAAACGGCGATCACCCTGCCCGTGTTCCTTTTTGGCCTGCCCGGCGGCGTACTCGCAGATCGCATGGATACTCGGCGCCTGCTGTTGCTCACCCAATCCACTGTACTCGTCGCTGCTGCGGTGCTTTGTGTGTTGGCTTACTATGGGCTGCTGCAGGCCTGGTCGCTGCTGCTGTTTACCTTCGTGCTGGGTACCGGAAGCGCGCTGGGAATGTCTGCCTGGATGGTCACCGTGGTCGGCGTGCTCCCGCGCGAGCAGGTGCCGGCGGCGGTTTCGCTCAACGGTATTTCGATCAATGCTACCCGTGCGCTCGGCCCAGCCCTCGCGGGGGCGCTGATCGCCGGGTGGAACGCCGCCTCGGTGTTCCTGGCGATTGTGCTGTGCATGGCCGGCGTGATCGGTTTTATCTTTCGCCTGTCGCCAAAGGTACGGCCGGAGGGCTTGCCCCCGGAGACGCTGGCCGGCGGGATGCGCAGCGGCTTGCGCTACATACGCCATTCGGCGGTGCTGTTCAGCGCGCTCAAGCAAGTGTTCGTTTTCACCAGTTGCGCCAGCGCGCTCTGGGCTTTGCTGCCGTTGGTGGCCAAGGATGAATTGGCCATGGACGCGGGCGGTTACGGCTTGCTGATGGCGTTCCTCGGTGCCGGTGCGGTGTTCGCCGCACTCAACCTGACCCAAGTGTACCGCCGTTTCCCGCTGCGCCGCGTGATAGTCGCCGGCGCCTTCGCTTTCGCTGCCGCCACGCTGGCCGCGGCGCTGTCCCACAATCGCCTGGTGGTCTGCGCCATGCTGCTGTTCGCTGGCATGGGCTGGATGGCGGTGAATGCCACGGTCTCCACGGTGGTACAGACCTATGCGGCCAATTGGGTCCGGGCACGGGTTGCCTCGGTTTACTTGCTGATGCTGATGGGCGCGATGGCGTTGGGAGGGGCGATCTGGGGCGCCCTTGCGCAATACCTTGGTCTGCAGTACAGCCTGCTGCTGTCGGCGCTGAGCATTCTTCTAGGGTTGCTGCTGACCCGCAACGGCCCCATCGAAATGGGCCGCGAGGCCGATTTTGCCGATGCGCAGCAAACTGACAAGCCACTGCTCAGCGTACCGGTGGCACATGAGGAGGGGCCGGTGTCGGTGGAGATCAGCTATGAGGTGAAGTCGGCTCAACGTCGCGAGTTCCTCGATATCGTCTATGCCGTCGGTAAGGCGCGGCGCCGCAACGGGGCGCAGAACTGGAGGCTGTATCGGGATATCGGCGAAGTGGATCACTACGTCGAGCGATTCATCGTGGCCTCCTGGCTGGATTACCTGCGCCAGCATGCGCGCCTTACGCTGGCCGATCAGGCCAATGAAAGGCAACTGCTGCGCTATCGCTGCGAAGCGCGCGCACCGCGGCGTTACCTCTATCAACCACCGAACGAAAAAAACTGACGGTTACCATACGAAACTACAGGCACCTTTTTATTCTCTGTATAGAATGCCCGCTATAGTAAGCCGGCTTATCGGAAATTTGCATGGAGACCACCGACGTTTTGGAAAGCAACGATCATCGCAAAGCGACCACTGCGGTCATCGTCAAGCCGGTTTCCAATGCCATCAGAATCCTGCGACATCTGAGCCAGGCTGGAGCGCCCGAGCGTTCAGTGGATATCGCCCGCCAGCTCGGCATCAACCCAAGCACGTGCTTCAATATATTACGCACCCTGCTGCAAGAGGATGTCGTCGATTTTAATCCGATGTCGAAGCGCTATTCGGCAGGCCTGGGGCTGGCCCGGCTGGTCGAGCAGTTGGTCACACAAGGCCAGCGGGTTCAACTGGCCAAGCCACTGCTACAGAATCTCGCCGCGCGCCAGCGGGTCACCATTACCCTTTGGCGGCGCATAGGACCGGATCGCATTGTTATTGTCAGCTCGGCCGCCAGCCCCGCAGACGTGCGCATCGACATGGCCGAGGGGCAGCGCCTGCCCTTGCTGATGGGGGCCAGCGGGCGCCTGTTCGCGACCCAGGTTGACTTGAACGACCCCCAAGTCCGCGGCGGATTCGACAATATCCGTTGGTCCCGGCCGTTGGCATTCGACGATTACGTAGAGGAGGTGCGCCTGGCGACCGAAAGGGGCTGGGCGACCGATGACGGGCATTTCTCGGTAGGCATCATGGCCATCGCCGCACCGGTCTATTCACCTTCGGGCAGCATCGAGTTCACTGTGTCCGCGGTGATGTTTCGCGGCCAGCGCGACGACGCGGGTATCGCCGAGCTGGGCGCAGCGCTGGTCGAGTTCTGCACGGAGCTGACCAGCGTACTGTTTTGAGCACCAGGCTGAAGCGCGCCGGGCAATTACTCCTTCACCAGCAGCAGGCTGCCGCCGAGTGGCCCGCCCCCTGCAGCGACGGCGCAAACACGGTTATCCACCAGTTGCCTGCCTTGCGCGCGCCCCCATAGCTGCAGGCAGGCCTCATGGACGTAGCCCAGGCCGTGCGTGCGCCCGCCGGACAACTGGCCGCCGTTGGTGTTGATCGGTAGCGGGCCGCCCAGCGCGATGCGCCTGCCGCCCTCGACGAACGCGCCGCTCTCGCCGACCGGGCACAGCCCCAGTGCCTCCAGCCAGATCATCGTGAGGATCGAGAAGCCGTCATACAGCTGTGCGCAGTCGACATCCTCGGGCCGGTAGTCAGTGCGCGCCCACATCATCCTGCCCACGTCGAAGGCCGCCATTTGGGTCAGGGATATCTGGTCCCACGACCATGGTTGGTTCAGCGCGGCACCGATGGATTCGATGCGGATCGGCGCGTTGCGTGTGTCCCGCGCGGCGTCGCGGCGCGACAGCACGATGGCGGTCGAGGCATCGCAGTGCACGTCGCAGTCGAACATGCGTAGCGGCGTGGAGATCACCCGCGAGGCCATATAGTCATCCAAGGTCATCGGCGTGCGATAGATCGCCTTGGGGTTGCTCATGGCGTTCTGCCGGCAGGTGAGGGCGATCTGCGCCAACTGTTCGGGGCGGGTGCCGTATTCGTGAAAATGCCGTTGTGCGTAAAGCGCCATCAGGTTCACCCCAGACAGCACGTTGAACGGTGTAAACCATTGCCAGGCGTAGCTGCTGTCACGGCCCTGGGTCTTGTTGGTCAGCGCACCGCCTTGTTTGCTCGTCAGGCGCGCCGATGCCTCGCTGATGGTGCGGAACACCAGCACATGGCGGCATAGGCCGGCAGCAATGGCCATGGCCCCGTTGATCACCCCGGCGAGTGGCCCTGGCCCTTCGTAGCCGCCGCCGAACCAGTTAACGTTAAGCCCCAGGGCGCTTTTTAGCGCGCTGGGGCCCACGGGGGAGAAGGGGTCGCCGTTGTTGTTGTCCCCGGGCCAGCAGGCCACGCCGTCTATGTCGGAGCGCTCCAGGCCGGCGTCGGCGATGGCTTCCAGGCAGGCATCCAGCGTCAAGCGCAGGGCAGGCTTCGATGCCGGCCGGCCGACTTCCGACTGGCCGATCCCGGTGATGGCCACATCTTTCTCGTAGCGCTGAGCGAGCATCATTGGTCCCTTTCGAAAAGTGGTAGCCAGACATCCTCGATATTCAGGAAGCGCACGTGGACCGGCATGTCGATATGCACCTGCAGCGGGTCCATACCCACCACATTGCTGACAAAGCGCAACCCCGGTTGCTCGGCCAACTCGATGATGGCCACCACGTAGGGGACCTCCAGCTCGGCTACCCAAGGTTGGTAGTTAACGGTGTAGCTGACCACTTTCCCACGGCCGGACACCGCGCGGGGCGCCACCTCGAAGCTGGCGCAGTGGGGGCAGATG
>NZ_JAAOCA010000039.1 GCF_014694385.1 Pseudomonas typographi | reverse complement strand
GGTCAGGGCGGCACGGGCGGGTTGGATACCGGTGGGGGTGAGGTGAGTTGCGAGCATCAATGGATCCCTAGGTGATCATATGGGCTCGCAAACATAGATGAGTGAGATGGCTTAAAGTAGGTATATATATCTGGCTACGTTTTTGTACAGGGGGCACTGAACGCCGATGCTTGCATCCGAAGTGCTAAGTAACTCACCGGACTGCGGCAACTTGCGCCAGCCTCCAACACCTCGCGACGAACCCGGAGTGCCACAGTGGGGCTCTTATACAGCGAGGTAGGCGATATAATGGTTTGGCCTAACCAAGTGCCGAGTTTAGCGGAATATCACGTCATCATAGGCTGGCGGCGCTCCTGCATCGGGCGGCGGTGTTGGGCCCCAATTGGTCCATCTGGCCTGATCCTCAGCTGTATACCGGGGAGGTCGTGGTTTTGACCTTATACGGAGTATTGAAAAATCGGTAAGGTCGGGGTCCAGTGGAGTGCCGGGCTTATTACGTCTCCGTAAAGTCGATAAGTTTAGGTTGTATGTTTCAATGTGTTGCTGTCGAAATCCGGCGGCATATAATTTCATCCGTGATCGTTCGGGTCGGGTCATCCCCGGAATTTTAAAGGGATCTGAACGCGTCAATATTCGTTGAGTACTATGCCTGAGCCTGTTGCTCATTGCATCGACTGCGGTCGCTCCCCGACGTGCGAAGTCTTGGCTAAAAGGAACGGCTGCTTCCGCCATGACATCAGTGAGATGGGTGATTTGGCGGTTAAGAATATTATTCTGTAGCTGGAGTGTACTGGATGATTTTCTTCCAAAGATGTTTCCAATGCCCTTGAACAATGAGATTGCGGAGCGCCCCTCATGGTCTGCAAGGTTGATCGGATCGGATCGGCTAGGCAATATACATAACTGTTAATGCCGCCCGACCGAAAAGGGCTTTGGCTATCGGCGGTAGTGAAACGCATTAGGTTAGGTATGAAAGCACGGTGGCCTATCCCTAGCAGATACCCTTCAAATTCATGCTCAAACCAATCTCCGTTTAGCCCCAAATGTGTGCCTCTATTGTTGAAATAACCAAAAGGCATATAATTGCGCTGCTCATGGTGCGCCAATTGTATTATCGTACCCGATATATTTGAAGCCAAAAGGCTGGCTTTATTGTTGATCGTCTCGCCGTTGGCTGACATGAGCGTGCTCCAGCAGAGTTCTAGGTGCAGTAGAGCGTATCGAAAATGTCAATGTAACTAGTAGATCTAATTGGTGGCACGCGGCCATAAAGCCTAATAGGTTATTCGCCCTGCCCAGTTATGTGGTTTTGGAAAAATTGCGGCCCTGCGCATCCGATGGCCCGCCCGCAGGCAGGTAAAAGTGCTGCACGGTGTGACCAATCACGGGTATTTAGCGTAGTGGTGGCACCGACGGCGTCACATCCCGCTCCACCCGCCGATCCCCCGGCACAAACCCCACCGCCTGCTTACCCTGCAAATACCACGCAAACGCAATAATCTCCGCAATCGTCAGGTACAACGCTTGCGGGATACTCTCCCCTAGCTCCAGCCGAGCCAGCAGCTTCACCAGCTCGGCGTTTTCATAGATGGGCACTTCATGCTGCTTGGCCAGGGCGAGGATGGCCTCGGCCAGTTCGTCGTCGCCCTTGGCAGACAAGGTAGGGGCGCTTTCGCCGTCGTAGGTCAGGGCGATGGCCTGGCGGGAGAAGGGCGTGCTCATGCGGTTTCGTCCACCCAGCGTTGTTCGAGTTGAGTACGCGGGCCACGAGCGGGCAGGCCCAGGTGGCAGTCCAGGTCGCCCACGGTCAGGCCGGCGCCGCCCAGGCGTTCGCGCAGGTAGCCCAGTTGGCTTTGCACCAGCGCGGCGGTGGCGGGGTTTTCTGCCCACAGTTGGCTGGACAGTTGCTCGCCCACCAGTTGCGCTTGCACCTGCAGCGGGCCGAGCGGTGCAAGGTCGAAGGCCAGTTCCAACCGCCAGAGTTTGCGTTTGGGCAGTTCGCGGCCCTCGTTGTCGCGGCGCGGCGCTTCGTCGGGGCGTTCTTCGCTTTGCAGGCGCACTTGCAGCGGCACGATGTCGCTGAAGTGGCGCAGCGGGATTTCCATTTGCCAGGTGCTTAGCAGTTTGCCGTCGGGCTGTATGCCGCTGTGTTCCAGGCTGCTCAATTGGTGGCTTTGTACCCGCGACAACACGGCGCTGGCCAGGCGCAGCAGGGTTTGCAGTTCGTCTTCGTCGTCGCGTGCGTCAACGTTGCGCAGGGGGAGCGGGAAATCTGCGTTTATGGCGCCGGCCGGGGCGGCCGCGCCAGCTTGGCCGAGGGCATTGCGCAGGCGGTTCGATTGCGGGTTGCGCGCCATGGCCTGCACCCAGGTGGCTAAGGTGGCGGGGTTGATGTATTGGCCGGCGGGGAGGTTCGGCAGCACCTGGGCGACCAGCCGCAGCAGCGCGGTTTTTAGGTCTGGCGCGGCAAGTTCCGGGCGGTGCAGGCCGGTGAGCACGCTGCTTTCGAGGAACACACCACTGTTTTGCAGGGCTTGGGCGACGGCTTGCGGGGTAACCATTTGCGCTACGTTGGGCAGGCTGGCGAGCAGGGCTTGGGCACTCTGGGCCACGCCGGCGGGCAGGTTGGGTTTGCCTTGCACGTTCTGCAGCAATGCCAGCAAGCCCGGCAATGAAGCCTGGCGGCTTTGCTGGGTGCTGAGTTGCTGTTGCACTGCCAATTGGTCCAGCCGGTTGCCCACTTGCACCCAGCGCAGCGCCTGGCTGCCTTGCACCTGTGCACTGAGCAGGCTGCCCAGGCGCAGCGGCTGCGGGCTGTCTATGGCCAGGCTTTGCCCGGCCAGGGCGGTGTTGAGCAGCACCACGGTGCTGCGGTAGGTCACGGCACCGCCAGGTGTTTGCGGTGGCAAGAGTATGCTGGTGAGCACTTTGCCTTGAAGCAGCGTACCGATTGGCAGTTGCCGGGTGTCCAGCGCGGTGAGGCTACCGCGGTTGTCGCCGGTGGGCGAGGTAACCATCAGTTGCTCGCTGAACAGCTTTTGCACCAGCAATTGCGTGCCTTGGGCCAATGGCTGGCCGGCGCCTACCTGCACTGTGAGGGTTTTGCCGTTGCCAAGGGTCAGCGCCAGCAGCAATTGGAAGCTCTGGACGTTCTGCGCCAACACCTGCTTGACAGCCAGCACTTCGGCCGTGGCGGTTTGCCCAGGCTGCAACGATTCGCCGATGGGCTGGAGCAGCTTCAACACCTCGCCGACGTTCGCGGCGTTACGCTGGGCCGTTGCCAGGGCGGCAGGTGCAGCGACGGGGTTGATTTCACTTGGCATTGAATACTAAACCGTGAAAAATTTTGAACAATTTTAAGGTTCACGGTGCTGTATGATGGCCACCCGCGAATCGTCAATGCAATGTGTATCGGCCGGTGGTGGCAACCCTTGAACCGCCGACCTGGATCGAAAGGCCACCTGTGAACCCTTATCTTCAAGCCAGCGCGCTGGCCTGCGAGCGTGACGGGCGCTTGTTGTTCGAGCACCTGGCCTTGAGCCTGGGCGCTGGCGACATGCTGCAGGTCAGCGGCCCCAATGGCGCCGGTAAAACCAGCCTGCTGCGCGTGCTCGCCGGGCTGATGGCGCCCACCGCCGGGCATGTGCGCTGCACCGCAAAGCCGCTGTGGGTCGGCCACGCGGCGGGCATCCAGGAGCGGCTCAGCGCCGAGGAAAACCTGGCCTGGTTGTGTGCATTGCATGCTACGGCTCCCGGTAAGGTCCCCGCTACGGCGCCCGCTACCGAGGGCCGCGCAGCGTACCGCGCGGCGATCTGGCAGGCCCTGGCCGAGGTGGGTTTGCGCGGCTTCGAGGACGTGCCCTGCCACAGCCTTTCGGCCGGGCAAAAGCGCCGGGTGGCGCTGGCGCGGCTGTACCTGCCGGCACCCCGGCTGTGGGTTCTCGACGAGCCTTTCACCGCGCTGGATATACAGGCGGTGGCGCAGTTGGAGGCGCACTTGGCGGCGCACTGCGAGCAGGGCGGGGCAGTGGTGCTGACCACCCACCACCTGCTAGGGCGCAGGCCGCCGGGTTTCGCCGAGCTTGCGCTCGGGGGCGCTACGGCATGAGCGTGCTGGCCGAATTGCTCAAGCGCGAGGTGCGTTTGCTCTGCCGGCGGCCAGGTGAATTGCTCAACCCGTTGGTGTTCTTCGCCATCGTGGTGGCACTGTTCCCGTTGGCGTTGGGCGCCCAGCCGCAGCTGTTGCAAGCCGTGGCACCTGGGTTGGTGTGGGTGGCGGCGTTGTTGGCGGTATTATTATCGCTGGAGGGGCTGTTTCGCAGCGATTTCGAAGACGGCTCGCTCGAACAAATGGTGCTAAGCCCGCAGCCGCTAGCCCTGCTGATGCTGGCCAAGGTGTTGGTGCATTGGCTGTTTTCCGGGCTGGCGCTGGTATTGCTGGCGCCGTTGTTGGGGGTGATGCTGGGGTTGCCGCTGGTATGCTTGCCGGTGCTATTGGCCTCCTTGTTGCTGGGCACGCCGGTGCTGAGCCTACTGGGAGCCATCGGCGCGGCGCTGACGGTGGGGCTGAAGCGCGGTGGCCTGCTGCTGGCCTTATTGGTTTTACCCCTGTATATACCCGTGCTGATTCTTGGCAGCGGGGCGTTGCAAGCGGCGTTGCAGGGCCTGCCCAGCGGCGGCTACCTGTTGTGGCTGGCAAGCTTGGCGGCGCTGGCGCTGGCGCTGGCACCGCTGGCGATTGCCGCTGGGCTGCGTATCAGCGTGGCCGAGTGAGCCTGCATAATGGAACGTGACCGTGATGAGTAGCGTGTTATGAGCTGGACCTGGTTTCACAAATGGGGCTCGCCGAAGTGGTTCTACGCCTTGGCCGGCCGCCTGCAGCCCTGGCTGGCGCTGGCCGCGGCGCTGCTATTGGCGGTGGGGGTGGTGTGGGGCTTGGCCTTCGCCCCGCCGGATTACCAACAAGGCAACAGCTTTCGCATTATCTACATCCATGTGCCTGCCGCCATGCTGGCGCAGAGCTGCTATGTGCTGATGGCGCTGGCCGGGGTGGTGAGCCTGGTGTGGAAGATGAAAGTCGCCGACATCGCCATTCACTGCGCAGCGCCGGTGGGCGCCTCGATGACCGCGCTGGCGCTGCTCACCGGGGCCATTTGGGGCAAGCCCACCTGGGGCGCCTGGTGGGTGTGGGATGCCCGGCTTACCTCGATGCTGATTTTGTTGTTTCTCTACGCCGGGGTCATCGCTTTGGGTAATGCCATCGGCAACCGCGACAGCGCCGGCAAGGCGTGCGCGGTGCTATCGATCGTGGGGGTGGTGAACATCCCGATCATCAAGTACTCGGTGCAGTGGTGGAGCACGCTGCACCAGGGCGCTACGTTCAGCCTTACGGAGAAACCGGCGATGCCCGCTGAGATGTGGCTGCCGCTGTTGTTTACCGTGTTGGGCTTTTATTGCTTGTTCGGCGCGGTGCTGCTGGCACGGATGCGCCTGGCCCTGCTGCAGCGCGAGGCGCGCAGCGGCTGGGCGCAGGCGGCCGTGCGCCAGGCCCTGGGCGGTGGGCTGGCACCATGAAATTTGCGTCATTCGCGCAATTTATCGCAATGGGGCATCATGGCCCGTTCGTATGGTCGGCCTATGCCATTGGCACCGTGGTCGTGATCTGGAATGTCGCAGCGCCTTGGCTGGCGCGGCGCCGTTACCTGCAACAAGAGGCGCGCCGTTTGCGCCGGGAGCGTCAAGCGTGAACCCCCAGCGCAAACAGCGCCTGTACATCATCATTGGCTTGGTGGCCGCGGTTGGCGCAGCGGTGGCCCTGGCCCTGAGCGCCCTGCAGCAGAATATCAACCTGTTCTACACCCCCACTCAGATCGCCAACGGCGAAGCGCCGATGGGCACGCGCATCCGCGCCGGTGGCATGGTCGAAAAAGGCTCACTGGTGCGCTCGAGCGATTCGCTGCAGGTGCGCTTCGTGGTCACCGACTTCAATAAATCGGTGGCCATTACCTACCGCGGCATTTTGCCGGACTTGTTCCGCGAAGGGCAGGGCATCGTCGCGTTGGGTAAGGTGGGCACCGATGGAGTGGTGGTGGCCGACGAGGTGCTGGCCAAGCACGATGAAAAATACATGCCGCCGGAAGTGAACAAGGCCCTCAAGGATGGCAAGCTCGCGCAGGCCGAGCCATGATCCCGGAACTCGGCCAACTGGCGATGATCCTGGCGCTGTGCTTCAGCGCGGCGTTGGGCGTGCTGCCACTGCTGGGTGCCTGGCGTGGGCAGGTGGTGTGGATGGCGTTGGCACGGCCGCTCGCTTGGGGGCAGTTCGCCTTTTTAGCTTTCGCTTTTGCCTGTTTGGCCCGCTCGTTCATGGTCGATGATTTTTCCGTGGCCTATGTGGCGCAGAATTCCAACAGTGCCTTGCCGTGGTATTACAAGTTCAGCGCGGTGTGGGGTGCCCATGAAGGTTCACTGCTGCTGTGGGCGTTGATCCTCGGCGGCTGGACCTTCGCGGTATCGATATTCTCCGGCCAGCTGCCGCGCGACATGCTGGCGCGGGTGCTGGCCGTGATGGGGTTGATCGGCACCGGTTTCATGGTGTTTTTGATCTGCACCTCCAACCCCTTCAGCCGCCTGCTACCGCAGGTGCCGGCCAATGGTCGCGACTTGAACCCGTTGTTGCAAGACTTTGGCTTGGTGGTTCACCCGCCGATGCTTTACATGGGCTACGTGGGCTTCTCGGTGGCCTTTGCCTTTGCCATCGCCGCACTGCTGGGCGGGCGCCTGGACGCGGCCTGGGCGCGCTGGTCGCGGCCCTGGACGCTGGTGGCCTGGAGCTTTCTCGGGGTGGGCATCAGCCTGGGCTCATGGTGGGCATACTACGAGCTCGGTTGGGGTGGTTGGTGGTTCTGGGACCCAGTAGAAAACGCCTCGTTGATGCCCTGGTTGGTCGGCACCGCGCTGGTTCACTCCCTCGCGGTGACGGAAAAACGCGGTGTGTTCAAAAGCTGGACGGTGCTGCTGGCCATCGCGGCGTTCTCGCTGAGCCTGATGGGCACCTTCCTGGTGCGCTCGGGTGTGCTCACCTCGGTGCATGCGTTTGCCTCCGACCCCACCCGGGGTGTGTTCATTTTGGGCTTCTTGCTGTTGGTGGTGGGGGGCTCGCTGGGGTTGTTCGCCCTGCGTGCGCCGGTGGTACGCAGCCACGCGCGGTTCGGCCTGTGGTCGCGGGAAACCCTGCTGCTGGGCAACAACTTGCTGCTGGTGGTGGCCGCCGCGACCATTTTGCTCGGCACGCTTTACCCCTTGTTGCTGGATGCCTTGACCGGGGCCAAATTGTCAGTGGGCCCGCCGTATTTCAACCTGTTGTTCCTGCCGCTGATGGCCCTGTTGATGCTGCTGCTGGCAGTGGGCGTGGTGGTGCGTTGGAAGCACACCCCTGGCCGTTGGCTGGCCGGCCTGCTCACGCCGGTGCTGGTGGCGGCCGTGGTGTTGGCGGTGCTGGGCGGTTGGTGGCTGGGTGATTTCGACTGGCCTGTGCTGGCGGTGTTCGCCTTGGCCATGTGGGTGGTGGTGGGCGGGCTGCGCGATGTGTTCGACAAAACCCGCCATACCGGGCTGGCCAGGGGTTTGCGGGGGTTGCGCCGCAGTTACTGGGCGATGCACCTGGCGCACCTGGGCATTGCCGTGTGCGCCCTGGGAGTGGTGCTTTCCAGCCAGCACAATGCCGAACGCGACCTGCGCATGGCGCCGGGCGAGGCCGTGGATGTGGGCGGTTACCACTTCGTGTTCGAAGGTTCGCAGCATGTGAATGGGCCGAACTGGAGCGCCGACCGCGCGGTAATCCGCGTGACCCAGGGCGGCCGCCCGGTCGCGGTGCTCAACCCGGAGAAGCGGCTGTACACCGCCCAGCAATCGATGATGACTGAAGCCGGCATCGACCCTGGCCTGCTGCGCGACCTCTACGTGGCGTTGGGCGAACCATTGGGCGATGGCGCTTGGGCCGTGCGGGTACACGTGAAGCCCTTCGTGCGTTGGATCTGGCTCGGTGGCGTACTGACCGCCCTGGGCGGGTTGCTCGCGGCGGCCGACGGCCGCTACCGCACCAAGGTCAAGGCCCGGGTGCGCGGCACCTTGGGTCTGAAGGAGGCGGCGGCATGAGGCGTTGGTTGTTGTTGCTGCCATTGGTGTTGTTCCTGGTGCTGGCGGTGTTTCTTTACCGGGGGCTGTTCCTCGATCCGCAAAGCTTACCTTCGGCGTTGATCGGCAAGCCGTTTCCGGCGTTCCAACTGCCCGCGGTACAGGGTGGTGGTATGCTCAGCCGCGATGCATTTCTGGGCCGCCCGGCCTTGGTGAATGTATGGGGCACCTGGTGCGTGGCCTGCCGCGATGAGCACCCGGTGCTTAACACGCTCAAGGCCCAGGGCGTGGTGATCTACGGTGTGAACTACAAGGACGACAACGCTGCCGCGCAAAAGTGGCTGGCCCAGTTCCACGACCCGTACCAACTGAATGTGGCCGACGCAGACGGCAGCCTGGGGGTAGACCTGGGCGTTTACGGGGCCCCCGAAACCTTTTTGATCGATGCCAAAGGTGTGGTTCGCTTCAAGCACGTGGGGGTGATCGACCAGCAGGTATGGCGTGAGCAGCTAGCCGGGCGTTACCAGCAATTGCTCGATGAGGCCGGCCAATGAGCCTGCGTGCTTTGCTGGCTGGTGCGGCACTTGCGCTGAGCGCCGCATTGGCGCATGCGGCGATCGACACCTATACCTTCGCCGACGATACGCAGCGCCAACGTTTCGTTGAGCTGACCGGCGAGCTGCGTTGCCCGAAGTGCCAGAACCAGGACATCGCCGACTCCAATGCACCGATTGCCGCCGACTTGCGCCGGGAAATCGTCCGTTTGCTGGGCGAGGGCAAAAGCGACCGGCAGATTATCGATTACATGGTCGACCGCTATGGCGAGTTCATTCGCTACAGGCCGGCGTTGAGCCTGCGTACTGGCCTGCTGTGGTTCGGCCCGGCGCTGTTGCTGTTGGCCGGCGCCGCGGTGGTGGCCATTAGGGTGCGCCGCCGCCAAGCGGGGGCGGCCCAGGCGCTGTCGGCCGATGAACAAGAACGCCTTGCACGCCTGCTGGATGAGCACCGCCCATGACCGATTTTTGGCTTGCCACCGCCCTGCTGTTAGGGGTGGCCATGTGTTTTATCCTGCTTCCGCTGCTGCTTCGCCGCCCGTCGCCGGCCGGCCAGGACCGCGCGGCGCTGAACGTAGCGCTGTTCGAGGAGCGGGCTGAGCAATTGCACGCACAACATGCCGACGGCCTGCTCAGCGCCGAAGACATGGCCAGTGGGCGGGCCGAAGCTGCCCGTGAGCTGCTGGCCGACGCCGATGGTGAAGAAGCGCCGCCCGCCCAGGGCCAGGACTGGCGCCTGCCGCTGTTGGTGGCCTTTGTGCTGCCCGTGCTGGCGCTGGGCTTGTACCTGCACTACGGGGCCAGCGACACGCTGGCGCTTAGCCGTAGCTTCGCCACGCCGCCGCAGTCGCTGGCAGACATGACCGCGCGCCTGGAGCAAACGGTGAAGGCCCAGCCGGATGCAGTGGAAGGGGTGTATTACCTGGCACGGACCTACATGGCGCAAAACCGCCCCGGCGATGCCGCCCCGCTGTTCGAGCGGGCGGTAGCGCTGGCCGGGCGCCGCCCGGACTTGCTGGGGCAGTGGGCGCAAGCGCTGTATTTTGCCAATGGCAAGCACTGGGGCGCGCCGATGCAGGCATTGACGGACGAAGCGCTGAAGGCCGACCCGAACGAGGTAACCAGCTTGGGGTTGCTCGGCATCGCGGGCTTCGAAAGCCAGCATTACGCCGAAGCCGCCGGTTACTGGCAGCGCCTGCAAGCCTTGCTACCGGCAGGCGACCCCGCACGCCAGGCGTTGCAGGGCGGTATCGATAAGGCCCGCCAACGAGCCGGCCTGCCACCGGCTGCCGCTGCCGAGGCCGTTGCCGGGCTGAAGGTGCAGGTCAGCCTGGCCCCGGCGTTGCGCGATAAAGTGTTGCCGGGCGATACGGTGTTCGTATTTGCCCGCGCGGTCAATGGGCCGCCGCTGCCGCTGGCGGTGAAGCGCCTGACCGTGGCAGAACTGCCTGCCACCGTCGAACTCAGCGACGCTGATGCCATGCAGCCGGCATTGAAACTGTCCGCGTTCGAGCAAGTCCAACTGGGGGCGCGCATCAGCCGCAGCGGCCAGCCCACCCAAGGTGAGTGGCTGGGGCGTGGCGCACCCATCGCCCGCGACAGTGCGGTGCTTCAGCAGCTGACCATCGATAGCCCTGACTCATGACCCGAACCCTGATATTGCCCGCCCCTGTGCGCCTGGCCGCACTCACTCTGCTGCTGGGCCTTTCGGCTTGTAGCGTGCAGCGCCCCACGCCGCAGCCGGCGCCGCCCATACCGGCCAACGTACCTGGCCCCGCCACCCAGCCGTCGGCCCCCGTGCAGCCCTCCGGCACCCCGGCACCGGGCCAAACCAAGGCAGCACCGCGCACCTCGGCAAGCTTTGCCCCGCCACCGGGCGGCCCGAGCCACTGGGACCCGGGCTTGGCGGTGTACGTGCTGGAGACTGCGGACGGCGTGTATTACCGCCAGCGCACTTACTACCGCTTCAGCGGCGGCTGGGCCTGGGCCACCAGCCCGGACGGCCCATGGCAGCCGACCGACAGTAGCGGCGTGCCCCCCGGGCTAGGGCGGATGCACCCTTGAGGCGGCGGCCGCCAGCTTTCAAGTAGTCAACCGTGCGCGGTTAAAGCCTGCCGTGGGACCTCTCAGGCACCATGGCACTTCTTGAACTTCTTCTGGCTACCGCAGGGGCAAGGATCGTTGCGGCCTACGTCCTTCAGCGTGTTGCGCAAAGGTTCTTGCGGGCCATGGTTGCAATGCGGTCCGTGCACATGGCCATGGTGGTGGTCATGGTCATGGTCATGGTTGCAGTCTGGGCCATGAACGTGAGGCGCTTGAGACATGGAATCACTCCGGGATGAACTGGGCCGGTATTATCGCATCACTGCGTTCGAGTGTGATCCAGTGGCCAAAGAATATTCCGGTTTTAAGCTCGGCTTTCAAGGTGTAATGCAACGGGCGTTCGGGGTCGCGCAGAAGCGCCCGCAAGGGTTTGAGGTGCTGCCACAGGTTGGTGCGCACCTCTATGCTATAGAAAGACGTACCGTGCGCCGGCACATTGAACCAGTCCTTGGCCTTACCCTCGGCCAGGGTGATGTCTTCGAGTGTGACGTGGTAGCGAAACCCTCGTACTGGCAGGGTACTGTCGTTGGGGTTATCGATGCGAAAGTGCAGGATGAAGGTTTGTTGCAACAGGTGGGCCTTGACCCGTTCGACCCGCAACAGGCTCACGTCGGGGGCCTGGTAACGGCCGGTGAACCAGGCCGTTGAGCAAGCCGGCAGGCACAGGGCTAAGATAAGGGCAGCCAACGCTGGTAAACGCGTCATCGCCGGGCGCCCTTGTGTGGATCAGGAGTAGTGAACCGATGAGCCTTTATGAAATCGTTTTCGAGGGCCAAGTGCAAACCGGTGCGCCGCTGGAAGCGGTAAAGGCCAACCTGGCGCGGGTGTTCCAGGCCGACACTGCGCGCATCGAGGCGCTCTTCAGCGGCCGCCGCCTGGTGCTCAAAACCGGGTTGGACGCAGCCGAGGCAGGCAAATACCGCCAGGTACTGGAGCGTGCTGGGGCCGCGGTGCAGGTCAATGCCTTGGCCGAGCCAGCCATCGAGCCCGGGCTGCCATCCGCTGAGGCGCCACGCCCGCGTGCCGAAGTGGTGCCGCGTGATCAGTACATGGCGGCCTTTGCCCATGTCGACGCGCCGGCCTACGACCTTGCCGAGCTCGGTGCCGACCTGAGCCCACCCACCGCCCCAGCGCCAGCGCCGGCCATGGACCTCAGCGGCCTGTCGCTGGCGCCGGCCGGCAGCGACATGGGCCAAGCCAAGCCCCAGGCCGCCAGTGCGGCGCCGAACACAGATCATCTGCGGCTCATCCCGTAATGAACCCCGCGCAGCACTTCTTGAATTTCTGCCCGCTGCCGCAGGGGCAAGGGTCGTTGCGGCCGGCTTGCAGCGGCACGTTGGGGTCGATGAAATACCACTGGTCGGTTTGCTGCACAAAGGCTGAGCGCTCATGGTGACTGTGCTCGCCGGTGGCGTCGTGCCAGCGCGCGGTAAAGCTCACGAAGGCATGCTCAGGCTTGCCGCCCAAGGTTTGCGTGCTGTGTACCTCCAGGCCCAGCCAGGTGGCCGAGGCGCTCCACCCCGCCATCGCTTGGCGATCCAGGCCCGGTTGTTGGGCCGGCAGGGTCGTGGCCACCAGGTAGTCGACATTGCCCAGCACGTAAGCGCTGTAGCGCGAGCGCATCAGGGTTTGCGCATCCGGCGCGCCGGCACGTGCATGGAAGCGGCCGCAGCACGCCTCCAGCAGGTCGCCACTGCCGCAAGGGCATGGGTTCATTGCGTTACCACCAGTACTTGCCAAAGTTTTCCGGGTTGGCCCAGAACTTGGCATTCAGCCAATCGGGCACCTGCTTGTAGTCCTTCACGTCGTAAGTGTAGAGCGCCAACTCCTGGCTATCGCGGGTAAAGCGCTCGGCGGCCTGCAAAGCCAGGGCGTAGAAGTCGGTGTTGGCCCAGCCGGCGGCTTGCAGATCTACCAGCACCGCCAGGCGGCCGCTGTTGAGGTTGCGTATGCCGCCTAGCAATTGCAGGGCGTCGCGCTTGGGCAGGTGTTCCAGGCAGTCGAGCACCAGCGCCAGGTCGAAGCGCCGCCCAGCCAAGGTGGCCGGCAACGGGCCAGGTGCGCTGTGGGCGACGTCGCACTCCGGGTGGGCCTGGGTAAAGGCGTCCAATGCCGGGAAACGTTGCGTGCTCACCACCAATAACGTTTGCGGTGCGTAGCGGTCGAGCAGGGCGGCTAAAGCCTGTTGGGGCGTGCGTTCGGGCATCGAAAATCCTCGTTCAAGCCACAAGAGTAGCCGGGGCAGGGATCGTTCCGATAGTGGCATTGTCACATGCGTGGCCTTGTGGTGTTCGCCACCCTTACCGGGCGAATGCGGGCCGTTGCGCTTTAATACCTTTACCGGCAGGGGCCGGAGACACAGGAGCTTCGATGATGGGCCGTTTGACGAAGGCTTTATTACCCGTACTTCTGGTCAGCAGTGTTCTCTCGGGGTGTGCCACGCACAGTGATGGAAGTGCGCCACTGAACCAAAGGAACTGGCCAATTTGTAGCGTACTCGGGGGCGCGGTGGGCGCCGGCCTGGGGGCGATCGAAAGCGGTGCCTGGGCTGCTGGTGGCGGCCTGCTCGGCGCGATAGGGGGCGGGCTGATCTGCTACGCGCAGGATGGCGACGAAGACGGCGATGGTATTTTCGACCGCCGCGACCGTTGCCCGGGAACGCCCAAAGGTACGCCGGTGAGCCATAACGGTTGCCCGCTGCCACAATACCCGGCTGCGCCACCCAAGGCCGAACCTCCACCACCGCCTCAGGAAGAGGTGATTACCTTGAGCGATGCAGGTGATGTGCTGTTCGAGTTCGATAAATCCAACCTCACGGCCGAAGCGACCGCCCAGTTGGACAAACAACTCGACAAATTGCGCGCCGCCGACGTGGTCACCATCAAGGTCGAAGGCCACACCGACAGCATGGGCACCGATGCTTACAACCAAGGCCTATCGGAACGCCGTGCGGCCAGCGTGGTGCGCTACCTGGTAGCCCATGGGGTGCAGCAGTCGAAAATCAGCAGCCAAGGCTTCGGTGAGTCGCGCCCGGTGGCGGATAACAGCACGGACGAAGGCCGGGCACAAAACCGCCGCGTGGAGCTACACATCAACCGTTGACCGTGCCACTGGCAAGGGCCTGGCCCATGGCCGCCAAGGGTTGGCCATGGGCCCTGCGCCCCGAGGGGGATAAATGTTGTTAGGGGTTTTCAAGGCGTTGATGCTGGTGTTCTGGTGGGTGGTGCTGGTGAACCTGTTCATGCCCATGGTGTGGCCGTTTCGGGCCTGGGTGAACCTGGCGGGCGCTGCCATGCTGGTGCTGCACGTGTTAGAACTGTTCGCTTTCAACGGCCACCTTCGTGACCGTTCGCACCGTAATATCGACCGCATGCAGGTCCTGCTGTTGGGGGTTTTTCATATTCAGTCGGTACCTGCGCCGATATCCCGCCCTCAATGAAGCCGCGCTGCCGCGGCCGCCATGATCACCACCCCCAGCGCCAGGTTCAGCGCGACCCAGCGGCGAACCTGCGCCAGTGCCTTGGCGGCCGCGGGCCAGTCTTCGGCGGCCACCGCTTCGCCCAGCCGCGGCAGGCCAAGGGCGTACAAGCGCAAGAACACGGCGGCCATCACGATGTAGCCGCCGATCATCCACTGCACATAACGCGGTGCCGTTTCGAACCCGTTAAAACGCCCTTGTAATACCATCAAACCAGTGGCGGGCAACAGCACCAGCGCGGCCCACACCCAGTTAAAGAAGCACCCCAGCACTTGCCACCACAGGCGCAGGCGCTGTGGCGGTGGCAACGCGGCACTGGCCGGGCGCAGCACCGCCCAAGCGAAGAACATGCCCCCCACCCACAACGCCGCCGCCAATACGTGCAGGGCGTAAGTGATCGCTTGCAATATCATGCGTAACTCCAGCCGGCGCGAGAATGCAGAAGCAGGTATGATACCGAACTTGCGACACTGATAATTTATCCAGCACTCCGCTGGCCCGGATTCCATGCTCAGTACTGAACTCAAAGCCACCATCCAGGGCGCCTACTCGCGTTTTCTCGAAGCCAAGGGGCTCAAGCCGCGCTATGGCCAACGGCTGATGATCGCCGAAATCGCCAAGGTGCTTGGCGCGGTGGCGCAAGACGACGAAGGCCGGCGCCTGGGCGAACCGGCAGTGGTGGCGGTGGAGGCCGGTACCGGCACCGGCAAAACGGTTGCCTACAGCCTGGCGGCGATCCCCGTGGCCAAGGCCGCCGGCAAGCGCTTGGTGATCGCCACCGCCACGGTGGCCCTGCAAGAGCAAATCGTCCACAAAGACCTCCCCGACCTGCTGAGCAATGCCGGGCTCAGCTTCAGCTACGCCTTGGCCAAGGGCCGTGGCCGCTATCTCTGCCTGTCTAAGCTCGACAGCCTGTTGCAAGAGGGCCAAGCGCAAACGGCCACCGCGCAGTTGTTCGAAGACGAAGGTTTTTCCATCGATGTCGACGAAGCCAGCCTGAAGCTGTTCAACAGCATGATCGAGAAACTGGCGGGCAACCAATGGGACGGTGACCGCGACAGCTGGCCGGTGGCGCTGGAAGATAAAGAGTGGGCGCAGGTGACCACCGACCATAGCCAATGCACTAACCGGCATTGCCCGAACTTCCAGCAGTGCGCCTTTTTCAAGGCCCGGGAGGGTATGGGCAAGGTTGACGTGATCGTGACCAACCATGACATGGTGCTGGCCGACCTTGCCCTGGGCGGTGGCGCTGTGCTGCCCGACCCGCGCGACACCCTCTACGTGTTCGATGAGGGCCACCACCTACCCGACAAAGCCATTGGCCACTTTGCCCATTACACACGCCTGCGCTCCACCGCCGATTGGCTCGAGCAGACTGCCCGCAACCTTACCAAGCTGTTGGCCCAGCATCCCTTGCCGGGCGACCTGGGCAAGCTGGTGGAGCAGGTGCCGGAGCTGGCGCGTGAGCTCAAGGGGCAGCAGCAGTTCATGTATGGGGCGTGCGAGCAGTTGGCCGACTTCCATGCGGGCGAAGACATGGAAGGCCGCGAGCGGCCGCGCCATCGGTTTGCCGCGGGGTTGGTTCCCGAGCACCTGCGCGACATGGGCCTGGAACTGAAAAAAGGCTTCGGCCGCCTGACCGACCTGTTCACCCGGCTCGCCGAGTTGCTCAAAGAGGGCATGGATGGCGAGAAGAACATCGGCATTGCCAGCCACCAAGCCGAGGAATGGTATCCGTTGTTCGGCAGCCTGCTGGCGCGCTCACAGGGCAATTGGGAGCTGTGGACCGCCTTCACCGTCGAAGACCCGCAAGATGCCCCGCCCATGGCGCGCTGGTTGACCCTGGTCGAGGCCGGCAACCTGCATGACATCGAAGTCAACGCAAGCCCCATCCTCGCCGCCGAGATGTTGCGGCGTACGCTGTGGAACGTGGCCTATGGCGCTTTGGTGACCTCGGCCACGCTCACCGCATTGAACCGCTTCGACCGCTTCCGCATGCGCTCGGGCATTCCGTACGATAGCGTCACGGCCGTGGTGCCCAGCCCTTTTCACCATGCCGATGCGGGGGTGCTGCGGGTGCCAGACCTCGGCGCAGACCCGCGCAACGCCCCTGCGCACACCGCGGCCATCGTGCGCGCGCTGCCGGCATTGGTCGAGGGGTCGCGGGGTACGCTGGTGTTGTTTTCTTCACGGCGGCAGATGCAGGATGTGTTCGACGGCCTGGACCGCGACTTTCGCAAGCAGGTGCTGATCCAGGGTAATCTGTCCAAGCAGGAAACCCTTAATAAACACAAGGCCCGGGTCGACGATGGCGCGAGTAGCGTGCTGTTCGGCCTGGCCAGTTTCGCCGAGGGCGTCGACCTGCCCGGCGCTTATTGCGAACACGTGGTGATCGCCAAGATCCCGTTCGCCGTACCGGACGACCCGGTGGAAGCCGCATTGGCCGAGTGGATCGAAGCGCGTGGCGGCAACCCGTTCATGGAAATTGCCGTGCCGGATGCCTCGCTGCGGTTGATCCAGGCCTGTGGGCGGCTGTTGCGTACCGAGCAAGACCGCGGCACCATCACCCTGCTTGACCGGCGGGTGGTCACCCAGCGCTACGGCAAGGCCATCCTTGCTACACTGCCACCGTTTCGCCAAGAAATTGGGTAATGTTCTTAATTAAAAGCGCCCTCCCGGTTCACAAATGCCCTGACTACTGAAACAATGCCTGCCATTTTGTGCGGTCAGCCACGGGAGCCGGCAGGTGCAGATCCAGGGCCATTTCCAACTCGAATTCGAACCAGTACGCGACGCCTTCGCCGCGCTGTTCGACGACCCCCAGGAACGCGGCGCGGCGTTGTGCATTCAACGGGGCGGTGAGACGGTAGTGGACCTGTGGGCCGGCAGCGCCGACAAGGACGGGCAACAGGCCTGGCACAGCGATACCATCCTTAACCTGTTCTCTTGTACCAAGGCATTCACCTCGGTCGCGGTGCTGCAGTTGGCCGCCGAAGGTAAACTGGACCTCGATGCGCCAGTGGCGCGCTATTGGCCCGAGTTCGCCGCAGCCGGTAAGGCCGAGGTTACGGTGCGCCAACTGTTGTGCCACCGCGCCGGCTTGCCGGCCATCCGCCAGGCGCTGGCGCCAGAAGCGTTGTACCGGTGGCAAACGATGGTCGGCGTGCTGGCCGCCGAAGCGCCGTGGTGGGAACCCGGTACCGCTCACGGTTATGCCGCGGTCACGTTTGGCTGGTTGCTCGGTGAACTGCTGCGGCGTGTAGAAGACCGCGAACCAGGGCCAGTGATTGTCGACCGGGTCGCGCGGCCGCTGGGGCTGGACTTTCACATCGGGTTAGCCGACAGCGAATTCGACCGCGTCGCGCACATCGCGCGGGGCAAGGGGAATGCTGGCGACGAAGCGGCCAGGCGCCTGCTGCAGGTTACCCTGCACCAACCCGAAGCCTTAAGTGCCCTCGCTTTCACCAACCCGCCTGGCATGCTAACCAGCACGAACAAACCCGAATGGCGGCGTATGCAGCAGCCCGCGGCGAATGGCCATGGTAATGCACGCAGCCTGGCTGGCTTTTATGCCGGCCTGCTCGATGGGACATTGCTCGACCCGCATTGGCTCGCGCAAATGACCCGTGAACACAGTTACGGTGAAGACTTGACGCTGCTGACCAGCACCCGGTTTGGCTTGGGAGTCATGCTCGATCAGCCGGGCAAGGGTAATGCCACGTTCGGCATGGGGCCGCGTGCCTTTGGCCACCCGGGTGCTGGCGGTAGCTGCGGGTTTGCCGACCCCGCCAAGGATGTGGCATTTGGTTTCGTCACCAATACGTTGGGGCCCTATATCCTGATGGACCCCCGCGCGCAGCGGCTGGCCCAGGTACTCGCCCGTTGCATACCGTGAATAAGGCGACCGGCGGTCAACTTTTGTGTGGTTAATGATCTACTATCTCAATCAATAAGTTATACGGGTTTTTTAACCCGCTTTATCAATCAACGCCTGGAACGCTCAATGTACGCAAAAAAATCCCTCGCCCTGGCCCTTTGCCTAGCCATTACCGGTTGCGCCACCAGTGGCGCGCAGGATGCCAAGAGCGCGAGCGCAGACAGCAGTTACAAGTGGTGGCCATTTGGCAGCTCGAACGCGATGGCTAAATCGGGCGCCGAGCAGGCCCCTGAGAATGACGTGGAGCAGGCCGTCAAGGCCCGTGTTGCGCAGGCTGAGGCCAAGCCTGCGCCGGTGGCCCAGGCCGCCAACGCCAAGGGCAGCGAGAACCCTTGGTGGTGGCCATTCGGTGCCGGTGAAAGCACGGCCAAGGCTGAGGCGGCCAAACCTGTAGCGGCGGTGCCGAAGGTGGACCCGGTGCTAACCCAGGCATTCCTTGATCAGTACGAACCCAAAGTGCGCGAAGCGATCAAGGGCAGCAAGTTCCAAGTAGAGCGGCGCGATGACGTGCTGGTGGTCACCGCGCCTGTGGATGCCTCGTTCAACCCTGACCGCCCGGCCATGCTGTTGCCAGCCGCGCTGGGGCCCATCACCAATGTCGCCAAGTTACTCGAGCCTGACCAGCAGGGTGCCGTGCTCATTCTTGGCCATGCCGACGCTGCCGGCGCGGCAGATGTGAACAAGAAACTTAGCCTGGAGCGTGCCCAGTCGGTGGCGGCGATCTTCCGCCTCAGTGGCCTTGAGCGTACCCGCCTGAGCCTTCGCGGCATGGGCTCGTTGATGCCGCGCGCTGCCAATGACAGCGCACCCGGCCGGGCACTGAACCGCCGGGTAGAAATGATCGTGACGCCGCAGAACACCATGATCGCGCTGATGGCCAAGTACGACCTGCCGCCAACCGCGGTGCCACAAATGGTGGCGATGCAAGACGTGAAGGCTGAGCCTGAGCCCGTCGCCAAGCCGGCATCGACGTCGAAGAAAACCGTGGCCGCGAAAAAAGCCGCGCCCACCAAAAAAGTAGCGACCAAGGCCACTGCTGCGAAGAAGGCCGCTGCCAAAAAGCCAGTGGTTGACCAGCAAGCGTCCAACTGATTGTTGGGAGGAAAGCCCGCGATGAGCCAGGCATTGGCCGATATGCGCCGGGATTACACCCGAGACGGTTTGAGCGAGGCGTCGGCCCCGGCCGAGCCGTTCGCCTTGTTTCGCCAATGGTTCGAGGAGGCCGTGCAGACCGAGCAGCCGCCGGTCGAGGCCAATGCCATGACCTTGGCCACCGTCGATGCACAGGGCCGGCCGCATTGCCGGGTGTTGTTGCTCAAGGCGCTCGATGAAGAGGGTTTTACGTTCTTCACCAATTACGAAAGCGCCAAAGGCCAGCACCTGGCGCAGAACGCCTTCGCGGCAATGACCTTCTTCTGGCCGGCATTGGAGCGCCAAGTACGCATCGAAGGGCGCGCCCTGCAAGTGGCCGCCGCCGAGTCTGAGGCCTATTACCAGGTTCGCCCCTTGGGCAGCCGCCTGGGTGCCTGGGCCTCGCCACAAAGCCGAGTGATCGCCGACCGGGCAGCGCTCGAGGGCCTGCTCAAGGCCACCGAGCAACGTTTTGGCGACACGCCGCCGCATTGCCCCGAACATTGGGGCGGGTATCGCCTGGTGCCTGATCGCATTGAATTCTGGCAAGGGCGCCCCAGCCGCCTGCATGACCGCCTGAACTACCGCTTGGCCCACGGCCTATGGCTGCGTGAGCGCCTGGCGCCCTGAGCGCTTCGCCTCGCGGTGGTCGCCCATTCCTACGCCCGCCCGGCAAGCCTGGCGAGCTGTACGCCTGCTGAATGAACACATTTTTGTACCTTACACCCCGTGACACATCGCACCGCCTGGCGTCTAATGGTGTCGAGTCCTACGGAGTATGTTCCATGCGTAAACCTGTATTGCTGGTCGCTGCTTTTACCGTTTCATCCCTGTTTCTGGGTGGTTGTGCCTCTAGCCTGGAGGGGGATGTGTATTCTCGCGATGAGGCGCGCCAGGTGCAAACCGTGCGCATGGGTACCATCGAAGCGCTACGGCCGGTGCGTATCGAAGGCACCAAAACGCCGATCGGCACGGGTGCTGGCGCTATTGTCGGCGGTGTGGCTGGGTCTGCGATAGGGGGTGGGCGCGGCAGCATCGTCGCCGCGGTGATCGGCGCGGTAGCGGGCGGCTTTGCAGGCTCGGCCGCCGAAGAGGGGCTGACCCGCACCCAGGGTGTAGAAATCACTGTGCGGGAAGACGACGGCAGTACGCGCGCCTATGTGCAGCAAGTGCAGCCCAATGAGATTTTTCGCACCGGTGAGCGAGTTCGCATCATGACCGTCGATGGCACCAGCCGCGTTGCTCATTGACCTAGCGCGGCGGGCTCCGCGCGAGCCCGCCCGTTTTCGCTCCCGCATTCAGCGCTTAAGGTTTGCCCTGAGCACCGTATAGCCGAGCAATGCCGCCAGGCATGACCCTGTAAGGATACCCAGCCGATCCTCACCGGCATAGGGGCTGCTGGCCGCATCGAAGGCCAACGAGCCCACGAAGATGCTCATGGTGAAGCCAATCCCACAGAGCAGCGCTACGCCGAGCAACTGCCCCCAATTCGCCCCATGTGGCATCGCGGCCCAGCGCAGGCGAATCGCCAACCAGGTTAACCCGAACACGCCCAGCATCTTGCCCAGCACCAGGCCCGAGGCAATGCCCAGTGGCACGCCGTGGGTGAAGCTCGCCGCGCTGATGCCGGCCAGCGAGATACCAGCATTGGCAAAGGCGAATACCGGCAGGATGACATACGCCACCCAGGGGTGCAGGGCATGTTCGAGGATGATCAGCGGCGAGCGTTCGCCCCGCAGGGGAATGAAAAACGCCAGCGCCACGCCGGCCAGGGTGGCGTGCACACCGCTTTTCAGCACGCATACCCATAGCACCAGGCCTACCAACAGATACGGGCCTAACGCGCGAACGCCCAGGCGGTTCAAGGCCAGCAATACCCCCAGGCAAGCGGCGGCCAGCCCCAAAGCCGCGCCGGATACCTCGGCCGAATAGAACAGGGCGATGATCACGATGGCGCCGAGGTCGTCGATGATTGCCAGGGTCATCAGGAACAATTTCAGCGAGGTAGGCACGCGTTTGCCGAGCAGGGCCAGTACGCCAAGGGCGAAGGCGATGTCGGTAGCGGTAGGAATCGCCCAGCCCGCCAAGGCTGCCTCATCACCGTGGTTGGTGGCGACATAGATCAGCGCGGGCACCAGCATCCCGCCCAAGGCCGCAGCGCCGGGCAGCGCGACCTGAGAGAAGCGTGCCAGTTGCCCCTGGAGCACTTCGCGCTTGATTTCCAGCCCGATCAGCAGGAAGAACAGCGCCATCAGCAGATCGTTGATCCACAACAGTGCGGGTTTGGCGATGTCCAGCGGGCCCAGGCGCACTTGTACCGGTGCGTCGAGAAAACCCTGATACCAGGCGGCCAGCGAGGAATTGTTGATAATCAAGGCCAGCACGGCGGCGGCGATCAACAACAGGCCGCTTGCGGCCTCCATGGCAAAGAAACGTTTCAGCGATAGACGCAGGGACACGACCCAGCCCTCCATGACTATACGAAAAGGTGGCCTACCCTAACCGCAAGGCGTTGAGGTTTAAATAAAAACTATATTCTTTTTTGGAATATAGGATTTATCCTGGTCCCGTAAATGCTGGTCAATAGCCGTATAAGCTAATTAGTTTCAAAACGTTTCGTTATAAAAACATCTTTTCAAGGCGTGCCATCAGCCGAAGTGAATGGCCGGTACCGGCGCCAACCTTACCGTTTGCTGCTTGCGGGGTGCCAGGATCTCTGCCACGCCATCGACGACCAGCTCGCCACGCTGGTTGAACACGCGGGTGGCCACGCGCACCTTGAGCTTCGGCAATTTTTCGAGGATCTCCAAGCGCACGGTGAGGGTGTCGCCCAGCTTCACCGGCTTTTCGAAGGTCATCTGCTGGCCCAGGTAGATAGTGCCTGGGCCCGGCAATTCGCACGCCACTGCCGCGCTGATCAGTGCGCCGCTGAACATGCCGTGGGCAATGCGCTCCTTGAACAGTGTTTTGGCGGCGTATTCAGCATCGAGGTGTACCGGGTTATGGTCGCCGCTCATGGCCGCGAACAACTGGATGTCACGCTCCTCCACAGTCTTGCTGTATGAGGCGGTTTGGCCGACCTCTAGTGCGTCGTACGGCGTGTTGCTGACTTCGGTCATGGAGTGGCAATCCTTCACGGTCGGTAAAAAAGTGCCACAGTGTAGCGCGCCGCAGGCGCATGCGAATGAAATCCCTTGATTTGCCTGCCTGCTGGCCACCTGGGTAATGCGCTGTAACCATAGCGCGGGCTCGCACCTGTGGCGGTCGCTATTGCCTCCTGGCGGCCGCCAGACTAACGGAAGGCCCAGGCTAGAGCGATCCGTGCAGTTGGTGCAAACACTCTAAACATGACTATATCGCGCATATCGGTTTAGTTAGTGACCCGTAGAGGGGGGTGTGCCTCTAGGCGACCTACGGCAAAACTGCTACTCTCGGCGCGCTTCAACTATATCAATAAGAACCGCAGCCAATGCGGTGCAGCCCAGCAGTTGCGTGAGGAGCAGGCTTCCATGGTCGAAAATTTCTGGATGGACAAGTACCCGGCTGGCGTGCCGATGAACATCGATCCTGACCAGTACCCCAACGTGCAGGCCGTGCTCAGGGCTTCTTGTGAGCGCTTCGCCGAGCAGCCGGCGTTCACCAGCATGGGCAAAACGCTCACCTATGGCGACTTGTACCAACTCTCCGGCGCCTTCGCCGCCTGGCTGCAGCAACACACCGACCTCAAGCCGGGTGATCGTATCGCCGTGCAGTTGCCCAACCTGCTGCAATACCCGATCGCCGTGTTCGGCGCGATCCGTGCCGGGCTGATCGTGGTGAACACCAACCCGTTGTACACCGCACGGGAAATGGAACATCAATTCAAGGATTCCGGTGCCAGGGCCTTGGTATGCCTGGCCAACATGGCGCACCTGGCCCAGGCCGTGGTGCCGAAAACCCAGGTACGCCATGTGATCATCACCGAAGTGGGCGACTTACTGCCGCCCTTGAAACGGCTACTGGTCAACGCGGTGGTCCGTTACATCAAAAAGATGGTACCGGCGTACCACTTGCCGGGTGCTGTACGTTTTACCGAAGTGCTTGCCCAGGGCCGCGACCAGCCGGTGAACGAGGCCAGCCCCGCCGGGCACGACGTGGCCGTGCTGCAGTACACCGGCGGTACCACCGGTGTTGCCAAAGGTGCGATGCTCACCCACCGCAACCTGGTGGCGAACATGCTGCAATGCAAGGCGCTGATGGGTGCCAACCTGGGCGAAGGCAACGAAGTGATCATCACACCGTTACCGCTGTACCACATCTATGCGTTCACGTTTCATTGCATGTCGATGATGCTCATGGGTAACCATAACGTACTGATTACCAACCCGCGCGACCTGCCGGCCATGACCAAGGAGCTGGCACGCTGGAAGTTCAACGGCTTCGTGGGCTTGAACACCCTGTTCGTGGCGCTGTGCAACAACGCCGAGTTCCGCAAGCTGGATTTTTCCGCGCTCAAGGTCACCCTGTCGGGCGGCATGGCCCTGCAACAGGCGGTGGCCGAGCGCTGGCAAGCCGTCACCGGTTGCCCCATTTGCGAAGGTTACGGCATGACCGAAACCAGCCCAGTCGCCACCGTCAACCCGCGCGAACACATTTTAATCGGCTCCATCGGTATCCCGGTGCCGTCCACGGTGTGCAAGGTCATCGGCGAAGACGGCCAGAGCCTTGGCTTCAATGAAATCGGCGAGCTGTGCGTGAAGGGCCCGCAGGTCATGAAGGGCTACTGGGAACGGCCCGACGCCACCGCGGAGATCCTTGACGCCGAAGGCTGGCTGAAAACGGGCGACATCGCGCTGATCCAGCCCGACGGGTACATCCGCATCGTCGATCGCAAGAAAGACATGATCCTGGTCAGTGGCTTCAACGTGTACCCCAATGAGCTGGAGGAGGTGTTGGTGTGCCTGCCAGGCGTGATGCAATGCGCCGCCATTGGGATACCGGACGAAAAATCCGGTGAGCTGATCAAAGTGTTCGTGGTGATTCGCCCCGGTGCGTCGCTTACCAAGGAGCAAGTGATCGAGCATATGCGCGCCAACCTCACCGGTTACAAGGTGCCCAAATACGTTGAATTCCGCGAAAGCTTGCCGACCACCAATGTGGGCAAGATCCTACGCCGTGAACTGCGCGACGAAGAGCTGCGCAAACGGGGCCTGAAAAAAATTGCATGAGTTACCCGCAGGTGCCCGGCGGCGCCGGGTACCGCCAGCTAAGGGCACCGCGATAAAATAGTGCGGCTAACGCCTGAAACGCCGCCGCGGAAATCTGCGACAATCCCCGCCATACTCTTGCCGCACCATAGATTTCGCCTGCTGATGACTGATCAAGCCCCATCGCTCGACACCCTGCTGGAACTCCTCGACAACGCCCAGATCGCCGACCGCCATCGCCTGCGCCGGCAGTTGCATGAACTGCGCAAACAGCCGGACGAAACTCGCCTGGCGCAATGGCTGGAGCGTTACCAGGCCTCGTGCGCACTGGTGGCGCGGCGCCGTGCCAGCGTGCCGGCGATCCGCTACGACGAGCAACTGCCGATCGCCGCTAAGCGCGATGAGATCAAGCGCCTGATCGCTGAGCACCAGGTGGTGGTGATCGCTGGCGAAACCGGCTCGGGCAAAACCACACAATTGCCGAAGATTTGCTTGGAGTTGGGCCGTGGCCAGTACGGCTTGATCGCCCACACGCAACCGCGGCGTATCGCCGCACGCAGCGTGGCCAGCCGGGTGGCCGAGGAACTGGGTTCGCCGCTGGGGCAACTGGTGGGTTACCAAGTGCGTTTTGAAGACCAGACAGGGCCGCTTAGCTTGGTCAAGCTGATGACCGACGGTATTCTGTTGGCCGAGACGCAACACGACCGGTTCCTGGAGCGCTACGACACTATCATTGTCGATGAAGCCCACGAGCGCAGCCTGAACATCGACTTCCTGCTGGGCTACCTGAAGACGCTGCTGCCGCGCCGCCCAGACCTCAAGCTGATCATCACCTCGGCCACGATTGACCTGGAGCGTTTCTCCAAGCACTTCGACAGTGCGCCGATCATCGAAGTGTCGGGCCGCACCTACCCAGTCGATACCTGGTACCGGCCGCTGGTCCGTGAACAGGATGAAGACGGCAACGCCGTGGAAGACGACCTGTCGGTGGACCAGGGTATTTTGGCCGCCCTCGATGAAATCGCCGCCCTCGAACGCAGCGAACGCAAGGGCCCGGGCGATGTACTGGTGTTCTTGCCAGGTGAACGTGAAATCCGCGATGCCGCCGACATGCTGCGCAAGGCGCAACTGCGCCACACCGAGATTTTGCCGCTGTATGCGCGGCTGTCTCCGGCCGAGCAACAGCGTATCTTCCAAAGCCACCCTGGGCGGCGCGTGGTGCTGGCCACCAACGTGGCGGAAACATCCCTTACCGTGCCGGGCATTCGCTACGTGATCGACAGCGGTACCGCGCGCATCAGCCGTTACAGCTACCGCGCCAAGGTACAGCGCTTGCCCATCGAGGCGGTGTCGCAGGCCAGTGCCAACCAGCGCAAGGGCCGGTGCGGGCGGGTAGAACGCGGCCTGTGCATTCGCCTTTACAGTGAAGAAGATTTCAACGCCCGCCCAGCCTTTACCGACCCGGAAATCCTACGCACCAACCTGGCGGCGGTTATCTTGCAAATGCTGCACCTGCGCCTGGGCACCATCGAGGCCTTCCCGTTCATCGAGCCGCCGGATGGCAAGGCTATTAGCGACGGCTTCAACCTGCTGCAAGAACTGTGTGCGGTGACCCGCGAGCAACAACTCACACCCCTGGGCCGGCAATTGGCGCGCCTACCCATCGACCCGCGGCTGGGCCGCATGCTGCTCGAAGGCGCCCGCCAAGGCAGCCTGGCAGAGATTCTCATCGTCGCCAGCGCGCTCTCGGTGCAAGACCCACGCGAGCGCCCGGCCGAGCGCCAACAGGCCGCCGACCAGGCCCATGCGCAATGGAAGGACCCTGACTCGGACTTCGCCGCCCTGGTGAACTTGTGGCGGGGCTTCGAAGAGCAGCGCCAGGCACTGGGGGCCAGCGCGCTGCGCAATTGGTGCCGCAAGCAGTTTGTGAATTACTTGCGCATGCGCGAATGGCGCGACGCCCACCGCCAACTCACGTTGATTTGCCGCGAGCTGCAGCTAAAGGCCAACCCAGAGCCCGCCGACTACCCCAAGCTGCATAAGGCTGTGCTGGCGGGCCTGCTCAGCCAGGTAGGGCAAAAAACCGAGGAGGGTGATTACCTCGGCGCGCGCCAACGGCGGTTCTGGGTACACCCCTCGTCGGGCATCGGCCGCAAGCGCCCGCAGTGGCTGATGGCGGCGGAACTGGTGGAAACCACCAAGCTGTACGCGCGCATGGTCGCGCGCATCGATGTGCTGTGGCTGGAGCCGTTGGCCGAGCATTTGGTGAAGAAAAACCACTTCGAGCCACATTGGGAGAAAAAACGCGGGCAGGTGGTGGCCTTCGAGCAAGTGACCCTTTATGGCTTGATTATCATCGGCCGCCGGCCAGTCAACTATGGCCCCATCGACCCGCAGGTGGCCCGTGAGTTGTTCATTCGCGAAGCATTGGTACGCGGTGAAATCAACTCCCGGGCCAAATGCCTGGCGGCCAACCGGGCACTGCTCGAACAACTCGATGCATTGGAAGCCAAGGCGCGCCGGCGCGACATCCTGGCCGACGAGCAGACCTTGTATGCCTATTACGACGCGCGTTTGCCAGCCGACATTCACCAGGCCGCCAGCTTTGATGCCTGGTACCGCAGCGAGAGCCAAAAGCACCCGCAGTTGCTGATGATGCGCGAAGAAGACGTGCTCGCCCGCGAGGCCCTTGAGGTTACTGCCACGCAGTACCCCGATACCTTGCAATTAGGCGACTTGAGCTTGGCGCTGGCCTACCATTTCGAACCCAACCACCCGCGCGACGGTGTTACCGTGCGGGTACCGGCGCCGCTGCTGCCCGCATTGCCGGCTGAGCGGCTGGAGTGGCTGGTACCTGGCTTGCTCGAAGCCAAGTGCATGGCGCTGGTGCGCCATTTGCCCAAGGCGTTGCGCAAGAACTTCGTGCCAGTGCCGGATTTCGTTCGCGCCGCGCTCGAACGCCTGGGCTTCGCACAAGGGCCGTTGCCCCAGGCATTGGGCGCGCAGTTGCAACGCATGACCGGTGCGCGAGTGAGCGATGAGGCCTGGACGCAAGCGGTGGAGGAAGTCGAAGCGCACCTTAAGATGAACATCGAGGTGGTTGACGCCCAGGGTAAATTCCTCGGCGAGGGCCGTAACCTCGCCGAACTGACCGCGCGCTTCGCCCAGGCCAGCCAGGCGGCGCTGGCCATGCCGGCCAAGGCTGAGGCCCAGCAGCCAGTGCAAGCCAAGGCTTTTGCCAACGTGGCGCACACCGCACGGCAGCAAGTTGCCGGGCTGGACATGACGGTATACCCGGCGCTAGCCGAGGAGGGCGGTGAGGTGCGCCAGGCACGTTTCGCGACCGCCGCCGAAGCCCAATGGCAACACCGGCAGGCCTTGCAACGGCTGTTGTTGCAGCAACTGGCCGAGCCTGCCCGCTACCTGCGTGGCAAGCTGCCCGGGCTCACCCAGATGGGGCTGTTGTACCGCGACCTGGGGCGGCCGGAGGCGTTGGTCGAGGACATTCTATTGGCCAGCCTGGACAGCTGCATCCTGGAGGGCGAGGCCAGCTTGCCACGGGATGGCGCGGCACTGGCGGCGTTGGCTGAAACCAAGCGCGGCAGTTGGGCCGAGCATGCCGAGCGCTTGGCGCGGCTGACGCTGGAGATTCTTACGCTCTGGCACGGGCTGCAAAAGCATCTGAAGGGCAAAATCGACCTGGCCCATGCCGTGGCGCTGGGCGACATCAAGGTGCAGCTTGGGGCGTTGGTTTACCCTGGCTTCGTGCGGCAAACGCCGTTGCAGTGGCTCAAAGAACTGCCGCGTTATATGAAGGCCATCCAGTTGCGGCTGGAGAAGCTGCCAGCCCAGTTGCAGCGGGACCGGGTATGGAGTGCCGAACTGAGCGAAGCTTGGGCCCAGTACCGCACGCGCTTGGCCAAGCATGGCCAGGAGGGCAAGCGGGATGAGCAACTGGCCATTTACCGCTGGTGGCTGGAAGAGTACCGGGTTTCATTGTTCGCCCAGCAGTTGGGTACCAAGGTCCCGGTGTCGGATAAGCGCCTGGCCAAGCAATGGGCGCAGGTCGAAGGCTGAACCCGGCATGAATGTAGCTGATATGGCAAAATACCGCGCGCATGGCCCCCGGGGCGGCGCCTTACAATCATGAGGATGGATCGTGCATAAGGCTGTTATCAGTGGCACCGGTTTGTACACACCGCCCCACAGCATCAGCAACGACGAACTCGTTGCCTCGTTCAACACGTACGTCAACCGTTTCAACGATCAGCACGCCATGGCCATCGCGCGTGGCGAGGTACAGGCGCTGCTGGAATCCAGTGCCGCCTTTATCGAGAAGGCCAGCGGCATCAAAAGCCGCTACGTGATGGACAAAGACGGCATCCTCGACCCCGAGCGAATGAAGCCGCGCTTGCCCGAGCGCAGCAACGACGAGCCATCGATCCTCTGCGAGATGTCGGTGAAGGCCGCCCACCAGGCGCTACAGCGTGCCGGCAAGGCGCCCAAGGATGTAGATGCGGTGATCGTGGCGTGCTCCAACCTGCAGCGGCCGTACCCGGCCATTGCCATCGAAGTGCAGCAAGCCCTGGGCATCGCCGGGTTTGCCTTCGACATGAACGTGGCCTGTTCGTCGGCTACCTTCGGCATCCAGGCCGCTTGCAATGCGGTACAGGTGGGCCAGGCTCGCTCGGTGCTGGTGGTTGACCCGGAGATCTGCACGGGGCACCTGAACTTCCGCGACCGCGACAGCCATTTTATTTTTGGCGATGCCGCCACCGCCCTGTTGGTGGAGCGGGCTGACCTTGCCTGCTCGCCATACCAGTTCGACATTCTTGGCACCAAGCTACTGACGCAGTTTTCGAACAACATCCGCAACAACTTTGGTTTTCTCAACCGCGCGGCGGAAGAGGGCATCAACGCCGACGACAAGCTTTTCGTACAAGAAGGCCGCAAGGTGTTCCGGGAAGTGTGCCCGATGGTTGCGGAGTTGATTGGCCAACACCTGGCCGAGCAACACCTGCCGGTGGAGCAAGTGCAGCGTTTCTGGCTACACCAGGCGAACCTGGCGATGAACCAACTGATCGTCAAGAAGCTGCTGGGGCATGATGTGGCGCCCGAACAGGCACCGGTGATCCTTGACCGGTACGCCAATACCAGTTCCGCGGGTTCAGTGATTGCCCTGCACCTGCACCAGGACGACCTGCCCAGCGGCGCCGTGGGCGTGCTCAGCTCCTTCGGAGCGGGTTATTCCATTGGCAGCGTGATCCTGCGCAAGCGCTGAACCTTGGCTCAGCCTTTTCGGACGAATACGCGCGAGGGGCGGTTACCATCCGCTGCATAGCGTTGGGCATCGTTACCATGGCGTTCAGTTCATACTCACAGGCGCTCGCCTGAGGGCCCCACGCCGTGGCCTACCGGTGCCAGCGCTAACAGTTCACTGGCAAAGGCTGGGCCATTCAGCCCAGGCGTATGTTGAGGCTTTGGGCCTGCCCTGCCAGCGCCGCACGCACCAGTTGTTGGCGCGCGGCCGAAGCCAGCGGGGTTAGCCAACTGACCACGGTGTGGCTATTGCCCAGTGCCAATGCTTCACAAGCCAGTTCCAGCACCGGTTGGTTACGGCGCGGTTGCAACAACCGGATGCGTTCGCGGTTCAGCCCGGCCTCGCGAAGCCACGTATGGGTGAGGCTGGCGGGGGGCGCGACGAGCGTTAGCCAGCGTTGCTCCCTGGCCTGGCTCAGCGATTGAAGCACTGGGGCCATCAGGCTCAAGCAACTGCCCGCCGAACCGCGCAGTGCAAGCTCGCTGAACACCTCGGGTTCTTCCACGTCGGCTGGGCTTACCCAGTGGGTTTCGAGCAGCGGTTCGGCGGTAGGTGCCATGAACACTTCAAACAGCGATAACTGAGCCTGTTGCGCCCGGGTGGGAATTGCGGGAATGCACTGCATGAAGCCTCCTCGTTCAGCGGCGGATCACGCCGACACTCAGCCCTTCGATCACCAGCTCCTGCTCCCGAAGGTCGACCTCGATGGGCGCGAACTCAGGGTTCTCGGCCAGCAAGCGAACCTTGCTGCCACTGCGCTGGAAGCGTTTTACGGTGACCTCTTCACCAATGCGGGCCACCACGATCTGGCCATTGCGTACTTCGCGGCAGGTGTGCACGGCCAACAGGTCGCCGTCGAGGATGCCGACATCTTTCATGCTCATGCCGTGCACCCGCAGTAAATAGTCGGCGCGGGGGTGGAAAAAACCGGGGTTGATACTGCAGGTTTCTTCGATGTGCTGCTGTGCCAAGATGGGCGCGCCGGCGGCCACGCGACCGATGATGGGCAAGCTGTCGTCACCCTTGGCCTCGCTGCCACCACCGGGTATGCGGATGCCGCGGCTAGCACCCGGGGTCATTTCGATCGCGCCTTTGCGTGCCAGGGCTTTGAGGTGCTCCTCGGCGGCATTGGCCGATTTGAACCCCAACTGTTGGGCGATTTCTGCGCGAGTAGGGGGGAAGCCGTTGTCTTCGATGCAGCGCCTGATGAAGGCCAGGATCTCGGCTTGGCGTGGCGTCAATTTCAGCATAGTGGCGGGCTCTGGCTTTTTATACAGTGACTGGGATTATATACAGTAATGGCCGCTTGGCAACCCTCCTTTTTTGACTTGGCAATTGAATTGCTTGACCATCTGGCCTGAAAATGCATCGGCCAGCTTGACAGCGGTGCATATTGAAACGTAAGTTTCAAACACCTGTTTGCCAGCCGGAGACACCATGGCCCAGTCGGAGACCGTCGAACGCATCCTCGATGCCGCGGAGCAATTGTTCGCGGAGAAGGGGTTCGCCGAAACCTCTCTACGCCTGATCACGGGCAAGGCCGGGGTTAACCTGGCCGCGGTGAACTACCATTTCGGCTCAAAAAAAGCCCTGATCCAGGCGGTGTTTTCCCGTTTTCTCGGGCCTTTTTGCGCCAGCCTCGAGCGTGAGCTCGAACGGCGCAGCGCACGCCCCGAGCACAAGGCCGGTCTTGAGGAACTGCTCGAGGTGCTGGTAGACCAAGCCATGGCGGTGCAGCCGCGCAGTAACAACGACCTTTCCATCTTCATGCGCCTGCTGGGGCTGGCGTTCAGCGAAAGCCAGGGGCACCTGCGGCGTTACCTCGAAGACATGTACGGCAAGGTGTTTCGCCGCTATATGCAATTGGTTAACGAGGCCGCCCCGCGTATCCCGGCACTGGAGCTATTCTGGCGGGTGCATTTCATGCTCGGCGCTGCGGCCTTTAGTATGTCGGGTATCAAGGCGCTACGGGCTATTTCGGAGAACGACTTCGGCGTCGATACCTCGATCGAGCAGGTGATGCGGCTGATGGTACCGTTTCTGGCGGCCGGCATGCGTGCCGACAGTGGCGTCACCGACCCGGCCATGGGCAGCGCGCAGCTGCGCCCGCGCAATAAACAGGCGCTGCCGGCAAAGGTTTAAGGCCCGCGCAGGGCGTGGCCGGCGCGCCTGGCTTCCGTTAAAGTAGCGCCCCCACTGCTTCGAAGGATTTGCCATGACCACCCGCCTGCAGGGCTCATTGATGCTCGATGTCGCCGGCACTTGGCTGTGCGCCGAGGACCGCCACCTGCTGCGCCAGCCCGAGGTGGGCGGCCTGATCGTTTTCGCCCGTAATATCGAACACCCCCGCCAAGTCCGCGAGTTGGCCGCCTCGGTGCGCGCCTTGCGCCCTGATCTGATCCTGGCGGTGGACCAGGAGGGCGGCCGTGTGCAGCGCCTGCGTCAGGGTTTCGTGGCCCTGCCGGCAATGCGCCGCCTCGCCGAGGCGGCCGATGCCCAGCGCCTGGCCGAGCACTGCGGCTGGGTGATGGCCAGCGAAGTACTTGGGGTAGGGCTGGACATTTCTTTCGCCCCGGTGCTGGACCTTGACCACCAGCGTAGCGCGGTGATCGGCCTGCGCGCGTTCGAAAGCGACCCTGAGCGCGCCGCGCTATTGGCCGGTGCGTTTATCCGCGGCATGCGCCAGGCTGGCATGGCGGCCTGCGGCAAACATTTTCCTGGCCACGGTTGGGCCGAAGCTGACTCGCACGTTGCGATCCCGGTCGATGAGCGAGACCTTGCCACCTTGCGCCAACACGACCTGATCCCGTTCAGCCGGCTGCTTCCGGAGCTGGCGGCAGTGATGCCAGCGCACGTGATCTACCCACAGGTCGACGACCGCCCAGCGGGGTTTTCCAAGCGCTGGCTGCAGGGCATTCTGCGCGGCGAGATGGGCTTTGACGGGGTTATCTTCAGTGATGACTTGTCCATGGCCGGCGCCCACGTGGTAGGCGATGCCGCCGCCCGTGTCGAAGCGGCCTTCAGCGCTGGCTGCGACATGGGCCTGGTGTGCAATGATCGCGGCGCCGCTGAGTTGGCCCTGAGCGCGGCCCAGCGGCTGAGGGTAACGCCAGCTGCACGTATCGCCCGCATGGCCGGGCGTGCCACCCCGGGGCAGGATTACCGCCACCACCCGCGTTGGCTCGAGGCGCTGGGCGCCCTGCGCCGCGCGCAATTGATCGATTGAGGATTTACCCATGACTGTTTACGCCATCATCGGTGGTACCGGCCTTACCCAACTCGAAGGCCTGAACATCCAGCGCTCCCTGGCGGTGGACACCCCCTATGGCCAGCCTTCGGCCGAGGTGGTGATCGGCGAATATGCCGGGCGCGAGGTGCTGTTTTTAGCGCGCCATGGCCACCCGCACCGCTTCGCGCCGCACAAGGTCAATTACCGCGCCAACGTGTGGGCACTCAAGCAGGCCGGCGCCGAGGCGGTGCTGGCCGTCAATGCCGTAGGGGGTATCCACCCAGGGATGGGCACTGGGCATTTTTGCGTGCCGCACCAGGTGATCGATTACACCAGCGGGCGCGAGCACACGTATTTCGCTGATGACCTGGAGGCCGTTACGCATATCGACTTCAGCTACCCCTATAGCGAACCGGTGCGCCAGCGCCTGTTAGCGGCGTTGGCGGCTGAAGGCCATGCACACAGTGATCAGGGGGTATATGGCTGCACCCAGGGGCCGCGCTTGGAAACCGTGGCCGAAATCGCCCGGCTCGAACGTGACGGCTGCGATATCGTAGGCATGACGGGCATGCCAGAGGCGGCGCTGGCGCGCGAGCTGCAACTCGACTACGCATGCCTGGCGCTGGTGGTGAACCCGGCGGCTGGGAAAAGCACCGAGGTGATTACCATGGCCGAGATCGAACTGGCCCTGCATGCGGGGATCGGCAAGGTGCGTAATACGTTGCAGCGGCTGCTGGCGCAGCCTTGAACACCAAGCCATGAGCCGTAAGGGGCGGGAAGGGGTAGCAATGCCCCCTCCCGCGGCGCATATGGCGTTAGGCGTTCGCCGGCTCGCTGGCCCGCCACTGATGGCGGTTGCCGCGAAACAGCACCAACGTGGCCAGCAGGCCCATCACGGCAGCGCCGGTGAGCCAAATGCCGGGGGCGGCGTCGTTGTTCAGGGCGTGAATCAACCACGTGCAGGCTGCTGGGGTAAAGCCGCCGAACGTGGCGGTCGCCAAGCTATAGGCCAGCGAGAACCCGGTGGTGCGCACTTCCTTGGGCATGATCTCGGCCAGGGCCACTACCATTGCGCCGTTGTACGAGCCGTACAGGAACGACAACCACAGCTCGACCATCAGCAGATGGCTGAAGCTGGGGGCGGTGACCAGCCACGACAGTAGCGGGTAAGCGGTGAGGATCGCCAGCACCGTAGTGCCCACCAGTAACGGCTTGCGCCCCACCCGGTCGGACACCGAGCCCATCACCGGCAACCAGATGAAGTTTGAAACACCCACGAGCACTGTAACCACCAAGGCATCGAGGTCGGACAGGTGCAGCACGTTTTTGCCGAACGTCGGCGTGTAGGCGGTGATCAAGTAAAACGACACGGTGGTCATCACCACCATGGCCATGCCGGCGATTACCAGGCCGAAGTTCTGGCCAATCGAGCGCATCACCTCGCGAAACGCCGGGCGATGGGTACGCGCCTGGAATTCAGGGGTTTCTTCCAGCGAACGGCGGATCATGAAGATGGCCGGCACGATGGCGCAACCGACCAGGAACGGCACGCGCCAACCCCATTGGCCCATGTCGGCGGGGCTGAGGAAGTGGTTGAGCAGCACGCCCAAAAGGCCTGCGAATATCACGGCCACCTGTTGGCTGGCTGACTGCCAACTGACATAGAACCCTTTGTTCCCAGGGGTGGCGATTTCGGCAAGGTACACCGACACACCCCCAAGCTCGACGCCGGCAGAAAAGCCTTGCAATAGCCGGCCGATCAGCACCAACACCGGTGCGAGCACGCCGAGCGTGGCATAACCGGGCACCAGCGCAATCAGCAGGGTGCCTGCGGCCATCATCATCAGGGTCACGATCAAGCCTTGGCGGCGGCCGTGTTTATCGATGTAGGCCCCGAGCACGATGGCCCCGAGCGGTCGCATCAAAAAGCCCGCGCCGAAGGTGGCCAGCGACAGCATCAGCGAAGCGAAGCCGTCATCGGAAGGGAAGAAGGTTTTGGCAATGGCGGTGGCATAATAGCCGTACACCATGAAGTCGAACATTTCTAGAAAGTTACCGCTGACAACGCGAAAAATCGCCTTGCCTTTGCCTGTATTGGCGGCCATGGAATGCACCTGCTTGTAGTTGTTGGCGTTGCCCGGTCCTTGAGCTGAACAGCTGCGCGGGCCCTGCACAGTGATGGCGTCACTAATCGACGGTAATTGTTACGATATGTGTATCCTTTGACCCAGGCAACCTAAATCTGTTCGGCGGCAGTCTGTTACGGCGTTTTCGGGCTGCCGGTGTGGCACCTTGCCGCACGGAAAAATGGCGTTTCTCGCGACCAAGGTTTAATGTGCGCGTCACCCGCTGTTCATTAGGCTGCGCGCAAAGTGGCTGCGCCCGGTGCTTGTGCGTGATAACCGCACACGCACCTGAAATTGCACGGGCCAGGCTCATCGGTGCCGCCTGCGGCATTTAAAGTCGGAGACGGGTGGCGTTTCCGGCCTGTTCTAAGGAGTACGCATGGCTGTCTATAACTACGACGTAGTGGTGTTGGGTTCCGGCCCAGCGGGAGAGGGTGCGGCAATGAATGCCGCCAAGGCAGGGCGCAAGGTCGCGATGGTCGATAGCCGGCGCCAGGTCGGCGGCAACTGCACCCATTTGGGCACCATTCCCTCCAAGGCGTTACGCCACTCGGTTAAGCAGATCATCCAGTTCAACACCAACCCCATGTTCCGCGCCATTGGCGAACCGCGTTGGTTTTCATTTCCTGATGTGTTGCACAGCGCCGAGCGGGTGATTGCCAAGCAAGTCGCCTCACGCACCAGCTACTATGCGCGCAACCGGGTCGATGTGTTCTTCGGCACCGGCAGCTTCACCGACGAGCAAACCCTGAGCGTGATCTGCGCCAACGGTGCCCAGGAAAAGCTCGTTGCCAAGAACATTGTGATTGCTACCGGCTCGCGCCCCTACCGCCCAGCGGACATCGATTTCAGCCACCCGCGTATCTACGACAGCGACACCATCCTGAGCCTGAACCACACCCCGCGCAAGATCATCATCTATGGCGCCGGCGTGATCGGTTGTGAGTACGCCTCGATTTTCAGCGGCCTGGGCGTGATGGTGGAGTTGGTCGATACCCGTGAGCAGTTATTGAGTTTCCTGGATTCGGAAATCTCCCAGGCGTTGAGCTACCACTTCAGCAACAACAACGTGATGGTGCGCCACAACGAAGAGTATGAGCGGGTAGAAGGCCTGGAAAACGGCGTGATCCTGCATTTGAAATCCGGCAAGAAGATCAAGGCCGACGCCCTGTTATGGTGTAACGGCCGCACAGGCAATACCGACCGCCTGGGCCTTGAGAATATCGGGATCAAAGTCAATAGCCGTGGCCAGATCGACGTAGACGAAGCCTATCGCACCAGCGTACCGAATATTTGTGGCGCCGGCGACGTGATCGGTTGGCCAAGCTTGGCCAGCGCCGCCTACGACCAAGGCCGCTCAGCATCTGGCTCGATCGTAGACAATGGCAGTTGGCGCTTCGTCAACGACGTGCCCACCGGTATTTACACCATCCCGGAGATCAGCTCGATTGGCCAGAACGAGCATGAACTGACCCAAGCCAGGGTGCCCTACGAAGTGGGCAAGGCGTTCTTCAAGGGCATGGCGCGGGCGCAGATTTCCGACGAACCGGTGGGCATGCTGAAGATCCTGTTTCACCGCGAAACACTGGAGGTGCTCGGCGTGCATTGCTTCGGTGACCAAGCTTCGGAAATCGTGCATATCGGCCAAGCGATCATGAATCAACCTGGCGAACTCAATTCATTGAAGTACTTCGTCAATACCACCTTCAACTACCCGACCATGGCCGAAGCCTATCGGGTGGCCGCATACGACGGGCTCAACCGGCTTTTTTGAGTGGCTCCGGCCGGTGGCCTGAGCCGGCCGGAGAGACTGCATTCAGCGATTCCCGAGAATGGCGCTGGCCAAACCGGGAAAGTCTGTGATCAGGCCGAGTTTGCCTACCGGGGGCACGCCCATGCGGCCCCTTTTTCCCTGTGCTTTTTCGCCAAGACGTATTTAGCACCCGGCTGCGCACGCGTGGCGCTTAGTTCCAGTTTCAACCGGCGGCCCTCGCCGGCATTGACTGGAATGAGCACAGATGGACTGTCTATTCGATATCATTGAGCGATTCGCCTCCCGGCCGAGCTTGCGCGATGTGGCTGCCGAAGAAATCTCGGCCTTGTTTACCCAACGGTTTCCCGATGACCGCCTAAAGCTCGGCACCGCGTGCTTGGTGGTGGAGGATCAGTCGACGGCGCCTCGGGCGGTGGCCGACGAGATCCTCGACCGTTTCAGCGGGGCTGCGGACGGTAACTGGGCGCAAGACACGCGAACGGTGGTGGACGAGCACGGGGTCGCCCACCCTCAATTGCCTATTCTGGCGCTGGGCGAGCTGATCGATAGCGTGGCCGTGGGGCTGCTGGGCCATTACGCCGAGGCGCTGGTGCGCTATTGGGCCGCCGAGGGCGATGCCCAGAGCGCTAGCCGCCTGGGGTGGTTAGCCACCCGGCTATCGGCGGATTTTGCCGGTACCTTGCGGGCGGCTGCCGGTACCCTGAGCGACAGCGAATACAACCTCGGCAGAACACTGCTGGGCAGCCCTGGCAAAGCTGCCCGTGACTTGCTCGATTCCGTATTCGAAACGCCTAGCGCAGAACGCCTGCAGGTGAGTGTGCCGCTGCAGCGGGGCGGCCAAGCCGATGCGCTTTACCCGTGCATGCTTATCCGCGCGGGCCAAGCGGCAGATGCCACCAGGCTACTGTATTGGCCCCTGGCCGGGCTATGGGCAGGGGAGCGCGCCCGTGATGGCTTGCGATCACTGCAGCGGGCGCCAGGCCGGCAGGTTTCGACGTTCAGCATACCGTGGGTGGAACCGCCGGCCGATGCCTTCGAGGGCTTGGCCCTGGCCATGCTCGACCGGCAGTTGGCCGAGTTGGCGGGCTTGGCGGCGGCACTGCCTTGTACGGCCGACCAGGCGCAGCAGTACGTTGCGGCCGTCAGCGACCTTAGCCGGTTACTGGGCCCATTTCCCCAGCCGCCTGCGGCACAACTCAAGCACCCCCTGCCACAGTGGCTGGCCGCCGCGCCATTGCCCCAGCGTTTGGCCTATGGCCAGGCGCTGGCCAAGGTCGCGGCGGCTCAGCGGGGTGACCCCGGGCGCCCGTTCGACGACGGTGTGCCTTCATTGCGCCAATACGCAAAAGACGCTTTGCTCACGGCCATTCGACAAAGACACCCTGGCTTCAATGTGCCGCTTTCGGCCTTGACCTTGCGTATCGACCGGGTTGTCGGCACGGCGGTCGCCAGCGGTGCTGACCTGCGGGTAGTCGGCGGTATCGAGCCCGTCAGCATGCCGGTGCTGGATTTTGCCCTGAACAACTTGTCCGGGTTACCCGCGGGTGCCCGCCATGTGCTACGCGGCGACGGCGTACCGGTACCCAGCTGGTTGACACCGCAGTACTTGGCCCGCGTGGTTGAGCAGGTCGATGTCGGCGGCCGATACCCTCATCTGGTCAAGGCTGCATTGCTGGACAGCCCGGACGCGGCCTGGCGGCGTGCCGCGTTCGCACGGCAGTTGAGCCTGCAACTGCCGTTGCAGGCGATGGAGCAGGCCATTCGCCACGAGCAGGGGCTGACTTGGGAAGGCTATCGTGTGATCGCGGCCATGTTCGGCGCCACCAGCGAACCACCCTACCCGGAACCGGTGGTGTTGCGCCATTTGGCGTTTCGCTCGCGTGCCGGTGCCGCCCCCGATGTGGCCGAGCATCTTTATGTGGCCGGGCCGCTAGATATGACCCACGGGCCGGTTTTGCTGTATGAGCCGCTGGCGCCCCGCCCCTTGCACCAGTGGGCGAGTTGGCATCAATTGCGGGCTGCCGTCGCGACACCGGGGCCGCTTCAGGCCCGTATATTGCCTTGGCTCAGCGATGCAGCCTCTGGCGTATACGCTGATGGGGGGTTCGAGCAGCCCCGTTTCCAACGTTTTGGGCAGGGTGACGAGTATGCTCCGGTGGCGACACCCCAGCCCGCCGAATTAGCCGATGTACCGGTGGCCGGGGCGGTATCGCAGGCGCTGTATGAAAACCATATCCAGGCCCTGGTTCATTTGGCCGAGCGCAACAGTGTGTCTAACCATCAAAGCCGTTGGGCGCAGTTTAAAGCGGGTGGGTGGTTGTTGCTCGACACGCTGTTGAGTGTGGTCAGTGGGCCGTTGCCCCGCGCTGTCTGGCTGCTGGAGGCGCTGGGCAGCTTTGAATCGTTCATCAAGCAAACGGGTGACATGCGCCGTGCGCGGCTGGCAGAGGTGCTGATGAACGTATCACTGGCTGTACTGCACGATGTGCGATGGTCGGCACCGGCCTATTTGCGCCATCCGCAGTACGATCCGCTACCGCCGACCGCGCCGAAGCTGCCGGCCAGCCTGCAGCCGGCAGCTGTGCCGCCGGGCTCGTGGCGTATGCGGCTGGATTTCGCTTGGGCAGGCCCCTACGCGCAACCGCCGAGTGAGGTGCGGGCGCGCCTTGCAACATTGCGCGGGAACCTTCCACGGCCGTTGCCACCGAGCCAGCAAAGCGGGCGCTATGCCGGGTTGGTCGAGCATGGCGGGCACTGGTATGCCCCGGTGGGCAAGGACGTCTATCCGGTCAAGGAGGCAGCACATGGTTTCTATATCGTCGACCCTACTGCACCCGCTGGGCAGGGGCCCGCGGTGCAGTGGCTTGACGGGCAATGGCGGTTGGACTTGCCGCTGCGCCTGCGGGGCGGTGGCCCCCGCACGGTCAAGGCCTATCGCGCACTGCGCGAGCGGGTCGCCACAGAACTGCAGCGCCTGAGCGGCGCCGTGTTGGAGCAGATCGCACTGCAGGAACGCTACGAACAACACTACGAGGCAGCCGCGGCGGAACTGCGACCGCGGTTTTTGGAAAAAATGCAGGGGGTGCTCACCGCACTCGTCGATATGACCGAGCAGCGGCGGGCACTGGATGCGCAATTGCTGCCAGCCGACCGGCTCAGCCCGCAACGCATGGCCACCGAGGTCAATGGCTTGCTGGCGTTCATTGGCAATTTTATCGAGCGCCTATGGGCCGAGCGCCAACCGTCGCTGGCGGTGATGGTCAGTTGCCTGAAGGCCGATGGGTTGGCCAGCGAGCGAACTTATAGCCAGTATCGGGCGGCCTTGGACGTAATACAACGCTACGATGAATGGGGCATGAAATGGTCGCAAGCGTGGGCCGACTGGACCGAGCACCTGCGTTCGGCCGCCGTTGTTGGCCCGGCGCAGGTTGAGCGGCAGTGGGTTGAAAGCGCCCCCTACCTTGAAGTGATGCGCTGGCGCGGCGCACGCTTGTTCGATGCCCTGGAGTTGAGCCTGACCCGTGAGGCGCTGGCGGATGCTTCGCAAGCATCAGGCTATTGGCATATGGTCGAAAGCAAATGGTTGCGGGCCGCCGTCTACTCCCACATGAACCTCGATCTGACCCTTCCACTGAGTGACCGTATCGAGGTATTGGAAAGCTCTTTACGCAGCTACGAGCGTGCGGTTGGCATCACCACGCTGGCGCAAGAAGGGGCGGCTGAGGCATCACTCGAGGTTGCCCAACTGGGGCGCGCATTAGCGCAACTGGGCGAATTGCAGGCACTGGCCGAACGGCAGGTGGCCGCCTGGGTCGCCGAATCGGCGTCGGTGCCTACCCCCGCTACCACGCCTGCACTTGCGGCCCGGCCCTCGCCACGGGTGCAGGTGGTTCGTACCGTGGACGAGCGCACCGTACTGGCGCGTGCGGCGAGCCAGCCCAGTGAACTGCCGGGGCAGGTGGCCGAAATGGTCGATTTTACCGGGCAAGTGATCGAAACGTACCATTTGCACGAAGAGGATGGCCTGTGGCATGAGGTCGTGGAGCATTCACCCGTGCCCGCTGAACGCGCTGCACCGGCCCGGGTCCATTTACGGCAGCGGATCGAAGCGGCGATCAACCGCTGCGACGCGGACCTCGACCAGGTACGGCGCCTGGCCCGAGCCGAGGCGGACCCCAAAGACATAGAAGATCTATTGGTGCATAAGGCCGACCGGCTACAGGGGCTGTTTGGGGCACTGCAGCAAGCCGACCGTACCGGTTGGAGCAGCGAGCAGGCCCAGGGCGCCGATGCGCTGATCGCCCGGGCCATGGCCGCCGAGCAGCGCCTGCGTGATGAAGGCCAGGCGCTACGGGTCGAGTTGATCAAGGCACAGCGCCCCACCGCCTCCCGGGTCGATTACCTGGTGCGGGGGGGCCAGGCGTACATCGAACGGGTGGGCCAGCGCCGAGCGTTGCAGCGGCCGGGGGATTTTCTCGAGGAGTACCGGATCGTCGATACCGAGCACAAAACCCTGTGGTGGGCGCACTTTCACTATGACCAGGCAACTGCCCCCGCTGAAGCCTACGTGGCTGCGCACCTGAAGCTGGCCACTGAACGCAAACTTGGTTACCGCGAATTGCTTGGCCGCGCGGGTAGCGGCCGAGCGGCGCTAGCCGTTTATCGCAGCAGCATCGGGCCGGCCTTGGCGCAACGACTGTTCCTGGCGGTGCCCAGAACCTAATAGCGTGCCGTGCTGGCACCTATCGAAACGCCAGGCTAACCCAAGGTGGCCCGCGCCAAACCGGGAAAGTCCGTGATCAGGCTGTCTACGCCAAAGTCGGCGAGCCGGCGCATCAGCGCCGGTTCATTGACCGTCCACACCGACACGTGCAACCCCTGGCGTTGGGCCCGTTGCAGGCGCTCGGGGGTACACAGCGTCCAGTTCAGTGCCAGCAACTGGCAGCCATAGTTCTGGGCGACTTTCAGCGGGTCGAGCCAGGCGTACTCGGCCACCAGCCCACGGGCGATGTCCGGGACCAAGTGCTGGGCGGCACGTAACACTTCGCGGGAACTCGAGGTAATGGTCACGGTGTCGAGTAGGCCAAAGCGTTGGGCAAGCTCGCGGATGGCGAGCACCGTATTGGCCGCGCGCACCCGCGAGGCACTCTTGACTTCCAACTGCCAATGCTCGAAGGGGCAAGCTTCGAACAACTGCGCAAGGGTTGGGATGGGACAGGGGCTGACCCAACCTGGCCCACCGCGGCGAGCATCGAAGCTGGCCAGTTCGGCGGCGCTGTAATCGCTCACCCTGCCGCGGCGCTCGGTGGTGCGCTGCAGGGTCGGGTCGTGGATCACCACCAGTTCACCGTCGCGGGACAGGTGCAAGTCGAGTTCGCAGCGTTTTACGCCATGGCCCAGGCATTGCTGGAAGCTGGCGAGGGTATTTTCAGGGGCTTCGCCTTTGGCGCCCCGATGACCGTATAGGAGGGTCACAGTGTTTCCTTACAAACTGAGGAAAAAACAGCGGCACGTGGCAAGTTGCATCGGCTGAGCGTAACGCTTTTAGTGGGCAGCGTGCAGCGGGTAAGTTTCTGCTGAAGCCGCCCGCCGGCGCTCGGCAGCTTGTGTCTGCAACACATAGCGTGCAAGCAATTGCCGTTGCGCGTCACTGGCATCGACGAACGCCACGCCCACGTCAAAATGCCCTTCGTGCGCCCGGTCGCAGCGCACCACGCGCGCCTGTAGCATCACCCCCAGCGCCTGCGGCATTAGCGCCATCTTCAGGGCCAGCAGGCTGCCGGGGGCCAGCGGTTGGGCATAGTGAAACTCCAGGCCCGCCTCCGACAGCACCACCGGTTGTGGCTCGCCGATGCTGCCCAGTATCGATTGCGCCATCACTTGCGTCAGCAACTCGATGCGTTTGTTCTGTGCGCGTAGCAAAGCGGCCAATGCCCGGTTGGCGTCGCCCACCTGGCGCAGCAAGTGTTGCGATTCGAAATCCGAGAGGTGCAGTTCACTGAGCAAGCCGAACAAGCTGGCGGCGGCGGTGTTTTCAGCCTCGGTGAAACCTGGGGCCAACGGGGTGATTTCAAGTGCGATACGATCGTTGATACGATAGTATTCGCGGCGTTCCGCGTCGTCTGTCGTCAGCATGGCGAACCCAATCTGGCAGTGATGGTCCGAGTGTAAGGTTGCACGGGCAGCTCCGCCACACGGGCGATCCAATCCATTGCGAACAAGCCCCTTACATGTTCAGACCTCTTTTCGTATACATCGGCGCACGTTATACCCGCGCCAAACGCCGTAACCACTTCGTTTCCTTCATTTCCCTAACGTCCATGATCGGCCTGGCCCTGGGGGTCGTGGTAATGATCGTGGTGCTGTCTGTGATGAACGGTTTCGACCGCGAAATGCGCAACCGGGTGCTGGGCATGGTGCCCCATGCGACCATCGAGTCGCCAACGCCAATCGACGATTGGCAGGCCCTGGCAGCCAAGGCCCAAGCCACCCCGGGGGTCGCTGCGGTGGCGCCGTTCACCCAGATGCAAGGCCTGTTGACCCACGATGGGCAGGTGCAAAAGGTTTTGCTCAACGGTATAGAGCCTGCCCGTGAAGATAAGGTTTCGATCATCGACGCCTTTATTCGCGAAGGTAAACTCGCTGACCTCGCCCCGGGGCAGTTCGGCATCATGATCGGCGACAAGGCCGCCAGTAAATTGGGGGTGAAGGTGGGTGACAAGGTCACCTTCGTCGCGCCCGAGGTCGCGGTAACGCCAGCCGGGGTGTTTCCACGCATGAAGCGGTTTACCGTGACGGGCGTGTTTCACGTGGGCGCCGGCGAAATCGATGGCTACCTGGGCATCACCAACCTGGAAGACCTTGGCCGCCTGCATCGCTGGAAGCCCGGCCAGGTGCAGGGCATTCGGCTGAAGTTCGACGATTTGTTCCAGGCCCCACGCCTGGCCTGGCAACTGGCCCAGCAGTTAGGTGATAACTACTACGCCCGCGATTGGACCCGCACCCACGGCAATCTTTACCAGGCTATCCGCATGGAAAAAAACATGATTGGCCTGCTATTGCTGCTGATTGTGGCGGTGGCCGCGTTCAACATCATTTCCACGCTGGTGATGGTGGTCAACGACAAACGGGGTGACATCGCCATCTTGCGGACCCTTGGCATGACCCCGCGGCAGATCATGGGGGTGTTCATGGTCCAGGGTACGGTCATCGGCGTGGTGGGCGTGGCCGTCGGTGCCGCGCTAGGCATCCTTGCCGCGCTGAACGTGAGCCGCGCCATCGCGGGGCTGGAACACCTGATCGGGCATAAATTCCTCAACCCCGACGTGTATTTCATCGATTACATCCCGTCGCAGGTCATGGCCGAGGACATTTACCTCGTGTGTGGCGCGGCGTTGATCCTGAGTTTCTTCGCCACCCTGTACCCGGCCTGGCGCGCGGCGCGCACGCAGCCGGCCGAGGCGCTTCGCTATGAGTGAGCCACGCATGAACGACAAAGCCGTGCTGAGTTGCCGCAACCTGGGCAAATCCTACGAGGAGGGCCCCGAATCGGTGGTGGTGCTGCATAACCTGCAGTTGGAGCTGTATGCGGGTGAGCGGGTAGCGATCGTCGGCACGTCGGGCTCTGGCAAAAGTACCTTGCTCAACCTGCTGGGCGGGCTGGACACGCCCACCCATGGCAGTGTTTGGCTGGCCGGCCAGGAACTGTCGGCACTTAACGAGCGCGACCGTGGGCTGCTGCGTAACCGTTCGCTGGGCTTCGTGTACCAGTTCCATCACTTATTGGCCGAGTTCACCGCATTGGAAAACGTGTGCATGCCATTGCTGATCGGCAAGGCGCCGATCGCCGAGGCCAAAGCCCGCGCCAGCGCGCTACTGGAGCGGGTAGGCTTGGGCCACCGGCTGTCGCACAAGCCGGCCGAGCTTTCCGGTGGTGAGCGCCAACGGGTGGCAATCGCCCGTGCACTGGTCAACCGGCCGGGGCTGGTGATGCTCGATGAGCCCACCGGCAACCTCGACCAGCACACGGCACAGGGTATCCAAGAACTGATGCTGGAGCTTTCCCAGTCGCTGAACACCGCGTTTCTGGTGGTAACCCATGACCAGGCCCTGGCCCGGCAGATGGACCGCACGCTGACGCTTGACGAAGGCCACTTGGTCCCGCTCTGATTTCGAGGCTTACATGTTCAGACCCCTAGCGATCTTCATCGGCAGCCGCTACACGCGGGCCAAGCGGCGCAATCATTTCATCTCGTTCATTTCGCTGACCTCGATGATTGGCCTGGCCCTGGGTGTGCTCGCAATGATCGTGGTGCTGTCGGTCATGAATGGTTTCCAGCATGAGATGAGCGAGCGCATTCTCGGCATGGTGCCCCACGCCACGGTAGGGGCTACCCAGCCGCTGGACGATTGGCGGCCGGTGGCCGAAGCCGCCATGAAGAACCCTGAAGTGCAGGCCGCAGTACCCTTCACCCAGCTTGACGGCATGCTCTCGTTCAAGGGGGCGATGCAGCCGATCCAGGTAAGCGGGGTGGACCCGGCCCAGGAGGGCAAGGTGTCCATCGTGGCCTCGCACATCAAGGCCGGCGACTTGCAGGCGCTCAAACCGGGTGAGTTCGGCGTGGTGATCGGAGAAATCACCGCCCGGCGCTTTCGCCTGGCACCGGGCGACAAAGTCACCCTTATCGTGCCGGAGGTCAGCACGGCACCGGGTGGCATCACCCCGCGCCTGCAACGCTTGACCGTGGTGGGTATCTTCAAGGTGGGGGCGGAGCTCGACAGCAGCCTGGCGCTGATCAATGTGCAGGATGCTGCCGAGCTACAGCACTGGCAGCCCACCCAGGTACAGAGCGTGCGCCTGAAAGTTCGCGACCTGTGGCTGGCACCGCAAGTGGCCAGCGACATTGCCCAGGGCTTGGGCCCGCAATACCGCGCCGATGACTGGACCCACACCCAAGGCAGCTTGTTCAGTGCCATGAAAATGGAAAAAACCATGATCGGCCTGTTGTTGCTGATGATAGTGGCAGTGGCGGCGTTCAATATCATCGCCACCCTGGTGATGGTGGTGAACGACAAGGGCACCGACATTGCCATTCTACGCACGCTCGGGGCCACGCCCGGGCAGATCCTTGGAATCTTCGTGGTGCAAGGCTCGCTGATCGGCATCGCCGGCACAGTGGCGGGTGGCGTGCTGGGGGTGATCGCCGCACTCAACGTGAGCCGGATCGTCGGCTGGATGGAGCGCGTCAGTGGCCAACACATCTTCACCTCCGATGTGTACTTCATCAGCAACCTGCCCTCGCAGTTGCAGTGGGGCGACGTGGCGATGATCTGCTGCGCCGGCTTGGTGATGAGTTTCCTCGCCACCCTCTACCCGGCTTGGCGCGCAGCGCAAGTGCAACCGGCGCAGGCCCTGCGTTACGAATGAGCCGGCAGGCGGATTACCAAACGCACCCAGCCTTGGCCGGACTCAGCGTGGATACCACCGCCATGGGCACGCACGATCGAACGGGTGATCGCCAAACCCAGGCCCGCGTGCTGCGCGCCGTGTTCATCGGGGCGGGCCGGCGCTTCGCGGTAAAACCGGTCGAATAGCCGAGCCAGGCGCGCGGGGGCAATACCTGGCCCGGTGTTGTGCACCTCAGCCCGGACTTCTTCCGCGGTTTGTTGCAGGTTGACCGTGACCTGGCCGCCCGCTGGGGTGAAGCGCAGCGCGTTCTCCAGCACGTTGGACAACGCGCGGCGCAGCATGCCGCGGTCGGCATACACGTTGGCATGGCCGTGCTGGGCCAGCGTGATGCCGGACTCGTCGGCCAACAGCCGGTAATACTCGAGCAAAGCGTCTACCTCTTGGGCCAGGTCCAGCGCTTCGTGGCCTGGCATCAGCAAGCCATGCTCCGCCTTGGCCAGCAACAGCATATCGTTGACCAGTTGCGCCAGGCGCTGCAGCTCTTCGAGGTTGCCGTGCAGTGCTTCGCGGTAGTCTTCAAGGGGGCGCGGGCGGGCCAGGGTAACCTGGGTGTGGGTGAGCAGGTTGGTCAGCGGCGTGCGCAGTTCGTGGGCGATGTCTGCGCTAAATGCCGTGAGCCGCTGGAAGGCATCATCGAGCCGGCCCAGCATGGCGTTGAAGGTATGTGCTACCTCCGCCAACTCTGCCGGCAGCGCATGGTCGGGCAGGCGGGTGGTCAGCGACGTGGCCGATACGCTGGCCGCGACCTCGCCCATTCGCCTCAGCGGGGCCAAGGCCCGCCGCGCCGCCCAGGCCCCCAGCAATGCGGTGGCCAGCGCCGACAGGCCGACGGTGAGCCAGATCAGCCGCTGCATGCGCTGCAGGAAGTGCTGGTGGTGAGTGATGTCGAGCAGCAGCTCCAACTGTGGGCCCTGGCCGCCGGCCAGTGGGGTTCGCAACACTCGAAAATCCCCACTAATGCCCTGCAGGCGGGTCAGGCCGGGCGGCGCGGGGCTGCCGAGCAGGGTAGGGCGGTCGTCGAACCAGAGCTGGCCATCCGGGCCGAGGATACGCAAACCTAGGTCCGACTCATGAGCCAACTCACTTTGCAGCGCAGGTAAATGCGCGGCCAGGCTTGCCCGGTCGTTCACGCCACCGAGTACGGTACGCAACGCCTGAAGGCGGCTGCCCAGCAGTTGTTGGTCCAGTTCCAGAAAATGCGCTTCGCTGGCACGGTTGAACAGCACCCCCGCCAGCAGCGAGACAACCGCGGTGCAGGCGGCGAACAGCAGGCCGATACGGCCACTGAGGCTGATGTTCATACCGGCCGCGCTTCAAGCACGTAACCCATGCCACGCACCGTGTGGATCAACTTGGCCGGATGAGGGTCATCGACCTTCGCCCGTAGGCGGCGGATGGCCACTTCGATGACGTTGGTGTCGCTGTCGAAGTTCATGTCCCACACTTGCGAGGCAATCAGCGATTTGGGTAACACCTCGCCCTGCCGCCTTAATAACAGTTCGAGCAGGGCGAATTCGCGGGCAGTGAGGTCGATGCGCTGGCCTTCACGCTCGGCGCGCCGGCGCAGCATGTCGAGGCGCAGGCCGGCCAGCTCCAGCGTTGTGGCCAGGCTGGGGCTGGCGCTGCGGCGTAGCAAGGTGCGTACACGGGCCAGCAACTCGGCGAAGGCGAAGGGTTTGACCAGGTAATCGTCAGCACCCAGCTCCAGGCCGTGAACACGGTCGGCCACAGAGTCGCGGGCGGTGAGAAACAGCACCGGGGTATCGTGGCCCGCGCTGCGCAACGCCTGGAGAATTTGCCAGCCGTCACGGCCTGGCAGCATCACGTCCAGGATCACCAGCGCATAGTCGCCGGCCAGGGCCAGGTGTTGGCCGTTCAGGCCGTGGTCGGCCCAGTCCACTGCGTAGCCGGCTTCACTCAGCCCCTGGCGCAGGTAGTGGCCGGTCTTGGCTTGGTCTTCGACGAGCAGCAGTTTCATGGTGGGCCTGTGGTGGCGGGCAAGGTGTCCATTTTAGCGCGGGCATAAACAAAGGCAGGTACAATAGCCGGGAAATTATCTACCAGGTTTTGCCATGCACCCTGCCGCCGAACATTCCCCGCTGGGCAAGGCCAGTGAATACGTTACTGCTTACACCCCTGGCCTGTTGTTCCCGATACCCCGTGCCGACAAGTGGGCCGAACTCGGCCTGGTCGCCGATCGCCTGCCCTACCAAGGCGTGGACATATGGAATTGTTACGAATTGTCTTGGCTGCTGCCCACCGGCAGGCCGGTGGTGGCCATTGGCGAGTTCCGGATTGCGGCCGACTCGCCCAATATCATCGAGTCCAAATCGTTCAAGCTGTACCTGAACTCGCTTAACCAAACTGTTTTCGCCAGCTTCGCCGCCGCGCAAGCCTGCCTTGAACGCGACCTTTCGGCGGCCGCCGGCAAACCGGTGCACGTGCTGCTCAAGACCTTGCCACAGGCCCAGGCCGAAGGCCTCGAAGCGGTGCCGGGAACCTGTATCGATGACCTGGATGTGCATTTGAATGTGTACCAGCACCCCAGCGCCGAGCAGTTGCGCTGTGGCCAAGGCCAGGTGGCCGAGGTGCTTCACAGCCATTTGCTGAAGTCGAATTGCCCGGTGACTGGCCAGCCTGATTGGGGTACGGTGGTGGTGGACTACCACGGCAAGGCGCTGGACCACGCGAGTTTTCTCGCCTATGTGGTGAGTTTTCGCCAGCATTCGGATTTCCATGAGCAGTGCGTGGAGCGTATGTTCCTGGACCTGCTCAGGTTATTGGCGCCCGAGCGCTTGACCGTATATGCGCGCTATGTGCGCCGTGGCGGCCTGGACATCAACCCCTACCGCAGCACCCAGGCGCTTACGTGGGCCAACCGGCGGTTTGCCCGCCAGTAGTGGTGCGGACGGGGGTCAGACGCCCATGCTACCCAGTTTTTGCACGATGTCGCGCAGCACGCTCGCTACCTTTGGGTATTCCACTTCCAGGCGCTCTACGGCAAGTGTTAGCCCGTCGCTCAGGCTGTCGGGCTGCTGTGTTGCGTCTTCCACCTTGATGCGCGCGCCAATTTGCTGCATTAATTGCTCAAGCTTATCGCGTTCTTCCAGCGACAGTGGTGGTTCTTTATCGAGTTGATCGCGCAAGGCGGTCAGTTGTTCTTCGAGTTCGCGCACAGGCATTAGGTTCTCCTTCAAAAGCGGGCGCTTCCATTGACCAGGCGGCAAGGGTAAAGGTTCTGGGGCGCAGAGCGCAACGCTTGTGGTATTACGGCGCGTGTTCCTTATACTAGGGCGTTTTTAGACAAATTTTGAAGATATTCGACCATTGGAGGAAACACCCGATGCGCCACATCCAAGCGCGCCGTTTCGGCCCCCTCACTTGCTTGGCGTTGAGCTTGGCGTTGGCGCCGCTGGCTGCGCAGGCCGCCGAGGACGACCCCTGGGAAAGCGTGAACCGTGCAGTGTTCCGCTTCAACGATACGCTCGACACCTACACGCTCAAGCCGATTGCGAAGGGCTACCAGTATGTAACGCCGCAGTTTCTGCAAGACGGCGTGCACAACGTGTTCAACAACCTTGGCGATGTGACCAACCTGGCCAACAATGTGCTGCAGGCCAAGCCAGCAGCGGCGGGCAAGGACGTGGCGCGGCTGATCTTCAACACCACCTTCGGCGTGCTCGGGTTCTTCGATGTCGGCACGCGCATGGGCTTGCAGCGCAGCGACGAAGACTTTGGCCAAACGCTGGGCTATTGGGGCGTGCCCAGCGGCCCGTACGTGATGTTGCCACTGCTCGGCCCAAGCACCGTGCGCGACGCCGTGGCCAAGTACCCGGATACCTATACCTACCCCTACCGCTACGTCGACCATGTGCCCACGCGCAACACGGTTTTCGGGCTGAACATGGTCGATACCCGGGCCAATCTGCTGTCGGCCGAGAAGCTGATCCGTGGCGACAAATACACATTCTTGCGCAATGCCTACCTGCAGAACCGGGAATTCAAGGTCAAGGATGGCCAAGTCGAAGACGATTTCTGATCGCCCAGGGCGGCCTCAACCGATCTTGATGCCGTCCATTTCGATGATTCTCAAGCCGAGCAACTGGGCGTCGTTCGGCGCCGCTTCAATCCGTACCACCTCGCAGCGCGCTTCGAGATCCGCGACCGTGGGGTGATGGGATGGTACGGTGACATCGATCTGCTCGCCTACGCGCAGTTTGCTGGGTGCTTCTATCTGCATACCGCTGCTGGAGAGGTCGTGGCAGGTGCCGTCCAGGTTGGCGCCTTGCGCTCGCACAGTGATCTTGGCGCCTATGCTCATACGGATGAAATCGCGTTTTTCACTGTAGTCGAGTCGATTCATTAGGTTCATCCCTTGATTATGTAAGTGCTGCACGGTACTCAGGTTTCTTATAACGCCCAGCGATTTAGCCTGTAAAGTCGCGCCGCGACCATCGGCGCATGCTTGAAACGGCAAGCGGATGGGAGTACCGTCTGCGCCTTATAGGGCACCTCTGCAACGCGCGCCCAGGCTTGCTGGCCTGGAACATCGCCAGGGTGTCAGAAGTGAATCCAGTAAGTGAGTTCTGCCCCGGCCGAGCCTTCCTTATGCCAACCAATTTCTGGCGCCGTTTGCCCACATGCCGAACACCAGTGCAACGCTGCTCCTGATCGACGATGACGAAGTCGTTCGCGCGAGCATTGCTGCTTATCTAGAAGACAGCGGCTTTCGTGTGCTGCAGGCCAATAATGGCGTGCAGGGCTTGGCGGTATTCGAACGGGAAAAACCCGACCTGATCGTATGCGACCTACGCATGCCACAACTGGGCGGCTTGGAGCTGATTCGCAAGGTCAATGAAGGCGCTTACGATACGCCGGTGATCGTAGTTTCCGGCGCGGGCGTGATGGCCGATGCGGTCGAAGCCTTGCGCCTGGGCGCCGCGGATTACCTGATCAAGCCGCTCGAAGACCTGGCCGTACTTGAACATTCGGTGGCCCGTGCCCTCGACCGCTCGCGGCTGGTGCGCGAAAACCTGCGTTACCGGGAAAAGCTCGAGGCTGCCAACCGCGAGTTGGAGGCGAGCCTGCATTTGTTGCAGGAAGACCAGAACGCTGGCCGCCAGGTTCAAATGAACATGTTGCCGGTCAGCCCATGGGTGACCGACGGTTTCCGCTTTGAGCACCAGATTATCCCCTCGCTGTATCTGTCGGGGGATTTCGTCGATTGCTTCCGCGTCGACGAGCATCGCTTGGCGTTCTACTTGGCTGACGTTTCCGGCCATGGTGCCTCGTCGGCGTTCGTCACAGTGCTGCTCAAGTTCATGACCACCCGGCTGATGTTCGAGTCCAAGCGCAACGGTGCCCTGCCTGAATTCAAACCGTCCCAGGTGTTGGCGCATATCAATCGCGGCCTGCTCAACTGCCGGCTGGGCAAGCACGTGACCATGGTGGGCGGGGTCATCGACCAGCAGCGCGGCGTCCTCACCTACAGCATTGGTGGCCATTTGCCGCTTCCGGTGCTATACACTGGTGGCAGCGGTCGCTACCTCGAAGGGCGCGGTTTGCCGGTAGGGCTGTTCGACGAAGCCAGCTACCACGACCACGTGCTGGAGTTACCTGAGCGTTTCAGTTTGACCCTGTTCTCAGATGGCATCCTGGACCTTTTGCCAGGTGAAACACTCAAAGACAAAGAAGCTGCCTTGCCTCACATCATCGAGGCAGCAGGCGGTAGCCTGGATGGCTTGCGCCAACAGTTTGGATTGGCCACCTTGGGTGAGATGCCGGATGATATCGCTCTCATGGTGCTAAGCAGGAATTTTGAATGAGTACCGGTAGAATCCAGTTCGCTGAGCAAGGCGGCACCTTTGTGCTGAAATTTGTGGGCGAAGTGCGCTTGACGCTGTGCTCGGCGCTGGATGCCACGATCGAGAAAATCTTCTGCGCCCTGGATTTCTCGGCCATCATCATCGATTTGACCGAAACCCGTAGCATCGACAGCACCACGCTGGGGTTGCTGGCCAAACTCTCGATTCTGTCGCGGCAAAAGGTCGGGCTGCTGCCGACCGTGGTGACGACCCATGAAGACATCACGCGGCTGTTGCAGTCGATGGGCTTCGATCAGGTATTCAATATCGTCGAAACGCCGATTCCTTGCCCAGAATGCCTGACCGACCTGCCATCGCAGGACCAGGATGAAGACGTGGTCAAATCCAAGGTGTTGGAAGCGCACAAGATCCTCATGGGCCTGAACGACTCTAACCGTGAGGCGTTTCACGACCTGGTGAATGCGCTGGAGCGCAGCTAGGCGGGCCTGGTGGGGTCCGCGGCGCGGCCGGCCAAAGGATTAGGACGGGCTGGGTGGTACCCAGCCGAGCGGCTGCTCTGCGCGCCGCGACGGTTACGCAGGCAAGGTATGAAACGTGGCAAGCTCCACGCAAAAAGGGCGACCCTGCGGTCGCCCTTTTGCATGCGGGGGCGTTTTATCAGCCTTTGTATTCACCGATCAGCTTCTCGAGCTTCTCCTGGTCGCGGGCGAACTGCCGAATGCCTTCGGCGAGTTTCTCGGTGGCCATGGCGTCTTCGTTGCTCAGCCAACGGAATTTAGGTTCATCCAGCGCCAGCTTGGCTTCGCCGTTGGTGTTGGGCTTGAGCACGCGCTGCAAGGGGCCTTCGTCGCTGGCCAGCTTATCGAGCAGGTCAGGGCTGATGGTCAAGCGGTCGCAGCCGGCCAGGTGTTCGATCTGGCTTGTGTTACGGAAGCTTGCGCCCATTACTACGGTTTTGTAGCCATTGGTTTTGTAGTAATCGTAGATGCGCGTGACCGACTGCACGCCCGGGTCTTCGGCGCCGGTATAGTCGGTGTTATTGGCTTTTTTGTACCAGTCGTAGATACGGCCTACGAACGGCGAGATCAGAAACACCCCTGCATCGGCGCAGGCCGCGGCCTGGGCGAAAGAGAACAACAGGGTGAGATTGCACTGGATGCCATCACGCTCGAGCTGCTCGGCCGCGCGGATGCCTTCCCAGGTAGAGGCCAGCTTGATCAGCACCCGATCACGGCTCACACCGTGCTTTTCGTACAGTTCGATCAGGTGGTTGGCCTTTTTCAACATGGCCGAGGTGTCGAACGACAATCGCGCGTCGACTTCCGTGGAAATACGGCCCGGGATGGCTTTGAGGATTTCGCTGCCGACCGCCACGTTCAGGGCGTCCCCGGCGACTTGTACATTGCCACCGGACTCACCGATCACTTTTTTGAGCAGCGCGGCATAGCCTGGCAGGGATGCAGCCTTGAGCAGCAGCGAGGGGTTGGTGGTGGCGTCTTGGGGCTTGAGGCGCTTGATTGCATCCACATCGCCGGTATCGGCCACGACTGTCGTGAATTGCTTGAGTTGTTCCAGCTTGGAAGTCATGAGTGTTCTCTGTCCTGTTGAAATAGCGACATTAACTTAGCACCCCCCGCCCCTTAATGGGGCGGTGCGGCGCTACCTTAAAGCGATATGGCGTTGGAGTTCAGCACCACGGCGAGGTTCCGACGGTATGGCGCTGGCCTACCCGCTAGCGGCCGTGCAGCAGCGCCGCCGCTTGGTCGTATAGTGCCAACGGCGTGGCCGTTTTGTGTACGTCTACCGAGAGCAACTGGCGGAATTTGCGCGCGCCTGGAAAACCCTGGGCAAGGCCCAGCATGTGGCGCGTCACATGGTGCATCGAACCACCCTCGCGCAGGTGTGCCTCGATATACGGTCGCATAGCCAGTAGCGCACCATAACGCGTTATCGCCGGCCCCTGGCCACCGAATAGCGCGGCGTCCACTTCGGCCAGCAAGTAGGGGTTGTGGTAGGCCTCGCGGCCAAGCATCACCCCGTCGAACGTTGCCAGGTGCGCCAGGCAATCACTCAAGGTTTTGATGCCGCCGTTGAGCACCAGTTCAAGATCAGGAAAATCGCCCTTCAACCGCGCCGCCACCTCGTAGCGCAGCGGGGGCACCTCGCGGTTCTCCTTCGGCGACAGGCCTTCGAGGATAGCGATGCGCGCGTGCACGGTGAAGCTGTGGCAACCTGCATCACGTACCTGGCCGACAAAATCGCACAACTGTTCGTAACTGTCGCGCCCGTTGATGCCGATGCGGTGCTTGACCGTGACCGGGATGCTGACCGTATCGCGCATCGCCTTCACGCAATCGGCGACCAGCGCCGGATGGCCCATCAGGCAGGCGCCGATCAGGTTGTTCTGCACCCGGTCGCTGGGGCAACCTACATTGAGATTCACCTCATCGTAACCGGCCTGCTCGGCCAGCCGTGCGCACGCGGCCAGCTCTGCGGGCACACTGCCGCCCAACTGCAAGGCTACGGGGTGTTCCGCTTCGTGATAACGCAGCCACCGGCCAGCATCGCCGTTGAGCAAGGCCCCGGTGGTGACCATCTCGGTGTACAGCAGGGCACGTTGCGAGAGTTGCCGGTGGAAGTACCGGCAATGGTGGTCTGTCCAATCCATCATGGGCGCAACGGAAAATCTCCTAGATACCGAATCTGCTTGATTTGCCCGTCCTGACTGCTGATTCATTGGTTTTCGACAATCCCCCGTTCACCATTGTTTTTGCTCATTCAACCTTGTTTTCCGTTGCTCGTTGCTACATTGTAGCAAGCCCTTCACCTCATGTAGCAAAAACGATGGGCAGCATCACCACTCGCAAGCGCAAGGACGGATCGGCCGGGTATACCGCGCAGATCCGCATCATGAAGCAGGGCGCAACAGTTTATCAGGAATCGCAGACCTTCGACCGCAAGACCACCGCCCAGGCTTGGATCAAAAAGCGCGAAGCTGAACTGGCTGCACCTGGAGCCCTGGAGAAGGCCAGCCGCAAGGGCGTGACGATCAAGAGCATGATCGAGCGGTATCTCGCGGAGTACGAGAAAATACGCCCTCTGGGCAAGACCAAGCGCGCCACCCTCACAGCCATCGGCAAGACGCCCCTGGGGGCCCTGGAAGACTCTCAGCTCACTAGCCAGCATATCGTCGAGTATGCCAACGAGCGCATGCAGAAGGACGGGGTGCAGGCTCAGACTGTGGGGAACGACCTGGCCCACCTGGGTGCTGTTCTTTCCGTAGCAAAACCAGCCTGGGGCTATGATGTCGACGAAACCGCAATGGCTCATGCGCGGCGCGTTCTAAAGAAAATGGGGGCTGTTGCGAGTAGCAAGGAGCGTGATCGCCGACCAACGCTGAAAGAGCTGGAAAGCATTCTTGGGTATTTCGCCGATATGCGCGACAGGCGGCGGCAGCAGACCGACATGGTTAGAGTGGTGGCCTTCGCGCTGTTCTCCACCCGCCGGCAGGAGGAGATAACCCGCATTCGCTGGGACGCTATCAACCCTGAGCGCCAGGCCGTGCTGATCAAAGACATGAAAAACCCTGGCCAGAAATGGGGCAATGACGTCTGGTGCCATGTGCCTGATGAGGCCTGGGCCATCATGATGTCGATGCCCCGTGCGGGGGAATTCGTCTTCCCTTACAAATCTAGAACCATTGGCACTGCCTTTACTCGGGCGTGCCACTTCCTGGAAATCAAGGACTTGCATTTCCATGATCTGCGACACGATGGAGTGAGTCGGCTATTTGAATTGGGGTGGGATATCCCGCAGGTGGCGTCGGTGTCAGGCCACAGGGATTGGAACTCGATGCGCAGATACACGCACCTGAGAGGGAAGGGGGACCGCTATGCGGGGTGGGAATGGATACAGAAGATCATAACGGGCCCCACGATCGGGGCCCGGTAGGGGTCAGGAAACGCGCTTGAGGCGCCTTCCCATTAGCTTTTCATGCTCTGTCTTGGCCTTGAGGTGCTGGGCATCCAAGTATGCGGCCAAGTCGTTCAAATGCACCCCGCGCGCAGCCTTCTGGCTGCCCTCCATGCGCACGAGCGGCAAGTCTATCTCCCCCGCAGCCACCTTTGCCTTCATCTTTTCCGGCGTGAGGTGGCTGAAGTAATCGGTGCATACCCGCTCGAGCGGGATGATAGCCTGCCCATCGTACTGGGCCATAAGCAAAAAAGTTGTGTTCATGTCGTTCTCCAGGCCGCCCGGGGCGGCGGTCGGGGTTAGGTGGTGGCTTTGGCGATGGCTGCGTCAATCCGCTTTATCGTTGTGTGCTCAGCGATATTTTCCTCACTATCGAACCAGTCAGGCGCGCCGTGCTTAAGAGCCGTGGC